>BOPV01000001.1:0-1409988 GCA_018332375.1 Roseiterribacter gracilis | reverse complement strand
AAATTGACCGATGTGGAATCGGCGGCGACGACTTCGTGCGGCTTGGCGCCGATCAGCCGCGCGATCTGGGCGCCGATCTGTTGCGGCAGCTCGATCCAGCCATGTTTGGTCCAACTGCGGATGAGGTCGTTGCCCCATTCGATTTCGACCGCGTGCTGCAGCGCCTCGCGCGTCACGCGCGGCAGCGGCCCCAGCGAGTTTCCATCAAGATAGATGCCTGTGGGCAGGTCGAATGCCTCCCGCAGCGTGCCGAGCTGGTCGGTGCGGTCGAGCGCCAATGCTTCGGCGCGGGTGGTGATGGTGCTCATGGGGCCGCGACCTTGCGCGACGAATCCGGTGGCGGGAAGGGGATCCGGCGGGCAAGGCGCCCAATAGGCCGCTTCGGAAACCCAAGCCCGGGCCGCTAAACGACCCTCCAACATACGGTACCGTATTGACCTGAAGTCGGGCCGGGCCCTATACGACATACTCTACCGTATGTTCCTGGTGTATCGGCGCAATGATCCAGAACCTCGCAATCGGCCGCACGATCGACGCGGCCGGCCATCGCACGAATTATCATGATGTCGGCAACGGGAAGCCGTTGCTGATGCTGCACGGGTCGGGGCCGGGCGTGTCGGCGTGGTCGAACTGGGCCGCCTTCTGGCCACGCTTCACCAGCGACTATCGCGTGATTGCGCCCGACATTGCCGGCTTCGGCTTTACCGAAATGCATGAGGGTACGGTCTACGACATTAAGCTGTGGGTGCGGCATCTGCTGGCCATCATGGATGCGCTCGAAATTGAACGCGCGCCGATGCTGGGAAATTCATTTGGCGGCGCGCTGGCGCTTGCGACAGCGCTGCACGCGCCCGAACGCGTTGAGCGGTTGATCCTGCTCGGCACCCCGTGCGGCGAGTTCACGATGAGCGAAGGGTTGCGCGCGGGCTGGCTGTACGAGCCGTCGGTCGAAAACATGACGGAGCTGATGCGCCTGTTCCCCTACGATCCGTCGATCGTCACGCCCGAGCTCGTTCAGTCGCGCTACGAAACCAGCGCCCGGCCTGGTGCGCAGGAAGCGTTTCGCAAACTGGTTCCCAAACCCAGCGAAGACGGATCGCCGACGCCGGTGCGTGGTCTGCCGGTCAAGGCGCTGGCGACGTTGCCGCATCGCGCGCTGATCGTGCATGGGCGCGAAGATCGAGTCGTGCCGGTCGACCTAGCGATTCAGTCGCATCGCGCGCTGCTGAATTCCGACCTGCATCTGTTCGGTAAATGCGGCCACTGGGTGCAAGTCGAACGTGGCGATGCGTTGGCGACTCTGATGCACGACTTTCTGGCTGGCCCCGCGTGAGCCTGCATGGCGTCGAAAAGGCGCTGTATGACCTAGGCGTCGACCGCGCCAGCAAAACCGCGTTCCGTGAAGATCCCGACACCTTCCTGCAACGCTACCGCCTCGCGCCCGACGAGCACGCGATGGTCGCTTCGTTCGACGTCGCATCGCTGATCGCGCTTGGCGTCAACCCGATGCTGACGATGGGATATTGGATCCAGGTCGCGCCCGACCGCTCGATGCGCAGCTACATGGCGCGTCTGCGCGCACCATCCGAAAAGGGGCCCGCGTAATGGCGCAAATCGTTGCAGCCTATGTAATGCCGCATGATCCGATCATGTTCACGCACCCCGAGGCACCCGCGGAAGATGTGCGTGCACGAGTCGCTGCTGCCTACGGCGAAATCGCGCGGCGGATCGGCGCGCTGGGCGCAACTGCGGCGATTGTCGTGGGCACCGACCATTACATTCTGTTCGGCCCCCAATGCCTGCCGCAGATGCTGATCGGCGTTGGCGACGTCGAAGGCCCGATCGAAAAACTGCCGGGCTTGCCGCGCGGTCCGATCGAAAATCACGAGCCGATGGCCGAGGCGATTCTTGCCGGCGGATTTGCCGACGGATTCGACTGGACCGTGTCGCGCGCGCTGACCGTCGATCATTCGATTTCGATCCCGTATCAGTTGGCCATCCAGCCGAATAGCGGCGTGCGCACGGTGCCGATCTATCTTGCCTGCGGCGTGCGTCCGATGATCGACAAGGCACGCGCCTTCGCATTGGGCGCTTCGATCGGGCGTGCGATTGCGGCGATGCACAGCGACGACCGGGTCGTGATCATCGGCAGCGGCGGCATCAGCCACTGGGTCGGAACGGCGGAGATGGGCACCATCAACCCGCGCTTTGACGGGATGGTACTCGACTGCGTCGAACGCAATGACGCTGCATCGTTGATTGGTCTGTCGGATGCTTTGATCGAACGCGAGGCGGGCAATGGCGCGCTCGAGATCCGCACCTTTCTGTGCGCCATGGGTGCGGTCGGCCGCGCCAAAGGCGAGGTGATTGCCTACGAACCCGTACCCGAGTGGGTGACCGGGCTCGGCTTCGCCGAATTGCGTGCCGTATGACGATGTCTTCCTTTGCTGACTATGCCGCGCTGGTGGATGCCGATGCCGGCGTCATCGACCGCCGGATCTTCTGGGACCGCGCCGTCTACGAAGCTGAGCTGGAACAGATTTTCGCGCGCTGCTGGCTGTTTGTCGCGCACGAATCGCAGATCCCAAAGCCGGGCGATTTCATCACGACGTATATGGGTGAAGACCACGTCATTGTGGCGCGCCAACGCGACAACAGCATCGCGTGCTTTCTGAATTCCTGTCCCCATCGCGGCAATCGCGTGTGCCATGCCGATGCGGGGCAGGCGCGCGGTTTCATCTGCAACTATCACGGCTGGTCGTTCGGGCTCGATGGCTCGTTGCGCGGTATGCACGAACAAGCCGCGTACGACGCGACTTCGTGTTTCGACCGTAGCCGCAACGGGTTGAAGCCTGTGGCGCAGCTCGACACGTACAAAGGTCTGGTCTTCGCGACCTTCGATGCCAATGCGCCAAGCCTGCGCGACTATCTCGGCGTGTTTACCTGGTACCTCGACGCGGTGCTCGACAGCGACGAAGGCGGCACCGAATTTCTGCCCGGATCAGTCAAGTCGGTGCTCCGTTGCAATTGGAAATTTCCGGCCGAAAATTTCGTCGGCGATATCCTGCACGCCGGGTGGACACATGACAGCGGCGCCCGCGCGATGCTGGGCGGTAGTGTCGATCTCGGCGATCGCAACGAATCCTTCCATGTTTCGGTCAACGGCCATGGTTGGGAAACCAACCTTGACGTCGTCGGCAACGCCGCAACGCTCGGCGACCGACGGATCTTGCGCTACATCCGCGAACGGCAAGCCGCGATGACCGAGCGGCTGGGCGACGTGCGCGCGCGCATGTACGGCGCGATTTCGTCCGCCACCGTCTTTCCGAATTTCTCGTTCCTGCCAGGGCAAAGCACGTTTCGCACCTGGCAGCCGAAAGGCCCGGGCGAGACCGAGCTGCATACTTGGGTGCTCGTCAATCGCTCGATGCCCGATGAGATCAAAGAAGCCTATCGGCGCGGCGTGATGATGACGTTCTCGCCGACCGGTGTGTTCGAAATGGATGATGGCGAGAACTGGGAGTTCTGCACCCGCAGCAATGCGGGTGTCGTCACACGGCGCCAGCAACTCAACTACCAGCTCGGCCTCGGTGCCGCGGCCCAGCAGAGTGACTTGCCCGGGACTGTGCATCGAAACTCGATCAACGACGCAAACCAGCGTGCCTTCTACCAACGTTGGGCCGACCTGATCGCGGCGTCCGACTGGGCATCGGTGCCGCAGCGATGAGTTCGGTGTTGCGCGAAGAAGTTGAGTCGTTTCTCTACGAAGAAGCATGGTTGCTCGACGGCGAGCGGTTTCGCGATTGGCTCGGCTTGATGACGCAGGATGTGCGCTATTGGATGCCGGCGCTCGAGAATCGCCACCGCGCCGACGCCGCGGTCGCGTTGCAGCCGGATCGCATGGCCTTCTTCGACGACGATTACAAAGATCTCGAGCGCCGGGTGCTGCGGTTCGAACAGACGACTGCCTGGTCGGAAAGTCCCGCAACGCGGCACGTGCATTCGATCTCGAACATCCAGCTTGTCGCCGCACCCACCGATAGCGAGGTCGGGGTACGGTCCGTGTTCGCCAATTATCGCAACCGCGGCGAGCGTGACGAAGACCTGCTGATGGGGCGGCGTGAAGATCGCCTGCGTCGTGTCGACGGTACGCTACGCATCGCCGAACGAAAGATCTTTCTGGCGCAGAATGTACTGCTGTCAAAAAACCTGAACACCTTCCTGTGAGTGCGGAGATCGCGATGCGCGAAGGCGGGTGGCTGAACGGGTACGGCGCGGTGGTGACGGGCGGCGGCGCCGGGATCGGCCGTGCCATCGTCGATCGCTACGTCGCTGAAGGGGCGCGTGTCACGGTGCTTCTGCGCAGCCAGGCGCAGGCCGATGCGTTGCGCGACGTCCACGGCGACCGTGTCTCGCCGGTGCTGGGCGACGTGCGGAGCGCCGCCGACAATCGGGCCGCTGTCGACGACGCGGTACGGCGTTGGGGCGCGCTCGACGTCTTTGTTGGAAATGCCGGTGTCTATGATTTCTTCCGTCGCCTCGACTCCTTCGCACCCGATGAACTCGAAGCCGGGTTCGACGAGTTGTTTGCGGTCAACGTCAAAGCCTATCTGCTGGGCGCACAAGCCAGCATCGCCGCACTGCGCGCGTCGAGCGGCAGCATGATCTTCACGCTGTCGAGCAGCAGCTTTTACGCCGGTGGTGGTGGCGCGCTGTATGTAACGTCGAAACATGCCGCGGTCGGGCTGGTGCGGCAGCTTGCCTACGAGCTTGCCCCTGAGATCCGCGTCAACGCAGTCGCGCCCGGCGGTACGCGCACCGACCTTGCAGGCATCGCCAGCGCCGGGCTCGGCGAGACGCGGCTCAGCGACGTCGCCGGTTTTGCCGAGAAAGTCGCGAAGGGCGTTCCGCTCGGCTTTCTGTCCGAACCCGCCGACCATGCCGGGCACTACGTGCTGCTCGCCTCGCGTCGGGATTCGCGTTTTACCACCGCCGCGATCGTGCAGAGCGACGGTGGCATGGCGGTGCGGGGTGCCGGACGGCGCACGCCAAAGCCCGAGGCTGCGTAATGAGCAGGCGGCAGGAGATCGTGGACGGTTTGGCGCGCAACACGCGCCTGCCGGTAATCGTTGCACCGATGTTTCTGATCTCGGGGCCGGCCTTGGTGATCGCGTCGGCGCGCGCCGGCGTTATCGGCAGCTTTCCGGCTCCGAACGCGCGTACGATCGAGATGCTGGAAAGCTGGCTCGAAGACATCACGCAAGCCCTGCGAGCTGACGCGCCGGCCTGGGCTCTCAACATGATCGTCCACAGCACGTACGCGCGGTTTGACGCCGAGATGGCGTTGGTCGAGCGGTATCGGCCGCGCGTGGTTATAACCGCGCTGGGAAGTCCCAAGCGCGTGCTTGATCGCGTCCATGCCTATGGCGGTCTGGTGTTTGCCGACGTCAATTCCGTCGAACATGCACGCAAGGCGGTGGAAGTGGGCGTTGACGGGCTGATCCTGGTTGCGTCGGGCGCGGGCGGTCACACCGGTACACTGAGCAGCTTTGCCTTTGTCCGCGAAGTGCGCTGCTTCTGGGACGGGCCGGTGGTGCTGTCAGGCGCGATCTCCGACGCGCGCGCCATCCGCGCCGCGCAAGTGCTGGGCGCAGATCTCGCCTATATGGGCACGCGGTTCATCGCGACACCGGAAAGCCTGGTTGCCGACGAGTACCGCGCCATGCTGGTGGACTCGAAGATCAGCGATGTGGTGACGACGAGCACCGTCACCGGCGTGCTGGCGAACTGGCTCGCACCCAGCCTGCGCAAGGCAGGCTTTGATGTCGAAAAGCTGGACGCGCCGACCAAGATTGATTTCTCGGGCGACATGCATGGCGCATCCAAAGCTTGGAAGGACGTGTGGGGTGCCGGGCAAGGCGTCGGCGCGACGACCAGGATCGAGCCCGCGGCCGCGATCGTCGAGCAGCTTGCACGCGACTATGCCCAGGTGATTTCCGAAGAACGTTCGCGCAATCGATGGGTCGACGATGCCGGCTGACATGCAGCACGCGTTGGGCTTCCTCGAACGCGCGGTCAGTACCGCGGGCGACCGCGCTGCGTTGCTGCAGGACGGGCTTGCGCTGCGGTACGACGCGTTCGCGGCCGCTGCTGCTGCGTTGGGTCGGCAGCTGCGCGCGCTTGGCGCGGCGGGCGAGGGCGTCGCGGTGTTGTTGCCCAATTCGGCTGAACTGAACGTGGCGGTGCACGCGGTCTGGTACGCCAGTGCCAAGGCCGTGCTGTTCAACCCGGCCTACCCGGTGCACGAGCTCGTGCCGCTGCTGGGCGATGCAGCCCCCCGCATTGTCATCTGCTCTGCCGATGCAGCGGCGCCGCTGCGCGAAGCGGCAACGTCGCTCGGCGTCGCATACCTGCTGACGCTCGGCATGCACGGCGAGGTGACGCTCGACGAATTGAGCGCGCGACCGCACCTCGCGCCGCCCCCGGCGCCGCATCCGAGCGATGTTGCCGTGTTGCTGTACACCGGCGGCACCACCGGCATCGCCAAAGGTGTCGAACACAGTCACGCATCCGTGGTCGCGATGGTCGAGGCGATGCAGCTTGCCTGGCCAACGCGATATGCGACGGAAACATGGCTCAACGTCGCACCGAGCTTCCACGTCTACGGCTTCTTGATGGGGTTGATGAACCCGGTCGCCGCCGCCGCAACGCTCATTCCGGTGGCGCGCTTCAAACCGGATCTCGTTGTCGACGCGCTGGCGTCGCACCGCGTAACTGTCTTTGCAGGCGGGCCTGCGTCGCTCTACGGCGCGCTGCTCGCCGCCGAAACATTTCCGTCTGCAGACCTGTCGTCGTTGCGCGTCTGCGCCGCTGGCGGTGCGCCGTTCCCGGTCGAACTTCTGGCGCGCTGGCAACGCGCGGTCGGCTGCGCCATCCGCGAAGCCTACGGCATGACTGAAATGGCGCCGATCACTGGCAACCAGCATGCGACGCTGAAATCCGGTTCGGTCGGGCCGGCGCTGCCCGGCGTCGAACTCAGCATTGTCGATACCGAGCTGGGCACGCATGTGCTTGGCGCAGGTGCGGCGGGCGAAGTGCGCGTACGCGGCGCGCATCTCTTTCGTGGCTATCGCGGCCGTGCCGACGAAACCGCAGCGGCGTTGCGGGACGGCTGGCTGCATACGGGCGATATCGGCTATCTCGATGACGACGGATATCTGTTTCTGGTCGATCGCAAGAAAGACCTGATCCTGGTCGGGGGCTTCAACGTCTATCCGCGTGAAGTCGAAGAAGTTCTGATTGCGCACGACGCGGTGCGCGAAGTCGCTGTGCTGGGCGCGCCGGATGCCCGCAAAGGCGAGGCGGTGGTCGCGTTCGTCGTCCTGGCGAAGGACGCAACTGCAACCGTCGACGACCTGCATCGTCACTGCGCCGAACGCTTGGTCACTTACAAAGTCCCAAGCCGCATCGAGTTGCTCGACGCGGTGCCGCGCACGGCTGCGAACAAAACCGATCGTCGCGCTTTGCGCGCCATCCTAGGCGCGCTGGGCGCCCTGCACGACAAGGAGACGACATGAGCCCGCCCGACAACGTCAGCGCGGCCGCTGCGGCGCTGCATGCCGCACGCGCCAGCACGATTGCGATCGAGCCCGTGTCCGAGAGTTTCGCGATCCGCGACCTGGCTGGTGCGTATGCTGTCCAGGACCGGAACACCGACCGCAAGCTTGCCGAAGGTGCGCGTATCGTTGGCCGCAAGATCGGTCTGACGTCACAGGCGGTGCAGCAACAGCTGGGCGTTGACCAGCCGGACTATGGCGTTCTGTTTGCCGACATGGCGGTTGCGAACGCCGACGAGATCGACCTTGCCACGATGATCGCGCCACGTGTCGAAGCCGAGGTGGCGTTCGTCATGGCGCGCGGGCTGCCCGACCCGGACGTCACGCCCGGCGAAGTAGAAGCGGCGATCGCCTACGCGCTGCCTGCGATCGAAGTCGTCGATAGCGCGATCCGCGACTGGCGCATTTCGCTGATCGACACGGTCGCCGACAACGCGTCCTGCGGCCGCTACGTGCTGGGGCGGACGCCTGTCTCACTGCGCGGCCTGGATCTGCGTCTGTGCGGGATGGTGATGGAAGATCGCGGCCGCACCGTCTCGCTCGGAACCGGCGCCGCATGTCTTGGTCACCCGGTTGCAGCATTGCACTGGCTGGCGCGCACCATGTGCGCCATCGGGCGTCCGATCGGCGAAGGCGACGTCGTGCTGTCGGGCGCGCTGGGCCCGATGGTCGGCGCGGTCGACGGCGCGCGCTATGTAGCAGAAATTGGCGGGCTTGGCTCGGTCAGCGTCTCGTTCGGGCGGCGCACATGAGCAAGACCGGCTGCGCCATCATCGGCACCGGCAATATCGGTACCGACCTGATGATGAAGCTGCACAAGCGCAGCACCACGCTCGAACTGCTTGCGTTCGTCGGTGTCGACCCTGCTTCGGATGGGCTGGCCCGCGCGCGGGCGCTGGGCATTGCCACGACGCATCTCGGGATCGACGGTTTGCTGGCAATGCCAGAATTTGACGATGTCGCGATCGTGTTCGACGCTACGTCGGCCAGCGCCCATCTACGCCACGACGAAGTGCTGCGCACACAGGGGCGCCGCATCATTGATCTGACCCCGGCGGCCAAAGGGCCGTTCGCGGTGCCGGTCGTCAATCTCGACCAACATCTCCAGGCGCCAAACGTCAACATGGTGACGTGCGGCGGGCAGGCGACGATCCCGATCGTCGCGGCAGTGGCGCGCGTCGCGCCCGTGCACTACGCCGAAATCGTCGCATCGATTTCGTCGCGCTCGGCGGGGCCGGGCACGCGTGCCAATATCGACGAGTTTACCGAGACAACCTCACACGCGATTGAAACGGTCGGCGGCGCCCGGCGCGGCAAGGCAATCATCGTGCTCAATCCTGCCGAGCCGCCGCTGATGATGCGCGACACCGTCTATGTGCTGAGCGATCCGGCCGACCAGGACGCGGTGCGCACCTCGATCGAAGCGATGGTGCGCGAAGTGCAGCGCTATGTGCCCGGCTACCGGCTCAAACAGGAGGTGCAGTTCGAGCTGTTTGGCGGCAACGCAAAGCTGCGCATTCCTGGCTTGGGCGAAGTCTCGGGACTGAAGACCTCGGTGTTTCTCGAAGTCGAAGGGGCGGGCGACTACCTGCCACCCTATGCCGGCAATCTCGACATCATGACATCAGCCGCGCTTGCGACGGCCGAACGGATGGCACAAGCACGATGAGCGACCCGCGCCTCTACATCCAGGACGTCACCCTGCGCGACGGCATGCATGCGATCCTGCACGCCTATACGCAGGACCAGGTGCGCAGCATCGCCGCCGAACTCGATCTGGCCGGCGTTGACGCAATCGAAGTCTCGCATGGCGACGGATTGTCCGGCGGCAGTTTCAATTACGGCTTCGGCCGCCATAGCGATCTCGAATGGATCGAAACAGTCGCCGATGCGGTCAAGCGCGCGGTCGTGACGGTGCTACTGTTGCCCGGCATCGGAACCGCGGAAGATCTGCGCGCGTCCTACCGCGCAGGGGCGCGTTCGGTCCGTGTCGCGACCCACTCGACCGAAGCGGATATTTCGCGCCAACATATCGAGCTGGCGCGCAGCCTGGGCATGGATGTCGCCGGCTTTCTGATGATGTCGCATATGACGCCGCCGGCTGAGCTGGCGCGGCAGGCGGTGCTGATGGAATCCTATGGCGCGCATTGCGTCTATGTCGTGGACTCGGCCGGCGCGATGACGATGCGCGATGTGTCTGCCCGTGTGACGGCGCTGCGCACGGCGCTGCAGCCGGCCACCCAAGTAGGCATCCACGCGCATCACAATCTGTCGCTCGGCGTCGCCAACTCGGTCGCCGCGGTCGAAGCGGGCGCGACGCGGGTCGACGCGTCATTGGGGGGAATGGGCGCGGGAGCCGGCAATGCGCCGCTCGAAGTGTTCATTGCCACCGCGGCGCGTATGGGTTGGTCGCACGGCTGCGACCTGTACCGTTTGATGGATGCGACCGAGGCGCTGGTGCGGCCGCTACAAGACCGGCCGGTACGGGTCGACCGCGAGACGCTGACCTTGGGTTATGCCGGGGTCTATTCGAGCTTTCTGCGTCACGCTGAAATCGCCGCGCGCAGCTACGGTGTCGACGCGCGCGATATTTTGGCCGAAGTCGGCCGGCGCGGGATGGTCGGCGGCCAAGAAGATCTGATCGTCGACGTCGCGCTCGATCTCGGCCGCAGCCGCTAGCGGCATTTACGCCGCAAGCGCACGAAGGTCGGTGTTGCTGTCGCCCAGCAAGGCTGGATCCAACCGTGCACCGGCGACAACCAGCTTGCGGATCTGGCGGCGCTCGCTCGGGTGATTGACGATTTCGGCGGCGACGATGCGACCATCGACGAGATGAAATTGCGTCCAGTCGCGCGCGGTCGGACCTTCGCGCCGAACCTGTGTCGCGTCTGCCGGAACCAGCCCGAACGTATCGACACGCTGATCATATTGCTCGGTCCAGAACCAGGGCAGCAGATCGACGATGATGGCGCGGCCCAGCAGATGCGCTGCGAGCGCGCTCGCCTGTTGCTCTGCATTCTGCCAGCACTCAAACCGCATCGCGCCGCCAGTCGCGGGATGAAAGCGATGGCGGGTCGCATCGCCGATTGCGAAAATCGATGGATCCGACGTCGCGCCGTTGGGTTCGACCAGAATTCCGTCGTCGCAGTCGATGTCCGCAGCGCGCGCCAGCGCATCGTTGGGCAGCGCGCCGGCACCGACCAGAAACTGCGTGCCCGGAATGATTTCGCCGTCCGCCAGCTTGAGTCCGGTTGCAAAATCCCGCTCGCTGCAGAAATTCTTTGGCTCGACCCCGACGCGTAGCGTGACGCCATTGACTTCGTGCAGCGCGGCCAGATGCGACGCGACGGCGGCGGACGCTGCGCGTCCAAGCAGGCGTGGTGCACGTTCGACCAGCGTGACGTCGAGACTTGCCTGGCGCAGCGTCGCTGCAACTTCAAGGCCGATATAGCCGCCGCCGACGATGACCCAACGCTGGTGTTCGCCCATCCCGGCACGGATGCGCGCGACGTCGCCTGTGTTGCGCAGGCGGTGCACATTGGCCGCGCTTTCGCCCAACAGACCCAGGCGACGCGGGGACGCTCCGGTCGCCAGCACCAGCTTGCCGTAGCCGACTGTCGTTCCGTCGCCCAGCGTGACACGGCGCGCAATGCGATCGACCGCGACGATGCCCGCGCTGCAAATCTGCATTCGCGCCGTCAGGTCGGCGCCGCGCACGATCGCAATCGAGTCGAGATCGCATTTGCCGGCGAGCAGCGATTTCGACAGCGGTGGCCGCTCGTAGAACGCGTCAGGCTCGTCGCCGATGACCCGCACGCTGCCTTCAAAGCCGCCGCGGATCAGTTCGGCCAACAACCGGCCTGCCGCATGACCGCCACCGACCACCACCACGTCAAATTGCAGATCGCTCACGACCAAGCTCCTCGCATTGCGTCTGGCGACGAGCATACGCTAGCGTATGTTAAGCTTCAATCTATGCGTCGATGCGCGGTTAGCGCGAGCGAGCGGTTCGCGGCATTGCGGCGCTGCTCGGGGCGGCGGTGGTAAGCAGCCGCAAAGCTTCTTCGAGGCGCGCTTCGTACTCGCTGTCGTCGCCGGATTTGAGCTGGGCCGCAAACTGCACGTACGCGTAGGCAAGAAAAGCTCGCGTGCGGGCGGTCTCGGCATCGAGTCCCGCTTCGACCAGCAGGCGTTGGAAATATTCGAGGCGCAGCTCGTCGACGCGATTGACTGCTTTGCGTGCCAGCGGCGCACGTCGTGCCCAGGCGCGGATCGCGACTTCGATTTCGCCGCCCTGGGCGGCGCTGCGCGAACGGCGCGGCAGGTCGAGCACGCTGCGCAGGCGGGCGATCGGATCGGGCTGCGTACTGTCGATTCGTTCGATCAGATTGACCGTCGCTCGCTCAGCCCAGCCATTGAGGATTTCGGTCAGAAGCGCTTCGCGGTCGCGGAAATGATAATAGAAGCTGCCTTTGGTGACGCCGAGTTCCTTGGCAAGCGGCTCGACGCGAACATGCTCGATGCTTTTGCGCACCAGGATCTGCGTCGCGGCACGAATCCAGTCGGCTTCTGTCAGCTTCTTGTCAGGTGTCGAAGTGGCCATTCGTCCGGGACCTTGAAACGGACCCGACTTTAGCATCGTCGGTCGGCGATGAAAGAGCCCTGCATACGGCCCCGTACGCCGTACGTTGGCACAGACACGCTACTTGCTGAGTTCCGCGATCATGGCGCGGAAACCGGCCAGCGTTTCCGCTTCCAGCCCGCGGTCCCACGCCACCGGCCAATGGCTCGTCTTGACGATCACGATGTGCTCGCGCGGCGCGATATAGACGAACTGACCGTTGACGCCTTTGGCAGTGAAATCATCCGAGTTGGGCAACGTCCACCATTGATACTGATAGCCCATCGTACCGTTGGGGCGCGCAGGTTCGGGACCTTCGGGTTCGGTTGCGCGCGTGACGTAACTGCTGCTGACGACCTGCTTTCCGTTTGCCATGCCGCCGTCGAGGATCATCTGGCCGAAGCGGCCGAGATCGCGCAGCGTTGCGTTCAGGCCGGCGCCCGCGAAAGCACGCCCGGTGCCCGCCGCGCCATCGAGCAGCCAATAGGCCGACGATTCCATCCCGGCTGGTCGCCATAGCCGCGTTTCGGTGTAGGTGGCGAGGTCGGTCCTGGTCGCGCGTTCCAGCACCAGACCAAGCACGCTGGTTTCCAACGTCGAGTAGTTGAACGCCTCGCCCTGTCTGTGCGTAGGCTTCAGTTCGCGGGCGAAGTCGGTAAAGCGAATCTCGTTGCGCACCAGCGCGCCGTCATAGGCACGCGCCAACTGCGCGTCGCTGCCGAATTTGTACGACTCGTCGAAGCCGACGCCCGACATCATGCGCAGCGCGTTGCGGATCGTGACGCCCTGGTACGCCGTGCCGCGAAGCTCGGTCGCATATTTGTCGACCGCATCGTCGAGACTGGCGATGGCGCCCTCATCCACCGCGATGCCGATCAACGTCGAGACAACCGACTTGCTGACCGAGAAGGCGGCGAAGCGTGAGAATTGGTTGCTGCCGTTACGATACAGCTCGGTGACGATCTTGCCATCCTTGAGCACCAGCAGCCCGTTGGTGAAGCTGCGCGCCAGGAACGCGTCGAGATCGACCTGCACCGCGTCGCGCTGATAGCGAAAGTCCAGCTTGCGCTCGGCCCGCGGCAGGTCGCGCGCGTCAGCAGCAACACCGACAAGGGCAGTGGGGAAAAACGCGTCGAGCTGGCGGAAGGTGACGGCGTTCAGTGCCGGCTCGAACAGGCGCTGCCGCGCCTCCCGCAGGGCCGGATCAACCGCAGCCTGCGCTTGCGCGGTGAACAGCAGCACAAGCAGTACGGCGAGCTTCAGGCGAGTCGGCATCGAGCCTCCGGTGGATGTACGCGCGCGGGACATAGACCACAGACGAGATTGCCGACGGAAAACCGCACCGTCCGGAAAACCGATCGTCGGCACGTCTCTGAAGGCAGCGCACGACAGTTCCGCCGTTTCGAGGTTTGCATGACGTCCCGTACCGATCCGTTTCCATTGGTTCATGTTGCCGGACCGCCTGCTGAACGCGGCCGCTCCTATGGACTTCAGGCCGGGGAGCGGATCGCGACGGGCCTCAGCATGTATCGTGACGCGTTCGAGACGGTGGGAATTAGCTGGGCCCAGGCGACCGAATACGCGACGAGGTTTCGCGATCAGGTCGAACGCTACGACTCCGGCATGTACGCAGAGATTGTCGGTATCGCCGAAGGCTCGGAACAATCGGTCGAAGCGGTCGTGATCCTCAACGCGCGCAACGAAATCATTTTCTGGCACGACAACGACCGCAAGCGCCCGACGATCGGCGCGACGGACGAATGCACCGCCGCGCTGGCGCTGCCGTCGGCAACCAAGGACGGGCACGTGCTGCACGGCCAGAATTGGGACTGGAACCCGCGCTGCGCCGAATCGAGCATGGTGCTGCGGATCGAAGCCGAAGACGGCCCGGACATTCTTACGTTCGTGGAAGCCGGCCAGTTGGCCCGGCACGGTATGAACAGTGACGGCATCGGACTGACCGCCAACGGGCTGCAATCGGATCTCGACGGCGGCAAAGTCGGTGCGCCCAACCCGCTGGTACGTCGTCGGCTACTCGGCGCAAAGAACTTGGCCGGCGCAATCAATGCGGTGGTGAATGCTGACATCACGTTCTCGCACAGCCTGATCCTCGGTCATCCAGGCGGATCGGCGATCAATCTCGAAGTCACGCCCGAGCAGAGCTACTGGCTGCAGCCGGAGCGCGGGCTGCTGGTGCACGCCAACCATTTCAAATGCCCGATCGCACGCGCGCGGCTGCACGATATCGGCCTGCGCCGTTGCCCGGAATCGCTCTATCGCGACCAGCGCCTGCTCGAACATCTCCAAGCCCATCACGGCGCCATCGATATCGACGTGCTGAAAGCGGGCTTCGCCGACACGTTCGGCAGTCCCGACGCAATTTTGCGCACGCCGAAACAGCGCCCGGGCGGCAATCTGTCGGGCACGGTCGCGACCTTGATCATGGATCTGACCGCGCGGCGCATGTGGATCGCACCAAGTCCGTATCTCGGCGCGAGGTTTACCGAATACGGGTTCGACGCCTGATCAGACCGCGCCGCGCAGCACGTCGACGAAGAATTCGCGGGACTTCTGCGCGACCGCGGTGACGTCGTGCGCGGCGCCTGCCACCAAATCGAGCCGCACCGACGCGCCATGCATGCGGAAGGATTCGGCAAGGCATTGCGCACGTTCGCCGCGCGTGCGGCCCGCGTCGTTTGCCCCTTCGACCCAATAGCGGTCGCCGGGCGCGAATGTAATCTCCCACGTCTCGGTGTCGGCTTCGCCGACGACAAGATGCACCTTCATGCCGGTGATTTTTTCCAGATCGACATCGATGCCAAGCCGTTCACGGCAGTCGGCGATGCCGGCCCACCAGCCCTTGCTGCGATCGAGCAGCGTCACCGAGCCCGGCGCACCGATCGAAGCGGCGCGGATCCGGCCCGGATGCAGCATCGCGAACCGGTGCGTGAAATGCCCACCCCCAGAAAAGCCGAACATCAGCACACGCGCGCCTGAAACGCCGTAGCGGGCCGCGACTTCGTCGATCATGCCCAGCATGACCAGGTCGTAGCGAATGTCGCCTTCGAGAATATACTTGTAGCCGCTGAGATTCTCGTCGCCGCGCACGCCGGCGGGGAAGAGCGGCGCCAGAACGATACAGTTGTTGTATTCGGCAAACTCGGCGAACAGGTCGCGATAAAGCGACTGCATCCGACCGGTGCCGTGCACCGCAACCACGATCGTCGTCTTCGTATGATCCAGCTCTGCGAAGCGATGCGGGACGTAGAGCGCAAACGAGAAACGCGGATCGCATTTGGCCGCGAAGATCGGCGTCGCGCCAAGATGATACGTGGCGCGCAGGCGCGCCTTGGTATCGTCATTCCTCATGGCTGCACCATCTCGACCCTGTCGCCGCACCGCAATGCCCCGTCTTCGAGCACCGCAGCGTAAAATCCCATGACGTTGGCACCGTAGAGTTGGCGCAGGCTTTTCGGCAGGTTGAGGTCGACCTGCGCGTCGGCTGGATTCACGTTGATCGCTGCACACCGGACGATCGGCCGCATCACGCGCAGCCGGGTTGTGCCGATCTGCAACTCGTGCCCCGACGGCCAGTTATTTTCCTGCCACGGTTCGAGACCGGCGAGGTGCAGGTTGGCGCGAAACCGCAGCGGATCGAGCGCGGCGCCAACGCGGCTGCCGGCGTCTTCGATGCTTGCAAGGTTTTGGACCGACACACATCGCTCGGGGATGTCGGTGAAGACCGCGGTCGGCGCAGTTACCAGACGCGGTTTCCCCTTGGATTCGGCACCGATGAACGCATCGAACCAGGCTTCGGCGTGGCGTCGCCCGTCCTCGCTGGTGAGGTCGGCATCCAACGCGGGCGCTGTCTGGTGGGTGACGCGCAGCTGCTCGCGTTCATCCAGCGTGACCTGCAATTCGGCCAGGCGCCGATGCGTCATCAAAGTCAGGAAATATGTCTTGCTGAGATGTACTGGTGCGGCGGGATCGAACTGCGTTTCGCCATGCGCAAGCGCGTAACGGCGGTCGCCGGGAACGCCGCCGCCGGCCGTCAGCTGCACCGCGTCCAGCCGTTCAGGGCTGAGCCCTTTGATGGGGAAACGCTGGATCGCCTGAAGTTGAATCATAGGGAGCTCATGTTGCGAGCGTCGCGACGAGATGATCGTCGCGCAGCGTGCGATAGGCGGGCCGCTGCCCGGTATGGTGGCGCGGGTCGAAACAGACTGCAGACTCTACCGTCGCGGCGACGCTACGTCGCTCGATTGCGAAGCCGCCGCCGGCGCTTGCCTGCACCAAGGGCGTCGCCTCGATCAGGCTGCGCGTATAGGGATGGACCGGCGTCCCGAAGACCGCGCTGCGCGGGCCGATTTCGACCACGTTCCCCTGCAGCAGCACGCAGACCCGGTCGGCAACATGCTCGACGACGCCGAGATCGTGCGACACGAACAGACACGCGAAACCAAGCTCGCGTTGTAGTCGGCGCAACAGGTCGAGGATTTCCTTTTGTACGGTCAGGTCGAGTGCCGAGACCGGCTCGTCGGCGACCAGCAGCCGCGGCCGCACGATCACGGCGCGCGCGATGCCGACGCGTTGGCGTTGGCCCCCGGAAAGCTGGTGTGGCAGCCGCCGCGCCAGCGCGGGATCTAGACCGACTTGCGTCAAAGCTGCTTCTGCAGCACCGGGCTTGGCGCGCCCGCCGCGCACGCGCAGACCTTCGCAGATCGTGTCGCCGATCGTCATGCGCGGGTCGAGTGATCCGAACGGATCCTGAAATACCAGTTGGATGTCGCCGCTGCGGCACGCTGCCTCGATTGTCGCGCCATCGAGCCGAACCGTGCCGCTGATGGGTGCGACCAGGCCGCAAACGGCACGGCTGAGCGTCGTCTTACCCGAGCCGGACTCGCCGATCACGGCCAGCGTTTCACCCTGGTCGATGTCGAGCGTGACGTTGTTCAGGATCGGCGCGTGCTTGCGACCGCGCAGCGCGACGACCAGGCTATCGACCGCCAGCAACTTCGCACCGTCGACGCGTGCGCGCGGCGTTTCGGCAACGCGAAACACGGCGTCGAGCAAGCGCTTCGTGTACGGATGCTGCGGACGCGACAGCAGTGTTTCCGCTGGCGCGTCCTCGACCGCGAGACCGTGCTGCATCACCGTCACCTGGTCAGCGATATCGGCGACCACCGACAGATCGTGCGTGATCAGCAACACAGCGCTGCCCACTTCGCGGCTTGCCGACCGCAACAGCTGCAGGACCTCATGCTGCACGATCAAGTCCAGCGCCGTGGTCGGTTCGTCGGCAATGACCAGGGCAGGGCGCGTGATCAACGCAGCCGCGATCATCACGCGCTGACGCATGCCGCCCGAAAGCTCGTGCGGGTAGCGTTGCAGACAATCTTCCGGCGCGGGCAGCTTCACCCGGTGCAGCATTGCAACCGCTTCGTCGCGACAGGCGGCGATGCGACGCCCGCGATGCGCGGCGAGTGCCTCGCTGAGCTGGATGCCGACGCGCAGAGTCGGGTTCAGGCTGGACAGCGGCTCTTGAAAAATAAAGCCGATCGAACGGCCGCGGAGCGCGCGTCGCGCATTTTGCGAGGCAAGCAGATCGACGCCGTCGAACGTCGCTATATCGGCATCGATCTCGGCGCCCGCCGGCAGCAGATCGACCAGCGCGCGCGCCAGCATCGTTTTGCCCGAACCCGATTCGCCGACCAGCGCGCGGATTTCGCCGCGCCGCATCGTCAGGTCGACGCCTTGCACCGCCGGGCGCATCGCGCCGGCGAAGTTGACGCGCAGATTGCGAAGGCGAAGCAGGTCGGTTCCGGGCTGCACGTTGGTCATGACGTTGCCGCCGCGGTGAAACCGGACATTGGCGGGTCGATACGGAAATTTGTTCGCTGCGGCGTCGTCCGCTTATAGTCACGCGCAGCCGACCGTGCGTTGACGCGGCCAGCCAAGGAAGCCGGTGCATGCAAGACGTCAAACCTGCCACCAAGCGCGCGCGATCCGCCACGGCGAGCGCGAAGGGGACCGAGGCCGAGGTTGCCCCGCCCAAACCGGCGCAGGCAAAGCCGGCGCAGCTGGTCGAGCGGATTCGCGTCGACATTCTTGGCGGGCGTTACCATCCGGGCCAATGGCTGAAACAGGCCGAGCTTGAGTCGCACTACGAGGCCAGCCGTGCCGACGTGCGCAATGCGCTGAGCCTGCTGGTCGAACGCGGTCTGGTCGATCACGCGGTCAACCAGGGCTTTCGCATCAGCGACCGCAGCAATGACGACATGCGCGAAATCATCGAGATGATCGTTGCGCTGGAGACTGCGGCTGCGCCGATGATCGTCGCGCGCGCCACCGACGCTGATATCGCGGCCTTGCGCGCAATCGCCGAACGGTTCGAAACGCTGACCCGAAGCGGCGGCGAAGTCGAATTGCGCCTGACCAATTTCGATTTTCACGACGCGCTCAACGCGATCTCGGGCAACCGCCGCCTGGCTGCCACCGTGCGTACCCTGCGCGAATGCAGCTCGGTGCGGCCGTTCTCGCGCTACCGCAGTTTCGACGGCCTGCAGGCAAGCAGCCGCGAACATTTCGATCTGCTGGCCGCCCTTGCCGCGCGCGACGCCGAGCGGCTGGCAGCGCTGCTCAGAGGCCACACCTCGCACCTCGACTGACCCGCCAGGCCAGAACCCCTTCGAACTGTTTGCAAAATAGTCGACTATTTTGTACGACGGGTGACGTAGGGGCCCGATACCGCCTTTGTGCCCCGGAAAACCTGCCGATTTGTACCGGCAAGGGGAGCGGCGATGGGCTTGATGCGTGCCGAATTTCCGTCGATGGCCACCCTTTACCGGCGGCACGCGGCCGAGATTCGGGCCTATCTCCAGTCCCGACTGGGGTGCCGCGCAACCGCCGACGACCTGACCCAGGATGCGTTCCTGCGGTTGGCACTCGCCGATCTTGGCAGCGTGCAGGATGTGCGCTCGTACCTCTATCGCGTCGCATCCAATCTGCTGATCGATCACCACCGTCACGCGCGGCGCAAACATGCGCCGACCGAGCTGCGCGAACTCGATGAGTGTCACGACTTGGCCAGCAGCGAGCCTGATCCCGAACAGATGCTGGTGTGGCGCGACGAAGTCCGCCAATTGCAGCGCGGTGTTGGCGTGCTGTCGCCGCTGTGCCAGAACATTTTCTGGCTGAGCCGCGCCGAAGGATTCCGCAACGCCGAGATCGCAAAGATGCTGGGCGTCTGTGTCAGCACGGTCGAAAAGAATATCGGCCGTGCCGAACGCCATTGCCGCGCGATGCAGCCTGCCTGAACTACTCACGACGCCACGCGCATGCGCGGGTCATACGCATCGCGCAACGCGTCGCCGGTGAGGTTCGTGCACAGCAGGGTCAGCGCGATGGCGAGGCCGGGGAACAGCGACAGAAACGGCGCGTCATGCATGAAGCTGCGGCCTTCCGCGAGAATGCCGCCCCAGCTCGGATGCGGCGGCGGCACGCCAAGACCAAGAAAGCTCAGCACGCTCTCGGACAGTAGCGCCTGCGCGAAATAGCTGCTGGCCAGCACGGTCAGCGGGCCCAGCAGGTTTGGCAGGATATGCCGCCGCAGGATCCAACCCGATCCGTGCCCGAACAGGAACGATGCCTGCACGAACAGCGCGTCGCGCAACGTCAGAACGTGGCCGCGTACGACGCGCGCGACATTGGGCGTGTAAGCAAGACCAAGCGCGACGACGACGCCGGTTTCGCTGCTGCCCAGCAGCGCAACCAGAACCAGCGCAAGCAGAATGCCGGGCATCGCCAGCAGGGCTTCGACCAGCGTGCCGATCAACCGGTCGATCAGCCCGCCGAAATAGCCGGCGCAGGCGCCAAGCGTAATGCCGAGCGACATTGCCAGCACGACGCTGAACAGACTGACGCGCAGACTGACTGCCGCGCCGGCCATCAGGCGCGATAACAGATCGCGTCCGAACTGGTCGGTGCCAAGCAGGTGCGCGCGCGATGGCGCCACCAGCCGTGCCGCGACGTCGATGCGCAGCGGATCGTACGGCGTGTAGATCGCGCCGAGGACGGCCAAGGCGAACAACATCGCAAGGCCGCCGAACGCGGCGAGGTACAGAGGCCGCCTACGCAGGCGTTGCAGCGCGCTCATCGCAAGCGTACCCGCGGGTCGATCAGCGGGTACAGCAGGTCGATCGCTAGATTGATCGCGGTGTAAAGCAGGATCACGAACAACAAGGTCCCCTGAATGGTGGGGTAGTCGCGGGCGTAAATTGCTTCGACGAGAAAGCTGCCAAGCCCGGGAATACCGAACAGCGTTTCGGTGACGGTGGTGCCGCTGAGCAGCGAGCCCAGGATCAGGCCCAGCATGGTCACGGTCGGCGACAGCACGTTACGCAAGACGTGCCGCAGCAGAATCGTGCGCTCGCCCAGTCCTTTGGCCCGGGCATAGTCGACGTAGTCCTGGCGCAGGACTTCGATCGCGCTGGCGCGGATCAGGCGCACCAGAATCGCAGTCTCGATCAGCGCCAACGTCGTGATCGGCATGACGGCATGTTCGGCCCAGACCGTGAACCCGTTCGAAATTGGTGCAAACCCCATCGTCGGCAACCAGCCGAGTTCGACGCCGAACAGCAGGATCAACAACATTCCGATCCAGAAGCTGGGCATCGAGATGGTCAGCGTCGCCAGCAACACGATTGCCGAATCGGCGGCGCGTCCTTGCAGGCGCGCAGCGAGGATGCCGGCCGGGACCGCCAGCATCGCGGCGATGACAAACGCGGGCAACACGATCTGCGCCGTAACGCCGAAGCGGTGCAGCAGCGTCGGCAGAACCGGCTGATCGGTCATCAGCGACACACCCAGATTGCCGTGCAGCACCGTGTTCAGCCAGGCGAGATATTGCAGCGGCAGCGGTTGGTCGAGGCCGAGCTGCGCGCGCACGCGCTGCAATTCCTCAGCGCTTGCGAGATCGCCGACCAACAGCGCGGCGGGATCGCCGGACATCAGCCGCAGCAGGCAGAAGACCAGCAGCGAGACGAGCAGCAGCGTCGGCAAACTGCCGGCAAGTCGGAACAGGACGTGGCGCAGCATCGCGTCAGTCCTTCGTCACGCCCCACAAGCGCGGGCGGCCAAGAGCCCAGCTGCGGTATCCGTGCAGCGTCGCGCGTGTGAGATCGACTACAGGGTCGTTGTAGAGGCCAATCAGCGGCACCTGTTCGCGCATGCGCGTGTGCAGCTGATCGAGCAAACTTTGCATCGTCGCATCGTCACCGGCGCGCTCGACCTGCTGCAGCAGCTCCATCGCCACCGGATCGGACCACTGAAACGTGGCGCGTAATTTCTTGTCGCCTGTGAAGTTTCCGTAGAGCAGGGCCGGATGGCTTCGCGCCGAATACCCGAACGACGACAGTTGAAATTTACCGGCAAAGAAATTGCTCAGCTGCGTCGCCCAATCGAATACTTCGATCCGGACATTGAATCCCGCTGCTGTCAGCAATGCTTGGATCGCAACCGCATTGTCGAACATGTAGGCGAAGCGGCGATTGGCCTGGATTGTCAGCACGTCGCCGCGATAGCCCGCTTCGATGGCAAGTCGGCGCGCTTCGTCGGGATCAAATTTCGGCCAGCCGTCGTGCACCGCGGTGTGAAACCGGCTGCTGCGCTGGACAGCCGAGCTGTTGCCGCGGGCCAGACCGAATGTCGAGATCTCGGCGACCAGGTCGGATGAAACCGCATGTGCGATGGCGCGGCGCATGCGCGGGTCGGCCAACAGCTTGTCGTTTGACTGCAGCAGCAGCACCGTCCAGTCGAGCGTATCCGCACGATGAATATGGACATCGCCGCGGTTCCGTTCGCGCTGGGCCAGTTCGGCAACCGCGTTCAGCGGCATCGCGAAAACCAGATCGATCTGACCGGCATAGAGCGACGCCTTTGCGGACATCCGGTCGGGTGCAACGACGAAGCGGAGCTTGTCGACTGCAGCAATCTTGGCGCCGGTCAGCCCGTCCATCGGTTCGTCGCGCGCTACGTAGTCGGCAAACCGTTCGAGCAGGATCGACTCGCCGCGGCGCCATTCGCGCACGCGGTACGGGCCGGTGCCCACCGGTTCACGCCAGCTCCTGTCAGCTGCAACCGAGTCGGGATGCAGAATCGCGGTCTGGCACTGGACGTTGGCCATGCGATCGAGGAATAGCGCGCTCGGCTGGTTGAGCCGGAATTGCACCGTGCGCTCGTCAAAAATCTCGATCGCTTCGATCTTCAGCGCGTTGGCGCCACGCCCATCGTAGAACTCACGGCAGCGAAAGCCGGTGGCGGGATCGAGCATACGATCCCAGCTCCATTTCACCTCGCGCGCGGTGACCGGCGCGCCGTTGTGAAAACGCAGCCCTGCGCGCAGGCGAAAACGGTAGAGACGCCCATCCTCGAGCAGCTCGACCGATTCCGCCAATAGCGGGCCGACCGACAGATCTTCCCGATAGGCCACCAGCGCTTCGACGACATGATAGAGGACCGTGTCGGTGTTGCCGTCGCGCAGCACGCCGGGATTGGTGCTGAGGATATCCGAATTGATCGCGACCCGGATTTCATCGGGTGCGGCTTTTGCCGGCGCCGACGTGCAGAGCAGCGCGGCGAGGATCGCGGCGACCGCAAATTTTGCTTCAGCCATTGCGCGAAGCGGCGGCCACGGTTTGCGCTGCGCGCATGCTTCGGCGTGCGCGCTGGCGCAGCCACATCCATGCACCGGTGACGGTCAACGTCGCCAGCCCACCGCCCGACAGCGTCATCAACAGCGGACGGAGCGGACCATACGCTTCGCCGGTATGCAGCGGCATGATCCAATCGAGCGCTGCTTGGCCGGGTGGCAATGCGTGCCCGTCCGAAAACACCACCAGCGCGCCGGTCCAACGGTCGACCAGCGCCATGTCGTGCGCGCGCGGGTTGGCGACGTTCTGCGCCACGGACAGGACGCCCAGCGTACGGCCCTGCGGGTCGAGCGGACGGATCTGGCGCAGCCGGCTGTCGGGAAAGCGCGCGCGCATCTGTTCGTACGCAACCTGCCACGACATCGGTTGGTTCGGGCGTGTGGCGGGAGGCAAATCGAGCGAGATCTCGGGATTGACCTTGGCGAAGGATCCGACCAACGCGTGAGTCAACGGATCGGCAATAATCAGCACGCCCGTCAGCGACGACAGGACCAGCAGCGGCGCGATCAGCGCGCCGGGCACGACGTGCAGGTCGCGCAGCACTTGTGAAGTCGATCCGCGCCAGTGAATCCGCAGCGCCCGCAACAGGCGCGCGGTACGCGGCCACCAGATCAACACACCACTGATCGCCATGAAGGCCAGGCCCAGCCCTTCGGCGACGAGAATCGCGGAACCGGTCGTGCCGATCAGCAACGAGACATGCAGTCGTTCAGCCAGCTGCAGCGGATAGGCAACCAGCGGACCCGAGCCAAGCACGACACCGGTCGCAGGATCGACATCGGCGATGATCAGGTCGCGCCGACCGGCTTTGTAGAAGCGTGCCAACAGCGCGACATCGTCGCGTTGATTCTGAACCAGACGTTCCAGCCGGTGCTCAGGGAAGCGCGCTTGCAGTCCGGCGAAAAGCTGGTCCAGCGGCATCATCGGGCGGCCGGGTTCGATCCGGCTATGCGAGTGCAATAGCGGGCGCAGCCATTCGCGATGCGCCATCAATAGGCCCGTACATGCCTGCAGCAGAAGCAGGATGCACAAGGACAGCCCACACCATTTGTGCAAGCGAAGTAGCGTGGCCTTGCTCATCCGAATTTCTCGCTTCCCTGCGCCGCACTTGACGGCGGCTGGTGAGAGTCACGATAAGCATACGGTACCGTATGTCCAGTCTTGATGTCGGAGTGTGCGTCATGTGTGCAGTGTCGGGCGGTAACTGCGCTTCCGGAATTCGGTCATGAGCGATCGCATCCGGTTATGCGCTTCATCCGATCTCAAGCCGGGTTCGATGCGGCAGTTTTTGGTTCGCGGCACCACGGCGATCGCGCTCTATCGGATCGGCGACGCGTTTTACGCAACCGACGATACCTGCACGCACGCAGTCGCATGCCTGTCCGAGGGCGAACTTGAAGGCGACGTTGTGGTCTGCCCGGTGCATTTCGGCGAGTTCCACGTACCGACGGGAAAGGCGCTCGGCTTTCCCGCGGTCGAAGATCTGCGCACTTACAGGGTCGAGCAGGCAGGCGACGACATCTTCGTTCGAGTCTGATCGTCCAGCGAACAATCGTTCGGGCACCGGCGCCGGCCGGAGTCGGGTAAACGCCAGTAGAAGACGAATCCGGGGTGGCGGCGGCAACCGTTCCGGCCATGTCGACCCACCAAGGCGCGCCGACTTCGTCAGACCTCCCAGATTTTCACGTCACATACGCATACGTATTCAAGAAACGCTTGTCCTGGGCCGCCATCCGCGTCAGCATACGGTAACGTATGTATCAAAAGAAAATTCTAGAAGCGGTCCGGTTCGGTGGTGCGCTTCTCGTCTTTTCGGCAGGGGCACTCGAACAACCGAGGCTCTACGGGACGGGCACCAGTGAGGGAGATCACGATGGTTCACGCGGCACGCGGCTTCTTGATTGTCACAGCGACTTTGGCGACCGGTCCGGCGCTGGCGCAAAGCGCGGTCGCATCGGGCCCGATCGACGAGATAACGGTGACCGGCTCGCGCCTGCCCGCAAAAGTGACGTCGATCCCAGGTTCGGTCACCGTCATCAAAGCCGAAGAGGTGATGAAGCAGGCCGACGTGACGCCGGACCTTGGCGCGATGCTGTCGCAGCTCGTACCGGGCATGGCGCCCAGCGCCTACGACGCGTCTTCCTATGCCCAGACGCTGCGCGGTCGCAAACCCGTGGTGCTGATCGACGGCGTGACGCAGTCGATGCCGTTGCGCGGTGGCCGCGACCTCAAAATTCTGTCTGCCTCCGTGATCGAGCGCGTCGAAGTTATTCGCGGCTCGACTGCGATTTACGGGCAGAGCGGCGCCGGCGGCGTCATTAACTACATCACCAAACAACCGCGCGGTGAGGGGTTCAACTTCAACACCAGCGTCGGCCTTGGCTCGTCGTTGACCAAGCTCGATAGCGGCGGTCTGCAATATTATGTGAATCAGTCGGCGACCGGCGCAGTGAACCGCGTCGATTTCGTTTTTGACGGCAGCTTCGAATCGCTCGGCATGTTCCGCGGTTCCGACGGCAGGCTGATCCCACCCGACCCCGGCCTCCAGGGCGGTCTGGCCGACACGAAATCCTATAACGTCTTCGGCAAGATCGGCTTCACGATCGACGACCAACAACGTATCGAAGTGGCGGGCGGCCATTACGAGCGCGCGCAGGACACTGACTGGACCAGCGGCAGCGGCATCTACAAACAGGTCTTCTCACCCGCGGTACTGAAGACGTCGCGCGAAAACGTTTTGCGCGCCGGCCAGGTCGGCGAAGATGCGCGCACCGAAAATACTTCGGGCACGGTCACATACACGCACGGCAACGTGTTCGGCAGCAAACTGCAGGTGCAGGCGCTCTATAGCGAGCATTACGACTCGTACACGTCGATCTTCCAGGGCGCGGCGAACTTTACGCCCGAGACACAATCCTACATCCAGGGGCGTAAGTGGGGCGGACGTCTCGACATCGACACGCCGATCAATTTTGCCTCGACCCGCATTTTGTGGGGCGTCGATTTCCTGGTCGATAAAACGGCGCAGCCGACGATCGACGGTCGCCTGTTCATGCCGTGGTTGCGTGCCGAAGACATTTCATTCTTCGCCCAGATGCAATCATCCCCCACCGAATGGCTCGACCTGCGCGCCGGCCTTCGCCGCGAAAACATCACGCTGGACGTTCCGACATATACGGTCTTGCCGCAGCCGATTTCGCGCATTGTCGGCGGCAATACGGTTCAGGGCGGCAAGCTCGATTATTCCGACACGCTGGTGAACGCCGGTGCGGTGGTGCATCTCGGCCCGATCTTCGACGTGTTCGGCGGGTATTCGCAGGGCTTCTCGATCGGCGATATCGGGCGTGTGTTGCGCTCGCCGCCGGTGAGTGTGCGTTCGCTGGCACAGCTGCAGCTGGGCGCGCAGGTGATCAACAGCTACGAGGTCGGCGTCCGTGCCCATGTCGGGAACGTGTCGGCGGAGCTGGTCGGTTTCCGCAACACGTCGGCGTTGGGCACGACACTTGATCCAGTCACGGGCGTCATCGTGCGCGCGCCGGAACGCGTCAAAGGTCTCGAATTCTCGACCGATATCCGTCTCAGCACCGAAGTGCGCGTCGGCGGCACGTTCACCTGGATGGAAGGTGAGTTCACCAGCAACAACGTGACCTTGCCGCTCGACTTCACGCGCGTTCCGCCGCGCAAGACGACGGCCTATATCTCGTACGACTTCGTGCCCGGCTGGAACGTGTTGCTGCAAGGCCAGATGATCGCCACGGAAAATCGCTTCAATCTTCCTTCGCCCAAAGGCGGCGGTCGCGGCGACGTCAAAGGCTACATCCTTGCCGATCTGGTCATCGCCGGTCCGGTCGGACCGGGCCGCGCCAGCCTCGCAATCTCGAACCTGTTCAACGAGACCTTTTCGCCGATCGTCAACCAGACCGCGGATTTCGCCGATCTGCGTCGGACGGTCGGCTATGCGCAAGGACCGGGTCGCGCCGCGTTGGTGCGCTACTCGGTCTCGTACTAAGCGACGGAGGGGCGGCGGGTGATTTTGTGCCTCGACGAGGTCGTATCGCCCGCCGAACTTCGCGACGCGCAAGCGGCGCTGGTGAAGTTGCCGTTTGCCGACGGCAAATCCAGCGCCGGCTGGCACGCTTCGGGCGTCAAGGCGAACGAACAAGCTGATGCGAAAAATCCCGGTGTGCAGAAGCTTGTGCAACGTCTTGCCGACCGTATCGCGTCGCATCCGATCTTCGCCGCAGCTTCGCTGCCGGCAGCGTTTGGTCCGGTGATGATCAATCGCTATCGCACCGGCGCCCGGTACGGACGGCATGTCGACGATGCGCTGATGCGGGCCGGAACGATGCGGCGCAGCGACTTATCTTTCACGCTGTTTCTCAGCGATCCGGAGTCCTACGACGGCGGCGCGTTGCTGATGCATACCGCGGCGGGCGACGAAACCTACCGGCTGCCGGCCGGCTCGATGCTGCTCTACCCATCGACCAGCCTGCACAGCGTCGAAGAAGTGACGCGTGGCGAGCGTCTGGCCGCGGTGGGATGGGTGCAAAGTCTCGTACGCGATCCGGGGCAGCGCGAAATCCTGTTCGACCTCGATCGCGCACGCCGTGCCGTGTTCGACAAAGACGGTCATAGCGAACCGTTTGAGCTACTCGCGAAATCTTACGCCAATCTGCTGCGCAGCTGGGCCGAGCCGATCTGATCGGCTGCATGATGAAGGGAACTGACTTGATGAAGTCTCTGCTTGTTCTACGCCGCACGCTTGCGTCCGGCCTGTTCGTGCTGCTTGCGGCACAGGCTCTCGCGGCGCCGCCGGAACCGACCGAGCGCGAACGCGCGATGTTGCAGGAGTTGCAGCAGCCCAACGAGGTGTTCGCAGCCAAGCTGAAAGGACCGCAGGAAGTGGTCGCGGGTCGCGCATTGCATCCGAAGATTCAGTGGGCGCTCGAGAATGCGCGAACAGCGGCGGCGCAGAATCGTCAGGACCAGCTCGAGAAATGGAAGGACGCGGCCTATCGCGCGCAGAGCCGTGCTGCGGTGGATCGGACCTGGAACTACCGGACCAAAGTCACTGCTGAGATGGAACGCGTCGAAGACCGCGAAATCGACGGACCCGGCAGCAAGCTCAAGCTGCGCATCTACACGCCGCGGACCACCGAGAAGGGGCCGCTGCCGATCCTGGTCTATTTCCACGGCGGCGGCTGGCTGTTCGGCAGCGTCGAAGCGGCCGATCGCGCCACGCGTCTGATCGCCAACGAAGCGCGCGCGATCGTCGTGTCGGCAAGTTATCGCCTGTCGCCGGAAGCAAAGTTTCCGGCGCCGCAAGATGATGCGATGCAGGTGTATCGCTGGGTTCGCGCCCACGCGACCAAGTTGGGCGGCAAGCCGGACCTGGTTGCGATCGGTGGCGACAGTGCCGGCGGACAGATGGCGCTGGTGACGTCGCTGCGCCTAATCAAAGCCGGCGAAAAACCGCCCGCCTATCAGCTCCTCTACTACCCCGCTGCTGACATGGGCACCGAGTACAAATCCTACGAACAGTTTGGCAGCGGCTACGGCCTGGACCGCAATCTCGCCGAGCTGGTGTTCGTCAGTTTCTTTGCTGACCAGAAAGATCGGCTGCATCCCGACGCGTCGCCGTTGCGCGCAGCGAGCTTTCGCGGCTTGCCGCCGACGCTGATCGCGACTGCAGGATTCGACATTCTGCACGATGTCGGCGAGCAACTGGCGCAGCGGATGCAGCAAGACCGGGTTGCAGTGCTGTGGAAGGACTACACCAGCCTCAACCACGGCTTCATGCAGCATTCGGGCACGATCGACGACGCCGAGCGCGCGTGTGTCGAGACCGCGCAGATCTTTGGCGACGTGGTACGCGGCCGCGTTCCGAAGAAGTTCAACTGATTTTCAAAGCAGGAGTTTGAGTATGGAACGTTATGCAACCCGCCGTTTCTGGAGTCGTTCGGGCCTTGCGCTCGCAGGCGTGCTGATCGGTGCGACCGCGCACGCAGCGCCCGCACCGGCGACCGCACCCGCTGCGGCGCCCGCGGCCGCCAAAGCACAAGGCGGCGAAGCAGGCGAAACCGGTACCGGCCTTTCGCCTGAATTGAACAGCTTCAGCGAAGCGTTGAAGAAGACGTTCGGCGGCGAAGGCGGTGAATCGGGCGCCGGTGTTCCCGACCTGCGCATGAGCGTCACGTTCCCGGCGATGTCGGAAGCGGAAATGAAACTCGCGTTGCCGGGCAACTCGGTGGTCAAGCCGAACAATTTCTACTTTCACTTCGCCGACGGCGGAAAGCTTGAAGGGGAAGCCGGCGGCGAGAAGGATCTGAAAGGCACCTGGAAAATCGAGAACGGCCAGCTCTGCATGGACTGGAACAGCACCAAGTACAAACTTGGCTGTCACTATCTGACCTTGGTCGTCGACGAGGTGCTGCTGTTCCGTCCGAACGGCAAGCCGCGCTTGGTCGCCTTTATCAAGAAAGGTCGTCCTGCCTGACGCGCAGCGACTGATGTGCAAAGGCGCCGGCTTTGGTCGGCGCCTTTTTTATGCGCGGTCCGCCGCAGTCTCGGACAGGATCCAGTCGCGGAACGCCTGCAGCGGCGCGTGCAGATCTCGATGCTTTGGTACGATCAGGTAGTAGCGTTCGGCGCTTTCCATCGGCAGGTCCAGCGCGCGAACCAAGGTGCCGCGCTGTAGCTCGTCGTCGATCAAGAAGGTCGGCAGAAGTGCGACGCCCAACCCGGCAATCGCCGCCTGCGCGATGGTCGCGAACTGGTCGAACAACATGCCCGGCACCGGCTCGTCGCCTTCGTCCTGCGCCGCAAACCAGCGACGCCATGCGTCGGGGCGCGACGTCACATGCAACAGCGTCGCATCGCGCAAGTCGCGCGGCGTCGCAAATGGATGCTGCGCTTTGAGGTCGGGACTGCAGACGGGCAGCACCTGTTCCGACCGCAGCAGCACCGAGTCTGCGTTCGGCCAATCGGCGCGGCCGAAATGGATCGCTGCATCGATCCGTTCCTGGTCGAGATCGAAATAGGCGAGGCGGGTTACGAGATTGACCGTGACGCCCGGATGCTGGGCCAGAAATGCAGGAAGCCGCGGTGCCAGCCAGCGCGCGCCGAAGGTCGGGAGGATTGCGAGGTTCAGCGTTCCACCGGAAGGATTGGCGCGTAGATTGAGCGACGCCGAACTGATCGTGCCAAGCGCGTGCCGCACCGCTTGCGCATACGCCTCGCCGCCGGGTGTAAGACGGATCTTCTGCCGCTCGCGAATGAAAAGCTGCACGCCGAGCTGGCGTTCGAGCGCCAAAATCTGGCGGCTTGCCGCGCTTTGCGTCAACGCAAGCTCGCGCGCCGCGTCGCTGATGCTGCCGGTTCGTGCAGCCGCCTCAAAAGCGGACAGCATCGACAGAGAGGGCAGGAGCCGTCGCGGGTGGATTTTTCTGTCTCGCGCAATTGGTTTTGCGCGCAGCGAACCGTCCAGGCTTCGCACGCGCGCGATGCCTGTCATGTAGGGCGGTTTGCTGATGCGTTTCAATCCGCCACGGGGTCGGCCACAGCATGTCGTCGTTGCTCGGCCCGCCCCATCGAGATGACGAACGGCACGGTTTCCGATTGCTGCGCCGTGACGAAATCGGGCTTGGACGACAGGCCGCGCCAGGTCGCGTCGATCAGCGATTGCGCGACTGCGCCGCCCAACGTTTCGCCCGGCCCCAGGATCACCACGTGATCGGGCGCGAAAGTGCGCACTGCGACTTGGACCGCGCGGGTGAAATCATAGGTGTCAATCACTTGCGCTCCCAACGTGTAGTCCCACAATGTGGCGGGCTCGCTGACATGTCGGTGCCAGATCTTGCCGCGTCCATCGATCAATGGAATTGCGGGGGCGCGGAAGGGCCGGCACTCGAATGCAGCGCGCGCCCGGTCTGCAACCGGTTGCTGTAGCGGCGCGTGGAAGCCGGCATGGTTGTGCAGGCGGAGCGGGAAATGTCCCGGCCCCTTGGGCGCGACCGCAAGCAACGCCGCCAGCGCCGGCTCCGTGCCGGCGAAAACCAGCATGCCGCCAAGGTCGATCGAGACATACAATGCGCACCCAGGCGTGCCATGAATTGCACGTACATGCGCCAGCAGCTCGTCCCGGCGGCCCGGGATCGGGCGCCAGGCATCATCGACAAAGCTGTAGAGCAGCTGCCCGCCGATCATCGCCTCGTGCATGAAGCCGCCCATCATGTCGGCCAGGCGGAACGCATCAATCGCATCCAGCACGCCGGCGCAGGCAAGCGCCGTGTACCAGCCCATCGAGTTGCCGGTGACCGCGACAATGTCGAACTGTTCGCGATCAATCGACACAAAGTCGGCATACGAGGCGGCGAAGATCAGTGGGGCCGCATTGTCGCCACGCGTGTGAATCGGAGGGGCAAAGGCCGGACGTGAATCGAGCTCGCGCAGAGTCGCTTTGCCTTCGCTCCTTCGCACCGCGTCCATCGCGTCCAGCAGATCGCGCTTGTCGCCATGCAGGCGCCGCAGGTAGCCGAGTTCGCCTTTGTTGTACGTGCCGCGCCCAGGACAGACGACGAGAACGGCCGGTCGGCGCGACGTCATCGTGCCCTCGCCATGCGGCGCGGCGCGATCGCTTCGCGCGCAGCTTCAACGATCGAGTCGCGGCTGGGCAGCGGCAAGGTGGCTGCACGGCCAAGCGGAATAAAACAGTCCAGCGCTGCGATGCGCGTTGCAGACAGCTGCGGCGCATGCTCGGCGAACATCGCCATCAGCGCTTCGCTCTGCGAGCCTGTGATGCGGCATTCATCGACGATCAGCACGCGCTTGCTGTCGGCGACCGCACGCAGGATCGCGGCCGGATCCAGCGGCGCCAGCCAGCGCAAATCGACGACGCGCGCGGCGATGCCGTGCTGTTGCTCCAGAATACGCTGTGCCTGTAGCGACAGGTAGGTGCCGTTGCCGTAGGTGACGATGGCAAGGTCGGTTCCTTCGCCGTGCTGTCCGACGCTGCCAAGTGCCAGTGTCGCGTGGGGCTCATAGGGGAAGGTCCACAGCCCGTCTTTGTCGTCGTGCAGATCGCGGGTCATGTAGAGCGCGATCGGTTCGACGAAAACGACAACGCGCTGCTCGACGGCGGCCAAGCGCGCGCATTCGCGCAGCATCGCGGCCGCGTCCTTGCCGTTGCTGGGGCAGGCGATCACCAGCCCGGGCACATCGCGCAGGACGGCAAGACTGTTGTCGTTGTGGAAGTGACCGCCAAAACCCTTTTGATACCCAAGTCCGGCGACGCGGACGATCATCGGATTGGTGAACTGGCCGTCCGAGAAAAAGCTCAGCGTTGCGGCCTCGCCGCGCAGCTGATCCTCGGCATTGTGCAAATACGCGAGAAACTGGATCTCGGTGATGGGCAGAATGCCGTTATGCGCAAGCCCAAGGCCAAGCCCGAGAATGGTCTGCTCGTCGAGCAGCGTGTTGATGACACGCGCTGCACCGAACCGCGCGTGGAGCTTGGCCGTCACGTTGTAGACGCCACCCTTCGGGCCGATATCTTCACCAGCCAACACGATGTTCTTGTGTTCGATCATCAGGTCGGTCAGTGCCCAGTTGATCAGCTTTGCCATGTGCTGCGGCTTTTCCATTGCCGCGATTTCGGCGCCGAACAACGCCTCGCGGTCGACCGCGGCGCGTGAAGCGGTGGCTGCGCGCGCCGGCGGCACGATGCTTTGCATCACGTCCGCGGCATTGGTCAGTTTGGGTCGCTTGATCGCCTCTTCGGCAACGCGTGCGACGGTGCGGCCGACGTCTTCGTACAATTCGAGAATTGCAGACGGTGTCAAAATCCCGTTTCGTGCCAGCAGCGCTGCTGTATGGAGCAGCGGGTCGCCCGCGTCGCAGCGCGCGATCTCTTCCTTGCTGAGATAGGTCGCCTGCACATCCGATCCGGCATGGCCGTACAGCCGCACGCAGTCCATGTGCAGAAACACCGGTTGGCGTCGTTTGCGCGCCACCATTTCGGCCGTGCGCGCGGTGCGGAACGTGTCGAGCAGATCGAGCCCGTTGCAGCGCAGATAGGCGAGGGCAGGGCGGGTTGAAAACGAGGCCGCAATCCAGTCGCGCGGTGTCCGGGTCGAAATGCCGATGCCGTTATCTTCGCAGATGAACACGATCGGCATCGGCACGCCCTGGTACGCAGCCCAGCTGGCGCTGTTGATTGCGCCGAGCGCGGTCGAATGGTTTGCCGATGCGTCGCCGAAGCTGCACAGCACGACGGCGTCGTCGGCGAGGACGCGATCGTGCAGGTCGAGCTTGCGCGCAGTGCCGATGCTATAGGCGGCGCCGACCGCCTTGGGCAGATGTGAGGCGATCGTGCTGGTCTGCGGCGGGATAAATAGCCGCTTCGAGCCAAGCACTTTATGCCGGCCGCCCGAGATCGGATCATCCGACGACGCTGCAAAGCTCAGCAGCATGTCCCAGATCGCAGTTTCACCGGGAAGCTTGGTCGCGCGCTGAATCTGGAAGGCGGCGTCGCGGTAATGCAGAAACGCCATGTCGCCGACGCGAAATGCGGCGGCGATCGCAGCATTGCCCTCATGGCCCGAACTTCCGATCGTGTAGAAGCCTTCGCCACGCGCCTGCAATGCACGGGCGGTGCGATCGAGCTGTCGGCTTGTCACCTGCGACTGAAACAACTCAACCAGCTGCGGTGCTGTCAGCCCGGCTTCGTCGAGCGACACCTCGGACAAAGGCGCTGGAAAATTTGCGGCGGCGACGCTGTCGAGAAAGCGTCGGTGTACGAGCTCGGCCGGATCCATCGCGCTCAGCCGAACGCCTGCAGCCCGGTCTGGGCTCGGCCCAGGATCAGAGCGTGCACATCGTGCGTACCTTCGTAGGTATTCACCGTTTCCAGATTGATCGCGTGACGCATCACATGGAATTCGTCCGAGATGCCGTTGCCGCCGTGCATGTCGCGCGCGGCGCGCGCAGCGTCGAGCGCTTTGCCGCAATTGTTGCGCTTGAGCAGGCTGATCAGCTCGGGTGCCGCCGCGCCCTGATCCATCAGACGCCCGGCGCGCAGACTGCCCTGCAGGCCGAGCGCGATCTCGGTCTGCATGTCCGCCAGCTTTTTTTGAAACAGCTGCGTCTGGGCAAGCGGTCGACCGAACTGTTTGCGGTCGAGTCCGTATTGGCGCGCTGCGTGCCAGCAAAATTCAGCGGCGCCCAGCACACCCCACGAAATTCCATAGCGCGCGCGGTTGAGACAACCGAACGGACCTTTGAGCCCTTCGACATTGGGCAGCAGCGCGTCGTCGCCGACTTCGACACCATCCATCACGATTTCGCCGGTGATCGAACTGCGTAGCGACAGTTTGCCGGTGATCTTGGGTGCGCTCAGTCCCGGCATGTCTTTGGTCAGGATGAAGCCGCGGATCTTGCCACCATGGGCGTCAGACTTTGCCCAGACGACAAAGACGTCGGCGATCGGGCTGTTCGAAATCCACATCTTCGAACCGGTGAGGCGATAGCCGCGCGCGGTTTTCTGCGCTCGTGTTTTCATGCCGCCGGGATCGGAGCCCGCGTCGGGTTCGGTGAGGCCGAAACACCCGATCAACTCGCCCGCGGCGAGGCCGGGCAGAAAGCGCTGGCGTTGCGCGTCCGATCCGTAAGCGTGGATCGGGTAGATCACCAACGACGATTGCACGCTCATCATCGAGCGGTAGCCGCTGTCGACGCGCTCGATTTCGCGCGCAACCAGCCCGTAGGCGACATAGCTCGCGTCGGCGCCGCCATAGCGTTCGGGCAGGGTGACGCCAAGCAGCCCCAGTGCGCCAAGTTCGCGGAAGATCTGTGTGTCGACGGTCTCGGCGCGGTTGGCGTCGATCACCCGCGGTAGCAGCCGGTCCTGCGCGAACTGCCGCGCCGTGTCGCGGACGAGCCGCTCGGATTCGTCGAGCTGATCGTCGAGCAGAAACGGATCTGCCCAGGCAAAGCGTCCGCCCAGATCGGGGGCGTGTTTGTCGAGGTGCGCGGCGGTCTGAGACATGCCGCGACGCTAGCGGCGCGGCCGGATGCGCCGATAATGACGTTTCCGGCCCATCTCATTCGCAAACGGAATGAGTTTCGCGGTGGGGACCTTGCTCCGCCGCTGTCCGGTCTCGTAATGTCCAGCCCGCGCGCGGGTGTAGCTCAATGGTAGAGCTGTTGCTTCCCAAGCAACTGACGAGGGTTCGATTCCCTTCACCCGCTCCAGTCTTTCAGGCGGCCCAGAATGAAATCGCTTCTTCTCGCCGCCCTCTGCATCGCCGCGTGTGTACCAATGTCGCTCCAGGCACAAACACCGTCCGCCGACGTCGTTGCGCAACTGGCGCCGACCGGTGCGCTGCGCGTCGCGATCAATTTCGGCAATCCGGTGCTGGCGCAGCCGGATCCCGCCGGGCCGCGCGGCGTCTCGGTCGATCTGGCGCGCGAACTGGCGCGTCGCCTGCACGTGCCAGTCAAGCTGGTGACGTACGACTCTGCCGGCAAAGTCTCCGACGCGGTCAAAGCCGACGCGTGGGACATCTGCTTTCTTGCCATCGATCCGGTGCGTGCGGCCGAGATCGATTTCACCGCGCCCTATGTCGTCATCGAAGGCACCTACATGGTGCCCGCCTCGTCGAAGCTGCGGAACTTTGACGAGTTCGATCGCGACGGTATTCGCATCGCCGTCGGCCGCGGCAGCGCTTACGATCTGTTTCTGTCGCGCGAAATGAAACATGCGCAGCTCGTGCGCGCCGCCAATTCACCCAAAGCGATCGACCGGTTCCTGGAAGAGCGACTCGATGCGGCGGCAGGCGTCACGCAACCGCTGCTCGACTACGCGAAGACGCATCCGGACGTGCGCGTCATTCCCGGTCGCTTCATGGTGATCGAGCAGGCGATGGGCGTGCAGAAGAACCGGCCGCTGGCGCTTTCCTATCTGCGCCAGTTCATCGAAGAGATGAAAGCATCCGGCTTCGTCGCGAAGGGGCTTGCGACCAGCGGTATCAACGACGCAACGGTCGCGCCGCCGGCGCGCTGACGCCGGCGGCGCGGACCTAAGCAAACTTATTTCGCTTTGGCGGGCACCGGTTCGGTGTTCGGCGCGTCGCACTTGGCGAATTTCTTCGACGTCTTGTCGCGGCATTGTTTGGGCGCGTCGGCAGCTTTCTCCGGCGGCTTGCAAACTTCCATTTTGGCGAACTTGCCGTCGGCACCGTGGCAGCGCCCGTTGGCGTCGATCTTCTGCGCGAGCGCGGAGCCTGACAGCAGACTTGCTGCCGCGACGAACATGATCGCGGCGAGTGTTTGACGCATGAATTCCTCCCTGATGCTGAACCGACCTTCAGCGGGAGTATGAGTTTCCCAGCGCGCGCGTCAGCCGCTTTGACTCCTTGCGGCGCAACGGTTTTTATGCGCGACTATGTCGAAGTCGCGTAATTCGGTTTGAGTCTATAAAATCAGCACGCCAAAGAATTTTTTGCGACGATCTAGACCGGCATTTTCGCCAGCAGCTTGTCGAGCGTGATCGGATAGTCGCGCACGCGCACGCCGGTTGCGTTGTAGATCGCATTGGCGACCGCAGCGCCGACACCGCAAATGCCAAGCTCGCCGACGCCTTTGGCTTTCATCGGCGACGACACCGGATCGGTCTCATCGAGGAAGATCACCTCTTGGTGCGGAATGTCGGCATGGACCGGCACTTCGTAGCCGGCCAGGTCGTGATTGACGAAGAAGCCCAGCCGCTTGTCGATCGCCAGCTCTTCCATCAGCGCAGCGCCAACACCCATCGTCATTGCGCCGATCACCTGGCTGCGCGCCGACTTGGGATTGAGAATGCGACCGGCGGCGCAGACCGCCAGCATGCGGCGCACACGGATCTCGGCGGTTGCGGCGTCGACGCCGACTTCGACGAAGTGACCGGCAAAGGTCGATTGCTGGTACTTCTTGTCGAGATCGCCGTATTCGATCCCGTCTTCGCCGACCAGTTCCTTCTCGCGCGCAGCATCGGCAAGCGCGGCACTGCGATTGCCCGCTTGCACCTGCCCATCGGCGAAGGTTGCGTCGGCTGAATTGAAGCCCAGCTTCTGCGCCACCGCTTCGCGCAGCTTGACGCAGGCCGCGTACACGCCCGCGGTCGAGTTGTTGGCGCCCCATTGCCCGCCCGAACCGGCGGACACGGGGAAGCTGGAATCGCCGAGCGTCACCACGACCTTGTCCAAACCCACGCCCATCATTTCGGCCGCGGTTTGCGCGATGATTGTGTAGGTGCCTGTACCAATGTCGGTCATGTCGGTTTCGACCGTCACGATGCCGCGCTGATCGAGGCGCACGCGCGCCGCCGATTTGGTCACGAGATTGTTGCGCAGGCCCGCAGCGACACCGATGCCGATCAGCCAGTCGCCGTCGCGCACTTTGCCCGGTGTGGCACTGCGCTTGCTCCAGCCGAATTTCTCGGCGCCCAGCCGCAGACATTCATTCAACTGTCGTTGCGAGAAGGGGCGGGACGGCTTTTCCGGATCGACCTGCGTGTCGTTGCGGATGCGGAACTCGATCGGGTCGATGCCGGCTTTTTCGGCTGCTTCGTCGATCGCGATTTCCAACGCCATCAGGCCGGGCGCTTCGCCCGGTGCGCGCATCGCATTGCCTTCGGGCAGATCCAGCACCGCAAGTCGCGTCGCGGTCATGCGGTTGGCGCCGGCATAGAGCAGGCGTGTCTGGTTGACCGCCGTTTCGGGCCCGCCATCGGGCAGATCGCCCGACCAGCTTTCATGTCCGATCGCCGTGATCTTACCGTCTTTGTCAGTGCCGATCCGGATTCGCTGAATTGTCGCCGGCCGATGCGTCGTGTTGTTGATGATCAACGGACGCTGCAACGCGACTTTTACCGGACGTTTTGCGACGCGTGCGCCCAGTGCTGCGAGCAGTACGTCGGCCCGCAGGAACAACTTGCCGCCGAAGCCGCCGCCGATATAGGGCGAGATCAGCCGCACGTTTTCTTTGGGAATGCCGAGCGTGCGCGCCAGGTCGCCTTTGCCCCAGGCGATCATCTGGTTCGAGGTCCAGACGGTCAGCTTGTCACCGTCCCAGGCGGCGATGGTCGCATGCGGCTCCATCATCGCGTGCGTCTGGTCGGGCGTCGTGTAGGTCGCATCGAGCTGCACCGGCGCGGCTGCAAACGCAGTCGCGAAATCGCCGACCGACGTGTCGGGGTCGCCGCCAAAGCCGCCGGCTTTGGGTTTTTCGGCGCCGTCTTTCGCGGCTGCAAGATCGTATTTGCCGTCGCTGCGTTCGTAGTCGACGCGAATGAGCTGCGCTGCTGCGCGCGCCTGTTCGAAACTGTCGGCAACCACCAGCGCAATCGCCTGGTGATAGTGCTGGATCTCGGGCCCGCCGAGCAGCTTGGCGGTGTTGAAATTCCCTTTGGTGATCTTGCCTGCATTCTCATGCGTGATCACCGCGATGACGCCAGGTGCCGCTTTGGCGTCGAGGACGTGGATCGCGTTGACCTTGCCTTTGGCGATTGCGGCACCGACGACATAGCCATAGGCCTGGTTGGCGACGACATCGTGCCGTTCATACGCGTAGGGCGCAGTGCCGGTTGTTTTGAGCGGACCGTCGATGCGATCGGTCGGCTTCCCGATGACTTTGAGCTGGTCGATCGGATTGGTCGTTGCGGGCGTATCGAACTTCATGACTCAGCCCTTCGCTTTCGCCAGCACGGCAGCGAGCGTGCGCTCGGCCAGCTTCACCTTGAATGCGTTCTCGTGCGTGGTCGCAGCGTCAGCGAGCAAGCGCGCGGTCACCGCGCGCGCGCCGCGCGGGATTTCGCTGTCGGCTGCGGCGACGTGCCATGGTCGATGCGCCACGCCGCCCATCGCAACGCGACCGCTGCCGTCGCGCTGCACGATCGCGGCGACCGAGACGAGCGCGAAGGCGTACGAGGCGCGGTCGCGCACCTTGCGATAGATCTGCGTACCACCCACCGGTTTCGGCAAGGTCACCGCGGTGATCAGCTCGCCTTTGGTCAGCGTGGTTTCGATGTGCGGCGTCTCGCCCGGCAGGCGGTAGAAGTCGTCGAGCGCGATGCTGCGCGTCTTGCCGTCGGGCTGCACCGTGTCGACCGTCGCGTCCAGCACGCGCATCGCCACCGCCATGTCGCTAGGATGGGTGGCGATGCAGGCTTTGCTGGTGCCGACGATCGCATGCTGCCGGCTGAAGCCGCCGATCGCAGCGCAGCCGCTGCCGGGCAGGCGTTTGTTGCACGGCTGGTTGGTGTCGTAAAAATATGGGCAGCGCGTCCGTTGCAGCAGATTGCCCGCCGTCGTCGCCTTGTTGCGCAACTGGCCCGATGCACCGGCCAGCAGCGCGCGCGACAACACGGCGTAGTCCCGGCGCACACGCGCATCGGCGGCAAGGTCGGTGTTGCGCACCAGCGCACCGATCCGCAGACCGCCATCCGGCGTCGCTTCAATCTTGTCCAGCGCCAGCGCATTGACGTCGATCAGATGGGTCGGCGTTTCAATCTCGAGCTTCATCAGGTCGAGCAGGTTGGTCCCGCCCGCGATGAATTTTGCACCTTCGGTGCGTGCAGCAGCGGCGGCAGCGTCGGCGGGCGACTGGGCCCGTTCGTAGGTGAAGCTTTTCATGCCTGGCTCCCGGCGACGTCGGTGATTGCATCGACGATGTTCGAATAGGCGCCGCAGCGACAGATATTGCCGCTCATCCGTTCGCGCAGTTCGGTGGCGTTCAGTTGCGGTTGCGCGTTGAGGTCGGCGGTGACGTGGCTTGGAATGCCGGCTTTGATTTCGTCCAGCACTGCGACCGCCGAGCAGATCTGGCCCGGCGTGCAATAGCCGCACTGATAACCGTCATGTTTGACGAAAGCGGCTTGCATCGGATGCAGCCTGTCGGGCGTGCCCAGCCCTTCGATCGTCTTGATCTCGTCGCCGTCATGCATGACCGCGAGGGTCAGGCAGGAATTGATCCGCCGCCCGTTGACGAGGACCGTGCAGGCCCCGCACTGACCGTGGTCACAGCCTTTCTTCGTGCCGGTCAGGTGCAGATGCTCGCGCAACGCATCGAGCAGACTTGTACGTAGATCCAGCTCCAGCTGGTGCGCGGTGCCATTCACCTTGAGCGAGAATTTCGACAAGGCCGGTTCTCCTGCTTGTTTTGCATGCGCGCCGGCCGGAGCCGCCGCGATCGCCGCCGAAGCAGTCGCGCCGACCAGTACGGTGCGGCGCGACAGATCGAAGTCTTTGGACGACTGCATGCCGGCCTCCACGTCAAATGTCGATTGGTCGAAGACCGCCGTGGCCGGCGGTTAGACGACTAACGCGCACGGCGGCGCAACGTTTCCCCTTGCGGCGGCGGCGAAGCGGCCAGCGCCCGCAACAGATACTGCGCGGTCCGGCTGTCCTTCGATGCCGCTACGGCGGCTGGCGGACCGGTCGCGACGATGCGGCCGCCTTCTTCGCCGGCACCCGGGCCGACATCGATCACCCAGTCGCTGTTGGCGACGACATGCATGTCGTGTTCGACGACAAGCACCGTGTTGCCGGCCTCGACCAGCGCATCCAGCTGGCGCAACAATTTTTCGACGTCCGATGGGTGCAGGCCGGTCGTCGGCTCGTCCAGCACGTAGAGGGTGCTGCCACGCTGGGCACGTTGCAGCTCGGTCGCCAGCTTGATGCGCTGTGCTTCGCCGCCCGACAATTCGGTCGCGGGCTGGCCCAGCCGCAAATAGCCCAGCCCAACTTCGCGCATCACCGACAGAGAATGTTCGATCGACGTTTCGTCGGCGAAGAATCCGTGCGCCGCGTCGACCGTGAGATCCAACACTTCGGCAATGTTCTTGCCGCGATACGTTACCTCCAGCGTCTTTTCGTTGTAGCGCGCGCCGTGACAGGTCGGGCAGGGCGCGTAGACCGACGGTAGGAACAACAGTTCGACCATCACGAACCCTTCGCCTTGGCAGGTCTCGCACCGCCCTTTGGCGACATTGAACGAGAACCGCCCGGCGTCGTAGCGCCGTGCCTTGGCCAGCTTGGTCTGCGCGAACAGCTTGCGTACGTGATCGAACAGGCCGGTATAGGTCGCGAGGTTGGAGCGCGGCGTGCGGCCGATCGGTTTCTGGTCAACGCGCACCAGCCGTTTGACCGCATCCATGCCTGCGACGATCTTGCCCTTGGTCGCTGCAGCCTGTGCGCGCTCTAGCTCGTCGCTCTCCTCTTCGTCGGCTGGAATCTCGTGGCCGAGTTGTTGCGCCACCAGTTCGACCAGCGCTTGGCTGACCAAGCTTGATTTGCCCGATCCCGAGACGCCGGTGATGGTGGTCAGCGTGTGCAGCGGAAAGGCCGCGTCGAGCCCGTGCAGATTGTTGCGCGTAACGCCGGCCAGCCTCAGCCAGTCTTTTGGCGCGCGGGGCGTACGTTGCTTGCCTGTTGCTTCGGTGAACAGATGGCGCCGCGTCGCCGACGCCTCGACCTGCGCCAGTCCAGCCACCGGGCCGCTATACAAAATGCGGCCGCCGCGCTCGCCCGCGTCGGGGCCGACATCAACGATCCAATCGGCTTTGCGGATCACGTCCAGCTCGTGCTCGACGACAAACAACGAATTGCCCGATTGGCGCAGCCGTTCCAACGCGCGCAACAAGGCTTCGGTATCGGCGGGATGCAGACCGGCCGATGGTTCGTCGAGCACATAGACGACGCCGAACAGGTTCGAGCGCACCTGCGTCGCCAATCGCAACCGCTGCAATTCCCCGGGCGACAGCGTCGGGGTGCTGCGGTCGAGCTGCAGATAGCCAAGGCCAAGATCGAGAACGACGCCAAGCCGGTTGCACAGGTCTTCGGCGACGCGCTGCGCGACGATTTCCTTTTCGGGATGGTTCTTGATCGTGATCGACCTAGCGCCGGTGGCGTAGGGATGCAGGATCTCGCCCAACCGCTGCATCGGCAGCCGCGCCATGTCGGCAATGTCGAGCCCCGCAAACGTCACCGACAGCGAGGCGCGTTTCAACCGTTTGCCGCCGCAGGTCGGGCAGTCGCGGCTCAGCATGTATTGCTGGACGCGCTTCTTCATCAGCGGACTTTCGCTGGCTGCGAAAGTCTGCAGCACATAGCGCTTGGCACCGGTGAAGGTGCCCATATAGCTAGGCTCGTCTTTGCGTTTCAGCGCGCGCTTGACTTCGGCCGGCGTGAAGCCGGCATAGACCGGAACGGTCGGCTGTTCGTCGGTGAAGAGCAGCCAGTCGCGATCCTTCTTCGGCAGATCGCGCCACGGCTTATCGATGTCGAACCCCAAGGTCGTAACGATGTCGCGCAGATTTTGCCCGTGCCACGCCGGCGGCCACGCAGCGATGGCGCGTTCGCGGATCGACAAAGACGGGTCGGGCACCATCGATCGTTCGGTGACGTCGTAGATGCGGCCCAACCCGTGACATGTCTCGCACGCGCCGGCCGGCGTGTTGGGCGAAAACGCTTCGGCGTCGAGATGTGGTTGGCGTGCGGGATAGGTGCCGGCGCGCGAGAACAACATGCGCAGCAGGTTCGACAGTGTCGTAACGCTGCCGACTGAAGAGCGCGTCGTGGGCGAGCCGCGCTGTTGCTGCAACGCGACCGCGGGCGGCAGACCGTCGATCTCGTCGACGTCGGGCACCGCCATCTGGTGAAACAGACGTCGCGCATAGGGCGAGACGGATTCGAGATAACGACGCTGCGCTTCGGCATAGAGCGTGCCGAAAGCGAGCGACGACTTGCCCGATCCGGAGACGCCGGTGAACACGACCAGCGCGTCGCGCGGCAAGTCGAGATCGACGTTTTTGAGGTTGTGCTCGCGTGCGCCCCTTACACGCACAAAACCGCCACCGACAAAATTGGGCGGATTGGTTTTGCTGCGGGCCACGCGAGGGAAACGACCCCCGCGAGAGCGGGTTCCCTCACGCCGCTTTGCGCCGCGTCCTGCCGCAGTTCCCGAGACTGTCCAGCGCACGTTTGACCACAGGCTTGGCCTGTTCGGGCGTCAGCGCCGCGAGCTGCTGCAGGCTGTGGGTTTTCTCAGCCTGCTGCGCCACGAGATAGCCGACGTAATAGGCAAAGCGGCCGGGCAGGCGTGGCGAGATCGCCGCATCCTTCGGATTGTTGAAGAGCGGACGATAATCTTCGCCCTTCTCGGAATTGAAGCGCGCTTGGATCGCGCACACCGCCTCCTTGCGGTTGGCGTCGAATGCCGCGCGCAGCGGGCGCGGGCAGGTCAGCAGAAGTTCGGCGTCGGTTGCGTCGGGATTGAGACGCTTAGCGACCAACACCGCCAGACCTTCGGTCCAGAGCGAACACCAGACCGCGTCGCAGCTTTCGTATTTCGGCGTGTGATAGACGTGAAACAGCTCGTGATGGAAGAAAGGTCGCTCGCTGTTGAATCCGTCATGCACGCGCGCCATCACATCAGCGCCGAAGACAAACAACGTGCGCCCGCGAATGTTGCGCGTACCGCCATCCATCTCACCCAGACTGTGGATGAGATAGGTCGGCATCGTCATGCGGAAGTCGGAAAGGTCGCAGCGAAACTCGCCTCGGCCGAATCCAGCATCGCGCCAAAGCCAGCGCCGATCGTCTCGAACCTGGTGCGGATCGACGGGAAGGTCTCGAACGATTGCGCGATGCGTTGGTCCTGCTGCGCAACGGTCTGCGGCGGCTTCACCCGCTCGGTGCTATAGAAGCCGGGAAAGAGCGGATCGAATTTTTCGCGGAAAGCGGCAACGCGCTGCGTCGTGTCGAGCCCGCGGGTTTCGTCCCAGAAAGTCGTATAGGCAGGAACCAGATTGACGAACTTGTCGGGCGCGGCTGCGACGGGCGGCTTGGTGTCGGCAGCGCAAGCAGTCAGCGAAAGAACCAGCGCAGCAGCGGACATGGTGCGAAGAATCTGCATGCCCGCAGCGTCGCAGAGCGCGTGGCAGTGAGCAAATGCTTCAAGCCGGCGTCAGCATCGACACAACACGTTTTGCCGGCAGGCAGATCGTGACGCTGGTGCCCTTGCCCGGTTGTGAATCGACCACCAGCGCACCGTCATGCAGCTCGATCAGTTGTTTGGCGATGGGCAGTCCGAGGCCGGTTCCTTCGTAGGTGCGCGAGAAGGCATTCTGGATTTGGCCGAAGGGCTGCAGCGCGACGGGAATCTGGTCGGGCGCCATGCCGATGCCGCGGTCATGCACGGTGATGCAGGCATCGCCGTCCTGGTTGCGCACGACCACGACGTTGATGACGTCACCGGCATGGCCGAACTTGATCGCGTTCGACAATAGATTCAGAAACGCCTGGCGCAGCCGCAGCGGGTCGGCGCGCACCACCAGCCCATTCGACAGCGAACAATCGATCCGCATGTCGCGGTCGCCGGCATTGCCGCGCACCAGTTGCACGCAACCCAGCACGACGTCGTCGAGACTGACCTGGCTTTCGTCCAGCGCCAGCCGCCCGGCCTCGATCTTGGAAATATCCAGCACGTCGTTGATCACCTGCAGCAAGTGCCGGCCCGAACGGAAGATATCTTCGCCATACTCGGCATATTGCGGGTCGATCGGGCCGACCATGCCGCTGGCGATGATTTCCGCGAAACCGATGACCGCATTCAACGGCGTGCGCAATTCGTGGCTCATCGTCGCCAGGAAATTGCTTTTGGCCTGGCTTGCCGCTTCGGCCTGTTCCTTGGCGGCGATCAGCGCTGCTTCGGCTTGTTTGCGCGGGCCGATATCGCGGAAGAAGATCGTCATCCCACCCTGCGTCGGATGGGCGTGCACGTCGAACCAGCTACGTCGCGGCGGATAATAGGCTTCGAACGAGACGGGCGCGCGGTCCTTCATGACCCGGTCGTAGCTGTCGCGGAACAGCTCGCTGTCGGTTTCTGCGAACAGGTCCCACAAATCCTCGCCGATCATGTCGCGACCCGGCGCCAGGCGTAGCCGCGCATTGTGGTTCAGATAGGTGATGCGGCGATCCATGCCGACCGCGACGACCGAGTCGGTGGTCGCTTCCATCACCTGCAGCAACATGGCGGTCGCTTCGCGCTCGCCGCGCTGGGCGGCTTCGCGTTCGCTGAGATCGAGCAGCCAGCCGACGAAATGCGTTACCAGCCCCGATCCGTTCAGCACCGGCGTTACGTTCAGCTCGCACAGAAACGTCGTGCCGTCTTTGCGCCGATTGTGCAGCTGTACCGTGGCACGGCGCTGGAACCGCAACGCTTTGCGCAGCCGGTCGCGTTCGGTGTCGTCGTTGCTGGCGGGATCGCGCAGAAAGCGGCAATTCTGCCCCAACGCTTCGTCGGCGCTGTACAGGGTCGTGCGTTCGAAGGCGGGATTTACGTAAACGATCGGCTGCTCGGCCGCCAACGCATCAACCAGAATGATCGGCGACGAGCTGGCCTGCACCGCGCGATCGATAATGCGCAATCGATCGGCCGCCGCCTCAGCCCGCTCTTTGGCGAAGGCCAATTCGCGCGTGCGCATGTCGAGCGCCATCCCGACGGAATCGAAGGTCGCGGCCAACTGGCCGAATTCCGTCTTGTCGTAGGGAAGGCCGGTACGGACGCCGAGATTGCCGGCGCCCCAGGCGCGCACCGTGCTCAGCAATTGCGCCATCGGCTGGCGCACGCGACGATCGCCCCACCACCAAACCAGCAGCAACGCCAGCAAGATGGCACCGGCAAAGGCGATCTGGTCGCGCAAGATCGCGTTCCGGATGCCGGCCATTGCTTCCTCGGTTGAGATCGCCATCTCGACATGCAGCGCGCGTTCGCCGTCGATCAGCACAGGTGCATAGCCGATCGTGCGTTCGACATGGTCGATCCCGACGATGTCGATCACGCCCGCGATCGGTCGCACCAGGTTGCGCATGCGACGTTCATCGATGCGCTCGCCCACCGCGTTGGACGCGCCTTCCGAGGTGGCGAGCACGACGCCGTTGCGGTCGGTGACGGTGACTTGCGCATTGTAGGGAAGGTCGCGTTCGACCAGCTGCTGCGCCAGCCAATGCAAGCTCATCCCCGCAGCTAGAACCTGGACCTTGCCCGCCGCGTTCGGCATCGCCAAGGCGAGATGCAGGGCGGGACGACCGGTGAAACGCCCGGTCGAATATTCGCCGACGGCGAAGCCTCCAGTATCAAGCGCGCGGAGGAAAAACGGACTCTCGGCAGCGTTTTCGTCGGTCGCGAGCGAGCCGCACAATATTGTGCCCTTGCCGCCAAACACGGCGAGGAACGTGTTGCCGGGAAGTGCGTCGTGCACTTCGTGCAGCAGGTTGTTGCAACGCGGATTTTCGTTTTCGCGCACCGAACGGATTTTGCTGAGGCCCAGCAGCAGCTGGTGTTTGCCGTCGAGGATGCGCGTCAGCTCGGACGCGAGCAGTTTGCTTTGTACCAGCGCAGCCTGTTGGACGTCTAACTCGCGACGCTTCGTTTCGGTCCAGCCGTGCCACCCAATCGCCGCCGCAGCGGGCAAGGTCGCCGCGATCACCAGAGCCAAGAGGCGACGGCGCAAAGTCATGCCGAAATCATCAGCATCTGACTTGGCGTTTGTCGAGGGAGTTGGTCATTTCCTGCAAACGCCCCCGGCCGGTAATTCCTCCCGCCGGGTATACCCCTCTTGCCGCAGCACAATGCAAATGCGAGTGGGACGGGATGCGAAGGTCCGGACTCATTCGCTTTGCAAAGCGCGCAATCTTGGTGCTGCTGCTGGCGCCGCCGCTCGCAATGCTGGTGTTGCGCTTCGTGCCGCCACCGCCGACGCCGTTGATGCTGGTGCGTTGGATCGAAGGCGATCGGCCGGTGCGCAACTGGACGCCGCTCGATCGCATTGCGCCCTCCTTGGCGCGTCTCGTCGTGGCCGGCGAAGACAATGGCTTCTGCGTGCAACGTTTCGGCGTCGATACGGCGGCGTTGCAGGCGCAGGTCGACGCCAAGCTCGAAGGCGACGACGCGCGCGGCGCCAGCACCATCACAATGCAGTTGGCGCGCAACCTGTTCCTGCCGCCGTCGCGCACCTTGCTGCGCAAAGCCGCCGAGCTGTGGCTGACGCCGCAGCTTGCGATCTTGTGGCCGAAACGACGCGTAATCGAAGTCTATTTGAACGTCGTCGAATTCGGCCCGGGCATCTACGGCGCCCAGGCCGCGTCGCGCGCCTTTTTCCGCAAAGACGCAGCGCACCTCACGGACGATGAAGCAGCGCGGCTGGCGTCCATTCTGCCGGCACCGCGGAGCTGGTCGGCCGATCATCCCGGACCCTATGTGCGCGAACGCGCAGCGCTGCTGCGCCGGCGCGTGACGCAGCTCGGCTCGCTGCTCGACTGTCTCGATTAAAGGGTGCGCAGAAAGCGCAGCAGCAGGTGCATGACTTCAACGGTCTTTTCCTGCTGCACCCAGTGGCCGGCGCCATCGAGCAAGTCGACGAAGCGCATGTCGGTGCAGACGCTGCTCTGCATTTTCTCGAACGCGCCCGGCATCTGAAAGACGCCCCAATCCGCAGCGCCGCCGATGAAACAGCTCGGCACGTCGATCGTGCGACCGGCGAAGACTTCGAGATCCGCGTTCCACGGACCGGTGCGGCAGCGATACCAGTGCAGCCCACCCTGAAAGCCGGTTGCGCTGTAGGTCGCGGCGTAGAAGGCGAGCTCGTCGTCGCGCAACCATGTACAGGCAGCGATCACCTCCGCGCTCGGCATCTCCTGCGCGACCGTCGCCGCCATGCCTTGGTCGAGATCCATGATGTAATAGGTCGGCATCTTGGCCAGGTCGGTCGCAGTCCAACCGGCCAGCTTGTGCGGATGGTTGTTAGCCCAGTCGGCACTCTTGGCGTGGAAGTAGGCGCGCAGGAAATCGTGCATGCCTTGCGGCGCGTGCCACATGTCGTCGTTGGCTTCGCGCGTTGAATAGTACCAGTGATAATGTTTGCGCGGCCGCGCCAGCGAAGCGAGATCGGCGTGAATGTCGCTGGCTGGCGCGGGCTTCTTCAAGGGCGGCGCGCCCGCGAACGGCGTCATCAGACACAGCGCGCGGAAGATGTCGGGGCGGATCAGCGCGCAATTGCCCGCGACCGACGCGCCGAAATCATGTCCGACGATGCAGGCGACCTGGTTGGCGCCTAGCGCATCGACCAGCCCGATCGTATCGCGCACCAGATTGAGCAGACGAAACGACGCGACGTCGCCGTCATAGTCGGCGTCCCAACCGGTCGTGCGTCCATAGCCGCGCTGATCCGGTGCAACGACGTGATATCCCGCCGCCGCGAGCGGCAGCATCAGCTTGCGCCACGAATAGGCAAGCTCGGGAAAGCCGTGCAGCAGAATGACCAACGGCCGTCCCGCGTCACCCGCTTCAAGCAGGTGCATCGACAGGCCGTTGCCGTTGTCGACGAAGCGGGCGCGGATACCGTCAGGAAGCGACGGGGCGGGTGCTGGTTGCTGCATGCACGCGACTATATCGCGTGCATGGGCTCACACGTGAATCGCGTGTCCCAGCGCCCGCAGCGTCGCTTCGTGGAAAGCTTCGCCCAGGGTTGGATGCGCGTGGATCGTGCCGGCGATGTCTTCCAGCACCGCGCCCATTTCCAGCGCGTGCACGAACTCGCCCGACAATTCCGACACGTGCAGGCCAACCGCCTGGATGCCCAGAATGCGATGGTCGTCTTTGCGCGCAACGACGCGCACGAAGCCGCCTTCGTCGCCCGCATCCATCGTCAGCGCGCGGCCATTGGCCTGGAACGGGAAGTTGGCCGTCAGTGCGCCTTCAGCCCCTTTGTCGGTCGGCAACAGGCCGACGCTGACCACTTCCGGTTCGGTGAAGCAGATGGCGGGGATCGCAACCGGTTCGAACTTGCGGCGCTTGCCCGCAATGATCTCGGCAACCATCTCGCCTTGCGCCGATGCTTTGTGCGCCAGCATCGGTTCGCCGACGAGATCGCCGATCGCATAGACGCCGCGCATCGAGGTGCGGCATTCGCCATCGACTTTGACGAAGGCGCCGTCGAGATCGACGGCCATGTTTTCCAAGCCCCAACCTTGCGTGTTCGGCTTGCGGCCGATCGTGACCAGGATCTTGTCGGCCGGCAGCGTTTCCTTCTTGCCGTCCTTGGTTTCGACCACCAGCGCACCGTTTTCGACGCCGCTTGCTTTGGCGCCGAGCAGGATCTTCACCCCGTTCTTCTCCAGCCACTTCTTCACGGGCTCGACCAGCGCCGCGTCGTAGATCGGCAAAATCCGATCCTGCGCTTCGACGATGGTGACCTCGGCGCCGAGCTTGCGGAAGGCGATGCCGAGTTCGAGGCCGATATAGCCGCCGCCGACCACGACCAGCTTGTTCGGCAAAGTCGGCAACGACAACGCTTCGGTCGACGAAATCACGTTCCCGCCGAACGGCAGCGAACGAAGTTCGACCGGCAGCGAACCGTTGGCGAGAATGACGTTGTCGGCGGTGATGGTGACCGGACCGTCTTTGGTGTCGACGGTGCAAGTCTTGCCGTCGCTGAACTTGGCCCAGCCATGCACGACTTTGACCTTGGCGCGCTTGAGCAATGCGGTGACGCCGCTATTCAGCTTGCCGACGATCTCTTCCTTCCACGCCACGGTCTTGGCGAAGTCGAGCTGCGGTGCCGCTGCCAACGTGATGCCGTGATGACCTTTGACCGCTTTGGTCATGGTCTCGAAGTTCGACGCGGCATGGATGACCGCCTTGGACGGAATGCAGCCACGGATCAGGCATGTGCCGCCAAGCTTGTCGCCTTCGACCAGAATTGTGTCGAGACCGAACTGGCCGGCGCGGATCGCAGCGACATACCCGCCCGGGCCGCCGCCTACGACAAGGACTTTGGGTTTCAGTGTTTCAGCCATCTTCGCACTTCTCTTGTCGTCATCCCCGCGAAGGCGGGGATCCAGGTGGTCGAGCTTGCAACGGTCGGAATTCCCCTACGGAAACTCCTGGATCCCCGCCTGCGCGGGGATGACGCTGCGCGTCATTCGTCGATGAAGAGCGTAGCGGGGAATTCCAGAACGGCTTTGACGCGCTGGATGAATTCAGCGGCGTCCCAACCATCAACGACGCGATGATCGAACGACGAAGACAGGTTCATCATCTTGCGCACGACGATCTGGCCGTTCTTCACGACTGGACGTTCGAGGATCTTGTTGACCGCGATGATGCCGACTTCGGGCGAGTTGATGACCGGCGTGGAAACCAGGCCACCCATCGGACCTAGGCTGGAAATCGTAATCGTCGAGCCTGACAGTTCTTCGCGCGTCGCCTTGCCGTCGCGCGTCGCTTGCGCCACGCGTGCCAGCTCGTTGGCGCAATCATAGATGTCGCGCGCTTCGACATGGCGCACCACCGGCACAGCCAGACCCGATGCGGTCTGCGTCGCGATGCCGATATGGATCGCATGGTGGCGATGCACGATGCCGGCTTCGTCGTCATAGCGCGCATTCAACTGCGGATAGGCCGGCAACACCTTGGCCATCGCGCGCATCAAGAACGGCAGTAAGGTGAGTTTGGGACGATCGGCACGACCCTTATTCTGCGCGTTCATATGGGCGCGCAGCTCATCGAGCTCGGTCACGTCCATTTCATCGGCATACATGAAATGCGGGATGCGCCGTTTGGCGTCCTGCATGCGTTCGGCAATCTTGCGGCGCAGGCCGATCACTTTGACTTCGTCGGCGCCGTGCCGCTGCGTCAGGCGCGAACCGCCCGACGATGCGCCGCCGCCATTGCGGCGCGCGTCGACATAGGCGTCGAGATCGCCGTGGGTGATGCGGCCGGCCGGACCCGAGCCCGGCACATATTGCAATTCGACGCCTTGCTCGTGCGCTTGCCGACGCACGGCGGGCGAGGCGAGCGGCTTTGCGTCGGCGGTACGCGTCGACCAGGTCGGCGCTGCTGCTTGCGGCTTCGGTGCTGCTTTCGGAGCGGCCGGTGTGTGTTCCGGCGCGTCGATCACGCGCGCAGCCTGCTCGACCGGCGACGGGGTTTCGGTCGGGTCCTCGACCTTCGCTGCGACGGGCGCAGCGGCCTGCGCCGCGCCGGCAGCATTGCCTTCACCTTCGACTTCGAACTCCACGATCACCGAGCCGACCGGCGCCATGTCGCCGGGACTGCCGGTACGCGCGATCACTTTGCCTTTGACGGGCGACGTGATTTCGATCGTCGCCTTGTCGGTCATCACATCGACCAGCGGCGCGTCTTCATCGACCGTCTGGCCGATCTCGACATGCCAGGCAGCGATTTCCGCTTCAGCAGTGCCTTCGCCCACGTCGGGCAGTTTGAATCCGTAGCGACCCATCTGGCTCAGCCTTCCATGACTTTGCGCATCGCCGCAGCCGTGCGCTTGGGGCCGGGGAAGTAATCCCACTCGAATGCGTGCGGGTAGGGCGTGTCCCAACCGGTGACGCGTTCGATCGGCGCTTCGAGATGATAGAAGCAGTTTTCCTGCACCAGTGCCGACAGTTCGGCGCCGAAGCCCGAGGTGCGCGTCGCTTCGTGCACGATGACGCAACGGCCGGTCTTCTTCACCGACTCAACGATTGCGTCGATGTCGAGCGGCAACAACGTGCGCAGATCCAAAATCTCTGCGTCGATTTTGGCATCGTCGGCTGCAGCTTTGGCAACATGCACCATCGTGCCGTAAGCAAGCACGGTGACGTCCTTGCCTTCGCGCACGCGCGCCGCCTTGCCCAGCGGCACGGTGTAATAGCCTTCGGGCACGTTGCTTTCGGGGAAGTTCGCCCACGGGCTGACGGGCTTGTTGTGGTGACCGTCGAACGGGCCGTTATAGATGCGCTTGGGTTCGAGGAAGATGACCGGATCGTCTTCTTCGATCGAGGCGATCAACAGGCCTTTGGCATCGTACGGGTTCGACGGAATGACCGTCTTCAAACCCGCGACGTGCGTGAACAAGGCTTCGGGCGACTGGCTGTGCGTCTGGCCGCCGAAAATGCCGCCGCCATACGGTGTGCGCACGGTCAGTGGTGCCCAGAAATCACCCGCCGAGCGATAGCGCAGACGCGCCGCTTCGGAGACGAGCTGGTCGAACGCGGGATAGATGTAATCCGCGAACTGGATTTCGACGCAGGGGCGCAGACCGTACGCACCCATGCCGATCGCAACCGCGACGATGCCGCCTTCGCCAATCGGCGTGTCGAAGCAGCGCTTCAATCCGTATTTCTTCTGCAGACCTTCGGTGGCGCGAAAAACGCCGCCGAAAAATCCAACGTCTTCGCCGAACACCAGCACGTTCGGATCGCGATCGAGCATCACGTCCATGGCCGAGTTCAGCGCCTGAATCATATTCATCGGCATGATCAGACTCCCAGCTCCTGCCGCTGTTTGCGCAGATGCGGGGGCACCTCCTTATAGACGTCTTCGAACATGGTTTTGACGCTGGGCAGCTTGCTGTTGCCGAGCGTGCCGTTCTTCTCGGCTTCCTTGCCGACCGCTTTGACGTACTCGGTGAGTTCGTCGACCAGCGCCTTGTGCTCGTCGTCGCTCCACACGCCGCGTGCGATCAAATGTTTGGTCAGGCGATTCACCGGATCGCCCAACGGCCAGGCGCCGGGTTCGTCAGCCGGGCGGTATTGCGTCGGATCGTCGGAGGTCGAATGGCCTTCGGCGCGGTACGTGAACAGTTCGAGCACGGTCGGCCCGAGATTCATGCGCGCACGATCGGCGGCCCATTGGGTCGCCGCGTACACAGCGAGGAAGTCGTTGCCGTCGACGCGCAGGCCCGGAATGCCGTAGCCGATTGCGCGCGACGCGAAGGTCGAACGATCGCCGCCGGCAATGCCCTGGTACGATGAGATCGCCCACTGATTGTTGACGACGTTGAGCAGCACCGGTGCGCGATAGACCGACCCGAAGGTCAGCGCGTGATGGAAGTCGCCTTCGGCGGTCGAACCGTCGCCGATCCAAGCAGCGCAAATCCGGTCGTCGCCTTTATAGGCCGACGCCATCGCCCAACCGACGGCCTGGCTGAACTGCGTGCCGAGATTGCCCGAGATCGAGAAGAAGCCATGCTCCTTGCTCGAATACATGATGGGCAACTGCCGGCCTTTCAGCGGATCCTGCTCGTTCGAGTAGATCTGGTTCATCATCATCACGAGCGGATAGTCGCGCGCGATGAGCAGGCCTTGCTGGCGATAGGTTGGGAAGCACATGTCGTCGCGATCGAGCGCCAACGCCTGCGCAACCGCGACCGCCTCTTCACCGAGACTCTTCATGTAGAAGGACGTCTTGCCCTGGCGCTGGGCGCGGAACATGCGGTCGTCGAAGATGCGCGTCAGCAGCATCGCGCGCAGGCCGCGCTTCAACGTGTCGACGTCCAGCTTCGGATCCCACGGACCGACCGCGTCGCCCTTGTCGTCCAGCACCCGGATCAGCGTGAAAGCGAGATCGTGGATCTCGCTCGAATTGACCGCCACGTCGGGGCGGCGGACGACGCCGGCTGCCGACACGTTCAGGTCGCTGAAATCCGGCGTGTCGCCGGGCCGATATTTCGGCTCGGGGATGTACAGGCTCAGAGCCGGCGTATTCTTCATCGAGGTCCTCGGCCAAGAAAAAAGGACGGCAAACGACCGCCATCCCGGCGCATCGCCTAACACATGCGTTTGGCCGAGTCTGGTGCGGTTTTTCGGGCGAATTTTGCTGCGAAGACCGCGCCTCGTTTCGGCAATTTCGGTGCGGCGACCCGGTCTTTGCGAAAGATCTTTTCGCCCGCAACGCAGCATGGCCAGATGCGCGCCCCAACGATTCTGAGGATTCAGATGCTGGACGGCCGCCCAAGCGAGGAAACGCAGATTCTGTCGGTGATTGATCGCGCCGCGATTTCACCGCTCCAGTTTCGAGTCTTCGCGATCGGCGCCTTGGCGTCGGTGCTCGACGGATTGGACATCCAGCTCGTCGCTTTCGTCCTGCCGTCGCTGCTGCGCGAATGGAGTCTAGCCGGCAGCCAGTTGACCTGGCTGATCGCGGCCGGCTTGGTCGGAATGGGCGTCGGTGCCGGTGTCGGCGGCGCGCTGGGCGACCGGTTTGGCCGCAAGCCGGTGCTGCTTGCCAGCGTCGCGATCTTCGCAGCCTTCACCTTGGCCGTGACGCTCGCGGCTGATGTCACGCAGCTCACGATCTTGCGGTTTGCGACTGGGTTGGGTCTCGGCGCCGCATTTCCGAACATCACCGCGCTGGCCGCCGAATACGCACCCGATCGCGCCCGCTCGGTCGTGGTCGCAATCTTGATGTGCTGCACACCGCTGGGCGGTGTGCTTGGCGCGCTGCTCAGCGCGTCGTTGCTCGGCGAGGTTGGTTGGCGCGGCATGTTCGCGATCGGCGGCGCGGTGCCGCTTCTGTCGCTGCTGGTGATGTTCACCTTGCCGGAGTCGATCGGCTTTCTCGCGAAAGCCGGACGTCGTGAAGCGGCCGAACGTCTGCTGACAAGAGTTGCCGGTCGTGCGGTGCAACTGACCGCGATCGTCGATCGTGCAGCAAAGCAAAGTTCGCTGACCCAGCTTTTGGCGCCTGGCTTGCGCCGCGACACGCTGGCTTTCTGGGTCTGCTGTTTCGGTTCGCTCTATTGCGTCTATTCGTTCTTCAGTTGGACGCCGACGATTTTGCAAGGCGCGGGCTTGAGCCAGCGTGACGCCGCGTTAGGCACGATGTTGTTCAATCTGGGCGGTGTGATCGGCGCGCTGGTCAGTGCCGCGCTGTGCCGGCGCTACGGATCGCGGCTGGTGTTGCGCGCGGTTGCCGCGATCGGCGTCGCCGCGGGAATCGTGCTCGCGGTGCAAAGCGGCGGGGTTGCGACGACCGCGGCGGGCTTGGTGTTTCTCGGCGCAGCGGTCAACGCGACGCAGGTCGGTCTGTTCGTGCTTGGCGCTTATGTCTATCCGACCGCTTGCCGTGCCGCCGGCATCGGCTTTGGTCTCGGCGTCGGACGGGTCGGCGCAATTCTAAGCGCGGTCGGCGGCGGTCAGCTGGTGATGGCGACGGGCGGAGCGGCTGCGTATTTCCTGATCAGCGCCGCGTTTCTGACAGTGATCGTGGTTGCTCTCAGCGTCGTGCGGCGGCACGTGCCGCCGCAGCTGCGCGCGGCATCAGCCGCCGAATAGCCGGTCACGCAGCCAGGCGGCGCCGTCGGCAAGCGCGCGATCAGCGGTGGGCGAGATCGACACGGCTTCGAGAAAACTGTGCGTCGCGCCGGGGTAGAGCCGGTCGGTGACTGCCACACCCGCGTCGCGCAGCTTTGGAATCATCGCCAGGCTTTGTTCGGTCAGCACGTCGCACTCGGGTACGGCGAAGAAGGCGGGTGGCAGCCCGCCGAGCTGCGCGCGCAACGGCGCTGCCAGCGGATTCTGCGCGTCGTCGGGCGAGCGGAGATAGCGCGTCCAGAACATCCGCATCTCGTCCCGCGTCAGCATGTAGCCGGGACCGCCATAGCGGTCCTGCGACTCGTCGGAACAGTCGCCTTCAAACGCGGGGTAGTTGAGCAGCATGCCGCGCACCAGGCCGGCGTCACCTTCGTCGCGCAGTTTGAGACAGGCGGCGACGCTTAGATTGCCGCCCGCGGAATCGCCGCCGAGCGTCAGACGCGCACCGTCGACGCCGAATGCGGCGCCGTCGCGATGCAGCCAGCGCACGGCGGTCGCCGCCTGTTCCAGCGCGACGGGAAACTTGGCTTCGGGTGACAACGCATAATCGATGCCGGCAACGACGATGCCAGCGCGCGCCGCGTATTCGCGCATCACGCGGTCGTGCGTGTCGAGGCTGAAGAAGGTCCAGCCGCCGCCATGCAAATACAGTAGCGCCGGCTTGGGCTTTGCCGGACTTGGATCGTAGAGGCGGACGCGAAAGTCGCCGTGCGGGCAGGGCACGAGATGTTCGTGCACATGCGCCATTTCAGGACCGCCGGTGCGCCACGGCGCGCGAACCTGTTCGATGATTCGCCGCGCCTGGTCGGGCGGCAGACCGTCAACGCTCGGAAAGCGGGCATAGTCGGCAGCAACTTGCTCAACGAAACGGCGAATATCCGGCGCGAGATCAGCAGCAGATGGCACGAAACGTCCCTCGGGCTGTAATTTTGTCGGTCGCGACTGCGACGTGCGCGCGACGCGTTTCCTTCCCTCGACAAGCGGGAGCCGACGCGGGATCCTGTTGTCATCGACAAGCGTAACGACGCCTCGCGCCGGGCGCTGTCGCCAACGGGATCAATCAGCATTTCGGGCGGGCCAGATGGGACGCAGCACCAAAGGGAGCGACTACCAATATGTGCCGCGTCCAGTCGCGGCGCTGGCGGATGAGTACCCGGCCGGTCATCTCGATCCGCGCCATAGCCACGTGCGCGCGCAATTGATCTACGCCTCGGCGGGGATCATGACCGTGACGACGGCAGCGGCGAGTTACGTCGTGCCGCCGCAGCGTGCAGTATGGATTCCGGGCGGTGTCGAACACGAAGTCCATTGCCGCGAGCCGGTGCGTATCCGCACGCTCTACGTCGCCGATGCCGAACGCTACGGCCTGCCGTCCGGTTGCCGCGTGATCGAAGTGTCCAACCTGCTACGCGAGCTGATCATCGAAGCAACCAATATTCCGGTCGAATATGACGTCAACGGCCGCGACGGCCGCGTGATGTCGCTGATCCTGGAAGAGATCAGCGCAACGCGCACGGCGCGGCTGCACGTGCCGATGCCGCAGAATGAACGGCTGATCCGCGTCTGCACCGCCATCCTCAAAGACCCGGCCAGCAACGACGCGATGGATGAATGGGCTGAGACCGCCGGCATGTGCCGGCGTACCTTCACGCGCATGTTTCGCCGCGAAACCGGGATGAGCTTTGCTTGCTGGCGGCAGAATGTGCGGCTGATGGAGGCGGTGTCGCGCCTGACGCAGGGTCATTCTGTGACGACCGTCGCATTCGACGTCGGCTACAACAGCCCCAGCGCTTTCACCGCCATGTTCCGCCGTACCTTCGGCGTCGCGCCGACCATGTACCTGTCAGAACAGACCAACCCGGAACAGCTCGTCGCGCATCTGTAAGACCGCCGCCGTGCTACGCGCGCGTGGCGCGGCGGTGCCCATAGAAGGTGTAGAGCAGCGCCCCGGCACCGAAATAGACGCCGACGATCACAGCGGGTGTCACGTGACCGTTGGCGGCCTGGCTGACGATGTCGATCACGACCGGCACGATCATCGACCAGCAGAGAATGATTGCCGCCAGCGGCACATAGCCGATCCAGACCCGGCCGATATGAAATCCGCCGAACGGAACGCGGAACGGGCGGGGCAGATCGGGACGGGCGCTGCGCAGCCACATCAGGCAAACGCAGACGGTCGAGAAGGCGAGACCGGCGCCGATCGAAATCAGGTCACCCAGCAACGACAGCGGAAACAGGGCTGCGATCGCGGCCGACAGCACGCCGAACAGAATGATGCCGCCATGCGGCGTGCGAAAGCGCGCATGCAGATCGGAAAAAAGCGGCGGCAGCAGGCGGTCGCGACCCATGGCAAAGGCGACGCGCGACTGGCCGTAGGCATTCACGAGCAGCACCGATGTCAGGCCGGTCAGCGCACCGATTTTGATCAGCACGGCAAAGCTGGGCCGTCCCATCCGGTCGGCGGCAATTGCAATCGGATCGGGCACGCCCAGCGCGCGGAACGGCACGATGCCGGTCAACACCGCTGCGACGATGATGTAGAGCAGCGTACAAACAAGCAGCGAGCCCAGAATGCCGATCGGCAGGTCGCGTTGCGGATTGCGCGCTTCGCACGCGGCAGTCGATACGGTTTCAAAGCCGATATAGGCGAAGAACAAGATCGACGCGGCGCGCACGACGCCCTGCCAGCCGAACGCAAAGCCGCCTTCGTTGGGCGGGATGAACGGCGTCCAGTTGCCGGGATCGATCGCGCCGGCACCGACGACGACGAACGACACGAGCACCAGGATCTTCACCGCCACCAGCAAGTTGTTGAAGAACGCCGACTGCGTGACGCCGCGCACCAGCACCGCGGTGATCAGCAGAATGATTGCGACCGCAATCAGGTTGGCGCCGCCGGTTGCGACCAGCGCACCACCATGCACGCCCGTCACGTTAAACATCGGCTGCGCCAGCGTGACCGGAATATGGACGCCGAGATCGTGCAGAAGGCTGACGAGATATCCCGAGAAACCGACCGCCAACAGCGACGCGGCGATGCCGTAGTCGAACAACAACACCCAGCCGACGACCCAGGCGAAGACTTCGCCGACCGCGGCGTAGCAATAGGTATAGGCCGATCCCGACACGGGCATGGTCGAGGCAAGTTCGGCATAGCAAAGTGCGGTCAGCGCGCAGGCGGCGCCCGCCAGGATGAAAGACAGCATCACGGCGGGGCCGGCGAAATGCGCGGCCGCGTTGCCGGTCATCACGTAAATGCCGGCGCCGAGAATGCAGCCGATGCCGAGCAGCAGCAGGTGGGTCGCGCCGAGGCTGCGCTGCATGCCGCTGCGGTCGGCTTCGAGCTGCAGCGATTCGATCGACTTTCGCGCCAGGAGATGTTTCATGCGCCCGCCCCGTTCTGATGCGACCAGCCTAGGCCGGCGCGGCGTCGGCCGGCCCGCGCGTACGGGTCAACCATCAGTGTCAGCGGGCCGCGCCTGCCGGTTGGAGCAGGCCGGTGGCCTGATCACGATGGTATCCGTCCCTCATGGGAAAGCGCGGATCGCGCCGCACAATCAATCTTCCCGGACGAAAACGGCCGCAAAAGTCGGCGTGCGAACGGGGGATCTGATGGTTGTTCTGAATCGTACCGGGCTGGGCCGCGCCCTATTTCTGCTGCTCGCCACCGCGGCGCCGGTCGCTCTCGCGCAGCAAGCAGCGGCGCAGCAGGCGGGCGGCGAGCTGGAACAGGTGGTCGTCACCGCGCCGCGCTACGTCGCGACGCGCAACCTGACCGGCACCAAGATCGACACGCCGCTGGTCGAGACGCCGCAATCGATCTCGGTGATCAACCGCGATCAGATCGATCTGCTCAACTGGCAGAGCCTGCAGCAGGTGGTGCGCTACACTGCCGGCGCGGTCGGCGAGAATTATGGCCCCGATGAACGCTATGACTGGATCACGGTGCGCGGCTTCAACCCGATCCAATATGTCGACGGGCTGCAGGCGCCGATCGGCTCGGTGACCAATGTCGGCCTTGATCTCTACGGTTCGGATTCGATCGAAATCCTGAAAGGCCCGGCGTCGGTTCTGTACGGCCAGACACCGCCGGGCGGCATCATCAATATGACCAGCCGCCGTCCGCAGCGCTATTTCGGCGGCGAGGCCGGGGCGCAGCTCGGCAGCTTCAACCAGAAGCAGATCAGCGGCGATGTGTTCGGCCCGGCGAACGACTATCTCAGCTTCCGCCTGACCGGCCTGCTGCGCGACCGCCATACGCAGACCGAAGGCGTGCGTTCGAAGCGAGACTTCGTGGCGCCGGCCGGCACCCTCAATCTCGGCAACGCGACGCAGATCACGCTTCTGTCCTACTATCAGTACGACAAGATCAAAGGGGACGGCGGCGGCTTTCTGCCGGCGCAGGGTACGCTGCTGTTTAACCCCAAGGGCGAACTGCCCGTCGGTTTCAATGCCGGCGAGCCTGGCTACAATTTTTACAAACGCGACCAGTATGGCGTCGGGTACGATTTCAGCCACCGCTTCAGCGATGCGCTGACCGTGCGGCAGAATCTGAAATACTTCTCGTCCGACGCCAGCACGCGCCAGATCTACGGCGCCGGCTTGCAGGCCGATCTGCGCACGCTGAATCGCTATAGCTGGGCGTTCGATGAAAAAGTCATGTCCTTCAACGTCGACACGCGCCTGGAAGCGCATGTGCAGACCGGCGCGTTGAGCCACGCAATCGTCGGCGGCGTCGATTTCCGCCGCGTCAACAACGCGACCGACACCGGCTTTGCCTTCGGACCGACCTTGGACGTCTTCAAGCCGATTTATGGTGCAGCGATCGCGCCGGTCGCGACATCGGCTTATTTACGCCAGATCCAGAAGCAGACCGGCGTCTATGTGCAGGATCAGATCAAACTCGGCGGCTTCATCGTCACCGCGGGCGTGCGCCAGGATTGGGTCGACACAACTGATTTCGGCAAACCCACCAGCAACGACAAATTCACCTATCGCGTCGCGCTGTCGTATTTGTTCGACAACGGGTTCGCGCCGTACGTGGTACATGCGACGTCGTTCCAGCCGACCTCGGGGGCCGACTTCGGCGGTACGCCGTTCAAGCCGACCACCGGCGAGCAGACCGAAATCGGTCTGAAATACGATCCGGGCGAGATGGCGAAGGGCGTCAAAGCCTTCGCGACGATCGCGGCCTATCAGCTGCGTCAGACCAACGTTCTGACCAACGATCCCAATCCGGCGCATCCGTTCTTCAGTGTGCAGGCCGGCGAAGTCGAAGTGAAGGGCGTCGAAGCCGAACTGACCGGACGCTTCTACGAAACCTTCACCGTCAACGCGTCCTACACCTACACCGATCCGACCGTGACCAAGTCGAACGGTCCCGATCTGGGCAAGCGTCTGCCCGCGGTGGCCAAGCACAAAGTCTCGCTGTTCGGCGACTACACGATCCAATCGGGCGCGCTTGCCGGCCTCGGATTCGGCATCGGCGGACGCTATTTGACCGAGACGTTCGGCGATCCGGCCAATCTGTGGCGCACCGGCAATGTTTTGTTGTTCGACGGCATCGTTCACTACGACTTCGACAAGTGGCGCCTGGCGCTCAATGGCAACAACCTGTTCGACAAGACCTACGTGCAGCGTTGCAGCTCGAACGACCAGTGCTTCTACGCCCAGCGCGGTTATTACACGGTGTCACTGACCCGCAAGTTCTGATCTCTTTGCAAAGGCGCGGCCGTAAGGGCCGCGCCTTTTTGCGGATCGGGGACCATGCTGCAACGATCGCTTTTCGCTCTGGCGCTTTTCGCTCTGGCGCTTCTCGTGTCGGCCGGTGCGGCCTTTGCCAAGGACACGCCGAACGGCGATCGGGCATCGCTGCCATTCATGCTCGACGCCTATCCCAGCACCTATCGTCCGGGACCGTCGCCGGACACGATCATCACCGGCGCGACCTTGCTCGACGGCAAAGGCGGGCGCGTCGAGCATGCGTCGCTACGCATGCGCGACGGCAAGATTGTCGCAGTCGGTTCGGATCTGCAGCTGCCTGCCGGCGCCACCGTGATCGATGCGCGCGGCCGCTTCGTCACGCCGGGAATCATCGACGTCCACTCGCATAACGGCACGTATGTGTCGCCGTTGACCTCGGCGGACGAAAAGACCGGCGACGTCAGCGAAGACAGCGATCCCAACACAGCCAATGTCTGGGTCGAGCACGGCGTGCAGCCGCACGATCCCGCGTTCGCGCGTGCGCTGGCGGCGGGCGTGACGACGCTGCAGATCCTGCCCGGATCGGGGAATCTGTTCGGCGGCCGCAGCGTCGTGCTGAAACCGGTGCCGGCGGCGACGATGCAGGCGATGAAATTTCCCGCTGCCAAGCCGGGCTTGAAGATGGCGTGCGGCGACAACCCCAAGAATGCGGGGAAATTTCCGACCAGCAGGATGGGCGGTGTTGCGGGCATGCGCGACGCCTGGGTCAAGGCCAAGGCCTACATCGCGAAATGGGAAAAATACCAGCGTGGTGGCAAAGGCGACGTGCCCGATCGCGATCTGAAACTGGACACGCTGGCGGCGGTGCTGCGCGGCGATATTCTGGTGCACATCCATTGCTACCGTTCTGCCGATCTCGCCGTGATGCTCGATCTCGCCGCCGAGTTTGGCTATCGCGTCGCTGCATTCCATCACGCCGCGGAAGCCTACAAAGTCCCGGCATTGCTGCGCGCGCGCGGCACGTGCGCCGCGGTCTGGTCGGATTGGTGGGGCTGGAAGATGGAGGTCAATGACGGCATCCGCGCCAACGCCGCGTTGCTCGAAGCAGCGGGCGCGTGCGTGATGATGCATTCGGATTCACCCTTCACCGGCCAACGTCTCAACATGGAAACGGCCAAGGCCATGGCGTCGGGGCGGCGTGCCGGCATCGAGATCGCACCTGCGCGCGCGATGCGCTGGATCACCGCCAATCCGGCCAAGGCGTTGGGGCTCGACGATCGGATCGGCACGATCGAGCCGGGCAAGAACGCTGACGTCGTGATCTGGTCGGGCGATCCGTTCAGCGTCTACACAAAAGCCGATCAGGTATTCGTTGACGGCGCGTTGCGGTTCGACCGGCTCGACCCGGCCAAACAGACACCGCCCGCTGATTTCGAACTGGGCCAACCCGCGCGCGAGGACGTGCGATGAACGCCCGACTGTTGCTGGCCGTTGTCGCGTTGCTGCTCGCCGCAGCACCCGCACTGGCGCAAACCAAGCCGGTTGCGATCGTTGGCGCGACGGCCTGGCCGCTGACCGACGGCGCCGACAAAATCGAGAATGCAACGATCGTACTGCGCGACGGGCGCATCGAATCGGTGCAAGCCAACGGGCCGGTGCCGGCCGACGCTGAGCGGATCGATGCGCGCGCCAAAGTCGTCACACCCTCGCTGATTAGCGCAGCGACGCAGCTCGGTCTGGTCGAAGTGCTTGGCGCGCAAGAGACGGTCGATCGCGCGGTGCGCAACAGTCCGCTCGGCGCCGCGTTCGACGTACAATACGCGCTCAACCCCAATTCGGTGTTGCTGCGCCACGTGCGCGCCGACGGCGTGACGCGCGCTTTGAGTTTTCCTGACGGCAGCGGCAATCCGCCTTTCGCAGGCCAAGCGGCGTTGTTGAAGCTGGGCGACGGACCCGATCTGCTCGACCGCGCCAAAGTTGCAATGTTCGTGCAGGCGGGCGGGAGCTTTGCCAAAGAGGTCGGCGGGTCGCGCAGCGCGCAATGGATCTTGCTGCGCAATGCGCTCGACGAAGCGAAGCGCTTTCGCGACATCGGCAAAAGCGGTGCAACGCGCGACCAGCTGCTCAATCACCTCGAAGCAGAGGCGCTGCAACCGGTGCTCGACGGTAAAATGCCGCTCGCGATCGTGGCGCAGCGCGAGTCCGATATCAGGCAGGCGGTGCAGCTGGGCCAGGACTATGCGTTGCGGGTGGTCGTGATCGGCGGTGCGGAAGCGTGGCGTGCGGCGAGCCTGCTGGCGGCGCGCAACGTGCCGGTGATCCTCGATCCGACCTTCAATCTGCCGCTCCATTTTGACGAAATCGGTGCGCGCATCGACAGCGCCGCGCTGTTGCACAAGGCGGGCGTGCGTATCGCATTCTATGTGCCCGGCAATACGTTGATGCTGAGCTACAACGCCGGCACTGCGATCCGCGACGCGGCCGGCATGGCCGTCGCCAACGGGCTCGCCTATGTCGAAGCGCTGTGCGCCATCACGCGCAATCCCGCCGCGATCTGGGGCCAGGCTGAACGCTACGGCACGCTGGCACCGGGCCGCGAAGCCGATCTGGTCGTCTGGGACGGCGATCCGCTGGAGCCGACGACCAACGCGGTTCGCGTTTTCGTGCAGGGCAAGGACGTTTCGCTGGCGACGCGCCAGGACGCGTTGCGTGATCGCTACCGCACGCTGCCGGATGCGCGCTGATGCGCCGTCGCACCAGCCTGTTGTGCTGCTCGTTCGTTCTGTCGCTGTTGGCCTTCGTGAGTCCGGTGCACGCGCACGAACCGGTGCAGGCACCCGATCACGCGGTATCTGAAGCCGCCCGTACGGCCGGGCAGAAACCTGCAGCAGCGCGCCCGGTCCAACTTTCCGGCAGCGGCCTGCCGCTTGAGGCGGCGCGCACGCTGGCATTCACGGTCCAGGAGGGAACGTGGCTGTCGCCGGATCTGTCGCCGGATGGCCGCCAGATCGTGTTCGAGATGCTCGGCGATCTCTACCTGGTCGATGCGCGCGGTGGGACTGCGCGTGCAATCGCGACGGGCATGGCGTTTGACTCGCAGCCTGCCTTTTCGCCGGACGGGAAGCAGATCGTATTTCTCAGCGATCGGTCGGGATCTGAAAACGTCTGGATCGCGGATGCGGACGGGCGCAATCCGCGCGCCGTGACGACGCATGGCGACGACAGTATTTTTACCTCACCAGCCTGGAGCGCTGATGCGCGCACGATCTACGTGTCGCGGTATGATCCTGCGCACGCCGCTTTTGCGTTGCAGGCAATCGAGGTCGCGACCGGCAAGACGACCGTCATCGTCCCGATTGCAGGCGAGCCTTCCTCGAGCACCGTCGGTGCTGCCGCGTCGCGCGACGGGAAATGGCTCTATTACGCGTCGCAGGTCGGACCGCATGACGGTGACCCGCCGGGCTGGGTGATACGGCGGCGCGACCTTCGCGCCGGTACAGAAGAAACGCTTGTCGAGCCGCCGCGCAGCTATCGCCCGGACCTGGTGCTCGGCACGTTCTTTCGTCCCATTCCTTCGCCCGACGGCAGCAAGCTTGTCTATGCGACGCGCTACGGCGCGCAGCTGTGGTTGCGCGTGCTTGATCTTCGCACGCGCGATGATCGCTGGCTGGTTCGTCTGACACAGCTCGATGAACTGGTTAGCGCGCCGTGGCGCGATCTGGCGCCGCACTATGCGTTTACGCCTGACAGTGCTGCGTTGGTCGTAAACGATGGCGGCAAGCTGCGGCGCGTGTCGCTGGCCGACAGCGCGACGACGGAGATCGAATTCACGGCATATGTGCAGGTGCCGCTGGGGCCGCTGAACGCGCCGGTGATCCGCGAGGAAACCGGCCCGGTGCGCGCGCGGATCATCCAGCACCCGATGGAATCGCCGGACGGCACGCAACTCACCTTTTCCGCGCTCGGACACGTGTATGTGATGCCGCTGGCGCCCGGCGGAAAACCACGAAGGCTAACCCAAGATCAAATCGGCGAATTCGAGCCGAGCTGGTCGGCGGACGGGCGCTCGATCCTGTATGTTCGTTGGTCGGCGCGTGACGGCGGCCATGTATGGCGTGTTCCGGCTGATGGAAACGGCGCGCCGGTGCGCCTGACCGACGTTGCGGCCTATTACACGAGTCCGGTTGAAACACCCGACGGAAGGTCGGTGCTCGTCCTCCGCTCGAGCAACGTCGTGCGCATGCATCGCTACATGGAATATGGCGTCGTGCGCGATGCCGAGTTGGCGATGCTACCGGCCCAGGGCGGCGCGGCACGCACCGTTGCTGCCGGCAATATGGGCGGCGTCCCGCATTTCGGGCCCGACCCGGCGCGCGTCGCGCTGTTGTTCAACAATGGGCTGAATCTGGTGTCGCTGGCCGACGGCAAGCGACAGCTGCTGCTGCAAGTGACCGGCCCCGGTTATTATTTCTCGCCCGGGCGCGCGCCGGTCCAGGATCTGCGTCTGAGTCCGGACGGGAAAACGGTGCTGGCGCAGATCGCGCAGCAGCTCCATCTGCTCGAACTGCCTGCCAAGCTGGGCACGACGATCGATCTGGCGGCGCCGGGCGTGCGCCACCGTCGGCTTACCGATGTCGGCGCCGACTTTTTGCAGTGGAGCGCCGACGGACGAACGATCGGCTGGGCAATCGGATCAAGCTGGTTTCGCCGTCCGCTTGCCGGCGTCGCGCTTCGCCGAGCCGGTGAGGCACCGGGTGCACCCGATGTCGGAACGCCGGTGCGCAGTGACGCCGACGTGCAAATTCCGCGGGCTTCCAATCCGGGCGCGCTGGTGTTGCGTGGCGCAACTGCGATTGCGGTGCCGGGCACGGCGCCGATTGCCGATGCCGACATTCTGATCGTGGATGGGCGCTTTGCAGCGGTCGGTGCGCGCGGGTCGTTTCCGGTGCCCGACGGCGCAACCATCCGCGACGTCGGCGGCAAATGGATTGTGCCGGGTTTCATCGACGATCACGACCATGTCGCTGACGTTCGCCGCGGCGTGCTGGATGTGGAAAGCTGGGGGCCGGCAGCCAATTTGTCGTATGGCATCACGACGGCGTTTGATCCGTCGACGCTGACGATCGATCTGCTGCCATACCAGGATTTGATCGATGCCGGTCTGATGATCGGCTCGCGGATTCGGTCGACCGGCGTCGCGCTGTTCTCGTTCAACGAGTTTGCAAGCAAGACGGATGTCGATCGCGTGCTGGATCGCTACCGAGACTATTATCGGCTCGACAATATCAAGCTCTATCGCACCGGTTCGCGTCGCGTGCGGCAATGGATTGCGCAAAGCGCGCGCGAACGCGGCCTGCGCGTGACCGCCGAGGGTGCGACGTCAGACAAGCTGGATCTGACGCAGGTCCAGGACGGTATTTCCGGCCTCGAACATGCGCTTCCGGCCGCACCGCTCGCGGCCGACGTCATCACCTTGTTCGCCAAAAGCGGGGTTTCGTACAATCTGACGCTGATGGTCAATGGCGGCGGCCAGGATCGTTTCATCGTCGATCGCCAGCCGAACCACGATCCGAAGCTCAACCGGTTCGCGCCGCGCTTCATCGTCGACATGAAGACGCGCAAACGCCAATGGCGTGAAGCCGAAGACGACCCGTTTCCTGCGTTTGCCGAAGGCGGCGCGCAAATCGTGCGTGCCGGCGGCGTCGTCGGCATCGGCAGTCACGGCGAAATTCCCGGCTTGGGCTTCCATTGGGAGATGCAGGCCCATGTTCGCGGCGGCTGGACGCCGGTCGAGACGTTGCGGGCCGGCACGATTGGTTCGGCCGAAGCGATCGGCCGCAGTGCCGATCTCGGCACGATTGAAAAGGGCAAGATTGCGGACCTTGTCGTGCTCGATCGCGATCCGCTGATCGACATCCGCAACGCCGAGGCGATCTCGCACGTAATGCAAGGCGGCCGGCTGTACGACGCCGCTACGTTGAACGAGGTGTGGCCGCGCCAACGCGCATTTCCTCGGCCGTGGCACTGGGACGATTACCCGCCCGGTGCGCCGAACCAACCAAGCAACGCTGATACGAACAACGGAGGGAAATGATGATGCGCGTTCTTTTGGCCACCGCAGCGCTGAGCCTGGCCTTCGCCGCACCGGTGCAGGCGCAAAGCAAATTGCCCGAACCACCGCAGAAACTGATCGAGATTTATCGCATTGCACCCGGGCAGCATGAAGCTTTCCTGCAGATGATTGCGATGTATGACGAAGCGAATCGCATCGCCGGCCTGCCGCCGCGCGAATTGTTCGTGCATCAGGACGGCGCGAGTTGGGATTTTCTGTTGATCCAGCCGGCCGAAACACCGGCCGACAAGAAAGAAGCGCTGGCCGCGGCGCTGAAGAAAGTCATGGGCGGAAAGAAGCACTTTTTCGAGTTCCGCAAATTCATCGCCGAGCATACCGATACGTTCGTCAGCGGCCCGCAGAGCGCGGCCGACTATCTGGCGCGAATGAAAGAGTGATCGGCAGCCGGGTGGTCAGGTCGCGGGCTTGAAGAACGGCTCGACCGTGCCCTTCAGCTTGACCGTCATCGGATTGCCTTTGCGATCCTTGGCGGTGCCGGCAACCAGACGGACCCAGCCCTCGCTGACGCAATATTCTTCGACGTTGGTTTTTTCGACGCCGTTGAAGATGACGCCGACGCCGCGCTCCATAATCGCTTCGTCGAAATAGGGGCTTCCAGGCGAGGCGCAGAGACGGTCGGGAGGTGTGTCGCTCATGGCGTCGTGATAGCGGCGCGGGCCAGCAATGCCAACCCGCGCCGTACCTGTCTCAGAACTTCTTGGTCACGCCGGCGAAGAAGCTGCGCCGCACGCCATATTGCGCCTGGCCGACGCCGATGCCGCTGCCGTCGCGGATCTGATAGACGCGATCGGACAGGTTCAGCACGTCGAACCGCGCCGACCAGCCATCCGCACCCCAGGCGGTGAAATCCTGGCTGATGCCGAGATTGGCGGTCAGATACGGCGTCACATGCTCGGTCGAGGCGAAGCCTTTCGCGAGGCCGGTCTGGTACAGCGCGTCGATCGCAACCGACGTGCCGGTGTCGAACGAATAGGATCCGCCCGCCGACGCGCTGTAACGCTGGTCGTGATCCAGCTTCACCCAGTTGGTGCGGATATAGGCGAGCTCGTCCGGTTCGACGCCGAACTGACTCGAAATGATGTCGCGGCCGCTGGCGCGCAGCCACGTCAGGTTGGTGTAGAGCTGCACCGGTCCGCGCCGGTACGACACCGATCCTTCGACGCCATAGACATGGCCTTCGCGGAAATTGATCGGCGTCAGGATCAGCGCCTGTCCGAACTGTCCTTCGTCCTGCAGGTTGCGCGACTTTTTGATGTAGCCGTCGACGCCGATCTGCAAACCCGGAACAAGTTCGTGGCTGATGCCGACGTCGTAATAGTCGGCGCGTTCCGATCGCACCGGATCGTTCTGCGTGACTGCGGGCGCGTTGGTCGTGCCGGCGAATTTCGCCAGGCTGCTATTGCCGACCAGCTCCAGCGCCGGCGGAATGAAGAAGCGCGAATAGCCGGCATGGACCGTCGTCTTGTCGGTCAGCTTGTACGAGACCGACAGGCGCGGCTGCAGCGCGCTTTCATTGACATAGGCGTTGACCAGGTCGAAGCGCAGACCGGCATTCACCGTCAGCCGCTCGATCGGCTTCCATTCGTCCTGCAGATAGACGCCGTAGAGATAACCGGTCTTGGCCGATTTGTCGGCGATGCTGCGCGAACGATCCGACAGCGGCGTGCCATCGCTGCCGACGTCGAACACGGCAATGTTGGCTTTGCTGATGCCACGCTCGGCTTGGGTGAACAGACCACCGCGCAGCGTGTGCTGGTCGTCGATGCGATAGGCACCGTCAAATTGAATACCGGTCGCAAAGCTGGACCGTTTCACGTCGCCGGCGACGCCCGAGAACATCAAATCGCCAACCGGGTCGGGCGTGAAGCGGACTTGGCTGTAGCGAAGAAAGGGCGCGACCTGCCAGTCGAATTTCTCGGTCGAGCTTTGCAGCGCGACGATCGCGTAGCTGTTGCTTTCGCGTTGCCGCTCATTGAGCTGCGCCGAGGCAAACTGCGTGCGGCCATTGAGCGGGAAGGCGACGTCTTGCCCCGGCGTGTTGGGAATTTCGAATCTGCTGGCCGAGCTGCCCGCAATGATGCTGACGCGCGTGTCGCTGTTGAGCACGTTCGACAGATAGACGAAGCCGCGCCCTTGTTCGGTCGCGTCGTGCAGCGCGTCGCGCCCCGGCGTCGGTGAATCGAGACCGCGATCGCTGCGCAGGTAACTGCCCGAGACGTACCAGCTCCACGTACCGGACGAGCCACCATCGTCGGCGCTGGGTTTGATCGTGCCGTTGCTGCCGCCATAGAGGCTGACCGAGCCGCCTTTGTCGCGCGCACCATCTTTGGTTTCGATCTCGATCACGCCCGCGGTGCGATAGCCGTACTGCGCCGGCAGCGCGCCGGTCAGCAATTCGATCTTGTTGGCGAAGCGGGTTTCGAACGTGTCGCCGAATCCACCGACGCCTTCGGGGATCAGAACACCGTTCAGGCGATACTGCAGATTGGCGTGATCGCCGCGAATGCGGATGCCGCCTTCGCCGTCCTGCACCACGCCCGGCGCCTGCAGCAGCAGCCGATTGAACGAGCGATCGGGACCTTGCGGCTGCAAGTCGATGGCGGTCTGGTCGAAAACATATTGGCTGGCGCCGGTGCGCGGGCTCAGCCCGTTACGCTGTTCATCGAGACGACGTGCGGTGACGACGATCTCTTCGGCTTGTTGCGCAGCCACCGGTAACGCCGTGAGTGCGAATGCACCCACCGCGACGGCGCGGAAGACAAAACGAGGCATGCTGACTCCAATCGGTCGGTGCGTTCCGCGCGCGTGTCAGCGCAAGTGCGGACGCAGAGAAATGCGAAGCGAACCCGGGAGTCAGGCGGGCGGTGCTTGCGACCGATAGGCGTGTTGGTTGATCTCGCCGGCGCGGATCTGCTCCGTCGGCGACCAGGCAGCAAAGAGGGTGAAGCTGGCCGGCGTGCGAACAACCGCTGGCGGTTCGCAGCTTGCGTCGGGCGTCGGCGCGAAGGCAGCGCAATCGGCGATGCTTTCGACCTGGTCCGGGGCAACGAAATGCTCGATGCGATGCCCGACCATCGCCAGCTGCGTCAGCAGCAGGAGAAGCAGCAGCGGGCGCGCTTGGCGGCGCATCCAATGCAGCAGGGTCGAGAAATCGCGGCTCACGGCGGCGTTATATTATCTCGCGCGCGCGCCGACAATGACCCGCCTAGCGGGCTGCAGCGGACTGCGAAACAACGTGGCGTCGCGGGTTTCGGCTGGCCCGGCGGTAACCATGTTCTTTTGTTGTAGGCGCGGTCGAACGTAGCCAGACTGCGGCCGTTTTTGGGGACCCCCGGACCGCGCGTTTCGTATGGCTGAACCAGATTTCCGACCCGTACTCGCCTCGGCTTCGTCCCGAGTGCTGAACTGCGCGCGCATCACCTACGAAATCGAACAGCGCGAAGGTCAACCGGCGCCCGAAAAGCTGCTGTTCCGGACCAAGATCTTCAACGACAGCGTGCTGATCAAGGATCGCCCGCCATTCGGGGTTCCATTCGAAGGCTCGCCGATGGTGCGCCGTCGTCGCCGTATCGTCGGCACCAAGATCTATATGCCGTACGACCGCGTGCGCCCCGCTGCTGGCGGCCGCACCGTCTTCTTCGGCACGCCGCAACTTGGCACCGCGATGAACGAGCTGCTCGATTTGAAGCAGCAGCACAATTTTGATGCACTCGAAGCTGACAACGACAAGCTCGAGATCTTGGATTCGATTCCGTCCTTCGCGCCGTTCTTGGTGCGCGAGCGTTGCCGCGCCGCCGGCATCGAAATCGATCCCGCCTATTTCGCCATCGAGACCGAGACCGAAGAGCGGCTGAACGCATTCGCGCACAAGCAGTACGGCATCGTCGCCGACGCTTTGCAGCAGGGCCGCAATACAGGCGAACGCGAACGTCAGGGCGTGATCGACGCGTTGTGGGGAATGCGCGACGCGCAGAAGCTCAACAGCCTGGCGCGCCTGTTCCGTCTGCCGACCGCGAACGCGCCGGAATCCTTCTTCGCCTGGAAGGGCGTCGTCTATCTGCAGTTCGAACGCGCCGAGAAGGCAGCGATCATCGCCGAGCTGCAGCAATGGCTCGACATTCAGCGCCGCGAAGCAATGCGCAGCCCGGTCAATCCCGCCGATCGCAAAGTGCTGAACAGCGCTGCGGGCGCGGTTTCAACCGTCGCCACCGATCTCGAAACGCGACTGCAGAAATACCGCACCGCGTTCGACAGCATGTTCGTGAAGCGCGACGACTATCGCGACTTCAGCAATTTCCTCGCCGATGCGTCCGAACATTTCCAGGCGATCGGCATTGCGGTGGCAAAGCTGAGCCATCTCTCCGAGATCTGGCAGCGCGCGACGCAGCGCCAGGCGCTACGCTTCTTGAACGACAAGGGCAAAGCCGAATTGGTGCGCACCTTGTTGAGCCAGGTCGAACCGCAGCCGGCCTAAGCCGCTTACGCAGCTGCGTCGAACGCAGCAAGAAATTGCGTCAGATTCGTCGCCAGCACGTCCGATAGATATCCGCCTTCCTGCACAAGTACGGTCGGAAGCTTGCCGCGCGCGATGGTGCGTGCGGCGTCGGCGAAACCCTGCGTCGTGACACGTAGAGCGCCAATCGGATCGTGTTCGGACGCGTCGAGTCCCAGTGCTACGACGAGCGCGTTCGGTTCGTACGCGGCGACGCGCGCCATCGCTTGCTCAATCGCGGCGACGAACGGTCCGTCGCCCAGACCGTGCTGCAAAGGCAGATTGAGGTTGAAGCCGCTGCCTGCGCCGGTCCCGGTCTCGTCCGCGTAGCCGCTATAAAACGGGAAGTAGTTCGACGTGTCGGCGTGAATCGAAATCGTCAACACGGTCGGGTCTTCGTAAAAGATGCCCTGCGTGCCGTTGCCGTGATGCACGTCAATATCGACAATCGCGATCTTGCCGCCGCGCTTGCTCTGCAGCCGACGCGCCGCGATCGCTGCATTGTTGAGATAGCAGAAGCCGCCCGCACTTTCGGCATACGCATGGTGCCCGGGTGGCCGGCACAGCGCGTAGGCGCGTCCGTCGGCGAGTGCGGCGTCGGCAGCGCTGATCGCAGCTTGTGCCGAACCGTAAATCGCAGCCCATGTGCCGGCGCGGATCGGCGTTGACGTGTCGGCCGTGTGATAGCCGACCAATCCCAGGAAACCCTCGGGCCGTCGGTGCATCTGCGGTCGCGCGAAATGGCCGGTGAAAATCTCGTCACTCTTGGTCGGCCATTCATCGCGGCGCGACCACGCGGTACGGAAAAACTCGATATGGCCTTGCGTGTGTACCGCGGCGATTGGCTCGATGCCGTGATCGCCGGCGCGTTCAACCGCGTGGCCGGCATTGCGCGCGGCGTCGAGCAGCAGGTGGTAGCGCGCAGCTTTTTCTGGATGCGGAACCGTTTCGCCGCGGCGAACATAGTTCGACGGATCGTGCAACACGGAGTCGGGTGCGTGGAGAATTCGCATCGGGCGCCTCGAAAGTCTGCCGCGATGCTGCACGACAAGTTCCAGCGAAGAAACCGCCTTCGATTGTTTCGAATTGCTCTGCGCAGAGACGCTTGTCTGGGACCTGTAATCAGCTTTTTCCGTCGGTTCCGATCAACAGCACGTTCGACGCGCCGGTCAGATCCAGCGCCGCAGCATGTTCTTTACGTTTTAGCACCGACAGCAATGCGCCCGCCGTTGCACCCGCACACAGTCCGACCGACGGGTGCGAATCTTCGGCGCGCATTCTCTCGGCGCCTTCGATCGCTTCCTCGTCGGTGATCGCGATGAATGCGTCAGCGTGATCGGCCAGGATGCGCCAGGCGAGCGTCGATGGCTCGCCGCACGCTAGCGGCACAAGCTGCGTGTCGAAAGCGCCGAACGTCACCGCGCGCGCACCACGGATCGAACTTTGCAGCAGACAATCGCTCGCGCGCGGTTCGACGACGATGATGCGCGGACGTGCACCGCCTGCCTGCGCGTAATAAGCGGCGACTGCAGCGGCCAACCCGCCGACACCGCCGGGCACGAACACATGGGTTGGGCGCAGCTGCGTTTCGACCTCGTCGAGCAGCAGCGCATACCCGGCCATGACGAAGCGCGGGATTTCTTCATAGCCGTCAAAGGCTGTATCCGAGACCAAGGTCCAGCCATTGCCGCGCGCGGCAGCGGCGGCGGTACGCACCGCATCGTCATAGGTGCCGACGACCTGCAAGATTGAGGCGCCTTCGCGCTGAATTGCTTCGCGCGACGCCGCGCTGACGCCGTCGCCGACATAGATGGTGCAGGGAAGGTCAAGCTGGCGCGCTGCCCAAGCCAGCGAGCGGCCGTAATTTCCCGCCGACGCAGTCACCACCATCGTGCCGGCGCGCCGTTCGCGCAGCAGCCGCGTCAGCGCATAGGCGGCGCCCGGCGGTTTGAAATTGCCGACGCCGAAACGCTGCGATTCTTCTTTCAGCCAGACTGCGCTGGCCGCGGGAAAGCTGTGCAGACGATGTAACGGCGTCGCTGCGTAGCCGGCCCAGCCGCGCAACGTCGCGACCGCGTCCTGCATCTCGTGACGCGTCAGTTCGAACGGGCTCGGCACGGCCGAACGTTGGTGCAGATGAAACATGCCGCCGAAGCTAGCGCGATGCCGGCGGCGTTTCTGCGCAAAGACCGGGCGCAGAACGCGTGTTTTCGGCGCCGCGCGCAGGCGCGAGACCCCAACACTGGACGCGGGACGCCAAGCTGGTCCAGCTTGGCCCCCATGGACAAGCTCGACGCAATCGACCGCAAGCTGCTCGCCGTGCTGCGAACCAATGCGCGCATCGCGATCAGCGCCTTGGCCGACCAGGTCGGCATCACGGCGCGGCTGTGCGGCGTTCGACTGAAGAAGCTCGAAGATAGCGGTGTCATCCGCGGCTACCGCACCTTGATCGACGATGTCGACGCGCGGCCGGTGACCGGCTTCGTGCGCGTCAGCCTGTCAGCCAACGGCAACCAAGAGCGTGCGCGCGTCGAAGAGTTCCTGCGCAACACGCCCGCGATTCTCGAAGTCCATCTCGTCGCCGGCGACGCCGACTACCTGCTGCGCATCGAAGCGGCCGACGCAGCAGCGCTGACCAAATTCATCGCCGACGATCTCAGCCGCATCGCGCTGAAGCCGCATTTGCAGACTTTGCTGGTGGTGCGGACGTTGAAGGATTGAGCTGCTGTTTCCGTCTCAGCTAGTTCGCTTGCATCAATCGATCGAAATTTATCAATCGTCAATGAACTCGCCCCCACATGGTGGCCGAAGAGCGCGCATATCGCTTCAATCTTTCGGGCATCGGTGGGGATGGCTGAACAACAAGAGACACGAGCGACGCTCGGTACGTCGTCGCGCATTCTGAATTGCGCGCAAGTTTCGCATGACATCGAACAACGCGAGCGGCGCAAGGCGCCCGAGCTGTTGTTGTTCAAGTCGCGCATCTTCAACGAAAGCGTGTTTATCAAAGATCGCCCGCCGGTTGGCCTCGCGTTCGAAGGCACGGTCGAAAGTCGCGAACGTCGCCGCACTGTCGCAACCAAGATCTTCATGCCCTACGACCCGGATCGCCCAGCAGCGGGCGGGCGTACAGTGTTCTACGGCACGCCGCAGCTCACCAAGGCGATGGCGTAGCTGTTCGACCTGTCGCAGAAGCAAAATTCCGATGCGCTGGCCGCCGATTTCGAACTGCTCGAAATTCTCGACTCGATCCCGTCCTTCGCGCCGTTTCTGGTGCGCGAACGGTTCCAGGCCGAAGGCGTCAAAATCGACAGCAACTATTTCGCGATGGGGGCGGACTCCGAACAGCGCCTCAACGCCTTTGCCGAGCAGCAATATGGCGCGGTTGCGGAAGCAATCTATCAAGGCCGCAACCTTTGCAGCCGTGGCCGCCAAGGCGTGATCGATGCGCTGTGGGGCGCGCAGGATATGCGCAAGCTCAATGAGCTGGCGCAGCTCTTCCAGCTTCCGGCCGACAGCGCGGCGGAATCGTTTTTCGCCTGGAAAGGCGTCGTCTATTTGCAGTTCGAAAAAGGCGAGAAGAACGGCGTTCTGGGCGAGCTGCAAAAATGGCTTGAGACCGAGCGTCGCGTCGCCGAAGCAAGTATGATGGATCCGGCCGCCAAACGCGCGTTGAACGAGCTTGTGAGCGCGTTTTCAACCATGGCGTCCGAGTTGGAAAAGCGCATGGTGCGGTACCGCACCGCGTTCGACGGCATGTTCGTGCAGCGCAACGACCATCAGGCTTTCTCGGCCTTCCTCGCCGATGCGTCGAGCTACTTCCAGTCGATCGGCATCAGCGTCGCCAAGTTGGGACATCTCAGCGACGTGTGGCAGCGCACGTTGAAACGCCGCTCGGCAAAGCTGCTCAACACCAAGGACAAGTCCGACCTGGTGCGCAACATGCTGGGGCAGATGGCGGCCTAGACCGTCAGCCGAACTCCGCGCGCAGTTTCTCGCTGTGCTCGCCAAGCGCGGGCGTTGGTCCCAAGGAAAGATCGTCGTCGCCGCGCCAACGCATGGCGGGTGCGGGCAGGGCGACCGGCCCGGTTGGCGTGTCGAACGTCACGCGGCGCAATTGCGGATGTGTCGACAGATCGGCGACCTCGTTGACCGCACCATACGCGACGTTTGCCGCGCGCAGCCGTTCGACGAATACGTCGCGCGTCAGCTTGCTCACCACCGCACTGATCTCCGCGTCCAGCGCCGGACGGTTGGTGACGCGCAGATTGTTCGAGGCAAAGCGCGCATCTTCAGCCAGCGCCGGGTGCTGCAAGGCCGTCGCGCACAGCGACCGCCATTCGCGCTCATTCTGAATTGAAATCACGGTCAGCTTGCCGTCGCCGGTCGCATAGGCACCGTAGGGCGCGATCGACGGATGGTTGAGCCCGACGCGCTTCGGCGGCTTGCCCGCATAGTCCTGGTGCAGCAGCGGCACCGTCATCCAATCGGCCATGCCGTCGAACAGGCTGACGGCAACGCCTGCTCCCAGGCCGTTTTTCTCGCGCGCATAGAGTGCCTGCAGGATCGCGGCATGCGCATTCTGTCCGCAGGCGAGATCGGCGAGCGAAACGCCGACGCGGCCGGGCGCTTCGGGCGCGCCGGTGATCGAGGCCAGCCCGGATTCGCACTGCACCAGCAGGTCGTAGGCTTTGAGATCCGCGCCCGGACCGGTTTCGCCGTAGCCGCTGATGTCGCAGGTAATCAAACGCTTGTGCCGCGCGCGCAATGCGTCGGATCCGAAGCCGGCGCGCGCAGCGGCGCCGGGTGCGAGATTCTGCACGAACACGTCAGCCTTGCTGATCATGTTGGCGAGCAGCGCGGCATCGGCCGGCTGTTTGATGTCGAGCGTGATCGATTCTTTGCCGCGATTGAGCCAGACGAAATAGGCACTCTCGCCGTGTACGACGCTGTCATAGTTGCGCGCGAAGTCGCCTTCGTCGCGTTCGATCTTGATCACGCGCGCGCCCGCATCGGCGAGCCGCGCCGTGCAATAGGGGGCCGCGACTGCCTGTTCCAGCGCGATGACCAACAGACCTTCGAGCGGCCGGTTCGTCATCAGTAGGAACGCGGCAGGCCGAGCACATGCTCGCCCAGGAAGGAGAGGATCAAGTTGGTCGAGATCGGTGCGACCTGGTACAGGCGCGCTTCGCGGAATTTGCGCTCGACGTCATATTCTTCGGCAAAGCCGAAACCGCCATGCGTCTGCACGCACATGTCGGCGGCCTGCCACGACGCGTCGGCAGCCAGCAGCTTGGCCATATTGGCTTCGGCGCCGACATTTTCGCCCGCTTCATATTTCGCGATCGCGGCTTTGACCATCAGTGCAGCCGCTTCGGTCGCGGCATAGGCGCGTGCGATCGGGAATTGCACGCCCTGATTTTGTCCGATCGGACGGCCGAAGATCTGGCGCTCTTTGGCGTAGTCCACGGCCTTGTCGATGAACCAGCGCGCGTCGCCGATACATTCCGACGCGATCAGAATCCGCTCTGCGTTCATCCCGCTCAGAATATATTTGAACCCGTCGCCTTCATTGCCGATCAGATTTTCCGCCGGCACCGGCACGTCGTCGAAGAACACTTCGGTCGTCGAGTGATTCATCATGGTGCGGATCGGGCGGATCGTCAGACCTTTGCCCGCTTCGCGCATGTCGAGCAGCAGCACCGACAGGCCGTCGGCGGGTTTCTTGCCTTCGCGCGGCGGGCGCGTGCGCGCCAGCACCAGCATCAGGTCGGAATATTCGGCACGCGACGTCCAGACTTTCTGACCGCTGACGCGCCAGACGTCGCCATCGCGGCGCGCCACAGTCTTCAATGCCGATGTGTCGGTTCCGCTGGTTGGTTCGGTGACGCCAAATGCCTGCATCCGCAGCGCGCCCGACGCAATGCCGGGCAGGTATTTCTGCTTCTGCTCTTCCGATCCGTGCCGCAGCAACGTGCCCATCATGTAGAGCTGCGCGTGGCAGGCCGCACCGTTGGCACCGCTCTTCTGGATCTCTTCGAGGATCGCGGCTGCGGCGCCGAGCCCAAGTCCGCTACCGCCATATTCTTCGGGGATCAGCACTGCGAGAAAGCCGGCTTCGGTCAGGGCCTGGACGAACGCGCTGGGATAGGCGCGGTCGCGATCCATCTCGCGCCAGTAGGTCGCGGGATATTGCGCGCACAGGCGGCGGACGGAATCGCGGATATCTGCGTGGTCGGGGACGGTCATGGGGCCACCATTGAAAGCTGGCCAAGGCCTGTCAATCTGCGACCCGACATTCCATCCATTTGAGGGCCTGATGCGAAGCAACCGCCTGCGTGCACTCCATGCCGAGCGCAAGCTGATCCTCAGCGCCTGGCTGTCGATCCCGTCCTCCTACGCGGCCGAGGTGATCGCGCATCTGGGGTTCGACGCGGTCACGATCGACCTGCAGCACGGCATGATCGGCTTCGATGCGGCGGTGCCAATGCTGCAGGCGATTTCGACCTCGAACGCGATTCCGCTGGTGCGCCCGTCGCGCAACGATCCGGCCGAGATCATGAAGCTGCTAGACGCCGGCGCGTATGGCGTCATCTGCCCGATGATTTCGACCCGCGAAGATGCCGAGCGCCTGGTATCGACTTGCCGCTATCCGCCGACCGGCACGCGCAGCTTCGGCCCGGCGCGTGGCCTGTTGTATGGCGGCATGGATTATCTCAGCGGTGCCGACAAAGAGATGCTGGTGCTGGCGATGATCGAAACCGAAGTAGCGATCGCAAATCTCGACGCAATCGTCGCGACGCCGGGGCTCGACGGCATCTTTATCGGTCCCAACGATCTCGCATTGGCGCTGGGCCGCTCGCCCAAACCCGAACATGACGATCCGTTCGTGATCGAACGCGTCGAACATATTCGCAAGACCGCGGCGGCAAAGGGGTTGATGACCGGCATCTTCTGTTCCGGTCCGGCCGGCGCGGTGCAGCGCGTACAGCAAGGCTTCGACCTGATCACGCCGGGCAACGACGTGATGTTCCTGCGCAACGTGCTGAACAGCGCCATGGCGGAAATTCGCGGCGCGAAACGTCCCGAACCGTCGTCGACTGGATACTAAAGCCGTTCAACAATCGTGACGTTGGCCTGTCCGCCGCCCTCGCACATCGTCTGCAGCCCAAAGCGTTTGTTCCGGTCGTGCAGCGCCGATAGCAGGGTGGTCATCAACTTGGTGCCCGACGCACCCAGCGGATGGCCGAGCGCAATCGCACCGCCATGCACGTTGAGCCGGTTCGGATCAGCACCGGTTGCTTTGAGCCACGCCATCGGCACGCAAGCGAAGGCCTCGTTGACTTCGAACAGATCGATCTCGCCGATCTTCATCCCGGCACGTCGCAGCGCGCGTTCGGTTGCAGCCAGCGGCACGTCCAGCATCGTCACCGGATCGCCGCCCAGCACGCTCATATGATGTACGCGCGCTAGCGGTGCGACGCCCAATCGTTTCAAGCCGCGTTCGCTCACGACCAGAACGCCTGAAGCGCCGTCGCAAATCTGACTGGCATTGCCGGCCGTGACACGGCCGCCTTCGCGCAGCAACTTCAATCCGCCGAGCGCTTCGAGGCTGGTGTCGGCGCGAATGCCTTCGTCGGTCGCGTGCGGCACGCCGTCGACCTCGACCACCAGAATCTCTTGTTTGAACTTGCCGGCGGCGGTTGCGGCTGCGGCCTTGCGATGGCTGTCGAGCGCGAACGCATCCATCGCTTCGCGCGTGAAACCGAACCGTTCGGCGATGATCTCGGCGCCGTCGAACTGGCTGAATTCGACATTGCCATAGCGCGCGTTGATCTGCGGGCTGAGATAGGCGCCCAATCCCTGCGCGCGCGGCAGCGCATGCGGCATGCCCATCGGCACGCGGCTCATGCTTTCGACGCCACCTGCAATCACCACGTCCATCGTGCCCGACATCACAGCCTGCGCCGCAAATTGCAGCGCCTGTTGCGACGAGCCGCATTGGCGATCGATCGACGTGCCCGGAATCGTTTCGGGCAGGCCCGAGGCCAGCACCGCGTTGCGCGCGACATTGGTCGATTGCTCGCCGGCCTGGCTGACGCAGCCCAGGATCACGTCGTCGACCAGCGCCGGATCGCAACCGCTGCGCGCCAGCAAATCGTTCAGCACGGCAGCGGCGAGATCGACCGGATGCTGGTCTTTGAACTTGCCGCCACGGCGGGCGCCCGCGGTGCGCGTTGCGGCAACCAGATAGGCTTCGGTCATGTTTCCGCCAGCATGCGTAGCAGGTTGGAATAGGTCTTTTGCAACGTGTCGAATTCGGCCGACTTGCCGTCGCGTTCGAACAGCGCGCGCCGTGTGCGATCGAGGTCGAACAACATTTCGCGGCCGCGCGGATCGCGCACCAGGCTTTGCACCCAGCCGACCGCAACGTCGCGCCGTCCGCGCGTGACCTCTTCGACGCGATGCAAGGTCGTTGCGGGATAGAGGACCATCGCGCCGGCCGGCAGTTTGAATTCCTGCTCGCCGCCCGCATCGTCGATCACCAGCGCGCCGCCTTCATATTGTTCGGGTGCGGACAGGAACAGCGTAAAGGCAAGGTCGGTGCGGACCGGCGGATCGCCCATCATCGCATTGTCGACATGCGCGCCGTATCCCATGCCGGTTTCCGACCGGCTGAACAGAAGCGGTGTCAGCGCGCGGGGCAGGGACGCCGACTTGAAGGTCGCGTTGTTGTCGATCGCGCCGCGCGCGATTGCAGTCGCACGCGCATGCTGCGGCGCTTTGGTCGACAGCTGCAGATTATGTTTGACCTCGCGCGCGGCCCAGCCGGCTGTGCTGCGCCCTTCGACAAAGCCGGCCTGGTCGAGAAGCCCTGTAATTTCACGAAGCGCGTCGGCGGCGAGGACCTCGCCGATACAGATGATCATGGCGCGATCTTATGGAACGGCGCGGTGCCGGGGAACTAGCCGCGGGCAGGCCGGCAAGACCGCCGCGACGGCGCTGGCGCGCCCCTTGCAGTCCTCGTCCGTCGAAAGGTGTTTGGACGGACGGAGACGACAATGGGCGCACGAAACACACGCACTGCTGCGGTTGAACCCAGGGAAGACCGCTACCTGGACGACGAACCGGCGTCGGTCGGTTTGACAATCCAGGACCGGCCGTTCTGGCTCGCGGCCTTCGTGCTGTTGGGCAAGTGCGGCGGGGAAGCGCAGACCTGCGCGCTACAGCAGGTGCGCCTGGCGCTGGCCGAAGACCGGCTGGAACGCGCCGAAGAATGGGATCGCGTGTTGCAGGCGATCCGTCAGGTCGACGAGTTGCGGCAGCTGCCGAACTAGATGGCTATTCGACCTTCGCCGCTTCGTAACGCGGCGACAGAAGGTGGATGACCAGCAACGCGACCAGATAGACCGTCCCGGCAACGATGAAGATCGGCGTGTAGCTGCCAATCGCGTCGAGCACCCAACCGGCGTACTTCGCCATCAGCATGCCGCCGATGGCACCCGCCGTACCGCCAATTCCGACCACCGATGCAACCGCGCGACGCGGAAACACGTCGGACGGCAGCGTGTAGAGATTGCACGAGAAGCCTTGATGCGCTGCAGTCGCGATGCCGACGACCAGCACCGCCATCCACAGATTGTCGATATACATCGCGAACATGATCGGCAGCACCGCAACGGCGCACACGAACATCGCCCATTTGCGCGACGCCGACAGCGACACGCCACGCTTCATCAACGACGACGACATCCAGCCGCCGAAGATGCTGCCAACGTCCGACAGAATATAGACGACCACCAGCGGCGGCCCATAGCTCTTGAGATCGAGTCCGTGCCGCTTAGCGAAAAAGTCCGGCAGCCAGAACAAGAACATCCACCAGATCGGATCGATCAGGAACTTGCCCGCAGCATAGGCCCAGGTCTCGCGCACCTTCAGTAGGCGCGTCCACGGGATCGGCGTGATTGCATCGGGCGGATCGCTTTGGATCAGTGCAAGTTCCGCCGCGGTGACGCGCGCATGTTCCTGCGGCCGGCGATACATCGCCCACCACGCCACCAGCCACACGATGGTGAACAATCCGGTGATCAGAAACGCGGCGCGCCAGCCGAGCGCGATGGTGATGACCGGGACGATCAAAGGCGTGACGATGGCGCCGACATTGGCGCCGGCATTGAAGATGCCGACCGCCAGTGCACGTTCCTTTTTCGGGAACCACTCGGCGACTGCTTTCAAGCCCGACGGAAAATTGCCTGCCTCGCCGAGACCGAGCGCGAACCGCGCTGCCATGAAGCCGCCGAGCGACGTGCAGGCCGCGTGCGCCATATGCGCGATCGTCCACACGGTGACGGCAAGCGCGTAGCCGGTGCGCGCACCGACGCGATCGACGACGCGACCGAAGCTGATATAGCCAAGCGCGTAGGCGGCCTGGAACCAAAAGATGATGTCGCCGTAGTCGATCTCGCTCCAGCCATACTCGGCTTGCAAGGTCGGCTTGAGCACGCCGATGATCTGACGATCGATATAGTTGATGGCGGTCGCTGCAAAGAGCAGCCCGCAAATGACCCAGCGAACACGGCCGACACGCACCGCCGACGCCGCGGAATCCGACTCCATCACGATCGCCCTCTCGTTCGAGCTCGCGATGAATCGCGAGCGCGCGTTCCTTCCCCTGTCCCTTACGCGGCGGCTACGCCCGCCGTCTTTCGGGCATCGACGGCGCGGCACTTGATCGTGCCGTCGCTGCCGAATTCAACACGCGCAGTTTGGCCTGCGCGAATTTCGTGGATGCCGGTTGCGGCACCCGTCGTCACCAAATCGCCGGCTTTGAGCGGGCGGTTGCGCTTGGCGCAATGGGTCAGCAGAAAGCGCAACGCAGCGACCGGGCCGCCGGGAATATTCGCGCCCGTGCCCGAGCCAACCAGCTTTTCATCGACATAGGTTTCGGCGCGCAGCGTGTTGTCGCCGCGCGCGCGCCAGGACGCGATCGACGGCCCCAACAACATGCCCGCGTTGTTGCCGAAGTCGGACGCAGTCACTGCCGGGCCGTGATCGTTGATTTCGGCAAACGGGCTACCGGCAAGTTCAATTCCGACATGCAGCGAGTCGACCAGCGCCAACGCTTCGTCGTCGCTCCATTCTTCTTTGCCTTCGGGCGCATCCTCGCCAAGGCGATAGACGAATTCCGCTTCAACCGCGGCAAAGCCACCTTTGAACAGTGGCACGTCGATCACGTCGCCGTCCGGCGCCTTGCGCAGATTGCGCGCGAAAATCGGGCCGGCGAGGCGATCGATTCCATATTGTTCGCGCAAGCCGGGGGCGATCAGTCCGACTTTCCATCCGACCAGCTTGTCGCTGACCAATGCGATCGCGTGATCCTGCACTTGATAGGCCGTCGCGAGATCAGGCGGCATCGGACCGGGATAGGCACTGAGCGAAGTCGCGTCCTGTCGTGCCCGCACGAATCGTTCGGCGATGGCCTGTGCCGTGCCGTCGCGATCCTGCGTCCATTCTTGATGCATGCCGTTACCCTTTTCGGGCGACCCGCCCACCGTCAGTTCGGTTGTCTCTATAGGAAACCGGTGTCATATTCAACACAAGGGGCGGCCAACGCCCTGCGCGCATGCGATGCGCGAGAAAGAATTGCATTCGGGGAGGAGAGTCTTGATGCGAAGCCGAGTTCTGGCGCGTGCCGCGCTTGTCGCGTTCGGTCTGTCGAGCGGAATTGCTGCAACTGCACAGACAGCCGCACCGTCGGCAGAGAAGCTTCCCGCCTTTCCCGGTGCCCAAGGCTGGGCCGCGAATACGCCAGGCGGCCGCGGCGGTCAGATCATCAAAGTCACGTCGCTCGCCAAGCAAGGGCCGGGCACGTTGCGCGAAGCCTTCGACGCGAAGGGGCCACGCATCATCGTGTTCGAAGTCGGCGGCATCATCGATCTCGATGGCGAGTCGTTGAAACTCGACGAGCCCTTCGTCACGGTTGCGGGACAGACCGCGCCGTCGCCAGGCATCACCTTGATCCGCGGCGGCATCGATATCGGCGCGCATGACGCGATCGTGCAGCATATCCGCGTGCGCGTAGGCAGTATCGACAAGCCGAAGTTCAGCCACGAAGACGATTCCATCGGAACGGTCGGCGGCGCGCACGACGTGATCGTCGATCACTGCTCGTTGACCTGGGCGACCGATGAAAACCTGTCGGCATCAGGGCCGCGATTCAAAGGCAACGACATTGCAGAATGGCGGCAGAACACGTCGCATCGGATCACCTTCTCAAACAATATCATCGGCGAAGGTCTTTCTTATTCGACGCATCCGAAAGGCGAGCATTCCAAAGGCTCGCTGATCCACGACAACGTCACCGACCTGCTGATCGTCGGCAATCTCTACGCTCACAATTACGAGCGCAGCCCGTTGTTCAAAGGCGGCGTGCACGGCGCCATCGTGAACAACTTCATCTTCGATCCGGGCGCGCGCGCCATTCACTACAATCTGGCGCCGCTGGAATGGGGCGAGCGCAAATTCGAGAACGGCCAGATGGTTGCGGTCGGCAACGTGTTGCGCGCCGGCAAATCGACGCCGTCGCCTTTGGCGTTTCTGATGATCGGCGGCGACGGCGATCTCGAATATTACGGCAAGGACAATGTCGCAGTGGACCGGATCGGCAATCCGATTCCGATGTTCGGTCGCTACACGACCGGGCCGGCGAAAATCATCGAAGCCAAACAGCCGATGTTCTGGCCGGCCGGCCTGACCGCGCTGCCTGCGAACAAAGTTGAACGCGCGGTGCTGGCCCAGGTCGGTGCGCGTCCGTGGGATCGTGACAAGCACGACGTGCGTCTGCTGGCCGACGTCGCCGAAGGTCGTGGCGAAATCATCGACAGCGAAGCGCAGGTTGGCGGCTATCCCAAGTACGAGGAAACGAAAAAGCCGTTCGTCGAATCCGATTGGGATCTGCGTTTCATGACGCCGAAGAATCCTTCAGTGCTGGATTCGGGCAAGAAAGCCCGCGGCACCTAGGCCCGCGTATAGGCGCGTTCGATTGCGATCCGCACGCTCGGATCGTTGGCGAGATCGCGCGGAAACATCGACTCGATCGCAAGGAAGCGGGGCACATCGTGCTCCGCTTCGCCGTTGCAGGCCTGACCGATGGCCTGCAACTGCTCGGCCAGCGGATCGGTGATTTTTTCACCGCTTTTGGCGCGCTGCATGACGAAGCGCATCCAGGCGCCCAGCGGCACCGCAAGACGATCGATCGAACGTCCATGCAAACGTGCATCGCGCAACGTGCCGAGAATGCGCACCGGCAATTTCTGCGAACCGTCCCAGGCAATCTGCTGCAGCTCGTGGCGGATGGCGGGGTTGCGGAAGCGCGTCAGCACCATCTCGACATAGTCGGCAAGCGACAATCCGGCCGGCGGCGTCAGGCTGGGCGCGACATCGTCGAGCAACATGCCGCGCACGAATGACACGAGTTTCGGATCGGTCATCACGTCGGCGACGGTTTCATGACCGACCAACCAGCCCGTATAGGCCAAGGTCGAATGGGCTGCGTTCAGTAGACGTAATTTGGCGCGGTCCCAGGCCGCGACGTCTTTGGTCAGAATGACGCCCACGCTGGCAAGATCGGGCGCGTCGGGGCCGAGCGTGTCTTCGATCACCCATTGCACAAAGGATTCGCGCTGGATCGGCCACGCATCGTACACGCCCGTCGCTGCCTCCACCTGCTGGCGCAGCGCGTCGGTGGTTGCGGGCGTGATGCTGTCGACCATCGTGGCGGGGAAGCGCACATTGTCGCCGATCCAGCGCGCCAGATCGCCGTCGCGTGTCTCGGCAAAGCGAATGACTGCGCGTTTCAGCTTGGCGCCGTTGTCGGCAAGGTTGTCGCAACTCAGCACGGTGAAGGGCTTGCTTTTGTCGGCGCGTCGTTGCGCCAGCGCCAGGGTCAAAATACCCGCGATCGATTGTGGGGAGGCGGGGTTGGCAAGATCGTGCTGGATGGTTGCGTGGTTTAGATCCAGCTCACCTTTTCCGTCGAGGCAGTAGCCTTTCTCGGTGACGGTCATCGTCACCAGCTTGGTGGTTGGATCTGTGAGACGTACCAAGGTCGCGTCGAGATCTTCGGACGCGACGTGCAATTCGCGCAGACTGCCGATCACGCGATAGGAAATCTGCGCGTCCAATTCAGCCAGCACATACAGTCCGTCTTGCGGTGCCAGCGCGTCGCGCACGTCGCGGCTGCGTGGCGCGATGGCGGAGATGCCCCAGCGCGGATCGCGCGCCAGCAGTTGATCGAAATACCAGGCCTGATGCGCTCGGTGAAACGCACCGGGCCCGATATGCGCCACGCCAAGTTCGACCTTGTCGAGATCATAGGCGGGACGGATTGCGTTCGCGTCGGCAAGCGTCGCGCGCGACAGTCGTTTGCTGGTCATAGGGTGACGCCGCGCTTCCACAAGGCAATTTCACGTTCGCCGTTTTGTTCGGCGCGGGTCGGCGCGCCGGCAGCGGCATGCAGAACAGTGCGAAGCAATGCATCTTCAGTCGCATCGGCATCGTCGAGCATGGCGCCCGCGTCAAAGTCGATCCAATGCGGCTTGCGCATCGCGAGATCCTTGTTGGTCGCAATTTTTAAGGTCGGTGCGGGGAAGCCCAACGGCGTGCCGCGCCCGGTCGTAAACAGAATGAGCGTCGCACCGGCAGCAGCGAGCGCTGTCGAAGACACCGCGTCATTGCCCGGCGATTCCAGCAGTGCCAAGCCGCGCGCCTGCACCATGTCGCCATAGCGCAGCACTTGCGTGACCGTTGCAGCGCCGGCCTTTTGCACCGCGCCGAGGGACTTCTCTTCGAGCGTCGTCAACCCGCCGTCTTTGTTGCCGGGCGACGGGTTTTCGTAAATCGGCTGGCCGTGGGCGCGGAAGTAGTCCTTGAAGTCGTCGACGACGCGCACGATGCCGTCGAACACGTCGCGCGTTGCGGCGCGCGCCATCAACAGCCGTTCGGCGCCGAAGATTTCGGGAATCTCGGTCAGGATCGTGGTGCCCCCAGCAGCAACAACCCGATCGGCGATGCGCCCCACCAGCGGGTTTGCAGTCAGGCCGCTGAATCCGTCGGATCCGCCGCATTTCAATCCCAGCACCAGATCGCCCAACGATGCGGGCGTGCGCCGGTCGCGTTCCGCGATTGCAACCAGCTCTTCGATGGCGGCGAGTGCGGCGTCTTCTTCGTCTTCCACCGATTGCGCGGTGAAGGCGCGCAATCGGTCGCGATCGAGCAACGGTGCGTCGGCGAGCAATGCGTCGAGCTGGTTGTTCTCGCAGCCCAATCCCAAAATCAGCACGCCGCCCGCATTGGGATGCGAGGCGAGGGCGGCCAACATGCGCCGTGTCGCCAGCAGGTCGTCGCCAAGCTGCGAGCAGCCGAACGGATGCGGAAAGGCGTAGATGCCGTCGACACGACCGGCGAAGCGACGCGACGCTTCGGCCGCAACACGCTGCGATGTGCGCGCGACACAGCCGACCGTGCACAGGATCCAGATTTCGTTGCGCGTGCCGACGCGGCCGTCGCGACGGCGATAGCCAAGAAAGCCCGGATCGTTGCGCGCCGGCGCTGCCGCGCGTGGGCGCGGCGCGTAGTCGTAGGATTGCAACCCTTCGAGCGCAGTGCGCAGGTTGTGCGAATGAACATGCGCGCCGGCCTCGATCGCCTGTGTCGCGAGTCCGATCGGCGCGCCGTATTTGCGCACGACCTCGCCGGGTGCAATCGCGTGCAGTGCCAGCTTGTGTCCGCGCGGGATGGCGTCGCGCGCGACCAGGGCGACGCCGTCGAGCGTGACGCTGGCACCGGGCTCGATCGCGGTCAGGGCGACCGCGACGTCGTCGGCGGGATGAATGCGATGCAGCATGAGTGTCCCAAGGTAACCGGGCGCATTGCAGAGTTGGAAGGGGTGTGGCACCAGCCCCTGTCGCCGGCAACTGTCCCGGGACAACGTAGCCCCGCGCGCCCAAGAAGGCTAAGAAGCTCGCATGACAATCTGGCGATCGCCCGCGTGACCAAGGGCAGAAAAACAACGTCCCAGGCCAACAGGCGCGAACTGCCGCGCGGCGAGTCTGACTCGGCGCAAAATCGTCGCCCGACCATCAATGATGTGGCGCGGCTGGCCAAAGTCTCGAAAAAGACCGTGTCGCGCGTCATCAATGACTCGCCCTTCGTGCGCGGCGAGACACGCGAACGCATCACGGCGATCATGTCCGAGCTGGGCTATACGCCCGATCCGCAGGCGCGCGGCTTGGCATTCCGCCGTTCGTTTCTGATCGGCCTGGTCTACGACAACCCGTCGAGCCAGTACGTCATCGACATGCAGCAGGGCATCCTGGATGCCGTGCGGGAGCTGGGGTTCGAGCTGATCGTGCATCCCTGCAATCGGCGCCAGCCCAATTTCCTCGCCGAGGTGCGTTCCTTCGTCGAGCGCCAGAAGCTGTTTGGCGTCGTGCTGCCGCCGTCCGTGTCAGAAGACGAAGAACTCAACAAAGCGCTGATCGAAGTTGGTTGCCCTTATACGCGCATCGCTTCGATTTCGCTCGACGAGCCCGCGCGCATGGTGGTCACGCACGATCATCGCGGCGCGGCCGAAGCAGCGCGCCATTTGGCTGATTTGGGCCATCGCCGCATCGCCTTCATTTCGGGCCCGGACATGTTCCGTTCGTCGCACGAACGCCGCCGCGGTTTCGCACAGGGCTTGGCCGATCGCGGCCTCAAGCTGCAGCCGAAATACATCAAGGAAGGCGCCTATACGTTCGAGTCCGGCATCGCCTGCGCCAAGAAGCTCTTGGCAATGGACGCGCCGCCGACCGCAATTTTTGCTGGCAACGATGAAATGGCGGCTGGCGTTTATCGTGCTGCCCGTGAAGCGGGGTTGGAAATTCCGCGCGATCTTTCGGTGGTTGGGTTCGACGACAGCGCGATCTGTTCGAAAGTCTGGCCGCCGCTGACGTCGGTTCTGTTGCCGATCCGCGAGATGGGGCGCATCGCTGCGACCAAGCTGTTGGTCGAAGGCGGCCTGCGCGAGCGGATCGAACATCCGGAAGTTTCGCCGACTCTGGTGGTTCGCCAATCGACCGCGGCCCATCGCGAGGCCTGAGATCAGTTTCGCCGCTTGCGCAGCGTTTTGACACCGGTTACCAATTTGGACATTCCCATGGCCAAACCGCTTGTCCTGCACGAAGACCGTTTGTTTCCAAGCGAGGCATCGCAGCGCAGCATTGCGCGCGCCTTGTTCGCCGAAGTGCGCGGCCTTCCGATCATTAGCCCGCACGGTCACACGGATCCGCGCTGGTTTGCTGAAAATGAACCGTTCAGCGATGCGACGTCGCTGCTGCTGACGCCCGACCATTATCTGCTGCGCATGTTGTACAGCCAGGGTGTTGGTCTCGACGCGCTGGGCGTGCAACCGCGACCAAACGCAAAGAATGGGGGCGGCAAGCCGGCTGATCCGCGCGCTGCGTGGCGCATCTTCGCCAGCAACTGGCGCTTGTTCCGCGGCACGCCGTCCTGGCTGTGGTTGAACCAGGTCTTTGTCGAACTGTTCGGGCTGGATGTCGAACTGGCTGCCGACACGGCCGATCTCTATTTTGATCGCATCGGCGCCAAACTTGCGACCGACGAATTCCGTCCGCGCGCGCTGTTCGATCGTTTCAAGATCGAGCTGTTGGCGACCACGGAATCGGCGATCGATCCGCTCGATCATCACAAAGCCATTCGCGCCAGCGGTTGGTCGGGTCGTGTCGTTACGACCTACCGTCCCGACACGGTGATCGATCCCGAACACGAAGCCTTCCGGGAGTCGTTTGCGCGGTTGGGCGAGATGACGGGTGAAGACGTCCGGACCTGGCGCGGCTATCTCGCCGCGCATCGCGCGCGCCGCGCGGCTTTCATCGCGGCCGGTGCGACCGCCAGCGATCATGGTCATCCGACGGCGGCGACCGCCGATCTCGATCCGGCCGAGGCGGAAAAACTGTTCGGACGTATCGTTTCCGACAGCTTCAGCGCCGAAGACGCCGAGCTGTTCCGGGCCCAGATGCTGACCGAGATGGCGCGGATGAGTCTCGAAGACGGGTTGGTTCTGCAGATCCATCCCGGCACCTATCGCAGCCACAATCCGCTACTGTTCGGTGCCTACGGGCGCGATATCGGCGCCGACATTCCGACCCGCACCGACTATGTGCGCGCGCTCAAGCCGTTGCTGGATCGGTTTGGCAACGAGAAGTCGCTGACCGTGATCGTCTTCACGCTCGACGAAACCACCTACAGCCGCGAATTGGCGCCGCTGGCAGGGCATTACCCGGCGTTGCGCCTGGGACCGCCTTGGTGGTTCTTCGATGCGCCGGAAGGCATGTTGCGCTTCCGCGAGGCCGTCACCGAAACCGCGGGCTTCTACAACACGGTCGGCTTCAACGACGATACGCGCGCGTTCCTGTCGATCCCCGCCCGACATGACGTCGCGCGCCGCGTCGACTGCGCCTATCTCGCCAAGCTGGTCGCCGAACACCGCATGACAATCGACGAAGCGCACGAAGTCGCGTTCGAACTTAGCTACAACCTTGCCAAGCAGGCGTACCGCGTCGGCGGGAACGACCGCCAAGCACGCTCAGCCTGAGCCGGAGAGTCTGATGTACCGCAAGACCTACCACGCCACGCATCCCGACATGATGCAGGGCGTCGACAACGATACGCTGCGCGCGCGCTATCTGATCCAGGACCTGTTCACGCCGGGCAAGGTGACGCTCGACTATACGCACAACGAGCGGATTGTGGTCGGCGGCGCAGCGCCCGGAAGCGCAACCCTGTCGCTGCCGAAGCAGGAATGCGGTGGCGGCCTGTTCCTGGAACGACGCGAGTTGGGGGTGATCAATGTCGGCGACGCGCCGGGCAAGGTCACGGTCGACGGCAAAACCTATGAGCTCGCCGTGCGCGACGGCCTGTACGTGCCGATGGGCAGCGAGCCAACCTTTGCGGGCAACACGAAATTCTATCTCGTCAGCACGCCGGCACATGCGCGCTTCGAAACCGTGCATATCTCGATCGACAAAGCCGTCCCGCTGGAACGCGGTGCGCCGGAAACGTCGAACGAGCGCACGATCTTCCAGTACATCGTGCCGGCGACGTGCAAGTCGGCGCAGCTGCTGTTGGGGTTGACGATGCTCAAGACCGGCAGCGTGTGGAACACGATGCCGCCGCATCTGCATGACCGGCGCTCCGAGGTCTATTTCTATTTCGGTCTTAAAGGCAACGAACGCGTCATGCATTTCATGGGCGAGCCCGATGCGGCGCGGCACATCGTGGTTGGCAACAACGAAGCGGTGATGTCGCCGCCCTGGTCGATCCATATGGGGGCCGGCACCAACGGCAATTACAATTTCATTTGGGCGATGGGCGGTGAGAATCTCGACTACACCGACATGAACGTCATCGACATCTGCCAGCTGAAATGAACCCGTTTGATTTGGCTGGGCGCGTCGCCCTTGTTACCGGCGCCAATACCGGATTGGGGCAGGGGATTGCTGTCGCGCTTGCTGCGGCAGGCGCCGACATCGTCGCGGTCGGACGCAGCGCGCCGACCGAAACCGAAGGCGAAATCGCGAAGCTGGGCCGTCGTTTTCTGTCGATCCAGGCCGATCTCGGCAGCACTGCGCCGATCGACCGCGCGATCGACGAAGCGGTGGCCAAGTTCGGTGCGATCGACATTCTGATCAACAATGCCGGCATCATTCGCCGCGCCGATGCGATCGACGTAACCGAAGAAGATTGGGACGCGGTGGTCGACGTCAACTTGAAGTCGGCGTTCTTTCTCGCGCAGGCTGTGGCCAAGCGCGCTATCGCAGCGCAGCGTACGGCCAAGATCATCAATATCGCGTCGATGTTGTCGTTCCAGGGCGGCATTCGCGTGCCCGCCTATGCGGCAAGCAAGAGCGCGATCGCGGGACTAACGCGCGCGCTGGCGAATGAATGGGCGGGGCGCGGGATCAACGTTAACGCGATCGCGCCCGGCTATTTCGAGACCAACAATACCGAAGCGTTGCGACAGGACGCGACGCGGTCGCGCGATATTCTCGCGCGCATTCCGGCGGGACGGTGGGGAAGCCCAAGCGATCTCGGCGGTGCAGCAGTCTTTCTTGCATCGCACGCGGCCGATTACGTGCACGGTGTGGTCTTACCAGTCGATGGCGGCTGGCTCGCGCGCTAGCGCGACGTGCAAAAAAGCGACGGCGAGAAAAAACCTGCGACGATATTGATCAGGTTGCTTGCGGACGTGAAAACCTCACGCTAGGGTCAAATTGTCACCGGTGTCAGGGCATCGCACAAATGGCGATGACACCGGTAGCACTTGGGATTTTTAAGGTGCGCAGCTTTCGGATCGGGGCGACTCGAAACCGGAGGAAAAAATAAGCAGCACCGATATGGGAGGAGGTTTCGTGAAGCAGCGTGTTTCGCGCGGTCTGTCCGCGTTTGGCCGTCGTGCGTCCTTGGGTGGCGCATCTCTCGCGGTGATTGCCGCGTGCCTGGCCGCAGCGCCGGCAATGGCGCAGACCGGCGGGCCGGAAGAAATCGTGGTGACGGGCTTTCGCAGCTCGCTCGCACGGTCCCTCAACGTAAAGAAGGTCGAGAACGCACAGGTCGATACGATCCTGGCCGAAGACATCGGCAAGTTCCCGGACCTGAACCTCTCCGAATCGATTCAGCGCATACCCGGCGTCGCGCTCGCACGCGACGCGGGTGAAGGACGCAACATCAGCGTGCGCGGTCTGAATCCGACGTTCACGCGCGTTCGCGTCAACGGCATGGAAGCCTTGTCGACCACCGGCAGCTCGGACGCTGCAGGCGGCGTCAATCGCGGCCGCGCCTTCGACTTCAACGTCTTCGCGTCGGACCTGTTCAACTCGATCACGGTCCGCAAGACCTCAGAAGCCGAAGTCGAAGAAGGCTCGCTGGGTGCGACGGTCGATCTGCGCACCGCACGCCCGTTCGACTATGGCGAATTCACCGCGGTTGCCAGCTTGCGCGGCTCGTATAACGACCTGTCGGAAAGCGCCGGCCCGCGCCTGTCGGCGATGGTCGCCAACAATTGGAACGACAAGTTCGGCGTGTTGGGTTCGATCGCCTATTCCAAGCGTAATCTACTGGATGTCGGCACGTCGACCGTGCGCTGGGCGCAGGGCAATGCGTTCGCGCCAGGTTTCGCGAGCGCACCTCCTGGCTTCACCTTGGCGCAGGTCAACGGCGCGCTGCATCCGCGTTTCCCGCGCTATGATCTGTACACGCAGGAAAGCGAACGCACCGGCGCCACCGGTTCGATGCAATGGCGTCCGACCGAAAAGGCGCTGATCACGTTCGACGCGCTGTACGCGAACTTTAAGAACAAGCGCGAAGAGCAATATCTCGAAGCGCCGTCCTTCTCGACCGGCGGCGCCTGTACGGCGGCCAACACGGCGACGTCCTGCGGTATTGCGCAGACCGCTGTTACCGCGGCCAAGATCAATTCGAACAACGAACTGATCGCCGGTACGTTCAACAATGTCGATCTGCGCGTCGAAGACCGCTACGACGAACTCGACACCAAGTTCTACCAGTATTCGCTGACCGGCGAGTATGAGGTGACGAGCAAGTTCAAAGTCGACGCGATGGCGGGCCATTCGAAGTCGGACTTCAAGAACCCGATCCAGACGACGCTCACCTACGATCAATTCAACGTTCAGAATTACAGCTACGACTATTCGCTCGGCCGCGCGCCGTTGTTGAATTACGGCTCGGCCCGCTTGACCGATCCGTCGGCCTGGACGCTGACCCAGATCCGCGAGCGCCCGCAGACTGCGGTCAACAAGTTCGACACGATGCAGGGCAACGCAAAGTACGAGCTGGATGACTGGATCACGGTCAAAGCCGGTGGCGACTTGAAGCGTTATTCGTATCGCACCACCGAACTGCGCCGCACCAACGGCACGACTGCCAACCAGGAAGCAACCATCCCGGCCGGCATCGCGTCGATCCCAATTTCGTCGTTCAGCGGCATTGCGAACTTCCCGACGCAAGGTCTGGGCGTTCCGGCCGGCACACCGACCGCATGGTTGGTGCCGAGCCTGTCGACCGCCGTCAGTGCGCTCAGCCTTTATGACCAGGCTGCGTTCAACGGCGCGTTCCGCCTTGGTCCGGAACCGGCGCTGGCCAACAATGCCGGTGTCGATGAACGCGACAAAGGCGGCTACGCGCAGGCCGACTTCCGCTTCCATCCGTTCGGCATGACGCTGCGTGGCAACGTTGGCGTGCGCTACGTCAATACGAGCCAATCGGCGCAAGGCTACAGCTTCGTCAGCGGCGCGCCGGTCGCAATCATCGCCAGCCGCGATTACTCGAACACCTTGCCATCGCTCAACCTGGCGTTGGAGCCGCGCGAAGATCTCGTCTTCCGCTTTGCTGCAGCGAAGGTGATGGCGCGTCCCAACCTCGGCAACTTGACACCGGGTGCAACGGTCAGCGTGTCGGGTTCGGCCCGCACGGTCACCGCCGGCAACCCGAACCTGAATCCGTTCAGCGCCAAGGCGTATGACGTCTCGGGTGAGTGGTACTACGACAAGGGCGCCTTGTTCGGCGTCGCGCTGTTCCAGAAAGACATTTCGAGCTTCGTGCAGACGGTCACGACGAACCAGGCCTTCACCGGCAACTCGTTCGGCCTGCCTGACGCGATTGCAGTCGCTGCGTGCGGCGCGGTTGCTGGTTGCAGCCCGTCGGCCCAGTGGGCGTTCTCGACGCCGGTCAATGCACCGGGCGGCACGTTGCAGGGTATCGAAGTCAACTGGCAGCAGCCGTTCAAGTTCCTGCCGGGTCTGTTGAGCAACACCGGCATGTTGCTGAACTACACCAACGTTCGATCCAGCGTGTCGTACTTGAACTCGGCCGGCGTGGTGGTTGCGACCAACTCGCTGACCGGCCTGTCGCGCCAGTCGTACAATGCGACGCTCTACTATGAAGACGACAAGTGGAGCGCGCGTGTCTCGGCTGCTTATCGCAGCAAGTATCTGACCCGCGTCCCGGGCCAGGAAACCGGCACCGATGTCGATGGCACCAACTCGACGCTCAATGTCGACGCCTCGATCCAGTACACGGTGAACCGGAACCTGAAGATCACGTTCGAAGCGATCAATCTGACGGACGAGTTCCAGGACCAGTTCAACAACTCGACCAATCTCGTGTCCTTCTATCACCACACCGGACGCGAATTCCTCTTCGGGGTACGCCTCGCATACTAGATCGTCGCGGCGACTGGACCGGCATCGAGCCTCCCTCGATGCCGGTCTTTTTTTGAGTATCAGCGGATGAACCGTCGCTATTTTCTGCTTGGTTCGGCTGCGTTCGTCGCAGCGCCCGCCGTGGCCGTCGAACCGTTCGACGCGGTGGTGAAAGACGGCGACTCGCTGCAGGCGGCGATCGACAAGGCGCCCGGCACGGTGCCGTACCGGATCTTCGTGGGCGAAGGTTCGTTCCGCGAAAAACTGCAAATCACCAAAGCCAACGTGACGCTGATCGGTGCCGGTCGCGATCGCACGCGGCTGGTGTTTGGCGACTATGCCGGCGCGCCGCAACCGGGTGGGGCGGTGCGCGCGTTGCGCAGCTCGGCGACCTTGACCGTGCATGCGCCCGATTTCAGCGCGCGCGATCTGACGATCGAGAATGATTTCGACTACGTCGCCAACCTGATCAAATCCGAGCGCTCTTACGCGGGCGGTGTCGGCTTGCAGGGTCTGGCGCTGTCGCTGGCCGATGCAGCCGATCGGTCGCTGTTCGACCGCGTCACCTTCATCGGGCACCAAGACACGTTGTTCGCCGATGCGGGCCGCAGCTGTTTCCGCGACTGTTCGATCAGCGGCAGCGTCGATTTCATTTTCGGCGGCGGGCGCGCCTGGTTCGAAGGCTGCGAGATCCGTTCGCGCTTCCGGCCCGGCTTTCAGCGCAACCAGGGTTTCATCACCGCGCCCAGCACCAAGCGCACGCAAGCCTTTGGCCTGGTCTTCTCGAACTGCTCGCTCTTGCGCGAAGCGCTGGTGCCGAACGGGTCGGTGGTACTGGGACGGCCCTGGCGTCCCAACGGGGACGTGCAGGCGTTGGGCGCCACGGTCTTTCTCAATTGTTGGATGGACGCGCATATCTCGGCCGACGGGTGGGACGAGATGGGCTATGCCGCGGCCGACGGAACCCGCATCTTCCTGCAGCCGAACGAGGCGCGGCTGGCAGAGTATGCGAGTCGCGGCCCGGGCGCCTTCCGCACGCCGCGTCGACGCTGGCTGACTGCGACGGAGGCGCGGGGTATCACGCGGGATCGTGTGCTCGACGGCTGGAGTCCGGCGCGCGCCGCGTGAAGTAGGAAGGACCTGTCTGTGACTGCCCGTGTCGTTTGCTTCGGCGAAATTCTGATCCGCCTGTCGTCGCCTGATAACGAACTGCTGCTGCAGTCGCCAAATCTCCGGATTCACTATGGCGGCGCCGAAGCCAATGTCGCGGTGTCACTGGCGCGCTTCGGGCATGACGCGGCGATGGTCAGCTTTCTGCCCGACAATGCGCTCGGTCGCGCCGCGATGGACGAGCTGCGCCGGTACGGTGTCGACACGCGCTTCGTCACCACTGCGCCGGGGCGGATGGGGCTCTATTTTCTGGCACCCGGTGCCGTGCTGCGCCCGTCCGAGATCGTCTATGACCGCGCGCACTCGTCCTTCGCGACCGGACCAATCGACACGATCAAATGGGACGAGACCTTGGCCGGCGCAGGCTGGCTGCACGTCTCGGGCGTGACGCCGGCGTTGGGGTCGGTGCCAGCAGCAGCAGCGGTGCGTGCAGCACAGACAGCGCGCAAGCTCGGCGTGCAGGTTTCGTTCGACGGAAATTACCGCGCCAAATTGTGGGGCGCGTGGCAAGGCGATGGGCCAGGCATTCTGCGCACGATGTTGACCAACGCGTCGATCGCCTTTGCCGACGATCGCGACATCGCTTTGGTGCTGGGCCGGCCGTTCAACGAAGCAGATCCTGCGGCGCGTCGCCGGGCGGCGGCCAAGGCCGCGTTCGACGCATTCCCCAATCTGCAGCGCATCACCTCGACTATCCGTACCCAGCATGGCGTCGAACATCACGACATGTCAGCGGTGCTGTTCACGCGCACCAGTGAATTTGCGACCGCCTCGTTCAGCCTCGCCGGCATCGTCGATCGCATCGGCGCCGGCGACGCATTTGCCGCCGGCGTGCTGCACGGTTTGGCCAGCGCGCAGGACGACGAGACTTCGCTGAATTTCGGTTTGGCGGCTGCCTGTCTCAAACATTCGATTCCCGGTGACTTCAACTTGGCCAGCGAGAGCGACGTGCATGCGTTTCTCGGCGGCGGACTGGATGTACGCAGATGAAATTCGTCACGCTGCTGGTGCTGCTCTTCGCTGCTGGAGCAGCGCACGCAGCGGACGGATCCGCAGCGCAGGCTGCAAACGGATTGTTGTTTCACATGTCAGGCGACAAAAGCCTGACTGCCGATCAGGCCGGCGGCGTCGCCGAACCGAATTTCGCCGCCAACGTCAAACTGGTTCCGAACGGTGCGGTCGCTGGTGCGATCGAGGCAGCCGACGACCAGGTTCTGTCTTGGCTGGCGCCGGGGAACATCTACGCGCAGCGCGGCACCTTGTCGTTCTATTGGCGTGCACGCACGCCGGTCGGCCCGACCGAGTTTCCGCTCTTCCGTGTCGGCTATGCCGATCACGCAAGCTGGGACATGACGTTCCTGCGCATCGATTGGAACGGGCACGGGTTTGACGCTTTCGTCACCGATGTCGGCCTGGCGCGCACGCGCGTGTCGATGCGGCTCGATACAAATCCCGCGCCCGATCGCTGGCTGCATCTTGCCTTCACCTGGGACGAGACCGAAGGCGTACGTCTCTATGTCGACGGCAAGCGCGTCGCGACCCAGGCGGCGAAGATGCTGCTCGAAAGCGGGCTGGATCAATTCGGTCCGCACAGCCGCATCGTCAGCCCGCATCAAGTGCAAAGTCGCTACGCCTATATGCGCGGCGGCGACATCGACGAAATCCGTATCTTCGACCACGCGCTCGATGACGGTGAAGTCGCATCGCTTGCGACCCCGACGCCGGCCGCGATCGCTGCGGCGCCGACGCGCAATCCCAACGATGAAACGGTTCGTAGCGCTTGGCGTTTGCGCTTTGGCTGGAACGGTGACGCACCGCCGCCACTGACCGACGCAGCGACGACGATCCGCAAAGTCGAATTCGTCGAAGCGCGCGATCTCAAACAGCGCGTCTCGTTTCCGATCGACGGAATCGACGAGACGACCTGGCCCGGCGTGTACAACCGCTCGCGTCTGCCCGGTCGCAGCGACTATTTCATCCTGCCCGATTGGAACGTCTATTCCGGCGGCGGCAAGCTGCTGACTCTGACCTTGCCCGACGAGAATTTCAGCCAGATCGAAATTCGCGGACCTGCCTTCGGCCGGTTGAGCTGGAACGACAAGCCGGTGGCGCAGCGTCCCGCGGGGCAGGGACGCACCGTGCATCGTGCGATCGGCAAAGGCGGCACGTTGCGATTTGAAAACGAGGTGCAGGAAACGCCGATCCAGGAGATCGGTGCCTATGACGTGCATGCGGGCGGCGAACCGGCCGATCGCACCAAGCTCAGCTACACGATCCGCAGCAACGTCGCGCCCGACTATCCGTGTCTCGACGAGCTGACGCGCTGGATCGATGGGCGTTTCGTCGCCGACGAACGCAGCACGGTCGTCGCACTGCCCGACGGCGCACCGTCGGTGCAACGCGCGACGAAACGCGCGCCCGCGATGCCGGTGGTGCATGTGCTGATCCCGGTCGATTTTCGCAGCACGCGCGCCGGCCGTCCGCTCGGCCGCTTCTCGTATGGCTGGAATGAAATCGATGGCGGGCTGGACGGAATTGCGATCGATCTGCCGGCGCTGAACGTCGAGGCGACGCATACCGGTACGGTGCCGCTCAACCTGCGCGTCGCCGATCCGCTGTGGCCTGCGCGCGCTTTGATGGATGTCAGCATCGCGGTCAAGCCGGGCGAAGCGCGGACGATCTGGCTCGATACGCGTGACCGGATTTTGCCAAACGATCGCAGCCTGTATCTGTCGATCGCCAGCGCAGCGCCCGACTTTGACGCCAGCAAGCTCGACGGTGCGCACATCCGTTTGCTGTTCAAGCCGCGCGCGCAAGCGATCGCCGAACATGTGCACGACCGGTTTGTGCAAGCGCGCGACCAGATGGCGTTCCTGGTCGAAGAACATTCAAACAGCCGTCGCCTGGCGTCGTATGTGCGGCTCGAACGCGATCTCGGCGATCTGTTGCGCGTCGCGCCCGATCACGTGCAGGGCCGGTTCCTGCAAAGCGAACTCAATCCCGAACAAGGCTGGCCCCCGTTCAAACAACCAGAGCCGCCCGCGGGCGTGCCGCTCTGGGCGTTCCGGCAGGTTGAAGATCTGCGGCTGGTGCACCGCTATGTCAGCTGGTGGATCGATCACCGGCAGATCGAGAACGGGGAATTCGGCGGCGGTCTGTCCGACGACACCGACTTGACCCAGCAATGGCCGCCGCTGGCGCTGATGGGCGTCGAGCCCGACAAGATCGCGCGTTCGCTGCGCACGATGGTCGACGCGGTCTATGCCAACGGCATGTTCACCGACGGTCTCGGCACGATCCAGACTGACGAGCTGCATTCCTACGAAGAGGGCATCAACGGCATCAGCGAGGCGATGTATCTCGATTGGGGCGATCCGCGCGCTGTCGAGCGGTTGATGGCAACCGCGCGCGCCACCGAACGCCTGACCGAGGTCAATGCAGCCGGGCACCGGCATGTGATCAGCAATTATTTCAGCGGTACGCGCATCGCGCGCGAAGGTCCGTGGGAATGGTCGAAGCCGAATTCCTATCTCGTCTTTCATCCAAGCTTGCTGCTGGTCGAATTCAACGGCCAGCCGCGCGCCAAGAAGCTGCTGCTCGAACTTGCCGATGGGTATCTGGCGCACGGCAAGCAGGAGACCAACGGCACCTGGCGCTACCCGGCCGAGATTCACTTTCCCAGCGACAAGGAACGCAACGGCACCGGCGTCGGCGCGGCGATGCATCTGTTTCTCGCCGCGCATCGCTGGACCGGCGACGCGAAATACCTGCAGCCGCTGACCGGCGAGCTGGCGAAGGGCGGGCAGGGCGCGTTTGCGCAGGTGAATGAGGATCCGACCAGCCTGCTGACGCCGTTCGACAAAGTCGGCACCGTCGACAGCGATTTCATGCGCCACCTCGCGTGGCAGATCACTGGCGACAAGCGCTATCTCGAAGAGCTGTACGGGCGACAGATTCAAACCGCGTCGCAGCGCATGTTCATGGTCACCGAAGCGGAATGGTGGAGCGACCGTGTCGAACTGTTCAGCGACGAGCTGCAGCGCGCGCGCCTTGGTGGCATGGCTTTGCGTCGCGGTCAGATCCTGCCGGGCCATCGCGTCAGCTGGCGCTTCGCCGCACCGGCGAGTGGCGAAAGCGTCGCGCTGCTGGTGCGCGGTGACGGTCCCGAAGCGTTCGAAGTGACCGCGTTCAATCTCGATGCGCGTCCGGTCGCAGCGACGATGACGGCGTGGAACGTGCCGCCGGGACGTTGGCGCATGGAGATGACCGACGCGGCCGCGCGCACGGTCGAACTCGAACGCGGCAGCGACGTCGAGCTGCGGTTTCCGTCACGGCACGAGGTGAAGATCCGCTTCGTGCGTGAAACACCCGACATGTCGCAGATGGCGCGGCCCGATCTCGGCATCGGCGCCTACGACGTTACACGCGACGCGTCGGGCCTGACTGTGCGTGTCCACAGCCTGGGTTCGGCCGACGCACCGGCGTCGACGTTGCTGATCGAGGATGCGACGGGGCGCCTGTTGGCGCAGGCCGCGATCCCCGCAATTCCGGCACCGCTCGACCTCGAACCCAAGACCGCCGACGTGCGGATCGCGCTGACTCCGGCACAGCTGACAGCGGCACGTCGTGTCCGGATCAAGCTCGATGGGCGTGAAATCACCTTGAAGAACAACGAAGTTCGTCTCGGTATGTGAACGGCCGGTGACCGCAACCGGCGGTTAACCTGCTTCCGTGCTACAAGGCGGGCCTCATCCAAGAGGGCGCTGCCATGACCGAGACCGACGCGACCGCGAAGCTGGCCGAGCTTGGCCGCCGGGCCGTGCGCACGCACGAAGTTGCGGATGCGGCCGGGCGCCGTGTCGCCAACGAAACCTCCGCAGCGGTCGATAGCTGGAACGAGTTCGTCTCGACGCTCGCTGGTGCCGGTCCAATGGCGCAGGCGGAGTGGATGCGCGATGCCGTGCAACGTTCGGTGCTGTTCTGGGATGCGCTGCGCCAGCGCGGCGACCAATGGCTCGACTATGTCGCCGAAGGCCAGCCGCCGGTTCTAATCTTCGACTATGAAATCGTGCTCGACGGTCGCACGCTCGACCGGCCGGTGAATTACGCGCTTGCCAAGATCACGCCGCCGCCGGGCGTGACGGTCGATCCCAAGCGTCGTCCCTACGTCATCGTCGATCCGCGCGCCGGACACGGATCGGGCATTGGCGGTTTCAAGGACGACAGTCAGGTCGGCGTCGCGCTGCGCGCGGGCCATCCCGTCTATTTCGTTCTTTTCTTTATGGAGCCGGTGCCGGGCCAGACCCTGCAAGATGTCGGTCTTGCCGAAGGCCGTTTCATTCGCATGGTCGCGCATCTCCATCCTGATGCGCGCAAGCCGGTGATCGTCGGCAATTGCCAAGGCGGTTGGGCGGTGATGGCGCTGGCTGCAGCCGATCCGGAGATCACCGGTGCGGTCGTGATCAACGGTGCGCCGCTCGCCTATTGGGCCGGCGCCGACGGCAAGAATCCGATGCGCTACACGGGCGGCCTGACCGGCGGTTCGTGGCCGGCGCAGCTGATGGGCGATTTGGGCGCGGGCAAATTCGACGGCGCCAATCTCGTGCTCAATTTTGAGAGCATGAATCCCGCCAACACCTGGTGGCGCAAATACGCCGACCTGTTCTACGGCATCGATCACGAAGTGCCGCGCTTTCTCGGGTTCGAGAAATGGTGGGGCGGTTTCACCTTGATGAACGTCGAAGAGATGCGGTCGATCGTCGACAATCTCTTCGTCGGCAACAAGCTCGCGCGCGGCCAGGTGCAACTGGACGGCGGTGGCGGTGCGATCGATCTGCGTCGCATCAAGGCGCCGATCATCGTCTTCTGTTCTGAAGGCGACGACATCACCCCGCCACAACAAGCGCTGGCTTGGATCGCCGACGTCTATCGCGACGAACGCGAGATCAAGGCCAACGGCCAGACGATTGTCTATCTCGTGCATAGCGACGTCGGCCATCTCGGCATCTTCGTGTCGGGATCGGTGGCGCGCAAAGAACACACCGAAATCGTCACGACCTTGCAGCAGATCGAAATGCTGCCGCCGGGCCTGTACGAAATGACCTTGGCCGAAACCAGCAAGGACGAAACCGGCAAGCCGGTCTATCGCGTCGAGCTGCACGAACGTCGCGTCGAAGATATCCGCCAGGACAATCAAGGCGGCGAAGACGGCAGCCTATTCGAGGCCGTGCGCGCCGTGTCGGATCTCAATGCGCAGGCCTATGATTTGTTCGTCGCACCGGTCGTGCGTGGCACCGCCAGCGAGCCGCGCGCGCAGATGACGCGCATGATGAATCCGATGCGCGCGCAGCGCTGGTCGCTGTCGAGCAAGAATCCGTTGCTGGCCCCGGTCGGCGAACTGGCCGAGCAGGTGCGCGAGCAGCGTCACGCGCTGCCTGACGAACATCCGATGCGCGCTGCGGAACGTGCCTGGATTACCCACGTCGCGCATTTGTGGGACGTATATCGCACCGCGCGCGACGGCGCGGCCGAAGTTGCATTCCACGGTCTCTACGGCGCGCTGGCGGCGTGGGGCGTCGGTGCGCAACGCGATCAGTCGATCGTCGGCGATTCCGAAGATGCGCATATCACCGCCACCTTGGCGCAGATGGAGAAAGGCGACGCGATCGACGCCTTGATCCGCATGTTGCTGTTGTTGTTGGGCGCGCAGCATTCGGTCAGCCGCCAGGCGCTGGGCCGTATCCAGACGCAGGTTGCGGGCGATCCCGCGCTGGCGTCGTTGAGCGAGGCCGATCTTGCCGCGCGCGTGAAGACGCAATCGATCCTGGTTGCCTACGAACCGCAGCGCGCGTTGACGACCTTGCCGCTGTTGCTGACGACGACAGAGTCGCGCAACGCAGCTTTGTTGCGGTTGGACCGGTATCTGGCGCCGCCAGCCGACCGCCTGCCGCCGTTGAACGCGATGTTGAACGATATTCGCAACGCGCTGGGCGTACCGACGGCGGCAAACGCGGCGTAAGGAGCGCGGGCTACGCCGCTTCGCGATCGGCGGAGCGGAGATGGTGCGCGGTGCCGCCGATATAGATCGGTAGCTGCAATCCGGGCGCGGCGAGATGGAAGATCTCTTGCTGCAGCGCCAGCGCCAGGCGCCATTTCTTGTCGCCGAAGATCGATTCGCGCGTCAGCGGCCCGTTGGGCGCTGCGAAACTGACGAAGGCGACCTGGTCGTCATAGGGACGACCATCCATCGCGAGGCGTGCTTGCACGCGTTCGCCGTCGGAATCGCCGACGCGTTCCAAGACGACACTGTTCCAAGCGATGGTTGCGAGCTCAGCCATGCGCCGACATTGGCCGAGCACGGTTTCAAGAATCTAAAGCCCTTGTTTCAGAGCTGTGTACGCAGCGACCAAAGCTCGGGAAAGAAGCGCAGCGACAACGCCTTCGCCAGATAGGGCACGCCCGAACTGCCGCCGGTGCCGGTCTTGCGGCCGATGATACGTTCGACCGTGGTCATGTGGCGGAAGCGCCATTGCTGGAACCGGTCTTCGAGATCGACCAGCTTTTCGGCCAGGTCGTACAGATCCCACCAGCGATCGACGTCGCGATACACGACCAGCCACGCAGCTTCGACCTCGGCCGATGCCACATAGGGCTGGCGCCAATCGCGCTCGAGCGCCGCTTGCGGAACCGGCACGCCGCGCCGCGCCAACAATTGCAGCGCTTCGTCGTACAGGCTCGGCCGCGCCAAACATGCTTCGAGTTCGGCGTGGCGTTGTGCGTCGTTGCGATGGACTTCGATCAGCCCCGCGTCTTTGTTGCCGAGCGCAAATTCCAGCGCGCGATATTGCCACGACTGGAATCCCGAACTGGGGCCCAGATGTTCGCGCAGCCGCACATAGTCGTGCGGCGTCAATGTCGACAACACGTCCCACGACTGAATCAGCAGACGTTGAATGCCGGCAATGCGCGCCAGTCCTTTTAGCGCCGTATCGAGACGATCTTCGTGCAGGCCGGCAACGACCTGTTTGAGCTCGTGCAGCGACTGTTTCATCCACAGTTCGGCGGTCTGGTGCACGATGATGAACAGCAGCTCGTCATGCTCGTTCGAGCGCGGCCGTTGCGCCGACAAAAGCCGTTCGAGATCGAGATACCCGCCGTAGGACTCGGCCGGTTCGATTTTCCAGTGGATGGAGTCTTCGCCCCGAGAAACAGAGACACTCGAAGCGGGCGGTGTTTTTGCGTCGCTGGTCACGTGACCAGACTAGTGACGAATCCGCGGCCGCAATACCGGTTTAGAGGCCGAGCGCGCGCAGGCCCCAAACCACGAGCTGCCACGAGGCGATCGACAGAACCAGAATGACCAGGACGGCGACGCGCAACGTGACGCGTTCGCGACGCATCGACGGCGCGGCGGTGCGCGCGACATTCGCATCGCGTGTGCGGAGTACCGCATCCGATGCCTGACGGATCGAAACCATCCCACCTGTCCCAGAGCAAGTTCGTGCACCAGTAAAGCACGCGCGGCACTGCAACGGGCAGTTTTCTGGTGTAGTTCCGCCCGCAGTTCGGTTAACGGCCCAGCAAGCGATCTTGCGTCCAATTCGGACGAGATGATCCGCCGCTCCGCCTTCGCCCTGTTGCTGTTCGTTGCTGCCATGCCGACGGCGCGCGCGCAGGTGCATGCGAGTTCGGCGCAGGAAGTCGGCTGGAACCAGCAATTGCACGCCTTCGGCCTGCTCGGCCGCTTGTCGTTCTTTCAGCAGGAAACCAGCGATCCGCGCACGGTTCTCGACCGGCCGGTTGCGGTTGCGCCGTTGCGGCCGACGCCGCCCTTTCTGTCGACCGAGCGCAGCCCGCTGCTGCGCATCAACGGGCTGCGCGCGGAAATTGCGGGCTGGCTGCTGGGGCTCGATGCGCGCGCCTCGTTCATTCTGCGCGGCGTCGATGATCGCTGGCCGGTCGAATGGGCGATGCTGGGCGCCAGCGCGGTGGCGCGGGCGGTCCCCAAGGAACAGGCTACGTTTCAGCTCGGCGGCTTTTTCCAGGCGGCGCGAATCGACCTGGTCGCGCGCTTCGACAGCGCCACTGGTGGCGCCAGCGCCGGTCCGCCCAGCCGATTTTCTCTGACCGACCAGCCGGCGCGGGCCGGGCTCGATGCCCGCATCGCCTGGCCGCTCGATGCCAAGCGGACGCTGGTTTTTGACGCGACAAACCTGGTTTCGCACCCTTTGGGGCCGGGGCCGGAAGGGCTGGTCGAGCAGCGATTCCGCATGTCCGTCGGCTGGCGCTTCTAAAACTAGGTGGGCCTGACCAGCGGACAGGCTTGATGCCGGGAGCCGCGCCAGCTACGGCAAGTCCATGCGATTTGTCGTCGTCGACGATCATCCGACCATCCGGGAGATGGTGCGGGCCATGCTGAAGAAGCTCGGCCACACCAACGTGGTGCTGGCGGCCGATGGCATCGAAGCCTGGCCGCTGATCTGCTTGACCGGGCCTTGCGTCGTCATCAGCGACATCGACATGCCGCGCCGCAACGGCCTCGAGCTGCTGCGAGAGGTACGGATGGGCGTCGACGACGTCGATCGCGGCACGCCGTTTCTGTTGCTGACCGGCCATGCCGAGCACGAGCTGGTCGGCGTTGCGCTGTCGCTCGATGTCAGCGCGTTTCTGGTCAAACCCGTATCAGCACCGGGGTTGGAGCGCCGCCTGTCCCGCGCGCTCGACACCAAGCTGACGCCCAAGGCGGCGGGGCATTACGAAAAGATCATGGTGCCCACCTTCGATGTCGGACCGCTGTCGTCGCTGGGCGGCGGGGCGCCACCGGTCACTGCGGCTCCGTTGCCGCCGAACCGACCGATCGCGCCCATGGCGCCGGCCGGCCCCAAGACCAAGCAGGTTTCGATCAGCGAGATCGCCGAAGGCATGGTCCTGGCCGTCGCGGTCAACGCCAAATCGGGCTCGCAGGTGCTGTCGGCCGGCACCACCGTCTCGCCGTGGCTGATGGGTCAGCTGCGCGACCTGCTTGAGATGGGTGCAATTCAGGACGGGATTACAATCGAGGCTCGGTAACTTCCCCGAAATCGGCACCTGTTAGCAGGGAAGCCCCAGGGGAGATGTATGTCCCGGTCGATCGCGCTTCGCCTTGTCGGCATCGTTCTTTTGCTGGCTGGCGGTCTAATCCTCACCGCTGCTTGGCGTGCCAGTGACGCGTCGCGTTCCAGCTTGGACGCGCGGTTGGCGCGGCACATCAACCAGGTCTCGGATCTGCAGCTTGCGCTCGACGTCGAACTTGCCGCGATGCGCGGGCTCGGCAATCTCGCTTTGTCGTCGCCGGGCGGCGAAGCGCCGCCCGCATACATCAAGCGCCGCGACACCGCGCTTGAAATGTTCGACGAGCTGGAACTGATCGTCAGAGACGGACCATTGAAGGATCGCGCCGAGGTGGTCGGCACGTTTGACTCGATCGAGCGCAACGTAAAACTTTTGACGCGCCGGTTCGATGCTCGCCAGACCGATGCGACGTTGCGCGGCGAATGGTTCGACGCGTTGACGTCGGAAATCGAACGCGCCCACACGCTGCGTCGTGCCATCGAACGATCCTTGCCGCCGGGCATGGACCATCCGATCGGCGTTGCGTTCGAAATCAAAGACGCGTTGTGGGAGCTGGGCGAAAATCTCGGCCGCGAGCGCGGCTTGATCGCGGGTGCGATCGCGGCAAAGCGCACCATCCGCCTGGAAGAATTGCAGCGTCTGGCGGAATGGCGCGGCGTCATCAAATCGGCGCGCAGCAAGCTTGCCCTGATCGCGTCGGAGCTTGGTCCGGAGACGACCAAAGCCTATCTGGCGCTCGAGCGCGCGGCCTTTATCGGGCCGTATGATCTGCGCCGCCGCGAAATTCTCGCCGCCAGTGAATCGCTGGTGCCGTACCATCTCGACAGCGCAGGGTGGTTTGACGAAGCCAGCCTCGCGGTCAACGCGACGCGCCACGCATCAGAAGTCGCGAGCAAGGAAACCGCGCTTCTCATCGATCGCCAGACCAAGCATGGCGACGATGCGATGTTGCTGGCTTTCGCACTGGTGCTTGCAACGGTGATCTTGGCGACGGTCGGATTGAAGATCGCCGGTCTCGATGTTGCGTACCGACTGTCGCAGCTGACCAGCGTGCTGAACAAGCTGGCCGCCGGCGATCACGCAACCGAAGTGCCGGGGCAGAAGCGGCGCGACGAAATCGGTCGCATCGCCGACGCGGCACAAGTCTTCAAAGCGCACGCGATCGAACTGGAAGAAGCGCGCGCCGCGGCATCCGACGCGGCCAAGACCAAGGCGGAATTCCTGGCCACGATGAGCCACGAAATCCGCACGCCAATGAACGGCGTTCTGGGCATGCTCGATCTGGTCGAAGACACGCAGCTCACCCACGAGCAGCGCGAAATGCTGGATGTGGCCACCAGCTCGGCGCGCGCTTTGTTGTCGATCATCGACGACATTCTCGACTTCTCAAAAATCGAAGCGGGCAAGCTGGCGATCGACTCGGTGGTCAGCGAATTGGAGCCAATCGTATTCGGCGTGGCCGATTTGCTGGCGCCGCGCGCCTGGGCGAAAGAGATCGAGCTCGCGGTCGAAGTTGACCCGCTTTTGCCGCGGGCGATCAAGATTGATCCGGCGCGCTTGCGCCAGCTGCTCAACAATCTCGTCGGCAACGCGATCAAATTCACCGAACGCGGCCACGTCGCGTTGCGGCTGAATCGCGTGGGCGACACGTTGCGCATCGAAATCGTCGATAGCGGCATCGGGTTGGATGCGGCGCAGATTGCGCGCCTGTTCCGTCCGTTTGAACAGGCCGAAGCGGGTACGACGCGGCGCTATGGCGGCACCGGCCTTGGTCTCGCGATTTGCCGCCGCATCGTCGACATGATGGACGGCAAGATCGGCGTCGACAGCGTGCCCGGCATCGGTTCGACCTTCTGGGTCGAACTACCCTTGAACGAAGTCGTGCCGCCCGACACGAACAAAGTGCTGGCGGGCGTCGCGGTTTCGCTCGACGCGATCGCACCGGTGCTACGCGCCGGCCTGTCGGCGCCGTTGCGCGCGGCGGGTGCGATGATCGCCAATCACGACGGCGCGATTCAGTTGTTCGAAGCAGCAAGCGACGGCGGGCACGGTCCATCGGTGTTGCTGTTGCCGCGCGGCATGCAGCCCGAAGGCACCGACCGCGATCGCCCGATCGCGGCCAAGCCGACGCGGCCGTCGCAATTGATTGCCGCGGTTGCGCTTGCAGCCGGACGCAAAGCGCCCGCGAGCCTGTCGACGCAAGCCGACGAGAAAGCGGTCGAGGCGCTTGCACCGCGCGTCGGCGCGCGCGTGCTGGTGGCCGAAGACCATCCGTCGAACCGCGTCGTCGTGCGCAAGATGCTCGAACGGCTAGGCCTGACGGCGGTGCTGGCCGAAGACGGCGCGCAGGCGCTGAAGCTGATCGAAGCGGGCGAGACATTCGACCTGCTGTTGACCGACTGCCATATGCCGGTGCTCGACGGGTTCGGGCTGACGCGCATGGTGCGCGCACGCGAAGCGCGATCGGGTCTGCCGCCGATGCCGATCGTCGCGCTGTCGGCGAGCGTGATGCAGGAAGAACAACGCCGGTGTTTCGACAGCGGCATGGATGATTTTCTGCACAAGCCGATCGATCCGCGCCGGTTGCGCGCGATGCTGACGAAATGGATCGGCGCCGATCCGCATGCAGTGGCGGTGGAAGAGGCGGCTGCGGCTGCGGTCGACGATCTCGCGATCTTCGATTTCTCGCCCTATGCCGATCTGTTCGAGCCCGACGAGGCGCGCCGCATTGCGCAGGATTACGCGAACACCACCCGCGAACAGCTCAAGGCGCTGTTCCAGGCGGTCGAAGCGGGGGACCTGACCGCGGCAGGCCGAAGCGCACATGCCGTCGCAGGTGGATCGCTCACGATCGGCGCGCGGCACCTGGGCGAGGTCGCACGAACGATCGAAATGGCGCTCTTTGAGGGCAATCTCGGCGCTGCAAATGCAGAATTGGGACAGCTGGAGCCCAGTTTTGCGGCCGTTGAAGAGCGGATTGCGCAGCTCTAAGCGGTTGAATTCCGCCGTCGTTCGAGCTTTCTTAACGCCAGCCGGCAGATCTTGGCCGGACTGGATTCGAAATCATGGCAACCGCACTCAAACCCACCCAGACGAATTTCGGCCCGCCGAAAGGCCGCCGGACGATCGAAAACAGCATCATGACGTTGATGCTGGTGGGGCTGGGCGCGGTTTTTCTGCCGACGACCATCACCGCAGCTTTCGCGATGATTCCGTCGATCCTGTCTTATTTCTTCGACCGTGATCCCAAGCGCAGCCAGACGCTGTGCATCGCGGCGCTGAATGCAGCGGGTTCGACGCCGGTGCTGCTCGAATTGTGGGGCCGTTGGAATTCGGTCGCCGGTGCGATCTCGTTGATCGCACAGGTTCGTCCCTGGATGTGGGCGTGGGGCGGTGCGGCGCTGGGCTATGCGCTGTGCCTGCTGATTCCGCCAGTCGCGGCGCAGATGGTGCGCGGCGGTCTGCAGAACAAACTCAACGACCTCGAGAAGCACGCCAAAGACATGCGCCAGGCATGGGGCGAAGATGTTGCGCCCGAACATATGGCGCGCTTGATCGAAAGCTCGGCTTTCTCGTCGCAGAAGTGAACGGCAGCTCCGAAGAGCTGCCGCCCAATCTCATCGTTAGAAATGCCAGTCAGCACCAGCCAATGCGGTCGGTGTGACGCCTTGGATTTTCACCAGCTGCACCGGTGCAGCGGCACCGGCTGCGTCGGAATCGACGAAGACGATCGTGTCGGTCCCGGCTGCTTGCAATGTCACGTGCCCGTCGCTCAGCGCATTGGTGCCAAGGCCCAACGCGCGCAGATCGAAATGATCGTACTTGGTATAAAAATGCACGATCGTCGTGTGATCGACCGACAGATTGACGAACGTGAAGCTGTCATTGCCGCTGGCGTTCGACATGACCTGATTGTCTTGCGTCGGCGTGATCACCGCCGCTTTGGTGAAGTCGGTGCTGACGGTGGTCGGCGGCGGCGTCGTGGGCGGGGCCGGATCGGCCGGTAGCGATACTGTGCCGCCGGTTACAGCTGCGATCAGCGCGGCAGTCTGGCTGGCGATGCCCGACGTCGATCCGTCGGCGCCGACACTCCACAGCGACCAGGCAGGTTTCGCCATCGCGCTCGCGAGCGTGCTGTTGTCGTGCGCGCTGCCGGTTCCGGCGAACACCGTCGTCTTGGTGCCGTAGGTTGCGACGTGATCGATTTCGGCACTGGCGCCGCTGATGCCGTTATAGGCGAAGGTGCCGCCCGACAGATCGTTGACCAGCACGTCGTGATCGAGATGCAGCTTGTTGGTCGCGTAATAACCGCCTTCGCCACCGAAATGCACCACGAGCGGGTTCTGGCTCGTCGACGCTTGATGAAACCAATTATTTTCGATCGTCGCCTTGCCGCCGTTGGGTAGATCGATCGCGTAGCTCGACGTGCCGCCGCTGCCGTCATCGAAGATCGTGCCGGTGACGGTCGTATTGGCCGCACGACTCTTCACGTGATGACCGACTTTGGTGTCGTGGAAATACGAGTCGGTGATGGTGACGCTGGCGATGTGATTGGCGTAGATGCCGTGGCTATAGCCATCGCCGACGCCGTTGCGGGCAAACTCGCTGTGATTGACGGTCAAGGTCGCCGTCGCATTGTCCAAGGTCAGGATCCCGTCCTGATTGTCATGGATAAACACGTTGTCCAGTTTCAGATTGCCGTCCGATAGACGCACCGCGGCGCCGTTGCCGGCGCCAACCTTGGCCCCCGACATGTCGAGATTCTTCAACGTCACATTGCCGTGACTGATCAGCATCGCCTTGCCGTTGGCAAGGGATTGCGTGTTCACCAACTTCACCATGCCGCCGACGCCGACGATGGTCAGGTCGTGGTCGATCGAAGCGCTGGTTTCGTAATAAGTGCCCGCACGAACATTGATCGTGTCGCCGGCCGTCGACGCTTTGATGGCGTCGTTCAGCGACTTGTACGTCTCGTTCGCGCCGACCCACATGGTTTTCGGCATCGTCAGGTCCTTGTTTGTTGGGAATCCGGACGTGGTTCGGCGTTCCGCCGCGTGCGTCCGATCGTCTTTGGTTCGTGCGGCGCGGGCGCTTCACCCGCGCGGCAGAAAGAATCAGCCGGTGTAGTTCCAGCTCGCGGTGGCGGCCTTCATCTCGGCGCTGTCGGCAAAGCCGATCAGCACTTCGCCGCGGCTATGGCCGGCGCCGAGAAAATTCAGCCACGCTTGTTCACCCACCGCATCCGGGGCGCGGTGAAAGGCAGTGTCATAGAGCAGGCTCAGAAAACCATGATTGTCGAGCGCGGCCGTGTTGGTGCGAAACTCGGGCGAGTTGACGAAGTCCTGTGCCACGGCCGCATGCGACATGCCTGCTTTTTCCTGGTTGACCCAGAAGGTCAGACCATCGGCATCGGGCATACGATCGAGCGCGACGGCGTAGAGACGCGCGACTGCATTGGCATCGACGGAGACAACCGGCGCACCGACAGTTCCGTTCATCGCCTGCACGCCGTTCAGCAGGTCGGGCAGGGCCGGCAGATTCACCGTGTCGTGCGCAACGACGCTCGCCACGTTCGAGAACTTGCCGACGCCGTAGAAGACATTGCCGCTGATATCGGTTGCTGTCGGCGTCAGCTGTTCGGCGAGGACATAGCCGCCGCTCTTCTGATTGACGATCGTATTGCCGTCGATCGTCAGCGTATTGGCGTCGTACGTGCCCTTCGACGTCTCGCCGCCATAGTGAATGATCGCGGGATTGTCGGTGCCAGCGCCTTGCTGGATCTTGTTGCCGATGATGGTCACGACGCCGCCATTGGGCGTGTCGATCGCGTAGCTGGAATCGCTGTCGATCAAGGTTGAATTGGTGACGGTGGTCAGGGCGGCGCGGCTTTTGATCAGATGGCCGGACACAGTGTCGTGAAAGTACGAGTTGTTGACCTCGACCGACGCGACTTTGTTGATGTAGATGCCGTGCGAATAGCCGTCGCCGTAGCCGTTATTGGCGAATTCGGAACTTTCGATCTTGAGATGGCCATTCGGAATGTCGAGCGACAGAATGCCTTCCTGATTGTCATGGAAGTAGCTGCTCTTGATCGTCAGATCGCCCGCAGACCAGCGGATGCCGGCGCCGTTGTGGTCGCTGACTTTGGCCCCTGAAAATTCCAAATTTTCCAACGTCACCTGACCCGTCGTGTTGACGATCAGCAGGCCTTTGCCGTTGGCGAGGTTTTTGGTTCCTTCGAGATGCGCGAGACCGCCGACACCAACGATGGTCAGCGGCTTGTCGATTCGCACGTCGTCGTCGCGATAGACGCCCGCGCGAATATTGATCGTGTCGCCTGCAGCTGCTGCTTTGACGGCTGCGGACAGGCTTTTGAATTGTTCGGCTTGGCCGACCCAAAGAACGGACATCCCTCAATCCCTCGTCGTTGTTCGTCGTCGGCGAGGTGAAGCTTTGAAAGCTTCAGCGTTAAGCGCGCTTATACGCAGTCTTTATTGTGGTTCTCGCCGTAGGTCCTTTTCGCTTTGCACACTTTTCAAACTCCGCGAGTCAGGGGAAGGGGGTGCGACCGTGACTTCGGTGTGACGGCAAACCACATGTCCGAAGTGCAGAAATCTACTGGGTCGCAGGAACTTTCATGCGCGGGGCGCAGTTCGTTGCGGACCGGAAAATTGACCGCAACGGATAGCCAGTGACGCGCACACCCTGGCCGATCGCAGTCTTCGCGCACAACGAAGCAGATTTGATCGGCGCCTGCCTTGATACGCTGCTGACCGAGCCGGTGGGCGAGCACCAGCTTGCCATCTACGTGCTGGTGAATGGCTGCACCGACGGTACCTGGGCCGAGGTCGAGCGCTATGCGCGCCATCACCCGCAGATCCATCCGGTCCATCTCGAACTGGGCGACAAGAACAACGCCTGGAACGTGTTCGTGCACGAGATCTGCCCGGAAGACGCCGAAATCGTCTTCTTCATGGATGGCGACATGCAGGTTGTGCGCGGATCGTTGGCCGCATTGAAGGCGCGGATGGACGAGGCGCCGGCGGCGCAGGCCTTTGCCGCGCTGCCCTATACCGGCCGTACGCTCGACGCGTTCCGCGATACGATCATCAACACCCACGCGATTGCCGGAAACCTCTACGCGCTGCGCGGCGACCTGGTGCGGCGCTTCCGCGAAACCAGCTTCCGAATTCCGCGGCACATGTTCGGCGACGACGGTCTGTTGCGCACCTTGATCCTGCGCGACATGGACCCGACCGGGCCCGAGAACTTCGATCGCATCACCTATGCCGACAAGGCCGGGTTCTTCTTCGAGCCGTACAGTATCTGGAAGCCGTCGTGCTGGAAGCGCTACCGCAACCGTATGCGGCGCTACGCCAACCGGCGCCTGCACAACCGGATGCTTTATCCGCATTTGCTGCGCGACGGGCTGCGCGCGTTGCCGGCCGACATTCTCGACCTTGCCGAAACTGAGCTGCCGAAGCTCAAGCTCGAATGGAACGGCGTGCTGACGATCTTTGATGCGGCGGCGTTGCGCCGTCTGAAACAGCGGATCGAACGCCGCAAGGCGCAACGAGCGAGCGCCAGCCGCGCGGCCCAGGCGTAGGATCATGCTTGCACTTGGCGAAGCACTGCTTCTGGCCTTGATCAGTTTCGCGATCTGGTGGATCGCGTTGCGATCGATTGCAGCCGATCACGAATCCAAGCGGGACGGGTTGCGCTTTCCGGTGCGGCCGGGCCGGTGGGATCTGCGGTCTCACGACACGCCGCGCAAACCGTGAGCGAAGCACCGCAAGCCGGCACCGTTCCGATCGCGTCGGAAGAGCTGCAAGGGTCGGGGCTTGGCAAAAAAGTCGCCGTTGGCGCCGCCTGGATGGTGGGGCTGCGCACCGCCTTTCGCTTCCTCGGCCTGATTTCGACCTTGGTGCTGGTGCGTCTGCTGGCACCGCAGGATTTCGGTCTGGCTGCGTTGGCGTCAATGGCCTACGCGATGTTGGATCTTGCTAGCGACGTGTCGATCAACCTGGCGCTGGTGCAGATGCGCGAGCCGACGCGCGCGCATTACGACACAGCCTGGACCCTGGTCGTGCTGCGCGGCTTTGTGATCGCCGCGATTATGATCGTGACGGCGCCGTTGATGGCCGAGTTCCTGGCCGAGCCGCGGGTCGAGAACATGATCTACGTCTTGTCGTTGGCGCCGATCCTGTCGGGATTCGAGAATGTCGGGCTGATCGAATATCAGCGCGACCTGCGCTTCGATCGCATCTTCTGGTACCAGCTCGTCAACAAGATCGCGTCGTTTCTGATCGTAATCCCGGCTGCGATCATTCTGCGCAACTATTGGGCGCTGGTGATCGGCGCCTTTGCCGCGCGCGTCATCACCATTCCGCTGTCTTACGCGATCCATCCGTTTCGGCCGCGCCTGTCGCTGGGTGCGTTCGGCGATCTGTTCGATTTCTCGAAGTGGCTGTTCGTCACCAATCTGCTGACGATGGTCGATTCCTATTTGATGACCTTGCTGCTCGGTCGCACCGCTGGCGCTAGCGCCGTCGGTACGTTCCAGGTCGCCAACCAGATCGCGTCCTTGCCCGCATCCGAAGTCGCGGCGCCGGTGCGCCGGCCGTTTTATGCCGGCTATGCCAAAGTCAAAGACGATCTGGGGAGTTTGCGCGCACAGATCCTGTCGGGCTTCGGCTTTTTGATGCTGCTGGTGATTCCGATGTCGGTCGGTCTCGCCGCTGCGTGCGAGCTGGTGCAGCAGCTGGGGCTGGGGCCGAAATGGGAGGATGCGGCGCCGATCGTTGCGCTATGCGCCATGTATGCGCTGTTCGATGCGATCGGCCAGTTTACGCACAACATCTATCTGGTGCGCGGCGAGCAGAAGCGGTTCGTGCGGATCATGGCCGGCAACATCGTGCTGCGCGTCGCGCTGGTGATCGTCGCGGGCGTGTATGGCGGCGTCTTGTGGGCGGTTGCGGCGCTGGCCGCGACGGCGCTGCTGAATGCGGTGATGTGGTTCGCCAAGCTGCTGCCGTTGGTCGGCATGCGCGCGGCCGAACCGCTGTCGGTCGTGTGGCGGACCTTCGTTGCGGCAGGCGCGATGGCGTTTGCAGTGCGCGTCGCGATCGCCGCCTGGCCGCCGGAAACGTCGGTCGGGCCGTTGCTGCTGCAAACTTTGGCGATCTGCGGCGGCGGTGCGGTCGTGCACGTGGTGGTGCAGAGCCTGTTGTGGTTCGTCTGCGGCCGCCCGCGTGGGCCGGAACAGCAGCTACTCGATCACCTGCCGGCGGTTCGCCGCAAAGTCGCGCGCATCTTTCCCCGCGGCATGGCGCGCGCCTAGCATCTCCGCCAGCGACGCGATCCGTCGCGCGTTGCCGTCCCACGTATAGTCGCGCGTCAGCAGCGTATTGCGCGCGCCGTCGCCAAGCCGCGTGCGCAGCGCCGCGTCGTCGGCCAGCGCGGTGATCGCGCCCCACAAATCATCGGGATCGTCCGGCTGCACCAGCAGCGCATCGGTCTTGTCGGTCAGCACTTCGCGAATGTTGGGCGTGGCGGGCGCAACGATGGCGCGCGCGGCGGCCATATATTCGAACAGCTTCAGCGGTGACGCATAGGCGACGACGTGCGGCTGCAGCGCAACGTCGAACGACGCCAGCAGACCCGGAATGTCGGCGCGCTCGACCAGGCCAAGGAACTGCACCCGCGATGCGATGCCGAGCGCTTTCGCCTGCGCCTTCAAATCGGAAATCGCTGGCCCATCGCCGGCAATGATCAAACGCAGATTGGCGCGGCGATCGCGCGCCATCCGGTCCAACACGCGATCCAGCCCGTGCCAGGGGCGCACGAAGCCGACAAAGCCGATGGCGATCTCGCCGCTGCCGAGTTGCAGCCTCGCGCGGAAGGGACGCGGATCCAGCGATGCGTAGAGCCGCGGATCGATGCCGTTCTGCACGACATGAATACGCTCGTCGGGCACGCCGGCGGCGCGCACATGATCGGCAAGCACGTTGGTGACCGGCAGAACCAGATCGGCGCCACGCCAGGTCGCTGCTTCGATGCGTTTGGCGAGGCGCTGCAGTTTCAGATTGCCGTGGCGCGCGCGCTCTTCGGCCAGCGGCGAATTCACTTCCAGCAGCAATGGACGTTTCAACACGCGTCGCGCCGTCAGGCCGGCAAGGTGAAACAGATTGTAGCGCTCGTAGATCACGTCGGGCCGGTTGGCGCGACCGGCGCGCAGCAGGGGCGGAATCGAGACAGCGTTGTAGCCAAGCTCGGCCAGTTCATACGCAGCGCCCGGTAGATGCGCCTTCAAGCTCGAAACCAGCGACTTGTCGCCACCGCCAAAACCGGCCTGCTCGTAGAAAGCCGGCCCGACGATATCGAGCACGTGACCCTGGCGGCGCAGCGCGCCGGTCAGCTCTTCGATATGGACGCTCTGCCCGTCCTTCGACTGGACACGGTGGCTGTAGAGAATTCGCATTGCGGGCAGAACGCTCGCCCGCCGAGAAGGTCGCGCGTCAGGATCGGACTTTCCGTAACAGCGATCCCGCGGCATGCCGGACGATGCGCATTGCTTCGGCCGGTCGCGTCCAGCGAGCCGTCTCGACGCCGACGAAGCCGCGCCGGTTGTGCGCCCAAAGCCGCTTGTAAGGATCGTCGCCGCGGCCGAAATCGATTTCGGCGACCTGGTCGTCGTCGATCAGCCGTTCCAGCGCCAGCGCGGTCAGCACGGTGCCCGGCGACAGCTCGTCATATTTCTGGTCGTGCGCCAGTTTGAGAACCGAGGCGCGGTCGTCCAGCACGGTCCAGATCTGCGCCGCAACCGGCTGATCGTCGAGCAGCAGCAGCGCCATTCGCAACACGCCAACTTCGCTGGCCGCGCGTGCGAATTCGGCCTGAAAGCGCGGAAAGGGTTCGGGCTCTTTCCAGCTGGTGGCGTAGATCGCGTCATAGGCTTCGAGCGCAAAGCGCAGCTTGTCGCCGTCGCGGATCCAGTCGAATTGCGCGCCGCGTTTCATCAGCTTGCGGCCGCGCCGTTCGACCGTCGATCGCAGCGCCCCGGGACGGCCCTGCATATAGGCGGTGAAATCGCGCGCGCCGATTTCTTCGTGCCAGTGACCGAATTGTTCGAAGCGCAGCGCGCTGCTGCTGCCGTTGCCGAGCCCTTCGAGAAACCCGGCGGCGCGTTCGTCGGCCGGGTCGAGCGCTTCGTAGCGCGCAGCGATCGGGCCCAACGCTTGCGCCAGATCGCGCGCAGCATCCCGCGCATCGTCGGCAACCGTCAGCGGCGCCCAGGCGCAGCTATAGCAATTGGTGAGGCTTTGCAGCACGCCATCGCAGATCTGTCCCGGCAGCAGCGCGCGCGGCGCGCCTTGCGCGTCGCGCAGCAACGCGAAGCGCGGCCTGCAATTCACAGCAAGTCCGTGCGCAATCACGGTCGCGTACCAAAAGCGTTGATCGAACAAGGTGCCGGCGAACAGCGGCGCTGTGTCGTCGGGCAGCGCGTCGAGCGAGTCGAACCAAGTGAGACTCATCGGCACATTCCCGCGCGATAGAGAATCACGCCCAGCCATTCATGCAGCGCCCAGTAGGATTCGCCCCAGCCGCGCGGCGCCGGCAGAAAGGCGCGAAACGTGGTGCGCGGCAACGCTTCCAGCGGCAACGGTGCAGGCAGAGCAGGGACACCTAAGATGTCCGCGGCGATCATTGCGCGGCGCATGTGCCAGGCATGGGTGACGAGCAACAACGGACCTTCGAGCCCAGCCTCGCGTGCGAGCGCGGCGCCATAGCGAAGGTTTTCACAGGTATCTTTTGCGCGATCTTCGACGCGCGCCTCGACGCCGCGTTCGGCGAAGCTCTTCGCCATCAACGCGGCGACCGCTGGTTCGCCCTGATCGAGCATGCCGCCTGTGACAATGACAGGCAGCCGCAAATTTTTTGCGATGCGTGCCGCTTCGCGGACGCGGGCTTCGGACGCAGCGCCGGCTTCGTAGCCGCGATCGTCGCGCGCGACCTCGCCGCCGAGAACGAGCAGCGCGCCGGCCGCAATTGACGGCCTCGCGCCATCAGCAAGAGCGAGCGAACGCAGCGCTATTCGCGAAATCATTGGTGTGCCGAGAATCCACATGCTGACAAACACGAGCAGCACCAACGCGCGCGAACGACGTGTGTGTGCAGCGAATGCGGCGGCCAACAACAGCCACAACAAGCCGACAGGCGGCAGCAACAGCTCGGCGATGTCGGTGCGGTTCATCTCGGTGCTGATTTTCGGGTCGGAACAAACGTGCGTTCACGAAGTTGAGGGAGCGGCGCACGAAAACGAAGTCTCGAAGGTGTAATCTTCTCCGACACTTGTCCAGTTTCTTACTGCTTGAAGTAACGCTGGACAGTTGTGAAGTGAAGATACCGTTGAGAGACCAAGCGAGTTCTCGCCAGAACCATGTACATGCCTAGTCGAAGGCGGAGATTGCTCGCAATGACCTACTGCATATCTTCGACTTAATACTTTGGTAACTATAAGAGGCGGGCCGAACCGGCAGCCTCCACTCGACAAACACTTCGGGCCGCGGCGGCGGCTCCAGCGCACGCACTAGAGAGAAGCTCATGCTCAAAGTCTTTGGCCATTCGATGCCGGTGAAGATGCTGCTGCTGGGTATGGCAGAGATCTTGGCCATCGCCCTGGTCCTCGATTGGCTTCTTTCGGCTGGCGTGCAGCCTTCGCTCATCTCTGCCGATCTGCGCGGCGAATTCGTCCAGACCTCGGTCATCTTCGCGGGCATCGCCGTGTTGTCGATGTTTGCGATGGGTCTCTACGACTCAACCACGATCAGCGACTATCGCGGCACGGCGACCAAGACGCTGGTCGCGCTGCTGTTGATCGTGCCCGCCAATCTCGCGGCGATCTGGGTCTTTCACGACGCGCTCTATGCCAGCGACAACTCGCGCGCTTGGTGGATCATCAAAGCGCCCGCCGTTTGGATGGCGGTCATTCTCTTCACGCGCTTCGTCTGCAATCACGCGCTGCGCACCGCTGCATTCAAGCGCCGCGTCTTTGTGTTGGGCGAAGGCACCAAAGCCAGTTCGATCCGCGGCTGGGTGAGCCAGGGTCTCAATCACTATTTCGAAGTCGTCGGCTATTACGAACCCGCACATGCGCCGACCGACGCGGCCGCAGGCAGCTGGGTCGAGGAAGTGAAAGCCTTGAAGGCGAGCGAGATCGTGGTTGCGGTCGACGATCGCCGCGGTCTTCCGGTCGACGAATTGCTGGCCGCGCGCATGAACGGTCTGGCCGTGATCGACTACCAGACCTTCTGCGAGCGCGAGACGGGTCGCCTCGATCTCGAAGCACTGCAGCCGTCCTGGCTGATCTTTTCGAGCGGCTTCACGCAGGGTGCGATTTCGGCGGCGGTCAAACGCGCCTTCGACATCATCGTCGCCAGCGCGATGCTGATCCTGACCTTGCCGCTGATGCTGATCACCGCGGTGCTGATCAAAGCCGAAAGCGAAGGCCCGATCTTCTATCGCCAAGAGCGCGTCGGTCTGAACGGCCGTAGCTTCAACGTGCTGAAATTCCGTTCGATGCGCGTCGATGCCGAGAAGGCGGGCGTGCAATGGGCGCGGGCCAATGACAACCGCGTCACCCGCGTCGGCGCCTTCATTCGCAAAGTCCGTATCGACGAGCTGCCGCAGCTGCTGAACGTGCTCAAGGACGATATGAGCTTCATCGGTCCGCGCCCGGAACGTCCGTTCTTCGTCGAACAGCTGACGCAAGCGATCCCGTTCTATCGCGAACGCCACAGCGTGAAGCCGGGCATCACCGGTTGGGCGCAGGTCAATTATCCCTACGGTGCGTCGCTCGAGGATGCGCGCAACAAGCTCTCCTACGATCTTTACTACGTGAAGAATCGCAGCCTGTTTCTCGACCTGATCATTCTGATCTCGACCGTGCGGGTGATCTTGCTCCAAGAGGGCGCGCGGTAAGTATTCCTCTCCGTGTAGCGGTTTTCTCAGGCCGGCACCGAAAGGTGCCGGCCTTTTTTTCTAACGTGTCTCGCCCGGAGGTCCTTTGGACTTCCGGATTAGCGACTCACGATTCAAATTGGCGCGGCAATCCCGCGGGATTGCCCTTGCGCGCGTAAGCTTTTTTTACAGACGCGGTGCATTTTCCAGTTGCGCGGCGTTTCAGCGGGACCATGGCTCTCGCTGACGCATCACTCTTGCTGCATCTCGCCTGCGCGATCGCGTATGCGGCGCTCGCCGCATTGGCGTTGTTGAAGCGGCCAGTCAGCGCGACCGGACGCTGGCTGATCGCTGCATGCAGCGTGACGGTGATCTGGGCGTTGTGCTGGGCGGTGGCGCCCAACCTGTCGCTGGTGCCATTGCTGGAAACCGCGATGCCGCTCGCCTGGTGCGGTTTTCTCGCCCAGCTGAATGTCCGCGCGTTGGGCGAAGCAGCGCCGAAGTTGAAGCACCAATTCCTGCTGGTCACCGCCTTGCTGTCGGGCGCTGCGCTGGCTGCTGAGTTGGCGTTGCTGGTTCTGCCGACCCCGTCCTGGGCGGCGCTCGGTGAAATCGTGCTGCGCATCGCGATCGCGGTCGCCGGCGTGCTGTTGCTGGAAAATCTCTATCGCAACGCCGATGCAGCGGGACGCTGGAATTTGAAGCCGGTGCTGCTGGCGCTGCTCGGCCTCTTCGCGTTCGAGATCGTGCTCTATGCCGACACGCTGCTGTTCCGGCGCATGACGCCGGGCTTGGTCGTTGCGCGTGCGCCGATTGCGATGATGTTGGTGCCGCTGCTGGCCTTGGGCGCAGCGCGTAATCGTGGCTGGAAGGTCGACATCCATGTCAGCCGCGACGTGGTCTTCCATTCCGCCACCTTGATGATCTGCGGCGGCTTTTTGCTGGGCATGGCCGCGCTTGGCGGCGTGGTGCGCGCGCTGGAGGTCGAATGGGGCCCGATGCTCGAGGCGGTGCTGCTGTTCGCAGCCGTCGTCGTCGTTGCCATCGCAGTCACGTCAGGCGTCGTGCGGTCACGCCTCAAAGCGATCGTCGCGCGCAATTTCTTCAGCCATCGCTACGACTGGCGGCAAGTGTGGCTGGGCTATCTCGGCACCTTGTCGGACGTCGAAGGAACGCTGCAGGCGCGCATCATCCGCGCCGTCGCCGATCCGGTCGACAGTCCCGGCGGTTGGTTGTGGCTGCGTGACGGTTCGACCTGCCGCTGCGTGGCGACGTGGAATGAGCCAATGCCGCCAGCGGGCGGATCGCTGCCAGCTGGATTCCTCGACGCATTCCGCAACGGTGCGTGGATTCTCGATCTCGAACGCCAGGTCGATCTCGATTCCGTGCCGCCGGTGTTGCGCAACCTGAAACGCGCCTGGGCCGCGGTGGCGTTGGCGCATGGCGGACAAGTATTGGGCTTTGTCGTGTTGGCGCAGCCGCGCGCGGCGAGCCAGGTCGATTTTGAAACCTACGACCTGCTGCGCGTGCTGGCGCTGCAAACTGCCAGCTATGTCGCCGAAGAACAGACCTCGGTCGAGCTTGCCGACGCGCGCCGCTTTGAAGCCTATGGCAAGCGATTCGCCTTCGTCGTGCACGACCTCAAGAATGTCGTCAGCCAATTGTCGTTGATGCTGCGCAACGCCGAGACCTATCGGCACGATCCGGCGTTCCAGGCTGACGTGATCGAAACCGTCGCCCATGCCGTGCAATCCATGAACAAGACGCTGGCCCAGCTGCGCCAGGCGCGATCCCTAGCCGCGGCCGAATGCGAGCCGGCGTCGATCGTGCGCGCGGTTGCTGCGCGCCGCGCCCAAACCGGTGCAACGGTGCGGGTCGAAGACGAGGCGGGCGGAGCCACGGTCGCGCTCGACGCGGCGCAGTTCGAACGTTCGCTCGAACATCTGATCGACAATGCGCTGGAAGTGTCGCCCGACGGGATCGGCATCGATGTGCGTCTTGAGAAAACCGAAACGGCGCTCGCGATCGAAGTGATCGATCGCGGTCGCGGCATGGCACCCGGCTTTGTCGCAACCGAACTGTTCCGTCCGTTCCGCTCGACCAAAGGCGGACACGGAATTGGCGCCTACCAGGTGCGTGAAACCGCGCGTGCTGCTGGTGGCGATCTTGTCGTCGTCAGCGAGCCCGGCGTGGGCACGACGATGCGACTTGTTCTCCCAAGAGTGGGGGAAACCCGAATGAAGAACGAAAATCTTGCTGTCGCTGCTGCCCTTCCATTCTCAACTCGAGTTTCCCAGTAATGGACCGACCCAAACTTCTCATCCTTGAAGACGATGACGGGCTGCGCCGGCAATATCGCTGGGCGCTTGGCGACGCGTGGCACATTCTTGCGACGTCGACGCGGCAAGAAGCGTTGAAACTGCTGCCGATCGAACGGCCTGCGATCGCGATCGTCGATCTCGGTCTGCCGCCCGATCCCGACGGCGCTAGCGAAGGGCTGGCGGCGCTGCAGCAGATCTTGACGCAAGAGCCTGGCACCAAAGTCATCATCGCGACCGGCAACGAGACGCGCGACTTTGCGCTGAAAGCCGTCGCGGCGGGGGCCTATGATTTCTACCAGAAGCCGATCGATATCGACGTCTTGAAGACGATCCTCGATCGGGCGCTGAAACTGCACACGCTGGAAGAAGAAAACCGCCGGCTGCAACAAGGCGATCAGCGTTCGGCGATCGACGGGCTGATCACCGCGTCGCCCGAGATGCTGAAAGTCTGCCGCTCGATCGAGCGCGTCGCCAAAACCGACGTATCGGTTCTGCTGCTGGGCGAAAGCGGCACCGGCAAAGAGGTGTTGGCGAATGCGGTGCACCAGCACAGCACACGCGCCAAAGGTCCGTTCATTGCGATCAATTGCGGCGCGATCCCCGAGAACCTGCTGGAAAGCGAGCTGTTCGGACACGAGAAGGGTGCCTTCACCGGTGCGGTGAAGACCACCATCGGCAAAGTCGAACAGGCGCATAAAGGTACGTTGTTTCTCGACGAAATCGGCGACCTGCCGCATCCGCTGCAGGTCAAGCTGCTGCGCTTTCTGCAGAATCGCGTCATCGAGCGCGTCGGCGGCCGTTCGCCGATTGCGGTCGATACACGCATCGTCTGCGCCACCCACCAGGATCTACATTCGCGCATTGCCGACGGGCTGTTCCGCGAAGATCTGTTCTACCGGCTCAACGAGATGGTCGTGACCATCCCGCCGCTGCGCGAGCGTGGCGAAGACGCGGTGCTGCTGGCCAGTTTCTTCTTGAAGAAGTTCGTCAAGCAGTTCGATCGCCGCATCAAAGGATTCACGCCCGATGCGATTGCCGGCATCGCGGCAGCGCCATGGCGCGGCAATGTGCGCGAGCTGGAAAATCGCGTGAAGCGTGCAGTGATCATGGCCGAAGGCGCGCAACTCACCGCGGCCGATCTCGATCTCGATCCCGTATCGGGTGAGGACGAGGGCGAGTCGCTCGACCTGCGTGCGGCCCGTACGCGCGCCGAACAGAAAGTCGTGCTGCGCGCGCTGGCACAAGCGCACGGCAACATGTCCACCGCAGCCAAGCTGCTGCGGATTTCACGTCCAACCTTGTACTCGCTGCTTGAAGCGCACGGGCTCAGCGTTCCTTCGGCGCAGCGCGCCGAACTCGCCGACGCTGCCAGTGCGGAACCGGAGATCGCCTCGTCATGACAAAGAAGATTTTCATCGCCGTACTGCTCGCGGCAACCGCCTTGGCGACGACGCTGCCGTTGCGCGCACGGGCCGCCGACAATACGGCGCAGGAATATGCGACCCAGGCGGAAGAGGCGCTCAAAAAAGGTGATGGCCGGGCTGCGCTGATCCAATATCGCAACGCGGTCAAAGCCGACCCTGAAGACGTGCAGCTGCGCATCAAGCTGGGCCGGTTGCTGGTTCTGTCGGGCGACGGTGTCGGTGCCGAGCGCGAATTGAAAGCGGCGCGCGACCGCAAGGCCGACGACGTCGAAGTCCTGCCGCTGCTGACCCGCGCCTGGCTGTTGCAGAACCAACCCGAAAAAGTGCTGCGCGAAGTCGATCCGGCCGGCGGCACGCCCGAACGTCGTGCGGTGGCGCTGACCTCGATCGGCGAAGCGCAGTTGTCGATGAAACATTTCGACGAAGCCGAGAAGGCGCTGCTGGAGGCCGAGCAGCTGAACCCGAAGGCGCGCGCGACCAAGCTGGCGCTGGGCCGCACCTTGCTGGTGCGCAACAAGCCGGCCGATGCGGCGGGGAAATTCGCCGACGCGCAAGCGATCGAGCCGACCAGCGAAGGCTGGATGCTGAGCGGCGAGGCGCAGCTGATGCAGAACCGCGTCGCCGAAGCCAAGACCGCCTTCGATCATGCGATCGAACTCGACAAGCGCAATGCGCTTGCACATGTCGAACGCGCGCGCATCGCGCTGGCCTCGAACGAGCCCGATGCACCGGCCAAGGCGAAAGAAGATCTCGACGCCGCGGTTGCGACTGCACCTGGCTTGCCGGCCGCGCACTATCTGATGGCGTTCGTGGCGGCGCGCAAAGGTTCGTGGGGCGAAGCCGACAACGAGCTACAGAAGGTTGGTCCGGCGCTCAATGAATTGCCGCGCGGCCTGTATTTGCAGGCGGTGGTGAAGAACGCGCTGAACCAGCCCGAGCAGGCGCAGGCGGCGCTGGCCAAGCACGTCGCACGCTTCCCCGACGACGTGCAGGCGCAAAAGCTGGTTGCGGTCACTGCGTTAAAAAAACACGAGCCGCAAAAAGCGATCGACGCGCTGGAGCGTGCGGTTGCAGCCAAGCCCGATGATGCCGAGGCGCAGGACCTGCTGGGCCGCGCCTATCTCAACGTCGGCAAGTCGGACAAGGCGCTGGCCGCCTTCGACGCCGCGTCCAAAGCATCACCCCAAGATGCGGCGATGCAGACGCGCGTAGCGCTGTCGAAGCTGCAGGCCGGGCAACAAGATTCTGCGATCGTCGATCTCGAACGGTCGCTGAAACTCGACGCCGACAAAAGCGGCCCTGCGGCCGAGGTTCTGTTCCTGACCTATTTGCGCGGCGGAAAGTTGGACGACGCGCAGCGCGTTGCCGACGATCTTGCCAAACGCACGCCGAACGCGCCGTTGCCGGCGCTGTACCAGATCATGGTGCAGGCCGAGCGCGGCAAGCCGGCCGATGCCGAAGCGAAGGCGCGGGCGCTGGCCGATGCCAATCCCGATTTCGCGCCCGCGCGCTTGGAGCAGGCCGAGTTGCAGGTGCAGCAAGGCAAGATCGACGAGGCGTCGGTGACCTATCGCGCGCTGCTGGCGAAACAGCCGGCCAATGTTGCCGCCTTGCGCGCGGTAACACAGCTCGATCGCGCCCGCGGCAAGCTGGGCGATGCAATTCCGCTGTGGGAAGCAGCGCATAAATCGGCGCAGCAGGATTTGCCGGTCGCGATCGGCTTTGCCGAGGCCTTGGCGCTGAACGGCGAGGTGCCACGCGGCATTGCGGTGTTGCGCGAACCGCAACTCACCGCCAGCAACGACGCCGACCTGCTGCGCATCCGGGCCCGGTTCGAAATGAACCAGAAGGACAATGACGCCGCGATCGCGACTTTGAAACAAGCGGTCGATGCGCGGCCAACCGACGCCAATGTGCGTCGCGACTATGCGCTGGCCTTGTCCTTGGCCGGCGATACGAATGGTGCCGAACAGGCGCTGGACGAGGCGCGCAAGCTGGCGCCCGAGAATGATCTGTTCCTGCGCGACCGCGCCGGCGCCACCTTGAAACGCGGTCTGGATCCGGCGTTGCAATATGCCGATCAGATCCAGCGCAGCGATCCGCGCCGGCCCGCTGCGCAAGCCTTGCCCGGCGACGTGCTGGCGATGGCAAACCAACCCGACAAAGCAATCGAACGTTGGCGCGCAGCGCAGGCGCAGCAGCCATCGACCTTGCTTGCGATGCGCATTTCGCAGGGGCTGGAGAAGGTCGGCAAGCCGGCCGATGCGCGTGCGGTGTTGGCCGATTGGGCCAAGCAGCAGCCGAACGATCTCGATGCACAGCTCGCCTATGGCCAGTATCTGCTGGTGCATAAAGACTATCCGCCGGCAACGCAGATGTTCGAAGCGCTGAACAAGCAGCGGCCGAACAATGCGTTGGTGCTCAACAACCTCGCCTGGCTGTACGGCGCGCAGAAGGATCCGCGCGCGACCGAGACTGCCTTGGCTGCTTACCGTCTCGATCCGCGTTCGGCGCAGGTCGCCGATACGCTCGGTTGGGTGTTGCTACAGACCAACAAGCCGCAAGACGCGCTGACCTATCTGCGCCGTGCTGCGCTGGCGGCGCCCGACGAAGCCGACATCCAGGTCCACTATGCCAGCGCGCTGGCTGCGACGGGCGCCAAGGATCAGGCGGCTGCGACCTTGCAGAAGGTATTGGCCAGCAATCGTCCGTTCGACGCGCGCGGTGAAGCAGAGAAGCTGCAAGCGTCGTTGGGTGCTAGCGGCAGTTCGACTCAACGCTGATGGCCGTGCAACGCCGTAGCGGCGTGGTCAGCGCGATCGATGGATTCGGTCGCGCTGTCTTTCTCGCTGTCGCGGCGACCTTGATGCTCTTTGCGATTGCGACCTTGATCTATGGCTGGTGGACGTTCGGATCGTCGCTGCTGGCAGGCGAGCAGGTCGCCAAGTCGCTGCTCGAAGCGCTGGGCTGGGTCGTGATCGGACTCGCCGTGTTCGACGTCTCAAAATATCTGATGGAAGAAGAGATCCTACGCGACCGCGAAATGCGCGATCCGGTCGAAGCGCGCAAAAGCCTGACCAAGTTCGTGTCGACGATCGCGATCGCGGTCTTTCTCGAAGCGCTGGTGGCGGTGTTCGACGCGGTGAAGACCGACCTGACCCATCTTCTCTGGCCGACCTTGCTGCTGTTGTCGGCCGTGCTGATGATCGTTGGGCTCGGCCTGTATCAGCGGCTCAGCGTGCAAGCCGAACAAAAAGAAAGCGCGGCGAAGTAGCGTTCGCCGCGCTTGTCGTTGGCGTTCGTCGGTCAGCGTGCGTTGTAGAGCGACGCCACGATCTGATCGGCAAGCGCGCGCGCCTGTACCAATTCCAGCGCCGACTGGCTGGCCAGCATCGGCGCGTCGACCGTAATCGTGCCTTGCACGTTGAAGGCGGCGAGCTGCGCCGCGGTTGCGTTCGACGTCACCTGCACGGTGCCGGCGACACGGCCGGTGCCGACGGTGGCGCCCGATGCAATGCCGCGCGCTTCGGTGATCTGCACCGTCAAGGTCGCGGACTCGCCCGGTCCCTTGCGTACGCGCGCATTCAATTCATCGCGCAGCCGGTCGGCGAGCGTGGCCGCAGCGCCCGAGCTGCCGGCATAGGCGACGGTGACACGATCGATCGAAATCGACGCGACGCGATCGGCGGGCAGCGGTCCTTGGCGCGGTGTGGGGCCGCCGCAAGCGGCGACAAGGGTGAGCAGGGCAGCGGCAGCGACGAAACGGATCATGGCGGTTCCTCCTGCGGCCCGGAACGCCCGATCACGTCCTGTAGTTCATCGCTCGCTTAGGGGGCGCGTGGAGGGCTGCTCTGCGCGTGACGCGAGCGGCGGCGTTGGCGCTTGGCGCGGCGTTTGGCCGGGACGGTTTTGCCGGCCAGGCCGCGCACCAGCAGTGCGCGCCGTTCCGGATCTGGCGCATCGGTGCCGTCGGCCCGCGCGCCGTTGCATGCCGCACATGCGAGAGCGAGATTTTCGGCGTCGTCACTGCCACCCAGATGGCGCGGCACCAAATGCTCGCGCGTTGCACGGGCCGGATCCCGCACATCGCGCGTCAGGCGAAGCTCGACCCCACACCAATGGCAGTGCTGGTCGCGTGCCGAAAAAAGCGCCAGCAGCGAAGAATCATCGGCGTCGCCTGTCATCTGCGACTCCCGCTTGCCTCGGCTTGCATGCAAGGGTAAGCGCGAAGCAAGCCACAAGCCGGGAAACGGCGGGCATCGTTCACTGGGAGGAGAAACATGAAGAAGCTCGTTTGGCTCGCCGCCGCGGTTGCGGCGGTCGCTTTGGCCACCGGCCCGGCCGCGGCGCAAGAAGTGACGATCAAGTTCAGCCACGTCGTCGCGCCGGATACGCCGAAAGGCAAGGGGGCGCTGAAGTTCAAAGAGCTGGCCGAGCAATATACCGGCGGCAAGGTCAAGGTTGAGGTCTATCCCAACTCGCAGCTCTACAAAGACAAAGAAGAACTCGAAGCGCTGCAGCTTGGCGCGGTGCAGATGCTGGCGCCGTCGCTGGCCAAGTTCGGTCCGTTGGGCGTCAAAGAATTCGAAGTCTTCGATCTGCCCTATCTGTTTCCCGACAAAGCCGCGCTGCGCAAAGTCACCGACGGTCCGGTCGGCAAAGACCTGCTCAAGCGTCTCGAAGCGAAAGGCATCACCGGCCTCGCTTACTGGGACAACGGCTTCAAGATCATGACTGCGAACAAGCAGCTCAAAAAGCCCGACGACTTCTTGGGTCAGAAGATGCGCATCCAGGGCTCGAAAGTGCTCGAAGCGCAATTCCGCGCGCTGGGCGCGCTGCCCCAGGTGATGGCCTTCTCCGAAGTCTATCAAGGTCTGCAGACGGGCGTCGTCGACGGCACCGAAAACACGCCGTCGAACACCTACACGCAGAAGGTCCACGAGGTGCAGAAGTTCGGCACGCTCAGCGACCACGGCTATATCGGCTATGCGGTGATCGTGAACAAACCGTTCTGGGATGGTTTGAAGCCCGAGATTCGCACGCAGCTCGAAAAGGCGATGGTCGACGCAAGCAAATACGCCAACGACATCAGCCAGACCGAGAATGACGAGGCGATGGCCGAGATGAAGAAGTCGGGCAAGATCACCTTCATCACGCTGACCGCCGACGAAAAGAAAGCATGGGTGAAAGCGCTGAAGCCCGTGCACGAAGAAATGGCGGGTCGCGTCGGCAAGGAACTGCTGCAGCAGATTTACCAGACGACCGGTTTCCAGATGTAAGACTTGGGGCGGCGTCCAAGGCGCCGCCCTTTCTTTGCGTGCGTAACGACCAGGCAAAAGCCTGGCGTAAAAAAGATTGGGACAGGGATGCTACTTCGAATCCTCGACCGGTTTGAGGAGATCCTCATCGCGACGCTGATGGCAGTCGCGACGACGATCATCTTCGTCGCCGTCGTTCATCGCTACAGCCTGGGGACACTGGCAGATCTCGCCGGCTGGGCGTCGGGACAAGATCTCGACTCGTTGGTGGGCGTGTTTCGTTCGCTCTACAAGACGCTGGCCGGCATCCGCATGACGTGGGCGCAGGAGCTGTGCATCTATCTCTTCGTGTGGATGGCGAAGTTCGGTGCCGCCTATGGCGTGCGTACCGGCATCCATGTCGGCGTCGACGTGATCGTCCGACGCTTGTCGCCCGACAAGCAGCGCTGGGTCACGTGTTTTGCGCTGCTCGCCGGTGCGTTTTTCACCGCGACCGTCGGCACGTTGGGCGCACGTTTCGTCTTGCATATGGCCGCGACGGATCAGGTTTCGACCGATCTCGAGATGCCGATGTGGATCGTCTATCTGTGCGTGCCGTTCGGGTCCTACTTGATGAGCTTCCGCTTCCTGCAGGTGCTGGTGAATTTCATCCGGACCGGAGAAATCCCGCACCACGATCATGGTCACGTTGAAGGCGTCGACCAGCTGTCTGAATTGCAGGCCCGTACATGACCGCGCTTTTCATCTTCGGGCTGCTCGTGGTGCTGATGCTCACGGGCATGCCGATTTCGATCGCGCTGGGCCTGACGGTTCTGACGTTCCTTGCGACCTTGACCAGCATTCCGCTCGACAGCATCGCGCTGAAACTGTTCACCGGCATCGAGAAGTTCGAGATCATGGCGATCCCGTTCTTCATTCTGGCGGGCAATTTCCTGACGCATGGTGGCGTCGCGCGCCGCATGATCAATTTTGCGACCGCGATGGTCGGCCATTGGCATGGCGGCCTGGGTCTCGCGGGCGTGCTGGCCTGCGCGCTGTTCGCGGCCGTGTCGGGCTCGTCGCCTGCGACCGTGGTTGCAATCGGCTCGATCATTCTGCCCGCGATGGTGAAACAAGGTTTCCCCAACAAGTTCGGCGCCGGCATCGTCACGACGTCCGGCGCGCTGGGCATTCTGATTCCGCCATCGATCGTGATGGTGATGTACGCCGTATCGACCGCGGGGCAGACCGCAATCGGTCCCAACGGCGAACGCGTCAGCTCGGCGTCGGTCGGGCAGTTGTTCATGGCCGGCGTCGTTCCGGGACTGGTGCTTGCGACGTTGCTGGGACTCACGACCTGGTGGATCGCGCGCAAGAACGGCTATCCGCGTCTGGTGAAGGCGACCTGGCTGGCCCGTTGGCGTGCTTTCCGTGAATCGCTGTGGGGTCTGGCGCTGATCGTGATCGTGATCGGCGGCATCTATACCGGCATGTTCACGCCGACCGAGGCGGCGGGGATGGCGGCGGTCTATGCCTTCATCATTGCCGTCTTCGTCTATCGCGACATGCCGCTGAAACGCGTCGGCAAAGTATTGCTCGACAGCGCCGCCATGTCGGCGATGCTGCTCTACATCATCACCAACGCGGTGCTGTTCTCGTTCATTATGACGAGCGAAAACATTCCGCAGGAAATGGCGGCATGGATCGTCGATCTCGGCCTCGGTTGGGTCGGGTTCCTATTCCTGGTCAACATTCTGTTGCTGCTCGCGGGCAACGTGATGGAGCCGTCGTCGATCGTGCTGATCATGGCGCCGATCCTGTTCCCGGTCGCGGTGCGGCTGGGAATCGACCCGGTGCATTTCGGCATTCTGATCGTGGTGAATATGGAAGTCGGCATGTGCCACCCGCCGGTCGGGCTCAACCTCTACGTTGCGTCGGGCATTACGCGAATGGGCATTACCGAACTCACCATCGCTGTGCTGCCGTGGCTCGGGACGATGCTCGCCTTCCTGGTGCTTGTGACCTATTGGCCCAACCTGTCGCTCTGGCTGCCGCGGGTTCTTGGTATGTAAGGTTGCGTCATGCGAATCTTAGACATCCGTGAAGCTACGGCGCCGATCTCGTCGCCGATCCGCAACGCCTATATCGACTTCACCAAAATGACCTGTTCGGTCGTTGCGGTGGACCTCGATGACGGGCGCGGCGGAACGGTGACGGGCTACGGCTTCAACTCCAACGGCCGGTACGGTCAGGGAAGTTTGATCCGCGAACGTTTCGCGCCGCGTCTGCGCGAAGCCAAAGCCGACACCTTGCTTGACAGCAACGGTTCGCTGGATCCAGCCAAAGCTTGGGCCGCGATGATGACCAACGAAAAGCCGGGCGGGCACGGCGAACGATCGGTTGCGGTCGGCACGATCGACATGGCGATCTGGGACGCGTTGGCGAAGGCGCTGAAAAAGCCGCTGTTCCGTCTGCTCGCCGAACGTAACAACGTCGCCGCCAATCCCCGCGTCTTCGTCTATGCCGCGGGTGGCTACTACTATCCCGGCAAAGACGACGCACAGCTCGTCGCTGAGATGAACGGTTATCTCGCGCGCGGCTACAACGTCGTGAAGATGAAAATCGGCGGCGCGTCGCTCGATGAAGACAAGCGCCGCATTGAATCGGTGCTGAAAGCGATCGATGGGCGCGGCCGTCTGGCCGTCGATGCCAATGGCCGGTTCGATCTCGAAACCGCGGTCGCCTATGCGCAGGCGCTGAAACACTATCCGCTGTTTTGGTACGAAGAAGCGGGCGATCCGCTCGATTACGAGCTGCAGGCCGAACTCGCCAAGCACTATGACAAGCCGATGGCGACCGGAGAAAATCTGTTCTCGATGCAGGATGCGCGCAACCTGATCCGCTATGGCGGCATGCGTCCCGATCGCGACTGGCTGCAATTCGACTGCGCCTTGTCGTACGGGCTGGTCGAATATCTGCGCACCTTGCAGATGCTGAAAGAGAATGGCTGGTCGTGGTCGCGTTGCGTGCCCCATGGCGGTCATCAAATGTCGCTGATGATCGCGGCTGGTCTCGGCCTCGGCGGTAATGAAAGCTATCCGGATCTTTTCCAGCCCTTCGGCGGTTTCCCCGACGGTGTGCAGGTCGAAGACGGGCACGTCACCATGCCCGATCTCGACGGGATCGGGTTCGAAGGGAAGCGCGACTTGATTACCGAATTGCGGCGCCTGTTGGGATGATGAGGATGCGCGGCGCACTGGCCGTCGCGTATCTGCTGGCAATGCCGGCGGCAGCATCGCAGTCGCCGAGCGATCCCGTGTCCAACGACGTGTTCGAATTGGTGCGCCGTGGCGACCTCGAATGGGCCCGTTCCTACGTCGCGTCTCTGCCGCCGGAATGGCTGCCGTCTGCTGCTGATGGTCGCCGAAGAGTCGGCGAAGAAGAATGACATCGACGGTGTGCGCGCGACTGCACGTTTGCAATTGGCGCAAGCTGATCGGTTGCAGGGCGCCGCAGCGGCGCGTTGCCGCCTAGTCGCGGCAAAGTCTCTTCTGTGGAGCGACGACGAGGCGGGCGCGCGGATGACAGTCCGCGAGATCGACGCGTTGCCCCAGTCCGAGCGCGATTTTCTTGCGGCAAACCTTGCGCTGCTTGCCTATGAGCGTGGTCAAATACGCTTTGCAAAGGATTTGGCCGCCGGGTTCGACCTCGCGCATTTGGAAAATCCGGGTCCGCTGCGCGCCGTGGCATTGACCGATCGGCAACGCGCGGTGCGCGCAATCGGCGACCTACCGCAATGCGCGGCGGTGGAGAAATCGCCGTATCAATGCGTGCATCTCGTTGGCGATGCGGTCGAAGCCGCCGCCAAAGTCGACGGGCAGGCGCAGGCTGCGACGCTTGCGGCGGCGGTTGCGCAACCGCAGGCGCGCGCAATGTTGCGCGAACGGATTGGGCTTCCGGCCGATGCACAGCACGCGCATACGACGGACGTGATGGAGTGGTGGGCGACCATCAAACGCATCACCGAGATGGCGCGCACCGGCAGGATCGACGACGCACTCGACGTCGCGCGCAAGGGCGCACCGCTGATGCGACCGACCTATTTCCTGACGGCCGCGAAAGAGGCCGCGGTTGCCGGACGCTTCGACGATGCCAAGCGCGCCTACGACACGCTACCCAACGACGCTGAGCGCTCCAAAACGCTGGAGCTTATCGCGCGCGATGCCAAGCCGCCGCCGCCATGGCTTGCGGCTGAGATTGAGCGCATCTGGTCGCGCGCGGGTACGCTCGACGAGCAGATACGTATGCGCGTGCAGACGCGTCTGCTGGCGGCGGAAAGCGTGCATGGAAATCTCGACCGCGTCGCGCAACGGATCGCGGAGGTGTCAAAGCCGGACGGATGGCCAGGCGCATGGGAAACTCTTGCTGAACAGGCGATTGCGCGTGGCGAGCTCGATCGTGCGGCTGATGCGGTGTCCGAGTCTCTGCGGCTCGGAGGAGGGCGCATCAAGACTAGCCACGGCGACTGGACGTCGGCGGCCTGGCCGCTCGTTCGCGCCGCGTTGCTGCAGAGACGCGACGACATCGTAACGCCGGTGATGCGCGACATTCCGCAGGCTGCAGATGCAATTCGTCTGGAGGCGGTGCAGGCCTATTTGGTGCATCGCGATCTTGCCGCGGCGCGGCGTTATGCGGCGGCGATCGAGAAGCCGGAGATGCGCGCGCGCGGCGACAGCTGGATCGCCCAGGTCGCGACGCTGGTGCGGTAAGGCCGGAACAAAGCCTCGCTTGATCCGGTTGCTGGTCGAATACGATCAGGAGCAGACCATGCCGAGCCAAGCTGAAATCGAAGCCAAGTTCTGGAAAGAGCTGAAGTCCGACATGACGGTGATGCTCGGTCTTGCGCGGGAAGGACATGCGCAGCCGATGACGGCGCAGCTCGATCGCGATGGCGGACGCGGGCCGATTTGGTTTTTCACAGCCAAAGACACGGATCTGGTGCGCGCGCTTGGCAGCGGGAAGCCCGCAATGGCCCACTTCGCATCGAAAGGCCACGAGCTGTTCGCGTCGCTGGAAGGCACGCTGGTGCCCGACAATGACCGCGCGACGATCGATCGTCTGTGGAACAAGTTCGTCGCCGCTTGGTACGAAGGCGGCAAGGACGATCCCAAGCTGCAGCTGATCCGCTTCGATCCCGTGGATGCGCAGATCTGGCTGAACGAGAACAGCGTGTTCGCTGCCTTCAAGCTGCTGCTCGGTAGCGATCCGAAGCAGGACTACAAGGACAAGGTTGCCGACGTGCAGATGGCGTAACCGCCGTCGGTCAAGTCCAGTCGGGCTGCGGCAGCGATTTGAAGGCTTCGCGCAAAGCGCTGCCCCAGCGTTCGCGAATGACGCGGAAGCTGGGATCTTCGCTGTCAATCCGCTTCTGCAGCGCAACCTTGAACGTGTCATTGCGATAGATCACGAGATCCAGCGGCAAACCGACCGACAAATTGGAGCGCAAGGTCGAGTCCATCGAAATCAGCGCCAGCTTGATCGCTTCGTCGATCGTCGTCGTCTTGTTCACGACGCGGTCCAGGATCGGCTTGCCGTATTTATGTTCGCCGAGCTGAAAGAATGGCGTGTCGTCGGTCGCTTCGATGAAGTTGCCGGCGGCATAGACCTGAAACAGGCGTTGGCGTTCGCCTTTGACCTGGCCACCGATCGCGATCGACGCTTCGAACGAAATATCTTGCGCCGCCAGTGCAGCACCGTCGGTTGCATAGACCGCACGCATCGCAGCGCCGACCAGCCGTGCTGCATGGAACAGATTGGGCACCGACTTCAACGTGTGAGTCTCGCCGTCCAGCTCGACGCCTTCGGCAAGGCGGTTCATCACGCTTTGAGTGATGGCCAGATTGCCGGCAGTCATCGTGACGATGACCCGTTCGCCCGCCTGCTCGACGACTTTCATCTTGCCGAAGGTCGCAATGCGATCGACGCCCGCGTTGGTGCGCGTGTCGGCGAGAAAGACCAGCCCTTCGGTGAGGCGCAGGGCAACGCAATAGGTCATGGTGCGAACAGGCCTGTGGTTTTGGCGGCCCGTCATATGGCACGGGCTTGACCCGCCCCGGAAGCGATTCATGTTGGCTCGCATGGAAAAGAACCGCCGGATCGTGCTCGCACGCCGCCCTGTCGGCGCACCCGTGGCCAGCGACATGCGGCTGGAAGAGGTGGCACTGCCCGCCATCGGCGACGGGCAACTGCTGCTCAAGACGCTGTTCCTGTCGCTCGACCCGTATATGCGCGGCCGGATGAGCGAGGACAGATCCTATTCGCCGCCGATCGCGCTTGGCGATCCGATCGTCGGCCGCACGATCAGCCGCGTCGCCGAGTCACGCAACCGCGACTACGCCGTTGGCGACGTGGTGATGGCGAATAGCGGGTGGCAGACGCATTTCGTGTCCGACGGAACGGCGCTGCGCAAACTCGACATGCAGCATCCGTCGCTGGCATTGGGCGTGCTCGGCAGTGCGGGCTTTGCCGCCTATATCGGGCTGCTTGAAATCGGCAAGCCGAAGCCGGGCGAGACGGTCGCGGTTGCGGCTGCAACTGGTGGCGTCGGCGCGACCGTCGTGCAGCTGGCGCGGTTGCGTGGTGCGCACACGATTGCAATCGCCGGCGGCGCCGACAAAGTCGCTTATGCGCGCGACGTGTTGCGCGCCGACGTTGCGCTCGATCATCGCGCGCCGGATTTTGCCGCCCAGCTCAAAGCAGCGGCGCCGAACGGAATCGACGTCTATTTCGAGAATGTCGGCGGCGACGTGCTGCATGCGGTGGTGCCGTTGCTCAACGATCGCGCGCGCATTCCGATTTGCGGCGTCATCGCCTGGTACAATCTGACCGAAGCGCCGGCGGGTCCGGATTTCTCGCCGTCGCTGGTGCGCACGATCCTGCGGCGGCGTGCCTTGATGGAAGGGTTCGTGGTCAGCGACTGGCTGCACAAGCAGGAACAGTTCTTCGCCGACATGACCAAATGGATCGATGACGGCGCGATCGTCTATCGCGAACATGTCGTCGATGGCTTCGAGAATGCGCCGGCCGCCTTCATCGGCCTGCTCGACGGCAAGAATTTCGGCAAGGTCGTTGTGAAGGTCGCCGACTGACGATTACTGATCGGCGTCGACGCGCACTGTGACGGCAAGCGAGTCCGCACCGCTGCCGAAATGCACGCCGTGCACCGGTGCTGCGGCAAAACTGTCGAGCCCGATTGCGACGCGCACATAGCGATCGGTCGGACATTGCCGGTTGGCGGCATCGAACCCGACCCAACCAAGCGCCGGCACGAAACCTTCGGCCCAGGCGTGGCTGGCCGGTTCGTCACGCCCGTCTTCGCCGGGCCAGAAATAGCCCGAGACGTAGCGCGCCGGCATGCCGAGCAGGCGCGCGGCGCTGCAGAACAATTGCGCGTGGTCCTGACACACGCCGCGCCCATGGGCGAGCGCTTCGGCTGCGGTCGTCGTGCTTTCGGTTGCGCCGACAACCCAATCGACCTTGTCGCGCACCAGCTGCATCAGCGTGTGCAGACGATCGAGTTCGGTGTTGGCGCTGCGCAGCACGTCTTCGGCCAGCGCGCGGATCGCGTCATCAGGATGGGTGCGGCCGGTTTCGCGCAAATACGCGCCGACCGGCAACGTCTCGCGCGTGTCGCGCAGCACGCCCTGCGTGTCGACGGTTTCGACTTCGCCTTCGGCAACCACGCGCACACGTCCATGCGGACGCTGCACGGCGCGGAATTGCGTCCAATTGCCGAACCCGTCTTCGAAGGACGGCCAGCTGCCATCGCCGACCCGCCAATAGCGCACGCGCTGCCCGCCATGCGAGCGCGGCGTCAGCCGGATGAGCTGCACGGTCGAGGCGCTGGGCGCCTCGTAGTCGTGCGCGGTCTCGTGACGGATTCGGAGTTTCATACCGGACGCAGGTTAGAGCGCCAGATAGTGCTGGTCGATTGCGGCGCCGAGTTCTTTCAACTGATCGATGAAGCCGGTGAGGAATTCATGCAGCCCAGCCTGGAAAATCGACTCAATCCGGCTGTAGCGCAGTTCGGCGTGCATTCGCCCCGCCAGACGGTGGCATTCACCGCGCCGTCCGCCGGCGCGGTCGGCCAGCGAGTCCAAGGTGGTGACGATCTGGCTGGCGCAGGACAGTAACGAGCGCGGCAGTTCCGGACGCAGGATCAGCAAGTCGGCGACCAGCCACGGCTGCAGCCGCTGGTGATAGACCCATTGATAGGCGCGCAAGGCCGACACGGCGCGCAACACCGATTGCCATTGCACATAATCCAGCACGCCGCCGACGCCTTCCTGGTCGGGCAGCAGTAGATGGTATTTCACGTCCAGCACGCGCGCGGTGTTGTCGGCGCGCTCCAACGTCGTGCCCAAATGCGCGAACGCATAGCCTTCATTGCGCAGCATCGTGTTGGCATAGGCGCCCGAGAAAGCCAGCGAACGCGACTTCACCCATTCCAGGATCGGCACCAGCCGGTCGACTTCCATGTCGCTGCGCGACAGGCTTTGCACGCCGCGCCAACTATCGGTGATCGCGTCCCACATTTCGACGGTCAGCGCCGTGCGCACGGCGCGCGCGTTGCGTCGTGCGGTTTCGAAACAGGCGCGGATCGAAGACGGGTTGTCGGCGTCGAGCACGAGATATTCGAACACCTGGCTTTGGTCGGGTTCGCACGCGCCATATTTTTCGGTGAAGCCGGGCAGGCAACCCGCCGCGCGCAAGGTCGAGCGCCATTCGTTGGTGTGCAGATCGACCGTGTGCGCGACGCCCGCCATGCGATGGCCGACCAGGATCAGGCGCGCGACGGATTCGGCGCGCTCCATATAGCGCGACAGCCAGAAGAGATTTCCTGCGGTGCGGCTCAGCATGTCAGGATTCCAGCACCCACGTATCTTTGGTGCCGCCACCCTGGCTGGAATTCACCACCAGCGACCCTTCGCGCATCGCGACGCGCGTCAGGCCGCCGGGAATAATGCGGATGTCGCGCCCGACCAGCACGAACGGGCGCAGATCGACATGGCGTGGGGCGATGCCGCTTTCGACAAAACACGGCACGGTGGACAGGGCCAAGGTCGGTTGCGCTACGTAATCTTCGGGACGCGCTTTGATCAGCGCGGTGAACTTGTCGCGTTGTGCTGCGGTTGAATGCGGCCCGATCAACATGCCGTAGCCGCCCGAACCGCGCGCTTCTTTCACCACCAGCTCGTGCAACCGGTCGAGCACATAGGCGCGATCGTCGGGGCGGCCGCAGAGATAGGTCGGCACGTTCTGCAGCAACGGCTCTTCGCCGAGATAAAAGCGGATCATCTCGGGCACGTAGGGATAGACCGCCTTGTCGTCAGCAATGCCGGTCCCGACCGCATTGGCGATCGTCACTGCACCGGCGCGATACGCGGCGAACAGGCCCGCGACGCCCAGCATCGAGTCCGGCTTGAACGACAGCGGATCGAGATATTCGTCGTCGATACGGCGATAGATGACGTCGACGCGCTTGGGACCTTCGGTCGTGCGCATCCAGACCAGACCGTCATCGACGAACAGATCGGCGCCTTCGACCAGCTCGACGCCCATTTCGTCGGCGAGGAAGGAATGTTCGTAATAGGCGCTGTTGAGCGGACCCGGCGTCAGCAGCACCACGGTCGGATCGCTGCGGCAGGCGGGCGGGGCGGCTGATTTCAGCGTTTCGAGCAGCTCTTCGGGATAGCGCGCAACCGGCGCGATCCGGTGCGACGACACCAGATCCGGGAACAGCCGTAGCATCGCTTCGCGATTTTCCAGCATGTAGGAAACGCCGGACGGCGTGCGGCAATTGTCTTCCAGCACGTAAAACTGGTCGGCATCGACGCGCACGATGTCGATGCCCGCAACATGCGTCCATGCGCCCGCAGCGGGCTGCATACCCTGCATTTCGGGACGCCAGCTTTCGTTTTTGAACACCAGCTCTTCCGGCACTTTGCCGGCGCGCAGGATTTCGCCGTTGCCATAGATGTCGGCGAGAAACGCGTTCAGCGCGCGCACGCGTTGCGTCAGGCCGCGGCTCATCCGGGCCCACTCCTCGGCCGCGATGATGCGCGGGATCAGATCGAACGGGATCAACCGTTCCGGGTCGCCGCCTTCGCCATAGACGGCAAAGGTGATGCCGATGCGCCGGAACAGCAGCTCGGCTTCACGGCGTTTGACGTCGAGCGCCTCGATCGGCATCGCATCGAGCCAGGCGCGGATTTGTGCATAAGACGGCCGGACAGAGCCGTTTGCGGTCATTTCGTCGAAGATCACGAGGATCAGCCTAGCAGCAACGAAGCCCGGATAGTCGAGAGGCGATTTTGCGCCCAGTTTGCCGGCGTCGTGCTTAGGGGCTGAGCAGCGCTTTGCGCGCAGTGCGGGCAGATGCGGGCCTGCCAGGAACGATCAGGCTAGAACCTTCGACGTGCTCCGCGGTTGCTCCTGGAAAGGAGCCACGCATGATCGAAGGACAGAAACGCCGGACCCTGGAGCGCGAGATCGAACATCGCGCGCGCGAACTTGCGGATTTCCGCGAACGGCTGCGCGAAGCCGCGCCTCAGCGACCAGACGGCAGCCAGACTTCCAACGTGCCCGGCCGCGGCTTGGGCTCGTAATAGCGCATTGGCAGCAAGTCACTGCGCGGCGCCAGCCCGACGTTGCGCACATAGGCATCGACTTCGCGTTCGAGCGTTTCGCTGCGCGCGCGATCGCCGTCAAAGAAATAGCGCACGCTGGCCTGGTTGATGCGCAGATCGACCGGACGCACTTCGGCGATGCGGAAACCGCGGGCGCGCAGATGTTCGACCAGCGCCGCAGCCGCCTGTTCGCCAGCTGCGTCGCCGCGGCGGTAATGCACGAAGATGCGCTGCGGATCGCCCGCTGCTTGCAACGAAGCCGGCGTCGGCGTGTATGCGCTCGCTTCGGTCGGCGCTGGCGACGGTGGCGCCATCGCCAACGGTGCGGAAATCGCAGCGTCGGATGCGCGCGCGGCCAGCACCAGCGCCGCGCCCAGGATGAAACAGCCAACCGCAACCGTCGCCATCACCGGCATGCCAAGCCGCGTGCGCTCGCGCGGCACCGGGTCGCTCCAGATTCGTTCGGCGACCAGCGGCCGTGCTGGTTCGACGTCATGGTGCTCGTCTGCAGCGAGCGCCAATGCGGCATCGACCAGCGCCGGTTCGACATGCGACGAGGCAGCCGCCAGCAGGCTCGCATGTTCTTCAATCGCTTGGCGCGCATGGATCGCAGTGACCGTGTCCGCCTCGTCCAGCCTGGCGGCAAACAGCGCGCGGCCAGCCAGCACATCGATGACGCGCGGGATGCGCGATGCAGCGGTGCCGATACGCCGGATCGCATCGTCATCGAACAGGTCGAGATCCAACCCGGCGGTACGCAAGCGATGCTCGACATACGGTCTGACTTCCTCCGGTTCGAGCGGTGCAAGCTGCACCGTCACCGTGTCGTCGGTCGGATCGGGATCTTCGATGCCTGCCACCAACATGCGCGTGCCGTGGGCGCGCGCCAGCAACGATGCGCGCGTGGTCGCGTCGAGATGGTCGATCTCGTCGACCAGCAAGGTCGCCGCGTTGGGGGCGATCATCGCCGGCGGTCGCAGCCAGGCAATGTCGCCAGCGGCCGCGACGTCGCGCGCAAGCTGCGTCAGCAACGCACTTTTTCCGACACCGGCTGGGCCAGTGATCGCAACGCGCGAAACGCCGCGCGCCAAGGATGCGGTCGCATCGGCGCGCGCACGCTCGAACGCCAGCGACGGGAAGGGGGCGGAGGTTGCAGCGCGAGGCCGGAACGGATCGCGCGCAGCAGCAGCGTGAATACGACTCATCGCTCACTAATCGGCGCTGGATCCGGCATGTTCCTGGCGCTCCGGTGACAATTCCGAGGCAGTATGTGCACCGGCGATTGTGCAGACGGTGGCGGTAGTTCTTTCGCCGCCGCGCGGATTCCGATAGCAGTGTCGCGCTCTGGAGGGTTCGTGCGCTTTCTCGTCTGTCTTCTGCTCGTTGCGTTCGCGTCGATGGCCCAGGCCGCGCCGCTCAAGCTCGTCGCCAGCTTCACGGTGCTGGCCGATCTCGCGCGCGAAGTCGGTGGTGAGGACGTCGAGGTGACGTCGCTGGTCGGCCCCGATTCCGACGCGCATGGGTTCGAGCCCAGCCCGTCCGATGCACGCCTGCTCGCGGCGGCCGATCTGTTCGTGGTCAACGGGCTCGGCTTCGATCCGTGGGCCGAGAAGCTTGCCAAGTCGGCGCGCTTCCCCGGCACGCTGGTCACGGCAAGCGACGGCGTTACGGTTCGCATGGCCGCCGACCGGCCCGATCCGCACGCGTTTCAATCGGTTGCCAATGCGCGCCTCTACGCGCGCAACATCGCGAACGCGGTTGTAGCCAAGCTTCCCGCACGCGCCGATGCGGTGCGCGCGCGTGCAGCGGCGTATGATGCGCGGCTGGCGGCGCTCGACGCCGACATCCGCAGCACGATCGAGACCGTGCCGGCCGATCGGCGCGTGCTGATCACCAATCACGACGCGTTCGGCTATTTCGGTGCAGCATACGGTTTAACGTTGCTTGCGGTGCAGGGATTGTCGACCGAAAGCGAACCGTCGGCCAAAGCAGTCGCGAACCTGATCCGTGAAATCCGCAGCCGCAAAGCGCGCGCGGTATTTCTCGAGAACATGACCAACCAGAATCTGATGCAGCGTGTGGCGCGCGAGACCGGCGCTGCGATCGGCGGCGCGCTCTATGCAGACGCGCTGTCCAAGCCGGGCGGGCCGGCGACGAGCTATGTCGAGATGATGCGCTACAACGCGCGGACGGTTGCGGCTGCGCTGGTGAAGTAACGCCGCGTTCCGATCGACAGAACATAGAAGACGCCGGCGGCGAGCACGATGCTGGGACCGCTCGGCAGGTCGAACGCGTAGGACGCGATCAAGCCGGCATAGGACGACACCAAGGCCAGCACCGTCGCCAGAATGACGGTGCCCGACAGCGACCGCGCCCATAGACGCGCGGTTGCGGGCGGCAGGATCAACAAGCCGACCGACAGAACTGTGCCCAGCGCCTGAAACGCCGCGACCAGGTTCAGCACCAGCAGCACCAGAAACAACATATGCACCGCGGTTGCGCCGCCGCGCACGCGCAGGAAATCGGGATCGACGGTCGAGACGATCAGTGCGCGCCAGCAGGTCGCGAGCGTCAGCAAGGTGACGCCCGATACGACCGCGATTGCGATCAGCGCCGTATCGTCGATTGCAAGCAGGCTGCCGAACAGCACATGGACGAGGTCGAGATTGCTGCCGGCGGTGCTGAGGATCGCAACGCCGCTCGCGATCGCGAGAATATACAGCGCGGCAAAGCTGGTATCTTCCTGGATCGGCGTGCTGCGCGTGACGAAGCCGGCCGCGATCGCGATGCACAGGCCCGCGATCAACCCGCCGAACCCCATCCAGCTCAACGAAAAGCCCGCGAACAGAAACGCGATTGCGGCGCCCGGCAGAACGGCGTGACTCATCACGTCGGCGACCAGGCTCAAGCGGCGCATTTGCAGCAAGGTGCCGAGCGGTCCGGCGGCGAGCGACAAAGCGAGTGCCGCAACCAAGCCGCGCCGCATGAAGCCGAACTCGACGAAGGGCGACCAGAGATCGCTAGTGGTCATGATGGCCATGATGGTCGTGCGCGTGCGGTTCGGCGTGATGATGGTCGGCAGTCGCAAAGGCGAATGCATTGCCGATCAGATCGGGCGTCAACACCTCGTCGGTGGCGCCCCAAGCGAGCGGGCGTCCGGCAACGACCAGGGTCTGCGGAAAATATTGGCGCACTTCGCCCAGATCGTGCAGCGCCGCGATGATGGTGCGGCCTTGTGCACGCCAGTTCGCGAACAATGCTGCAAGTTGCGCGCTGGTCGCGGCGTCCATCGCCGTGAACGGCTCGTCCAACAATACGATCTCGGCTTCGTCGAGCAGCAGCCGGGCAAACAACGCGCGCTGCAACTGCCCCGCCGACAGTGCGTCGATGCGGCGGCTCGCGAAGGCGGTGAGGCCGACGGTGGTCAGCGCTTCGTCGATACGCGCACGGCGCTTGGCGTCGATCGCGCCGAACCAACCGGTTTCGCGCCACAGCCCGAACGAGACGAGTTCGGCAACGGTGATCGGCACGTTGCGATCGACCGAGCTTTGTTGCGGCAGGTACGCGATGCGCGCGCCGTTGGTGTGCACGTGCCCGTCGCACGGTTTGACCACGCCCGCGATCGCTTTGAGCAAGGTGCTTTTGCCGCCGCCATTGGGCCCGACGACGGCGAGCGAGGTGCCGTTCGCGATCGTGCCCTCAACGTCGCGCAACGCGACGAGGTCGCCGTAGCGCACGCACAGATGATGGATCTCGATCATCCGGCCGACAGCGCCCACCAGACAGCGAGCGCCAGCGGCACAAGAACAAGCAGAACGGCAAGCGCGCGTTGCGGCGCCGACGAGGTGATCCAGCTAGGCATGAGGCGTGAGACATTATAACAGGCCGCCCGAGCCTGCCAGCGCCCGGTTTAGCTGAGATTTGGCCGTTCCTGGGCCACGCCAAGGGCCTGTTCCAGCGCGCGTCCGACCGTGATCAGCGCGGTTTCTTCGAACAAAGGCGCCCACAGGCTGATCGCATGCGGCACGCGGAATTTGGGTGCAGCAGGATCGTTGTTGGGCGGGTCGAGCGGCGTCGGCCGTGTCGCCAGATCGCGGAAGCCCGCACGCATTGCCAGACAGGGATGGCCGGTGAAGTTGGTCACGACCAGCATCGAGCCTGCGAAGTTGGGCCCGATCATCGCATCGACGTCGCTGAACACGCCGTCCATCAGCTCCATCGCGCGCCGGCGAAAGCGCTGGCTCTGCACATAATCGACCGCGCTGGCGAAACGCGCGCGGCGCCAGGTATTGCCCCAGGCATTGTCGCCCTGCTGCCGCAAGGTGCGATCGATATGGTCGAGCGTGATGCGCTCGAACGCAGCCGCGGCTTCGACTTCCAACTGCATGCGCAGCAAGTCCCACGGCTGGTCGGGCAGGGTCACCTCGACCATCTTGGCGCCGAGTTTCTTGGCGGCCTCAAGCGCGGCGCGATCGACGTCGGTTGCGTCTTTCTCGAACAGCGCCGGCACAAAGCCGATCTTCATGTCGCGCAGATCGCGCGTCGCATCGATATCAAGTCCCCAGCCGATGCTCGACGCGTCGGCGTCGTCGCGGCCGTTCAGCACCGACAGAACCAGCGCCGTGTCGTCGACGCTGCGCGCCAGCGCGCCAATCTTGTCGAGCGACCAGCACAAAGCCATGCAGCCTGCACGCGACACGCGGCCGAAGGTGGGGCGCAGCCCGGTCGTGCCGCAGCGATGCGACGGGCTGACGATCGAGCCCATCGTTTCGGTGCCGATGCCGAACGACGCAAGACCGGCGGCGACCGCAGCCGCACTGCCCGCCGACGAACCGCTCGATCCTTCTTTGCGGTTCCACGGATTGCGCGTGATGCCGCCGTACCAGATTTCGCCGCTGGCGAATTCGCCCAAAGTCGTCTTGCCCAGCAGAACGGCGCCTGCTTCGCGCAGCTTGATCGTGATGGTCGCGTCCTGGGTTGCGACCCGGTCTTTGTACGGCGTGCTGCCCCAGGTCGTGCGGATGTTGGCGCTGTCGGCGAGGTCTTTCAGCACATAGGGCAGGCCGTGCAACGGTCCGCGCACCTTGCCCGCTTTGCGTTCGCGGTCGGCATTGGCGGCTTGTTCGCGCGCGACGTCGGCGGTGACGGTGACGAAACAGTCGAGCGACGGCGCGAATTTCGCGATGCGCGCCAGATACAGCTCGGTCAGCTTGGCGCTGGTGATGGCGCCGCGCTGCAGCCACGCCGCCTGGGTACGTGCGCTGGCGAAGGCGATCGACTCCTCGTCGGCGGGCAGGTCGGGCACGGACGCATCCGGCAGGCGCACATTGTTGCGCTGGGTGCGATAGGTGCGGTTCGGCAGGCGCGGATCGAAGATCACTGCCGGCGCCAGATCGTTGGGCGGGTTCAGCGTGCGCAGACGGCGCGCGCGCTCCAGCGTGTCGTCGAACGTGCTCAGCAGTTGCGCACGTTCGGCGTCGGAATACTCGACCTGCGCCAGCTTCGCCGCACCTTTGAGATCGGCGTCGGTGATGCCCGACTTGTTCGGTGTCGGCGCGGCCGCTGCTTTTGCCGCAGGCGGTGCCTTCTTGGGCTCGGCGCCAAAGGCAGCGGCGAGGGGAGCGTTCGCTGCCGTCGCGATAGCGGTCGCCAAAAGAACGCGCCGGCTTGGGCCGGTCGCTTTGTTTTCTGAGTCGCTCATACCGAAGGCTCCCTCGTTATTCTTTGTGCATCGTTCGTCGGACGGTCGTGATCGTTACCCGGAGTGCGCTCCAACACCAGCGCGCTACTGGTGCAAACACGCGATCGGTCAAGCGCGGCCACAACAAAAAAACCGCGAGCATTTCCGAAAGCCGCGCGGCATCTTTGTCTCGTCCGGGGCCTGAATCGCACGGCCCCGTCCAAGCTTGAAGGACAGATCCATGGTCACGCTCGATATCAACGGGGCGAAGAAGCAACTCGACATCGATCCCGAAACGCCGCTGCTGTGGGCATTGCGCGACGGGCTGAAAATGACCGGCACCAAGTTCGGTTGCGGCATGGCGCAATGCGGTGCCTGTACCGTGCATGTTGACGGCCAGCCGACGCGCAGCTGCGTGACGCCGGTGTCGGCGGTTGCGGGACAGAAGATCACCACGATCGAAGGCGCACACAGCAAAGCGGCCGAAGCGGTGCGCGCCTCGTGGCGCAAGCTCGACGTCGTGCAATGCGGCTATTGCCAGTCGGGCCAGATCATGGCCGCGACCGCGCTGCTGGAAAGCAACAAGAAGCCGACCGACGACGACATCGACGCCGCGATGACGGGCAATGTCTGTCGTTGCGCCACCTATCAACGTATCCGCGCCGCGATTCACGACGCGGCGCAATCGCTGTAAGGGCGGGTCACACCATGAAACTCACCAACGACACTGTCGGCCGTCGCGGCTTTCTGGCCGGATCGGCTGCTGCGAGTCTGGTCATCGCGTTCAACCTGACGCCGCACGGCGCGCGTGCGGCGGCTGCGGCGACCAACGCAAAGAATTTCGCGCCCAACGCATTCCTGCGCGTTGCGCCCGACGGCACCGTAACGGTGCTGTCGAAGCATCTCGAAATGGGGCAGGGCAGCTACACCGGCATTGCCACCATCGTTGCCGAAGAGCTGGATGCCGATTGGAGCAAAGTGCGCTGCGAAGGCGCGCCGGCCGATGCCAAGCTCTATTCCAATCATCTGTTCGGCATGCAGGGTACGGGCGGTTCCAGCTCGATCGCCAATAGCTGGGACGAGTTGCGCACGGCCGGTGCGACCGCGCGCGCCATGTTGATCCAGGCTGCCGCGGCGGCGTGGAAAGTGCCAGCCGGCGAAATCGAAACCTCGAAAAGCACGCTGCGCCACGCCGCGTCGAACCGCACCGCGCCCTATGCGCAGTTCGTGTCTGCGGCAGCGGCGCTGCCGGTCCCAGCCGGCGTGAAGCTCAAAGATCCCGCGACCTATACGCTGATCGGCAAGTCCGCGCCGCGTCTCGACAGCAACGCCAAGACCGACGGAACGGCGCAATTCACGCTCGACGTCTATCTGCCCGGCATGGTGACGGCGCTGGTGGCGCGTTCGCCGAAATTCGGCGGCACGGTGAAAAGTGTCGATGCAGCTGCAGCGAAGAAGATCAAAGGCGTGCTCGAAATCGTGCAGATTCCGAGCGGCGTTGCGGTCGTCGCAAAAGACACGTGGGCGGCCAAGCAGGGTCGCGACGCGCTGAACGTTACCTGGGATTTTGCCAACGCGGAGACTCGCAGCACGACGACGATCGTCGCCGATTATAAAAAACTCGCGCAGCAGCCAGGCGCAGTTGCGGCGAAGAAAGGCGACGCGGCGCAGGCTCTTGCCAGTGCAGCCAAGCGCGTGGAAGCGACGTATGTATTCCCGTACCTGGCGCACGCGCCGATGGAACCGCTCGACACTGTGGTCAAGCTAGGACCGGATTCGTGCGAGATCTGGGCCGGCGATCAGTTCCAAACGATCGACCAAGGCAACGTGGCGAAGCTGCTTGGGTTCAAACCCGAGCAGATCAAGATCAACACGCTCTATGCCGGCGGCAGTTTCGGGCGTCGCGCCAACACGCAATCCGACTTCATCGTCGAAGCGGTCGCGGTGGCCAAAGCGATGAAGCAGAAAGCGCCGGTCAAAGTCGTGTGGACGCGCGAAGACGATATTCGCGGCGGTCTCTATCGCCCGCTCTTCGTGCACAAGATGGAAGCGGGCATCGACGCGCAGGGCAACCTGACTGCTTGGACCAATCGTCTGGTCGGTCAATCGATCCTCGTCGGCACGCCATTCGAGTCGATGATGGTGAAAGACGGCGTCGACATGACGTCAGTCGAAGGTTCGGCCGATATGCCGTACGACGTGGCGAATATTCTGGTCGATACGCACAACGCAAAAGCCGGCGTGCCGGTTTTGTGGTGGCGCTCTGTCGGGCACACGCACACGGCGTTCGCGGTCGAAACCTTCCTCGACGACGTCGCCAAAGCCGCGGGCAAAGATCCGTTCGAACTGCGCCGGTCGTTGATGACCGACACCAAGCACACACGGTTGAAAACGGTGCTGGAACTGGCCGCCGACAAGGCCGGCTGGTCGAAGCCGTTGGCGGCGGGACCGGCGGGCGTGCTGCGCGGCCGTGGTATCGCGGCGGCGGAATCGTTCAGCACCTATGTCGCGCAAGTCGCCGAAGTGTCGGTGAAGCCCGACGGCTCGATCAAAGTTGATCGTGTCGTCGTCGCGGTCGATTGCGGCGTCGCGGTCAATCCCGATGTGATCAAGGCGCAGATGGAAGGCGGCGTGGGCTTTGGTCTGGGCGCCTTGTTGCACGGCGAGATCACGTTGAAGGACGGCGAAGTCGAGCAATCGAACTTCCACGACTATGTGCCGTTGCGCATGGACGAAATGCCGAAGGTCGAGGTGTTTATCGTGCCGTCGACCGCGGCCCCGACCGGTGTCGGCGAACCCGGCGTGCCCCCGATCGGGCCCGCAGTCGCCAACGCCATTTTCGCCGCCACCGGCAAGCGCGTGCGCGAATTGCCGTTGACGCAAGAGAAGCTTAAAGCAGCAATAGCTTCTGCCTGATGGAGAGACCTATGTTGAAGCAATTGGCGCTGGTTGCGCTGTCGGTTCTTGCGGTTCCGTCGCTTGCCGCGGCCCAGGACGCGGCCGCCGGCGAGAAGCTGTTCCAGACGCGCTGTTCGACTTGCCACGTGTTCGACGCGGCGAAGAAGCCGGGCCCCAGCCTGGCGCATGTCGTCGGTGCCAAAGCCGGCAGCAACGACGCCGCGTTCAAATATTCCAAGGCGCTGACCAATGCCGGCCTGACCTGGGACGAGGCGACGCTCGGGAAATATCTCGAAGCGCCGTCCAAGCTGGTGCCTGGTACCAGCATGGCGATCAGCGTTCCCAACCCGACCGAACGCGCCAGCATTCTGGCGTATCTCAAAACGAAATGAGCTTGCTGCGCGCAGCCACGTTTGCGTTCGCGCTAGCCGCGACGCTGACGGGCTGCGCGCAACAAGATCCGCAACAAGTCGTCTCGCGCTTTCTGGCTGGTGCGGATGTTGGCGGCTATGGCCGTCTGCCGCGCGCCGGCGTCAAAGCCGAACCGCCCGAAGCACCGTCGGTGCACGGCACCTTGGCTTATCGCGAACGCATCGCGCTGCCGCCCGGTGCGATCGCCGAAGTCGAACTGGTCGAAGCCGCAAAGAACGGCCGCGTCGTCGCTACGACGCGCGTGCCGGTGACGGGCCAGATGCCGATCGCGTTTACGCTGACGCCAGCCGAGAACGCGCTGGCACCGCATCGTCTCTACGCGCTGCGTGCGCGCTTGTTGGTCGACGGCAAAGTGCTGTTCCAGACCGACGGCAAACGGCCGGTCGCCGTGTCGGCGTCGTCGGGCGCGGTTGAATTGCTGTTGGTCGCTGCGCGCCGTTAGCGCCGCAACATCCGGCGCAAGCCCCACAAGATCGGCACCAGGGGCAGGAAGCAGATCAGCAACGACCACCAGAAGCCGCTGTCATCTTCGGTCAGCGGCAGACCTTTGGTGTTCATGCCGAAGATGCCGGCAACCAGACTTGGCGGCAGAAAGATGATCGTCAGCACCGACAGCGTGTGCAGATGCTTGTTGGTCAGCTCTGCCTGTTTGGCTGCGATCTCGTCCTGCAACGAGCGGGCGCGTTCGAGGATCGACACGATCGCCTGATCCAGCCCGTCGAGACGTTGTGCCAGCCGCGCCGCTTCGACGCGCAGGCTGGCGGGAAGCGCAATCGTCGTCTCGCGTTCCAGCCGGTGAAACAACGCGCGCAGCCCCGTCAATTGCCGGTGCAGCCGCACGCACCGTCGGCGCAATAGCGCAACGCGGCGGCGCTCGTCGCCTTCTTCGTCGCTCAAGACCAGATCTTCGATTTCATCCAGTTCGGCGCTGCATTCTTCGTGGATCCGTTCGCCCGCTTCGGCGATTTGTTCGACGATCGCTTCGAGCAGCGAGGCGATCGCAGGGAAGGTGCCGCCGCGATCGACCTGGCGCCTTGCCGCGTCGACGCCTTGCAACGCGTTGCGCCGGCCGCTGATCAGAATTTGTTCGGTGGCGACGAAGCGCAACTGACCGAACTCGTCCAACGTGCCCGACAGTTCGTGCGCGCGATCGGTCAGAGCGCCGAACACATAGCCCTGCGCCACGCGCAGTTGTTGATGTGTGTCGCTGCCGAGCAGGAAGGTGGCGACCTGTTTGCCGGTCGGCGCGTTGTTCAACCAGCGCTGCACGCGAATGTCGGCGAGGTCGAGATGCAGCCACAACCAACCGGTCGTCGGCGTCAGGTCGATGTCGCGTAGCGACAGGTCGCCGGCGCTGCCGCGCCCATGTTCGTCGAACCGGTAGATCCACACCGCCTCGGCGTCGCATGAGATCGCTCCCGCGTTGCTCGTGCTCGCCGTGGCGCGTGTGTCCATCGTTTAGAAGATCGAGCGGAACAGGAAGTAGAGCGAGCCCGACAGCATGATCGAAGCCGGCAGAGTCAGCACCCACGCCATCGCAATGTTGCGGATGGTCGAAAGCTGCAGGCCCGACCGGTTCGCCGCCATGGTGCCGGCAACGCCCGAGGACAGAACATGCGTCGTGCTGACCGGCAGGCCGTACATGTCGGCGAGCGCGATCGTTCCCATCGCGACGATCTCGGCCGACGCGCCTTGCGCGTAGGTCAGATGCGACTTGCCGATCTTTTCGCCGACTGTGACGACGATGCGCTTCCAGCCCACCATCGTGCCAAGCCCCAGCGCAATCGCGACGGCGACTTTGACCCAGTCGGGAATGAAGCGCGTGGCGCCGTCGAGCTTGCTCTTGAAACCGCCCAGCGCCTTGGTCGTGTCGCCGGTGAAGCTTTCGGGCGTATTCTTCCCCGACAGGCGAATGGCTTCGCTGGCCAGGTACATGTCGTTGCGCACGTTGCGCACCAGCTCGCGCGGCACGCGATCCAGCGAACCATATTGCTGCACCTGGCTTGCGATCTCGTTGGTGAGACCAGCCAGCGCCGGTGCGGTTTCGGCGTGCCATTCGCGTTCGCGCACATAGCGGCCGACTTCGTCGCGCGGCGCCTGCGCGACCGTGGCGGAGCCCGCGATTTTGCGCAGCGCGTCGGACGCGACATGCGCGCTGGTGACGAATTCCGCGACCTGCGGTTCGGCAACGGCGCGGTTGAGCGCGAAGGCGGTCGGGACCGTGCCGATCAGGATCAGCATGATCAGGCCCATGCCTTTTTGCCCGTCATTCGATCCGTGAAAAAAGCTGACGCCGGTGCAGGTCAGCACCAGCAGCGCGCGCACCGGCAAGGGCGGCGGCTTGTTGCCTTTGGGTTCCTGATACAGCGCCGGCATGCGCACCAGCGCCTTCATCGACAGCAACAACAACGCAGCGGCGCAGAAGCCGACCAGCGGCGAGATCAACAAAGCGCGGCCGATGCCGGCAGCCTGCGACCAGTCCACGCCGCTGGTGGCGGACCCGGACGTGTTCATCAACTGGTTCATCAAGCCGACGCCGATGATCGAACCGATCAGCGTGTGCGACGAGGACGAGGGCAGGCCGAAATACCAGGTGCCGAGATTCCACAAGATCGCGGCGATCAGCAGCGCGAACACCATCGCGAATCCGGCTTCGCTGCCGACTTGCAGCACCAGCTCGACCGGCAGCAGCGACACGATGCCGAACGCGACCGCGCCGCTCGACGTCAGCACGCCGAGGAAATTGAAAATGCCCGACCACACGACGGCGAGATTGGCCGGCAGCGAATGCGTGTAGATCACGGTCGCGACCGCGTTGGCGGTGTCGTGAAAGCCGTTCACGAACTCAAAGCCCAGCGCGCAGAGCAGCGCTACGCCAAGCAGGACGAACGGAAAGATCGATTGGGTCGGGGCCTGTTCGAGATCGCCGGCGAGATTGGCGCCGACATAGGCAAGGCCAAGCACCAGTACGGCGATAAAGATCAGGCCGGATAGTTTTTCGTGCACCGGCGCAGAGCGCCGCTCGCTTGCAAGCTTATGGTCGAGCGCGGTCGAACTCATGTCCGGATCTCCTCGGCTTTACGTGCGGGGCGCTCTTCCCACGGCCGCAAGAGAATCACAAGACGAAAATCGAGCGTTTTCCTTGCGCGTCCAGAAAACGCGCAATGAACGCAAACTATAGTAACAATGATGAATCAGGCGCCTTCCGGCCGGTCCGTTTGCAGCCCAGCCTTGTGCGGATTCCGGTAGTTGCGGCTCGTGGTTTCACGCAGGCTCCGCAGTTCGTTCTGCCTGCTGGAGTTGCCCGATGACGCTGACCACCGTGCTTGCCTTCGCCCTGACCTTGACCCTGGCGGCTGCATCACCCGGACCCGGCGTCGTCGCGATCATTGCCGCGTCGATCGGCCGAGGCTTCGTCGCCGGTGCTGCGACGACGGCGGGAATCGTCATCGGCGATTTGATTTTCTTCTGTTTTGCGATCTTCGGCTTGACCTTGGTGGCGCAGGCGATGGGCGAGCTGTTCCTGATCGTGAAGTTCGCGGGCGCGGCCTATCTCATCTATCTCGGCGTGAAATTGTGGCGTGCGCCGGTGGTTGCGATCAGCGTCGACGTGCCGGCGGCAACGCGGCGCGGCATCGCGCGCGATGCGCTGGCTGGCCTGGCGCTGACACTCGGCAATCCCAAGACGATTGCCTTCTATCTCGGCGTCTTGCCCAGCGTGGTCGCAATCGACCAGCTCGTGCTGCGCGACGTCGCCGTGTTGACGGTCGTCGATGTGGCGGTCGTGGGTGGCGTGCTGCTCGCGTATGCCGGCTTCGCCGCGCGTGCGCGGTTGAGCTTCACCAAGCCGGCCCGCTTGCGCGTGCTGAATCGCAGTGCAGGGACGGCGATGATCGGTGCCGGTGTCGCGGTGGCAGCGCGCTGACCTGATCGCGATTCCCGTGCCGTTGCGCATGCGCGGCAAACGGGCACAATCGCGCCATGCATTCTACAGTCGATTCTGTGACGTCTGCGGCCGGCAACCAACCGCGGAAGCGCTTCGGTTGGCTTGGGCGCCATTGGCGCGGCGAGTTGCCGTTGGCCCAATCCTATTGGGTCGGCTTCTGGCTCGTTGGCGTCGCGATCAACGTGGCGCTGTACGTCGCCGGCGGCGATCTCGAGAGCCACACGACCTCCTACAATATGTGGTTCGCACTTGGTGCGGTCCTCGTCGGCGCACTGATTGGCATCTGGCAGATCGTCGGCGTGTGGCGCGCGGCTGCGCATGCCAGTCGGCGGGTCTGGCGCGGCCTGGTGCGCCTGCATATGGCGCTGGTCGCATCGGCGTTGGTGCTGGCGGTCCTGTTTGTCGGGGTGATGATCGACCAGATCGCGCCGTTGCTGGCCGGCATCGATCCGCTTGGCAGTGCTTCGATCGAAACGTTGCGCGGCGGTCGTGTCGTCTCGCTGCGCGGCCCGATCGGCAGCGGCGATGCGCAACGATTTGCCGCCGTCATGCAGCGTTCGCCGAACGCGAAGCTGCTGCTGCTCGACAGTCCGGGTGGCCGGATCAACGAAGCCTTTCAGATGGCCGACGTGGTCGCGGCGCGCGGCGTTACGACCGCGATCGTGCAAGGCCGTTGTGCCTCCGCCTGCACCTTGTTGTTCGCCAACGGCAAAGACCGGTTGAGCAGCAAAGCAGTATTTGGCTTCCACCGTCCCGGCGGCCTGCCGGGTTCGCAGGTGCTGTTGCGCGTATCGAAACTCGATGAGGTCTTCCGCACCAAGCTGGTGCGCGCGGGCATCGATGGGGCTTTCGCCGATCGCGGTCTGGCGGTTCCGACCAGCAGCCTGTGGACGCCGACGATCGAAGAATTGACCGCGGCGCATGTCGTGACCGGCCCTGCCGTTGCGCCGTTGGGTGTCGCGTTGGCGCAGCCGCCGCAAGCCCAGCTCGAACGCGATTTCGCTTCGTCGCAATTGCTCGAAGCGATGCGCACCAGCAAACGCTCCAATGCCATCTGGCTGACGGCAGCGAGCGTCGCGGCAACTTATGGGCTTGCGGGCGCATCGGCGGCTGACCTGGAAGCAGCCACGCGTCCGGAATGGGGACATGCGGCAAGCCTTGCAATGACCGGTGCCGATGCGGCGCAGCTCGACCGGCTGATGCAGCATTCGCTGGAAATCATGCGCGCGCAGCAGGCAACCGCGCCGCAGCTTTGCCATGCGCGGTTGATGCGCTTTCCGGTTGAAGATACCAGCCTGTCGCCGGCGCAGCAGGCGCGCGAGCGCGAGATCGCGCTTGCGGCCTTGACCGCCGAACCGTTGCCCGCGTCGCAGCGCGTTGTGATCGAAACCGTCGCGGGGTTGAAGACCGAAGTGCTTGCCCGCGCGCGGGCCAAAGCCAAAGTCAGCGAAGCCGACGTTGCGTCGTTCACCACGCGTCGCGGACGCGACGACGCGCATTGCCGCTACAAGATTGCGCTTGGCGAAGAACTCGCGGCGTTGCCCGACGCGCAACGCACCCGGTTGTTGCGCGTGCTGAACGGCACCGGCGTGTTTGCCCGGCCCGATCTGACGATCACGACCGGCGGGACTTGATTGTAGCCGGGGACTCATTTGCGAAATCTGCTTCTCTTTTTTCTGCTGACGATCTCGTCGGTCGCGACTGCGGCTGAGGTCAAGATCGAGCGCGGCACCACGCCGGGCGGTTTGATGACGCCAGCCTGGAAGAAGGCAATTCGCGACCGGCACGAACCGGCCGCGTTCAAGGCGCTGACCAAGCAGTTGCATCCGCTGCAGCCCGACGAGATCGCCTGGTACAATTTCGTGCGCGCGCAGATCGACGAATGGCGCAGCAAGATCCCCGAACTCGACGCACCGTTCGCCGGTGTTGCGCCGCCAAAGCATCTCGTCGTGCTGCTCGGCAATGCAGGCGGTGACGACGGGTTTACGTCGGGCACCGACACGATCTGTTTCGACCTTGCTGATTGGCGCAAGAATTACGGCGAAGCAGGGACGGCGGCCAATGCCGACCGCGTCCGACGAATCCTGTCGCACGAATACACGCATCTGCTGGTCGCGCGTTGGAGCGCGAAACATCCCTATGCGCGCAACACGCCCTACGCGCGTGCGGTCTATGTCTTGTTCAATGAAGGGCTCGGCAACTACTACTCGCTGACGGCGCAGTGGCGCGCCAAAGATGGCGTGTTGCCCGACATCGCGCAGGCCGCCCTGACGCGCAACGGGCCCGTTCTTGCCGATCGGATGCAGCGCCTGCGCACAGCGCGCGTCGAAGAAGAAGCCGAGCTGACCCAAGGCCTGTCGCGCGGACCGTTCGAGCAAAAATGGGGTGCGATCCCGATTGCGCTTTGGTTGAGCCGCGAACAATCCCGCAATCCGGACGCGTTGCGACGCTTCGTTGCCGCCGGGCCCGCCGGCGTGCCAGCTTTCATCGAACGAAATTTGCAGAAGACGGACCCATGACCCGGACTTTTCTCGCTGCTGCGGCCTGCGTGCTGACGTTGTCGGCCTGCGCCTCGGATTCGAAGCCCGCCGCATCAGCGAGTGGTGCCACCACCGATGAAGCCTTCCTGGTCGCGAATGCGCGGGCGCCCGGCGTCGTCACCTTTCCCGGCATTCAGTACAAGGTGCTGAAATCGGGACCGGCCGATGGCGCGCATCCCAAACGCGGCAGCATGATCAAGGCGCATTACGAAGGCCGCCTGATCAGCGGCGAAGTGTTCGACTCGTCGTATGCGCGCGGCGCGCCCGTCGACTTTCCGCTGCGTCGTCTGATTACCGGATGGCAGACGATCGTGCCGCTGATGCGGCCGGGCGACATTTGGGAACTCTATATTCCGGCCGTGATGGCGTACGGCGAAACCGGCGCTGCAAACGGCAAGATCCCGCCCGGCGCGACGCTGATCTTCAAGATCGAGCTGTTCAGCTTCACCGACGAAGATCCCGCTGCATCGGCGCCGCCCGGACAGCGTGCACAACAAGCACCGCCGCAACCGATCCCGCCGACCGCGCAATCGTCACGCGCGCTGCTGAAGAAATAGCGCACGCGAAGAAAAACGGCGGGGCCGAAGCCCCGCCGTTCTTATTTGTGCTTACCAGTTGTTCGAGCGCACATCGATGCGCAGGCGGCGTGCCAGCAGGCCGAGTTCGCTTTCCAGGCGTTCGCGTTCCGGGCGCGTGATGTAGCGGTCGGCGAGCGCTTCGCGTTCGACGTCGCGCAGATGATCGCGCTGCGCGCGCAGGCCACGTGCTTCGCGCCAGTTGACCCGCCGTTCGGCGATTGCTTCATCGACGCGCGCCGAGATGAAATTCAGGCGACGATTGAACTGCTCGACCCACCCGCGTGTATCAAAGTAAGGCATGTTTGCGTTTGGGGCCCACTGCTGCGCCTGCGCGGCAGTCGAAACGCCGAGTGGCAGTGCGATCAGGGCAAGAGCAAGAGCTGCTTTCCACATACGCATCAGGGTTCTCCTCGTTGATCTGGCCAGCTTGTCGGCCGGGTATGTTTCGAAGCTGGGGCGTAATCGTGGCGAATGCGGGTCAGCGCGGTGCTCGTATTTCGGCGTGAGGGTCGTAGAATGGGGAAGGCGCGCCAGACGGGCGGCGCCGCACAGCAGAAACGCTGCACGGAGGCGAGAATGACCGACAATGAAGAAACAGGCCGGGAGCTACGGACGCTGGAAGAGCGGCTGCTGACCCAACCGGTACGCGCATCGCATCACGAGCTGACCACCTTGCTGGCACCAGAATTCGTAGAGATCGGTGCCTCGGGCGTGCGCCACAGCCGCGATTTCATTCTCGACACGCTGCCGGTCGAGCCGGCGGCGCAGCGCACATTGAGCGACTTCGAACACCGGACTCTGGCGCCGGGCCTGGTGCAGGTCTTCTACCGCACGCGCTGGCACCGCGCCGGCGAGCCCGACCGGCATGCGCTGCGCACGTCGATCTGGGAACGGCGCTATGACGGTTGGCAGATGCTGTATCACCAGGGAACGCCGATCCACACCGAGTGACCCACGCCGCGTGAATTGGGGCCGGCGGGGTGGCCGCTGCAGCCGCTTCTTGCTATCTGCAGCCTCGTGTCCCGCCTGGTCGCCAATCTTCTTCTGTTGCTTGCCGCAACCATCTGGGGCGCAGCCTTCGTCGCGCAGACGACTGCAATGGCCTCGATCGGCCCGTTGTGGTTCATCGCCATCCGCTTCGCGCTTGCTGCGATCGTCGTTGCACCATTCGCGCTGCGCGAAGGTGAGGGTGGTGCGGGCGACGCGCGCAGCTGGCGCTATGGCGCTGCGATCGGCGTGTTTCTGTTTCTTGGTGCGCTGGTGCAGCAGATTGGTCTGCTGCATACGACCGTCACCAATGGTGGCTTTCTCACCAGCCTGTATGTGCTGACGACGCCAGTCTTGGGCTTTCTGCTGTTTCGCGAAATGCCGCATCGCGTGATCTGGCCGGGCGCTGCCTTGGCGCTTGCAGGTACGTGGTTGTTGGGCGGCGGCTTGGGCCAGCTCAATTGGGGTGACGCGCTGATTACGATCGGCGCGATCTTTTGGGGCATGCAGATTTTGCTACTGGGACGCGGCAGTCGCGCGACCGGACGGCCGTTGCTGCTCAGCGTGCAGCAATTCGCTGTCACTGCTGCGCTGGGGCTGCTGGTTGCCGCACTGTTCGAACCGATCAGCGTCGCTGCGGTGCGCGGCGCTGCGATCGAGCTGCTCTATGCAGGCGTTCTATCGGGCGGGCTAGCGTTTGCGCTGCAGGCCGTCGGCCAGCGCCACACGCCCAACGCCGACGCTGCAATCATTCTGTCGGCTGAAGCGCCGTTGGCGTCGCTGTTCGGCATTCTGCTGTTGGGCGAACGGGTCAGCGCGATTGGTGCGGTCGGGTGCACGTTGATCTTTGCCGCAATCCTGCTGGTGCAACTCGCGCCGGAGTGGCAGCGGCGACGGAACGCTAGCTGATCGCGTCTGCCTGGGCCGCGAGGATCTTGCTCCAGCCCGCGCGCGTGCGGTCGGCGTAGTCGGCCCATTGGTCGGGAATATCCGCGACCAAGGTCAGGCGCGTGCCGTCGCCATGCGGGTGGATGTCCAGCACGACGCGCGATGACGCGCCCATGCCGGCAATGCCCCAGGTGAAGACGATGCGACCCGGTCGGCTGAGCTGCAGATATTCGCCGACATGATCGATCTCCTGGCCGTTGCGGCGGACCAGGAACGAGAAGGCGCCGCCGACGCGCGCGTCGATTTTGATGTGCAGCGGCTCGTCTTGCATCGTCTGCCGAAACATCCAGTCGCCAAGCCGTTTCGCATCGAGCCAGGAATCGTAGACGCGCTCGGGCGCGGCTGTAAAATCTTGGGTGACGCTGATCTCCACGCTCATATTGCCACCGGTTCGCATTGCGGTTCGCCGACCGCGCGGTGCCGCGCTGCATCGACCAGCGCGCGAAACAGATTCTGTTCGCGCCCGTCGAAGACCAGAAATTCCGGATGCCACTGCACGCCGATCAGAAACCGGCATTGCGGTACTTCGATCGCCTGCACGATACCCCAGCGGTCGAGCGCGGCGACGCGCACACCTTTGCCGAGCTTGTCGACTGATTGGTGATGCAGTGCGTTCACGCGCACGCTGCTCCGGCCCAGCAGCGACGCCAGGCGCGAGCCTTCGGTGATTTCGACCGACTTGCGCGGCAGCACCGTGCGCAGGCGCGGCGCTTTGACGAACACTTCGTAGATGTCGGTATAGAGCGAGCCGCCGCGATGCACGTTGATCATCTGGCTGCCGCGGCAAATGCCCAGCACCGGCAAGTCGCGGCGCGCCGCGTGGCCCAGAATGCGCTGCTCCATCGCGTCACGTTCTTCGTCGATCCGCACCGTCGGGGCGACTTCGCCGCCGTAGAGCTGCGCATCGATATCGTCACCGCCGCCAATCACCAACCCGTCGAGGTCATCGATGGGAAATTCATGCGCCGCATCGATCCGCACCGAGCGCGCGCCAGCACGCCACAAGGCGAATTTGTTGGCGAGACCCATCCAGCGTCCGCCGCGCACCGACGCAGTGACGCCGATCAGTGGCCTAGAGGTTCGATCCACGCCCGGCTCGCTTGCAGATAGGAGTCGAAATCGTCGCGTGCGCGGGCTTTGCGCCACAGCTGCGCCAGCGCTTCGATGCGTGCTGCGTCCTCGGCCAGACGTTCGACCACGACCCAGCGCGACCAGTCGGGCAGGATCGACCAGCCAGGCACGCCGACGCGCGAATTCGGCAGGCGCCAATGCCAGGTCGGGCGCGGCTTGGTCTGTTTGTCGTCGATGCGGCTTGCGAACAAAGCGGGTGCGACATGCGCGAAGAGCGGAAACAGATCCAATTCGCGGTTTCGCGTCGGGTTCCAAGTCAGATAGTCGGCGACGAACCGTTCCAGACCCGGCGTGTAGGTCGCGTCGATGACATAGGCGATATAGTCGTCGGGAAACGGATCGATGAACGGCGACAGGCGGCGCACCGTGTCGATGTCGCCTTGTTCGCGCAGCCATGGCGCCGCCAACAGATAGGCGCGCAACACCGACAGAAGATGCGCGATCTCGAACGATGCGACTTCGGGATTGAAATGCAGCCCGAACGCATAGAGCAACCCGCCCTCGGTGCCGACCGCGCCAGCGTTGCGCAGGTCGGCGATCAGCGCGTCGATCTCGGGCAGCGCATCGAACGCAACTGGCGGTGCTGCGATTTCGTGCGGCATCCATAATTTGCCGACATGGCCCCAGGCGACGCGCATCTCGTCAATCAGCTCGTCGAGCATGTCGGCATTGGCGCGCTGTTCGGCGTGCGCCGATGAAATATCGAGTTCGATCGTAAAGTTGCCGAGGCGCGAGTCACGGACCGCAAATCGGTGGGCCCCGAGTTCCACCTGCTGTCCGCCAAAACGATCGGCGATGAGCTGGGCTGCCGGCAGCGGGTCGAGTTCGCCGAATTCGAGTTCCACGCCGACTCGACGTGGCAGACCCTGGGCGTTCAGCGGACGAGGCGGGGACAGCATTTGCACCCTGGTTTGAACGTTCTGGGCTGCGGCTTGTTCTTCGAGAGCGATGAAAGAAATACCGGCCGCGACTGTACGTCTGCGCGCCGCGCACCGGAAGCGGTCGCGGGCGATGACGATCATCACGATTCTGGGCGTGACCGTCGCCTGTCTGCTGATTGCGCGGCTGGTGCGGCAATGGGGCTTTGCCGGCATCGTGCGCGCCGTCGCTGCAATTCCGGCCGAGCGGATGGCGCAGGGCGTCGGCTTCGTCGTGCTTGCCTATCTATGCATGGCGGCATCGGACCTTGTCGGCTTGCAGTGTCTTGGCCGGCGCATGCCGGTGCGCCGTGTCGCGCTGGCTGCATTTTGTTCCGTCGCGATTGGCCACAATGTCGGTCTCGGTGGTCTGTCGGCCGGCGCGATCCGTTTTCGCTTTTACGGCGCTTGGGGTCTGTCGGTGATCGAAGCGGGATTTCTGGTTTTGTTTGCCGGCCTGACCTTTCTGCTCGGTCTGGTCAGCGTCGCGGGCTTTGCGGCTTTGACCGAACTTGCGCCGATGCGGGGACACGATTTGGCGCTCGCGGGTCTGGCGTTGCCGGCTGCGTATTTGGCGTTGTCGATCTTCGGAAAGCGCAGCGTCACGATCTGGCGCAAGACAATCTTTGTCCCGCCGTTGCATCTGGCCTTGCTGCAGATCGCAATCGGTATCGCCAGCGTGGTGGCGATCGTCGGCGCGTTGCAGTCGCTGTTGCCGCGCGGTGTGGCATGGGGCTCGATCGCGACCGCCTATGTCGCAGCCGATTTAACCGCGACTCTATCGACCGTGCCGGGCGGGTGGGGCGTGTTGGAATCGATCGTCGTGTGGCTGTTGCCGGGCGTCGATCCGATCGGCGCGCTGGTCGCGTTTCGCGTCGTCTATTACGTGCTGCCGCTGGCGCTCGCGAGCGTGCTGCTGACCTCGTTCGAAGTCGCGCAGCGCCGCCCGCGTGCGCGTCGCGTCAATTTCCAGCTTTCGCCGGTGCAGGCGCCGGTGCCGGAACCCCGTACTGCGTTGCCAGATAGTCGGTGATGATTTTGGCGTCGCCGGCTTCGATCGGCGCGCCATAGGCTTTGATCATCTTCTGCACTTCGGCGTCCCAGACTTGCGGCGTCATGAAGGTTGCGTTCATGCGCACATAGTCGAGGCTGTGACAGACAGCGCAGTTTTGCAGCACCTGGTCGTGACCGGGACCGGCTTTCAGCTTGATTGCATCCTCATCCGCCACAGCGGCGGACGAGACCAGCAGCAACGAAGCGAGCAACAGAATTCGCGGCATGATGCGTCTCCTCAACCGACGTCCAAGGTCACGCGATGCATGACATTGTGATGATAGCCCGACGGGTTTGGGATCAGTTCGGTGGTCTGCGTCTGGCCAAGCTTGTTGGTTGCACGCGCGACGATCACGACTTTCCCGCTGGTCTTGGGCTGGAAGCGGAAGTTGAACGGGCGGAACGAGAACCGTCCGGGATCGTCGGCCAGGGTCGCCGGTGTCCAGGTGGTTCCGCCGTCGCTCGAAATCTCGACCGTGCGAATGCCGTAGCCGCCGTCCCACGCCATGCCGCGGATCTCGACTTGCTGTCCGACCTTCACCTTCTGTCCGTTGGTGATGTTGGTCAGCAGCGAGTTCACCAGCATTTCGGTGATCGGAGCGTTGATTTCGGTTTCCTGGCCCAGGAAGCGCTGTACGACCGGGAACTTGCCTTGCGGAATCCGGTACGCCGTCTTCATCCAGAAATTGTCGAGCGGCTTGGTCAGCAGTTCCAGCGACGTGATGTGTTTCATCCAGTAGGTCGCAGTCCAGCCCGGCACGATGATGCGCGCGGGATAGCCGTTCCAATGCGGCAGCGGCTGGCCGTTCATGTGGGTGGCGATCAGCACGCTGTCGTCGAGCGCCTTCCACAGGGGAATCGATTTGACGAAGTCGGGCGTCTTGTCGAGCGGCGCTGAGTCAGCGCCGTCCATGCGCAGCTCGATCGCTTCCTTCTTCACGCCGGCTTTGGCCAGCACGTCTTTCAGCCGCACGCCTTTCCATTTGGCGTTGCCGATTGCGCCATGGCCCCATTGCACCCCCGGCACGTGCGGCTGGAACAGGCCGCGGCGATTGCCCGAACACATGCAGACGGCGGGGATTTCGACCTGTTCGAATTGCTTGGTCAATTGGTCGAGCGTGAGTTCGAACGGCGTCGTCGCACCATCGCCGCCGATTTTCAGGCGCCATTCCTTGGCGTCGACTTCGGGAATGACCGCCAAATGATAGCGAACGAAGAACGCATCGTTCGGCGTCCATAATTGATCGAAATAATTGATCGGTGTTTCGTAATTGGGCGGCCGGTAGCTGAGTTTGATCAGCGGCTTCTTTCCCGGCAGCGCTTCCAAGGTTGCGCCGTCGCGCACGCCGTCGGGCAATGCGTCTTCGAAGGTTGGTGCAGCCAATGCTGCGACCGGCAGCATCGACAACAGCGCGCTTTGACTCGATGCGCGCAACAGGTCGCGTCGTGTGACGTCCATCTCGGCCTCCCAAATTTCGCGCGTCTTCGCGCGCGTGGTGGGAAAACCGTAGCGGGATTCTTGGCCGCTACCGTTGTCTTTGCTGGTGGATAGCGAGCGTCGAGGCCGGATCTGGGCCGCCCGAGGGCTTCTGGGGCTGCCGGCACCGAAATGCGGTGCAATGCGGACCGGCTTGCGGTCGGCTGTGCCGCAGCCGATGCTCCGCCCGTTTTCGTCGTCACCCGGGAGTTGCGCGTGAGGCTGTCCCTGTTGCTGCTGTTGTCGTTGAGCCTGGCTGTGCCGGCGGTTGTTGGTTTGGCCGTGCCGGCCGGTGCCGCCGATCTGGTGCTGGTGGGCGGTCGCGTTCGGTCCGGGCCGGAAGCGTCCAAGCTGGTCACCGCACTGGTCATTCGCGACGGCAACATCGTCTATGTCGGCGACGACAAAGGCGCGCGCGGTGCCGCGCAAGCCGGTGCACGCATCGTCGAGCTGCGCGGCAAAACAGTCATCCCGGGCTTCCGCGACGGGCACGCGCATCTCGAAGGGATCGGACATCGCTTGCGCTCCTTCGATCTGTCGACGGTGCCAAGCCTGGCCGCCTTGCTCGACAAGGTGCGCGAACGCGCGGCGGCGGCCGCACCGGGAAGCTGGATCGCAGGCGAAGGCTGGATCGAAACCGCCTGGCCGGAAAAGCGCATGCCGTCGCGCACCGAATTGGATTCGGTCGCACCCAACAATCCAGTCGCGCTGCGTCGCGCCGACGGGCACGCGCTGGTCGTCAATAGCGCCGCGCTCAAAGCTGCGGGCATCGACGCTTCCGTCAAAGATCCCGCCGGCGGCAGCTTCGTGCGCGACGCGCAGGGGAATTTCACCGGCATCGTGCTCGACACGGCGATGTCGTCGATCGCGGCCAAGATTCCAGGCCCGACCAAAGACGAGCTGCGCGAGGAATTGCGCGCCGGCATCGATCGCGAAGTGTCGCTGGGCTTGACGCAACTGCACCATGCCGGCGGCTCGGCCGAGATGCTGGCCGCGCTGCGCGAGCTGTGCGCAGCACCCGGCGGTCTCAAGCTGCGCGTCTATTTCGCGGTGTCGTATCCGAGCGCGGCTGCCGAAGAGCTGCTCGACAAAGGTCCGCACGATCAGGGCTGCAACGGACGGCTCGTCGTGCGCGGAATCAAAATGTACGCCGACGGTGCGCTTGGTTCGCGTGGCGCTGCGTTGCTGGCGCCCTATAGCGACGCGCCGAACACCAGCGGCCTGATGCGGCCCGAGATGGAGCAGGTCGGGCCGGTGCTGGAACGTGCGGCCAAAAGCGGCGTGCAAATCTGGACGCATGCGATCGGCGATCGCGGCAACCGTATCGTGCTCGACAATTACGAAAAAGCCTTCACCGCGGTTCCGTCCAAGGAGCCGCGTCGCTGGCGCATCGAGCATGCGCAGATCATCGACGCGAACGACATTCCGCGCTTTGGCAAGCTGGGCGTGATCGCGTCGATGCAGCCGAGCCACGCAATCGGCGATCTGCATTTCGCACCGGCGCGGCTGGGCAACGAACGGCTTGGCGGCGCCTATGCGTGGCGCAGCCTGTTGGCGTCGGGTGCTGCGATTTCGGGTGGATCGGATGCGCCGGTCGAAGTCGGCGATCCGCGCATCGAATTCTACGCCGCTACGGCGCGCCGCGATCTGGCTGGCTATCAGGGCGCCAACTGGCATCCGGAACAGGCGCTGACGCGGCCGCAGGCTCTGGCGTTCCTGACGCGCGGACCGGCCTATGCGTCGTTCGAAGAGAAGACGCGCGGCACGATCGAAGTCGGCAAGCGCGCCGACCTGACCGTGCTCGACAAAGATCCGCTGGTGATTCCGATTGCCGACGTGCCGAAGATGAAAATTGAAATGACGTTGGTCGACGGCGACATCGTCTACGAAAGCAAATGACGATGAAGCCCGGTACCCGTCTGCGCGCAGCCTTGCTGCATCCCGACATCGTGGTCGCGCCTGGCGTGTTCGACGCAATGTCGGCCTTGCTCGCAACCCGCGCCGGTTTTGAAGCCCTGTTCCTGTCGGGCTCGGCCGTGTCCTACGCGCAGTTGGCGCGACCCGACCTGGGGCTGGTCACGATGGACGAGCTGGCAACCATCGCGACGCATATTTGCGAACGGGTCGATACGCCGTTGATGGTCGACATCGACCAGGGCTTTGGCTCGGTCGCCAACGTGCAGCGCGCGGTGCATGCGTTCGAACGCGCCGGTTGCGCCGGCGTGCAGATCGAGGACCAGATCGCGGTGAAGCCGGCTGCGACCTTGCAGGCGCGGCCGGTGGTTTCGCTGTCTGACATGCTGGGCAAGCTGCGCGCGGCGCAGGACGCACGGCGCGATAAAGACTTTCTCATCAGCGCGCGCACCGACGCGCAGCCATTCGACGAAGCCTTCAAGCGCGCCGTCGCGTTCGCAGAGGCGGGCGCCGACATGATTTTCGTCGAATGTGTCCGCGAGCGCGCCGACGCCGAACGGCTGGCGAAAGCAATCGGCGCGCGCGTGCCGCTGGTGTCGAACTTCCTCGAAGGCCGTCCGCATTTCGCACGCGACGCAGCCGATCTGCAGGCGATGGGGTTTCATATCGCGCTCTATCCCGGTGTCGGCATCGGCAGCGCGGTTGCGGCGATGGAATCCTCCTTCGCCAAACTCGCCGCCAATGGCAGCAATGCCAACCTGGTCCGTGCCGACGCGGCGACGATCAATCAGTTGGTCGAAACCGAACGGTTCGTGCGCGACGCGACCAAATACGCAGGCTAGGGAAACACCGCTTGGACTACGTCAATCTCGGCCGCACCGGCCTCAAAGTTTCGCGCCTGTGTTTCGGTTGCATGACCTATGGGCTCAAAAGCTGGCGGCCCTGGGTGCTGACCGAAGAAGAGGGGCGGCCGTTTCTCGATGCGGCGCTGGATGCGGGCATCAATTTCTTCGACACGGCCGATCAATATTCGCTGGGCGAGAACGAGGCGATCCTCGGTCGCTTTCTTTACGACCGCAAAGCGCGCAATCGCGTCGTGGTTGCGACCAAGCTCTACAATCCAATGTCCGACGATCCCAACGATCGCGGCCTGTCGCGCCGGCACGTGTTCCAGGCCGTCGACGCGTCGCTGAAACGATTGGGAACCGACTGGATCGATCTCTACCAGCTGCATCGCTGGGACTATCACACGCCGATCGAAGAGACGATCGACGCGCTGAACGACGTCGTGCGCGCGGGCAAGGTGCGCTATCTCGGCGGCTCGTCGATGTTCGCCTGGCAATTCATGAAGGCGATCGGGCTGCAGCGCGCCAACGGCTACGCGCAGTTCGTCTCGATGCAGCCGCAGTTGAACCTACTCTACCGCGAAGAAGAGCGCGAGATGCTGCCGCTATGTCGCAGCGAGGGGATCGGCGTCATTCCGTGGAGCCCGATCGCGCGCGGCCGTCTGGCCGGCGCAACCACGACGTCGCGCGCCGCGACCGACGACATCGCCAAACGCTACTATCCCGGCGACGCGCAGGAAGTTGCGATCGTCGACGCGGTTCGCGCCGTTGCCGAACGGCGCGGCGTCAACCCGGCGACGCTTGCGCTGGCCTGGGTTCTATCGCGTCCCGGCATCACCGCGCCGATCATTGGCGCGTCCAAGCCGGGCCATTTCACCGACGCAATCGCGGCTCTGTCGCTGCAACTCGACGACGAGGAGAAGAGCTTGCTCGAAGCGCCGTACCGGCCGCGTCCCGTGGCCGGGCCGCTCTGATGTCCGAAGCGAACCAACATCATGCGCAGATCCTCAGCGCGTCGACGAACCTGCTCGGTATCTGCTTCGTCGTGATCGGCAGCTTGAAACTGACCAACTCGAATTCGTTGACCATTGCCGACGAGATCGCGTGGGTTGCAAGCATTCTGCTCTTCACCAGCACGATCGCTGCCTATCTCACCATCCGCAACGACGTCAGCAAACGTTGGGTGCGCAACTTGGCCGACCGCGCGTTCATTGCCGGCGCCTGCACCTTGATGGCGTCGGTGCTGAGTCTGGTGATCGAGCTTTAGACGCCGTTGGCCCGCGCTTCGATGACCGCCGCGATGTAGCGCTTGCGCCCGACCAGCAGAATGGTGACGCCGATCAGCGTGTTGAGGCCGAAGGCAGTAGCTAGTGACAGGTCGAGACGCGCAGCGCCGAAGACGAGATCGCTGATTAGCCCCAGCACGGTCGGTCCGATGAACAGGCCGACCAGCCCGCCGACCAGCGTGTAGAAGGCGATCAAGCGGCCGCGCAATTCGTTGGGCGCGATCTGCGCCAGGCCCGCGAAGGCCGAAGCGACGCAGGTATTCGCCATGATCGCCGAGGCGATGAAACAGACGATCGACCAGGTTCCGGTCGGCGCCAGCGCGGCGAGCACGCACCACGTGCCGTAATAGACGGTGCCGATCACCGCCGTGATCAGCGGCGCGTCGGGACGGCCGCGCTTGGCGACATAGGTGATGAACCAGCCGGTGAAGATCGCGCCGACGCCGCCGATCGGTGCGCCGACGATGCCAACCCAGAAGCCGACATCCTGCGGTGCCCAGTGATGCACGCGCACCATCATCGACGAGTAGAAAAAGATCAGCGTGTAGATCGTCATCAGATTGCAGGCGACGCCGAAGATGATCGTTGCCGCCGCTTTCCAATTGCGGCGCATATAGGGCCACAGCGGCGGGACCGGTGCCGCATCGACGGCGCGGGCACGACGCGGCGGTTCACGCACCGTCAGCGCGAACAGCAACGCCAACACCAGGCCGGGAATGCTGGTGAGCATAAAAGCGATCTGCCAGCTTTGGAAACCGCCCAGCAGCGACGCGAACTGGTTGCGCACCGGTTCCGCCATCGCGACCGCAAGTCCGCCAGCAAAGAAGGCGACGCCAGTGCCGACCGACGCGCCGCTGACGAAGACGCCATAGGCTTTGGCGCGCTGCGGGCCGGGAAACAGATCGCCGATCAACGACGCAGCAGCAGGACTCAGCGATGCTTCGCCGATACCGACCGCGGTACGCGCGCCGAACAGGCCGAGAAAACTTTGCGCCAGACCGTTGGCAGCGGTGGCGAGACTCCAGCCCGCGATGCCGATGACGGCAATCAAGCGGCGGTCATAGCGATCGACCAGCCAGCCGAACGGAACCGCCATCACGCTGTAGCAGACGCCGAATGCACCGCCCGACACCAACGCCAGCTGAAAGTCGGAGAGTTGGAACTGCGCCTTGATCGGTTCGAGCAGCAATCCGATCACGATCCGGTCGAGCACCGCGACCGCGTACCCCGCGGTGAGCAGCCCGACGACGTACCAGGCATAGGCCGTGCGGAAATTCTCTTTTGTCATGTCGCTCCAACCGAACGGCGATAAGGCCCGCGCCCCGCGAGCAGGATGACGGAAGCTAGCAAACTGTCGAGTGCGACGGTTGCAGCAAAGGAAAGATTCAACCGCTGTTCCCCGAACACATAATCGCTGAACAGCCCGACCGAGACCGGTCCCAGATTGAGCGAGACGAGCCCGATCATCAGCGTGTAGAGCCCGGTCAACCGGCCGCGCAACTCGTTGGGCGCCAACTGCGCCAGCGCCGAGAAGGCGGCGGCCGAGAAGCTGTTCGAACACAGGCTGCCGAGAAAATAGAAGACCAGCGACAGGTTCGCGTCGGCGACCAGCCCCGACAGAACCAGCATCGCGCCGTAGATGACCGACGCGACGATCGCGACCAGCAGCGCCGCGTCTTTGCGACCAGCCGCATTCACCCGTGCGATGAGCCAACCACTGCCGATTGCGCCGACCAGCGCAGCGGGCGGGCCGATCACGCCCAGCGCGTAACCGGCGTCGCTCTGGCTCCAGCCATGTACGCGGATCAGCACCACCGGATACCAGGCGATCAGCGCGTAGACGCTCGTGAGGTTGCAGCACAGTCCAATGATCACCGATGCGACCGCACCTTTGTTGGCGCGCAGAAACGGCAGCAGCGGCGGTGACGCGGTGGTCGTGTCGCGCTCGCGCCGCTTCGGTTCGCGCACGGTGGCGACGAACAGCGCCGCGACCAGCAGGCCGGGCAGGCTGGTCAGCAGAAACACGATCTGCCAGGTCGCAAAATCCGCCAGCAGCGCACCGCCATGCGCGCGGACCGCGTCGGCCGCGTCGATTGCGGCACCGCCGAGCAGAAACGCGGCGCCCGTGCCGAACGACGTGCCGGCGACGAACACGCCATAGGCTTTGGCGCGCGCCGGGCCTGAAAACAGATCGGCGATGATCGAACTTGCACTTGGATTGAGCGAGGCTTCGCCGATTCCAACGGCGACGCGCGCGGCGAACAGGCCGGTGAAGCTACGTGCGACGCCGCAGAGCGCGGTCGCGATGCTCCAGCTTGCAATGCCAAACGTCACAATCCAACGCCGGTTGGCACGATCGGCAAGCCAACCAAACGGCAAGGCCATGATGCTGTAGCAAAGACCGAAGGCGGCACCCGACAACAGCGCGACGCCGGAATCCGACAGGCCGAATTGCTGTTTGATCGGCTCGATCAGCAGCGAGATGACGATGCGGTCGAGCAACGCCACCGCGTAGGCGGCGGTCAGCAGAATGACGACGTACCAAGCATAGCGGCGGCTGAAGCCCGCTTCGTCCGACATCCGGCAGAGCCCTCGATTCGAACGAAGAGCCTAGCAGGCGCCTCGTCGAGGTGCGGGCAAGGCGGATTGCGCGACCATTAGCCAGACGCACGCGATGGCGCATTCAACTGCAGGTTAGTCGCGATACCCCGGCGACACGCGGTCCAGTTTGCGCAAGAAGCCGGCCCAGGCGAGATCGGGCGTGCTCGCAGCACCGGGGCCGCGCATCACGCGCGCGACCTCTTCGCGGGCCGCGTCGGGTGCGTCGAGCAGCGCGTCGCTGCCGCCGCTTTGCGCCGCGACCTGCTGTGCGCAGGCGCGTTCGAGCAGATACATGCGCAGCCAGGTCGCCGCGACGGTCGGGCCGACCGCAAGCGTGCCGTGGTTGCGCAACAGCATCATGTTCTTGGATCCGAGATCCGCAACGATGCGCTGCCGCTCGTCGAGATCGAGCGCGATGCCTTCATAGTCGTGATAGGCGAGGTCGGGCAGCACGATCAGCGCGGTCTGGCTGATCGGACGCAGACCATTGCGTTGCGCCGCGACCGCGACGCCGGTCACTGAATGCAAATGCATGACGCAATGCGCGTCGTCGCGCGCAATATGCAGCGCTGAATGAATGACGAAGCCGGCCTTGTTGACCGGCTGCGGCGTCGGATCGACGAGATTGCCGTCGAGATCGATCTTGACCAACGACGACGCGGTCATCTCCTCGAAGAACAGCCCATATTGGTTGATCAGGAAATGCCGGTCGTTGCCCGGCACGCGCAGCGACAGATGCGTGAAAATCGCGTCGTCCCAACCATACAGCGCGACCAGACGATAGAGCGCGGCAAGCTCGACTCGCGCCTGCCATTCTTCGGCGCTGACGCGGTCGCGCATCGTGGCGGGGTACTGCATGGACGGAGTCTACGCAGCCGGTCCGGACAGGAACAAGTACGATCCTTACAAGCAAGCGGGCCGGAACGCTTGTTTCCAGCGTTTCCAGCGCCGTTATCGCAACCCGTTTGCGTTGTTGACCTACCCAAGATCAGCGTTTGGCGCGCTTGGGGTGTCTTGCTAGGCTCCGCGCCTTCTTCCAGAGGTCTCGTTTCATGCTCGCCCAGCCGCGCCGCACGCCTGCATTGACGCCGTCAAATCCGCTCGATCCCAAAACGCTCGCCATGCTGCGCGCGCTCGAGCGCAAGGTACTTTGGTTGGCGACCTGGACGATCCACAACGCCAACCATCTGCGCCCGTCGCGCGACGGGCTCAAAGTCGGCGGCCATCAAAGCTCGAGCGCCAGCGTCGCGACCTTGATGACGGCTTTGTATTTCCACACGCTGCGGCCGGAAGACCGCGTTGCGGTGAAGCCGCATGCGTCGCCGGTCTTTCACGCCATCCAGTATCTGCTGGGCAAGCAGAGCCGCGAGAAGCTGGAACGGTTTCGTGCCTATGGCGGCGCACAGAGCTATCCGTCGCGCACCAAAGACATCGACGACGTCGATTTCTCGACCGGTTCGGTGGGCTTGGGCGTTGCCGCGACGCTGTTTGCGTCGATCGTGCAGGACTATGCGCATCTGCATCGCATGGTTCCCGACGGCGAGCGGATGGGACGCATGATCTCGCTGCTCGGCGACGCCGAGCTGGACGAGGGCAATATCTACGAAGCCTTGCTCGAAGGTTGGAAGCACGACGTCCGCAATTGCTGGTGGATCATCGATTATAACCGGCAGAGCCTGGACGGCGTCGTGTCGGACGCGCTGTTCCGCAAGATCGAAGGCTTCTTCGACAATGTCGGCTGGAACGTCGTCACCTTGAAATTCGGCAAGCAACTCGAAGCGGCGCGGCATGGTCCCGCGGGCGAAGCGGTGCTCGACTGGATCGATCGTTGCGAAAACCAGATGTACAGCGCGCTGACCTTCAAAGGCGGTGCGGCTTGGCGCGAACGTCTGCAGCGCGACCTGTCGGGCACGTCGGGGCTGAAAGAATTGCTCGACCAGCATGACGATGCGTCGCTCGGCCGATTGATGACCAATCTCGGCGGCCACGATCTGGAAACGATCCTCGAAGCGTTCGACGCTGCCGATGGCAACGAGACGCCGCATTGTTTCGTGGCATACACGATCAAAGGCTGGGGCCTGCCGCTTGCCGGCCACAAAGACAATCACGCCGGCCTGATGAATCCCGAGCAGCTCCGCACCTTCCAGCAATTGATGAACGTGCCCGACGGACACGAATGGGAACCCTTCGCCGGGCTCGACATCGACGAGCAGGCGACGCGGTCCTTCTTGTCGCGCGTGCCGTTCGCGCAGCGCCAGCCGACGCCTGTGTGCGAAAAGATCGCGGTTCCCGCGATCGAAGCGCCAAAAGCCGACAAGATGAGCACGCAGGAAGCGTTCGGAAAAATCCTGTTCGAACTTGCGCGCGAACGGACGCCGCTGGCCGAACGCATCGTCACCACGTCGCCCGACGTCACCGTCTCGACCAACCTGTCGGGCTGGGTGAATCGGCGCGGCATTTTTCATCGCACCGAACGATCCGACGCGTTCCAGGCCGAGAAGATCGCCAGCCCGCAGAAATGGCAGATGGCGCCGGCCGGCCAGCACATCGAACTCGGCATCGCCGAGCACAATCTGTTTTTGCTGCTGGGACAGCTGGGCCTGTCCGACAAGCTGCACGGTGCGCGCTTGCTGCCGATCGGGACCGTCTATGACCCATTCATCAATCGTGGTCTCGATGCGCTGATCTACGCTTGCTATCAGGGCGCGCGCTTCATGATCGTGGCAACGCCGTCGGGCGTGACGTTGGCGCCCGAAGGCGGCGCGCATCAATCGATCGGCACGCCACTGATCGGGATGAGCCAGGACGGGCTGACCTATTACGAGCCCGCCTTTGCCGACGAGCTGGCGATCGTGCTGCAGCACGGCTTCAACCATCTGCAGGACGACGAAGTGGGCGGTTCGCTCTATCTGCGTTTGACCACGCGCAGCATCGAACAGATCCAGCGTCCGCCAACTGAAAACGTAGATTGGGCGGCGTCGGTGGTGAAAGGCGGCTACTGGCTGCGCAAGCCGACCGGCAGTTCGACCTTGGCGCTCGCCTATTGCGGCGCCATCGCACCCGAAGTGCTGGAAGCCGCGACCGAGCTTGCGCAAACGCATCCCGGCCTCGGCGTGCTTGCGGTTACGTCACCCGACGCGCTCTACAGCGATTGGGACAAGGCGCAGCGTGCCCGTCGCGCAGGCGACAAAGAACAAACCCGCAAGGGCGAGAAGGCGAGCAGCCACGCTGAAACATTGCTGGCCGAACTGCCGCAGGATGCCGGGCTGGTGACGATCATCGACGGTCATCCGGCTTCGCTGTCCTGGCTCGGCGCGGTGCAGCGCAATCGCACGCAGGCATTGGGCGTGACCAAATTCGGTCAATCGAGCGATCTGCAGGATGCGTTCCGTCTGCACGGGCTGGATGCGGACTCGATCATCGCTGCGGCGCGCGTTCTGACCGCGTAAACGGGCGGCAAAATCCAACAACCGAACGGTTGACAATTGGCCCGGCCTGCCTAATATCCAACCTTATGGTTGGGCGAAAACAAGCCGATCTCGATGCGGTGTTTGCCGCGCTCGCAAGCGAACCGCGCCGGCGCATGCTGGAACGGCTGCGCGCCGGCCAAGCCAACATCTCCGAGATCGCGGAGCCGTTCGACATGTCGCTGTTCGGCGTGTCGAAACATTTGAAAGTGCTGGAAGTGGCGGGGCTGGTCCGGCGCGAAATCATCGGCCGCGAACATCGCTTCGCCGCCGAGATCGACGCAGTCGCCGACGCCGAGCGTTGGATGCAGACGCATCTCGCCTTCTGGCATCTGCGCCTCGACGCGCTCGACAAACACATCGCCAAAGATCCAGCACCGACCAAACGCGGGAGGAAACGTACGTGACGACCATCACCGACATCAAAATCCGCCGTACGTACGACGTGCCAGCGCAACGCATCTACGACGCCTGGACCGATCCGACGCAACTTCGACAGTGGTTTACGCCCGGCGGGACCTTTGAAGGTGATGTGCGCGTCGGCGGCACGTATCAGCAAAGCATGCCCGGTTCGCATTGCGGTGGGCAGAGCGGCACCTATCTGCATCTCGATCCGCCGCGCCTGATCGAATTCACCTGGACCAGCCCCAACGGAACGGATGGGCGCGAAACCATCGTGCGCATCGAAATTCTCGATCTCGGCACCGCGTGCGAGCTGGTGCTGACACATATGCGCCTGCCCGACGACAAGATGCAGGGCCATGCTGAGGGTTGGACCGAACTCGGCAACCTGCTCGCCAAACATGTAGGCAGCAAATGACCGTCGAAATCTCGCTTCATCGTTCGTACGACGTTCCGGCGCAGCGCATTTACGACGCCTGGACCGACGTCGAGCAATTGCGCGAATGGCTGTGTCCGGGCGGCTTGTGGAAAGGCGAAGTCCGCGTCGGCGCGCCGTACCAGATGAACATGCTGTACGAGGGCAAGACGTACGAACATCACGGCCGCTTTCTGCGCCTCGAACCGCCGAGTCTGGTCGAGTTCACTTGGATCCAGCAGGAAGGCACCTACGGCACCGAGACGATCGTGCGGATCGAGATCACCGATCTGGGGCCGAGCTGCGAGATGACGCTGACCCACACCAAACTGCCCGACCAGAAACAGGCCGACAGCCATCGTGGCGGCTGGAGCGATTTTCTCGAGATCCTCGCGAAGCACGTCGGATCAAAGTAACGCGCCGACATATTGGTTGGCGCCAGCCTGTCTTTCTCGTCGTTACGTTCGTTTGTAACGCGCAACAAAACAGGATTTGCTTGCCGCACGGCAGAATTCCGTCGCTGACCTGACAGGGTCGGCGGCGGATTTGCTGGACCAAGAATTGGCACGAAGTTTGGACCTCCAAACTTGCCGCGAAGCGCGGCTTGTTTGTTTGGAGGTTACGATGAGTATCCAGCCACTCTTGCCAACGGCGTACATGTCGTTGGCGCAATCGTTACAGAAAAACGCTACCAGCACCGACGCGACCGATCCGCTTGGGATCTTGTCAGGTTCGGCGGATGCGACGTCGAGCAGCGATCCGATCGATCTTCTGTTCGGCGACAGCACCGATAGCAGCAGCAGCTCACTTGCCTCGTTCCTCGGAAGTTCGGGCGACACGCAAAGCGTGTTCGACTCGTTCACCGACGAGGCAAAAGCGGTGTTGCTGCAGGCGCAGGAAGAAGCGCAGAAGCAGACGTCCGCCGACGGCACGACCAACGCCGCCGGTGCGGCCGATGCTGCGACGACGACGGTCAGCAACAACACCGCAAACGATCCGTTGGTTCAGGCGTTGGCCGCTTTGCTTTCGCCGTCGGCGCAAGCTGTTTCCTGGTTATGAAGTCTGTCTGATCTAGGTCGGTCCTGTCGGGGCGTCAGAACGGCGCCTTCGCGGGCGGAAGGTAGCGATGAGTATTACGGGCGTTCAAACAACCGGACCTGCACCGCGTGACGCGCGGCAGACGCCGCCGACCGACGCACCGGACGACACGGCAAAAGCGCAAACGAACAGCGCAGCGCAAGCCGAAGCGGCAAAGCCGACGAAACCACTCGATCAGGTCGCTGACAATTTGAAGAACGTCGTGCTGCAGACGCAGGCGGACGCGAGCGGTGCCAGCAACGAGTCGCTAACACAGTTGTTCCGCGTGCTTATCGATTTGCTAGCGGAGCCGTCACCGGGGCCGAAGACCAAACTCGACGTCTGAGCGCTCACTCGTCGCTATAGACTTCGTCGCCGACATCATGCGTCCACCACAGCGCGACGAGCTGGGCCAACAGGACCGGCATCACCGACACGGCGATGATCGCTGCCAACTCCAAGGTTGAATTCGGGCTGCGGCGTTCGAGCAGCAGATAGGCGATTGCGCCGCCGATCAGAAATCCGATCGCAATCGCGATCTGTTCGGCGCGGCGTACATTGGGATCGGGCGGTTCGATCCGTCCTTCGGCGAGTTCGGCGGTAAAGGCGATCCGTTCGGCCTGGCGGCGCACCACCACGACCAACAGAACCAGCGTTTCGATCACGACCAGCGCCTCGGCGCCGGTCACCAACGCGAACTCCATGCGTACTCCCCCAGGCTTGCTGCCGGCAAGATCGCACGCGATTCGTGAAGGCCCGGTTGCAAGTTTGGGACAATTGCAGCCATCGTAGATGTGAAATGCCGACCGATCTTCCGCTCGTCGCATTTGCCACGCAAACAGCGTGGGATGCGTTTCTCGCCAAGCAAAAACCCGACTCAAAAGGTGTCTGGTTGAAGCTGGCCAAGAAGGATTCAGGCGTCGCCAGCGTGTCGAAGGCCGACGCGATTGCGACCGCGTTGTGCCATGGCTGGATCGACGGGCAGATCGACAAGTTCGACGATGATTATTTTCTGACCCGCTTCACGCCGCGGCGCCTCGGCAGCAAATGGTCGGCCAACAACCGCGCCACCGCGCTCAAGATGATCGAGGCCAAGCGGATGCGGCCGCGCGGCTTGGCTGAAATCGAAGCGGCGAAGAAAGACGGGCGTTGGGACGGCGCCTATGCGTCGGCAAGCTCCGCAACCGTGCCCGACGACCTTGCCGCCGCACTGGCCAGGAACGCCAAGGCGAAGAAATTCTTCGACACGCTGACCGGCGCCAACCGCTACGCCATTCTCTATCGCGTCCACGACGCCAAGAAACCCGCGACTCGCGCGGCGCGGATTGAGAAATTCGTCGCCATGTGCGCCGCGGGCGAGACGGTGCACGGGGCAGGGAAGAAGAAGCCTTAGCGGGTCGGCGCCCGCGCACCCTTCGCCAACAAGCCGGCTGCTTCGATCAGCGTGCTTTCATACGCGGCCCGCTGGGTGCTCGCGTCTTCTTTCGTCCAAGTCCAAAACCCTTTGCCGGTCTTGGTGCCGTAATGGCCTTGCTCGACCAGGCTTTCGATCGAGCGGCCCGGCTTGTTGCCGTTGTTGAGATGCGGATAGATCGACACGCCGGCGCGGTAGTTGGTTTCGAGACCGGCCAGATCTTTCTGCAAAATCGGCCCGGCTGCGATGTAGCGAAAGCCAAAGCCGTAGCGCACCGCTGCGTCGACGTCTTCGGGCGTCGCCAGACCTTCATCCAGGATCGCATAGGCTTCGCGCATCAACGCATGCTGCAGGCGGTTGGCGAGAAAGCCGGGCACGTCTTTCTCGACGCGGATCGGAATCCAGCCGACCGCTTTCATGATCGCGTACATCGCATGCATGGTCGCGTCGTCGGTGCGCTCGCCGCGCACGACTTCGACTGCAGGGACGAGATGGGCTGGCAGGAAGAAATGCAGCCCGCCCATCCGGTTGGCGCTTTTGCAGTTCTTCGCGATCTCGGTGATGCGCATCCCCGACGTATTGGTCGCCAGCGGCACGCCCGCGGGTGCTGCGCGATCGAGTTCTTCAAACAGCTGGGCTTTGAGCTCGAACTTCTCGGGGATCGCTTCGATCACCAGCTCGACGCCGGTCCAGTCAATGTCGGCGACCGACGCGCGCAAGGTGAATTCGTTCGCGCTGGCGGACGGGTCGAGCTGCGCCACCGATTTCTGGACGCGCTCGCGCGTTGCCTCCCAGCCGCTTTGCTCGGGCGCAACGCCTTGCACCTTCCAGCCTGCGCGCAGGAACTGGGCTGCGATATCGCAGCCCATCAAGCCGCAGCCGACGATGACGAAGCCGCGCATCAAGCCCACGCATCCGCGTCGCACTTGGCGATCGCTTTTTCGTCGAACGCGTAACCCAGGCCCGGATCGGTCGGCAGCTTGAGCCCCTTGTGCGGGATCATGGTGAGCTGGCGGTCGATGATCTTGCGGAAATTCAGCACCTGATCGTCGGCGAAGAATTCGACCATCTGGCCGTTCGGAATCGCCGCGACCAGATGCACATGCAGATCGTGGAACCAGTGCGGGCACAGATTGACGCCGTAGCAATCGGCCAGTGCCGCAATCTTCTTGAACTCGGTGATGCCGCCGCACACGGCGGCGTCGGTCTGCAGGATCGACGCGCCTTGCTTGTCGAGCAGTTCTTTGTGGCGCCAGCGGCCGACTTCGATTTCGCCGGTCGCGACCGGCACCCCGATCGCCGCCGCGAGCTTGGCGTGATTGTCGATCTGGTCGGGCGAGAAAGGTTCTTCGATCCAGTACGGATCGTAGGGCGCGAACCGTTCCATGTAGCGCAACGCCGTCGGCACGTCCGACCAGGCATTGTTGGCGTCGAGCATCACCAGCACGTCGGGGCCGACGGCTTCGCGCACCGCGGCCATGCGCTTTTCTTCGCCCTTGGGATCTTCGCGGCCGACTTTCATCTTCACCGCGTCGAAGCCGAGCGCGACATAGCCGGCCATTTCTTCGCCGAGATGTTTGGGCGTCTTGCCGTCGAGATAATAGCCGCCGCTGGCATAGGCCGGCACCGGATCGCGCGTCGCTGCGCCCATGAATTTGTAGAGCGGCAATTGGGCCGCCTGCGCGTTGCGGTCCCACAAAGCGATGTCGAGGATCGAGATCGCGCGCATCGTCGAGCCAGCCCGACCGTGGAGCAACGCTTCCTGGTACATCTCTTTCCACAACAGCTCGACGTCGTAGCTGTCTTTGCCGAGCAACACCGGCGCCAGCAATTCACGCACCGCCTGCGCCACCAGCTTGCCGCCGGCGTGGCCCGCATAGCAGTGGCCGATCCCTTCGAGACCGTCATCGGTTTTGATCTTCACCAGCCCGTAATCGCGCCCGGTCACTTGGCGGCGTGCGAACGCGGTGGGGCGTTCGAGCGGAACGCGAACGGTGCGGGCTTCGACCGAAACGATACGGGCCATGTTGGTTGGGTCTCCGGTTACTTGGCAGGCGGAACGAGGAAGTCGAAGTCGCAGCCTTGATCGGCCTGCAACACCGTGTCGTGAAACAGCTTGGCGTAGCCGCGTGCGGGCGAGGGTGCGGGCGGCGGCAAGGCAGCAGCGCGTTTCGCCAACTCTGCTGCGTCGACCAGCAATTCGAGCGTGCGCGCCGGCACGTCGAGCGCGATGCGATCGCCATTGCGTACCAGCGCCAACGGTCCGCCAACCGCGCTTTCGGGCGCGACATGCAGAATGATGGTGCCGAACGCAGTTCCGCTCATACGTGCGTCGGACATGCGCACCATGTCTTTGACGCCTTGGCGCGCGAGTTTCTTCGGGATCGGCAGATACCCCGCTTCGGGCATGCCGGGCGCGCCTTTGGGCCCCGCATTGCGCAGCACCAGCACGTCGTCGGCCTTCACGTCGAGATCGGGATCGTCGATCCGCGCCGCCATATCGTCGAGCGAGTCGAACACGACCGCGCGACCCGTGTGCTGCATCAGCTCTTTCGTCGCCGCACTTTGCTTGATCACCGCACCCAGCGGCGCCAGGTTGCCGCGCAACACCGCGTGTGCGCCTTGCGCTTTCAGCGGTGCGTTGCGCGGCTTGATCGCATCCTGTCCCGGGACTTCTTCGGCCGCCTTGATCGAGTCACCGATGGTGGTGCCAGCAACCGTTGGCGCGTCGAGCACCAGCAGGTCGGCGATTTCCTTCATCAGCCGCGGCAGGCCGCCAGCGTGATGGAAATGCTCCATGTAGTGTTTGCCCGACGGCTTCAAATTCGCCAGCACCGGTACGTCGCGGCCCAGCGCGTCGAGTTTTTGCAGATCGACCTGCAAGCCGGCACGGCCCGCAATCGCGGCCAGATGCACAATGCCGTTGGTCGATCCGCCGATTGCCTGCAACACGCACATCGCGTTGCGGATCGAAGCTTCGGTTACCAACGCGCTGGGACGCGGACCGCCCGACGTCGCCATTTCAACCGCGCGCTTGCCGGTTGCTTCGGCGAGGCGGCGACGTGCAGCGTGCGTTGCAGGTGCAGCCGAACTGTTCGGCAGCGAGAAGCCGAGTGCTTCGGTGATACAGGCCATGGTGCTGGCGGTGCCCATCACCATGCAGGTGCCGACCGACGGAGCCAGGCGTTCGTTGACGATCTCGATCTCGTCGCCGTCGATGTCGCCGGCGCGATGGCCGCCCCACATGCGACGGCAGTCGGTGCACGCGCCCAGCACCTCGCCTTTGTGATGACCGACCACCATCGGGCCGACCGGCAGCACGATCGCGGGCAAGTCGGCCGAAATCGCAGCCATCATCTGCGCCGGCAAGGTCTTGTCGCAGCCGCCGATCAGGATCACCGAATCCATCGGCTGCGCCTTGATCATTTCTTCGGTGTCCATCGCCATCAAATTGCGCAGGAACATCGAGGTCGGGTACGCGAAGCTTTCGTGGATCGTGATGGTGGGGAACACCATCGGCAGGCCACCCGCCAACATCACGCCGCGTTTGGCTGCTTCAATCAGCTCGGGCACGTTGCCGTGGCACGGATTGAAGTCGCTATAGGTATTGGTGATGCCGACGATCGGCCGCTCGAGCGCGTCGTCGGTGTAGCCCATGGCCTTGATGAAGACCTTGCGCAGGAACAGCGAGAATTCGTCGTCGCCGTAGCTGGTCAGGCCTTTGCGCATGCCGCGCGGTGCTTCGTCCTTGCTCATGCGCGGGCTCGTGCATCGCGCTTGGCGAGGCGCGACAAAAGATACTCGACTTCGGCTTTGGCGGCGGCAGTCAGCGAACCACCTGGCTTGCGCTGCGCGTCGGACGCGATGGCGCCGCGCTTCTGCAGCACGTATTTGCGCACCGCGAGGCCGATGCCTTGCTGCTGCTCGTAGCGCAGCAGCGGCAGATGCGCATCGAACAGATCGTGGGCTTCATCACGTATGCCCTGTCGGGCAAGATCGACGAGTTCCACCAGCATGTCGGGGAAGGCGTAGCCGGTCATGGCGCCGTCGGCGCCGCGCTCGGTTTCAAAGTCGAGGAACAGGCCGCCATTGCCGCACAGGATCGAGATCGGCTTCATCGAGCCGTCTTTCTGGAATCCGCGCAGCGTCGAAATCTTCTCCAGCCCCGGCCAGTCTTCGTGTTTCAGCATCACGCAGCTGGCGTGGTTCTGCATGATGGTGCGGATGACTTTGGGCGTCATCACGACGGTCAGAGTCAGCGGATAATCCTGCAGCACCCACGGAATGTCGTCGCCGATCGCTTCGACCGCTTGCGCGAAATAGGTCGTGATCTGGTCGTCGGTGCGAAGCGCGGGCGGCGGCGCGATCATCACGCCGGCTGCACCAAGCTCCATCGCGCCGCGCGCCAGTTGGCGCATTGCGGCGAAGCCCGGCGCCGATACGCCGACAACGACCGGCACGTTGCCCGCGCGTTGCACCACTTGTTTGGTGATTGCCAGCGACTCGCTCATCTCCAGCTTGGGCGCTTCGCCCATAATGCCGAGAATGGTGAGGCCGGTGGCGCCGGCGCCGAGATAGAAGTCGGTCATGGAGTCGACCGACTTCACGTCCAGCGAACCATCGGGCAAGAACGGCGTCACCGCGATCGGAAAGACGCCGCTGGCATTGTGATCGAGCGCCATCTGGTCAGCCCTTCTTCTTTGACGCTTCGTAGCGCGCCTTGTTTTCGGCGTTGGGCGGATAGAGGCCGGGCAGGGCAGCGCCCTTTTCGACTTCGCCCATAATCCAGTTCTCGAGATTTTCCTGTTCGGGCGCGGCAGCGACGAGTTCGTCGACCATCGCAGCTGGGATCAGCACCGCGCCGTCCTGATCGACCACCACGACATCGTCGGGAAACACGGCGACGCCGCCGCACGCGATCGGCTGCTGCCACGCGACGAAGGTCAGGCCCGCAACCGAGGGCGGTGCCGCGACGCCGTTGCACCAAACCGGCAAGCCGGTTTCGAGCACGCCCGCCACGTCGCGAATGACGCCGTCGGTGATCAACGCCGCGACCCCGCGCTTGGCCATGCGCGCGCAAAGAATGTCGCCGAAGATGCCTGCGTCGCTGACGCCCATCGCGTCGACCACGGCAACGCAGCCGGCGGGCATGTCTTCGATCGCAGCGCGCGTCGAAATCGGCGACGACCAGCTTGCCGGTGTGGCGAGATCTTCGCGCGCCGGCACGAAGCGCAAGGTGAAGGCCTGGCCGACAATGCGCGGCTGGCCGGGCTTCAACGGTTTGGTGCCGCGCATCCACACATTGCGCAGCCCATGTTTGAGCAGGATCGTCGTGATCGTCGCGGTCGAGACTTTGGACAGCGTGTCGATGATCTTCTTGTCGAGCGCCATGACGATGTTCCTTAGATGCTGGCGATCAGGCCGCCATCCACGCGGATGGTCGAACCGGTGATGTAGGCGGCGCGCGTCGAAGCGAGGAACGCGACGACGTCGCCATATTCGTCCGGCTCGCCGAACCGGCCGGCGGGAATCGTCGCCAGCGACGCCTTGGCGACTTCCTCGACCGTCTTGCCCTCGCGTTTGGCTTTGGCGCTGTCGAGCACCCCGAGACGTTCGGTCGAAATACGACCGGGCAGGACGATGTTGCAGGTGATGCCGTCGGCAGCGACTTCGCGCGCCAGGGTTTTCGACCAGCCGACCAGCGCCAGGCGCAGCGCATTCGAAATTGCCAGATTGGGAATCGGCGCAACGATGCCCGACGAGGTGCTGGTGATGATGCGGCCCCATTTGCGCGCCCGCATGCCCGGCAGCACGCGGTCGGTCGTGGCGATCAACGACAGAACCATGGCGTCCATCTGCTTGCGCCAGACGTCGATGTCGGCGCCCGCCGCTGCAGTCGGCGGCGGGCCGCCCGTGTTGTTCACCAGAATATCGACCTGACCGAACTTCTTCTCGACCGCCGCGACGTTCGCGTCGATCACCGACAGGTCGGCGAGGTCCCATTGCAGCGCCAGGCCTTCGCCCGCGAAGGTAGCGATCGTCTTGGCCAGCTTGTCCTTGTCACGGCTGGCGACGGCGACGTTGGCGCCTTCGCGCGACAGGGCCGTCGCAACCGCAGCGCCGAGACCAGAGCTGCCGCCCAATACAAGCGCGGTCTTTCCCTTGAGTCCGAGATCCATCTTTCGCTCCTAGCGCGGCCACTTTGATTCCGGGATCGGCGTGACGGGGCCTTGCCCGTCAAACCACGAACGCAAATTGTCGACGACGAGCTGCCCCATCCGCGCGCGCGTGTGGTGCGTGCCCGAGCCGACATGCGGCACCAGCACTGCATTGTCGCGTTCGATCAATTCCTGCGGCACGCGCGGCTCGTCTGCAAAAACGTCGAGCCCGGCGCCGTGAATGGTCTTGTCCTTGAGCGCGGTGATCAGTGCCTGCTGATCGACCACCGATCCGCGCGCGACATTGATCAGAATGCCGCGCCGTCCCAGCGCTTTCAGGACCTCGGCGTTGATCAGATGTTTGGTCTCGGGCCCGCCGGGCACGATCACGATCAGCGTGTCGACCTGATCCGCCATGTCGAGCAGGTTCGGCACGTGACGATAGGGCACGTCGGCCTGCGGCCGGCGCGAATAATAAACCACCGGCACGTCGAAGGCGGCGATGCGCTTGGCGATGGCGCGGCCGATCCGTCCCATCCCGACCATGCCGACAGTACGATCGCGCAGCGATTGCGTCAGCCGGTACGGCGCGTGCGGCCAGTTGCCCGCGCGCACATAGGCGTCGGCTTGCGGCAGTTCGCGAACGGTCGACAGAAGCAGGCCGACGGTGAAGTCGGCGACTTCGTCATTCAGCACATCGGGCGTGTTGGTGACGACCAGGCCGCGCGCGACCGCCGCCGGCACGTCGATCGAGTCATAGCCGACGCCGAAATTGCTGACGATCTCCAGCTTCGGCAGTTTGGCCAGCAGCGCGTCATCGCATTTGTCACGACCGCGCGTGGCGATGCCGCGGATCTTGGCGCCGTGTTCGGCGATGATCTCGTCGATCGGACGTTCGGCCGTGCGATGGACGATGAACGACTCGCTGAGTTGTTTCTCCACGGCGGGCATCATCTGCCCCATGCTGAGCAAGTGGATTTCGTTGGTAGCCATGCCAGCGTCTTTCAGTGCTGCAGAATTTTGGACAGGAACAGCTGCGCGCGCTCGCTGCGCGGCGTGCCGAAGAACGCTTCTTTTGGCGCGTCTTCGACGATCGAACCTTGATCCATGAAGACGACGCGATTGGCGACGCGGCGGGCAAAGCCCATTTCATGCGTCACGACCGCCATCGTCATGCCGTCCTGGGCCAAAGCCACCATGACGTCGAGCACTTCGTTGATCATCTCGGGGTCGAGCGCCGAGGTTGGCTCGTCGAACAACATCGCGACCGGATCCATCGCCAGCGCGCGCGCGATCGCGACGCGCTGTTGCTGGCCGCCCGAAAGCTGGGCCGGGAATTTGTCGGCCTGGCTCGGCAGACCCATCCGTTCGAGCAGCTTGATCGTGCGCGCGTCGGATTCGTCTTTGGAACGGCCCAGGATCTTCACCTGCGGCAAGGTGATGTTCTTGCGCACGGTCATGTGCGGGAACAGTTCGAAATTCTGAAACACCATGCCGATGCGCGAACGCAGCTTCGGCAGATCGGTGCCTTTCGCGCCGACCGAAACGTCACCGACTTTGATCTCGCCTTGCTGAAACGGTTCGAGCCCGTTCATGCATTTGATCAAGGTCGATTTGCCCGATCCCGACGGGCCGCAAATGACGATGACTTCGCCCGACTTGATGGTCAGCGAGCAGTCTTTCAGCACTTGGAACTGTTGGTACCATTTGCTGACGCCGGTAACTTCAATCATAGGGCGTATTTCCGCTGCAGGCGTCCGACGAGTCGTGAGGCGGTGAAGCAGATGACGAGGAACGTCACTGCCACCACGCTGTACAGCTCGACGGGACGATTGTTGCTGTTCGCGACCACGTCGGCGGCGGTCAGGAAATCGCGCACCCCGACCACGTACACGATGGACGTGTCCTGAAACATGATGATGGCCTGGGTCAGCAGCACCGGCAGCATGTTGCGAAAGGCCTGCGGCAGCACGACGTAGCGCATGACATGAAACTGGCCGAAGCCGAGCGCCAAGCCCGCATTCACCTGGCCCGCTTTCACGCTGGCGATGCCGGCGCGGATGATCTCGCAGTAATAGGCCGCTTCGAACAAGGTGAAGGCGATCAGCACCGACGAATAGGCGTCGATCGGATGGCCGACGATTTGCGGCGTCAGAATATAGAACCAGAAGATCACCAGGATCAGCGGCAGCGAGCGCAGGAAATTGACGTAGCTGCCCGCTGCAATCGCCAGCGGCCGAAACCGCGACAGACGGCACATGGCCAGCACCGTTCCCAGCGCCATGCCGCCCGCAATCGCGACCAAGGTCAGCTGAAAACTGACCGCCAGCCCCTGCAACAGCAGGCCGCGATTGTTGAGGATGACGTTCCAATCGAAGCCGCTCATCGCGCGGTTCCGACATTGCCGGCGATGCGGGTGCGGCGTTCGACGACACGCATCAAACTGATCACCAGCAAGGTGACGCAGGAATAGAGCACGGTCGCAGCAGCGAACGGCTCGAAGGAATGGAACGTATATTCTTCGATCTGGCGCGCCGCCGCGGTCAGCTCCATCACCCCCAGGGTAAGCGCCAGCGACGAATTCTTGAACACGCCGAGAAAATCATTGGTCAGCGACGGGATCACAGTGCGGAAGCCGATCGGCAACAGCACGTAGCGATAGACTTGCGCCGTCGAAAACCCCATCGCCAGCGCCGCGCTGCGTTGGCCGCGCGGAATCGATTGAATGCCCGACCGGACCTGTTCGGCCACGCGTGCAGCGGTGTAGCAGCCGAGTCCGACGACCGAGGTCCAGAATTGCGGATCGGCCATGTCGCGCTTGACGAATTTCTGCGCCGATGCGGGCAGAAGTTCGGGAATGACGTAGTACCAAAGAAACAACTGCGCCAGCAGCGGGACGTTGCGGAAGATCTCGACATAGAGCGTGCCGATCCGCTTGGCGATCGGGTTGTCGAGCGTGCGCAACGTGCCGATCAACGAACCCAGCGTCATCGCAATACACCAGGCCAGCACCGCCATCTCGATGGTGGTGACGAAGCCTTGGGCGATCCAGCCGATATGGGGGCTGCGAAACAGCAGCCCCCAGTCCCACGAATAGTTCACGTCAGTCCGCGAACGAGAACAGCTTGAACGCGTTCTTGAGCTCCTGGCTCATCACCAGATTGATGTTGGTCGGCCCCGGCTCGAACCATTTCTTGTAGAGCTTTTCCATCTCGCCGGACTCGAACATGCGCGACATGGTGCGCAGGCCGATGGCGCGGAAATCGCTGTCGTTCTTGGGGATCATGATGCTGAACGGATCGTACGAGTAGAACGGTCCGACGACTTCATATTGGCTTGGATCTTTCGCCATCGTCGCGATGCCGTAGAGCACGACGTCGTTCGACGTATAGGCGTCGGCGCGGCCTTGCTCGAGATTGAGCAGCGCCTGCGGGTGATCCTTCACCTTCACCAGTTTGACGTTGAGCTTGCGCTTGGCGATTTCGGCTTCGGCGGCTTTTTCGTTGGTGGTGCCGCCCAGCGCCAGCAACGTCTTGCCTTCCAGGTCTTCGATCTTGGTGATGCCCGAGCCTTTGCGCACCAGCAGCTTGGTGCCGGTGATGAAGGTGGGCGCCAGGAATTCGACCTGCTTCATGCGGCCGGTCGTGATCGTGGTCGACGAACATTCGACTTGGGCGGTGCCGTTCGCGATCAGCGGAATGCGCGTCTGCGGCGTCACCGGCACGTATTTGATGTCGAGCTTGTCGAGTTTGTATTCCTCTTTGATCGCGTCGGCGATTTTGAGACAGATGTCGATCGCGTAGCCCTGCGGCTTGCCGCTGGAATCGATGAAGGAGAAGGGCACCGACTCTTCGCGATAGGCGATCGAGAAGGTTTTGCTTTGTACGATTTTTTCGAGGGCTCCGCCGGTCTGCGCGTGTGCAGGTGCAGCAAGAGCGCAGATCGCAGCAGCGAGAAGTGCGCGCTTCATGGGTCTATTCCTCCCTGGAATGAAGGCTCACGGCAGCTTTTGCGGCACTTGTTGGATCGAGCCTGTCCAAGCCGTATCAGTGGCCAATCAGACTCGTCAACGAGATTATCAATAATTCTGGTTGTGACGTTCTGACCGCCTCTGTAGCGTGGCCGGATGGCTCGCGTTGCACGAAAGCTGGAACCACTCGAACCGCGCGCCGTCGCGCTGTCGACGGTGGTGGCGGCGATCGAAGAAGACATCGTGTTGGGGCGATTGCTTCCCCGCGAACGTCTGGTCGAAGACGATTTGATGGTACGGTTCGAGGCCAAGCGGAACGTGGTTCGCCAGGCGCTGATCGAACTGGAACGGATGGGTACGGTCGAACGCGTTCCCAATCGTGGCGCCCAGGTCCGTTCCTATACGGCGGACCAGGTCCAGAAACTCTACGACGTGCGCGAGATGCTGGAGATGAACGCGGCGTCGATGATTCCGCTGCCGCTCAACGAACCGGCGTTGGAAGAGTTGCGCGCCATTCAGCGCCAGCACGATGCGGCGGTGAAGGCGGGCGACCTGAAAAAAGTATTCCGCGCCAATGTCGCGTTCCACCGGGCGCTGTTCGCCAATTGCGGCAACCGCTATTTATCCGAAGCGATCAACGAGTTCGCGCACAAGGCGCATGTGATCCGGTTTCATTCGCTGAACCAGAAGCGCTACGTCAAAAGCGCGCGCGAAGATCATTGGGCGATGATCGAGGCGCTGGAGAAGGGCGACCGCAAGAAGCTGATCGACATCTGCCGCGGCCATTTGCTGCCGTCGAAAGTCGCCTATCTCAAAGTGGCGCCGCGCATCGAATAGGTCGGATAGAGCAGGAACAGCACGGTGGCGACGTCGGCGACCAGCCGCACTGCGAATTCGCCCGCCATCGTGTGCAGCGCGATCGCAGTCACGTAGCAGCCGATCAAGGCAAATCCCGCAAGCCGGTACGGCGCGATGAGAAAGGCGATGGCGGCGACTGCTTCGACCGCGCCGACGATCCGCATCGGCGTTCCGTCTGCTGGATGCAGCGCGGTCAACACGCTGAGAATTGCAATCACGCCCGCATAGACGATGCGGAGCAGAGTCAGCGCGTTCATGGCAGCAGAAAGACCTTTCTTGCGCGCTCGTCGCTGAGCCGTTCGGGCGCGTAGCTGCGCGCCAGTAGCTTGCGATCGAACAGATCCGGGTTGGCGTCGCGGAATTCGTCCCACGTCGCTTCCGGCGTTTCCTGCATGCGCTCGGCGATCAGCGAGGCGAGGGCGACGGTGATGGTGACGTTGAATTTGTGACCGACGCCCAGCCGTGCGGTCATGCGTTTCAGCCCGCCCGCAAACCGATGCAACGCGTCGATGAAATCGTGGCGTCGCAACAGTTCGAAAGCGAGGCGGACATGTTCTTCATGTCCGAACTCGCCAGGGTCGAGCAGGCCTGCTTCGAGCCAGGCGAGGCGCCTACGCGTCGCGAGTTCGGCTTCGTGCACGCTTGGTCTCGGCAAGTTTGTGGCTGTCGGCGGCGGTGAATTCGTGGCTGTAGACCGCGCGCAGCTGTGCGGCGCGCTCCAAGGTCTTGGGCGAGAAGGGCGCTTTGCCTTCGAGCGCGTGCAGGCAGATCCCCTCAAGCAGATCGCCCAGACTCATATCGTGATACTCGGCCAGGCCCTTGAGGACCTTGAGCAGCTTCTTCTCGATCCGGATACCGGTCTGGACACGTTCGATCGCCATGGCGATCTATGTACCATGGTACCAAGATAACGGGAAGAGGGCTTTCGAATCCCCTCTCCCTGAGGGAGAGGGTTAGGGTGAGGGTTCCCGGTTCAGCGCCAGCAGAATGGTCTTAAGCACGCCGTCGAGATTCTGCTGCACGTCGTTGTTCCAGAAGCGCAGCACGTACCAACCTGATTTGTTCAGAAACGCGGTGCGCTGCACGTCATAGTCGCGCGTGGCCGGATCGGCGTGCTGCGAGCCGTCAAGCTCGACGAGCGTCGGTGGAGCGGCTCCGGAGATCGCGGACACGCGAGGAAGGTCGAGACAAAACCCTCACCCTCCCATCGCTGCGCGATGGGGCCCTCCCTCTCCCTCGGGGAGAGGGGTTATTTCAGCGCAACTGCAAGCTCTTCTGCCGTGGGCCGGCCAGCGGGATCGAACGACAGCGCACGCGCGACGATCGCGTCGTATTTTGCTGCGGCCGGTGTCACCGACGACGGTGCGCGCGGTGCGAGACGGCGGCGCAGCGCGTCGGTGATCGTCTGCGGCTCGTCGCCAAACGGACGGCGCCCGGTCAGCAGCGCGTAGAAGATCAGCCCGGCCGCAAAAATATCGGCGCTGCCGTTTAGCAACGCGCCGTCCAAGGCTTCGGGCGCGATATAAGCCGGCGTGTTGAGCAATTGCGGCGGGGCCGGCAGGCCGGCGGCGGTGGCGAGGCCGAGATCCAGCAGCACCACGGTGCCGTCGATCTTCGCCAGCACATTGCCCGGTTTGACGTCGCGGTGAACGAGACCGGCCGCGTGCAGTGCACCCAGCGCGTCGCACAACGACGCCGTCAGCGCAGCAGCGCGCGGCGTTTCGATCGGGGCTTGGTCGACCAGCTTGTCGAGACGCACGCCATCGACGCAACGCATCGCCAGATAAGGAATGCCGCGCAACAAGCCCGCTTCGAGCGGGCGTGCGATGCAATGATCGGGCAGGGGGCGCGCCATTTCGACTTCGGCCAGAAACCGCGCCAAGGTCGCTTCGCGCCGCGTCGGGGCGGCGCGCTCGCCATGGGCCAGCTTCAACGCGATGCGCCAACCGCTATAGCGGTCGATCGCTTCGTAGACGACGCCGCGCGCGCCGCGTCCGAGAACGTTGCGCAATTCGTAGCGTGCTTCAGCGTCGCTCAAAGCTTCCCCCCAAATCAATTTTTGGCCGCGATTCGCGACAAAATTCCTGATGCCGGTGTGCCACGGTCCCGTCAACCTCCGTCATGCGATGGACGAAGCGCGGCAGGCCTGCGACGGTCGCAGCCTATGCGCTGGATTCTGCTCATCGCTCTTCTTCTGACCCATCTTCTCTGGGCTCCAGCCAGCAGGGCTGAGACGATCCGAGTCGGCGCTAAGAATTTCACCGAACAATGGATAGTTGGTGAACTCTACGCGCAGGCGTTGGAGCGTGCCGGCATCACGGTGGAACGGCGCTTCAATTTGGCAGGTTCCGCCATCGCGCACGCCGCCTTGGTCGCGAGCGAGATCGACCTCTATCCCGAATATACCGGCACCGCGCTCGCGGTCGTGTTGAAGGAACCGGCGCGCGGCGAAGCATCCGACACGGTGCTGGCACGCGTACGCGCCTTCTATCAGCGCGAGATCGGCGCGACCTGGTTGACGCCGTCGGGCATCGACAACGGCAATGTGCTGCTGATGCGTCCCGGCACGCAGGTTGCGGATTTGAGCGCGCTGGCGCGCATCGCGCCCAAGCTGACAATCGGTCTCGGTACCGAATTCGTCGATCGCGACGATGGCTTGCCGGGCCTCGAGCGCGTCTACGGCATGAAGTTTGGACGCGTCGCGACGTTCTCGGCCTTGGCGCTGCGCTACGACGCGCTGACCCGCGCCCAAGTCGACGTCATCAACGGCTTTGCCACCGATTGGCAGATTGCGGACGGCGCATTGGTCGCGCTGGCTGACGACCTGGCGCTATTCCCGCCCTATCAATTGGCGCCGGTCGTGCGCAACGCAGCGCTGACGCCGCGCATCGCATCGATCCTCGACGCCGTGTCGGCGCGGCTCGATACGGCAACGATGCAACGGCTGAACGGGTTGGTCGAACGCGACCGGTTCGAACCGGCCGAAGTCGCGCAAGCATTTCTCGACGGCGTCGAGCCGACGCGCGCGGGCCTGCCGTGGTCGCGTCTGGCGCGCGCGACGTTGGAACATGCGGGGCTGGCGCTTGCGTCCATCGTGGTCGGGCTTGCCGTTGCCCTGCCGTTGGCGCTGCTAGCGGCGCGGCGCGACCGGCTGCGCGCTACGATGCTGGGGTTCAGCGCTCTCTTTTATGCCGTGCCGAGCCTGGCGCTGTTCGCGCTGCTGCTGCCGCTCACCGGTCTGGGAACCGTGAGCGCGGTTATCGGTCTTTCGCTCTACGCTGCGATGGTGTTGCTGCGCGGCTTGTTGGGCGGGTTGGCCGCGCTGCCGCCGCAGCTCGACGAAGTCGCAACCGGTCTCGGCCTGACGCCGCGTCAGCGCCTGTTGCGCGTGACCGTGCCGTTGTTGCTGCCCGCCTTTGTCGCGTCGCTGCGCACTGCGTTGGTTGCAGCGATCGGACTTGCGACGATCGCAGCTGCAATCGACGCGGGTGGGTTGGGGCAGATGTTGTTGACCGGCCTGGCGCAACGTTGGCCGGCGAAGATCGCGCTCAGCGCGGGCGCCGCGGTGCTGTTGGCGCTGCTCGCCGATCGCGCCCTGCTGCTGCTCGAACGACAGGCGCGGAGCAGCGTCGCATGAATGCGCTGCTGCCGCCGTTGCTGGAACATCTGCGTCTGTCCGGCGCGGCCTTCGCGCTGTCGGTTGCGCTGGGCGTCGCATTGGGACTGACCGGTTCGCGCATCGTCACACAGCTCGCGAACTTGGCGCGCACCTTGCCCAGCCTTGCTGTGTTGGCGTTGGCCTTGCCGTTGCTCGGTACGGGATTCCTGCCGTCCTTGCTGGCGCTGACGCTCTACGCAACGGCGCCGGTATTGCTGGCGGTCGTTGCTGGATTGGGCTTGGTCGATCCGTCGCTGCGCGAAATTGCCAGCGGGCTTGGCATGACGCGGTGGCAGCGGCTGCGCCGGATCGAATTTCCGCTCGGCAGTCCGGTCATCGTCGCCGGCCTGCGCGTTGCCGCAATCGAGATCGTTGCAGGCGCGACCTTGGCGACGTTTATCGGCGGCGGTGGGCTTGGCGATCTGATCGCGCGCGGGCTCGCGGTGCGCGACACGCAACAAATTCTGTTAGGCGCAGTGCCAGTCGTCGTTCTGGCTTTGTTGCTCGAAGCAGGACTGGGACAGCTTGAGCGCAAGCTGGCGGGGAAATTGTCGGACGAGGTCGGGGCATGATCGAATTCCGCAACATCACTTTGCAGCGTGGCACGCATCGCGCGCTCGACTCGGTGTCGCTCACGGTTGCGGCTGGAACGATTTGCGCGCTGGTCGGGCCGTCCGGTGCCGGCAAGACGAGTCTGCTGCGGCTGGTGAACCGGTTGCTGATCCCCGATAGCGGTACGGTTTTCGTCGACGGCGTCGACATCGCAACCATCGACGAAGTGCAGTTGCGCCGGCGGCTTGGTTGGGTGGTGCAGGAAGTCGGCCTGTTTCCGCATCTCAGCGTCGCGCGCAATATCGCGATGGTGCCCGAGCTGTTGCATTGGCCGCAGGCGAAGATCGATGCGCGCGTCGACGAGCTGTTGCAGCTTGTCGGTCTTGACCCCGCCCAGATGCGCGACCGCGCACCGCGCAACCTGTCGGGCGGCGAACGGCAACGCGTCGGCGTTGCGCGCGCGCTGGCAGCGGACCCGCCGCACGTACTGATGGACGAACCGTTCGGCGCTGTCGATCCGCTGCGCCGCAGCGAGTTGCAGCGCGATTTGATCGGGCTTTTGCGACGCCTGCAGAAAACCGTTCTCCTCGTCACGCACGATATCGACGAGGCGCTGCAGGTTGCCGATCGGTTGGCGCTGCTGCGCGACGGAAGCTTGGTGCAAGCTGGGCCGCCAGCGTCCTTGTTGCTCGCGCCATCCGATTCGTTTGTCGCTGCATTTCTGGGAAGCGACCGAATCCTCAAACTTCTTGCGCTGCATCCCGCGCAGCATCTTGTCGAGCCGGGGCGGGCCGTGCATCCAATTGCAACCGATGCAACTGCACGCGACGCGCTTGAAACGATGCTCTCGCTCAATGTCGACGAAGTTGCGTTGGGCAGCGGACGCGTGACCTTGGCTGCGATCCGTGCCGTTGCGGCAGGACAGGCTGGCGGATGACCGGGAGCGCGCCGGGCTCCGTCGATCTGGCGCCGATTTCGCGTCTGCTCTTGGACTACTGGCGCAGCCGCAGTCACGACCGGTTACCAACGCGCGCCGAAATCGATCTCGTCTGCGATCTGCCACAGCTGGTCGCCAATGCAGCCTTGATCGAAGTAATTGATGAGACGCATTTCCGCTATCGCGTCGTCGGATCGACCTTGGTCGACCGGGCACGACGCAATGTGACCGGCTTGATGCTGGACGAGCAACTTTACGGCGACGATCTCGACGAGGTGGTGCGCCCGTTGCGCGAAGTTGTGCTGCATCGACGTCCGGTGCGGGTGCGCGGCTATGCGCGCGGCGTGCGCAAGACGACGACACCGATCGAAGCTTTGTGCGTGCCGGTCGCTGCGCGCGACGACGCATTTAAGGTCGGATTCATAATCGTGGTTATGAGTTACGAATCTTCGTCAGACGACTCTGCGAGCGAAAGCCAGCCGGTCGAACTCGTCACCTGCGAAGTGTGCTAGCGACGGAGCAATTGCGCGATCGGACTTGGTATGGGTTTCCCGAGCGAAGAAAAGCAACCGCCGCTGGAACCGATGTCATGCCGGCTGCTCGACTATTGGAGCGCGCGCAGAGGTGATGCGGCGCTGCCACGGCGCGCCGCGATCGATCTGGTTTGCGATCTGCCGGCATTGGTTGCCCATTGTCTGTTGATCGAAGTCGGGGAGGGGCCAAGCTTTCGCTACCGCGTCGTCGGTACCGCACTGGCCGATCGCGCCCGGCGCGATGCGACCGGAAAAATGGTCAGCAAAGAGATCTACGGCGATCATCTCGACGATGTGCTGCGGCCGTTATGCGCGGTGGTCGAAACCAGGCGGCCGGTGCGCGTACGCGGGGTCGAGCGCGGCATCAAAATGTCGTCGACGCCGATCGAATTCGTTTGCGTGCCGATCGCGGACGACGAGTCCGATCGGGTCGCGTTCGCACTTGGCGTGATCAGCTTTCTCGACGTTCACATCGAGCGCGACGACAACGATCTCTGGTTCGACGCGTTGACGACCGAGATTCTCTAGCGCGTTACTTGGTCGGCGCCGGGCGCAGGAATGCGACCAAGGCCAACAGCACGATTGGCAAAACAAGGCAGGCAAACCCTGCTGCCATGTAGAGCAGTCCACCCGATAGCGCGCCGGCGGTGAAAGCGAGCACCGGCGCAGCCATGCGCCGCAGCCGGTCGCGAGCCGCTTCCTCGGCCGTGCCGCACGCGAGATCGACCAGGTCGATGATCAGTTGCGTGACGTTGCCGGTCATCACCGTCGTCGGCGCCAGGCTAAGGAAGACCAAGCGTGACGCCGCATTCTGCACGCCCATCGCGGCGACGCCCAGCATGCCGGTCGCGATCGTGGCGGCCGCATCGGCCGTGTGAAACGGTGACAGGCGAATACCCGCAACGGCAAAGGCAAGCAACAGCGCAAGTTGCACCAACAGCAACGGCCGCATCGCGTCGCTGCCGCTGCGCGCGCAGGAACGCGCGAAGATTGTCGATCCGGCGACTGCGGTTACGAAGATCGGAAAGGCGGCGAGTTTCGCCCAGATGCCGCCGCCGCTGCCCACGACGGCAGCACCGATCAACACGAAATTGCCGGTGACGTGGGCGGTAAACAAGCCGAACAGCGCGACGAAGCCGCACGTATCGACGAAGCCCGCGACAAAACCAAGCGCGATCGCGGCCGCGATTGCAAAACTGCGCGCGGCAGCAAACCCGGAGCCGGGCACAGTCATGATCGCAATCCTTCCCGCGAGCGTTGGCTCATACTGCCCAGCAGGCGCAGCCGAGCGCGCCCCAGAAGCTTGGCGCGTCGCCGACGGGCAGTGATGTGGTCCAGGCCGATGCGTGCGCATGGCCGTGGATGTTGCAGGCGGCATCGCAGCCGCAGGATGCCGCCGCGCGTTTCGTGACTGCCGCGTTGTCGCCAGCAGCGTGTTTCCACGCGCCATAGCCGCCGTGGATATTGACCGGTGACCAGTCGGGCATGGCCAGCGGGGCCGGCGGGTCGAAGGTCGCAAACGCGCCTGCACCCCACACGATCTTGCCGCCGACAATGGTGAGTTCGGCGGCGATGTCGGCGATGTCGGATTCAGCGACCGCGAAATAGTCGCGATCGGGCACGATCAGGTCGGCGAACTGACCGACCTGGATGCGACCTTTCTTGCCGTCGTCGTTGGAGAACCAGGTGACGTTCTCGGTCCACATGCGCAGCGCGGTTTCGCGGTCGATCCGCGCATGCGTCGGATAGAGCGACAGACCGCCGATCGTTTTGCCAGTCACCAGCCACGACAGCGATACCCACGGATTGTACGACGCGACGCGGGTTGCGTCGGTGCCGGCTGATACTTTGGCACCGCTCGCCAACATGCGCGCGACCGGCGGCGTCGCTTCGGCTGCCTTGGCACCGTAACGCTCGACGAAATATTCGCCCTGATAGGCCATGCGATGTTGCACGGCGATGCCACCGCCCAGGGCTGCGACGCGATCGATGTTTTTCGGACTGATCGTTTCGGCGTGATCGAAGAACCAGCGCAGACCGTCGAACGGAATATCCTTGGCGACTTTCTCGAACACGTTCAGCGCGCGATCGATCGTCTGGTCGTAAGTCGCATGCAGGCGCCACGGCCAGCGATTTTCCGCCAGAATGCGCACCACATGTTCGAGGTCGTCCTCCATCGACGCCGGCATGTCGGGCCGTTCGACGCGGAAATCTTCAAAATCGGCGGCCGAGAAGACCAGCATTTCGCCGGCACCGTTATGGCGGAAATAGTCGTCGCCCTGACGGTACTTCACGCTTTGCGTCCAGCGCAGAAAGTCTTCTTTCTCCTGCGCCGGCTTTTGCGTGAAGAGATTGTAGGCGATGCGCACCGTCAACTGACCATCATCGGCCAGCTTCTGCACCACGGCATAATCTTCGGGGTAGTTCTGAAAGCCGCCGCCGGCATCGATCGCGCCGGTCACGCCAAGCCGGTTCAGTTCGCGCAGAAAATGCCGCGTCGAATTGAGCTGGTAGTCGAACGGAAGCTTCGGTCCCTTGGCCAAGGTCGCATAGAGGATCGCCGCGTTGGGTTTTGCGACCAGCATGCCGGTCGGCTCGCCCTGCGTGTTACGAACGATCGTTCCTCCCGGGGGCTCGGGCGTGTTGCGGTCGTATCCAACCGCGCGCAGCGCGGCGCGGTTGAGCAGCGCGCGATCGTAGAGGTGCAACAGAAAGACCGGCGTGTCGGGCGCGACCGCATTGATCTCGTCCAGAGTTGGCAGGCGCTTTTCCGCGAATTGGTGCTCGGTGAAGCCGCCGACCACGCGCACCCATTGCGGCGCCGGCGTACGCGCCACCTGCGCCTTCAACATCGTCATCGCATCTGCGAGCGAGCGCACCCCGTCCCAGCGCAGCTCCATGTTGAAGTTCAGCCCGCCGCGAATGACGTGCAGATGGTTGTCGATCAAGCCGGGCAGGACGCGCTTGCCCTGCAGGTCGATCTTGCGTGTTGCAGCACCGGCGGTCGGTAGCAAATCGCGCGCCGTACCGACGGCGACGAAGCGACCGTCCTTGATCGCAACCGCGTCCGCGACCGGATTGGCGGGATCGAGCGTCGTGATCTTGCCGTTGTGCAGGATCAGATCGGGTTCGGTCGTGATGCGTTGCCCTTGTGCGTAGGGGCCCGCCGCAAGCGCTGCGAGCCCACCCAGAATCGTGCGCCGCCCGATCTGGCTGCCGTCGAGCGTCACGCCTCAATGACTTTCGGACGCGCCGAACATCGTCTTGGCGTAGATGATGCCGAGTCCGTAAGCGCCGCCGTAAAGCTTCGCAACGCCGGTGGTCGCATCGTATGTCTCGGTGCGGGCCCAGTCGCGTTGCAGTTCGAGCAGATATTGCAGCGACGTCATCGGGCGCACGCCGGCCTGGATCATGCGCTCCATGGCGCGTTCGTGCGCTTCGGTCGAAACGTCGCCGCACGCGTCGGCGATGACATAAACCTCGAATCCCTGGTCGAGCGCCGACAAGGTCGGCCCGACGATGCAGACCGACGTCCACAAGCCGCAAAAGACCAGGCGTGCTTTGCCGATCCGGTTCACGTCGGCAATGACGTTCTTGTCTTCCCACGTATTCATCGAGGTGCGGTCGAGCATCGCCTGCCCGGGGAAGGCCTGGTGTATTTCGTCGAACATCGGACCCGAAAAGCTCTTCTCCGCGACCGTGGTCAGGATCGCAGGCACGTTGAATGCGCGCGCTGCGTTGGCGACGAGCGCGGCGTTCGAACGCAACAGAACCGCGTCGATCGATTTGGTCGCGAACGCCATCTGCGACTGGAAGTCGATCATGACCAGCGCGTGATCGGCGGGGGTGAGGAGCTTCTTTCCCGGTGTCGGGGTGGCGGTCGGCATCAATCCCTCCAATGCATATATACTGCGATGCGGGTAGGCCGCCGCCTTTGGCGGAACAATGACTGGACGTGCGCGCTTTGCCGAAACGTGCTCTTGGCAGGCGCGTGCCTTACTTCTTTGTACGCTCCAGCACGCCGCGCAGCGCCGTGATGTCGAAACCGCGTCCGGTCGCTTCGCTAATCAGCGTCTCGGGATCGGCGCCGTTGCGCAGAACTTTTCCCGCCGCCCATAGAAGGTAGCAACGCGTGCCCGAGCGACAATGCGCCACGACCGGGCCCGGCGACTGCGCGACGGAGTCTGCGAAGGCATCGATGGCAGCGCGGTCGATCGTCGGCGTCGTCACCGGTTGGTAGAGATAGGACAGGCCGACCGCTTCGGCTTCGGTGCGCGCGTCGTCGTGCGAAAACTGGTTCGGCTCTTCATTGTCGGGCCGGTTGTTGATCAGGGTGCGCGCGCCGCCTTGCGCAATTGCGCGTGCGTCGCCGGGCGCGATCTGCGCGGCCACCGAAAGCTTGTCGTCCAGTTTGTGCAGCTTCATCGCGCAACTCCAGCCATGCAGAGAGTGCTTCTATCCCAGAAAGCGCAGGCCAAATCCAGGCAGGCGCGCCCACGGCATGACCGTGGTCCGAGATAACGCTGCCAAGCGCCGCTTCGTCTCGCCAGTGTGGCGCGATGGAAACGGCCCGCAAATGGACATTGCCCGCGTTCGGCGAGGGATTTACCGACGCTGCGCGGTTGGTGTCGTTTGACGTCGTTGCACCCGGGCCGCAGCAGCTTCTCGTGCGCAACCGCTATCTCGGCGTCAACGGCCTGTTCGACCACGGGATCTGCCGCAACGAAGTGCCGTATCGAACCTTGGTGCCGCCGCTGGATCTCGGGCTGGAAGCGGTGGGCGAGGTGATCGCAATCGGGCGCGACGTGCACGCAGTTGCGGTCGGTGACGCGGTCGTAACGGCGCAGCTTGGCGGCGGCTATCGCGAGTGCCTGACCGTCGACGCGGCGGACGCGATCAAATTGCCGTCGCTCGATCCGACCTATGTCGCGCTGGTGCCGAGCGCCGTCTCGGCCTTGCTTGCGGTCGAACGCGTTGCCGAGCCCAAACCAGGCGAGGTCGCAGTGGTGGCCGCTGCGGCCGGTGGGCTTGGCCAATTCGTGGTGCAGTTTCTGCGCCGCGCCGGCTGTCGTGTCATCGGCCTCGTGTCGGGCGACGAGAAAGCGCGCTTCGTGCGCACGCTCGGTTGCGACGCGGTGATCGACCGCGCCAACGAGCAGCTGCCGGACGCGCTTGCGCGGCTGGCACCCGACGGGATCAATATTGGATTCGACACGGTCGGCGGCGCGGTGTTCGACGCCTTCGTCGATGCGTTGGCGCCGCACGGGCGCGTCGTCGTGTCGGGCTATGCCGCCGACATGCACAAGGCGCCCGAGCAAGTCACCCAGTCGCGCATCTATCATCGGCTCTACTGGAAGGCCGCGTCGGTGCGCGCGTTCCAGAATGCGCTGTTCCGCGAATTCGCGCCGGCGGCCCGGGGGCAGATCTTCGCGCTCTATCGCGACGGTGCGTTGCAGGTGAAATTGGACTCGACGTTATTCAAGGGCATCGAGTCCGTGCCCGCTGCCGTCGAACATTTGCGGTCGGGCAAATCGGTTGGGAAAGTCTGGGTGGAGCTATGAAACAGAACCAGGAAGTCGTGCTGCTGCGTCAGCCCGAAACGCGCCCCATCGCGGCGGACTTCGAGCTGCGCAACGCCGACATGCCGTCGCTTGGCGATGGCGAGATGCTGGTCGAAACGCTGTATCTATCGCTCGACCCGTATATGGGCACGGCGATCAAGGGCAAGCATCTGTCGGGCGGCGTCGGTGCCGGCGACGTGATGCCGGGCGAAACGATCGCGCGCGTCGTCGAGTCACTGCATCCTGACTTCACAACCGGCGATCTGGTTCTGACGCGCAGCGGCTGGCGTCGCTATGCGCGCGCTACGACGGCCGACAAATTGCCGTCGCTGCCGGACGGTGTACCGGCGTCGGCCTATCTCGGCGTGTTGGGCATGCCCGGACTGACCGCGTGGGCGGGCACGGTGCGTTTGGCACAACCGCTGCCGGGGCAGACTTTTGTCGTGTCGGCGGCGAGCGGCGCCGTCGGATCGGCGGCGGGACAGATCGCAAAGAATATGGGCGCGCGCGTCGTCGGCATCGCTGGCTCGGCGGAGAAATGCGCCTATGTGCGCGACAGGTTCGGGTTCGATGCATGCGTCGACTATAAACAAGCCAATTGGCGTGACGCGCTGGCCGCTGCCTGTCCCGATGGGATCGATGCCTATTTCGACAATGTCGGCGGCACGATTCTGGAAGGCGTGTTGCTGCGGCTGGCACTTGGTGCGCGCATCGTGCTGTGCGGGATGATGCAGCAATATGTGTCGGCGACGCCGTTGCCGGGTCCGGCGCTGGGCCCGATCATCGGCAAGCGTGCAACGATGAAAGGCCTGGTCGTCTACGATCATGCCGACCTGCTGCCGACTTGGCGCCGCGTCGGCGCCGAATGGATCCAGACGGGCCGGCTATATTTCAAAGAAGAACGCGTGACCGGCCTCGACGCCGCACCCGCCGCGCTGGAGCGGCTGATGGCAGGCGGGAATTTCGGCAAGCTGGTGGTCGAGGTCGCGCCCGGCTGAATCGCGTGCTAGGAGGGCTCCGGTGTTTTCGCGGAGTCTTTCATGCGTACGGTTCTGATCGCCGCTTCTGTCCTGATGCTTGCGGGTTGCAGCCTCCAACTCGGCAGCGCACCCAACCAGCCGACCGGCATTACGACGCGCACCTATGACGCGTTCTATCCGCAGCCGAACGTGCAGGTGGCGTTGCTCAACGCGCCGCCGGGCATGACCGAGGCGCAGGCCGGTCCGTTCGTCGCCGAACGGATGAAGGGTCCGACGACGTACGGCATCACGTTCACGCCGCCGGGAAAAGAAGCGTATGGCGACCAGGTCGCGACCTGGAACTTCACGCCGGCTGACAATGGCGTGCGCGTCGAAGTCGTGCTGACCGAACGCGGCCGTCGCATGGTGACGGCGGCTGGAACCGCGGTCAGTGCCGAGCCGGTTGCAATCACCGAAGCGATCCGCGTGCTGACGCAACAGCTCTACGCGCAGATCGTTCAGGTCCGTTTCTAGTCAGATCATCGCCAGCGGCGACTTGCGCTTCGGCGGCGGAAATTCGCCGTCGAGCGCAGCCAGCTCGTCGCTTGTCAGTTTGATCTCCAGCGCGCGACGGTTGTCGTCGATATGGGCGCGCTCGACTGCTTTCGGAATCGAGATGACGTGCGGCTGCGCTGCCAACCACGCCAATGCGATCTGCGACGGCGTCGCGCCGCGTTCTTTGGCGAGTGCTTGCAGCTTGCGGCTTTTCGCCAGCGCGCCTTGATCGATCGGCGAATAGGCCATGGTCGGGATGCGGCGTTGCGCGCACCAGGGCAGCAGATCGAATTCGATGCCGCGCCGGGATAGATTGTAGAGCACCTGGTTGGTCGCGCACGCATCGCCGCCCGGCAGCGCAGCCAGCTCTTCCATATCGTCGAGATCGAAATTCGAGACGCCCCAGCGCGCAATCTTGCCTTGGTCGCGCAGCGTTTCGAAGCCAGCCAGCGTGTCAGCAAGTTTGGGCGCGCCGCGCCAATGCAGCAGATAGAGATCGATCTGCTCGACGCCCAACCGCTGCAGGCTGCGTTCGCACGCGGCGACGACGCCGCTTTTGCTGGCGTTGTGCGGATAGACTTTGGAAACCAGAAAGATCTTGTCGCGTTGACCGCGGATCGCTTCGCCGACGATCTTTTCGGCACCGCCTTCGCCGTACATCTCGGCCGTGTCGATCAAGGTCAGGCCGAGATCGATACCGTGCTGCAAGGCGGCGACTTCGCGCGCACGGTCGGCGGCGCGTTCGCCCATCTTCCACGTCCCTTGGCCCAGCGCCGGAATGTGCGTTCCGTCGGGGAGCGAGATGGTGGGGACCGGTTTCACTTGGGGAAAAAGATACCGCGCATACGCTGCTGGTACTGTGCCTTGGCCAGCGCGTGGCCGAGGTCGATGCGCTGTTGTTTGCCGAACGGACCTTTGAACTGGGTGACGCCCGGTGCCAGCAGATTCTTGAAGCCGGCGCTGGCAGGCAGCACGCCGCCGGTGGTCCATTCGCGCACCGGTCCGCAATCGAGATGCACGAACTTGTTTTGCGGATACCAACCGACGCCGCCGCGCTTCATCGCGCGCGCTGCTTTCGCGACATTGGCGATCTTGCCGTCGACATAGATATCGATGGCGCGGCCATAGATGTGCTGGCTTCCTTCGGCGACGCCGATCTTGCTGGTGCGGCGTAGCTTCTCGTTGGTCTCGAAGGTGCGATAGCCCGACAACACTGTGGCACGGTCGCGATCGACCTTGCCGAGCGACTCCCACAAAATGTCGAGCACCGCCGGCTCGTAGCTTTTGATCTCTTCGACATGCCGGTCGCGCAGAAATTCCGACAAAGCAGCCAGTGCTTCGTCGTTGACCGCGCCGTCGCTATTGCGAAACACCGCGTCGATCGTCTCGTTGGTGTCGCCGTGGATGAGGCGCAGCCGTCGCTCAGGCAGCGGCGCAGCGTCAGCCCAGCGCGGCGCAACGATGGTTGCGCCCACGGCGATGAGGAAGGTCCGTCTCCGCATGAGGAGGGTTATCTGGCCCGTCTGCCGGCAAACGCAACCGCGACGTCTGCGCGCTATGTTTCTGTCCGCCCCGCGCGCGCAGCGCGGATCTGTACAAAGGGCCATGAAAAAAGGCGCTGCCCGGAGGCAGCGCCTTTGTCGTCGGTGTGTGCGTCGCTTACGAAGCGATGCGCCAGGCGCCGCCCGGATCGCGGCAGGCAGTGCCGACCATCACCTGCTGACGGCCTTCGATGCGCGCGTTGGTCGTGTATTCGCGGCACCAGGTCTGGCCGTTCTGCCAAGTGCGAGTCGGCGTCGTGACCTGGCCGGCGATATTTGCGGCGGTGCCGGTCGGCACCGTTTCCAGCACCTGCGCAACCGGCTGCGGCGCGTAAGGACCAGCGGGGCCGTAGGCGGGCGGCGCGTAATACGCCGGCGGGGGCGCATAATATGCGGGCGGCGGGCCGTAATAGACCGGCGGCGCATAATAGAGCGGCAGCCCGATCGCGACACTCGGACCGCCCCAATAATGGCGATACGGACGCCAACCGCCGTACCAGCCTGGACCACCAAAGCCGATACCGACGGAGACGTGGGTACGCGCAGACGCCGGTGTGGGCGCTGCGGTGACGCCGATCGCGGCGCCAATTGCGGCGGTCACGGCGACGGCGAAAAGAATGCGGCGGATCATACTTCCTCCACGAACGAGTACCGAACAACCTGCGCTCGGGCCTAAGGATTCTCAAGATCCTGACGCGTAACAACGTCCTTCATACCGATGGCTTTTCTGCGGCAGGATCGGCCAGCAATCACACAAGGATTCGGGAATGGCTTCCCAAGACGCGGCCTCCTTCCGCGCGGCGCGCGATTTCCTGCTCGCGCACAGTCATGACTACGCGACCGCGTACGAGAAGTTCCGCTGGCCGGAGCTGAACCGCTTCAATTGGGCGCTCGACTGGTTCGACCCATTTGCCGCCGGCAACAACGCACCTGCGCTGCACATCGTCGATGAAGGAGCCGGCGAGACTCGGCGCAGCTTCGCCGAGCTGAAAACCCGGTCCGATCAAGTCGCGAACTTCCTGCGCGGCCTGGGCGTCCAGCGCGGCGACCGCGTCCTGCTGATGCTCGGCAACGTCGCGCCTTTGTGGGAAACGATGCTGGCGGCGATGAAGTTGGGCGCGGTGGTGATTCCCGCGACCACCTTGCTGGTGCACGAAGATCTGCTCGACCGGTTCGAACGCGGCCGCGTCAAACATGTGATCGCGGCTTCGGATTGCTGCGCCAAGTTTGACGGGATCGGCGGCAGCTGGACGCGCGTTGCAGTTGGGCCGGAGGTCGCGGGTTGGCGCAACTTCGCCGAGTCCAACAACGCGTCGCCGGACTTCCAACCGGACGGTGCGACCAACGCCGACGATCCGCTGCTGCTGTATTTCACGTCGGGCACGACCGCGAAGCCCAAGCTGGTGCTGCATTCGCATCGCTCGTACCCGGTCGGCAGCCTGTCGACGATGTATTGGATCGGCGTGCGCGAAGGCGACGTGCACATGAACATCTCGTCGCCGGGTTGGGCCAAACATGCGTGGAGCTGCGTGTTTGCGCCGTGGAATGCCGGCGCGTGTATTTTCGTGCTCAACCAGCCGCGCTTTGGCGCGCGCGGTCTGCTCGACATTCTGGTCAAGGAAAAGGTCACGACCTTCTGCGCGCCGCCGACCGTGTGGCGCATGTTGATTCAAGAAGACCTGACCCAGTGGACACCTGCGATCCGCGAAATCGTCGGTGCCGGCGAACCGCTGAATCCTGAAGTGATCGAACGCGTGCGCAGCGCCTGGGGCGTCACCATCCGCGATGGCTACGGCCAGACCGAAACGACCTGCCAGATTGCCAACCCGCCCGGTGAAGAGATCGTGCTGGGTTCGATGGGGCGGCCGATGCCTGGCTATCGCGTGCGGCTGCTCGATCTCGACGGCAACGATGCAGAGGAGGGCGAGATCAGTCTTGCACTCGACGGCGAACAACGTCCGTGCGGTCTGATGCGCGGCTATCAGATCGGCGAGACGATCGAACCGATCCAAGGCGACGTCTATCGCACCGGCGACGTCGCGCAGCGCGACGAGACTGGACGGCTGGCCTATGTCGGTCGCGCTGACGACGTGTTCAAAGCCAGCGACTATCGGATCAGCCCGTTCGAACTCGAAAGCGCGCTGATCGAACATCCGGCGGTCGCCGAAGCCGCAGTGGTGCCGTCACCCGATCCGGTGCGCCACGCTGTGCCGAAAGCATTTCTGTCGCTGGTGCCTGGTTACACCGCCGACGCCGCGACAGCGCGATCGATCCTGGCGCATGCGCGCGCCGCGCTGGCGCCGTACAAGCGCGTGCGGCGAATTGAATTCGCCGATCTGCCGAAAACCATTTCGGGCAAAATCCGCCGCGTCGAGTTACGCCGCGCCGAAGCCAAATTGCGTGAAGGCGACGAGCGTGCACCCGCAGAATTCTGGGAAGAAGACTTTCCCGATTTGAAGAGCTGACGCGATGTTCATTCCTGCGTCGTTCTTCGGTGCCGTCATCGGTCTCGCCGCACTGGGGCTCGGCTGGCGCGTTGCTGCGCGCGTCTGGCATCTGCCACCGCTCATCGCCGAAGCGATTTGCGGCGTCGCGTTTGTCGTCTGGTTGCTGTTGCTGGTTCTGTACGCGCGCAAATGGATCGTCGCGCGCGAAGAGGCCTGGGCCGAGATCGAACATCCGGTGCAATGTTGTTTCGTTGCGCTGATTTTCACCGCCTCGCTGCTCATCGCAGCGGTGCTCGTGCCCTATCAGATGATGGCGGCAAAAGTCGTGTATTGGGCCTTCACGCCGACGTCGTTGCTGTTTGCGGCCTGGCGGTTCGGCGGTCTGTGGCGCGGCGGGCGCGACAACGTCACGACGACGTCGGCGCTGTATCTGCCGTTGGTTGGCTCGCCGCTGGTCGCGTGCGGCGTCGGTGCCGGCGCATTCGGCTGGCACGATCTTGGTTGCGTCCTGTTCGGGATGGGCGTGCTGCCCTGGTTGGCGCTGGAGTCGGTGATCCTCAACCGTCTGCTGAACGCGGCACCGATGATTCCGCCGTTGCGTCCGACCTTGGGGATCCAGCTCGCACCACCCGCCGTGTCGTGCGGTGCCTATCTTTCGCTCACCTCGGGCGTTCCCGACACGGTCGCGCTGTTGCTGTTCGGTTACGCGCTGCTGCAGGCGTTGTTCCTGTTGCGGCTGTCGAGCTGGATTGCCGAGGGTGGCGTGTCGATGGCGTTCTGGGGCTTTTCGTTCGGTATTTCCGCGCTTGGCGCCGATGCGGCGCGCTTTGCCGATCGTGGTGCCACCGGCGGTTGGGACTGGATCGCGCCGCTCGTCTTCGGCCTCGCCAATGTGAGCATTCTTCTTCTGGTGTTGAATTCGGTGCGACTGCTGTTGGCAGGTCGCGCCTTGCCGCCGCCCTTGCTGCCACGCTGACGCATGGGCGCTATCCGGTGACGCAGGGTCGACAGCGCGCCGCGGCGCCGTAGGTTCGACGCCATGCAGCTCCGCGCCGACACGACGAACAAACGCGACGCCGCGATCGGCATCGCGCTGGCGATCGTCGGCGTGCTCGCCTTTTCGATGAAGACGATCCTGGTCAAGCTCGCCTATGTCGAAGTGCAGGATGCGGTGACGTTGCTCGCATTGCGTATGGCTGTCTCGGGACCGGTGTTTCTGCTGGTCGCGTTGCGTGCGCCGGGCGAGAAGATGGATGCGCGCGGCTTTGGCAGCGCCGTGCTGCTCGGCATCATCGGTTACTATGGCGCCAGCTTCTTCGATTTCGCAGGACTGGAATATGTGTCGGCCGGCATCGGGCGGCTGATTCTCTTCACCTATCCGACGATCGTCGTGTTGCTGTCGCTTGCGATCTTTGGAACGCGGCCGAGCAAGCGCGAAGTCGCAGCGCTGATCGTCACCTATATCGGTGTGGGCTGCGTCGTGTCTTCGGGCTTTACCGCCGGCAACAAGGATCTTCTCACCGGTGCCGGTCTGATCTTTGGCAGTGCGCTTCTGTTCAGCGTCTACCTGATTTTCAGCACCAACTTCACGCGCCGCTACGGTTCGCTGCGCTTCACCGCGATTGCGATGTGTTCGGCGACCGTGTTGTGCGTCGGCCAGTTTCCGGTGCTGCGCGATTGGTCGGCGCTGGATCTGTCGTGGCATACATACGGCATCGTAATCGCCCTTGGGATCGGCAGTACTGTGTTGCCGACCTTCGCGATGGGCGAGGCGTTGCGACGGCTAGGTGCTACCAAAGTCGCGCTGCTGGGGGGACTCGGTCCGGTCTCGACCTTGCTGATCAGCGTCACCGGCCTCGAAGAAAAGATGAGTCTGCTACAGATTTTCGGCGCGGTGCTGGTGCTCGGTGGCGTGTTGTTGACCACCACAAAAAGCAAAACACCGGTCCCAGTACAGGATCCCGACTGACATGCCTGTTGCATTGCTTGCCTTGGCTGCCGCGGCTTTCGCCATCGGCACGACCGAATTCGTCATCATGGGATTGCTACCCGAAGTCGCCGCCGATCTTGGCGTTTCGATTCCGGTGGCTGGCACCTTGGTCAGCGCCTATGCGCTGGGCGTCGCGATCGGCGCGCCGTTGCTGACGGCAACGACGGGGCGGGTGCCGCGCAAGACGCTGCTCGCGTCATTGATGGTCGTGTTCATTCTCGGCAATTTTCTGTGTGCGATTGCGTCAAACTATACGGCGCTGTTGATCGCACGCATCGTCACGTCCTTCTGCCACGGCAGTTTCTTCGGCGTCGGCGCCGTGGTCGCGGCGCGACTGGTGCCGCCGAACAAGCAAGCCAGCGCAATTGCGCTGATGTTTACCGGTCTGGCACTTGCCAACATTCTCGGCGTGCCAGCCGGTACGGCGCTGGGGCAGATGTTCGACTGGCGCGCGACGTTCTGGGCGGTGACTGGACTTGGCGTGATCGCCTTGGTCGCGATCCTGGTGCTGGTGCCCAATGTCGCGACGGAACGCGGTGTCGGACTGGCAGCAGAAGCACGCGTGCTGACGCGCCCCGCGGTGCTGCTGGCGTTGCTGACGACCGTGCTCGGCTTCGGCGGCGTCTTCACCGTCTTTACCTACATCGCACCGATCCTGCGCGAGCAAGCGGGCTGGTCGCCGTCAGACGTGACGTGGCTGTTGTTGCTGTTCGGCGTCGGCCTGACCTTCGGTAATTGGCTGGGCGGAAAGCTTGCCGACCGCGCGCTGATGAAATCGTTGTTGATGGGGCTGGTTGCGCTTGCGGTGGTGTTGGTCGTGTTCGCCTTTGCCAGCCACGCGAAAATTCCGTCAGCGATCGTGATCTTCTTGTGGGGCGTCGCCTCGTTCATCACGGTGCCGGCGCTGCAAGCGCGCGTGGTCGACAAAGCGCGCGAGGCACCCAACCTGGCCTCGTCGTTGAACATCGCCGCCTTCAATCTCGGCAACGCGGCGGGCGCGTGGCTGGGCGGCTTTGTGATCGAAAAAGGACTCGGCCTGGACGCCGTGTCGTTTGCTGGCGCCGGCGTTGCCGTTGCCGGGTTTGCCGCGGCCGGGTGTGGCCTACTGCTCGACCGAACGAACGTGGTTCGTTAGTTGGCGCGTTTCAATGTGCGCACGATCAGCGAGGTGCGTAGCTGCGTGTTGGGACAGAGCCGGGCCAGGCGCTCGGTGATCAGATGCGTCAGCGTATCGACCTTGTCGGCACGAACCCGCGCCAGATAGTCGGTCTCGCCAGTCACCAGATGCGCTTCCAGCACTTCGGGCAGGTCCAGCAACACCGACTCCAGCGCATCGCGCGCGCCGTGCTCGTTCAGCGGCAGGCCGATGCGCACGAAGGCGTCGACATGCGGTCCCAGCGCTTTTTCTTCGAGCTGCAGGTGGTAGCCGCGAATGATGCCGCGCGATTCAAGGGCGCGCAGACGGACGCGACAATGCCGGCGCGAAACACCGACGCGGTTGGCAAGTTCGCCCATCGGCAAGCGCGCGTCATGCGCCAAGGTTTCGACGATGCGGCGGTCGGTACGGTCGAGTCCGATCATCATCTAGCGAACTCCCTTAGTCAGCGAATCGATCGGGCGAGAGGTCCGATGCGGTGACCCCTTCGCGTGCGACGAACTCAGGCAGTGCTTGGTTGCGCGCCAGCGCGGCTGCAGCAGCCGACAGGCCGGGCGCGGTCTGGATGCCGTAGCCGCCTTGTCCGGCGACCCAGAAAAATCCCGGTGCGTTCTTGGCGTAGCCGACGACGGGTGCGCGATCGGCGACGAAGCTGCGCAGGCCGGCCCAGCGATGCGAGATGCGGCGCACGCGCTCGGTCGTCGCCTGTTCGAACCGTTCGACTGCGATTGCGACGTCTAGTTCGTCGGGCTGCGCGTCACATGGCTCGCTGGGCGTTTCGTCGGCCGGTGACACGAGCAACGTGCCGGCATCAGGCTTGAAGTAGAATTGCTCTTCGGCGTCGATCACCATCGGCCAGCTGTCGACCGTGTGACCAGCCGGTGCCTCGAGCAGAATTGCGGTGCGACGCATAGGAACCAGGCCAATCGTTTTGACGCCGGCTTGCTGCGCGATGACATCGGCCCAGGCGCCGCCGGCATTGACCAGCAACGGCGTCAGGAACGTCTCGCTGCCGGTTTCGACTTTCCAGCGATCGCCTTTGCGCTCGATCGTGCGCGGCACAGTGTCGGTGCGCAGCGAGCTGCCGCGTTCACGCAGCGCCGCGAGATAGGCCTGGTGCAGCGCGTGCACGTCGACGTCGCGCGCTTCACGTTCATACAGGCCTGCAACCCAGTCTTTGGTCAGGATCGGCGCCAGCGCGCGCGCTTCGTCGCCGTCGACATGTTTGGTCTGCGCGGCGAAGTCGGGTTGCGCGCGCAACCCCTCCAGCGCACCGAGCTGATCCTTGGTCGCGACATGCAGCGCACCGCGCGCCTTGGTCAGTTCGACGCTGGTGAAACCGGCCGGCGGGTTGAAGAAGAAATTGCGGCTGGCGCGCGACAGCGCGCGCACCGGCCGGTTGCCGTAGCATTCCGAAAACAGCGCCGCCGATCGTCCGGTTGAGTGATAACCAGGTTGGCTTTCGCGCTCGAGCAGAACGACGTTGCGGTCGCGCGCCAGCTCTGCACCGATCGATGCGCCGGCCATACCGGCGCCGATAACAAGGGCGTCGATCTCAATCGTCATGCGGTCCTCAACAGGCTGCGCCGTGCAGAACGCAGCATCAAACAGGCAAGAATGGCGGCAGGGATCACTGCAGTTGCGATCGCAACATGCAGCGCGCGCGGGTCGCCGTAGACGCGTTCGGTCGCAAGCGCGACCAAGGTCGGGCCAAGGCCCAGCCCGACAATCGTATTGCCGAACGCGACCAGCGACGTGCCGAGTCCGCGAAGTTCGTTTGGCACCAGGTCTTGCAACGCGGTGATCGCAATCGCGCCCGCCGCCGTGCTGGCTAGCGACCATAGCGCCGTCGCGGCGACTGCAGCGCTGGACGAATCTAGCAGCAGCAACGGCACCGAAGCGAGCGCCGCCAACGCAGCGAACAAGGCGAGACGCAAACGGCCAGTGACCCCGTGCGACTTCTGCAGGCGATCGGCGAAGGCGCCGCCGATCAAGGCGCCGGCCGCGCCGGTTGCCATCAGCAACACGCCGATCGCAGCGCCGGTTTCCATCGGCGTCCAGCCATACCGGCGTGACAGAAGCGACGGCGCCCAGCCGAGAAACCCGTAATCGCCGATCGAAATCAGCGCCGCTGCGCCGTAAATCGGCGCCAGCACGCGCGCATCGCGGGCGAGGCGGCGCATCGAGTCGAGCATCGACAGCGCCGCAGATTCGGTTTTGGTCCGTTGCGGCTCGTAGAGAGTCATCACCGCGATCGCGACGGGAATGCCGGCCAGACCGACCAGCACCATCACGCTGCGCCACGGCGCCATCGCGCCGACGATCGGCCAGGCTTGGACTGCGCCTCCTTCAATCAACGACAGAAGCGCACCGCCGATCGAAATCGCAGCACCACCGCCGACCACCATGCCGGTCAGAAACACGCCAATGGCAAAACCACGGCGCGACGGCGGAAACAGATCGGCGATCATCGAAACCGCAGCCGGTGCCAGGGCGGCTTCGCCGATGCCGACCCAGATGCGCGCAATGAACAACGTCGGGAAATCGGTCGCGAGACCGCAGGCGACGGTCGCCAGGCTCCAGATCAAAACGCCCGCGACAATGACGTTGCGGCGCGGCCAGCGATCGGCGATCCGGCCCAAGGGCAGGCCCGCGCATGCATAGAGTACGGCGAAGGCCGCGCCCTGCAGCAACGACACTTGGGTGTCGCTGATACCGAGATCGGCGCGGATCGGATCGACCAGCAGATTCAGGATCAGGCGGTCCGTGTAGGACACGACCGCAGCCACCGCGAACGTGATGACCGCGCGCCAGGCCCCTGGGAGGGGAACCGAAATTGTCGGCGCTTGCGGCAAGGATCACCTCTCGACGGGCTCAATCAGGAGCGATAACTTGCATGACGGAAACAGATTTTCCAAATGGAAAAATCGGAATGCGGATTTTCCTGGCGGGCATCGCCACCGAAACCAACACCTTTGCCCCGTTTCCAACGGGCTGGCGGGGTTTCGAAGAAGGCGGCCTGCATCGCGGCGATGCCACGCGCAACGATCCGGGCGTGTATGGCGAAATCGCCCGGACCTGGCGCGGCTTGGCCGAGAAAGACGGCCACACGGTCGTCGAGGGGCTGATCGCCTCGGCCCAGCCGTCAGGAAAGACGGTGCGGTCGGTCTACGAGTCGATGCGCGACGAAATCCTGGCCCAGCTCGAACGCGACGGGCCGTTCGACGTGGTTCTGCTGGGGCTGCACGGCGCCATGATCGCCGATGGCTACGATGATTGCGAAGGCGACCTGATCCAGCGCGCGCGCGCCATCGTCGGACCGACGGTGAAAATCGGCGTCGAACTCGACCCGCATTGTCATCTGACCGACGCAATGGTGCAGGGCGCCACTGCGATCGTGTTGATGAAAGAATATCCGCATAGCGATTACGTCCCACGCGCGCAGGAGCTGTATGCGATCTGCGTCGGCGCTGCGGCGGGTACGTACAATCCGGTCAGCGCCGTCGTCGATCTGCGCATGGTCGGGTTTTACCCGACCACCGCCGAGCCGATGGCTTCGCTGCTGCAGACGTTCTTCGCCGCCGAGAAAGAACGCGGCGTGTTGTCAGCGAGTTTTGCGCACGGCTTTCCCTGGGCCGATATGGTCGATGTCGGCTCCAAGATGCTGGTGATCGCCGACGGCGACGAACGTCTGGCGTTCGAGACGGCAAAGTCGCTCGCTGCACGGATCTACGACGCGCGCGAAAAACTTCTGCCGCGCTATCCCAAGATCGACGCGGCGATCGATCAGGCGATCGGCTTGCCCGGTCTCGTCGTGTTGGCGGACACGGCCGACAATCCCGGCGGTGGTTCGCCCGGCGACGATACGCGGCTGCTGGCGGCGTTGCGCGCGCGCAAACTCGACCGGATTGCCATCGGTTGTTTTTGGGATCCCGTGCTGGCGCAGACTTGCGCCGAAGCTGGCGTTGGCGCGCGCTTCGATATGCGGCTGGGCGGCAAAGCGGGACCCAGTTCGGGCGCGCCGATCGATTTGGTCGGCACAGTGCGCGCGATTGAAAAAAACCACACGCAAGGTGGGTTGGGCCCATCGCGTTCGGCGATGGGACTGTCGGTGTGGATCGAAGCCGATGACATGGACATCGTCATCTGTTCGAAGCGCACACAGACTTTTTCGCCCGACGCCTTCACCGGTCTCGGCATCGATCTTTCGACCAAACGCTTTGTGGTGGTGAAGTCGAGCCAGCATTTCCACGCGCTGTTCGCGCCGATCGCCGACGCGATCCTGCAAGTCGCGACGCCGGGCGCGCTGCAGATGGATTTCGCTTCCATGCCCTACACGAAGCGCGACGCAAATTACTTTCCGCGCGTCGCCGATCCGCAAGCCCGCAACTGAAAGACGCTCGATGAAACGCCTTGCTGCGCTGCTTTTTGCGTTGACCGTCACGACGTCTGCCCAGGCTACGACGACGTACGTACAGGCCGGTCGGCTGCTCGCCGATCCAGCCAGCGGCAAAGTCGAGACCAGCAAGACCGTGGTTGTCACCGACGGCAAGATCGTCGAGATCAAAGACGGGTTTCAAACCGCACCGAATGGCGGCGAGACCGTCAATCTGCAAAGCGCGTTCGTACTGCCCGGCCTGATCGACAGCCACGTGCATCTGCTGTCCGAAGTCGCAGCCGCGGGGCGCGACATGGACACGGTGCGTAAAACCTCGGCCGATCTCGTTGTCGACGGCACGGTGTTTGCGGGCCGCGTCTTGCGCGCAGGCTTCACCACGGTTGCCGATCTTGGTGACGATCCGGATGGGATTTACGCGCTGCGCGACGGCGTCGCCGAAGGAAAGATCGTCGGACCGCGCATCATTGCCGCCGGCTTTGTCGGCGCCCATGGCGGGCACGGCGACATTCACGGTTTTCACCCCGACATTCTGGCGTTGCTGACGCCGCCGACCTTGTGTTCGGGCGCCGATGAGTGCCGTCGCGCGGTGCGCAAGGCGGTGCAGCGCGGCGCCGAGATGATCAAGACCGCCTCGACTGGTGGCGTGATGTCGAACACTGCAACCGGCCTGTCCCAGCAGATGACGCAGGACGAGCTGAACGCGGTGGTCGAAACCGCGCATATGCTGGGACGGCAAGTTGCGTGTCACGCACACGGTGCCGACGGCATCAACGCAGCCTTGCGCGCCGGCGTCGATTCGATCGAACACGGCACCTATCTCGACCAAGACTCGCTGAAGCTGATGAAAGAGAAGGGGACGTATCTCGTCCCGACTCTGCTGGCCGGAGATACGGTCACGCAGGCCGCCAAGAATCCCGATTGGCAGACCGAAGCGGTGCGCAAGAAGGCGCTGCAAGTCGGGCCGAACATGGTCGCCGCCGCACGCCGTGCACGCGAAGCCGGCGTCAAATTCGCGTTCGGCACCGATTCTGCCGTGTCGCGTCACGGCATCAACGCCAAAGAATTCGCGCTGCTGATCAAAGCCGGCTTCACGCCGCTCGATGCCATCCGAACCGCCACGGTTTGGGGCGCTGCGCATCTGCGCATGTCGGACGAGATTGGGTCGCTGGCGCCCGGCAAAGCAGCCGATCTGATCGCGGTGAAAGAAGATCCGCTCAAGGACATCACCGAGCTGGAACGAGTCACTTTCGTAATGAAGGGCGGAAAAACCGCCCTGACAGGAGCTTCACAATGACAAATGCCGTACGCCGCAATCTGTTGAAAGCGGCCGTCGCCGCACCGTTTTTGAGCTTCGGGCGCGTCGCCTGCGGGCAGGGCGCGACAAGCTATTCGACGCGCGCCGTCGATCTGGTCCAGAAGTCGTTGATCATCGACATGCTGGGCGTTCCGTATCTGCTTCCCGAAGGAAAAGTCTTCATCGAGAAGCTGAGCGCGAAAGACGTTTCTGAGTTCAAGGATAGCGGCATCACCGCCTTCCATTGCGCCTACGGCGTCGGCGGTCCCGACGCGTACCAACAAGTTCTGCAGACGTTGCAAAGCTGGACCTTCTGGGCCGGCCACAACAGCGATTTGTGGGGCTTGATCGGCAAAGCCGAAGACATGGATGCGGCCAAGGCAGCCAAGAAGATCGGCTTGATCCTCGGCGTGCAGAATGCCGAGCACTTCCGCAGCGTGAAAGACGTCAAAGCCTTCTACGAACTTGGCCTGCGTTGTTCGCAGCTGACCTACAATTCGCAGAACCGGATCGGCTCAGGCTCGACCGATCGTGCTGACGGCGGCGTCAGCGATTTCGGCGAAAAGATCATCCAGGAGATGAACAAGGTCGGCATGTTGGTCGACGTCTCGCATTGCGGCGACAAGACGACGCTCGACGCGATCGAGATTTCGCCCAAGCCGATTGCGATCACCCATTCGAATTGCCGCGCGCTGAACAACCACCCGCGCGTCAAAACCGACGAGGCGATCAAGAAGCTGGCCGCCAAAGGCGGCGTGATGGGCATCACCGGCGTGCGCATGTTCGTCAGCGCCAAAGAGCCGACCACGATCGACAATATGGTCGACCATATCGACCATGTGAAAAAGCTGGTCGGCATCGAGCATGTCGGCATCGGCACCGATGCCGATCTGCACGGCTATGACGCGCTGCCGGAAAACATGCAGAAGATGCTGCGCGAGTCGTACAAGGCGAGCTACGCGTTCCGCGACAAGATCGACATCGAGGGCTTCAACCACCCGAAGAAGATGTACGACCTGGTCGAAGCGATGATCCGCCGCAAATACAGCGACGCGGATATTCAGGCCGTGCTGGGCGGAAACTTCCGCCGCTTGTTGGGGCAGACCTGGCTGTAATGCTCCTCTCCCCAACGGGGAGAGGAAGGGGCCCGTCGCGCAGCGACGGGAAGGTGAGGGGGCTTGGATGTCAGCGAACGCTGCGCGACATCCCCTCACCCCAACCCTCTCCCCTCGGGGAGAGGGAGTTACGCGCGAGCTCGTTTTTTGGGCGCTGCCGGCTTGGAGGCGCGCGTTACTTTCGGCGCGGCCGGCTGTTCGACCGGGCTGAATTTCTCGCGGATCTGCGCTTCGGGCGAGGTGCAGACCGACAGGATCGTGCAGTGATCGGCGCCCGGCGCCAGCACATAGGCATGCCCCATCGCGCTGTCGAAATAGACGGAATCACCACGTTCCAGATGCAGCGGCGCGTACAGTTCGGTGTGCAGCTCGCACGCACCGTCCAGCACGATCGCGTATTCTTCGCCGGTATGTTTGATCAGCTCGCCGAACTCTTCGAGCGAACGGACATGTAGCTCGGCGATGATCGGAACCAACTTCTTCTGCAGCAGCTCAGCCGCCGGATAGAAGTGGGTGTAGTTCTTGGTCTCGATGAAATTGCCTTCACCCGAACGCTGCACCGAGCGGCGACCGAACGGGCGCGGACCATCGCTGACTTCGGGTGCGTTGAGACCAGGCGAGAAAAGCTGCGCGATATCGACCTGCAGCCCTTCGGATAGGCGCACCAGCTTGTCGTAGCTGAGCGACAGCTTGTCGTTCTCCACTTTCGACAAGGTCGAGATCGGCAGGCCGGTGCGGCTGCTGACATCGGCGAGCGTCCAGTCATTCTGCTTGCGCAATGCGCGCAGCGCCGGGCCAAGCCGTGCAGCTGTTTTGATGTCTTGCGCCATGCCTCACTCCTAGCCGTCCGCCAGCGCCCGTCAATGCGCAAACAACGCGCAAATCCTGCGTCCGATGCGCGCCAACCTGCCCGTTGTCGCGGCAGAAAGTATTTTCTATACAGAAAAATTAGCAAGAAGAATGTCGCGGGCGGGGTTTCGATGAAACGAATTGGTCGCATCCTGGCCGCGCTGCTGCTTGCGCTCGTGCTCGTTGTCGCCGGTCTGAAATTGGCCGAGCCGCACGTCGTACCGCCGGGGCAGATGGTCGATGTCGGCGGGCTTCGCATGCGCATCGAGTGCACCGGACCCGCGAGCGCGCAGACCGTGCTGCTGGAATCGGGCGCGACCGGTCTCGGCGCCTATTACTATTGGATGCAGCAGGGGCTTTCGCAGCGCGTGCGCACCTGCAACTACGACCGCGTCGGCAGCGGTTGGAGCGACGACAATGACGCGCCGCACGACGCGCAACATTTCTCGCAGCAACTGCACGCGCTGTTGCAGGCGGCCAATGTAAAACCGCCTTACGTACTCGCGGGGCACTCGCTCGGCGGCATCGTCATCCGCGTCTTCGCCAAGGACTATCCATCCGAGGTGAGCGGGCTGGTGTTTCTCGACTCGTCGCATCCGGGTCAGGTCGAAAAACTGCCGAAGCCACCGATCGAATCAGCCTCGCCGGGCGCCATCGTCTTTCTCACCAAAGCGATGGAATTCGCAGCTACGACTGGGCTGACGCATCTCTTCAATCCGTCGGGAAAACAGCTCGAACAAGCGCCGTGGTTTCAGGCATTGCCATCTGCGCGACAGGAGCAACTGATGGCCCTCACGCATCGCGCGCAAACCTACAAAGGTGCGCGCGAAGAGCTGTTGGGACTCGAGGACTCGTTTCGCCAAGGGGGCTTGGTGACGACGCTCGGCGATCGTCCGCTGCTGGTGATTTCCGCCGCTGAGATCCCCGAAATTCCGGGCATTTCTGCGCAATGGGGCGAAGAATTTCTGCGCCAGGTCGGCGCGCTGCACCAAGAGCTGGCTTCCTTATCGTCTCGCGGCCGCCGCATCGTCCTGCCTGGCGCCCATGTCACAATGGTGGTGCAAAAAGACCACGCCTCGCAGGTCGTTTCAGCGATCCTCGAGGTCGTCGACGAGGCCGCCGCATTGCCGCCGTTGCGATAAGCACCTGAAAGCAAGGGTCTGCGTACCAGCCGGGCCCGCAAAACGGGATATCGGGAAAGGTCGTTTCCATTTTCCCGAGGGAAATCTCCCTTTAGAAAATTGTTGCCAATGGGAAAAATCCGCCCATCATTCCAGCGAATAAAAAGGCGGCTGGCCTGCGCGAAACTGGGACGCGCGGTCGGCAACGGTGGGAAAAAACGGGGGAGAATGGATATGCGACGCGGTCGCCTGCTTGGATTGCTGCTCGGCTCAACGACGGCGGCATGTTTGCTGCCGGGGTTAGCCCACGCGCAGATGGAAGAAATTCTGGTCACTGCGCAGAAGCGCACGGAAGCGCTGATCAACGTGCCGGCCTCGGTCACGGTGGTGGGTGGTGACAAGCTTGAATCGAACAACGTACGCGATCTGCAGGACTTGGCTGCGTACGTTCCGGGCCTGACGATGCGCGACGCCGGCGGCGTCGGTTTCCGTTCGTTGACCTTGCGCGGCCTGACCACCAACGCCAGCGGTCGCATCATGGGCATTTATGTCGATGACGTGCCGTTCGGCTCGGGCACTGCGTACACCGGTAATGCCGGCTTCTCGCTCGATCTCGGCCTGTCGGATCTGCAACAGGTCGAAGTGCTGCGCGGCCCGCAGGGCACGCTGTACGGCGCCAGCGCCATGGGCGGCATTCTGAAATACGTCACCAAGGGCCCGAACCTCACCAAGTTTGAAGCCAAGGTCGACGCCAGCGTTGGTGTCGTGGATGGCGACGATACCGACCGCATGGCGCGCGTCATGATCAACGCGCCGCTGGTCGATCAAAAAGTGGGGCTGCGCGTCACTGCCTATCACCAGCATTTCGGCGGCTACGTCGACGACGTCAGTCGTCACCTGAAGAACATCGACGATGCCGACCTGTATGGCGGCCGCGCCCAGATCCTGTTGGCTCCGAGCGACAATCTAAAGATCAAGCTGCAGGCGTTCTCGCAAGACACGCGCCGTACCAACCTGTCGCAGGTGCAATGGAACGTCGTGACGCGCGCGCCGCTCAATCCTGGCGGTGATTTTGCGACCAGCCAAACTGCGGATCAGCCGTTCACCTTCCGCTTCCGCGAATATTCCGGCAGCCTCGACTATGATTTCGGCTTCGCCTCGCTGACGGCGATCGTGTCGCGCGAGACCAACAAGGTCGACAGCACGCAGGACGGTACCAAAACCTATCAGGCGTTGCTGAAAGCAGCGCTCGGTGTTGACCTCGCCCAGTACTTGCTGCCGTTCCATCAGGGGCTCGGCAAAAACACCGCGGAAGTTCGCTTAACGTCGCCGACCGGCGACCGGTTCGAATGGTTGGTCGGTGTCTATTACTCCAAGGAAGTGAACTTCAACTTCCAGCAGCTGCTCGGCTACAACGCTGCTGGCGTGCCGTCGCCGATCAACTTCGCGACCATCGCGCTGCCATCGAAGTATCGTGAATCGGCGGGCTTCGCGAATGCGACGTTCCACATCACCGACAAATGGGACATTTCGGGCGGCGTGCGCGGTGCGCGCGACGACCAGACTTATACGCAAGCAGCTTCCGGCCTGCTGATCGGTGCCTTCCCGCAATCATCTTCGCGTGAAGAGCTCACGACCTGGCAGGCGTCGAGCAAGTACAACGTGTACGACCGCACCAACGTCTATGCGCGTGTCGCAACCGGCTATCGCCCTGGTGGTCCGAACTCGGTTGCGCTTGATCCGGCGACCAAGCAACCGCTGGCACCGCCAACCTTCGGCGCTGACAAGACGACCAACTACGAAATCGGCATCAAGTCCGAGCCGACCAAGTGGCTGAGCTTCGATCTGACCGGCTATTGGATCGAGTGGAAAACCATTCAGCTGGCTGCCGCTCGCAACGGCTTCTCGGTGCTTGCCAACGGTGGCGACGCAAAGAGCCGCGGCATCGAATTCCAGGCTGCAGCCCGTCCGTTCGACGGTCTGACCCTGGGGGCAACCTTCGCTTACACGAACGCAACTTTGACCGATCCGGCGCCAGATCTGTCGGGCGTGCCGGGCGACAGGCTTCCGACCATCCCGCGTTGGGCGTGGTCGGGAACGGCAGACTATGAATGGGCGGCCTTCGCAGGCTGGAACGCGACGGTCGGCGGTACGCTGCAATATGTCGGCGAGCGCAACAGCGGTTTCGCAGGTTCGAAGACATCGCCGAACTATCGGATGGACTCGTACACGACGGTTGATCTGCGCGCCGGCCTCAGCGACGGCCGCTATCAGCTCAACGCGTTCGTGCAGAACCTCACCGATGAGCGTGGCCTTGCCAACGCAGGTGTTTCGGTCAGCGGCGGCGTAACCAACGCAAACGTTGTCTTCGTCCGTCCGCGTACCACGGGTTTGCGTTTCTCGGTTCAGTTCTAATCGATACGCGCTAAAGGTGTTTGCGACGGCGCAGGTTCTTCATTGGACCTGCGCCGATCGCGTTACAGAACGATGCTAAAATCGAAGTGTTTACTGACTTTTTTCGAACAGCGTTTTGCTGTTGCGCGAGTAAGTTTCGTCAGCTCTACCATCATGAATTCGTTTTGATCGACTGGCTGGAGACAAGCATGTCGTTGCGTTTTGCGGCCGCGCTTTCGGCGCTGCTCTTCACCCAAGCTGCGTTCGCGCAGGTTCCCGCGGAAACTACACCCGCACCACCGCAACCCAAGTTGCAGGCGGAATCGCCGGCGCAGGCTGCGCCGACGCCGGCGCGTGCGCTGACCGCAGACGACGTCGCTGCGTATTTCGACGGCCTGGTGCCGTGGTCGATGGCGCGCGGCGGCATCGCCGGTGCAGTCGTGACCGTGGTCAAAGACGGGCAGGTGCTGTTCGCACGCGGCTACGGCTATTCCGACGTTGAGAAGCGTACGCCGGTCGATCCCAACACAACGATGTTCCGCATCGGCTCAACCTCGAAGCTGTTCACCTGGACGGCGGTGATGCAGCTGGTGGAGCAGGGCAAGATCGATCTCGACAAAGACGTGAACACGTATCTCGACTTCAAAATCGAGAACAAGTTCGGCAAGCCGATCACGCTGCGCCAGATCATGTCGCATTCGGCCGGCTTCGAAGAAGGCCTTCGCTATATTCTGGTGCCCGACGCAAAGAATCTGCAGTCGCTTGGCGATTTCCTGAAGACCAATATTCCCGGCGTTGTCTATCCGCCGGGCGACATCATTGCCTATTCGAACTACTCGACCGCGCTTGCGGGCTATGTCGTCGAGCGCGTCAGCGGCAAACCGTTCGACGATTATATCGAACAGAACATCTACGCGCCGCTGGGCATGAAAGTGTCGAGCTTCCGCCAGCCGCTGCCGGAAGCGCTGCAGCCCCACATGTCGAAAGGCTATCGCGTCGCTTCACAGCCGCCGAAGCCGTTTGAAAATGTCGGCCCGTTCCCGGCCGGCAGCATGTCGTCGTCGGGCGCCGACATGGCGAAGTTCATGATCGCGCATCTCGCCGGTGGCGCACCGTTGCAGGTGAAGTCGGCGCGCATGTTCGAGATCAGCAAAGAACCGGTGCCCGGCATCACCGGCTTTGGTCTGGGCTTCTATCACGAAGACCGCAACGGCCATGTCGTCGTCGGTCACGGCGGCGACCTGGAGCTGTTCCACACCAACCTGTCGCTCCTGCCGGGCGACAATGTCGGCGTGTTCGTGTCGTTCAACAGCGCGGGCAATGCAGGCATCACGGGCGCGCTACGCACCGCGATCCTGCGCGGCTTCGTCGATCGCTATTATCCGGGTCCGGCGCTGCCGAACGAGCCGACCTTGGCGACGGCGAAAGAGCACGGGCAGAAAGTGTCGGGCGAGTGGCGCGCCAGCCGCGGCGGCACGACCAGCTTCCTGCGCATCAGCGGGCTGCTGTCGCACGCCAAGACCTATCTCAATCCCGACGACACGTTGAGCTTCAGCGGCTTCACCGACGCGGCCAACGCGCCGAAGAAGTGGCGCGAAGTGCAGCCCTTCGTGTGGCGTGAAGTGAACGGCCCTGCGCTGCTCAAATTCCAGATGGATGCGGCCGGCAAGCCGATCCTGATGGCGACGAGCGACATGGCGCCGGTGATGGTGTTCATGGCGGCCGACGCAGCCAACAGCACGACGATGGCGCTCTTGGTTGGTGCCGCGGCGGTGATCCTGCTGGTGACGTTCCTGTCATGGCCGGTCAACGCGCTGGTGCGTCGTCACTACGGCCGCACCTTGCCGTTCGAAGGCCGCGACCGCGTCTTCTATCGTGTGTCGCGCGCCGTATCGGGCTTGCTGGTCGCACTCGTGGCCTACTGGCTGTATCTGCTGAGCAAGCTCGGCACGAGCATCGCCAGCATTTCGTATGGTCTCGAAGGAACGTTGCTGTTCCTGCGTGTGCTGGGGGTGGTCGCACTTGTCGGTGCGGTGTTCCTGGTCTTCCGCGCAGCACTGACCTTCCGCGATCCGCGCTTCGGCCTCTGGGGCAAGATCGCCAACGTACTGATCGCGCTGGCCGGCCTGGTGATGATCTGGTGCTACGTCACGTACAACCTGGTCAGCTTCGGCTCGCATTACTGAGCGGGTTTCTGCCTGTCACAACGAAAAGGCGTCGTGCGCTGCACGGCGCCTTTTCTGTCTCGAAACCACATGCTGCCGAAAAGACACGGACCGAAGTTTTTCGCGCGCGTTTTTCGGCAGGTCGAACCTCCCTCCGGTTGTAACTTTTCGAATGCGTTTGTTTCGGCGCCGTTTCGTCCCGTTGGGGATGTGGCTCGGCCCACCCGGCTAATTTTCTAACCCTACGGCGAAAACGCCCGATTAGAAAATTAGTTGCTCAATAGAAAATAGCCCTCGATCATGCCCGCGAAAACTGGGGCGCCGTCCTGACTCGGGCGGCAGAAAAAAAACGGGGGTTCTGACGATGCGACATGCACGCTTGTGCGCTTTGCTGCTTGGCTCGACGGCGCTGTGGGCGCTGCCGCAGGCAGCCTCAGCGCAGTCAATCGAAGAGATCTTGGTGACCGCGCAAAAGCGCACGGAGTCGATCCGCGAAGTCCCGCAAGCTGTTTCGGTGTTGACCGGCGACCAGCTCGACCGACTCAACGTCAAGGAAATCGCTGATATCGCTGCCTACGTTCCGGGCCTTGCGGTGCGCGGCGGTACGGTCGGCAACCGCACCATCGTCGTGCGCGGCATGGCGACGGCCGGCACGTCGGGCGGCGGCGAATCGCGTCTGCTCGGTATCTATGTCGACGACGTTGCGTTTGGTTCGGCGACCATCTTCTCGGGCGCGGCCAACTTCGACCTCGACATTAGCGCGTTCGATCTCGAGCGCGTCGAAGTGCTGAACGGACCGCAAGGTACGTTGTACGGCGCATCGTCGATGGCCGGCGTTCTGAAATACGTCACCAAGGCGCCGAAGATGAACGTCTTCGAGGCCAAGACGCAGGTCAGTTTCGGCGCGGTCGACGGCGGCGACACCGAGAAGGGCTTCCGCGCCATGGTCAACGTGCCGATCATCAACGACAAAGTGGCCGCGCGCCTCCAGGTCTATCACCAGGACTTCGCGGGCTATGTCGACAACATCGCGCCGGGTTTCGCGAAGAAAGACGTCGGCGGCACCGAACAATATGGCGGCCGCGCGCAGCTGCTTCTGACGCCGACCGATCAGCTGTCGCTCAAATTCATGGGCATGACCCAGGATATGCGCCGTACCGGCGGCAGCGGCGTGAACTGGAATCTCGCAGCCAACGCGCCGCTTTATGGCGACTTGGATCACCTCACGCAGAGCACGCCTAGCGCCGAGCCGACGACGCAGCGCTTCCGCGTCTATTCGCTGACCGGCGACTATGATCTCGGCTGGGCGAAGGCGACGGCGGTGGTTGCGCAACAGCAGAGTACGCAACAGAACACACCGAACCTGTACACGACCTTGCAGGCGATCTACCCGCAATACGGCATCACCTCGGCGCCGGTTGCGTATGGTCAGAAGATCTTCAAGAACAGCGGCGAATTCCGCATCGCCTCGCCGGGCGGCACCAAGCTCGAATGGCTGGCGGGCATCTATTACGACAACGAAAAGATCGCGCAGACCCAGACCATCTCGGCCTTCGCCGGCGGCGCGGCGATTCCGGTCGACTTCGGTCACGTCACCTTGATCGACCATTATCGCGAACTGGCTGCCTTCGCGAACGCGACCTACCACATCACCGACGCGTGGGACGTGATGTTGGGCGCACGTGGCGCGCGCAGCGATCAGAACTACACGCAGATCACCACGGCGAACGCGTCGCCGCCGCTGGTCGCCAATGCGCGCCTGGATATCGGGGACCGCTCGTACACATCGACCTATGCTGCGTCGACCAAGTACAAATTCTCGGATCTCGGCATCGTCTATGCGCGCTTCTCCACCGGATATCGTCCCGGCGGTCCGAACGTGCAGGGCTTTGACGGCACGACCGGCCAGCCAGTCGGTTCGCGCACGTTGGGTCCGGACAAGGCGAAGAACTATGAAGTCGGTGCCAAGATCACGCCGGTGAAATGGCTCGGCATCGATCTCGCCGTCTATCATATCGACTGGACCGATATTCAGCTGAACGTGCAGTACAACGGCATCAGCGTGCGCGCGAACGGTTCGAAAGCCGTCAGCGACGGCAGCGAATTGACCGTGCAACTGCAGCCGATCGCCGGCCTTCGGATCCTCGGTACGCTGAGCTATACCGATGCGCATCTCGAAGCACCGGTCGGCGTCGGCACCAGCACGTTGGCGAATTCGGGCGATCCGTTGCCCGGTACGCCGAAATGGTCGGGCGCCATCAATGCCGATTACGAGTTTCCGGTCTGGTCGGGTTGGAACGGCACGGTCGGCGGCGGCTGGAATTACGTCGGCCAGCGCAACAGCAACTTCCTCGGATTTGCGTCTGCGCAGACGGCGCCGAACTTCATTCTGCCGTCCTACAACCAGATCAATCTGCGCGCCGGTCTGTCGACCGACCGCTATTCGGTGCAGTTCTTTGCACGCAACGTGGGTGACGAACGTGGCTTCGCGTCGGCCGGTAACACGGCAACGCGTGGACGCATCACCGCCACTTCGGTGACGTTCATCCAGCCGCGCACGATGGGCGTCACCTTCGAGGCGCAGTTCTAACCGGCGAGCAGGGGCATGATCCGGCAACGGGTCATGCCCTTTCTTTTTCTCATCTGAGGTGCCTGCATGATCCGCCGCCTGGCTTTTGCACTGACCGCGTTGTTGATGGCGCATACTGCGTCAGCGCAAACCCAGGCACAGAAGCCGGCGCATCCTCTGACGGCTGAAGATCTCAGCGTTTGGTTTGACGGCATGATGCCGTGGACCTTGGCCCGCGGTGACCTTGCTGGCGCGGTGATTACCGTCGTCAAAGACGGTCAGCTTCTGTTCGCGCGCGGCTACGGCTATGCCGACGTCGAAAAGCGCACGCCGGTCGATCCAGCGATGACGCTGTTCCGCATCGGGTCGATCTCGAAACTGTTCACCTGGACCAGCGTGATGCAGCAGGTGGAAGCGGGGAAGCTCGACCTCGACCGCGACGTCAACAGCTACATCGATTTCAAAATTCCTGACGCGTACGGCAAGCCGATCACGCTGCGGAATTTGATGACGCACACGGCTGGCTTCGAAGAAGCAAGCAAAGACCTGTTCCCGCCGACGACAGCCAAGCTGACGCCGCTCGGCGATTATCTGAAAGCCCATCTTCCCGCACGCGCCTATCCGCCGGGTGAGGTGATTTCCTATTCGAATTACGGCGCCGGTCTTGCCGCCTATATCGTCGAACGGGTCAGCGGCAAGTCGTTCGACGACTATGTCGAGCAAGAGATTTACGCGCGCGCCGGCATGACCCAGTCGACGTTCCGGCAGCCGCTGCCGCCGAACTTGGCGCCGCATCTGTCAAAGGGCTATCGCGTCGCCTCGGGCCGGCCGTTCCCGTTCGAAGTCGTTGGCGCACCACCGGTGGGCAGCATGTCGGCCAGCGGTACCGACATGGCGAAATTCATGATCGCGCATCTGAACGCGTTTCGCGGGGTCGGTGACAAGCCGTTGCTGAAACAGGAAACCGTTCAGCGCATGTACACGGTCAACAAGCCGTTGGCGCCGGGCTTCATCGGCATGGCGTTGGGCTTTTACCAGGAAGACCGCAACGGCAAGCGCATCGTCGCGCATGGCGGCAACATGCCGGTGTTTCACAGCGACCTGCATCTGCTGCCTGACGACAATGTCGGCTTCTTCATCTCGTTCAACACGACGGGCGTCGGCGACGTCACCGGACCGTTCCGCATCGCGCTGCTGCGCGAATTTCTCGACCGTTACTATCCGGCACCGTTGCCGGATGAGCCGACTTTGCCGACCGCGGCCGGGCACGGGCAGGCGGTCGCGGGCTATTATTCCAACAGCCGGGCCGGCGTTGCCGCCTGGACGCGCCTGTTCCAGATCATGCGGCCGACGCAACTGTCGGTGAATCCCGACAACACGATCAGCTTCTCGGCGCTGACGACGTTCGGCGGCGCGCCGAAGAAATGGCGCGAAGTGGCGCCGTTCGTCTGGCGCGAAGTGGATGGACGCAGCCGCATTGCCGTGCTGCGCGACGATGCCGGCGCGCCGACCATGCTCGTCGATGATGACGGCCTGCCGGTCTATGTCTTTCTGCGCTCCAGCTTCGCCACCGGTCCGAATGCACTCCCGCTAATCCATGCCGCAATCGCGGTGCTGGCGATCGCGGCCCTGTCCTGGCCGATCAATGCGCTGGTGCGCCGTCACTATGGCCGCACCTTGCCGCTCGAAGGTCGCGACCGGTTGTTCTATCGCCTCGCGCGCGGCGCATGCATCGTCTCGCTGTTGTTCGTGGCGGGCTGGTGGGTGGTATTGAACCGTGCGTTCGGCATCAACTTCATGCTCTCGGACAGCGCCTGGTTCTTCTGGATCGTGCGTCTGATCGGCGTCGTTGCGCTGTTCAGCACCGGCTTCCTCGTCGTGCGCGCTGCACGCCTCTGGATTGATGCGCGTTTCGGCTGGTGGGGACGGATCTCCAACAGCGTCATCGCATTGGCCGCGCTGGTGATCATCTGGGCCGGCTTTGCCTACAACCTTCTGAGCCTAGGACTCCAATACTGATGCGCCGCTCCGCACTCGCCCTCGCGCTGTTCGCAACCACCTCGGCTTTCGCTGCGCCACCCGCCGATCTCGACGCGACCGTCGCCAAGGCGCTCACCGAATTCGACGTGCCGGGCGCTGCAATCGCCATCGTCGAAGACGGCAAGACCGTCCTGACCAAGGGCTATGGCGTGCGCGGCCTCGAGGACAAGCGCCCGGTCGACGCGCAAACCGTGTTCGACATCGGCAGCGTCAGCAAAGCCTTCACCGGCGCGCTGGTCGAAGCCTTGGTCGATGACGGCAAGATGACGCTCGACGACAAGCTTGCCGATCGCGTGCCGGCGTTCCGTTTGCCCGATGCCTATGCGGCGGCGAACGTGACGGTGCGCGATGCGCTGACCCATCGCACCGGCTCCAGCCCGAACCAGGGCGACTTATTATGGGTGGTCACGCCGATCTCGCGCGTCGAGATGCTCAAGCGCGTGCGGCTGATGAACATGCCGAACACGTTCCGTGACAAGTTCGGCTACAGCAACATCGCCTATGCAGCGGCGGGTGAGGCGGCGGCAAACGCGGCCGGCACGTCGTACGAAGAGGCGCTGCGCAACCGGATCTTCAAGCCGCTGGGCATCGACAGTGCGGTGATCACGTCGGCTGAGTACGAAAAGGCGCCGAACAAGGCGCTCGAACATATGCGGTTCGGCGACGGGTTCAGCAAAGGCAAGATGTCGCCGATGCCGCGCACGCGTCTCGACGCGATTGCGCCGGCCGGTTCGCTGGCGCTGTCGGCCGAGCATTTCTCGAAATGGCTCACGGTGCAGCTCGCCGACGGCGCGCTGCCCGACGGCAAACGTTTGTGGAGCGAAGCGCGTGCCAAAGAGATGCGCGACATCCACACGCCGATGGGTGCGGCCGGGCAACAGGTCGCCGCGCTCGCGGGCGCGCCGCCGAATTTCATCGGCTACGGTCTTGGCTGGATGGTCTTCGACATCAACGGGCACAAAGTCGCCACGCATGGCGGCGCAACGCTCGGCGCGTACGACCAGGTTCTGTTCATCCCCGATCTCAAACTCGGCTTTGCGGTCGCGACATCGACCGGCGAAGGCAACATGACGCGCGCGATGGTGCTGACTTTGTTGGATCACTATCTGCAGCGCGAGAAAAAGGATCGCGTCGCCGAAGTCAAAGCGCAGGTCGACAAGGCGCAGGCGGCGCAGTTCGACAGACTGAACAAGATCATGGCTGAGCATAAGGCCGACGCCAAAATGCCGGCCGATGCCGACAAGTTCGTGGGCACCTGGAAAGGAACCTGGCTCGGCGACGTGACGATCGCGCGCGAAGGCGACGCGTTGACCGCCAAGTTCAACGAAGCCACCAGCCTCACCGGCAAGTTGGAGCCGTGGCGCGGCGACACGTTCCTGGTGCGCTGGCCGGATCGTACCGTCGGCAACGCGCTGCTGACGTTTGAGCGCAAACCGTTCGACGGTTCGCCGGCGAAGATGACGATCGGTGCGCTCGACGGCGGCGCGTCGCTGTTCGGCGGGCTGGAGTTCCGGCCCGCGAAGTAGGAACTAGCCGGCGACGTCCAACAGTTCGCCCGGTTCGAACGGCACGTCTTCACCGGCGGGCACGACGACCGGGCGGCCTTCATGCGCGCCGCGGCAATAGAGCGAGCGTTCGGTGACCCAGTAACCGTCGCAGCTGGCGTGGCAGATCCAGCGTTCGCCGCCGACGATCCGGGTCAGCGCGTGGCGCCAGTCCTCGGGCGAGTAGGGAACGGCGCGCCAGTCGCGGTCGGGCGCGAAGGGACAGCCGCTGCACATGCGGGCGGCAACCTTGCGGTGGCTGGCGTGGGGATCCCTGTGAGTCATCTGTAAAACTCATCTACTCCGGCGGCGCGCGTGCTGGACAGGGGGATGTTGGGCCTCGAAGGTTGCCGTCGTGCAAACGACCGATTCTGAAGCTCTGCCCGAAAGCGCCGCTACCGGCGCGGGCCCGCAGCTCCGCCGCGTCCTTGGTCCCTGGAATCTGATCGCGCTGGGCGTCGGTTCGACCTTGGGGGCCGGACTCTTCTCGCTGACCGGCCTGGCCGCGAGCGAGCATGCCGGGCCGGCGGTGATCCTGGCCTTCCTGTTTGCCGCCATCGGCTGCGGCTTCGCCTGTCTCTGTTATGCCGAGCTGGCCTCGATGATCCCGAACTCGGGCAGTGCCTATACCTATGCGCGCTACATCGCGGGGCCGACCTTCGCCTGGATCGTCGGCTGGGATCTGGTACTCGAATATTCGGTCTCGGTGTCGACCGTCGCGGTGAGCTGGGCCGGCAATTGCGATGCGTTTCTGCGCGGCTTCGGGCTGCATATTCCGCAATCGCTGATGGCGTCGCCGTTCGACAAAGATCCCGGCTGGATCAATCTGCCGGCAGTGCTGATCATCGTCGCCTGTTCGATCCTGCTGATCCGCGGCGTGCAGGGATCGGCGCGCGTCAACGCAGTCGTCACCTACGCCAAATGCGCCGTCGTCGTGCTGTTCATCGCGCTCGGCATCGGCTCGATCGACTTCGCCAACTATCATCCGTTCATTCCGCCCAATACGGGCGAGTCCGGTGCGTTCGGTTGGAGCGGCGTGGCGCGCGCGTCGGGCCTGATCTTTTTCGCCTATATCGGATTCGACGCGGTCTCGACCGCGGCGCAGGAATCCCGCAACCCGCAACGCGACATGCCGATCGGCCTGCTCGGCGGCTTGCTGGTTTGCACCGTGTTGTTCGTCGCCTTCGCCGCCGTGCTGGTCGGCATCGTGCCGTACACGCAGTTGAAAGACGACGCGGCGCCGATCGCGACCGCGGCGTCGATGACGCCGTATCCGTGGCTGGCCTGGGTCGTCGAAGCGACGATCCTGATCGGGTTTCTCGCGGTCATCCTGGTCACCTTGTACGGACAGTCGCGCATCTTCCGCGCCATGGCCGAAGACGGTTCGCTGCCGTCCTGGTTCGGCGCCGTGCATCCGCGCTTTCGCACGCCGTGGCGCGCCGATCAGGCGACGATGGTGTTTAGCGCCTTGATGGCGGGCTTCACGCCGCTCGCGGAACTGGGCGAGCTGACCTCGATCGGCACTTTGCTCGCGTTCGTCGTCGTCTGCGTTGCGGTGCTGGTGTTGCGGCGTACGCGCCCCGACATGCCGCGCGCGTTTCGCACGCCGCTTGTGCCGCTCGTGCCCATTCTGGGGATTCTGTCGTGCGGCGCTTTGATGGTGTCGCTCGATTATCTGTCGTGGCTGCGTCTCGTCGTCTGGCTGATCGTCGGACAGGCGCTGTGGTTCTTCTACGGCCGCCACTACGCGCGCAGCTTTGCAGCATCGACCGCTCCGTAGATTCGCCAACGTTTTCCCTCGGGAAAACGGGGCAATCATATAGATGGGCGCGATCCGCGTTGCGGATCCAGCGCGCAGGGAACAGTGCGCCGACTGTCGGGTTCTTTGTCCGTAATCTTTGTGGACAACCCCGACGGAGGATTTCATGCGTACGACTTGGATGCTCGCTGCCGTTGCTGCGCTCGCCGCTTTGCCGGCGGTCGCGCAAACCGTGGTCGAGAAGCAGGTGACCACGACGACTGCAACCAGCGTTGATTGCGGCACCATCCTCAATGACGCCGAACGTCTGAGCTGCTGGCAGTCGCGCGCCTATATCGCACCTGCCCCGGTTGCGACCCAGACGACGGAAAAGACTGTTTCGACCGCGGACGGCATCGTGCGCACGACCGAAACTGCAACCACCACGGCGCCTGCGATCGTACCGGCTCCGGTTACGACGCGCGTTGTGACCACCACCGACCCGGCGCCGGTCGTGGTGTCGAAGACCACGACGACCTCGGTCACCAAGAACTAAGGTTCGGCGACGAACGAAGCCGCCGCGAGAAATCGCGGCGGCTTTTTCGTGCCTGCGTAGTTGGGCAACAAAAAAGCCGCTCCGTTGCCGGAGCGGCTTTTCTGTATCAGGCGTGGGCCGGTGTTACGGCCACTTGGTCGTGGTGCGCGTACGCTCGGTCGTCGTCGCATCGACGCTCGACTGCGTGTTCTGCTGGGTCACCGTGCGCGACGTGCCGCTATACGGATCAGCATAGGTGGTCTGGGTCGTCGTGGTCGTCGGAGCAACAGCCGGCGCGGTGGTTTCCACCGTGCTGGTGCGAACCGTCTCGGTGCGCGGGGCGCAGGCGGCCATGGTCAGCGCAAGTGCAGCCACGGCGCCCAGGCGGATCGTCGTATTCATGGGAATCTCCTCGTTCTCCAATTTCTGGAGGTGAAACCGAGCAGCGGCCCAGACGTTCCGTGATTTAACACGCAGAAAAAAATCGTCCGCAGGACGGAACAACCCTGCGCCTAAGGCTGTTGTTGCTGGGTTGGAGCCGTAGCCTCACCAAAAAAAAGGCGCGCCGTGGACGAGGGAACTGAAGATCAAGAGCTTGGGCCCGGTTCGGCTGAGGAGTCAGCCGAGGCCAGCCCGCGTTCTTCCGCTGCGCCGTCGCGTTCGCGCCGGGCACCCAAAGTCGCTCCATCGATCCGCCCCGACAGCCCCCGTACGACCGCGACCCGCGCCAAGCGCGGGACTACGCCAAAAGGACCGCCCATGCAGGACATCAACCGCCAACTGCGCTCAGAGTTGCAGCCGCAAGTGCTCCTCCGGGCGCTAAAGACATTCCGCAAAGGCGATTTCTCGGCCCGGCTGCCAGGCGACCTGCCCGGGATCGACGGCGAAATCGCGGAAGTCTTCAACGACGTGGTCGAGCTCAACGAGAAGCTGACCCGCGAGCTCGAGCGGATCGGGACCGTCGTCGGTAAAGACGGCAAGATCTGGGAGCGCGCCCGGCTGGACCATGGCGGCGGGTCGTGGGGCGCTTCGCTCGACGCGGTCAACAATCTGATCGGCGACATCGTGCAGCCCACCACCGAAGTGGCGCGCGTGATCGGTGCGGTCGCGAAAGGCGACTTGACGCAACAGATGCTGCTCGAGATCGAAGCGCGTCCGTTGAAGGGCGAGTTCCTGCGCATCGGCAAGATCGTGAATACGATGGTGGGGCAGCTTGGCTCTTTCGCCGGCGAAGTGACGCGCGTTGCGCGCGAAGTCGGTCTCGAAGGAAAGCTGGGCGGTCAGGCGAAGGTGAAGGGCGTCGCGGGCGTCTGGAAAGACCTCACCGACAACGTGAACATGATGGCGGCGAACCTGACCGGTCAGGTTCGTAACATCGCCGAAGTGACGACCGCAGTCGCCAACGGCGACTTGTCCAAGAAGATCACCGTGGACGTGCGCGGCGAAGTGTTGGAGCTGAAATCCACCATCAACACCATGGTGGACCAGCTCAACTCGTTTGCCGGCGAAGTGACGCGCGTTGCGCGCGAAGTCGGATCGGAAGGCAAGCTGGGCGGTCAGGCCCGCGTCGAAGGCGTGTCGGGCGTCTGGAAAGACTTGACCGACAACGTGAACATCATGGCGGCGAACCTCACCAGCCAGGTGCGTAACATCGCCGAAGTGACGACCGCGGTCGCCAACGGCGACTTGTCGAAGAAGATCACCGTCGACGTGCGCGGCGAAGTGCTGGAGTTGAAGAGCACCATCAACACGATGGTCGATCAGCTGAACAGCTTTGCTGGCGAAGTCACGCGCGTTGCGCGCGAAGTCGGCACCGACGGCAAGCTGGGCGGCCAGGCGCAGGTGCGCGGCGTCGCGGGCGTCTGGAAAGATTTGACCGACAACGTCAACGGCATGGCGTCGAACCTGACCAGCCAGGTGCGTAACATCGCCGACGTGACGACGGCGGTCGCGAATGGCGACTTGTCGAAGAAGATCACCGTCGACGTGCGCGGCGAGGTGCTGGAGTTGAAGTCGACCATCAATACGATGGTCGATCAGCTGAATGCATTTGCGGGCGAGGTGACGCGCGTTGCGCGCGAAGTCGGCACCGAAGGCAAGCTGGGCGGTCAAGCCCGCGTCGAAGGCGTCGGCGGCGTCTGGAAGGACCTCACCGACAACGTGAACATCATGGCCGCCAATTTGACCGGCCAGGTGCGTAACATCGCTGACGTGACGACCGCGGTCGCCAACGGCGACTTGTCCAAGAAGATCACCGTCGACGTGCGCGGCGAAGTGCTCGAGCTCAAGAGCACGATCAACACGATGGTCGATCAGCTGAATGCATTCGCGGGCGAAGTGACCCGCGTCGCACGTGAAGTCGGCACCGACGGCAAGCTAGGCGGTCAGGCCCGCGTCGAAGGCGTCGCCGGCGTGTGGAAGGATCTGACCGACAACGTGAACGGCATGGCCGCGAACTTGACCGGTCAGGTGCGTAACATCGCCGAAGTGACGACCGCGGTCGCGAACGGCGACTTGTCGAAGAAGATCACCGTCGACGTGCGCGGTGAAATTCTCGAGTTGAAGTCGACCATCAATACGATGGTCGATCAGCTGAATGCGTTTGCGGGTGAAGTGACCCGCGTTGCGCGCGAAGTCGGCTCCGAAGGCAAGCTGGGCGGCCAGGCGCAAGTGAAGGGCGTCGCGGGCGTCTGGAAGGATTTGACCGACAACGTCAACGGCATGGCCGCCAACCTGACCAGCCAGGTGCGTAACATCGCCGAAGTGACGACGGCGGTCGCGAACGGCGACTTGTCGAAGAAGATCACCGTCGACGTGAAGGGCGAAATCCTCGAGCTGAAGTCGACCATCAATACGATGGTGGATCAGCTGAATGCGTTTGCAGGTGAAGTGACGCGCGTTGCGCGCGAAGTCGGCTCCGAAGGCAAGCTGGGTGGCCAGGCGCAAGTGAAGGGCGTCGCGGGCGTCTGGAAGGATTTGACCGACAACGTCAACGGCATGGCCGCGAACTTGACCGGCCAGGTGCGTAACATCGCCGAAGTGACGACGGCGGTTGCGAATGGCGACTTGTCGAAGAAGATCTCGGTCGACGTCAAAGGCGAAATCCTCGAACTGAAATCGACCATCAATACGATGGTGGATCAGCTGAATGCATTTGCGGGCGAAGTGACGCGCGTTGCGCGCGAAGTCGGCTCCGAAGGCAAGCTGGGCGGCCAGGCGCAGGTGAAAGGCGTCGCGGGCGTTTGGAAGGATCTCACCGACAACGTGAACATGATGGCCGCCAACCTGACCGGTCAGGTGCGCGGTATCGCGTCGGTCGTGACCGCGGTCGCGAACGGCGACTTGAAGCGCAAGCTGACCGTCGATGCGAAGGGCGAAATCGCGGCGCTGCGCGACACGATCAACGGCATGATCGACACGCTGGCAACCTTCGCCGACCAGGTCACCAACGTGGCGCGCGAAGTCGGTACCGAAGGCAAGTTGGGCGGCCAGGCACGCGTGCCTGGCGCCGCCGGCCTGTGGCGTGACTTGACCGACAACGTCAACCAGCTGGCTGCGAACTTGACCACGCAGGTGCGCGCCATCGCCGAAGTGGCGACCGCGGTGACCAAGGGTGACTTGACGCGGTCGATCTCGGTCGAAGCGTCGGGCGAAGTCGCGGCGTTGAAGGACAACATCAACGAGATGATCCGCAATCTGCGTGAGACCACGCTGAAGAATGCGGAACAGGATTGGCTGAAAACCAACCTGGCGCGATTTACCCGCATGCTGCAGGGCGAACGCGATCTGAACACCGTGTCGAACCTGGTTCTGTCGGAACTGGCGCCGCTGGTGAACGCGCAGCATGGCGTCTTCTACGTCGCCGATCGCGACGAGGAAGAGACCTATCTCGAAATGATTGCGAGCTATGCTTTCTCGCATCGCAAGCATCTGTCGAACCGCTACGCGCTGCGCGAAGGTCTGGTCGGCCAGTGCGGCTACGAGAAGAAGCGCATTCTTCTGACCAATGTGCCGCGCGACTATATCGCGATCTCGTCGGGCCTGGGCGACGCGCCGCCGATGAACATCATCGTGCTGCCGGTTCTGTTTGAAGACGAAGTCAAGGCGGTGATCGAACTGGCGTCGTTCTCGGAGTTCTCCGAAACCCACCAGACCTTCCTCGATCAGCTGATGGAGTCGATCGGCATCGTGTTGAACACGATCGCGGCCACGATGCGTACCGAAGGCCTGCTGAAACAGTCACAGCTGCTGACGACCGAACTGCAGAGCCAGCAGGAAGAGCTGAAAAAGACCAACGACCGCCTCGAGCAACAGGCCGCGTCGCTGCGTCAGTCGGAAGAGCTGCTCAAGACGCAGCAGGAACGCCTGCGCCAGACCAACGAAGAGCTGGAAGAAAAGGCCCAGCTGCTGGCGACGCAGAAGCGCGAAGTCGAACGCAAGAACCGCGAAGTGTTGGCCGCAAAGGCGGCACTCGAAGAAAAGGCCGAGCAGCTGGCGCTTACCAGCCGCTACAAGAGCCAGTTCCTTGCGAACATGTCGCACGAGCTGCGTACGCCGCTGAACTCGCTGCTGATCCTGTCGAAACTGCTGGCCGACAATTCGGAAGGCAATCTGTCGGACAAGCAGCGCGAATTCGCCAAGACGATCAACGCGGCCGGCACCGACCTTCTGTCGCTGATCAACGACATTCTCGATCTGTCGAAGATCGAGTCGGGCACGGTCACGCTGGAAGTGGGCGATGTTACGTTCGACGACCTCACTGCCAGCATCGAACGTACCTTCCGCCAGGTCGCGGAAGAGAAGAAGGTCGCGTTCAAGATCGAAGTCGACACCAAGCTGCCGCGTGCGATGCGCAGCGACGCCAAGCGTCTGCAGCAGGTGTTGAAGAACCTGCTGTCGAACGCCTTCAAGTTCACCGAAAAAGGCACGGTCGCGCTTAAGATCGAACGCGCAGCCTTGCCGGGTGGCGAGGATGAATTGCTCGCCTTCTCGGTGACCGATACCGGCATCGGCATCGCACCGGACAAGCAGCGCATCATCTTCGAAGCCTTCCAGCAGGCCGACGGCACGACCAGCCGTAAATATGGCGGCACTGGTCTCGGCCTTTCGATCAGCCGCGAAATCGCGCGTCTGCTCGGTGGTGAAATCCGTGTCGCCTCGACGCCGGGCCAAGGCTCGACCTTTACCCTGTGGCTGCCGCTCGAACATCGGCAGTTGCAGCAGCGCTCGGCGCCCGCGACCGCAACGGCGGCGCAGGCGATGCGCGCTGCGACCGGTGAAGGTCCGGCGCTGGGCGAAGCGCTGGACGACCAGGACATGATCGAGCCCGGCGATCTCGTGGTGATGATTGTCGAAGACGATCCGGTTTTTGCGTCGGTGCTGCTCGAACTCGCACGCGAGAAAGGCTTCAAGGGCGTGATCGCACCGACCGGTGCGCAGGTCCTGCCATTCGCCAAGCGCTTCAAGCCGCATGCGATCACGCTCGATATCGGTCTGCCCGATATGGATGGTTGGGCGCTGCTCGATCGTCTCAAGCGCGATGCCACGACCCGGCATATTCCGGTGCACGTGATCACCGCCGACGAACAGAAGCGTCGCGGCATGAAGGCGGGCGCCTTTGCCTTCCTCGAAAAGCCGGTCGATCGCGAAGCCTTGTTCGGTGCATTGGCCAAGGCGCGCGACTTCGTCGAGCGTCCGACCAAAGAGCTGTTGTTGGTCGAGGATGACGAAGCCCAGCGCAAATCAGTGACTGCGCTGATCGGCAATGGCGACGTGCACACGACTGCGGTCGGCAGCGCCGAAGAAGCGTTGCAGGCGGTCGCAACGAAGCAGTTCGACTGCGTCATCGTCGATCTTGGCCTGCCCGACCTGACCGGGTTCGAGCTGATGGAACGGCTGCGTTCGTCGGCCAACACAGCCGGCATGCCGATCGTCGTCTATACGGCGCGCGACCTCGACGAGGCCGATCGGGTCGAATTGGAGCGTCTGGCTGAAGCCGTGATCATGAAGGGGCAGGGCTCAACCGACTCGCTGCTGCGCGAGACGGCGCTGTTCCTGCACCGTACTGCCGACAATTTGCCCGAACCGACGCGCCGCGCGTTGAGCCAAGGCGCCGATGACGGTGCGCTGGCGGGCAAAAAGGTGCTGATCGTCGATGACGACGTTCGCAACATCTTCTCGCTTGCCTCGGCGCTGGAAGGGCATGGGATCGAAGTCGTCTTTGCCGAGAATGGACGCGACGGCATCGAAACCTTGAAGACGACTGCGGGCATTGATGCCATGTTGGTCGATATCATGATGCCCGAACTGGACGGCTACGAGACGATGCGTGAGGTCCGGCAGATCGGTCGCTTTGCCGAGTTGCCGATCATTGCGGTGACCGCCAAGGCGATGAAGGGCGATCGCGAACGCTGCATCGAAGCGGGTGCGAGCGACTACATCGCCAAGCCGGTCGACATTGAGCAACTTGTCTCCATGCTGCGCGTTCGGATCGGACGGGAAACGAGAATCGTTGAGGCGCAGCGTTTGACGGCTTGATGGCAAGTTTAGAGATGGCAGACATGCCGGACCCGAACGGTCCGGCGGGTGAATCGGATCCGCCGCGGGACGCAATGCCCGCGGCGGCGCCGCATCCGCCTGCCGATTCGGCAAGCGCCGAGGAAATCACACGCGCGCCGCCAAGCGCTGCGATCGTGCCGCGCGTGCTGATTGTGGACGACGATCCGCGCAACCTCTTCGCGCTTGAGGAAATTCTGCGCGAACCGGGGATCGAGATCGTGCAGGCGCGATCGGGCCAGGACGCGCTGCGCGAAGTTCTGCGCCAGGACTTCGCGGTGATCCTGCTCGACGTGCAGATGCCCGAAATGGACGGCTACGAGGCCGCCACCTTGATCCGCAGCCGCGAACGCTCGTCGCGCACGCCGATCATCTTTTTGACCGCGGTCAACAAGGACGACGTGCATGTCTTCCGCGGCTACACCGCCGGCGCGGTCGACTATGTGTTCAAACCGTTCGATCCGCTGATCCTGCGATCCAAGGTTTCGATCTTCGTTCAGCTGTTCCGCAAGACCGAACAGATCCGTCGCCGCGCCGAAGCCGAGCGATTCCTGTTCGAAGAAAATATGCGCATGCGCGCCGCCCAGCTTGCGACCGAACGCGAATTGCGGCGCACGTCGGAACAGCAGGCGATGATCCTGCAGTCGCTGCCGGTCGATCTGTTCACGATGGCGCCGCATGATTTCGCGCGGCCTCTGTTCATCACCCAGTCCGGCGGCAAGCGTGAATCGTGGTTGGGATTCCCGACCGACCGGTTTTACGAGCCGTGGTTCTGGCACCAGCGCACGCACGAAGACGATCGCGCCCGCGTCCTCGACAGCTTCCGCACCGCGCTGGCTGAAGGGCGTGGCAGTGCCGAGTTCCGGTTCCTGACCGGATCAGGCGAATGGCGCTGGCTGCTGTGCGAAACCGCGTTGCGCACCGACGAACGCGGCGAACCGGTTGAGATCCAAGGCATGACGGTCGACGTCACGGATCGCAAAGAGCTGGAAGAACAGTTGCAGCATGCACGCAAGCTGGAGACGGTCGGGCGTCTGACCGGCGGCATTGCACACGACTTCAACAACATGCTCGCGATCGTGATCGGCAATCTCGATTTGCTGCAGTCGAACTTCGAGAGCGATCCCAAAGCGGCCAAGCGTGCGCGCATGGCGCTCGACGGTGCGCTACGTTGCGCCGACATGACGCGCAGGCTGTTGGCGTTCTCACGCAAAGAAACGCTCAATGCGCGCGTCATCGAATTGTCGGGGCTGGTCAGTTCGATGACCGATTTGTTGCGCCGAACCTTGGGCGAAACGATCGAAGTGACGCTCGACGTCGCCGAAGGCGTGTGGCCGGTCAATCTCGATCCGACCGGGTTGGAAACCACCATCGCCAATCTTGCGGTCAATGCGCGCGACGCGATGCCCGACGGCGGACAGCTTGCGATCTCGGTCGAGAACAAGAACTTCGACGGAGTCTGGTTCGGTTCACCTGCACCGGAACGGATCGTCGGCGAATATGTCGCCGTGCGCGTTGCCGATACCGGCACGGGCATTCCGCCCGACGTGCTGGCGCGCGTGTTCGAACCGTTCTTCACCACAAAAGAAGTCGGGCGCGGCACCGGTCTCGGCCTGTCGACGACCTACGGCTATGTCAAACAGTCGAACGGCCATATCCAGATCGAAAGCGAGAAGGACGTCGGCACGGTCGTGACCTTGCTGCTGCCGCGCGCCGAAGGTGTTGCTGCATCTTTGGTTGCGACGCCGGCCGAACGGGATGCGCCGCCGGCGGAAACGCTGCGCGGGCGCGGAGAAACCGTCCTGGTCGTCGAAGACGACCGCGAAGTCCGGAAAGTCGTCGCTGCGACTCTCTCGGAATTTGGCTATCAAGTTGTAGAAGCAGAAAGCGGAGTTGCCGCCTTGGGCGTGCTGGAAAACAGAATCGATGTGCAGGCCGTCTTCTCGGACGTGACCATGCCGGGAATGAGCGGGCCACAATTGGCCGAAGCGGCGCGCGGGCGCCGTCCCGGCCTGCGCGTTCTACTCACGACCGGCTATGCCGGCGACGTAGAGCTTCCGCGCGGCGCGGCGTTGCTGCGCAAACCCTATCGCCGTGCCGACCTTGCGACGCGTATTCGCGCGCTGCTCGATGAGCCGGAGGCCGCATGAACGAAGTTCGCGTTCCGCCTGGTTTGAAAGTGCTGGTCGTCGAAGACGATCCGCTGGTCAGCATGACTCTGGAAGACATGCTGGATTCGTTGGGCGTCGAAGTGTCGGGCCCGGCGCGCTCGCTCGACGAAGGTTTCGCCTTGTTGGGCGACCGCAAATTCGATCTCGCAATTCTCGACGTGTCGTTGGGACGGCAGCCGGTGTTTCCGTTGGCCGAAGCGCTGCAGGACCAGGGCGTCACCTTGCTGTTCACGACCGGCTATGACCGGTTGGATGGTGGGGCGCGGTTCAACGACTGCCACGTCCTGTCCAAGCCCTACACGACCGTGTCGCTTGCCGAGGCGATGCGCGTGGCCCTCGGCGTGCAGCATCCGGCGGCGTAAGGCGCGCGGCCGGCGGTATTAACCGCTGGTGGCAATCCCGTGACACGAGTGCTGATCCGCTTTTGCGCGGAACCACAGTTCGGCATCAGGGTTTTTTACCTCGATGACCGAAGTGACCAAAAAAGGAACGCCGCTTTCGCGCGGCGAACGGTTGCAGATCATGTTGTCGGGGGACGAGCTCCGGCAGCTTGACGACTTCCGTTACGACTACCGTTGCCCGAGCCGGGCCGCGGCCGTACGGGAGCTGTTGTCGCGCGGTATGGCGTCGGTGGGACGCATATTCGATCGGCGACGGGCAGCTGGATGACGTCAAAAGCGGCGGGCCTTGCCCGCCGTTTTTTATGCTGCGAGCGTGTCGCGAAACCAGTCACGCAAACGCGCAATGTCGGCGCGTTCGCGCAGCGCAGGCGCGCATGCAAAGTGATAGGTCTCGCCCGGCAAGGTCATCGCAAATGGCTGCACCAACAGTCCGGCTGCAAGCGCGTCCGCAACCAGAACCAGACTGACGATTGCGATACCGTGTCCTGCAATCGCGGCTTGCACCGCGTGCAGACTGTCGGTGAAGCGCAGCCCCTGCGTTACGTCGATGCCGGTGACGTTTGCAGCGTCGCACCAGCGTCGCCAATCCGGCGCCGGCCGCGGTGCAACGCGCCCGTCGACATGGATCAGCCGCGCTTGCTGCAGATCCTGTGGGCGGGCGATGCGCAGCGATGGGCTGCAGACGGGCGCAAATTGATCGGCGCGCAATGCGACCGCGTCGACTGCATTGAACGGACCTTTGCCATAGCGGATCGCAACGTCGACCGTGCCAGGGCGCAGCTCGGCAAGCTTGACCGATGCGTGCAGACGCAAATCCAAATCGGGCAGTGCGCGGCGTAACGCGTCGAGCCGCGGCACCAGCCACTGGCTGAGAAACGACGTCGTCGCCGACAGCGTGATCACTTTGGTTGTTTGCTGCTGCTGCAACCGGTCGATCGCAATGTCGATGGTTGCGAACGCGCTCGTCACCGCATCGAACAACACACGTCCGTCGTCGGTCAGCGTGACCGCGCGCGGGCTGCGATCGAGCACGCGCACGCCGAGCTGGGTTTCGAGCTGTTTGAGCTGATGGCTGATCGCGGTCGGCGTCACGAACAGCTCGGACGCGGCTTCTTTGAAGCTGGCCAGTCGCGCCGCCGCTTCGAACGCACGCAGGGCTGGGAGCGAGGGCCGGGCCATGCTGAATCAACCTCATCTTTGTCCTGATCAATTCGACTTTGCGCTGGTGAAGCGATCTGCGTCGAGATGGGCTGGCTGATTTCAGTTCATCTTTGGGAGTTGTTTCGATGGCTACGCTGGTTGCCGGTCTGATCGACGTCTTTGCCGATGCGCCGCTGCAGGGAAATCCGTTGGCGGTGGTCGAGGGCGGCGAGGGGCTGGCCGAGGACACGCTCCGGCGCATTGCCGCCGAGTTCAACCAGGCCGAGACGACCTTCCTGCTGCCCAGCACGCGCGCCGACTGGCGCTTGCGGTCCTTCACCGCCAGCGGCGTCGAAGTTTCGGGCGCCGGACACAATGCATTGGGCGCGTGGTTGTGGTTGGGCGAGCGCGGCAAGCTCGGCGATCTCAGCGAGCCGCGCACGTTCCAGCAGGAAATCGGTGATGACGTGTTGCCGATCGTACTGGGTCGGCGCGACGGTCGTGTGCACGGCCGCATGCGGCAAGCGCCGTTGCGGCTCGGTGCGAAGCTGGAGACCGTCGATGCGCTTGCTGCGTCGTTGGGTCTACGCGTCGATGACGTCGTGCTGCATCCGCCGCCGCGTACGGCCGAGACGGGTGCTGCGCATTTGATGGTGCGCGTGCGCGATCCCGCGACGGTCGATCGTTGTGTTGCCAACGCCGACGCGTTGGTTGCGCAGTTACGGCCGGTCGGCGCGGAAGGTTGCTACGTCTACGCGTTCGATCCGGCACGGCCGTCCGCCGCCTATGCGCGGTTTTTCAATCCGACAATCGGTCTGTGGGAAGACGCAGCGACGGGAACCGCAGCCGGACCGCTTGCGGCCTATCTCGCGTCCGAGAAATTCATCGCAGCCGATGCGAGTTTGGTGATCGAGCAGGGCGTGCGCATGGGACGGCGAAGTCTGCTGCACGTGCAGTTGACGCCCGAGCCAGACCTGTCGGGCGCAGGCGTGATCGTGTTCACTGGCGAATTGCACGTGTGACGCAAACGAAAACGGCGGGACTTTGCAGTCCCGCCGTTGCATCGTTGTGCGCTAAGGCGACGAATTATTCGTCGCTGCCGGCTTCACCGAGGCCGTGGCCGGTGGTGCGTTCGGCGATACGCGCCTTCTTCCCGCGCAGACCGCGCAGGTAATAGAGCTTCGCGCGGCGGACGTCGCCACGGCGAACCAGCTCAACTGAATCAATACGCGGGCTGTACAGCGGGAAGACACGCTCGACGCCTTCGCCGTAGCTGATCTTGCGCACAGTGAACGAGCTGTTGATGCCGGCGTTCTTCTTGCCGATCACCACGCCTTCGAAGGCCTGCACGCGTTCACGCGTACCTTCGACGACTTTCACGTTCACCTTCACCGTGTCGCCCGGCGAGAATTCCGGGATGGTCTTCGAGACCGAAGCGATCTCGTCTTGTTCAAGCTTCTGCAGCACGTTCATCGTTCAAATCCTTCATCGTCAAACCGTACTCCGCCGAAACGAAGCCGGGATCTTGGTTTAGTTTCCGCGCCGCACTCGCTTGTCCCAAAGATCGGGCCGTCGCGCTTGCGTCACTTGTTCTGCCTCGGCCCGTCTCCAGGCTTTGACCTTTTCATGGTGGCCCGAGATCAAGACCTCGGGGACCGCCCATTCCTTGTCCGCGCCGTCACGCCAAAGCGCCGGCCGCGTGAAGTGGGGATACTCGAGTAGCCCCTCTTCGAAACTCTCTTCGTCCGGCGTGGTGTGGTTGCCCATGACACCCGGCAGCAACCGGACGCAGGCATCGATCAGCACCATCGCCGCCGGCTCACCACCGGACAAAACGTAATCGCCGACACTGATCTCTTCAGCGCCATGCGATTGCAGAACCCGTTCGTCGACGCCTTCGTAGCGACCGCATAGAATGGTCACCACCGGGCTGGCCGCGATCTCCTTGACCTTGTCCTGCGTGAGCAGGGCGCCTCGCGGCGTCAGGTAGATCAAACGACCGATCTCGCCACCGCGCGCCGGGATGGACCGGATCGCGGCGTCAATCACATCGGGGCGCATCACCATGCCAGCCCCGCCCCCAAAGGGGGTGTCGTCGACGGAGCGGTGCTTATCGCGTGCGAACCCCCGTATGTCCAGCGTTTCCAGGCTCCAATCGCCGCGTTCCAGGGCCTTCCCGGCTAGCGACTGACCCAGCGGCCCGGGGAACATTTCCGGGAACAAGGTCAGGAGCTGGACCGCAAAACCGGCCACGGTCAGGCCTCGACCGGCAGGTCGATGACCACCCGTTTGCCCGCCATGTCGACCTGCGGCACGGCGGCGCGGGTGAAGGGCACCAGCAACGGCTTGCCCCCCGGGACCGCGATTTCGAGGACGTCGCCGGCCCCGAAATCATAGAGGCCGGCCACCTGGCCCAACGGGGCCCCGTCGGTCGTCTCGGCGGCCAGCCCGATCAGGTCGGCGTGGTAGAACTCGTCCTCTTCCGTCGCCGGCAAGGCAGCCCGCGGCGCATAGACCCGAACACTGGCCAACGCCTCGGCGCCCTCGCGCGTGGTGACGCCGTCGACCTTCACCACGAAGCAGTCCTTCGCGGTGCTGACGAGCGTCACCTGGAATTCGCGCCCGCCAACCTCATCGGTCAGCGGCCGGTAGCGCAGGATTGCGTCGGGTTCGCCGGTAAAGCTTTTCAGCTTCACCAGCCCGCGCACGCCATGCGCGCCGGCAAAGGCCCCGACGCAGAAGCGCATTAGGCCCCTCCTTAAGCTTGGGGGGCTTCGCCTTCAGCGGCGGCCGGAGCCGGCGCAGCAGCAGCCGTCGCGGCGGCGGCAGCAGCGGCTTCGTTCGCCTTGGCGCGTTCCTGGGCCTTCGCCTTCGGCGCCGACTTCTTCGGCGTGTCGCGACGGACCGGTGCCTTCACCAGGCCGGCATTGGCGAAGAACAGCGCGACGCGATCGGTCGGCTGGGCGCCAAGCTTCAACCAGTGGGTCGCGCGCTCGGTCTTCAGGATCAGACGGTTTGCGTCGTCCTTCTTCAGCATCGGATTGTACGTGCCGATCTTCTCGATGAAGCGGCCGTCGCGCGGGTTGCGGCCGTCAGCAACGACGATCGAGTAGAACGGGCGCTTCTTTGCGCCACCGCGCGAAAGGCGAATCTTCACAGACATCTATCTTCTCCTGTTGAACGAATAGGTGAGTTAGCGGAGGCCACCGGGCGGCAACATTCCGGGCGGCATCTTTCCCGCCATCTGTCGCAAGAAGCCCTTCTTCCCGAGCTTCTTCATTTGCTTCATCGCGTCCTGCATCTGCTGGAACTGCTTGAGCAATCTGTTCACGTCCGCGACTTCGGTGCCGCTGCCCGTGGCGATGCGGCGCCGGCGTGACGCATTCAAAATCTTGAGCGGGTCTTTGCGCTCGCGCTTGGTCATCGACGAGATGATCGCTTCCTGCTTTTTCAGCATGCCGTCGTCGACATTGGCGTTGGCCATCTGCGCCTTCATCTTCGCGACGCCGGGCAACATGTTCATGATGCCGCCCAATCCGCCCATGCGGCGCATCTGGCGCAGCTGGCCGGCGAAATCGTCGAGATCGAAATTGCCCTTCTCGAGTTTGGCGAGCGTCTTTTCCGCTTCGTCGCGATCGATCGTCTCGGCGGCTTTCTCGACCAGCGAGACCACGTCGCCCATCCCGAGAATGCGGCCAGCGACGCGTTCGGGGTGAAACGATTCCAGCGCGTCGATCCGTTCGCCGACGCCGAGCAGCTTGATCGGCTTGCCCGTCACCGCGCGCATCGACAGCGCGGCACCACCGCGCGCGTCGCCGTCGACGCGCGTCATGACGATGCCGGTGAGGGTCACGCGCTCGTCAAAACGTTTTGCAGTTTCAACGGCGTCCTGGCCGGTCATCGCATCGACGACGAGCAAGGTTTCGTGTGGCTTGGTCGCGTCGCGCACGGCGACGACTTCGTCCATCAGCGCTTCGTCGATCGACAGGCGACCCGCCGTGTCGAGCAGCACGACGTCGTAGCCTTCGAGGCGACCCGTCTCCATCGCACGGCGTGCGATCTCGACCGGCTGTTGTCCCGCGACGATCGGCAAGGTCGGGACGCCGGCCTGTTCGCCCAGCACGCGCAGCTGTTCCTGGGCCGCCGGACGGCGCACGTCGAGCGACGCCATCAACACGCGCTTGCGCTCTTTGTCTTTGAGACGCAGTGCGATCTTGGCGGTGGTTGTGGTTTTGCCTGAACCCTGCAGACCGACCATCAGCACCGGCACCGGTGCGACCGCAGCGAGATCGATCGTCTCGCTCTCGGCGCCGAGCATGGCGACCAGCTCGTCATGGACGATTTTGACGACCTGCTGGCCGGGCGTGATCGAACGCAGCACCTCGGCGCCGACGGCGCGCTCGCGCACGCGGGTGACGAAGTCTTTGACGACGGGCAGGGCGACGTCGGCTTCGAGCAGCGCCACGCGCACTTCGCGCATGACCGCGCCCACATCCTCCTCGGACAGGGCGCCGCGTTTTTTCAGGCGATCAAAGATGTCGCCAAAACGGCCAGTCAGCGCATCGAACACGGTCGGCTCCGCGGGGGCTTCGCCCCCAAACAAACGAAAGGGGCCTTCGCCCCGGCAAACAAAAAGGGCCAGTGGGCGAAACTCGCCGACTGGCCGGCACCGCGGTGCCTTCTTGTCCCGAACCGGTCGGGACGGGCGGGGTATAGGCCCGGCCGCCCGGACGGGTCAAACGAAATGCTCGAAACCGTGCTGCGACGATCCTTCGCGCCTTGGTTGTAAAATATCAGCGGTCAACCAGGTCGGGCGGTGTAGCGCGCGCGATAGAATCGCGACATTACGCGACTTCGCAACAGCGCGCGGCTATCGGCGCAACATGCGCAGGACGCAAACTGCTGGCTGCATAGCGACCATTCACATGGCCTCAGCGCGGCTTGCGGCTGTACTTAACGGATTATTGGGAGCCGCCTTGCACGATCCGCGTCGTCGACCCGTGCCGCCATCGGCCAAGGATATGTATGCCCACGCCTGAACGCGCGTTTGCAGACCGGCCCGCGCCGGTCATGAGTGACCGCGAAGTTGCCCGCGTTATCGAACGTCACAGTGCTTTTCTCGCCGGTCGTGCCGGCGGGGCGCGTGCTGCGCTGAAGTTCGTCAATCTGACCGGCATGGATCTCGGCGGTCAGGATTTGAGCGACGCCGATCTGACCGGTGCAAAGCTGTTCAGCGCCTCGCTCGTTGAAGCCAAACTGGTCAGCGCGTCTTTGTTCGGTGCCGATCTGCGCATCGCCAACATGACGCGCGCCGACATGAACAAATGCGACCTGCGCGGCGCCTGCTTGCGCGGCGCAATTCTGACCGGCTCGAACATGGTCGAAGCCGATCTGCGCGACGGCACCTTGATGCGCCATCGTCCGGGCGAGAGCGACGAGCTTGTCACGTTCGACGAAGAGCCGCTTGCGACCGAACTGACCTGCGCCATCGCCAAGGGCGCCGATCTGACCAATGCGCGCGTCCAGAACGGCTTCGTGATGCAGACCGACCTCACCGATGCGGTGCTGCGCGGGTCGAGCTTCTCGGGCGCCAATCTCGCCAACGCGATTATGACCGGCTGCGATTTGTCGGGCGCCGACTTTTCGCGCGCCAACCTGTCGGGCGTGCAGTTGCAAGGCGCGGTTCTGTCGGGCGTCAGCTTTGCCGGTGCCGATCTCAGCAAAGCGGTGCTGATCGGCGCCATTATCGACCAGACCGATTTCGATGGCGCCAAGCTCGAAGGGACGGTGCGTGCGCGCCGGATCGAAGAGACCGGCCAGTCGCTGCAACATCTCGTCAGCGAACATGGCGTCTGGGTCGACAGCGCCGCCAAGCGTGGCCGCCGCGCCGATCTGTCGGCGTTGGATCTCTCGGCGCTCGATCTCCGCTCGGTGAATTTGTCGGCAGCGCTGATGAACTGCGTCACCTTGTTCGATGCCGACCTCGAAGTTGCGGCCCTGGCGATGGCCGATCTGTCGCTGTCGGATCTGCGCCGCGCCAAGCTGGCGCGCAGCGACCTGCGCGGCGTCAATCTCGATCGCGCCACCTTGACCGGCGCCGACATGAAAGGCGCGCTGCTGGGGCCGATGCTGATCCGCAGCGACAAGCAGCAGACCTGGCCGGCCAGCCTGTTCCGGGCCCGCCTGGCCAATGTCGACCTGTCGGGCGCCGACCTGACCGGGGCCCGCCTGCGCGAAGCGAGCCTGATCGGCGCCAATCTCAGCGACGCCAAGCTGACCGGTGCCGACCTGTCGGGGGCCGACCTGACCGACGCCAATCTCGAAGGCGCCGACCTCGAAGGCGCGCTGCTGACGGGCGCCAAGGGCCTGACCCGCCACTAAACCTGGCGGAAACCCAGCGTTGCGACGCTGGGTGTTGCGTCTTGGCGTCAGCGCCATATAACGGCGCATGGAGCGGTCCTTCCGGAAAATGCACGGTCTTGGAAACGACTTCGTCGTCCTCGATGGACGGCGCGAGGCGCTTTCGCTCGACACGGCCACCGTCCGCGCGCTGGGCGACCGGCGCACCGGCATCGGCTTCGACCAGCTCGTCATTCTCGAACGTCCCCGCGACGGCGGCCATGTCCGCGCCCGGTTCTACAACCAGGACGGCGGAGAAGTTGCGACCTGCGGCAATGCCAGCCGCTGCATCGGACGCCTGCTGCTGGATGAAACCGGCGAACGCAGCGTCACGATCGAAACCGGCGGCGGGCCGGTGGTCGCAAGCGACGCGGGTGAGGCGCTGGTCACGATCGATATGGGCCGGCCGCGCTTTGCGTGGAACGAGATCCCGCTCGCACGCGACGTCGATACACGGTCGCTGCCGCTGCAGGTCGGCAATCTGCCGCCGGCCTTCGGTGTGTCGGTCGGCAATCCGCACGCCGTGTTCATTGTCCCCGACGCAGCGCAGATCGATGTCGCGCATCTGGGCAGCCAGCTCGAACACGATCCGCTGTTCCCGGAACGCGCCAATATCGAATTCGCCCAGGTTCTGTCGTCCGATCGCGTGCGCATGCGCGTGTGGGAACGCGGCGCCGGAATCACGCGCGCTTGCGGCAGCGGCGCCTGCGCAACCTTGGTCGCAACCGCATCGCGCGGCCTGACCGGACGTCGCGCCACGATCGAACTCGATGGCGGTGACCTGATCATCGAATGGACCAAGCAGGATCGCGTCTTGATGACCGGTCCGGTCGCAACCGCGTTCAGCGGCACGGTGCAATTGCCCGACACAGCAGCAGCGCGCGCAGCGTGAGCAAGCTGGACATCCTTACCTTCGGCTGCCGGCTCAACAGCTATGAGTCCGAAGTGATGCGCGCCCACGCCGAGGCGGCGGGGCTGAACGACGCGATCATCGTCAATACCTGCGCCGTCACCGCCGAAGCCGAACGCCAGGCGCGCCAGGCCGTGCGCAAAGCCAAGCGCGAACGTCCCGATGCGCGCATCGTCGTCACCGGCTGCGCGGCGCAGATCGATCCCGCGCGCTGGGCCGCAATGCCCGAAGTCGATCGCGTGCTCGGCAATGACGAAAAACTGAAAGCCGAAACCTGGCGTGACGAGCCTGGCGCCGCACGTATCGCGGTCAACGACATTCAGGCGGTGCGCGAACAGGCCGGGCATCTGGTTGCCGGCTTCGACGGTCGCGCCCGTGCCTTCGTGCAAGTGCAGAATGGCTGCGACCATCGCTGCACCTTCTGCATCATCCCGTACGGTCGCGGTCCGTCGCGGTCGGTTGCGATCGGCGAAGTCGTGGCGCAAGCGCGCGCGCTGGTCGCTGCGGGCTTTCGCGAATTGGTGCTGACCGGCGTCGACATCACGTCGTATGGCGGCGACCTGCCGGGCCAGCCGAAACTGGGCCAGTTGGTTCGTCGTCTGCTGCGCACCGTGCCCGAACTCGACCGGTTGCGCCTGTCGTCGATCGACCCGGTCGAAATCGACGAAGAGCTGTGGACCGCGTTTGCCGAAGAAGAACGGCTGATGCCGCATCTGCATCTGTCGATCCAGGCCGGCGACGACATGATCCTGAAACGCATGAAGCGCCGCCATCTGCGCGACGATGTGTTGAAGGTGGTCGAACGCGCACGCTCTTTGCGTGCCGACGCAGCCTTCGGCGCCGACCTGATTGCGGGCTTCCCGACCGAAGACGATGCGATGTTCGCCAACACGCTGGCGCTGGTCGACGATGCCGACCTGGTTCATCTGCACGTGTTCCCGTATTCGGCACGCAGCGGAACGCCGGCCGCGCGCATGCCGCAGCTGCCAGTCACGATCCGCCGCGAGCGCGCCGCGCAAATTCGTGCTGCGGGCGAACGCCGCCTGGCGTCGTTCCTGGCGTCGCGTGTCGGACTGGTCGAACGCGTGCTGGTCGAAACCGACGACGGTCGTGGCCACAGCGAACAATTTGCGCCGACCTCGGTGGTCGGCGGCAAGCCGGGCGAGATCGTCGAAGGCCGCGTCGATGCGGTGACGGATGGACGGCTCGTGATCGCGCGAGCGTCGGAACGGGTGGCTGCGTGAAGGCACGCGGCGTCACCCAGCAAAGCAAATTCGAGCGCGTCCATGGGCGCGCTCTTTCGTATCAGGGTACCGCATGAAGAGTTGGTTTCGGTTCGGTCGCGGCAAAGACGAGAAGGACGAGGTCGCTGTCGTTGAGGCGCCCGCAGCGGAAGAGCCGCGCGGTGGTTTCCTGTCCAAGCTGCGTCAGGGGTTGGCGCGTTCGACCGACAAATTGTCGGACGGGCTCGCTGATATTTTCGTGCGCCGCCAACTCGACGAAGCAACGCTCGACGAGTTGGAAGAATTGCTGATCGCGGCCGACCTCGGCCCGGCAACGGCGAGCAAGCTGCGCCAGCAATTCGATCAACGCCGCTTCGGTGAAGTGACCTTGACCCAGGTCAAGGAAACCTTGGCCGAAGACGTCGCAGCGATTCTGCGCACGGTCGAAAAGCCGCTCGCGATCGATCCGTCGGTGAAGCCGTACGTGGTGCTGGTGGTCGGCGTGAACGGCACCGGCAAGACGACGACGATCGGCAAGCTGACGGCCGAGCTGACGCGCGCGGGCAAGCGCGTGATGCTGGCGGCAGGCGACACGTTCCGCGCTGCCGCGGTCGAACAGCTGCGCATCTGGGGCCAGCGGTCGAACGTGCCCGTGGTCACCGGGCCCGAAGGCGGCGACGCTGCAGCGCTTGCGTTTCAGGCGCTGGAACAGGCCAAGCGCGACGGCGTCGACGTGTTGCTGATCGACACAGCCGGCCGTCTGCACAACAAGGCCAATCTGATGGCCGAGCTGCAGAAGATCGTGCGCGTGCTGAAGAAACTCGACGCAAATGCGCCGCACGCAACCGTACTGACCTTGGATGCAACGACAGGGCAGAACGCGCTGGCGCAGGTCGAAACATTCCGCGCCATGACCGACGTGACTGGCCTCGTCGTCACCAAACTCGACGGCACCGCAAAAGGCGGCGTGCTGGTCGCGCTCGCCGACAAATTCGGATTGCCGGTGCACGGCATCGGCGTGGGCGAGGGAATCGATGATCTACAGCCTTTTGATGCGCGCGAATTCGCGCGCTCATTGACGGGCGCAATTTAGAAACAACAAAAAGGGAAAACAGATGCACGAAGCCAAGGAAGCAAGATCCAAGCAGCTCTTCACCAACGCCGAAGAGGCGCTTGCTGCGATCACCGCCATCTATGACGACTCGATCGAGTCATTGCGGCGCAGCTTCACGCGGTTCGTGCGCGGGGAAAATTTCGGCGAGCGCCAGCGCGCCTTCTATCCCTATGTGCAAGTCACCACGACCAGCGTCGCGCCTGTCGATTCACGACTGGCTTACGGGTTTCTCGCTGCACCGGGTACCTACCGCGCGACGCTGACGCGGCCCGATCTGTTCGCGAAATATTATCTCGAGCAATTCCGCCTGCTGCTGGAAAATCACGGTCAGCCGCTCGAAGTCGGCGTGTCGAACCGCTCGATCCCGATTCATTTTGCGCTGGGCGAAAACCTGCATCTCGAAGGCAATCTCGATCAGGCGCGCCTGCGTTCGCTGGGCGATGCGTTCGATCTGCCGGATCTGGCGGGGCTCGACGATTCCGTCGCCAACGGCGCCTATCTGGTGCCGTCGGAACAGCGCCAACCGTTGGCGATGTTCACTGCTGCGCGTGTCGATCTGTCGTTGCAGCGCTTGAAGCACTACACGGGCACCGGCCCCGAACACATGCAGAGTTTCGTGATCTTCACGAACTACCAGTTCTACGTCGACGAGTTCGTGCGGCTGGGGCTGGAGATGATGCAGAAGAGCAGCGACCCTGCAGTCGCTTCGGTTCGCAGCACCTACACGGCGTTTGTCGAGCCTGGGGCCTGGGTGACGCCCAACGCAAATCTCACCGGTGAAGAGCCGCACGGCGCGCGTCCGCCGCGTCTGCCGCAAATGCCCGCCTATCATTTGAAGCGTGCCGACGGCAGCGGCATCACGATGGTCAATATCGGCGTCGGCCCGTCGAACGCGAAAACCATCACCGATCATATTGCGGTAACGCGTCCGCATGCCTGGATTATGCTGGGCCATTGCGCCGGTCTGCGCGACACGCAGCAGCTTGGCGATTACGTGCTGGCCCATGCCTATTCGCGCGAAGATCACGTGCTCGACGCCGACATTCCGACCTGGGTGCCGCTACCAGCGCTGGCCGAAGTGCAGCTAGCGCTGGAGGGGGCGGTGGAAGAGGTGACGGGGCTCAGCGGCTATGAATTGAAGCGGCTGATGCGCACCGGCACGGTTGCGACGACCGACGATCGCAACTGGGAACTGCGCGAACAGTGGGAACTGATCCAGCGCTTCAATCTCAGTCGTGCCATCGCGCTCGACATGGAATCGGCGACGATCGCCGCCAACGGATTCCGCTTCCGCGTACCGTACGGCACGTTGTTGTGCGTGTCGGACAAGCCGTTGCACGGACATCTGAAGTTGCCGGGGATGGCCGATCGCTTTTATCGCGAACGCGTCGACCAGCATTTGAAGATCGGTCTGCGCGCGATGGATCTGCTACGCGAAAATGGTCTGGAAAGTTTGCACAGCCGCAAGCTGCGCAGCTTCGCCGAGACTGCGTTCCGCTAATATTGCCGGGATCCCCGCCTTCGCGGGGATGACGCCTATGGCGTCAATTCAGGGCTGACGCATGTACCGTGCGCCAGCCTGTCAGCGGCCCGTCTTTCCAGTCGGGCGGAAACCACATGCCGCCGAAGAGCTGCGTGATTGGACCGTCGGGCGCGGACGACAGCGGCAGGTACAACAACTCGACCGCGCCCCAGCGGCGGGCCGGACCTGCGTTCGCGGCGCCATGGAAATGCATCGGCCGGCGTTCGATGCGCATCTGTTCGAACCATTCGAGCCCGAACCGCGCCGAGTCGCCGTACAGCGTGTCAAACCACTGGCCCGTCACGTCGCGGCCGACCTGGCGCACGATCTTGGTGCCGACCAGCCGGTAGCGCCAACGTGGGCCGATCCGGTCGAGCAGGAAGGTGCTGGCCACGAGTTGCGGGATCTCGATCACCGGGTCCAGGCTCCGGCGCACCGGCACGGCGCCACGCGCCTTGCCCAGCCAATAGGCGTGGAGGCGCGTTGCGTCCTTCGAAAGCAGGGCGGGATTCGACATCGTGTCGGGCATTGACCCGAACCTGCGCCGCACGAGTTTCGAGAGTCTGAATCGCCCCCGGGAAACGAAATCAGGCCAGCGATGGCCTGCGCGCGGGGGGCTTAGACAGTGATGTCGAGATACGTGCCGCGGCGTGCATATGGGTCGAAACCGCCCGCCGGAGGCGAGTATTCGAGCTGCACGGCGGTAAGTTTCGGCTGATCGACGGTCTGCGGCTTGGCGACGGTGCGAACGGCCTGTTGCGGGCTGGGGCCTTCGATCGCGCCGTCCGGCTGCACCAGGCTTTGGCCGCGCAGCGCTGCGCCGGGACCAGCCTTGTCAGGATTCGACGGCGCGGCCGACAGCGTGCGCAGCAACGACACGACGTTGCGAAGCAAATTGCCGGATGTAGGAGCGACTCCCGCCATGCGCAGGGTCTACGAGCGACAGGCTTAAGAAGTCAACAAAACACTGGAATAGGTGTGGAATACCGGCGGCTTAGTCGGCCGCATTGGGTTGTTTTGTGGCGTCGCCAGAGAGCACGGCAACGCCCGGTAGAACCTTGCCCTCAAGCCATTCGAGAAACGCACCGCCTGCGGTCGAGATGTACGTGAAACGGGTCTCTACGCCGGCATGCGCCATGGCCGCACTGGTGTCGCCGCCGCCCGCGATCGAGGTGAGGTGGCCCTTTTCGGTGCGCGCCGCGACCGCCTTGGCGACCTCGACCGTGCCGCGATCGAACGGGGTCAGCTCGAACGCGCCCAACGGCCCGTTCCACAACACCGTATTCACCGACGCCAGACGCTGGTTCAGCGCCTCGATCGAGTCGGGGCCGACATCGAGGATCATGGCGTCGTCGGGCACTGCATCGACGCTGACGGTTTCGTTCGCTGCGTTGGCTTTGAATTCGCGCGCGACGACGGCGTCGACCGGCAGAATGAGATCGCAACCGGCTTTGGCCGCGATGTCGGCGATGCGGCGCGCCTCGTCCAGCATGTCTTTCTCGACCAGGCTTTTGCCAATCGCTTTGCCGGTTGCCGCGAGAAACGTGTTCGCCATGCCGCCGCCCAACGCCAGCGCGTCGACTTTGCGCACCAGATTGCCCAGCAGCTCCAGCTTGGTCGAAATCTTGGCGCCACCGACCAACGCCATCACCGGGCGTTTGGGATTTTCCAGCGCTGCATCCAGCGCCTCCAGTTCGCGCTGCATCGCGATGCCGGCATAGGAGGGCATCAACCGCGCCAGCGCTTCGACGCTGGCATGGGCGCGGTGTGCGATCGAGAAGGCGTCGTTGACATAGATGTCGCCCAGCTCGGACAGAAGCTCGGCGAAGTTCCAGTCGTTGGCTTCTTCTTCGGCGTGGAAGCGCAGATTTTCCAGCAGCAGCACTTCGCCGTTGGCGAGCGACTCCACCGCTTCATGCGCCACCGGACCGACGCAGTCGCTGGCGAAGCGAATGGTGCGGCCCAGCCGTTCGCCCAAAGTCGGCACGATCTGGTGCAGCGAATATTTCGCGTCCGGTCCGCCTTTGGGCCGACCGAAATGCGACAGCAGCACGACTTTGGCGCCGCCCGTGATCAGGCGGTCCACGGTGGCTTTCAACTGGTCGATGCGGGCCGTGTCGGTGACCTTGCCGTCTTGCATCGGCACGTTGAGGTCGGCGCGTACCAGCGCGATGTTGCCACGCAGCTCTGCCGTATCGAGGGTCCGCACCCCAGCCATTGTCCGCTCCACCCGGTCCACATGAATCGGAGGCGAAGCAAGCACGCGCGCGGGCCTGCGACAAGCGTGGGCGAGGGCGTCCGCTATCCGACGATGGGGAAGACCACGCTGGTGGCGGTTCCGCTGGACGAGCTTTCCTGATCGAGCAGCCCGCCGACATGGCGCGCCAGCGCCTCGACCAGCTTGAGGCCGGACCCGCCGCCTCTTGAATCGGTTGGGCGCGGATTCTGGATGCCGCGCCCGTTGTCCGACACGATCAGCCGCGCATCGCCGTAGCCGACGCCGCTGGTCAATTTCACTTCGACCCGGCCGCCATTTTCATCGAAGGCGTGTTTGATGCTGTTGGCGATCAGCTCGTTGACGATCAGCCCCAGCGAGACGGCGCGTTCGATCGTCAGTTCGATGTCGTCGGCGTCGAGTTCGATCGCGATATTGTCGGTCTGTTGCTGGATCGACATGCACAGCAGACGCAGATAGTTGGCGACGTCGACGACCTGGCTGTCCTCGCGTGTCGCCAACTGATCGTGCGCCAGGGACATTGCGTTGATGCGCGACGCGACATGGTTCAGCGCACGTGCGACGTCCGGAATGGGATGGCGACGTTGCTGGATCGAGATTGCCGACAGGATGAGCTGGAAATTGTTTTTCACGCGATGCTGCATCTCGCGCAGCAACACGCCGCGCGTCTGCGCGCGCGCCAGTTCGGCGGCGATCGTCGCGGTTTCGCCGCTACTTTCGGCGCGATGTTTGATCGAGCTCCCGACGATCGTGGCCGCCGTCATCATGAATTGCATCGTATCGCTGCTGAAGTCGCGCAGTGACGTGCTATCGGCTTCCAGCACGCCCCATGCGGCGCCGTCGACGAGGATCGGCACGTTCGCCAGCGAAACGATGTCGTGTTCTTTCAGCGTGGGTGAAATGACAAAGTCGGGCGCGTCGCCCAGATCGTGCAGGATCACCGGCTCTGCGGTGCGAAAGGCGCGCCCAGGCGGCGAGCGAAGATCGGTCGGGAAAGTCGCGGCGCCGACCACGCCTTTTTTCCAGCCACGGCCGGCAATCAACAGCAGATCGGCGTGTTCGCGCCGATAGCGCATGATCTTGGTGTGATGAACTTCGACGGCGCGCGCGACATGAACCGCAGCCTGGTCGAGGAATTGATCGAGACTGCTGATTTCGATCGAAGAGCGGGCTAGGTCGAGCAAAATCCGCACATGCCGGCGCAGCTTTCGATCTCTTCGTCAGACTCGATGAGTTTTCCGTGATCCATCCGCGTTCAACGCGCGATCGGCGCAAAAGTTGAGGCTGCGCCGCCTTCGGCGCAGCCTCTGTGGTCACACCGGCACACTCATTCGGCGTCAGCGTCTACCAATTCGCGCGTCTTCTTCGTCGCGCCTGCGCCAGGCCCAGCACCGAGATCGGCACCGGTGGTCGGGTCGCTACCCGGATCGGAGGCGGTGCGCGTGGCAAAGTTCTTTGCCGTCTTCTTTTCTTTTGCCGTCAGCTTGACGGTTGCGGTGCCGTCACCGCCATCGACCGCCGCTTGCGCCTCGCGATCGCTGACGATGGTCCATTCGGGGCCGGTATTCCACGGGCCACGATCGAGCGCATCGGCATCTGCCGGTTCGCCGGCAGTGTCGAACCCGTCCTGCGACATGTCGAAATATACGTCGGTGAAGTCCGGCATGCCGGGCAGTTTTCCGGGCGGAAAGTTCGGCTGCATCGAATAGAGCGCCTTCTCGAAACTCTTCTGATGCGCGATTTCGCGTGTCATCAGGAATCCCAGCGCGTCTTTGATGCCGGGATCGTCAGTGACGTTGATCAGCCGCTCATAGACGATTTTCGCACGACTTTCGGCGGCGATGTTCGATCGCAGATCGCAGGCGGGGTCGCCGATCGTATCGATATAGGCCGCGGTCCACGGAACGCCCGCGGAATTCACCAACGCTGGCCCGCCGCCATACAAGATTGCGTGGGTGTGACTTTCGCCGCCCTGGGTGATGTCGGCGTAAAGCGCCGCGACTTCTTCGTCGCCTTCGGCCAATTTCCCCTGCGTGCTTTTGGTCAACATGCAGATGATCGAACCGATGATCTCAAGATGACTGAGCTCTTCAGTCGCAATGTCGAGCAGCATGTCTTTGCGCCCGGGGTCGCTTTCCGCGAGGCCTTGCGTGAAATAGCGCATCGCAGCGGCCAGCTCGCCCTGCGGGCCGCCGAACTGCTCGAGCATCAATGTGGCAAGCGCCGGATTGGGTTCGCCAACGCGTACCGTGTACATCAGCTTTTTGTTGTGCATGAACATTTGGACGAGCTCTCCGATTGCATGGAGACTCGCCAACTGATGAGGCGCGTGCGAGTTCCGCGTTACGTTGCGACGCGCAGCTTCCGCAGTGTCGCAGCTGTCGATGCGGGCGAGTTCGCCAGCAATAGGCCCAGCGCGCGATTTAGATCCGCAAGCTCGTATGGTTTGTGCAGGATCGGAAATTCATCGCCGACGCGCTCGGCTGTTTGCGCATAGCCGGTCGCAAGCAACACCGGCAGGTTGGGATATAGTTCGCGCACACGCCGGCCGAGCGCGATGCCGTCGAATTCGCCAGACATCACAATGTCGCTGAACAAGACGTCCGGCACGTTTCCATCGGCCATGTCCGCCAAGGCGTCGGTCCCGGACGAAACCACGCGCACGCGATTGCCGAGCTGCTCCAGCAATGCGGCTGCGACTTCGGCGACTTCGGGATTGTCCTCAACCACGAGCACGTTCAGCCCGGCCGGCGCATCGACCTCGCGTGGCTCACTCGGCGCAACCGGCGTCGCCTGCACGCGCGGCAGATAGATGGTGAAGCTGGTGCCTTTGCCGAGTTCGCTTGTGACCGAGATATGTCCGCCGGCCTGATGCACGAATCCGTAGACCTGACTCAATCCTAGACCGGTGCCTTTGTTGACGCCTTTGGTCGTAAAGAACGGCTCGAACACACGCTCGCGAATGTCGGGCGGCATGCCGGTGCCGCTGTCGCGAATGGTCAAAGTCGCGAAATCGCCCGACAGGTCTTGGATCTCGCCCTCACGCAACGTCACGTTTTCGCCGGTGATCGACACGACGCCGCCGTCGGGCAGTGCGTCGCGCGCATTGACGATCATGTTCAGCAAGGCGATTTCGAATTCGCTCGGATCTACTTCGACCGGCCAGATGAACGAAGGCACGTCGATCATCAACGCGACCGGGGCGGGCAGGCTGGCTCTGAACAACTCTTCGATGCCGCGGATCCGGTCGGACAGCGAAATCGGCAACGGCTGCAAATGCTGGCGCCGCGCGAACGACAGCAGATGACGCGTCAGGTCGCGGCCGCGCCGGGTTGCGGTTTCGATTGCATCGAGCGATCTGGTTGCGCGCGGATCCGCGCCGCCCAAACGGGTGCGCAGCAACTCGGCTTGGCCGCCGATGACCATCAGCAGATTGTTGAAGTCGTGCGCGACGCCGCCGGTCAACTGCCCGATCGCATCCATCTTCTGCACCTGCGCCAACTGCTCGTGCGCCTTCTGCAGCTCCATCTGCGCTTTGCGGCGTTCGGTGATGTCGCGCGTGATTTTGGCAAAGCCGATCAGTTTCCCAGTTTCGTCGCGGATCGCGTCGATCACGACGCTGGCCCAGAACAGATTGCCGTCCTTGCGAACGCGCCAGCCTTCGGACTCGTATTTTCCGGTTTCGGTCGCGGTCTGCAGTGCGCGGATCGGCACGCCAGAGGCGCGATCTGTGTCAGTGTAGAAGCGCGAAATATGCTGGCCGATGATTTCCTCGGCGCTGTAGCCCTTGATGTGCTGCGCGCCGGTGTTCCAGTTGGTGACGATCCCGTTGGGGTCGATCATGAACAGCGCGTAGTCGATCACGCTTTCGACCAGAAGACGGAAACGGCGCTCGCTTTCTGCCAGCGCGCGCGCTGCTTCGCGCTGTTCCGTCATGTCGCGCGTGATTTTGGCGTAACCGACCAGCCGTCCGTCTTCTTCGCGGATCGCGTGCACGGTGGCCGACGCCCAGAACCGCGTGCCGTCTTTGCGAACACGCCAACCTTCGCTTTGCGCGCGGCCTTCCCTGCGTGCGCGTGCCAACAGAAGCGTAGGAATTCCGGCCTGCTGATCTTCGGTGGTGAAGAAGCGCTGGAAGTTGCGTCCGATGATCTGGTCGGCGCGATAGGCCTTGATGCGTTCGGCCGCGGGATTCCAGCTCAACACCACACCTTCGGGGTCGAGCATGTAGATCGCGTGGTCGGTAATCGACTCTACGAGAAGCTGAAAACGACGCTGGTCACCGCCCAAGTCCGCTGGCATCTTCGGTCCGCCGTGCGTGAGGCTTGCAGCCATAGCACGATGCCGGGGCGATGGAAGAGCGCTTCGCCGCCAGACGATCTACGGCGAAGCGCTGTCTTCTGGGCGGTTTTACCGATTTGGGGCGGCTGCCGGCGTATCCGACGAGACGCCCGCGGCCCCCTGTTTCAGATATTTGTCGAACCAGGCCACCTGCTGCTGGCGGAAGTCGCGCAGATGTTCGGGCTTGCGGAAATTATGCCCTTCGCCTTCGTAGATGATCAGCTTGGTCGGCACGTTCATCGCGCGCAGGCCGTTCCAGAACTCCATCGATTGCGGCGCCGGCACTTCGATGTCGCGCTCGCCGACCGTGAGCATGGTCGGCGTTTTCGCCTGCTTGATCTTTTCGATCGGCGACGCTGCGCGATAGGCGGCAGGATCGTCATAGGCCGACGCGCCGAAGAACGGGATCATCCATTGGTTGATGCCGTTCTGTCCGTAATAGCTGATCCAGTTGGCGATGCCGGCGCCGGCCTGCGCTGCCTTGAACCGGTTGGTCTGCGTCACCGCCCACATCACCATGCAGCCGCCATAGGAATGGCCGGTGATGCCGATGCGGTTCTCGTCGACATTGGCGACGGTCAGCACCTTGTCGATGCCGGTCAGCACGTCGCGCAGATCGCCCCCGCCGAAATCGCGGACGTTGCCGCGCTTGAACGCCTCGCCCTGACCGCCGCTGCCGCGCGGGTTGGGCAGGAACAAAGTGTAGCCCGCATCGAGCAGCGCCTTGTTCGATCCGAAACCGGCATAGAAGGGCATCATCGCGAATGACGGGCCGCCATGCGCGACGACGACCATCGGCGCACGCTGTTTCGACGTCGCGTTGCCGCGCGGTTCGACCAGCCAGCCTTGCGCGTTCATGCCGTCATTGGTCCAGGTCACGCTGCGCGCGACGACGTCGGTGGTGAAACCGTCATTGTCATGCGCAACCGCCTGGATCTTGTCCGGGCTGCCTGCCATCAAGACCGGTGCGTGATTGAAGTCCTGCGCGGTGAACGCGAACTGCGTGCCGTTGCTATGCACCGACGACGGGCCGGCGCCGCCCGACAACATCGCTTCGCGTTCCCACAGGACTTTGACGTCGCCGGTCGCCGGCGTGACCGAGGTCAAGGCGGCGCGATCGACGATGACGGCGCTGCCGACCAGCTTGCCGTTGTTCCATGCGATCGAGGTGAACGAGCCGCCGTAATTCGGTGTCACGTTGGTTGGCGTGCCACCCGCCAGCGGCACGGTGTAGATGTCGCCGAAGAAGACGCCGAAGTCGCTCATCAAACCGCCGACATAGGCGACGGTCTTTCCGTCCGGCGAAACATGCGGCAGCGCGATCTGCGTTTTCGGCGCTGCGATCTCGCGCAGCTTGCCGCTCGACGCGTCGACTGCGTACAGGCGCGCAATCCACCAGTTGTTGTCGCCGTTGCCTTTGGCGCTGGTCGCGACGAAACCTTTGCCGTCGGGCGTCCAGTCATATTCGTAGATGTAATGATCGTCGGGCGACACGAAGCGCAGTTCGCCGCCGCCGGCAGCGACGGTTGCGATCCGTTGTTCGTCTTCGCTTTCACCGATCGCGCCGACCAGTGCAGCACCTGCCTGGGTCGCGCCGACTTCTTTGCGCGCGCCGACTGTGGCCAGCAGCGCGATCACTTTGCCGTCGGGCGACCAGCGCGGCGTCGCAGCGACGCCTTTGACGGCGGTGACGGTGCGGACCTTGTCCGCTTCGGCGACCATCAAACTGACCGTGCCGCTTTTGCGATCGGCGGCGAGAAACGCCAGCGCGTCGCCCAGCGGCGACCAGGCAGGGCCGCTATAGCGGCAAGTCGCGCAGGGGTCGATCGTGCGCAGCACGGTGCCGTTGCTGGTGTCGCGCACAGTCAGAACGCCGTGCGGCGCAGCGCTTGCGTCTTCGTCGGTGATGCTGTCGACGCTCGCGAGCTGGCTGCCCGACGGTGATAACGCCAACTGTGCATAGGTTTTGAGCGCGGGCTTCGCGTCTGCAGCAAAGCTTTGGCTGCTGGCCAGCAGCAAGACGGTCAAGGAAGCGCTACGGATCCACATCGCCCAGTCCCCTTCGAAATTCTTGGGCGCGAGCATACGTAGATCGAGCGCGCATTCACGCGGTCGTTTGTGACGAAGCTTGTCGAAAATGCCTAGGCGACGAGCGCGTCGGTGGCCGCAACCAGCGCGGCCCGCAGGGTCGGCTCCATCGCCGAATGTCCCGCATCATGCACGATCACGTATTTTGCTTCGGGCCAGGCGCGATGCAGCGCGTCGGCGGTGACGATCGGGCAGACCAGATCGTAGCGGCCCTGAATGATCGTTGCCGGTATGTGCCGGATACGCTCGACGCCGCGCAGCAACGCATCGTCAGGATCGAGCCGGTTGCGGCGGAAGTAATGTGCTTCGAGCCGCGCCAGCCCGACCGCGTGTCGCGCCTCGCCAAAGGTCGACATCAATTCCGCGTTGGGCAGCAGCGTCGAGCAGCTGCCTTCATACATGCTCCACGTCCGGGCGGCTGCCAGACGCACATGGTCGTCTTCGCTGTCGAGGCGCCGCCAATAGGCTTCCAGCAGATCGCCGCGTTCATCTTCCGGAATGAAGTTGACAAAGTTCGCATGCGCAGCCGGCGCCATGCTGCGCACGCCGTGAAAGAACCAGTCGATCTCGGGCCCGGTCATCAGAAAGATGCCGCGCAAGGTCAGGCTCAGCACCGGGTCGGGGTAGGCCTCGGCATAGGCGATACCAAGAGTCGAACCCCAGCTGCCGCCGAAGACGTGCCAGCGTTCGACGCCCAGATGCAGGCGCAGCATTTCGAGATCGGCGGTCAGATGGGGCAGGTCGTTGTCGCGAACTTCGCCCAGCGGCGTCGAGCGGCCGCTGCCGCGCTGATCGAAAATGATGATGCGAAAGCGCGCCGGATCGAAGAAACGGCGATGCGTCGGCGACGCGCCGGCACCGGGGCCGCCATGCAGAAAGACGATCGGCACGCCGGTCGGCGAACCGCATTCTTCCCAATACAGCGTGTGCAGGCTGTCGACTGGCAGATAGCCCGACCGGTACGGCTCGATCGGCGGATACAGGTCCACGCTTTTCATTCTGTACCGGTCGTACACGTCGAGTCGCGTGCAGGAAAGAGTGCGTATCGGAACCGGACCGAAATCCGGTCGTTGCAACCAACGCGGCATGTGCCGCGATTGGAGGATGTATGGACGACGAAGAGACGAAGGGACAGGACGAAACGGTTCATCGCGTCTTGCATGAACACAAGGAAGGCAAGTTGAAGAGCGGTCGTAGCGGCCGCAAGGTACGGAGTCGGAAACAGGCGATCGCCATCGCGCTGCACGAAGCGGGTGAGTCGAACCAGGAAAGCCCGGCCACGAACAAACGCAACTACGCCAAGACCAAGCGCAAGGAAGCGTCGAAGCGTGCAGGCCGCAAGAAGACGACCGGCCGCAAAAAGACCGCTCGCAAGAGCACCGCACGCAAAAGCACTGCGCGCAAAAGCGCGACGCGCAAGACCGCCGGCAAGAAGGCAGCACGCAAGACCGGTGGCCGGAAAAAGACGGCGCGCAAATCGACCGGCCGCAAATCGACCGGCCGCAAGACGACCGGGCGCAAGACGACCGGCCGCAAGAAGACGGGTCGCAAAACGACGGGGCGGAAGACCGGTCGCAAACGCGCTAGATAAGCAGAAATCGGCGGACGGCGCGGGTACGGCGCGCCGTTCAGTCGTGCGCGCCGCCTTCGAGTTGGCGTTTCAAATGCGACCGCGCACGGTTCAGCCGGGATCGCACTGTGCCGATCGGAATCGACAATTCACGCGCCAGCTCTTCGTAGCTGGCGCCCGTGATCGTCGCGAGAAACAGCAGGTCGCGATAGCGTGGGTCCAATCGCTGTATCGCGGTTTCGACCTGACGCAGCGCAGCCCAATCTTCCTGGCGCGGCATCGTCGCGTTGTTGGGCGGACCTTGTCGTTCGGCCAGCAACGCGCGGTGCTTGTCACGCCGGAACGACGATACGACCAGATTGTGCAGAATCGTGAACAGCCAGGCGCGCAGGTCGGTGCCGGGTTGGAACTGGTCGATACGTGCCACGGCGCGGACCAGCGCTTCCTGGACGAATTCATCAGCACGATCTGCGTCGCGTACCAGCACGCGCGCATAGCGCCGCAGCCGCGGAATCAACTCGACAATCTCCGCCATCAGGTGGCTGTTCGGCGTGTCGGTCATCGGCCGAAACTCGAACGCAAGCGCCGTGGCATCGTGCAGGCGCGGCTTTGGGCGCGCACTTGCGGTGGCGACGCGCCGAACGACATGAAGGTGCTGGGCGGTGCTTTGTTGCTGCCGGCGCAGGCATCTTCGTACCAGTTGACCAGCGCCGCGACCTGTTCGCCGGATACGGGCTTGGGCATGCAACCGACCAAGCGGTCGCTGGCCGCTTTGGCTTCGAGCGGAGAGCCCGTAATGGCGATGCATCGAACGCCGGCGCTCTCGGCGTGCGGAATGAGGTCGAGCCCGCGATCGAGTCCAAGCCGTAGATCGATCAACGCAAGATCGACTCGTCGGCGTCGCAACAGGCGTGCGCCGACGCTGACGCGTGCGGCGGGGCCGATGACTTCGTGACCATGCGCTTCCAGCGCCGCGATGAAATCGAACGCGCAGAGCGGGTCGTGTTCCAGGATCAGCACGCGCATGGATAACCAACGCGCGGCCGCCCGATGCAGTTCGCGCGTTGGTCTCCGGAAACTTATCTGTGATTAGGCCGGCGGTTCGGAGATCTGGCCGTCGTGATGTTTGACGTCCCCGCGCACCTTGTCCTGGTGCTTGGTCAGTTGCTTGCTGACCGCGGTGAAGGCGGCCTTGAGCGTTGTTCGTACGTCGGCAGCGAGCTGGTTCCGTTCCGCTTTCGGCGGTTCGTTGCTCGATGCGAATTCATGTCCAGGCACGCGTACCTGGACATGCGCCAGCAGCAAATCGCTGCCATTGGCGGCGGCCTTGCTGCCTTCGATTGCCACCCGCATCGAATAGATGCGTGGGAATCGTCGCTGCAGCTCAGCGGCGGATCGCTCGATTTCGGCTTTCAGGGTTGGAGAAGGATCGGCTCGGTGGAATGAGATTTCGAGATGGTCCATGTCAGACTCGACGCGTGCGAGGTGAATAGGTTCCGTTTCCGCATGCTTGCTGCGCAAAGTTAACCCCCTCCCGCTGTGGAAAGCCACGGGCTACAAGCGCTGATGACCGATTCACCCGCCTTGCTTGTGGAAGTTACCCGCGGCGACACAATCGAGAGCCGCCACAGCGGCGCTGTCGCAATCGCCGACGTTGAAGGGCGGATCCTGTTTCAGGCCGGCGACGTCGAAACGCCCGTCTTTCCGCGCTCGGCCATCAAGCCGCTGCAAGCGCTGCCGCTGATCGAAAGCGGTGCTGCGGACGCGTTTGGCGTCGACGAGATCGAACTTGCGCTCAGCTGCGCCAGCCATTCGGGCGAGCTGTCGCACGTAACGCCGGTTGGCTCGTGGCTTGGCCGTATGGGGCTCGACGCAACGGCACTTGGTTGCGGTACACACTGGCCCAGCAACGAAGAGGCGGCGCGCGCGCTGGCGCGGACCGGCGCGCAACCATCGGCGCTGCACAATAACTGCTCGGGCAAGCACACCGGCATGTTGTGCGCGTGCCTGCATCGCGGCGACGATCTTGCCACCTATCTTGCGTTCGATCATCCGGCGCAGCGCGGCTGGATCGATGTGATCGGCGAGTTCGGTGGGCTCGACCCGCTGAAACTGCCGCGCGCAATCGACGGTTGTTCGATCCCGACCTTGGCGATGCCGACGACCGCCCTGGCACGAGCCTTCGCGCGCTTTGCGTCGCCGCGTGCATTCAGCGCCAAGCGGCAAGCCGCGGTTGCACGCGTGCAACGAGCAATGGCAGCAGCCCCATTCTTCGTCGCTGGCAGCGACCGCTTCTGCACCTTGGCGATGGAAGCGACCGACGGTGCGCTGTTGGTCAAAACCGGCGCCGAGGGCGTCTATATCGGCGCCGTGCCGAAAGAGGGGCTGGGCTTTGCGTTGAAGATCACCGACGGCGCAACGCGCGCGTCGCAAATTGCCATCGCAGCGTTGGTGCGGCGCGCCTTGGGCGCCGAGCACAAAATCAGCCGCGCGCTGGAGCCGCTGGCGACCGCCAAGATCGAGACGCGCAAAGGCCTGCAAGTCGGCGTGGTGCGCGCTGCAGGCGCGCTGGCGTAGCTACTTGGGATTCACTGCGTCGGTCTTTTCCGTCGGCGGCACGATGACGTCGCGGTCGCCGTTTGGTGTGACCGGCGGCTTGCGCACCGCAGCGCCGTCTTGTGTCGGCGCTGGATGCAGAACGCCGTCGCTGCGATCGAGCTTGTCGCTCAGCGTTTCGTCGGCGCGACGCTGCGCCGGTTCGGTTGGAATCATCTTGTTCGCCTTCGGCTCTGCAGGCGCTGGATCCGGCGGCGGTGCGGCTGCCGCGGTGCCGATCAATAGCAGCGCGGTCGCAGATAGAAGCTTCATGCGCATACCAACGAAAGCCAAACGACCGGCGTGCGGTTCCAGCATTCGGCCGCAAAGCGGCCTCCCGGATTTCATGTATCTTGCACGTCAAATGAAAACCGGGAGCCGCTTCGCGGCTAAATCATGACCGACCTGCCGATTTTGCAGCGCGATCACCGTTCGATTGAAGGCCGCATCGCCTACACGTCCGACAAGCCGGAACGGCGCGGGCAGGAGCGGGGCCGCGAAAGCTTTCGCATCGACATGCACAGCGACGGCAGCCGGACCTGTAGCGCGCACTGCGAAATCGACGACCGTCCGTCGGTGATGCGCGACATTGTCTATTCGCTCGACCGCGACTGGATGCCGACCGACTGTTTCGTGCGTATCACGGTCGGCGACAAATTCATGGGGACGGGCTGGTTCCGCTTCGCAGCCGATCACGCCGAGTGCGAAACCTTCACCGCGCTGGAAGGACGCGTGACCCAGCGCATGGCGCTGGAGGGGCCGCTGCGTACGTTTCAAAATCACGCCATCGCGTGCGACGCGTGGCATCTGCGCCTGTTCGATCTCAGCCAGGGTGTCGGCAGCGTGCAGGCGATCGATCCGGTGTTGTTGTCGTCACCCGATCATCGCGGTGCCACCGGCCCGATGTTGTTCAAGGTCGGCGTGCATGTCGAATTTATCGGGCCCGAACGGATCGAGGTTGCAGCCGGCACGTTCGACGCGCTGCATTTCCGCTTCGTGTCGGCGCCGGGCCTGCCGGTCGAACATCCGCATTACGACGTCTGGTGCACCGCCGACGATGACTGGCTGTTTCTGAAAGGCGGCGTCGCGGGCTACATGCAGACGCGGTATGAGCTGGTCGAGCTGACAAGGCCGTCGCGCCGCTAAACCGGCGTTTGCGCGCAATCTTGCCGCTTTGTTGCGGCCCCGCGTTCGTAGCCCCGCGTTCGTAGCGTGGTCGCGGCGCTCATTTCGGCAACCAAATCGCAACCAAGTTCCAGCTAGGCCGGGTCTTGCGGGCGAGCTCCCGCGTCGCTGTCCAGCACCTGCGACCGCCGTCTCCCCACAACAGAGCCCGCATGCACCATTCGCACAATCTCAGCCTCGTGCTGCTCGCGATCGCGATCAGCGTGCTCGCCTCGTTTACCGCGCTCAGCATCGCGGACCGGTATCGCCTGGCGCCGACGCGGCGGACGCGCGCGATCTGGTTGGCCGGTGCGGCGATCGCCATGGGCGGCGGAATCTGGTCGATGCATTTCGTCGCGATGTTGTCGTTCGATCTCGGCGTGCCGATCGCGTACGACGTCGGCGTCACGCTGATTTCGCTGGTGCTTGCCATTGCATGCACCGCGGTCGGTTTTGCCGTCGTCGGTACGCGCGGCACCGGTGCAGTCGCGCTGACGCTTGGCGGCCTGTTCATGGGCCTCGGCGTCACGGCAATGCACTATACGGGCATGGCGGCAATGCGCATGGGCGCAACGATCAGCTACGACCCGCTTTTGTTTGCGCTGTCGCTGTTGATCGCGGTCGTTGCGTCGATGGCGGCGCTTTGGCTGTCGTTCAACCTGCGTGCGCTGCCAGCCAAGATCGGCGCCGCGATCGTAATGGGCGCAGCCGTTTGCGGGATGCATTTCACTGGCATGGCCGCAGCCCGCTTCACTGCACATTCCGGCCACGCTGCGTCCATGGACGGTGTGCCGCCGACCATCCTGGCCATCGGCATCGCGGTCGCCACGTTCATCATCCTGTTTCTCGGGTTGGTATCGGCGATGGTCGATCAGCGTTTTGCCGTTCGTGCCAGCGAAGAGGCGGAACGGCTGCGCAACAGCGAACGTCGCTTCCGTACGCTGGTCCAGAATGCCGCCGACGTCATCGCGGTGCTCGATATGGCCGGGGCCATTACGTATGAAAGCTCGGCGACGCAGCGCGTGCTGGGCTATCAGCCGGGCGAACTTCTGGGACGCGCACTGGGCGATCTGGCGCATGCCGACGATCAACCGGCGATCGATGCGTTCCTCGGCGCGCTGATAGCGCGGTCGGGAGCGATCGACTCGCGCGTGGCACGGCTGCGCCAGGCCGACGGCACCTATAGCCATTTTGAAATCGTCGCGACCAACCAGATCGACGAACCCAGCGTTGGCGGCATTGTCGTCAACTTTCGCGACATCAGCGCGCGGCTGGAGAACCAGGAGCTGCTGCGCGCCAAGGAAGCCGCCGAAATCGCTAATCTCAGCAAAAGCCAGTTTCTGGCGAATATGAGTCACGAACTTCGCACGCCGCTCAACGCAATCATCGGCTACAGCGAGATGCTGCTCGAAGACATCGAAGAAAGCGGCAACGATCAGCAGGTTTCCGATCTGCGCAAGATCCGCTCGGCTGGCAAGCATCTGCTGGCCCTGATCAACGACGTGCTCGATCTGTCCAAGATCGAAGCTGGCAAGATGGATCTGTTGAACGAGCGGTTCGAGCTTCGCGCCTTCATCGATGACGTCGTTGCGACTTGCCAGACCTTGGTCGAGAAGAATCAAAACCGCTTTGTCATCACCATGCCGCCGGATCTCGGTTTCATGGTCGGCGACGTCACCAAGTTGCGGCAAGCGCTGTTCAACTTGTTGTCCAACGCGGCGAAGTTCACCAAGGACGGCGAAGTCGAGCTGCGCGTCGATCGTGTACGCGAAGACGGCGTCGAGCAGTTCCGTGCGACCGTGCGCGACAGCGGCATCGGCATGACGCCGGAACAGGTCGGCGCGCTGTTCAAGAATTTCACCCAGGCCAATGCCGCAACGTCGGCGAAATATGGCGGTACCGGCCTGGGCCTGGCGTTGAGCCAGAAGCTGATCAACCGGATGGGCGGCGTCATTACAGTCGAAAGCACGCTTGGCGCCGGCTCGTGCTTCACTTTGACCTTGCCGATCGAGCAGCCGGCGGACTCGGGCGAGCACGATCACACGACGCCGGTCGCGACTCTGGCGACCCTGGCGGCCGAGATGGGCGCGCCGGTGCTTGTCATCGACGACGACGCGACGGTGCGGGACATGATGCAGCGGATCCTGCGCCGCGAAGGCTACGTACCGCATCTCGCCGCGACCGTCGCCGACGGGCTCGTGCTGGCGCGCAAGGTTCGGCCGGTTGCGATCGTGCTCGACGTGTTGATGCCGTCGGTCGACGGGTGGGAAGGTTTGCGACGGCTGAAATCCGATGCCGACCTGGCATCGATCCCGGTCGTGATGCTCACCATGATCGACGACCGGCGCATGGGGTTCGCGTTGGGCGCAGCCGACTATCTGATCAAGCCGGTCGACCGCGAGCAGCTCGTGCGCACGTTGCGGCGATTCCAGAGTGGCGGCGGGCAGCGCACCGTGCTGGTGGTCGATGACGATGAGAATTGCCGCGACATCGCGCGGCGTAGTTTGACCGGCGACGCGTGGACCGTGCTGACCGCCGAAGATTGCGATACTGCGCGCGCGATGCTTGCCCGCAAGCCAGACCTGCTGCTGCTCGATCTACTGCTGCCCGGCATGAACGGCTTTCAGTTCCTGCGCGAACTGCGCGCCAATCCGCAGTGGGAGAAACTGCCGGTGGTCATTCTCACCGGGCGGCAGCTCGATGCAGCCGATCTTGCTGCGCTGTCCTCGGCACAGTCGGTGCTCGCCAAAGCGGCGTGCGGGCCGGACGACCTGGTGCGCGAGCTGCGCAAGATCGCAGCGAACCTGCCGGTGGCGTCGTGAACCGGATTCTGCTGGTCGAGGACAACGAGGCCAATCGCGACATGCTGGGCCGCCGGTTGGTTCGTCGCGGTTTTGACGTCAGCGTCGCGATCGACGGCGCGTCGGCACTGGTGCAGGCGCGCGAGTCCAAGCCCGACCTGATTTTGATGGATATTGGTTTGGGCGAGGACATGGACGGCTGGGAAGCGACGCGCCGCCTGAAAGCCGATGCAGACACCAGCAGCATTCCCGTCATCGCCTTGACCGCACACGCGCTGTCGACGGACCTCGAGAAGAGCATCGCTGCCGGTTGTGCCGATTTCGACACCAAACCCGTCGACCTGCCGCGCCTGCTCGCAAAAATCGAACGTTGCTTGCAGGCCGACGCCAACGGTAGCGCATGAATTTCCAACCGAGCGTGGCCGCACGGCCAGGCCGTATCCTCGTCGTTGACGACAATGGCGACAACCGGACGGTGCTGACGCGGCGGTTGGAGCGCCGCGGCTATGGCGTGTCTGAAGCGGTCGACGGGGCCAGCGCACTTCTGCAGGTCGCCGCGGGCGGCATCGAACTTGTGCTGCTCGACGTCAACATGCCGGAGATGAGCGGGCTTGAGGTGTTGGCCGAACTGCGCCGCACCTACAATCCGGTCGAACTGCCGGTCATCATGGTGACCGCCAACAGTCACGGCGACGACATTCTTCGCGCCATCCAGGCAGACGCGAACGATTATGTGGTGAAGCCGGTTGAATTCGAACCGTTGCTTCGGCGCATTGAGACTCATCTCGCGCGGCGCCGCGTCGAGGCAGCGTTGCGTATCAGCGAAGAGCGTTTCGCGCTGGCGCTGCGCGGTTCGATGGTCGGTGTCTGGGAATGGGACCGCGACTCCGATGCGGTCTATTTCGCGCCTGGCTTGAAAGGGTTGATCGGCTACGCCGAAGACGAAGGTCCGTCGACTTTCAACGACTGGCTCGATCTCGCGCATCCCGATGACCGCGCCCGTCTCGAATCGGTGCTGTTATCGGCCGATCACGAGTTGCAATCGTTGCTGTTCGAATATCGTGTGCGTCACAGTCGCGGCGGTTACCGATGGATGCGTGTGCGCGGCAACGCCTATGGCGTAACCAGGGACGATCCCGGCCGCGTCGTTGGATTCCAGGTCGATATCAGCGATCGCAAGCTGGTCGATCCGGCGACCGGTCTGCCCAACCGGCTGCAATTGCTCGACGCGCTCGAAACCGCACTCGCCGCTGAGCCGCGTTTGGCGGTGGCGCTGATCAATATCGATCGCTTTCGGCTGATCAACGAAAGTCTCGGCACACAAGGCGGCGACGCACTGCTCAAGCTGGTGGCCGAACGCCTGCAAACGGCGGTTCGGCCGACCGACTTGTTGACCTGTCTGGGCGGCGACGAGTTCGCGCTGCTCGCGCGCAACGTCCAAACGGACGGGGACATGCGCGACATCGTCGACGGTCTGCAAGCACGCTTTTCCTCGCCGATCGAACTCGACGGGCACGAGCTGCACGTCTCGCTGCGCGTCGGTGCGGTGCTCGCCGGGCCGGAGCATCGGCTGGCGGGCGATCTGCTGCATCACGCCGATCTGGCGCAGCGCCAAGCCAAGTTGCGCCCCGACGCACGTCTCGCTTTTGCCGTGACGCCGACGCGCGGTGCGGCGCTGGCGCGACTACAGCTCGAAAACCAACTGCACCGCGCGGTCGCGCGGGGCGAGTTCGTCGCGGTGTTTCAGCCGATTGTCGCGCTGGCGACGGGCCGTACGGTCGGCTTTGAAGCGTTGGCGCGTTGGCATCATCCCGAACGCGGCGAAATCGCGCCCGGCGGATTCATTCCGGTCGCCGAAGAGACCGGCATCATCGGCGCGATCGATGATTGCGTGCTCGGCATCGCCTGCCGCGAAGCCGCGACATGGTCCGGCGCGCAGTTCGTCACGGTCAATGTGTCGGGCCGCCGTTTCGCCGATCCCAGCCTGATCGCGGTGATCGATGCGAAGCTGGCCGCCGCCCGACTGGATCCGGGGCGTCTCAAGCTCGAGATCACCGAAAGCACGATCATGACCGATGCGGCCGCGGCGGCGAACACGGTCCGATCGATTGCGGCGCGCGGCATCGGCGTCGCCATCGATGATTTCGGCACCGGCTATTCGTCGCTCGCCTATTTGCACCGGTTCGATGCCAACACGCTCAAGATCGACTCGTCGTTCGTGAAAGCGATGAGCGCGTCCGAGCAAGGGATGGAGATCGCGCGCACCATCGTCATGCTGGCGCGCAATCTGCGCATGAGCGTCGTTGCCGAAGGGGTCGAGACCGAAGCACAACGCAACACGCTGCTGTCGCTCGGCTGCGAATATGGTCAGGGCTATTATTTCGCCCGCCCGCTGAGCGCCGAAGCCGCGCGCGACTTAGTTAGCCGCGAAGCGGCTTAAGTCAGCGCGTCCAGCAACGCGCTGGCACCGATGCGGAACCGGTCGGGCGTCGCCCAGCCTTTTCCCAGCATCGACTCAGCGAGCGTGAAATAGGACGCGGCGTCCTGCGGCGTGCGCACGCCGCCGGATGCTTTGAACCCGACTGGAAAGCCGCTGGCTTCGATTTGCGCCAGCAGCACCGCTGCAGCTTCCAAGGTTGCGCCCTGCTGGATCTTGCCGGTCGAGGTTTTCAGGAAATCCGCGCCGCCATCGATTGCGACCGCAGCCGCGCGTTGCAGCGCTTCGGTCGAATGAAACGCGCCGGTTTCCAGAATGACTTTGATCCGCACATCCATGCCGCATGCGTCGCGGCAGGTGCGCAGCGTGCGCGACGCGGGCGGCGCGGTGTCGGCCAGGAAGCGTTTGTAGGGAAACACGACGTCGATCTCGTCGGCGCCGTCGCGCACCGCGGCAACCGTGACATCGTGCACGGTTTCTGGCCCGTCTTCGCCGCCGGGGAAATTCACCACCGTCGCAATCGCGACCTTGCTGCCGGCCAACGCTTGCTTCGCGCGCGCCACCCAGGCGGGTGGAATGCAGATCGCAGCGACCTTTGCCGCCGCTGCACGCGCCGCCATCGCGTCGAGCGCGGCTTCCTCGATCGTGTCGTCCAACCGCGTATAGTCGAGGCACGCAATCAACTTGGCACGTAGTGCCGCGTCCGGTTCGCCGGTTTTACGCGCGGCATCGACCAGCGTGCGCGTCGCGTCGTCCAATTCCAACGTCATGCGAGATGGTCAGGTCCGAAACTGTGGGGCAGCAGCTCGTCCAACGTAAAACGCGCGCGGATCGTCCCGTCTTCGCCGCAAATAATGATCGGCGTCGTCGGATCGCCGAATTCGCGAATGCGCTGACGACAACCGCCGCACGGCGTCACCAGCGCGTCGCCGCCGCCGATCACAACGATGGCGGACAGGCGTCGCTCGCCTGCGTTCGCCATTTTGTCCAACGCAGAGGTCTCGGCGCAGCTTCCATGCGGGTAGGCCGCGTTCTCGACATTGGCGCCGGGATATAGCTCGCCCGACGCGCCGCGCACGCAAGCGCCGACTTTGAACTTGGAATAGGGCGAGTAGGACCGCGTGCGCGCATCGCGCGCCAGCTCGATCATACGGGGCAGGTCGGTTTCAACGCTCATGCGGGCAAGTTCCAGGTGCGCGGGTCGGCTTCGCTCTGCGTCTTCGCACCCATGTCTTTCACCTCATGCTTGCCGTCATCGTCGAACGGCGGAAACCACACGAAGGGAATGCCCTTCTTTTCGGCGTAGGTCAGCTGGCGCGCCAACTTCTGCGGTGCGTGATAGATCTCGACGTTCAGGCCGCGATCGCGGAGCTGTTTTGCCGTCGCGAGTGCCAACGCGCGACGCTCGTCGCTGGGCAGCGCGACCAGCACCTGCGTCGGCGTCGATGGGCCGATCGGGAGCCGCCCTTCCGCTTGGAGCTTTGCGAACAAGCGAGAAAAGCCGAGTGAGATGCCGACGCCCGGCAGCTTCTTGTTGATGAAGGAACCGGCGAGATCGTCGTAGCGGCCGCCGGCAACGACGCTGCCATAGCCGGGATAGTTGATGAAGCGGCCTTCATAGACGCTGCCAGTATAGTAATCGAAGCCGCGCGCCAGCGAGAGATCGGCCGCGACATTGTCGATGCCGAGCGCTGCCAACGTGTCGAGCACGGTGGTCAGTTCTTCGACTCCGGTGTCGAAGGTCGTGTTCGATTGCGCCGCCAGCTTGCGCGCCTTGTCAGCCCAGGCTGGATCGCCAACAGGAATTGCGGCGAGCGCAACTGCCGCCGCCGCTGCTTCGAACTCAATGCCGGCGGCAGCGAGGCCCGCAACAACCGGAACGTTGCCGAGCTTGTCGAGTTTATCGAGCCAGCGAATGGCCGTGACGCGATCTTCGATCCCTAACACCTGCAGATAGCCGTCGAGAATCTTGCGGTTCGAGACATGCAGGCGCACGTCGTCGACGCCCAGCGACTTGATCGCTTCCATCGCGACGGCGGGAATGTCGGCGTCGAACGACAGCGCCAGATTGTCGACGCCGATGACGTCGACGTCGCATTGCTGGAATTCGCGGTAGCGACCTTCCTGCGGACGCTCGCCGCGCCACACGCGCTGCATCTGATAGCGCTTGAACGGGAAAGTCAGCTCGTTGAAATGCTGCGCGACATAGCGCGCGAACGGCACCGTCAGGTCGTAGTGCAAACCGAGCCGCGCATCCTTCGCCGACGCGTCGTCCGCCTGCAGACGTTCGAGCACGTAGATCTCTTTGTCGGTCTCGCCCTTGGCCAGCAGCACGTCCAGCTCTTCGACCGACGGCGTCTCGATCGAGGCGAAGCCGTGGCGTTCGAAGGTGCGGCGGATCTTGTCGAGATAGGCCTGCTCGACCAGACGCACCTCGGGCAGCAATTCAGGAAAGCCCGAGATGGGGCGGGGTCGGTAGGGGTGCGACATCGCGGAAGCCATTGTTCTTGTTGCGCGTAGCTGGGGCGGCTCTTGTACCCGCCGCGCGCCGGAGCCTACAAGCGAAGCGCCCGCATGAGCCACGTCGCCACCCAAAACCCGCCAGCAGCCCGCGCCGAAGGTGCGTTCCGCGCCCGTATCGGCGGCTGGGGCATTGCGACGATCCTGCTGTCCTTGCCGGTGCTGGTGCCGCTGGCGACGGTCGCGGCCGGGCTGTTCCATCCCGATCGCGCGGTCTGGGAGCATCTCGTCGATACGGTGCTGGGCGTCTACGTGATCAACACGGTGCTGCTGGCGCTGTGCGTCGGCGCCGGCACGTTGTTGTTGGGCGTCAGCAGCGCCTGGCTGGTGACGATGTGTCGGTTCCCGCTGTCGCGCCACCTGAACTGGGTGCTGCTGTTGCCGTTGGCGATGCCGACCTATCTCAGCGGCTACGCCTATACCGACCTGCTGCAATTCACCGGACCGGTGCAGACCGCGTTGCGCGCCCTGACCGGTTGGCAGCACGGCGATTATTGGGCGCCGGAAATCCGTTCGCTCGGCGGTGCCGCAATCGTGATGTCGCTGGTGCTGTACCCCTACGTCTACCTGCTGGCGCGTGCAGCGTTTCTGGCGCAATCGGTGTGCGTGCTCGAAGCGGCGCGCACCTTGGGCCGCAGCCCGTGGCGCGGCTTCGTTGAAGTCGCGTTGCCCTTGGCAAGACCTGCCATTGTTGGTGGCTTGGCACTCGCATTGATGGAAACGCTGGCCGACTTCGGCACGGTTTCATACTTCGGCGTCGATACATTCACGACCGGCATCTATCGCACCTGGTTTGCGATGGGCGAGCCGGTGGCAGCGACGCAGCTCGCCGCGTTGCTGATGTTGTGCGTCTTCACCGTGCTGGTGTTCGAGCGCGCCAGCCGCGGTCCGGCGCGCTTCGATCACACGACGCAGCGTTGGCAGACTCTACCCGGCTATCGCCTGCGCGGTCTGGCAGCGTTGGGTGCGTTTACCGCGTGCCTGTTGCCGCCGTTGCTGGGCTTTGCCGTGCCGGCAGCGCATCTCGCCAAATTGGCGTGGGAAGAGGGCGATCAATTGCGCCTGACCGCCTTCGTCGATCTCGCCACCAACAGCTTGACGCTTGCCGCGCTGGGCGCGGTGGTGACGACAGCGGCAGCCGTCATTCTTGCGTACGGTCTGCGTCTGGCGCCGGCCAAGCCGGTACGTTGGGCGGCGCGGCTTGCGACATTGGGCTATGCGATTCCGGGATCGGTGATCGCGGTTGGCTTGCTGGTGCCGTTCGCCTATTTCGACAACACAATCGACAGTTGGGCGCGCGCCAGCTTCGGGCTTTCGACCGGATTGATGCTGACCGGTGGCATGTTCGCGTTGTTGTTTGCGTATCTCGTGCGCTTTCTTGCGGTTGCGGCCAACGCAATGGAATCGGGCTTGGGAAAAGTCAGCCCGTCGCTCGACGCGGCCGCGCGCACCTTGGGCCGCGGTCCGACACGCACCTTGTTCTTTATCCATCTGCCGATCGTGTGGGGCAGCGTGCTGACTGCGTTGCTGACCGTGTTCGTCGACGTGATGAAAGAACTTCCCGCGACCTTGATCGTGCGGCCGTTCAATTTCGAAACCTTGGCGACGCGCGTCTATCGCCTGGCATCGGATGAACGGTTGGGCGAAGCCTCGACCGCATCGTTGTTGATCGTCGCAGTCGGCCTGGTGCCGGTGATCCTGTTGTCGCGAGCCGTGGCGGCAAGCCGTCCCGGCACGGAGCAGCCGCCACTTTGAGTCCGCAAATGCTGGCGGCGCTGCCGCGCTTCCTGGAATTCCTGGCGCTGACATTGTCGATCTACAATGTCGGAGTCGCGTGGGCGCTGGCGGTGGTGCATTACCCGACCTGGCGCGATCTTGCGCCCGACCAGACCGGTCGCGCGGCGCGCGCGCATCTGGTGCGGATGGCGATGGCGACGACGGTGCCGTCGATGTTCGCCTATATGGCCGTCGCAATGCTGGTCTGGGTCGTGCCGCATCCCGGCACGCTGTTCTACGCCGCGACGATCGCCAACCTGGTCAACGTGCTGGTCGTCGTGTGGAGCCTGCTGATCGAACGTCCGGCGTTGCTGCGTCTGGCGCGCGGCGCCGACGACGCGCGCGCCATGCGTCGCATCGTCAGCGGCTCGTTCGTGATTGCGCTCGGTTGGACGGTCGAAAGCCTGATCGTCTTGTGGATCGTGCTGCGGATTTGATTACCGCCAGCCAGCGCGATCCATCAGTTTCAGCGCGTCGGCATTGTTGCGGCCGAACAAGGCGGCGTTCATTGCGTCGCTTTTGAACTGGCCCCAGCCCGCCAGCGTCACCTGCACCGGCAGGCCTTCGCGGATCGGGTATTCGTAATTCTCGTCGGCGACCAACTTTTGCGCTTCGTCGGACGCGAGGAATTCGAGCAGCTTCACCGCATTGTCTTTGTGCGGCGCCGAGCGCACCACGCCAGCGCCCGAAATGTTCGAATGCGTGCCGCGATCGGCCTGGTTGGGGAACACGACCGCGATCTTTTTCGCGGGCTCGCTCTCTGACGGTTTCGACGAATGGATCAGCCGCGCGAGGTAATAGTTGTTCGCCAAGGTGACGTCGCATTCGCCGGCTGCGACCGACAGAATTTGATCGATGTCGCCGCCGCGCGGCGGCTTGGCGAGATTGGCGACCAGCGCTTTGGCCCATTTCTCGGTTGCCGCCATGCCGTCAGCCGCAATCATCGAACCGACCAGCGACTGGTTGTAGACCGCGTTCGACGAACGCACGCAGATGCGGCCTTTCCATTTCGGATCGGCGAGATCTTCGTAGCGCGTGATCTCGTTCGGTTGCACCTTGTCCTTGTTCACCATCACGATGCGCACGCGCTTGGTCAGCCCGTACCAAAGACCACCCGGTTCGCGCAGTTGCGCCGGCACCAGCTTCTCGAGTTTCTCGCTGCGCACCGGCTGCAACACGTTGGCTTCCTGCGCGCGCCACAAGCGTCCCGCATCGACGGTGATGAACAGATCTGCGGGGCTGTTTGCGCCTTCGGCTTTGATGCGCTGGATCAGCTTGTCGGCTTCGTCTTCGACGACGTTGACCTTGATGCCGGTCTCTTTGGTGAACAGCTCGAACAGCTTGATGTCGGCGTCGTAATGCCGGGCCGAATAGACGTTCACCTGCTCGGCCGCGAAGGCGGGCGAGGCAACGAGCAGGGCAGCAAGAACGAGGCGGCGCATGGCAAATCCAGCGAAAATGAGAATGGTTCGCATAACCTGCCAAGGTGCAGCATTGCGGTCAAGGAGGGGCCAAGCCCATGGAAACAAACGATAGACCCGCACTGGGCGCGATCCTCGAGACCTCGCTCTATGTCGATGACTTTGACCGGTCGGTCGCCTTCTACGACCGGGTGCTTGGTTTAACGCATCAGACGCTGGGCGATCGCGGCGCGTCGTTCGCGGTCGCACCAGGCAGCGTGTTGCTGCTGTGGCGGCGCGGAGGGTCACGCAACGACAACCAGACCTATCCGGGCGGTATGATCCCGGGCCATGACGGCAGCGGTCCGCTGCATATCGCGTTTGCGATTCCGACCGACGCGTACGATGCGTGGAAAGACCGCCTCAAAACGCTCGGCATTCCCGTGCGCAGCGAAGTGAACTGGGCGCGCGGCGGACGCAGCCTCTATTTCGACGATCCCGACGGCCATGTTCTCGAACTGGCGACGCCGGGCGTATGGCCGAATTACTAAGTACGCTTGCGCGCCAGCGGCAGTGGTGTGTCGAACAGCGACGGAACGTCGTTGGTGCGAGCGCCTTCGATCGACAACAGCTTCAACTTCGTGTCCGCACCACCCGGCGCAGAAAAACCGCCGCTCTTGCCGCTCGCTGCAAGTACGCGGTGGCAGGGCACAATCACCGGAATCGGATTCTCGCCCAGCGCACGGCCGACTGCGCGCGCTGCACCGGGATCGCCCAGGCGATGCGCGATGTCGCCGTAGGTTACGGTTTCACCGGCTGGAACCGTGCATAGGATCTCGTAGACGCGGCGATTGAACTCGGGGGTTGCGCTGAGATCGCAATCGACGAAGTTGAGATCGATTTTCTCGCCACGGATCAGCGCAATCGTTCCGTCAATTGCGCGTTGCACCGTCGACGTCGGCGCATCTTCGGTTGCGTCGGGGAAACGCCGAAGCAGCCGCGCGCGCGTCGCCGCCTCGGTCGCTTCGGGCAGGCTGAATCCAACGACCCGCTCGTCGCGCCAAACGATGCCACAAACGCCGATCGCAGTTTCGAACATATGGAACTTGGTCATGGCGATCAGATAGTGCCTGGTTCGTTCCCGGACGACCTGTTTCTTGTGATGCTATTTCAGCCGTTCCAGCATCGCCTGCGCCGCCGCGGGATTCCGTTCTTTGGCGCCGGAAATCATGTAGCAGAACACGTCGTTGCCGGTCGCAGCGCGCGTCTTCAGCACCTCGGCCCAGCGATCGAGATCTTTGGCGGCATAGCCGGTTTCGATATCGGCCTGCGTCCGCTGCAGCCGGTAATACGAGAAATCCGCCGTGTCCTGATCGATATCGGGATAGGTCTCGTGGTCGGCGCGAACCAACGCGACATTGTGTGCTTTGAGCAGCGGCCACAATTTCGGATCGTTGAAGCTGGGATTGCGCACTTCGAGCGCGTGCTGAAAGCCGCGCGGCATCAAACCCAGATATTCGGCGATTTCCTCTTCGTCGAATTTCTTGGTCGGTGCCAACTGCCACAAGATCGGGCCCAGCTTCTTGTCTAGCTCGGCGACGCCGCTATCGAAGAAGCGGTCGATCGATTCCGCGGCGTCGCGCAAATCCTTGCGGATCACCATGAAGCGCGACGCCTTGACCGAAAACACGAAGTCGTCGGGCGTTTCCTCGCGCCATTTGCGGAAGGTCTGCGGCTTTTGCGAGCTGTAATAGGTGCCGTTGATCTCGATCGAGGTAACGGCGCGCGACGCGAATTCCAACTCGCGCACCTTCGACAGCTTCTTGGGAAAGAACACGCCCCCGCGCCACGGCTCGAACGTCCAGCCGCCGATTCCGACACGGATCTTCCCGGTCTTGGCGGTCGCAGGCGCGGCAGCAGGCTTTTTCGCTTTGGTCACATCAACTCGCTTGGTCGGCGTAGAGCTTCACCACTTGGTACAGAAACTCGCGGCCGTCATATAGCGACTGCACGCGAATATGTTCGTCCAGCCCGTGCGCGCCGGCGCCTTCGGGGCCGTGGAACATGCCGCTGAGACCAACGGTTGGAATGCCTGCTTCGTTGAGATAGCGCCCATCGGTCGCGCCCGTGCTCATGGCCGGAATCAACGGCACGTCCGGCCACAATTTTGCGGCGACTTGCGTCGCCGGGCCGAGGATCTTCGGTGTCAGCGCCGGCACCGGCGCATTGAAGCCGGGTGCACCGATCGCAGTTACCTCGACCGTCGGATCGGCGATCACCTTGATCAGCTGTTGCCGGATCTCTTCCATCGGCACGCCGGGCAGCACGCGGCAATTGACGTTCGCACGCGTACGCTGCGGCAGCGCGTTGGGGGCGTGGCCGCCTTCGATCTGAGTCGCAACGCACGTTGTGCGCATCATTGAATTGCGCGACGGGTCGCGCGCGACGCGGGCAACCGCTTCGGCATCGGCCGTGGCAGCCGCCGCTTTCAGGTCGTCAGCGTTGGGCTTGTCGACCAGCGCCGTCTTTTCGAAATTCGCTTTGGTGACTGCGTTGATCGCGACGGGAAACTCGTAGGCTTCGATCCGCGAAAGCGCGGCGGCGACGTGATAGAGCGGGTTGTTGCCCTTGGTCGGTCGCGACGAATGTCCGCCTGGCCCGGTCGCTTCCAGCTGGAAGTCCTGATAGATCTTCTCGCCCGCTTGAATGTCGAGCGCGAGATGCTTGCCGTCTTTATCGAGGCGCCCGCCAGCACCTTCATTCAGCGCGAACTCAGCTTCGACCCACGGCCGGTGTTTCTCGGCGAGATATTGCGCGCCGTCGAAATCATGCGGCGTTTCTTCGCCGCAGGTCAGCGCCAGCTTGATGTCGCGCTTGGGTTTGAGACCCTCTTTTTTGTAGCGGATCATGTTGTCGGTGAAGACGGCGGCCATCGCTTTGTCGTCGCTGGCACCGCGCCCGTAAAACATGCCGTTCTCTTCGGTCAGTTTGAACGGGTCGCGTTTCCAGTCGGCGCGCTTGGCTTCGACCACGTCGATATGGGCCAGCAGCAGGATTGCTTTCGCGGCCTTGTCGGTGCCGTGCAGCACGGCGACCAGATTGCCTTTCTTCGGCATGCCGGGCGGAACGACCAACAACATGTCTTTGTCGCTATAGCCGGCCGCTTTCAGGCGCGCCTGCATCGCCTTGGCGGCGTCGGTGCAGCTTCCGACCGACAAGGTCGTGTTGATCTCGACCAGTTCCTTGTACAGCGCGCGAAAGTTGGTGAGGTCGTCCGCAGCAGCTGCGGGCACAGCAATCGTCGCCGCCAGCAAGCCAAACGCAAATTTCATGTCACGCGCTCCCCGTTTTACGCGGGCCGAGTGTTTCGGTCCGGCGGGAAGCGGTCAAGTGATCGCTCACTCGCAGAAGAACGTTTGCTTACATGAATCGCGTGGCCCAGCGTCGGCGCGACTCAGGTGAAAGCAGGACGCGATGAAACAGATTCTTGCCGGTGCCCTTGGCGCTTTGCTGATCCATGGCGTCGCCAACGCGGCGCCGAGCTGCAGCAGGGCCGGCGCCGAGCGCGTCAATGTCGGTGATCACAAAATCTGGATCGAAACCAGCGGCGCGGGGACGCCCACCGTGCTGTTTGAAGCCGGCAGCGGCAACGACTCCACCGCCTGGGGCGACATCCCCGAGAAGGTGCGCGCCGCCGCCCGCGTGCGCACGGTGGTCTATGATCGTGCGGGGCTCGGCAAGAGCGAGCTGCAACCAGGTCCGTTCAGCATCGATACGACGGTTGCGTCGCTGCAGCGTGCGTTGGATCTGTGCGAAGTGCGTGCGCCGGTCGTGCTGGTGGCGCATTCCTATGCCGGCTTTATCGCACAGTTGATGGCGGCCACCGACAAACGCATTGCCGGCGTCGTGCTGGTCGACGCCAACCTGGCGTCGTTCTTCGACGAGGCCGAGGTCAAACATCTACTGGATCTGTACCAGCCGCAATTCGGCGAGTTGGAGAAGGCCAAGCCGGATGCGGCCCGCGTTCTGATCCCGCAATTGTTAGGATATGGCGATACGGTCAAGCGCGTGCGCCAGGTCGATTTCCCGGCCACCATGCCGGTCATCGACATCGTTGCCGAGAAAAGCTGGGGCGAAACCGAGGCGCGCAATCAGGCGCTGCGCCGCGCCCATGTTGCATTCGCTGCTGCATCGCCAGCCCGCGAAGAGATCTTCGTTCCCGGCGCCGGTCACTTCGTCTGGCGCGACAAGCCCGACGTCGTGCTCGATGCGATCAAGCGCATGGTCGAGAAGGTGCGCGCCGCCAGATAGGTCGCGCCGGCGACTATCTTCACGCGAAAACCAACGCGGCGAAACGCGTCGCGCATGAATTGCGCCGCAACGCTGCACGCCGACCTGGCGTACGGCGCGCACGCGCTTTGCAAACATACGCAGCAGATAGCGACTTCTTTTGTCATGCCGGGCGCTTTTCGAGCAGCCTCCGTAACTGTGATCACAAAAACCGCTAACTGTGATCACAGATCACTTGACGGGAGGGTTTTGGTGCCGCTTAGCTTTGATCGGCGGCGGGGGCGCCGGCGAAGAACGATAAGGGGAGTGGGATGGACGAAACCCGAACCGGGCGCCGCGCGCGCTCGAATCCTGGCCGGCTGATTCAAGCGACCGTGGTCGCTGCGATCGGTTTGTTTGCCGCACATCCGGACCCGGCCTGGGCGCAGGTCGAAGAGGTGGTCGTGACCGCGCAAAAGCGCGCGCAACGGCTGCAGGAAGTTCCGGAAGCGGTGTCGGTCGTGACCGGGCGCCAGATCGAAGCGCTCAACTATGAAGGCATCGAAGGCTACGCCCGTGGCATTCCGGGTTTGTCCTTCACCGCTGACCGTCCGGGTGAAACGCGCTTTGCATTGCGCGGCATTCCCAATCTCGCCGGGTCGGGTGCGACCGTGTCGTTCTATCTCGACGAGACACCGCTTACGACCGACGACAATCGCACCGGCGCGTCAGATCCCGCGATTTTCGACGTCGCGCGGATCGAAGTGCTGCGCGGGCCGCAGGGCACGTTGTATGGCGCCAGTTCGATGGGCGGCACGATCCGCATTCTGCAGAACCAGCCGCAGTTGGATCGCTGGGAAAGCAAAGCGCACGCACTGTTGACTTCAACCGATGGCGGTTCGACCGGCTACGGCGTCGATGCCGTTCTCAACGTGCCGGTTGTCGAAGGCAAGGTCGCGGCGCGCCTGAACGGCTATTACCGGCATCTCGGCGGCTTCGTCGATCGGGTTCCCGACAACGCGCTGTTGCGGTTGCGCAGTCTGCAGCCGGACGTAAAAGCGGCGCTCGCGGCGGGCCAGGAAGACATCGACAGCGCCAACCTGCGCAGCGGTCGTCTGGCTTTGCTGTTCACGCCGACCGACCAACTGCGCGTGTCGCTGCAGTTCAACGCGTTCGACGATCGCTACGCCAATGTCGGGCAGGTCGATTCGCGCTACGGCAAAGATCGCACCGCAGTTTCGACGGCGCAGAACGAACCGCACACCGACGCGGCGACGATCGCCAACCTGACCGCTGAATATGATTTCGGCCCGGCCAAGTTGCTGTCCACCACCTCCTGGGTGCAGCGCAAGGCGACCGGATCGACAGACTTCACGCGGCTGTTGAGTTCGATCTTCGGCGACGCGCAGACGACTGGATTCAACACGACCAGTCAGCCGCGCAGCGTCACGCAGGAAGTGCGTTTGACGTCGAACGGCAATGGTCCGCTGCAATGGATCGCGGGCGTCTATTACAACCGTTACTCGGAAGCCGCGTCGGTTCTGGCGCAGACGCCCGGCTTTTCGCGTGCGCTGGGCCTGACCGGTGCCAATGCGGTCGCGAACGATCTGTTCTTCGCCAAAGCGGCCTACAAGAAAGTCTACGAACTCGCCGAGTTCGGCGAGGCGACCTACAAGATCACCGACGCGTTGTCGGTGACGGCGGGTGTGCGCCGGTATGACGGCCGTTCGAAATTCCGCGACCAGAATGACGGATTCCTCAATGGTGGTCTGGCGCCGCCGACCTTTGGCTCGATTTCGTATGAAGGTACCAATCCGAAAGGCGTGGTCGCGTACCAGTTCGATCCCGACCACATGGTCTATGCCAGCGCGGCGAAGGGCTATCGCGCGGGTGGCGGCAACTACGTCGTTCCGACTGCAGTCTGTAGCAACGACCTCGCGGCGCTGGGGCTGAGCTCGTCGCCGAAAGGGTTCAATCCGGATTCGCTGTGGAGCTACGAACTTGGGACCAAGAATGCGTGGCTCAACGATCGCGTAATGGTGAACGCGACCGGCTATCTGATCCGCTGGTCGCAGATCCAGCTACAGCAGTCGCTGCAATGCGGGTTCAATTACCGCACCAATGGCGGCGCGGCGTCGAGCCGTGGTGGAGAGTTGGAAGTCCGTCTGCGTCCGTTCGACGATCTCGAGATCAATGCGGGCTTGGGCTATGCGCATGCGCGTCTGGATCAGGCGTCGCCGAACATCGTCGGCAGCAAGGCGGGAAGTCCAATTCCGGGTGTGCCTGAGCTGACCTGGAATGTCGGTGCGATGTATCGCCGGCCGCTGGTTGACGGTCTCACCGGCAATCTCGGCATCGACTATCACTATACCGGCGGCTTCTACACCGACCTGCGTGCGCCATCGGGCAACAATGCACGCGACCGCGTCTATCAGACCAACATCAACCTGTCGGTCGAAGGCACGTGGTGGGAAGCGGGCCTCTTCGTGAAGAACATCTTCAACTCGTTGTCGGTCGTCGGCACATCAGCGTCACCGGATGGATCCTTGTTCTGGACCATTACACCTCCCCGCCAGGTCGGTGCCCAAGTACGCGCGAAGTTCTGACAAGATCCGCAACGGCGCGGGCCGGCCATGTGCCGGTCCGCGTCTTTTTGTTCAGCTCGTACGAAGCGACGCGACTCGTTTTTTCGTATCGGTCGTTGGCTTCTGCGTCGTCGATGATGAACGGCGGCGCCGTTTGGGGGCCGTTCCATAACCGGGCAACGTGAACAAGTTCCAGAAGCCGGGAAGTTTGGTCGGTTCCATAATGTCGGCTTCGACCGCACGCCGCACGGCGCGCGCATCGCGGTTGCGAAGTGCTTTGATAATTTCCTGGTGGTTCTGATCGCCGACGCGCCGCCAGTCTTTCTGCGTCGCTTCGATGGTGCGCATCGACAGGGCCATGACCGGCGCATATTGCAGCCACAGCGACTCGATCAGCGGCAGAAGAATGTTGGAATGCGCGCCCGCGTACAGCGTGCGATGGAACAAAGTATTCTGGCGCAGATACTCGGCCGTGTCCTCTTTGGCCAACGCACGCAGCGCCGCCGCATGAATCTTTTCGATCTTCGACAGTTCGGCCGGTGTAATGACGTGCGCCGCTTTCGCAGCCGCCATGCCTTCGAGCGCGCATCGCGCTTCGAGCAGGTCTTTGGTGCTGGTGGCGTTATGTACGGGAATGCGCACGGTCCGGTTGGGCTGCGTCTCCAGCGCATTTTCGGCCAGCAGACGGCGAAGCGCGTCGCGGATCGGCATTGGGCTGGTGCCAAGCCGTTGGGCGAGCGAGCGGATGGTGACCAGTTCACCGGGTTGGAAGGCGCCTGACATCAGCGCGTCGCGGACTTCCGCATAAACGCGGCTGTAGACCGTCTCCGTTGAGACGAGCTGCATTTCCAAATGCCTCCGAACAGTGCCGAACCGAGCCGGCATCGTACTCGGCGGGTCTTTGCAGGTCTACCGCGAGGAGCTTGTCACCGCGTCGGCATTTGCGACGAGCGCACGGATGCGCAGGATCAGATCGTCGCGCCATGCCTGCCGCTGTTTGAGATCGGCGAGTGGAAGTTCCGATCGCCGCCACGCAGCAACGCGGTCGATTGCCTCCTGCGACCACGGCGAGTCGAGCGCCAACGTGCGGCCGAGTTGTTGATAGCTGTCGCCGAACCGCCCGACATAACCGGCGAAGCCATCCGGTGCGTTGAGATCCATTGTCTCAAACGGACCGATGAAGGCCCAGCGCAAACCAAGGCCCTGCGTGACGCAACGATCCAGGTCGCCGGGGCTGACGACGCCGCGATCGATCAACGCCATCGCTTCGTTGACGACCGCGACCTGCAGTCGGTTTCCGACATAGCCGTCGACTTCGCGCGCAACATAGATCGGCAATTGTCCGATCGACTCAAGAAAGGTCGCCGTGCGCGCCAGGATTTCAGGTGCAACCCAGGCGGGCGCGACCAGTTCGACGACCGGGATCAGATGCGGCGGGTTGAACGGATGCGCGACCAGGCAGCGCGACCGGCCCGGCAGACCGGCAAGAAAGCTCGACGGCAGGATCGCCGACGACGAGCTTGCGAGAATGCAGTCGGGTGGCGCCAGCGCATCGAGTTGCTCGAACAGCGCCGTCTTTTCGCCGGCTTGTTCGCGCGCATTCTCTTGTACGTAGTCGGCGTTCTGCACCGCTTGTTCGAGCGTGTCGGCAAGTTGAATCCGCGCCTGCAGCGCAGTGACGTCGCCGCCCGTGACGTCGCCCGAAGCGCGCAGCATCTCGATCGCTTCGGCCCGTGCAAACGCCGGTCGCGCCGGATCTGCATCGAACAGACGAACTGTCAGGCCGGCGCGCGCGAAACAGGCGGCCCAACTGGTTCCGATCGTGCCGCAGCCGACAACTGCAACGATTTGCACAGAAGAAGACGGCATCGCCCCTCAGCGAAGAGTTCGTGAAAGAAACGCAGCCGGATAAATTTGCGGCTGCCAGAAACTTGGCATCGGCCCGCGCAGGTCGCTGCGCGCGGCAATCAACGCGTCGCGACAGAACAGAACGGCGTGCGGCGTATCGGCGAGAATGGCGGCTTCGGCGTCGCGATACAGCGCAGCGCGCGGTGCCGCGTCGAGCGACGATGCGGCGCGATCGAGCAGCGCATCGACCGTGGGCGAGGCATAACGCGAGAGATTTCCCGACGGGCCGATATTCTTGGATGCATACAAGAAATCGAGAACGATCCAGGGATCCGGGAAATCCGCCGTGTAATCACGAAGCGCCAGATCGAAGTCGCCAGCAAATCGCACTTTGGCGCCGAACGAGGAGGCGGAGAGCGGCTGCAACGTAACCGGAATACCGGCGTCGCCAAGATTGCTTTGGATCGTCACCGCGAGCGCGTCCGTCAAAGCATCGGCGGGAATGTAGTTGAGCGTCAGCGTGAGTGACGCACCGACCGCGCGCGCCAGCGCAGCAGCAGCATGCGGATCGTAGCGTGGGCGTGTCGATGCCGTGTCACCCGCCGGCAACAAGCCGGCTGGGATGCGCCCATGCCCGCGCAACAGATGCGCCAGCATGGCTTCGCGATTCAGCGCTGCATCGACGGCCTGGCGAAAGCGCAGGTCGGTGAACGGCGCGCGCTGGTTGTTCATTTCGAGATAGGTCAACGCTGCGCCGGCGCCGCTCGCGATCGTCACGCCCGGCGAGGCGGCAAGCAGATCGGCTTCGTCGGGCGACAGGCTTTCCGCGAAATCGATGTCGCCTTGGCGCAGCTCGCCGACGCGCGACAGGCTGCTGCGAATGGTGCGGAAGATGACGGTGTCGAACGGCAGGTCGCGCGCGGCGGTGAAAATCTGTTCGGTGCCGCGGTGCCAGGACGACAGGCGGTAGGGACCCGACCCGGCGCTGTTGGTTGCGAACCAGGATGGATCGTCCGATGCGCGTGCGTCGACGATGCCAAACATCGGCAAGCTGAGCAGCAGCGGAAAGGCGGGCAGGGCTGCTGTGAGCGTGATTTCGACCTCGCCGTCGCGGGCGCTGACATTGCGCACGAACGACAAGGCCTTAGCCGGGCCCTGATCGGCCTGAAACAGCCGCGCAAAACTGCGCGCAACCGCGTCGGCGTCAACGGCGCTGCCATTCGCGAACCGGGCACCGGCGCGAAGGCGAAACCGCCATGTCACGTTGTCGTCCGAGCTGCAGGTCGCCGCCAGCGCGGGCGCAAGATCCGCGGTTGGAACACCGTCGGCAAGACGCAGCGAGGTCAGCGTTTCATAGGCCAGCGCAATCGATCCGAAATCCGACATGCGTGTCGTACGTGCGGGATCAATCGTCGTCGCTTCGATCGCGCGGCCGATCACCAGCGACGTCGACGTGCCATGCGCGCGTGCCATCGAACCGGGCAGCACGCCAAGCCCGGCCGCAGCCAGGCTTGTATGTAGAAATGCGCGCCGCCGGATCGTTGCTGTCATCGTGCCGCGGCGTGCAAGTCGAGAAAGCCCGAAATCCGCGCCAGCGTCGTCAACTGGTTGTCGCGTTGCATCGGCCAGCCATGGCCTTCGCCAGCCAACACGACATAGTCGACTTTCCGTCCTGCGGCTTCGACCGCAGCGACCAGATCGTCGGATTCCTGTTTGACGACGCGAAGATCGTCGGTGCCTTGCAGCACTAGCAACGGCGCGCGGATCTCTGCCGCGCGAAACAGCGGCGAGATCGACCGTAGATAGGCGCCGCCATCCGGCGCCGGATCGCCGATCTTTTTGAGGAAGCCGATGCGCCGCGCCGCCCATGACGCCGGCATCACTTGCATCGTGCGATCCCAATTGGTCGGGCCGAACAAATCGATCACGGCCGACCATGCATCCGGCGCCTGAATTGCGGCGGACAAGGTGAGAAAGCCGCCGAAGCTGCCGCCCATGATCGCGACGCGCCCGTCTGGCGAAAGGCCGGCGTCGATCATCGCCTGTCTTGCTTCGATCAGGTCGCGAACGTTGCCTTCGCCTTGTTTCAGGTCGTCGAGATGCTGGAAATTCTTACCGTAGCCGCTGCTACCGCGATGGTTGACCGCGTACACCGCGTATCCGTTGGCTGCGAGATACAGCAGCATCGGGTTGAATTCGAACGCGGACTGTCCGCTGGGCCCGCCATGTACCCACAACAAGGCGCCGCGTAGCTGCACGCCCGTCGGCGGACGATACGCGATGACCGGGATACGCAGCCCGTCCGAGCTGGTGAACGAGTCGGCCCGAACCTCCGGCAGATCGACGCCGGCCAAGGTCGGCGCGCCCGCGACGTGCAGTTGGCGCAAGCTGCCTTTGCCGGCGAGATCGATCACATACAGGCTCGATGGCGCGTATGGCGATTGCAGCGTGAAAGCGGCGTAGCGTCCATCGCGCGTGATCGACACGGGATGGAGAAGGCCGGCCGGAATTGCGATGTCCGTGTCGCCGCGCGGTCCATGCAGGCGAATGAAGCTGCGTCCGTCGCGGTCATAGACCACGACCATGCGTCCGTCCGGCAACGGCAGCGCGAGGTGAATGCTGGCGCCCGCAACGGCCAGTTCGACACGGTCCTGTCGATCGACCAAGGAGAAGCGGCGCAGCACGACATGCTCGCCGCCGGCGTCGCTGATGTAATACAGCGCCTTGCCGCCAGCCTCGAAGAAAAGCGGGATGTTGGTCGATTGCTGCGAAGGAATCGACGCGACCGTGCGGCCGCTCGCCATGTCGATGACGTGGACCTCGCTGTCGGCGAAGCCCAGCACCTTTTCGACTGCGATCAGGTCTTTCCCAGCGCTGATCGCTGCGCGCTGGGTACGACCCATCACATAGCCGTCGCCGCGAAAGCGCAGTCGCCGTTCGATCGTCGTCGTGTCGTATTCGTAGAGGTCGATCGCAGCGGGATCGCGCTCGTTGGTGCTGACGAAGAAGGATTTCCCGTCTTTCGCCCAGCCTTGGAATTTGCCTTGCGCGCCTTTCGCCGGCGTCAGGTCGCGGTCCTTGCCGTGCTGATCACGCACAAAGAGATGCGTCGCTTCGCTGTCGCCTTCGTTCCGTGAAATCAGGATGCGCGCGTCATCCGGAAACCAATCGACTGCGAATTCCGCTTTCTCGCTCGCAGGAGCGCGTTGCAGCGCGCCGGTTTTGACGTCGATCTTGACCGTCGCGGGCCGGCCTGCGCCTGTCGCCGTGGCCAGCAAGCTGCGCCCGTCGTGCGACAAAGCGAGTCCGTCGAATGCGCCGAGCTCGACAAGCTGCTGCGCCGTCAGGCGCGCGGCATGAGCCTGGCCTGCGACGCCGACGGCGCATAGCAAAGCGGTCAGAAGGACGACCCGGCGGGTCATTTGCGGTTCCTCGTATTGCCGTTGAACTGTGATCACAAATCACGTTATACAGCGACGAACGGCTTGTCACCATTAAGTTCTGCTTGGAAGAAATCTTGTACGCCGAACGGGTGCATGGCTAATTGAATCATCGGGCCGGAGGTCGGAATGCGACGTGTTTTGGGGTGTCTGGTTGCGTTCGTTGCATTGGCCGCCGCGCTTTCGAGCGATGCTGAGCCGCTGCGGTCCATGCTGGGCCCGATTGCGCCGCAACTCGCCGACGGCGTGTCGGTCATTCATGCCGGCACAGTGCTGGCAGTGCCCGGGACCGATCCGGTCAGCAACCAGACAATCGTCGTGCGCAACGGGCGTATTGCCGAACTGCGCGCGGGATTCGTGTCGCCGGGCGAGATCGGTGCGCCCGATGCGAAGCTGATCGACCTCAAGGACAAGTTCGTTTTTCCCGGCATGATCGACGCGCATATCCATCTTGAAGCGCTGGTCACCGGGCGAGCCGCGCCGGCCGAAGGCATGCTTGGCGGCTTTGCGAATTCCGACTCGGACATTGCGATCGCCAGCGTCAACAACGCGCGCATCGTCGTCGAGAATGGATTCACCACGGTGCGCGACGCAGGGTCGCTGACGGAAACCGTTGGCGACGCGCTGAAGCGAGCGGTCAAAGCGGGACTTATCGTTGCGCCGCGTTTGATCCAGGCGGGGCAGCCGTTGGGGCCGACGGGCGTGCAGGGCGATCCGCGCAACTGGCGCCCCGAAATCATTGCGCTGCTGCGCGCCGAGTTCGCCGACAATATCTGCGACGGCGTCGAAGGTTGTCGCAAAGCCGTACGCCGCGTCGTCAACTCCGGTGCCGACGTGATCAAGATCAAAGCGTCGGGCGGCGTGAACGTGATGTTGCCGGGCTATCCCGATGCCAACTTCACCGACGACGAGTTGAAATCGATCGTCGATACGGCGCACGGGCTGAAGCGCAAAGTCATGGCGCATGCGATCAGCGGCCGGTCGGTAATCGCCGCTCTGAAAGCCGGCGTCGATTCGATCGAGCATGGCACGGTGATCGACGAAGAAGCGGTGCGGCTGTTCCGCAAAACCGGTGCATATTTCGTCCCGACCATGTCGGCGCCGCACGAGTGGGCCAACGCGTCGGCAAATCGTGGCGTCAACAAGGATGTGGCGCAGGGAGTCTATCGGCGCCAGGTCGAAAGCCTGCGGCTTGCCTATCAAGGCGGCGTCAAGATCGCGCTCGGGACCGACTGCGCCTTCTCGCCCTTCGAAGAGCAGGCGGAAGAGCTGATTTTGATGGTGGATGCAGGCATGACGACGAAAGACGTGTTGCGCGCCGCGACAGTGGCGGGCGCCGACCTGCTTGGCCTGTCTGCCGATATCGGCACGCTGGAGCCGGGCAAGATTGCCGACCTGGTCGCGGTGCGCGGCAATCCGCTGAAGGACATGCAGGACGTCAAACAGATCGCGTTGGTGATGCAGGGCGGCGTCGTTCGCAAGGCCGCACATGGCACGTGATTTCGATACGGTGGGCGCGACCGCGGTCGCGATCGCGGCAGGAGTTCGAGAACGGCGCATCAGTGCGGTCGAGGTGCTCGATCATTTCTGGGCTCGCATCGGCGACGGAAATCCACGGCTGAACGCGTTCGTGCATCTCGACCCCGCCGAAGCACGCGCAGCGGCGGCGGCGATCGATCGCCGCATCGCTGCCGGTGAAGATGTCGGGCCACTGGCCGGCGTTCCGTTCGGTATCAAGGACAACGAAGATTGCAGGTTGATGCCGACCAGCAGCGGTACGGGCCTGTATCCGCCGGTGGTTGCGACGCAGGACAGTCCGCATGTCGCGCGGCTGCGCGCAGCGGGGGCGGTGCCGGTTGGAAAAACCGCGACGGCTGAATTCGGGCTCGACGGAGTCACCAGCACGGTGGCGTTCGGCACGACGCGCAATCCCTGGAACCTCGAACGTACGCCGAGCGGCAGCAGCGGCGGTTCGTCGGCGGCGGTTGCGGGCGGATTGGTGCCGTTCGCAACCGGCAGCGACGGCGGTGGGTCAATTCGCGTACCTGCAGCCTTCACCGGTCTCGTCGGATTGAAATCGACGCACGGCCGGATCGGACGCCCCAGCGGTATGTCGGATATGAGTTGCGCCGGCGCGTTGACGCTGACGGTGCGCGACGCAGCGCGCCATCTCGACGTTGCCGCAGGACCCAGTCCGAACGATCGGATGAGCCTGCCGCGACCGGCAATCAACTATGAACGCGCGATCGACTTGCTGGACGTGGCGGGCTGCAAGACGGTCTGGTCGCCCGATCTTGGTTTTGCACCCGTCGATCCTGAAATCGCGCAGATTGTGCAAGCAGCCGCACGCGACTTCATGCGCGCCGCAAAATTGGTGCAGGTCGAACGCAGCATCGCCTTGACCAACACCTATCCCGATTGGGCGCGGTTCGCGGCGCACCGGCTGGAAGCGCGGTTGCGACAGGACGGTTTATGGCCGGTCGCACCGGATGCGATCAGCGGCGGCCCGCGCGATCTGCTGCAACGGTTTGCGGATACGACGCTGGAAGACCTCGAAGCGTCGCAGCGTCGCCTGACGCGCCTGGCGCGTGAGGTCGGCGAATTGTTCGACGACATCGACCTGTTGTTGTGTCCGACGGCAGCGACCGAGCCCTATCGCGCCGAAGGCCCGATGCCGATCGAGGTTGCAGGACGCGATGCGCGCGACACCAACGCCGAACCGTTCACCATCTTCGCCAACGTCGCGTGGCTACCGTCGATCTCCGTGCCGGCGGGGGTGACGCGTGCCGGATTGCCGGTTGGGTTGCTGGTCACCGGACGCCGCCATTGCGACGAAGTTCTGCTGCGTGCCGCACATCTCTACGAACAGGCACATCCATGGGCGCTGGGCGCGCCGATCCTCTAATGGCGGCTGCGTCGTTTCTGGTCCGGCGTGTTCTTGCGACGTTTGTCGTGTTGATCGCGGTCACAATTCTGACCTTCGTGATCTCGCACGTGATCCCTGGCGATCCGGCGCAATTGATTGCGGGGCCGCGTGCGGGGGCCGCCGAAGTTGCGCAGCTACGGCATGCGTTGGGGCTCGATCGGCCGCTGCACGAGCAATATGCCACCTATGTCGTGGCACTCCTGCATGGCGATCTGGGCGCCTCGATCGTGACCGGTCAGCCGGTGTTGCGCGAAATCCTGGATCGTCTGCCAGCCACGATCGAATTGATGGGGTTGGCGCTGCTGCTTTCCGTTGCGGTTGCGGTGCCGTTGGGTGTGATCGCCGCCGCTGCGCGCCCGTCGCCGCTCGATACGGTGTTGCGTGGCCTGTCGACGGTTGCGATTTCGACGCCGCGCTTCTGGGTTGCGATGCTGTTGCTCGGGTTGTTCTACGGCGCGCTGCAATGGGCGCCGCCATCGGGACGATTGTCGCCCGGTCTGACGCCGCACGAGCTGACAGGGTTGCTGACGCTCGACAGCCTGTTGCGTGGCGACTGGCGTTTGCTGCGCGATGCGACGGCGCATCTCGTGCTGCCGGTCGCGGCACTGGCGATCGGAAATATCGGCACGTTCGCGCGCATCATTCGCGCCGCGATGATCGAGGTGCTGGCGCAAGACCATATCCGCACCGCGCGTGCTGCCGGAATCTCGCAAGCGCGCATTCTGTCGGTCTATGCACTGCGCAACGCGTTGCTGCCATTCGTCACGATCGCAGGGCTTGAGCTTGCAGGGCTGCTGTTCGGCTCGGTCACAGTCGAATCGGTCTTTGCCTGGCCGGGTATCGGCTCGTACTTGCTCGACGCGATTCTCGATCTGAACTTTCCCGTCATCATGGGCGTGACCCTGTTCGTTTCGATCGGTTATGCGGTGATCAATCTGCTGATCGACCTGTCCTATCGCTGCATCGATCCGCGCTTGCGCGCGCCGGCTGGTTGAGATGGCAAAGCTGCGACCTGGATTGCTATTCGCCGCGGCTGGTTGCGGCGCGATCATCCTGATCGCGCTGCTGGGCCCCGCCTTGTTCGCGGGACCCGCCAATCACGTCGAGCTGGATCAGCGCCTGTTGCCGCCCAGTGCGTTGCATTGGTTCGGCACCGACGACGTCGGGCGTGATCTGTTCGTGCGGATCGTCTTCGGTGCGCGCGTGTCGCTGCTGGCGGCCTTGTCGACGATCGCAATCGGCCTGACGGGCGGCATGTTGATCGGCGGCTTCGCAGGGCTGGTCGGCGGTTGGGTCGAAAGCGCGTTGATGCGCATGATCGACGCGATCCTGTCGGTGCCGTCCTTGATCGTCGCGCTGGCTTTGGCCGCCGCACTGGGCCCCAATCTTCGCAACGCGGTGCTTGCCATCGGCCTATTGTCGATCCCGGTCTATGCCCGTGTTGCGCGCGCCGAAGCGTTGGCGATCGTCGGGCGCGACTACGTCAAAGCTGCGCGTCTGATGGGGGCGTCGAACCTGCATCAGATCCGCGCCAACCTGCTGCCCAACATGCTGCCGCCCTTGCTCGTCTATGCCACTGGCAATGTCGGCGCGGCGTTGCTTGCAACGGCCAGCCTCAGCTTCATCGGCCTCGGCGCGCAACCGCCGACCTCGGAATGGGGCGCGATGATCAGCGCCAGCCGCAGCTTCTTGTTTTCACACTGGTGGTATTCGTTCTTCCCGGGTGCGGCGATCACCGTCACCGTTTCCTTGTTCACCTTGCTGGGCGACGCGCTGCGCGATCTGCTCGATCCGCGCGAGAGGCCGCGATGACCGCGCTGGCGTTGGAGGTTGCAGAATTCACGCTGGATGTCGGCACGCGCCGACTGCGCGCGCTGAATGACGTCGATCTGTGCGTCGGGGCGGGCGAGATCGTCGGGCTGATCGGCGAGTCGGGGTCGGGAAAATCGCTCGCGGCTTTGTCGATCGCGGGTCTGCTACCGAAAGCGACGGGCCATACGGTGGCCGGCGCCATTCGCGTCGGCGGCGTGGAAGGTGCATCACGTCGCGCGCAGGTCGGATTCATTTTCCAGGAGCCGATGAGCGCGTTGAATCCGGCGCTGCGGATCGACCGTCAACTCGTCGACGCGATACGGGCACGGCGCGATGCCGACCGCGCCACTGCACGGCAGCATGCGGCGACGTTGCTGGCCCAGCTCGAATTGCCCGATCCAGAACGCGTCTTGCGATCCTATCCGCACCAGCTCAGTGGCGGCATGCGCCAGCGCGTGGTGATCGCATTGGCGTTGAGCGGAACGCCGTCGCTTCTGATTGCCGACGAGCCGACGACCGCGCTGGACGTCACGGTACAGTTGGACGTCTTGCGCCTGATCCGCGACCAGGCGCGCGAGCGCAATCTCGGTGTGTTGCTGATCACGCACGATGTCAACGTGGTCGCATATATGGCGGCGCGACTGTACGTCATGTATGGCGGATGGATCGTTGAAGCAGGGCCGACCGCGCAGGTATTGGCCGCGCCGCGTCATCCCTATACGCGCGCGTTGCTGGCGTCGCGGCCGGATCGCGTTGCGCGCGGCGCAGCAATTCCTGCAATCGACGGATTCGTGCCGCCGCTCGCTGCCGTCACGACCGGCTGCCGCTTTGCCGACCGGTGCGCGCTTGTTGAAGCGCGCTGCCATACGCCGTCAGCGTTGACGGTCGAAGGCGACGTGCATATCGCGCGCTGTTGGAAGGCGGGCGCGGGAGGCAGCGATGCAAGCTAGCCTGGTGCGCGCCGACGGGCTGCAGATCGTCTTTCGCAGCGGTCGCGCGACGCATGTCGCCGCGCAGGACGTGACGTTCAACCTCGCGCCTGGCGAGTCTGTCGGGCTGGTCGGTGAATCGGGTTCGGGGAAATCGTCGATCGGCCAGGCGATTGCGGGCTTGCTGCAGCCGAGCGCAGGCACGATCGACATCGCGCCGTCCACTGCGCCGTGGCCGACGGTGCAGATGGTGTTTCAGGATCCCGCTGCAGCGCTCAATCCTCGACGCCCGGTGCGCCGTCTGCTGGCCGAACCGCTGGAGGTTCTGTCCCGCGCGATGGCGCGAACCGTATTGCAGGGCAGGGCGGTCGACGATCTTGTCGTCGCGGCGGCGCGCGCTGTCGGCTTGCGCGACGAGCATCTGCAGTCCTTGCCGCACGAACTTTCGGGCGGGCAACGCCAGCGCGTCTGCATCGCGCGTGCGTTGCTCATGCAGCCGCGCGTGCTGATTCTGGACGAGCCGACGTCGGCGCTCGACCTTACCGTGCAGGCGCAGATCCTGAACCTCCTGTCGGACCTGCGCCGCGAGCACGGGCTGACCTACCTCTTTATCAGCCACGACCTCGCCGTCGTGCGGCATATGTGCGAGCGCGTTCTGGTGCTTCAACACGGACGCGTTGTCGAGACCGGCGCGTCCGACCAGATTTTTGCCGCGCCCGCACAAGCCTATACGCGCCGCCTGACCGAAGCGGCGCAAATGCAGCCCGCGATCTGAGTTCGTAACAAAAGGACGGTTTACAGCGAAGCTCGCTCAACGTAACTGTGATCACAGATATCAGTTGTGGCGGATGACATGATCCTGGAAACCGAAGCATCGCGGGTCGATCGGGCGGCGATCGCCGACGCGGAACGACGTCTGGCCGGTGTCGTCGTGCGTACGCCGCTGCTGGAGAACGAAGATCTCAACGCATTGGCCGGACGCCGCGTCTACGTAAAGGCGGAGTCGCTGCAGACGACCGGCTCGTTCAAGTTTCGCGGCGCGTACAACCGGTTGAAGGCACTGCAAGAGGACGGCGACCGCCGTCCTGTCGTCGCCTGGTCGTCGGGCAATCACGCACAGGCGATTGCGGTGGCGGCGAAGCGGCTCGGCATTGAAGCGACCGTCGTGATGCCGGACGACGCACCGCGCGTCAAAATCGAAGCGACGCGCGCACACGGCGCGCGCGTCGTTCATTATGATCGCCGGCTCGACGATCGTGAGGCGATCGCGCGCGAGATTGCCGCCGGTCAGAACGGTGTCATCGTTCCATCGTCGGACGATCCCTACGTCATCGCTGGTCAGGCGACGGTGGGATGCGAAATTTTCATGCAATCTGCCGAGGATCCGCCGTCGCAGATTCTCGCTTGTTGTGGCGGCGGCGGGCTTGCCGCGGGCGTCGCCGCAATCGCGGCGTGTATGTCGCCGCCGCCCGACGTCTACGCCGTCGAGCCTGCCGGATATGATGATCTGGCGCGGTCGTTGCGCATCGGTAAACGCGTTCCCACGGCCACCAGTAAGTCGTCGATCTGCGACGCGCTGCTGATGCAGATCCCGGGTGAGCTTCCGTTTGAGATCCTGCACCGGAACGGCGCCTATGCCCTGACAGTCAGCGATGACGAAGTGCGTTTCGCGATGTGGATTGCGTTCCGCCATCTGCGCCTGGTCGTCGAACCGAGTGGTGCGGTGGCGTTGGCAGCGCTGCTGGGAAAGAACGCACCTGCGGGCAAGGGGCCGGTCGCCGTCGTCGTAAGCGGCGGAAATGTCGATGCCGGACGCTATCTCGAGTCGATCCAGACCGACCGGGCACGACAGGTCGTGTCGTGACGCGCGCGCGCCTTCGCGACCTGTCTTTGCAGGTCGGCACGTTGCCGGTCGGACCGCACAACGCGATCACCGACGTGGCAGGCGTGCGCGTTGGGCATACGACCTTGATTGCCGACGAGCCGTTGATCACGCGCACCGGCGTCACCGCGATTCTCGGCGGCGATTACGATTATTTCGAGCAGGGTCTGTTTGCCGGCGTGCATTGTTTCAACGGCTTCGGCGAGTTGATGGGCACGTCCTGGATTGACGAAGTCGGTCTGCTGACCTCGCCCATCCTGCTGACCTCAACCTATTCGATCGGGGCGGTGCGCGACGCGATGCTTGCGGATCCACGCTGCCATGGTACGCGCGGCCGGTCGCACCAGCCGGTGGTCGGCGAAACCAACGACGCGCTGCTCAGCGATCCCGCCTTTCGCATCACGCCCGCGCATGTGACGCAGGCGATCGCGAGCGCCGCCGGAGGCCCGGTCGCAGAAGGTGCGGTCGGCGGCGGCACCGGCATGGTCTGTTTCGAGTTCAAGGCGGGGATCGGAACCTCGTCGCGCGTGCTCGCGACCAGCTTCGGTGCGTTCACCGTCGGCGTGTTGGTGCAGGCGAATTTCGGTTCGCGCCATCACCTGACGGTCGACGGCGTGCCGGTCGGACGGCAGATTGGCTACGACATTGCCGACAGCGTGCGGCGGCGCACGGATGGTTCGATCATCATCGCCGTCGCGACCGACGCGCCGCTTCTGCCGTCGCAATGTAAGCGGTTGGCGCAGCGTGCCGTTGTCGGGTTGGGCCGTGCCGGCGGCTATGGCGGCAATACGAGCGGCGACCTGATCGTGGCATTTTCGACCGGCAATCGGGTGCCGATCGCCGCCGACGAGATCGCGTCCGACATTCGGATGCTACCGAACAACGCACTGACCCCGTTTTTTCGCGCCGTCGCCGAAGCGACCGAAGAGGCGATCCTCAATTCGATGATTGCGGCCGACACGATGCAAGGGCGCGACGGCAACGTTGTGCACGCGCTGCCGCTCGACCTTCTTCGTCGCCTGGTGTCTTCCTCACAATGCCGGACTGAAAAAGAATGAAGTTCAGAGACAGACTTCGCGCTTGCGCGCTGGTTTTCGCCGCCGTCCTGTTCGGAGCGGCTTACGCAACGGCGGCGTCGCCCGCGCATGTAATCAAGCTCGATCCCTATCGTGTGCGGCTGCGCACGGTGGAAGCGAGCGTCAACGGTGTGCAGGGGCGGTTTCTGTTCGATACGGGCGGTGGCTTGACCGCGTTGTCGCCGAGCTTCGCAGCCAAAGCAGGCTGCACGCCATGGGCGCGAACCAGCGGCATGACGATGACGGGCGAGCGCGTCGACGGTCCGCGTTGCGACAATCTTCGCCTGCGCGTCGGATCGTTCGAGCATCAGGCCGCGATCGTGGGAATACTCGACCCCGCCAAATTCCTCGACCCCAGCGCGGAGCCGCTGGACGGAATCATCGCGCTCGATTTGTTTGACGGCAGGACGGTGACGCTCGACCTCGCAGCCAATCTGTTCGTGGTCGAGTCGTCGTCGAGCAGTGCCGAACGCATCAAGGGCGCGCGCGAACTGCCTGCGCGCCTCGGCCGCGAATTGCAGGGGCTCGCGCTTGACGTCTATGTCGCGATCGCGACCGCGAAGGGGCCGGTCTGGTTCACCATCGACAGCGGCAATAGCAGCACCACACTTGTTTCAAAGCACATCGCGGCGGAACTTGGGGTTGAAGTCACCGACGGGCTGCATAGCGGCAAGTTCGACGTTGCGCCGGGCATTCACGTCGAGAGCGATCGTCTGTTCACGCCCGACCTGACTTTGGACGGCAATCTTGGCATGCCGTTCCTGCAGCTTTGGACGACGACCTTCGATCTCAAGCGCGGCCGCGTCTGGGTGAAGCGAGCGACATAGCGTTTACCCGCCAATCCCCGCCTTGCGCAGCGCCGTTTCGATGTCGGTCAGCGCGGTGGGATCTTCGATCGTTGCCGGCATCGTATAGTCGGTGCGGTCGGCAATTTTGACGATGGTGCCGCGCAGGATCTTGCCCGAGCGCGTCTTGGGCAGACGCGGCACGACGATCGCCTGTTTGAACGCAACCACTGCGCCCATCTCGTCGCGCACTTTGCGCACGATCTCGTCGCAGACGATGGTCGGCTCGCGCGACGTGCCGCTTTTCAACACCACCAGCCCCAACGGGATCTGGCCTTTGAGCTGATCGAGAATGCCGACGACGGCGCATTCGGCGACGTCCGGATGCATCGCCACGACTTCTTCGATCGCACCGGTCGACAGGCGATGGCCGGCAACGTTAATGACGTCGTCGGTGCGCGTCATTACGTGCACATAGCCGTCTTCGTCGATGAAGCCCGCATCGCCGGTCGCGTAATAGCCGGGATAGCGATCGAGATAGGCGCTTTGCCAACGTTCGGGCGCGTTCCACAACGTGTTCGCGGCACCTGGCGGCAAGGGCAGCTTGCACACGATCGCGCCGGTCTCGCCGGGCGCGACTTCTTCGCCGTTTGGATCCAGCGCGCGCACATCCCAACCCGGCATCGGCACCGCGGTCGAGCCGGGCTTGATCGGCATTTCTTTGATGCCCAGCGGATTGCCGCAAATCGGCCAACCAGTTTCGGTTTGCCACCAATGATCGATCACCGGCACGCATAGCTTGTTCGACGCCCACGCCACCGTCGCGGGATCGCACCGTTCGCCCGCGACGAACAGCGCGCGCAGCGAGGTCAGATCTGTCGCTTCGATGAACTTGCCGTCGGGATCGTCGCGCTTGATACCGCGGATCGCGGTTGGCGCGGTGAACAAGGTCACGACTTTGTGCCGGTGGGCGACGCGCCAGAACTGCCCCGCGTCGGGCGTGCCGACCGGCTTGCCTTCGTACAGCACCGTCGTCGCACCGATCAGCAACGGTGCGTAGACCATGTAGGAATGGCCCACCACCCAGCCGACATCGGACGCAGTCCAGAAGACTTCGCCGGGCGCGATGTTGAATAGATTGCGGATCGACCAGACCAGCGACACTTGATAGCCGCCCGTGTCGCGCACGATGCCTTTGGGCTGACCCGTCGTGCCCGAGGTATAGAGCGTGTAGAGCGGATGCGTCGCCGGAACCTGCGTGCAGTCGACCGGTTTGGCGTCGCGGACGAAATCGTCCCACGACACGTCGCGCCCGTCTTTCAGATCAGCCGGGCATTGATGGCGCTGCAGCACGACGACACCGTCGATCTTGTGCCCGCTGATCTCGATCGCCTGTTCGACGGCGGGCATATAGGCCAGCACTTTGCCCGGCTCGAGACCGCAGGATGCAGCCACGATCCAGCGCGGCTTGGCGTCGGCGATGCGGCTTGCAAGTTCGCGCGCGGCAAAGCCACCGAACACGACTGAGTGAATTGCGCCGATGCGGGCGCAGGCGAGCATCGCGATCGGTGCTTCGGGAATGTTCGGCATGTAAATCAGTACGCGGTCGCCCATGCCGACGCCACGCGCGGCCAGCGCGCCGGCAAATTGTGCGACGCGTTCGTGCAGCTCGCGATAGGAGATGCGGGTGATTTCGCCGGTATAGGCGCTGTCATGGATCAGCGCGATCTGGTTGTGCCGCGTCGGCAAATGCCGGTCGAGCGCGTTGCCGCAGATATTGGTCGTGGCGCCGTCGAACCAGGTCCAGCTTTTTCCCGGTGCGTAGGTGAGGACGCGATCCCACCGTTTCGACCAGTCGAGTGCGCCTGCTTCTTCGGCCCAGAAACCTTCCGGATCGGACAGCGAGCGTCGGTAGATCGAGGCGTAATCCAAGCATTCCTCCCGGCTCCGGCTTTTGGCGCCGGTACCGGGACAGTCTCTTCTACTCGCGCAGCAGCTTCAACACGTCGCGAAAGCGCGGATGGTCGGATCGGCCCAGCCATTCGAACGCGACCATTTCGGCGCTGACGACGTCGATGCCAGCAGCACGCAGCCGCGCCAGCGCGGTTTCGCGGTCGCTCGCGCGGCGCGAACCGACTGCGTCGGCAACCACCGCAACCGACCGGCCCGCATGGTGCAAGCCGATTGCGGTCTGCAGCACGCAGACATGCGCCTCGCTGCCGGCGACGACGATCTGCGCCCGGTCGGGCAGGGCAGCGAGCAGGCCAGGCTCTGCTGTCGCGTCGAATGCAAACTTGGTCAGGGTACGGTCGATCAATGGAACCAGCGATGGTTCGGTCGGTCCGAGCCCGGCGGGATTTTGTTCGGTGGCAAAGACCGGCACGTCGAGCAACCGTGCGACCTGCGCAAGAAACGCGGCGCGCGCCACGACTGCAGCCCCATGCTCGATCGCGGGCAGAAGCAGTGTCTGCAGATCGACCAACAGCAACGCCGATTGCGCCTGGTGCAGACGGAACTTCACGCGCGTGCCTTCACCAGACGGTCGAGCCCGGTCGCGAACAGCGCGCGCGGATCGGCGTCGAACAGGCGGATGCGTCGTGTGTGGCGCAACAGCAGCAAGCCGACACAATGGCCGAACAAAGACGCGGTTTCGTGGCGCGCGGTTTCTTCGTCGAGGCCCAGCTCGCGCAGCGCGCTGGCGACCGGCGCCAGCGACGCCAGCAGCTTGTCGTTGAGCGCGCGGTTGAGTTTCGGCGTCAGCCCGGCCGGTCGCATGCCGTGCACGAGATAGAAGCCGAGATCGAGGTCGCGTGGATTGTCGGCATAGAAATCGAAGAAGGCGAGGGCAGCCGCGCGCAGGCGCGCCCTGGCATCGCGTCCTTTGGCACTCGACGTCGCCGCAATGACGCGGTCGAGCGATTGGTCCAGCAGGTCGGCGTAAATCTCTTCCTTCGACGCGTAGTGGAAATAGATCGCGCCCGCCGTGTAGCCCGCTTCCAGCGCAATCGCGCGCATCGTGGCGCCTTCCAGCCCGTGTTCGGCAAAGACGCGCTGCGCCGCTTCGAGAATGAAGCTCTTTTTATGCGTGGCGAGGGCGGTCTTGCGGGCGGCGCGCTGCGACATGGCGCTTTCTAACATGCTTGCTCGAAAATTTGAACAGCGTTAGATTTTGGTGCCTCGGAGGTGCCCCATGCTGATGTCCGCTGCCGAATACCGGGAGTCGCTGCGCCGCTATCGCCCGCGCGTCTACGTCAATGGCCGCCAGGTCGAAAGCGTGGCCGACGATCCCGATCTGGCGCCCGGCATTGCCGCGGTCGGCGTCACCTACGACTTCGCGCTGCGTGACGAACACAAGTTGCTGATGCTGGCGACCCAGCGCACCAGCGGCAAAGTCGTCAATCGCATGCTGCACATGAACGACACCTCGACCGACCTTCTGTACAAGCTCGAAGCGATCCGGCTGTTGTGCAAATACACCGGCTGCGCCCAGCGCTATCTCGTGCACGATTCGATGAACGCGCTGTTCCAGTCAACGCAGCGTCTCGATGCGGCGGCGGGTGGGCGCGAGTATCATGCGCGGTTTTTGCAGTATCTGCATTTCGTGCAGGACAACGACCTGACGCTCGGTATTGCGATGACCGACGCCAAGGGCGACCGGTCGTTGAAACCGCATCAGCAAGCGAACCCGGACGTCTATCTGCATGTCGTCGAGCGTCGCGCCGACGGGATCGTGATTTCGGGCACCAAGGCGATCGTCACCGGCGCGCCCTATATGCACGAGCTGCTGGTGATGCCGTGCCGGTCGATGACGCAAGCCGACAAGGATTTTGCGGTCTGCTGCGCGGTACCGATCGACGCCGAGGGGTTGACCATCGTGTCGCGGCCAGCCGGACGGCCGGGCGAGGCGGCGGCGAAATTCACCGGCAAATACGGGCAGTCGACCGCGGTCTGTTTGTTCGACCGCGTCTTCGTTCCGTATGACCGCGTGTTTCTCGACGGCGAGTGGGATCAGTCGGGGTTTCTCACCACGACCTATGCAACCCATCACCGCCACAGCTGCATCGCCGCACGCGCGGGCTTTGGCGATCTGTTGATCGGTGCAGGCGTGTTGATGAACGAGGCCAACGGGCTCGACCCCGATCGCCACGGCCATATCCGCGACGCGATGGTCGAGCTGATCAAAATCGTCGAAGGCTTCTTTGCCTGCGGTGTTGCAGCGTCGGTCTACGGCCAGCGCGATCTGTCGGGCGTGATGCAGCCCGACGCGGTGTTCTCGAATATCGGCAAGCTGCTGCTGGCAACGCAGATCTACGACATGCACCGGTTGGCGCATTACGTGTCGGGCGGCTTGGTGGTAGCGCTGCCGGGTCCCGACGAAGACCACAATCCCGCGACGCAAGCGTCGCTGGCAGCGGTATTGGCCGGGCGGCCCGACGTACCGGCCTCGCAACGGTTGGAAGTCGCGCGCTTCATCGAAGATCTAACCGCCTCCAACAGCGGCGGCTGGTATTCGATTATCTCGCTCCACGGCGGTGGTTCACCCGAAGCGATGAAGCGCGAGATCTACCGCAACTATCCGCTCGAAGAAAAAGCGGCGCTGGTCGAACAGTTGCTCGATCGCGGTATTGCAGATGGCACGGCGCGGGTGCGCGACACGCAGCCGGGCCGTTGCTGCGTCACGGGATGCGACGTGCCCGTCGTGCCGGAAGCAGCGGCGTAGAGCAGGCTTTCCTTTTTGTGGCGCCTCGCGTACGGACGCAGGCATGACAAATTGGGCCGGCGGCTACGTTTCCGACATTCCCTATACGTCGGATTTTTATCGCGAGATGGCACCCGTCTCGCTGTATCTGGCGGCGCTGCTGCGCAATGTGCGCCCGCCCGCGATCACGGCCCCGTACAATTACTGCGAACTCGCCTGCGGGCAGGGCGTCGGCACCATGCTGCTCGCTGCGGCCAATCCGCAGGGGCGTTTCTACGGCTACGATTTCAGCCCCGGCATGATCCGCAATGCGGAATCGCTGCTGGTCGAGTCCGGTCTGAAGAATTGCGTCATCGGTGAAGAGAGTTTCGCCAGCCTGTGCGAGAAGTCGGACAGCGAATTGCCGATGTTCGACTTCATCGCGTTGCACGGCACCTATACCTGGGTCGACGCCGAGCGGCGGCGCGAGATCGTGCAGTTCGTCGGCAAACGTCTGAAGCCGGGCGGCCTGTTCTATATCAGTTGGAACTGCATGCCCGGTTGGACGCCGATGCTTGCGGCGCAACGGATGATGGTCGAGCTGGCGCGGCGCGTGCCGGGTCGGACCCAGACCAAGATCGAACACGCGCTCGGCATGCTGCGGCAGTTGAACGAGAACAACGCAAAACTGTTCGCCGCCAATCCAGATCTGGGACTGCGCCTCAAAACTGCCGAGACCCAGGACCGCGCCTATCTCGCGCACGAATTTTTCAACGACACGTGGGAGCCGCTTTACGTCACCGACGTGATGCGCGACCTGGCCGACGCCAAGCTCAGCTTTGTCGGCAGCGCGCAATATGGCGAGATGTATGACGAGTTCGTCGTACCGCCCGAATTGCTTGCTCTGCTCAACGACGCGCCCGATGCGGGAATGCGCGAGCTGCTGCGCGACATGGCGGTCAACGCACAGTTCCGACGCGACCTGTATGTGCGTGGCGAAGCGCGTCTGCCCGCCATCGAACAACGACGCCTGCTGGGCGAGCTTGGCGTCGTGCTGAGCAAGCCGGCCGACAAGATCGAGTTGGCGGTCAAGCTGATGATCGGCGACGCCGACCTGCCGCCCGCGCTCTACGCGCCGATCGTCGCCGCGCTGGCGAGCGGTGCCAAAACGATCGACGAACTCGACAGCCTGCCGGCGATGGCGAACCAGTCGTTCAATGCGGTTCTGCAGTGCGCGGTGATGCTGGTTCATACCGGGCAGGCGGCTTTGGTGCCGCCGCGGCAAGCGGCAGGCGCGCGCAGCGCCGTCGAGACGAGCCGCGCGCTCAACCTCGCTTTGGCGATGCGCACGCGCTACGGCGAAGATCCCAAGTTCCTGGCTGCGGGCAAGACGGGCAGTGCGATCGGCACCAACGTGATCGATCGCTTGCTCTACCCGATCCTGCTCGAACCGACGCGGCCTTCGCCCAGCGATCTCGCTGCGTTCGTCGTCGGCTATTTCCGTCAGACCGGACGCCAGATGCTGCAGCACGGTGCGCCGGTCGCATCGATCGAGCTGGAGACGGTGCAACAGGTCAACGACCTGCTGCAGACCAAACTGCCGGTGTGGCGCGAGCTGGGCGTTCTCTAGCGCGGCGCAGCCGCGTACGGCGCAGTTGCTTCTTTCACAGTCGGGCACTGCCTGAATCTGCGCCAGCTCGGTGCAGTGCGCGTGGGCCGTGCGCCATGTTCCGCGCTGGCACGAGGCTTGTAGATGCGTGGGTCGTTCCGGCCCGTGCCGGCCCCGTTCGAGGAGCCGACCTTTGCGCTACCGCCATCTTGCCGCCGCTTCGTTGCTGGCACTGCCACTTGTTGCCTTCGCACAAACTGCACCTGCACCTGCGCCGGCACCGGCCGCGCCGCCTGCACCTGCCGACGTTCCGTTGATTGCGCGGACCCAGGCGACCGTGCCGCAACCGGTGTTGGGACCGGTCGACCAGGCTCTGCGCGTCACGCCCGCGACCAACGCCAAAGGCGGCAAGATCCATATGCTGCCGGCGACGTTGGAAACGACGCAGTGGGGCTGGTTCGACAATGCGCAGCCGCCGGTGCTGACGGTGAAGTCGGGCGACAGCATCGCGCTTGAGACGATGATGCACGCGCACAACCAGGTCGTACCCGGCACCACGATCGAGCAGATCAAAAAGACTCGAACAGATTATCCCGGCCGCGGCCCGCATTCGCTGACCGGTCCGATCTTCATCGACGGCGCCGAGCCCGGTGACGTGTTGAAAGTGACGTTGAACAAAATCGTGCCGCGTTCCTACGCGACCAACTTCAACGTGCCCGGCATGTTCGGCGAATTCCCCAAAGAATTCCCCGACGGGCAGGTCAAGTATTTCTATCTCGACCTGGTCAAAATGGAGACCGAGTTTCTGCCCGGCGTCTTCATTCCGGTGAAGCCGTTCCCGGGCACGCTTGGCGTCGCGCGGGCTGAGCCCGGTCGCTACAGCTCCGTGCCGCCAGGTAAGTATGCCGGCAATCTCGACATCAACGAATTCACCGAAGGCGCGTCGATCTACATTCCGGTCTTCGTCAAAGGCGCGCTGTTGTGGACCGGCGACAGCCATGCCGGACAAGGCAATGGCGAGATCAATCTGACTGCGATGGAAAGCGCGTTCCGCGAGTTGAACGTCACGGTCGAGGTGATCAAAGGCCAGAAGCTCGAATGGCCGCGCATCGAGACCAAGACGCATTGGATCACGATCGGCTACGACCGCGACCTGAACATCGCGTACGACCTGCTGCAGAAAGAGACGGTGAAGTATCTGGTCGAAACCAAGAAGGCGCCGGATGAAGCAGCGGCGACCAAGCTGATGGTGACGAACTGGGATTGCCGGATCAGCGAAGTCGTCAACGTCGTCAAAGGCACCTACTGCATGACCGCGAAGACTGCTGGCAAACCAGTGGCGAAATTGCCGACGGCGGAAACGGCGACTGCCTTTGTCACGGTCGGCACCGACGCCGACCTGAACAAGGCGATGGATACGGCGTCGATGGCGATGATCAATTTGCTGGTCGAGAAGAAAGGCCTGACGCGTCTGGATTCCTACGGTCTGGTGTCGGCAGCCGGCGATTGCCGCGTCGGTCCGCCGGCGGGTGCGACCAAGACCGTCGTTTGCCAGACTCCGAAAAGCCTGTGGCGAACCAAGACCGCGTCCAAATAAACCGACGCGTCTTTGTCGTCGCCGCGTCGGCCGCGCTGTTCTGCAGGGCGCGGCCGGCGCGGAGCGGCGAGCTGCGCACGGTACTTGCGACGACCAATGTCGTTGCACGATTGGCGCGTGCATTGGTGCCGGACGGCGTCGTGCAGCTCTTGCCGACCGGCTTCGATCCCGAACGTTTCACGCCACGTCCGGGCGATCTCGCGGTGATGCAGAGCGGCGATCTGCTGTTGCGGGCTGGGGCAGGGTTCGACGATTGGGCGACCTTGCTCGCACGCCGCGTGCAGCGCGCCGACCTCGCAACGGCGAGCGTCGATCTCAGTCGCGGTATCGCATTGCTCGAAGTCAAAGGCCGCGCCGTCGAAGCATCCGACGGACACGCGCATGGCAGCGCCAATCCGCATTGGTGGCTCGATCCCGTCAACGCCAAGACGGCAGTCGCGTCGATCGCTGCAGCGTTGCTGGCTGCAGATCCGGCGCGCGAGGCTGTGTTGTCGGCACGGCTCGACGCGTTCAACGCGTCACTCAATGCCGGCCTGGCGCGTTGGAGCGCAGCGCTGGCGCCGTACGCGAACCAGCCGGTGCTTGCCTATCACAACAGCTTCCCGTATCTCGCGCGCCGCTTCCGTCTCGACATCGCAGCCACGGTCGAGCTGCGCGAAGGCGTGTCGCCGGGGCCGGCACGTCTGGCCGAGATCGCCGACATTGCGCGCAGCAAACATGTGCGGCTGTTGCTGGTCGAGCAGGCAGATCCCGGCCAACTGACGCCCGCCTTGACGCGCGCTGCAGCGTTGACGCCGGTTGCGCTGCCCAGCAACGGTGAAGCGCCGGGTGAGACCTATGTCGCCATGATGGACGCGCTGGTTGCGCGTCTCGCCGATGCATTTGCAAAGGTGGGCGCATGATCGCGTTGGCGCTTCCGGTTCTGCTGGCGCTTGCGTTGCTGGTGCCGATCCATGCTGCGCTTGGTTTGCACGTGTTGCGGCGGCGCGTCGTGTTTGCCGACCTGGCGTTGGCGCAGCTCGCTGCGTTGGGTGCGACGGCCGCAGTTGCAGCCGGGCACGCGCCGGGCGCGTTGGCGACGCAAGTCTGGGCCTTTCTTGCGGCAGCAACGGGGGCCGTTTTGTTGACGGTTGCGCCACGTCTGGGCGCAGCGGTCGGACGTGAAGCGATGGTGGGCATCGCCTATGTGGTTGCGACCGCAGCGACGGTGCTGGTTGTCGACGGCGCGCCGCAAGGAGCCGAGCATGTCAAACGCGTGCTGGTCGGCGATTTGCTGTCGGTCTCGCTCGACAGTCTGCCGCGCACGGCATTGCTCTACGGTGCGATCGGTGCCGCGTTGGCGGTGTTCCATCGCAAGCTGCGCGCGGCCGATCGCAGCCTGGCGCTCGAACTCGGCTTCTATCTTTGCTTTGCCGCGGTGGTGACGAGTTCGGTCGCGATGGCGGGCGTGCTGGTCGTGTTCTCGCTGCTGATCATGCCAGCCGTTGCAGGCCTGCTGCTGTCGCGCCGCTTTCCCGTCGCGTTTGCGATCGCGCTCGGTGCGGGCGCGATCGCGAGCATTGCGGGCGTTGCGGCTGCGTTCGTGATCGACCGGCCGCTGGGCGCCACGTTGGTTTTGGCGCTGGCTGCGAGCGTGGTGTTGGCGATCGTGCTGCGCATCTTGCGCGGCGTTGCGCCGTTGCGGCTCGTTGCGCTCGCCGGCTACGGGTTGAGCGCTGCGGTTGCGGGCGCGTCGTGCTGGTGGATGACCGCGCCCGCTGCCGACCAGCCGCTGGCGCCGTTGGTTGCGCGCTGGAGCGAAAGCTTTCTCACCCCGGCCGAACGCTTCGCGCAGGACGATGCGCGCGCGACGGCGCAGAAATGGATGGACGAGCTGGCCAAGCTCGATGCGCGCGAGCGCGCGGCGCGAACCGATGGGACGCCGCTCGACGACGACATGCTGCGCCGGATTGCTTCGTTCCAGCGTTCCTATGCCGAGATGGCGCGTGGCGAACGGTTTGTTGCGGAGACGCTGACCGCGACGGCACGTGAACGGGCACGCTGGCCGATTGGGTTGGCTGGACTGGGTGCCGCGTCGTTGCTGGCGGGCGCGATCGCATTCCTGGCCCGGCGGCCATTCGCGGTGCCGGGGAAACTTCAGCCGGCAACATAGCGGCGTACGCTTGCACCTCGCCGCGAACTGCGCGACCTAGGTCCGGTGCGCCTATATCTTCTCGCCATCGCTGCGGCCGTTCCGGTTCTCATCGCGCTTGTGCTCGTGTTTGCGCCGCGCACTGACCCGGGCGTGAGCTGGCCTGGCGTGATGTTGCCGCTCGATCTGCGCGACGAAGACGAAGAAAAGTTGCTCGCAGTCACGCGGGACTTTGCGCGGGGGCAAGGGTTGGCTTACGGGAACGCACCGCGCTTTTCCGGTGGCAAGAAGATCTTGTCTGCAAGCGTCGCCGATGATCGTCTGCGCAGCACGCGTCATTTGATGTTGATCACTGGCGCGTGTCCGCAGCCCAAGCCGACCTATTGCGCGTTGTTCTATCAGTCCGCGTTGACCGAGCCCGGTTCGATCGAGCGATTGGTCGCGGCCTATCGCGAGATGGCGATCGCTACGTTCGATACGCGCGTCGGCGCGTCGATTGTGTTGGAGCGGGGCGCGAAATGAGTGCCGAAGAAACCGCGCAGCCGACGACGACCTTCGTTCGTGGTGCACTTGCCGTCTGGGTCGGCGCGGTTGCGGGCGCGCTTGCAGCCACGCTATGGCAGATGCTGCCGTTGTTCGTGCTGATGCGCAGTACCGAACGGTTTGGTTGGTTCGGGTCGGACCTGCGCAATGCGAGCATGGTGTTTCTTGGCACGTTGGTCGTGTTCCTGGGCGGGCTGGTGGTGCTGGCCGTTCCGCTTTGGGCAGTGCTGCATTGGCGCAAACGGCGCAGTTGGCTTGCCGCTCTGTTGTTGGGTGCGGGGCTCGCCTATGTCGTTAATATCGGGCTGGTGACTGGAGGCTTCGGCCTCATCTACAGGCCGCCTGGCTATTCGCAGATCCGTGACGCCGGTGGCGTAACCATGCAGAACGGGCGCGTCACGGCGCACGGTTGGGTTTCTGCCGCGCGTACGTCCATCACAATTGCAGTAATCGGCGGCATCGTCGGCGTGCTGATCCGCACGCTCGCCTACCGGCGGCGCTAAGCGGCGCGGCGTTTGTCGCGCTTCGACTCTTCGTCGAACAGTTCCGACAGTTTGGCCAGCATCGTGCCGCCTAACTGTTCCACGTCCACGATGGTGACGGCGCGGCGGTAATAGCGCGTGACGTCGTGGCCGATGCCGATCGCGGTCAACTCGACCCGCGGATCGCGCTCGATCTGGTCGATCACTTTGCGCAGATGCTTCTCGAGATAGTTGCCGCTATTGACCGACAATGTGCTGTCGTCGACCGGCGCACCGTCCGAAATCACCATCAGAATTTTGCGCTGTTCGGTGCGCGCCAGCAGACGATCGTGCGCCCATTGCAGCGCTTCGCCGTCGATATTCTCTTTCAACAAACCTTCGCGCAGCATCAGGCCGAGATTCTTGCGCGCCCGGCGCCACGGCGCGTCGGCGCCTTTATAGACGATGTGGCGCAAGTCGTTGAGGCGGCCGGGGTTGGACGGTTTCGCCGCGGCGATCCACTTCTCGCGCGTCTGGCCGCCTTTCCACGCACGCGTGGTGAAGCCCAGAATTTCGACCTTCACGCCGCAACGTTCCAAGGTGCGCGCCAGAATGTCGGCCGACATCGCCGCGATCGTAATCGGGCGGCCGCGCATCGAACCGGAATTGTCGATCAGCAACGACACGACCGTATCGCGAAAGTCGGTCTGTTTTTCCTGCTTGAAGGAGAGGGGCAGGACCGGATTCACCACCACGCGCGACAGGCGCGCTGTGTCGAGCAACCCTTCTTCGAGATCGAACTCCCAAGCGCGCGTCTGTTTCGCCAGCAAGCGGCGCTGCAGACGATTGGCAAGCTTGGCGATCATGCCCTGTAAATGACTCAGCTGCTGGTCGAGCATGCGGCGCAGCCGCGTCAGCTCTTCCGGATCGCACAGCGCCGCCGCGTCGACGACCTCGTCATATTCGGTCGTGTAGGCGTGATAGAGCGCGGCATTGGCGTCGTCTTTCTGGTCGGGACGGCGCTGCGCTTGCGGCGCACCGGCTTCATCCTGGCCTTCGCCGACCATGTCGCCGTCATCGCTCTCTTCGACCGCTTCCACCGATTGCTGCGACGAGCCGTCGGCGTCGGCGACTTTCTGCATCTCGGTCGGCGTGTCGTCTTTTTCGCTGCCGCGTGCCTGCGCGTCGGCGGCGTCTTCGCTTTCGCCTTCGCCCGCGCTTTCGTCTTCGTTGGGATCCTGGTCGCCTTCGTCGCCTTGTTCGAGCGCCAGAGTCTGCAGGATGCGGCGCACTTCGCGTGCATAGGCATCCTGGTCGCGCATCAGCTTCGACAGGTCTTTGAGACGCGTGCCGAGGCGCGATTCAACCACCGGCCGCCAGGCCGCAACCATCTTCTCAGCAGCGCGTGGAATCGGAACGCCGGTCAACGCTTCGCGCGCCATCATGCGCAGCACTTCACTGAGCGGTGCTTCTTCGCGCTTGCTCATCCGGTCGTAGCCATTGCGGCGGACGCGGTCTTCCATCGAGGCGCCGAGATTGGACGCAACGCCGGCCATTTCCTTGGCGCCGATCGCTTCGACGCGGGCCTGTTCGAACACTTCGAAGGCGGCGCGCGCTTGCGGTTCGCTCGGCATGCGCCGCGTGTGCAGCGCCTGGTCGTGATGTTTGAGACGCAGCGCAACCGCGTCGGCGGCGCCGCGCACGATGGCGGCGTCGCGCGGATTCATGTCGCGCGCAGGATTGGGCAGACGCGCACGCTTGCCGGCGAGGCCGGGCGGGTCGGACGAGAATCCGACTTCGACTTCATCCGTACCTGCAACCGCACGCACCGCGGCAGCAGTGGCGCGTTTGAAGATTTCGGCTGGGGTTTCCTGGTCGCTCACCGCTGGCTGCGGATCACGCCATATGCACGGCGACGCCGCTTTCGGGCAGCTCGGTGCCGAAGCAGCGCTGGTAGTACTCAGCCACGGTCGGCCGTTCCAGCTCGTCGCATTTGTTGAGGAAGGTCAGACGGAACGCAAAACCGACATCGCCGAAAATATCGGCGTTCTCGGCCCAGGTGATGACGGTACGCGGGCTCATCACGGTCGAGATGTCGCCGGCGATGAAACCGTTGCGCGTCAGTTCGGCCAGACGAACCATCGCCGACACGCGTTCGCGCAGCTCCGGCGTTTCCTTCTGCTTCATCTTGGCCAGCACGATGTCGACTTCGACGTCGTGCGGCAGGTAGTTCAGCGTCGCAACGATGTTCCAACGGTCCATCTGACCTTGGTTGATCTGCTGCGTACCGTGATAGAGGCCGGTCGTGTCGCCGAGGCCGACCGTGTTCGCGGTCGAGAACAGGCGGAAGGCCGGATGCGGACGGATGACGCGATTCTGGTCGAGCAAGGTCAGCTTGCCTTCGACTTCCAGCACGCGCTGGATCACGAACATCACATCGGGGCGGCCGGCGTCATATTCGTCGAACACCAGTGCACATGCATGCTGGAGTGCCCACGGCAGCAGACCCTCGCGATATTCGGTCACCTGCAAACCGTCGCGCAGCACGATCGCGTCTTTGCCGATCAGATCGATACGGCTGATGTGGCTGTCGAGATTGATGCGGATGCACGGCCAGTTGAGGCGCGCCGCAACCTGTTCGATATGCGTCGACTTACCGGTGCCGTGATAGCCCTGGACCATCACGCGTCGGTTGTGCGCAAAGCCGGCGAGGATCGCGAGCGTCGTGTCGCGATCGAATTTGTACGACTCGTCGACGTCGGGAACATGTTCGGACGGCTGGCTGAAGGCGGGAACCTTCATGTCGCTGTCGAGACCGAACGTCTGACGCACGGACAAGGTGATGTCGGGACGACCAGTCGGCATCACGGATGCGGGGGTCGTTTCGTTGTGGGCCGTGGCCATGAGCGTAGTCTTCCCTCGGACGAGCAGTGCGTCAGCTATCGTACGCTGCTTTCAAGATCTGCAGCGCTTCGTTGATTTCTTTGATCTTATCTTCCGACTCCCGGGATCCGCCATTGGCGTCCGGGTGGTGGATCTTCGCCAGCTCCTTGTAGCGCGTCTTGATCGCCGGGTAGCTGGTCGGCAGCTCGAGACCGAGCACCGCAAGCGCCTTGGCTTCCGCCGTAAGGTGCCGCGGCTGCGCCTTGGGGGCTCGTGCGGATTCCGCATGGCCACCCCCCACAACGAAATCTTCGAAGACCGCGTCGCGTAGACGCTGCTCGTGCACTTTCCAGCCGCCGGCCATGGGGCGGGTGGGGCGTTCCCAGCAGGTCGAATCGCGGATCATCGATTCGATTTCGGTCTCGCTCTTGCCGCGACAGAAATCCCACGCCTTGTTGTAGGCGCGGACATGTTCGAGGCAGAACCAGTAGAAGTCGTTGAGCCGGTCCGGCGCTTTGGGTGCACGGAATTCACCATGCCCGCCGCAGCCCGGATGATCGCAGGCGCGCAGATCATAGTCGGGCCCATCGGCATAGAAATCGGTGGGGAATGGGCGCGCGCTGGGCATCGTATACAGAATGGTCGCGAGGAGCTTTTGTGGCAATGACTGGACCGATTGCAGACCGTATCCGCGACAAGCTGACTAGCCGGTTTGCGCCTGTAGAACTCTCGATCGTCGATGAGAGTCATAAGCATCAGGGCCATGCCGGCCATGACGCCCGTGGCGAAAGCCATTTCCGCGTTGCGATCGTATCTGCCGAATTCGTGGGCCGCAGCCGCGTCGATCGCCAACGTCTTGTCTATGACGCGCTGAAAGACGAACTCGCCGACCGGATTCACGCGCTGGCGCTGAGCACCAAAGCGCCCGACGAAGCCTAATCCTTCGGTCTATCTAGTTCGGCGTGCCAGGCTGGCCAGAGCTTGCGCGCATGGTCGCTGCCTTCGGCATAGGCAACGCAGCTATTGAGCAGCGCCGGTCGCTTCACGCCCGAATCGAGTTCGTCGACTTTGCGCTTGAGCGGCATGATGGTCTGGAACGCGGTCGTCGCGATCGGACCCAGCAGCTCGGTCAGATGCGTGCAGCCTTCGCGGCCGGCGGTGCGTTCCTTGACCGCCTGCGTCCAGCCCGGACGCACTTTCAGGCCGACCAGGCTTTGATAGGCGGCGGTTGCGGTCGGGCAGACCGACCACGGATGATTCAGCGTTTCGGCCCGCACCGCTTTGACTTCGAGCATGTCGTCGAAGGTCAGGGTGATGCGCATTTCATGCACCGGCACGCCAGGCTCGATGCGGCCGCGATACGAGTTTTCAAAGCCGTAGCTTTTCGTATCGGTCAGCGTGCCTTCGATGTCCCACAAACCATCACTGCGACGAAAGCCGCGGCAAACGACCGTGCGCGTATGGATTAGCTCACGATCGTCTGGTGTGCCGGTCACTGCAGCGACTGGCCGATATCGAGGAACTTCTGCCGGCGGCGCGCGAGCAGGGCGGCGCCGTCGAGGCCGCGCAATTCGTGCAGCGCGCTTTCGATCGCGTCACCGACGAGATCGATGGTTTCTTCACGGCGGCGATGCGCGCCGCCATAGGGTTCACCGACAATCCCGTCGATTACTTTGAATTCTTTCAGGTCCTGCGCAGTGAGGCGCAGCGCAGCCGCGGCTTCGCCGGACTGGGCGGCTGAGCGCCACAGAATCGAGGCGCAGCCTTCGGGCGAAATCACGCTGTAAATCGCGTGTTCCAGCATCAGCACGCGGTCGGCCGCTGCGATTGCGATCGCACCGCCCGAACCGCCTTCACCGATGACGACCGCAACGATCGGCACTTTCACTTTGAGGCAGGTTTCGATGCATTTGGCGATCGCTTCCGACTGGCCGCGCTCTTCCGCCTGAATGCCTGGGAAGGCGCCGGCCGTATCGACCAACGTCACAACCGGCAGGTGAAACCGTTCGGCCATCAACATCAGCCGTTCGGCTTTGCGATAGCCTTCCGGCTTCACCATGCCGAAATTGTGCCGGAGGCGCGTTTCCGTGTCGTGGCCGCGTTCCTGACCCAACACGACGCAGGCACGGCCGCGAAACCGCGCCAGGCCCGAGATCATCGCTGCGTCTTCGCCAAAGCGGCGGTCGCCAGCGAGCGGCGTGAATTCAGTGAACAGGCGTTCGACGTAATCCAGCGTATGCGGACGCTCGGGATGACGCGCGACCTGCACCTTCTGCGCCGGCGTGAGCTTGGCGTAGGTCGTCTTCAACAGACGATCGACCTTGCCTTGCAGCTTCGACACTTCGTCCGCGACGTCGACGCCGCCCGACGAAGTCATGTGCCGCAGTTCTTCGATCTTCGATTCAAGTTCGAGGATCGGCTTTTCGAATTCGAGCGTCTGCACCATCAGAAGGCCTTCGCGACCATCCGGGGTGGGACGGTCAGAGTCATGGAATCCACGATCATGGGAAGGCCGGGTGCATAGCACGGCCGGCGCGGCCTCGCCAAACCCTGGGACCGCTAGGAATTCCGCCGTTTTTTGGCCAGGGGATGCTTCTCAACCACCCGTTTCAGCCGGTCCCCGGCCACATGGGTGTAAATCTGCGTGGTTCCGATATCCGCGTGGCCGAGGAGGGTCTGGACCGACCGTAAATCGGCCCCGCCATCCAGAAGATGGGTCGCAAACGCGTGCCGCAGCACGTGCGGGCTGATCCTGGCCGGATCCAACCCGACCGCCAGCGCGCGGGCCTTCAACAGTTGCGCGATGCGCTGGCGCGACAGGTGGCCCGGCTTGCCGTCGCCCGGAAACAGAAAGCTCGATTCGCGCGGCCGGCGTTTCTCGAGCCAGATTTTCAGTGCTGCCTTGGCCGGTTCGGACAGCGGCACCAGACGTTCTTTCGAACCTTTGCCGCGCACCCGCAGCGTGCGCCCGTCGCGCGCGACGGCGGCCAGCGGCATCTCTGCAAGTTCCGACACGCGCAGGCCGCTGCCATAGGCAAGTTCAAGCAAGGCCGCGAGACGCGAATCGATTCCATCGCCAAGCAGCCGCGTGACTTCATCCGGATCGAGAATCTTCGGCAGCGAGAGGCCGCGCTTCGGCGCGTCGAGCGACGAGGAGGGATCGTCGTCGCGCCGTTTTTCCGAGACCAGAAACCGATAGAACTGGCGCAACGCCGACAGGCGACGCGCGACCGTGCGCGGTGCCATGCGCCGCTTGGCCAGCCCGTCGAGATACGTGCGCAACTGCTCGGTCGTTAGCGTCTCGACCGGCGCGCGCAGCACCGCCGCAACATCGGCGAGATCGCGCAGATAGGCGGCGCGCGTATGCGCAGCCGCGCCGCGCTCGGCCGTCATCATGTCGAGAAACGCGTCAACCGATGCAGGCAGCATCGGTTGCGGCTTTTTCGGCCGGCCGCGTTTTCTTGTCGGCGTCGTTGTCGCCATCTCTCTCATGTCATCCCTGCGGAGGCAGGGATCCATTGTCGTGCGAGTCGGATGATTCCCGACCTGCGGAAGAATGGGTCCCTGCCTTCGCAGGGACGACATAAAAATGAACGGGCGCTACTTGCCGCGAATTCCCGCTGCGATCGCTTCGAAGGCGATTGCTTCGGCTTCGTCGCGCTGATTGACCGCGCGCAGCGCTGCGATGGCGCGATTGACCGCAAGCGGGCTGGCTGCGGCGGGGCCTTCCGGTCCCAGCACGATCAGCGCGCGCAATACGGTTTCGCCGACGCGGCCCATCTGCGCCGCTTCGTCGAGCGCGGTCATGTCGGCGATCGGCGGCAGATAGCCGTCACCGCTGACGTCTTCGCGTCCAGCAGCACCACGATCGAGTCCGCGCAACGCAGCGCGCACCAGCGGCTGGTCGAATTTGGCGGCTTTGCGCGTTTCTTCGCTGCCGATGGCGGCCAGGAATGGCGCGACTTGCTGCGCGTCGCCCTGACCTTTGCCGAGCTTGGCCCAGTCCTGCGCCATGGCGGAATCGCCGGCGGTGAAGAAACCGCGCGCAACCAGATTGGCGACGCTGCGCGCCGAATCTGCGGGACGCGGGAAGGCGGGATCGTCGGGACCAGTCGGCTTGGGTTCAAACATCATCGGCGGGCTGCGGAACGTATCGACCAGCGACACGACGTAATTGTCGATGTGATCGGCGCGGCGCAGCACCTGGCGCAGCAATTCGGCTTTTGCGGTCGGGTCTTTGACGTCGTCGATCACGTGCCACAGCGCAACCGCGGCGGTCGGCTCGTGCGGCAGCGGTCCATCACCAAGCGCGGCACTACGATCGCCGCGGCCGGTGCGCTTCATCAGCTCGCCCAGCAAGGTCGCCGGGATCGCGTTGTACTGCGCGGCATGCACCGCGGCGGTGATGCGCGCATCGAGCGGCTGTTTCGGATTGCGCGCGATGGCGCTGGCACGCGCCGCTTCGGTTTTGATTTCCTGGCCGTAGGGCAACGTCTCGGCGCCGCCCTGGCCCAATACGGCGCGGCAGTAATTCAGCGCACGCGACCAGAACTCGCCGCCATTCTTGGGCCCGACCGCCAGCACGTCGAGACAGGCGGCTTCGCTGCGACCGATCGCGAACTGCGCGTCGACCGCCATGCGCGACGTATGTTCGTCGGCGGACGCGCCAGCCGCGCGTGCCATGTCGGCGACGTGGCTGAGTTCGCCCATCGCCATCAACGTTTCGACGCGTACGCGCAAGAAGCCCGGATGCGTGGTCGGCGGCGGTGCCGCCATCGCAAGCAGACGGCGCGCAATGTCGTGCACAGCCGACGACCGCGTTTCGACCGGCAGGCGATGCAGCAGCTCGCCCAGTACTTCGGGTTTCGAATCGCGCCAGATCGACGGCGCGAAACCGCTCGCCTTCTGGTCCATCGCACCGGCGCCTTCGCCGCTGCCATACTGCGTCAGACCGCCGCTCGACGGTTCGCGCGTGCGCAGCGGGTCGTCGCCGACGGCGCGCGCCGCGTCGTTCTGGGGTGCTACGACGACCTGCGCGGTCGCGCTGATCGAACAAAGGAGGAGGAGGGCGGCGGCGGCAATCGCCGCCGGCTTAGCGCTGGAAACGCTCATTCGGGATCGTCTTCTCGATCTGGGCAGAGGGGGCGGGCGGATCCCACACGGCAAGACCGACGACGCCGATCAACAGAGCCACGACCACGAGGATCGCAACGATCAGACCTACGCGTGCCATTCGATGGAATTTCCCAGGAACTGGAAGGGACTAGACGCAGAAGATTGAGCGATACGCGGGGGATAGAGGTTTGGCAACGTCTCGCCCACCCGAACACGCGATCGCATGGCGATCTCGCGTTCTACTCTTTGATTTGGCGCGTTTGCTTATCCGCGAACCGGTAGCCACTTCGCGGGCAAACGCGCTAGGTACGAGGCATGAATGCCCCGGCCTCCCGTGTTGTCGCATTGACGCGACCGCTCGACCGCCCGGTGGTGCTCGTCGGGTTGATGGGGGCGGGCAAGACCGCGGTCGGCCGACGGCTCGCCGCGCGGCTGGGCCTGACCTTTGCCGACGCCGATCACGAAATCGAAGCAGCTGCCGGCCGCTCCGTCGCCGCCATTTTCGCCGAGTTGGGCGAGCCCGCCTTCCGCGACGGCGAGCGTCGCGTCATCGCGCGCCTGTTGGATTCGGGGCGCGGCGTAATCGCGACCGGCGGCGGTGCCTTCGTCGATCCGCAGACGCGCGCGGCGGTGAAAGAACGCGCCATCTCGATCTGGCTGCGCGCCGACGTCGACCTGCTGGTCAAACGCACCTCGCGCAGTTCGCGCCGTCCGCTGCTGAAACGCGGCGATCCGTTCGCGATCCTCACCGACCTCGCGGCGCAACGAAACCCGATCTATGCCGAGGCCGATCTCATCGTCGACAGCGTCGATATTTCGCCCGAACGCATGGTCGATCGCGTGCTGGCCGCGCTGAATGAACGAGTTTCTCAATGACCGATGTGACGATTGCTCTCGACGGGCGCAGCTATGACGTTGCGATCGGGCGCGGTCTGCTGGAGGAAGCGGGCGCGCGCATCGCGGCGCTAAAGCCCAAGGGCGTGCTGCATGTTGCGACCGACGCCACCGTCGCCGACCTGCATCTGCAGGCATTGCTCGCTTCGTGCGAAGCAGCCGGCTTGCGCGCCGTGCCGCACATCCTGCCCCCGGGTGAAGCAAGCAAGAGCTGGTCGTTCTACGAAGATCTCAGCGAACGCATTCTCGCCGCCGGCGTCGAACGCGGTTCGATGATCGTTGCCCTTGGCGGCGGCGTCATCGGTGATCTTGCCGGCTTCGTCGCAGCCACGATGCTGCGCGGCATCGACTTCGTGCAGATCCCGACGACGTTGCTGGCGCAGGTCGACAGTTCGGTCGGCGGCAAAGTCGCGATCGACACCAAAGCGGGCAAGAATCTAGTCGGCGCTTTCTGGCAGCCGCGTCTGGTGTTGGCCGATCTTGGTGTGCTCGACAGTCTGCCGCTGCGCGAGCTGCGCGCCGGTTGGGCCGAGATCGCCAAATACGGGCTGATCGATGATCCCGCTTTCTTCGCCTGGTGCGAAGCGAACGGTAAAGCGGCGCTGGCAGGCGACGACGCGCTGCGTGCGCAGGCAGTGGCGCACAGCGTGCGCGCCAAGGCGCGCGTGGTTGCGGCTGACGAGCGCGAAAGCTCGGGCGTGCGCGCGCTGCTCAATCTCGGCCATACGTTTGGCCACGCGCTGGAATCCGCGCTGGGGTTTGATGGGCAGTTGCTGCACGGCGAAGCGGTGGCGATCGGCTGCTGTATGGCGTTCGATCTGTCGGTGCGGCTGGGCCTGGCGCCGCTGGAGGATGCGCAACGCGTGCGCGCGCATTTCGCCAACGTCGGCCTGCCGACCGAGCCGCCGGCTGGCGTGGGAGACGCGGACGCGTTGTTGGCGCTGATGCAGACCGACAAGAAAGTCGCCGACGGCCGCATCGTGTTCGTGCTGACGCGCGGTATCGGTCGCGCCTTCGTTGCGCGTGACGTCAGCCCTGACGATGTGCGTGCGATGCTGGGCGACACGCTGAAAAAATGAAGTCGACCGAGATCGCTCTGCTGGCGGTTGCGGCCGCGCTGGCGGCGGTCATCGCGCCGCTGGTCGCGTTGTGGGTGCGTCGGCGCATCGCCAAATTCGACCGCGACGCGGCGTTGCTGCAGGCAATCGACGATCGCGACGAGGAAACTGGCGGTGAGACGCGCACCGAAAACGCGATGCTGCGCGCAGTGCTCGATCTAAGCGACGTGACGGTAGGGCAGGTAATGACGTCGCGCCGCGACATGATCGCGGTCGAGGCCGATCTGCCGGCGGCACGTCTGGTCGACGAAGTTCTATCCAGCCCGTACACGCGCATTCCGTTGTGGCGCAATTCGCCCGACGAAATCGTCGGCGTGCTGCATGCCAAGGCGCTGCTGCGTGCGGTGCGCGCAGCCGGCGGCATGGCGGTCGGTCTCGATATCGATCGCATCGCCAGCCGGCCGTGGTTCGTGCCCGAGACGCGCACCTTGGCGGGACAGCTGCAGGCGTTTCGCCGGCGGCGCGAACATTTTGCGTTGGTGGTCGACGAATACGGCACGTTGCGCGGGCTGGTGACGCTCGAAGACATTCTCGAAGAAATCGTCGGCGACATCGACGACGAACACGATCCAGTCGTGTTCGGTCTCAAGCGACAACTCGACGGCAGCGTCATCGTCGACGGCAAGATCACAGTGCGCGATCTCAACCGCGAACTCGACTGGGATCTGCCGACGGATGGCTGGGCGACGATCGCGGGGTTGGTGCTGCACGAAGCGCGCAGCCTGCCGGAAGTCGGGCAGGCCTTTGCGTTCTTCGGCTATCGGTTCGAAGTGCTCAAAAAGCAGCGGCAGCGTATCGCCGAGCTGCGCGTGACCCCGCCTGCCTCCGAAACCAAAGCAGCATGATCTGGTTGTTGCGCCATGGTGAGACCGAGTGGAATCGCGACGGCAGGCTGCAAGGCCGGTTTGACTCACCGCTGACACAGCGCGGCGTGCAGCAGGCGCAGGCAATGTCGGACTTGCTGCTGCGCGATCTCGGCATGTCGCCAGAGATCCGGCTTGTCGCCAGCCCGCGCGCAGGCGCGATTGCGACCGCGATGATCGTGGCGCGCACGCTGAACCTCGATCTCGAAACCGATCAGCGTCTGGTTGAGATCACGATGGGAGCGTGGGACGGCATGACGCGCGACGAGATCGCGGCCGCGCATCCCGAGATCGATCGCAGCCAGGCCGATTGGCATCTCGGCGCGCCTGACTGCGAAAAACTGTCCGAGGTGCGTGCGCGCATCGCGTCGTTCCTGGGCGAAATCGACGGGCCGACCATCGTCGTTGCGCACGGGCTCAGCGGCAAGATTCTGCGCGGCGTCTATCTCGGCCTCGACGATGCAGCGGCGCTGCGCCTCTACGAACGGCAGGATGCGGTTTTCCTGCTCGATCAGGGGACCGAGCAGGAGCTTCGCTAGAGCCGGTCGATCCGCGCCGCGTAACAGCCGCGCCGCGCATTGTGCACGTGCAGATAGGCAACCTCCGGTTTGTCGAAGAAACGCGGCAAGGTCGCGACCAAGGTCACACCTTCGAGAACTTCGGCGTCGACGATCTCGTGCTTTTCGTCGTAGGCGCGCACCGACAACAGTCGATTGCGCAGCTGGTCGGGAATTTCGTCGACATAGATCGCGGTCTCGCTCGCATGCTCGTCGACAAAGATCGGACCTGCCGACCGGTACGGCGAATGTTCGGGCTGATGCTCGAACGGCAGCAGCAGATACGATTCGCCGCCGCGCGCGTCCTGCAGGCCGATGCGATCGGGCCAGCCGGGTTCGGCGCGCAGCCGCTGGATGCCGCGCGACGCCAGGGTCGCGTCGTCGAGCGCGAAGAGCGGACGGAAGTGGTCGAGGGACAGGCCGGTAACGCGAAACGACATGACAGCATCTCCTTTGCTGTCAGCAATCTGGCGATGACCGGAAGCGGGAACGACCCGATTGTTGCGCCCGTTGAACCAGGACGAACTGCAATGGAGTGCCGCGATGCGGATCCTGATCGTCCTGCTTTCTCTGGCGTTTCTGTCCGGCTGCGGCGCCGTCGCGGCGCCCTGCCGCGTTGGCTCGGCCGCGCTGAAAGTCGTCCCGCTGGTTGGTCATGCCGCTGCGGCGCCGACGGATGCCTGCGCTGACGCGATCGACTAATTAGTCCAGCGTCTCGCGGTAATTCCGGATCGCGATTGCGCCGACCACGAACACGAACAGCGCCAACGGCCACAGATGTGGCGCAGCATCGGCGAGCGTGTTGCCCTTGAGCAGAATGCCGCGCACCAGGCGTAGCGCATGCGTCAGCGGCAACATCTCGCCGATCCATTGTGCCCAGTCCGGCATGCCGCGGAACGGGAATAGAAAACCTGACAACAGGATCGACGGCAGAATAAAGAACACGCCCATCTGCATCGCCTGCAGCTGATTGCGAGCAAGGGTCGAGAAAGCAAATCCGACCGACAGGTTGGCGGCGATGAACAGGCCCAGCCCCAACAGCAGCAGCAACAATGATCCGCGCATCGGCACGCCGAACACCAAGGCGGCGATCACAAGAATCAGACTGATCTGCACATAGCCGACGACGATATAGGGCACGATCTTGCCCAGCATCACTTCGAGCGGACGGATCGGCATCGCCAGCAGATTTTCCATCGTGCCGCGTTCGCGTTCGCGCGTGACCGCCAGCGCCGTCACCACCACCATCGAGAAGGTAAGGATCGTGCCGATCAGGCCAGGCACGATGTTGTACGCGGTCAAATTCTCGGGATTCCATTTGCGCTGCACGACGACGTCGAACGGCGGCTTGACCGGCGCCGCGCGCAGCACGTCGGGCAGGTCGCGATTGAGCACGGTTGGATTGATCGCGGTGATCGCGGCCAGCGCATTGCCGATGGCGCTGGGATCGGTTGCATCGGCTTCGAGCAACACCGACGGTCGTTCGCCGCGATCGATCTGACGCGCGAAGTCGGGTGGCACGGTCAAGGTGAACTGCGCGTCGCCGCGCGCTAGACGTTTGGCTGCGTCTTCTTCGCCGATCGGCCCGTGAAAGCGGAAATAGGTGCTGTTGGCCAAGGCCTGAGTCAGCGTTCGCTCGTAGGCGGAGTGATCGCCGCTGACCAACGAGGTCGGCAGGAATTTCGGATCGGCGTTGATGGCAAAGCCGAACAGGAACAGCTGCACCAGCGGCATCGCCAAGGTCAGCGCGATCGTGCCCGGATCGCGCCGCATCTGCAGGAATTCTTTGTGCAGCATGGCGAGGAAGCGTTTCCAGCTGATCATGCTGCGTGCTCCGTCTTCGTGCCGGACGCGGCAAGCAGATGGATGAACACGTCTTCCAAGGTTGGTTCGGTTTCTTCGACCGTGATGTCGTCGCGCCCCTGCAACGGTTCGAGCGCGTGTGCGACCGCGTCGCGATCAGTGCCGCTGACATGCAGCGCTTGGCCAAAGGCGGCAACGGATTCGATGCCGGGCGCGTCGCGCAGTAGCTTGGCTGCTTCGACGACGCCGTGACCGGTCGCGCGCCAAGTCGAGATATGCGCCTGCGCCACGACTTCTTCGGCGCTGCCTTGGACGATCAGCCGTCCGTCGGCGAGATAGACGATGCGGTGACAACGCTCGGCTTCGTCCATGTAATGGGTCGAGACCAGCACGGTCAGCCCGTCGGCCGCCATCTCGTGAATCAGATCCCAGAATTCGCGGCGCGCTTTGGGATCGACGCCCGCTGTCGGTTCGTCGAGCAGCAGCAATTTTGGCTGGTGCAGAATGCAGGCGGCCAAGGCCATGCGTTGCTTCCAGCCGCCCGACAATTGCCCGGCCAATTGATCCGCGCGGTCGACCAGCCCCATTCGGTCGAGCATCTCATTGATCGCGCGATCGCGGTTCGGGATGTCGTAGAGGCGGGCGACAAATTCGAGATTCTCGGCGACGGTGAGATCTTCGTAGAACGAGAATTTCTGCGTCATGTAGCCGACTTGCGTGCGCAGCTTCATCGCGTCGCGCCGCACGTCGAGGCCAAGACAGGTGCCTTCGCCGTCGTCGGGGGTCAGCAATCCGCACAACATGCGGATCGTTGTCGTCTTGCCGCTGCCATTGGCGCCGAGAAAGCCGCAAATCTGTCCGACCGGAACTTGCAGGGTCAGATCTTTGACGACTTTGCGATCGCCGAACCGTTTAGCGAGATGGCGGACATCGATCGCGAGGTCCGTGTCAGTCATCGCGGCAGCTTCACGTCGATCGGTTGGCCCGGCTTCAACTTCGCTGCGTTGCCTTGCGGCCGCGCTTCGATGAGATAGACCAGCTTGGCCCGGATCGCTTCGCTGTAGATGACCGGCGGCGTGTATTCCGATTGCGGTGCGACGAACGAAACTGCGGCTTGCAGATCGGCCGGGCATTTGTCGCAGGACAGATGCACCACGTCGCCGACTTGCACGCGCGCCAGTTCGGTTTCGGGCACGAAGAACCGGATCAGCAAATTGGGCGGCGGCAATAGCGACACGACGGGATAGCCGGCGGCGACATGTTCGCCCGGCCGCGCCAACGTGTCGGCGACCAGCGCGTCGACGGGCGCGGTCACGTCGCGCTGCGCCAAGTGCCATTCGGCTTCGGCCAGCGCCGCTTCTGCGGCTTTGACCGCGCTACGTTGCGCTTCGATTGCATCGATGCGCGCAGCCAGCCGCACGGTTTCAAGTTTGGCGGAGGCCGCGTTGTAGCGCGCAACGGTCGAACGCGCGTCGGCGCGCAGCTGGTCGACATGCTGGCGCGTGTCGTAGCCGGATTTCAGCAGCTCTTCGCCGCGGGTCAGATCGGCGGCGGCGCGATCACGTGCGGCGGTTGCGTCATTGACGTCGGCTTGCGCGGCGGCGACTTCGCTGGGGCGTCCGCCTTTTTCCAGATCGGCGAGGGTGAAGCGTGCCTGTTCCAGACGCCGCGCAGCCTCGTCGCGCGCGGCGCGGTCGCCCTGGTCGTCTTGCGCGAACAGTTTCTGGCCTGCTTTGACTTGATCGCCGCGTCGCACCGCCAGGGCGGTCAGCAATCCCGCTTGCACCGGTGCGACTTTGACGTATTCGGCTTCGGCATAGCCTTGCACGGTCGAAATCGTGTCGTCGCGCAGCAGCCGGTTGGCGATCAGGGCCATCGCTGCAATTACGGCGATGCCGAGGATGATGACGCGGCGATTCAAGTATGTTTCTCCACGGCAAGTGCGCGCAGCAAAAAGTCGAAATGCTGGCTCAGCACATCAGTCGGGTTGAATTTCATGGCGACGTGCGGTGCCAGCGAGTGCTGCCACTGCGCCATCATCAGAAACGGCGCCACGATCAGCGGCAACGTTTGCGGAATATCGACTTGGCGGAATTCGCCGCGATCCATGCCGCGTTGAAGCACGAAGGTCAGGATCGTCAGGCCCCGCTTGATCACCGTGTCGGCGTAGTAGCGCGCGATGGCTGGAAAGTTGCCCGCTTCGCTGATGACGATTTTCGGTACGCAGCCGACTTCGCTTTGTACGATCTGCCCGAAGCGATCGATCATGCGGCGCAGAAGATCGGGCGTCGGACCGTCATAGGTGCCGATCATCTGCTCGAACGCCTCGATGTTTGGCAGCACCGACTCTTCGACGACGGCGCGGAACAGCGCTTCCTTGTTTTCGAAATAGAGATACAGCGTGCCTTTGCTGATGCCGGCCTGCAGCGCGACGTCGTCGAGCCGCGTCGCCGCAAAGCCGCGCTGCGCGAACAGATGCAACGCTGCGCGCACGATTTCCTGGGGGCGGGCTTCTTTGCGGCGGGTGCGGGGCTGGGTCATCGTCTCGGCTAATAACTGACCAGTCAGTCATTAGTTCCGAAAGCAGCGACCGGTCAAGAACGGGTCGCCAGTCAGCCCTGGTTTCGGGCGGCGATCTGCTGGTGCAGGCGGTTGATGGTGCGGCTGCCGGTGCGTTTGCACAGAAACGGGAAGATCGCGTGCAGCAAGCAGGCGAATCCGGCCCAGAACAGCGTCAGTCCGATCCCAAGCGCCGCACGCAAATGGCCGAAATAGCTTTCGCCGACCTCGGCTGGATGGGTGGTGAAAAGTGCGCGCAACGCCATGGGCCGACGCTAAGCCGGATGCGGCAGGAGGTGTTTCCGTTCTCGCCTGCCTGCGGCGCGATCTATAGAAGATCTTTCTTCGATTTCTCGAATCTGGCGGAAAAATACCCATGGATGAACGCGACCGGCGGATTTTGGCCTTGCTGCAGCAGGATTCGGCCATGCCCATTGCCGAGATTGCGCGCCAGGTCGGCCTGTCTTCAACGCCCTGCTGGCAGCGCATCCGCAATCTCGAAGCGTCCGGCGTCATCCGCGCGCGCGTCGCGTTGCTCGACGAAGAGAAGGTTGGCGTCGGCGTCACTGCGTTCGTGTCGGTGCGCACGGGACGGCACGCGGCCGACTGGCTCGCGAAATTCACCGAAGCGGTGCGCGGCATCGACGAGATCGTCGAGGTCTACCGGATGAGCGGCGAGACCGATTACCTGCTAAAAATTGTCGTGCCGTCGATCGCCGCGTACGACGCGGTCTATCAGCGGCTGATCAAGAAGATCGACTTCGCCGATGTGACGTCGGGCTTCGCGCTGGAACAGATCAAACGCACGACGGCGCTGCCGCTGAATTACGCGTGACTAGGGTTTGGTTGCTGCCGCGCGCTTGAGGTACGAGATCGGATCGACCAGCGACACGCGCCCATCGTCGCGTAGCATCTGGCGCAGCAGCGGTGCGTGGCCGGCACCAATGACCAGCAGAATACGATCGCCTTTCACCGCATCGCGCGTGACGTTGGCATACATGCAGACGTTGCGTGCGTACCAGGCGCCGTTGAAGCGGCCGCCGATCGGATTGGCCGGCGTGCCGATGCGGGCAAGCTGCAGGTCCAGCGCCAGACGCTCACGATCTTCTTTCGGTTGGTTGACTGCCGCCAGCGCGCCCAGCAGCGAATGTTCGTTCTCCGCATCGATCTTTTTCACGGACGCTGCCCCGTATCGCATCAGCGCGTCGATCGCGTCGTCTTGTTTGTTTGCTTTCGCACTCGCCAGTAGCGCGTCGAACCCATCGCTTTCGGGCCCATCCGGCATTTTGCAATTAACGCCCGCGACGGTATCCAGCCCGGCGTCTTTGGCGACGCGAAACCCGATTTGTTCGATCTCGTTCACGCGCGGCGCATCGGCGATCGTAGCGGCGCGATAGGCGGGCCAGCGCTGCGTTACCCATTCGCTGTCGGGCATGGTTTCGACAAAGATTTTGGTCGGGCGATAGTCGCGCAGCGCAGCCGCAAGCTTGTCGATGTCGCTGCGCGTGCGCGCATCGGCGAGATCGATCGGCTTGGCTGAAAACAGATCGCCCTTGCTGCCGGCGAAATGAAAGACGCCCAGCACCAGCACGTTGGCCGCCGGCGGTTCGACCGCGTTGGCCGTGCTGGAAGAAGCGACGAGGACGGCAGCGGCGAAAAGGAATGAACGGATCATGCGCGAACATCGCGCATGCGATCGGCACATCAAAATGAAAAGGGCGGGTTTCGCGACCCGCCCTTCGCCTAGATCAAACTTGCCCGTGGCAGTGTTTGTATTTTTTGCCGCTGCCGCACGGGCAGGGGGCGTTGCGTTGGACTTTGCCGGATGCGTCGGCCTGGCCGTCGGGCGGCGCAAGTTCGTCGCCGACGAGTCCGACCGCAGCAGGATCCTGCCGCGTCTCGATCATCTGCGCTTCGGCCTGCTGACGTGCCAGCTGTTCCTGTTCGAAATCTTCCATCGAACGCAGCTCGACGTGTGACAGCAGGCGCGTGACCTGTTCGCGCACACCGTCGATCATCGCAGCGAAGAGTTCGAACGCTTCGCGCTTGTATTCGTTGAGCGGATCGCGCTGGCCGTAGGCACGCAGATTGATGCCCTGGCGCAGATGGTCGAGCGACAGAAGGTGATCCTTCCACGCCTGATCCAACAATTGCAGCAGGATCGCGCGTTCGACCTGGCCGAACTGTTCGTGGCCGTATTGTTCGCGCTTGCCGGCAACGCGTTCGTCGGCGGCTTTGTGGATGCGCTCTTTAATCTCTTCGTCGGCGATGCCTTCTTCGGCGGCCCATTCCTGAATCGGCAGGTCCAGACCGATAAATTCGCGCACGTCGTTTTCGAGATCGACCGTGTCCCACTGTTCGGCATAGGCCTTGGGCGGAATGCGGCGTGTGACCATCGCGTCGATCACGTCGCGGCGCATGTCGTCAACGATCGGCGCCGCATCGGTCGCCGACATCACGTCTTTGCGCTGCTCGTACACGACCTTGCGCTGGTCGTTCATCACGTCGTCGTATTTCAGCAGGTTTTTGCGCACTTCAAAATGCTGCGCTTCAACCTTCTTCTGGGCGCGTTCGATGGCTTTGTTCAGCCACGAATGCATGATCGCTTCGCCTTCCTGCAGGCCGAGGCGCTGCAGCATGACGTCCATCCGCTGCGATCCGAAGATGCGCATCAGATCGTCTTGCAGGCTGATATAGAATTTCGACGCGCCGGGATCGCCCTGACGGCCCGATCGGCCGCGCAGCTGGTTGTCGATGCGACGGCTTTCGTGGCGTTCCGTGCCAAGCACGTAGAGACCGCCGGCCTGACGCACGATTTCACGCGCTGCTTCGACTTCGGCGCGGATCGCAGCTTCTTTTTCGGCTTTCGCCGCTTCGTCCAAGCCAACCGTTTCGAGGGCGACGCGCATTTCGACGTTGCCGCCGAGCTGAATGTCGGTGCCGCGGCCGGCCATGTTGGTTGCGATCGTGATCGCACCCGGACGACCGGCTTGCGCGATGATCTGCGCTTCTTGTTCGTGGAAGCGCGCGTTCAGCACCTGGTGCGGAATCTTGCGCTCTTTGAACAAGGCGGCGAGCGCTTCCGACTTTTCGATCGACACGGTACCGACCAGCACTGGCTGGTTGCGTGCACGTGCTTCTTCGACAAGCTTGACGATCGCTTCGTGTTTTTCTTTTTCGGTGCGGTAGACCTCGTCGTCGGCATCGACGCGCGCGACGCCGCGATTGGTCGGAATCTCGACCACATCCAGCTTGTAGATTTCGCCGAACTCTGCCGCTTCCGTCATCGCCGTGCCGGTCATGCCGGCCAGCTTGGGATACATGCGGAAGTAGTTCTGGAAGGTGATCGACGCCAGCGTCTGGTTTTCTTGCTGGATCGTGACGAACTCTTTTGCTTCCAGCGCCTGGTGCAGGCCTTCGCTGTAGCGACGGCCCGGCATCATGCGGCCGGTGAACTCGTCGATGATGACGATCTTGTCGTCTTTGACGATGTAATCGACGTCGCGCGTGAACAGCTTGTGGGCGCGCAAAGCCGACTGCGTGTGGTGCACGACATGCACGTTGGCGACGTCGTACAGGCCGCCAGTTTCGATCAGGCCGGTTTCGCGCAGACGGTTTTCGAGAAACTCGACGCCGGCTTCGGTCAGCGCGACGGTCTTATGCTTCTCGTCTTTCTCGTAGTGCTCGTCTTTGAGCTCGGGGATCAGCACGTTCACGGCGCGGTACAGATCCGACGAATCTTCCGCCGGGCCCGAAATGATCAGCGGCGTGCGCGCTTCGTCGATCAGGATCGAGTCGACTTCGTCGACGATCGCGAAGTTGAATGGTCGCTGGACCATCTCTTCCAGCCGGAACTTCATATTGTCCCGGAGATAGTCGAAGCCGAATTCGTTGTTGGTGCCGTAGGTGACGTCGCAGGCATAGGCGGCGCGGCGCTGGTCGTCATCGAGCCCATGCACGATGCAGCCGACGGTGAGGCCGAGGAACTTGTAGACCCGGCCCATCCACTCGCTGTCGCGGCTGGCGAGATAGTCGTTCACCGTCACGACGTGGACGCCCTTGCGTTCCAGCGCGTTTAGATAGACGGCCAGGGTGGCGACCAGCGTTTTGCCTTCGCCGGTCTTCATTTCGCTGATCCGGCCCTGGTGCAGGACCATGCCGCCCATCAGCTGTACGTCGAAATGGCGCTGGCCGAGGACGCGGCGGGCGGCTTCACGCACGGTCGCGAAAGCCTCAGGCAAGAGATCGTCGAGGTCAGCGCCCTGCGCCAGACGGTCGCGGAAGACCTGAGTCTGAGCTTGGAGCTGCTCGTCAGTCAGGGCCTGAATCTTCGATTCGAGGCTGTTGATCTGATCGACGGACCCCTGGAGCGACTTAACAAAACGGTCGTTCGAGGTCCCGAACAGCTTGCGGGCGAGGCCACCCAACATGGGCGTGAATCCTATCGGCGGAGAATGAGGAGAACCGGCGGGAGATAGATACGGCACCTAGGCGTGTCAACGAACGTTGCCGGGCGATCCTTGCGGGGTCCCAAGCTTTCGTGGCATCCGTGCCGCCCATTTAGCGGGCGCCTTCGCGCCGGCAATGACTTGTTTCGGAGCTTCCATGTCGTCGAAGAGTACGGGTGCGGTCGTAGCGGTTGTCGGCGGCCTGGTGGCCGTTGTGGCTGGTTTGTGGGTCACTGGCGTGATCGGCAACAAGGGTGGCGGGGCAACCTCGTCGCCGGTCGTTGCGGTGGCGCAGACGGCGCCGACGGGCCCGGTGATCGCCAAGATCAACGGCAAAGAAGTTCGCGCCAGCGAATTTGACGCCTTCGTCGCGCAGCTGCCGGCGCAGCTGCAGCAGATGCCGAAGGACAAGCTGTATCCGCTGATCGTCGACGAAATGGTCGCGACCAAGCTGATCTCGGCCGAAGCCGAGAAGGCCAACCTCGCCAAGGATCCGGAAGTTCAGCAGAAGGTCGCCAACGCGCAGACCTCGATCATGCAGAACGTCTGGCTGCAGCGCACGATCAAGGCGCAGACCACCGACGCGATGCTGAAAGCCAAGTACGACGACTTCGTGAAGGCCAATCCGCCGCAGGACGAAGTCCATGCGCGCCACATTCTGGTGAAGACCGAAGCCGAAGCCAAAGACCTGATCAAGCAGCTCGACCAGGGCGCGCAGTTCGAACGTCTGGCCAAGGAAAAGTCGACCGAGCCGGGCGCCAATGAATCGGGCGGCGACCTCGGTTACTTCACCAAGGACAAGATGGTTCCGGAATTCGGTGAAGCTGCCTTCAAGCTCGAGAAGGACAAGTACACGAAGACGCCGGTGCACACGTCGTTCGGCTATCACGTCGTGCAGGTTCTGGATAAGCGCAAGCAGCAGCTCCCGACGTTCGAGGCTGTGAAGCCCGATCTCGAAGCCGCTGTCGGCGAAGATGTGGTGCGCAAGGTCGTCACGGACCTGCGCAACGGAGCCAAGGTCGAGAAGTTCAATCTCGACGGCACGCCAATGGCCGCAGCAGCGACTCCGGCAGCGCCGGCGGTTGCTGCGCCGGCACCCGCGGCGAAGTAATGGCAAGCGTCGCGCCGGGGCGCGAGGCCCCGCCGGTCTCGCCCCTGGCGCCGACGTCGCCGGCCGATCTTCCGCCATTGGCGGGGGTTCGGTTGGCGTCGATGGCGGCCGGGCTCAAGAAAAAGCAGGGCGCGCTCGATCTGATGCTGATGGAGTTCGCCGCCGGCACCACGGTCGCCGGCGTGCTGACGAAATCGAAATGCCCGTCGGCACCGGTCGATTGGTGCCGCAAAAATCTCGACAAGGGCAAAGCGCGCGCCTTCATCGTCAATGCTGGCAACGCCAACGCCTTCACCGGCATGGCGGGCGACCGCACCGTCGAACACACGGTCTCCGCAACCGCGAAAGCGCTCGGCGCCAAAGCCTCCGAGATCTTTGTCGCGTCGACTGGCGTTATCGGTCAGCCGGTGTCGCAGGACTGGATCGGCAAACACGTGCCCGATCTGGTCAAAAAGCTCACGCGTGACGGCTGGAACGCCGCGTCGGAAGCGATCCGCACCACCGACACCTTCGCCAAGCGCGCCACCCGCACGACGCGCATTGGCTTCGAGACGGTGACGATCAACGGCATCGCCAAAGGCTCGGGCATGATCGCGCCCGACATGGCGACGATGTTGGCCTTCGTCGCGACCGACGCAAAGCTGCCGGCCGACGTGCTGCAGACCTTGCTGAAAAGCGGTGCCGACAAAAGCTTCAACAGCATCACGGTCGACAGCGACACTTCGACCAGCGACACGCTGCTGCTGGCCGCGACGGGGCAGGCGACGCACGCCAAGATTTCGTCGGCGAGCGACGCCAATCTCAAATCCTTCCGTGCGGCGCTGGACGACCTGTTGCTCGATCTCGCGCTGCAGGTCGTGCGCGACGGCGAAGGCGCGCAGAAGCAGATTCAGATCAACGTGACCGGTGCGTCGTCGCCCAAATCGGCGAAGATCATCGCGCGGGCGATCGCCAACTCGCCGTTGGTGAAGACCGCGATTGCGGGCGAAGACGCCAATTGGGGGCGCGTCGTGATGGCGGTCGGCAAAGCCGGCGAACCGGCCGATCGCGACAAGCTGTCGATTGCGTTCGGTGGCACGCAGATCACCAAGAACGGGCAGATCGTCGACGGCTACAACGAAAAGCCGGTGGTCGAGCACATCAAAGGCCAGGAGATCGTGATCGACGTCGATCTCGCGCTCGGCAAAGGTGCCGCAACGGTTTGGACCTGCGATCTCACGCACGGCTATATCGACATCAACGGGTCGTATCGGAGCTAGAACATGCTGCGCATCGCAGGTGGGTTGCTGGGATTTCTACTTCTTGCAACGCCTGCGATGGCGCAGACCAATCCAGCTCTGTTGCAGCCGCATCTGATCGATGTCGGCAACGGGCGGCGCATCAACTTCCACTGTATCGGCGAAGGCGCGCCGACCATCGTGTTCAGCGGCGGCGGCGAGGGGCTGTTCACGAACTGGGGCAAAATTCAGCCCGCCATATCGGCGCTGACACGCACCTGTTTCTACGACCGTGCGGGCTGGGGCTATAGCGACCCGCCGCCTGCCGGCGCAGTCGATTCATTCTCGATCACGGATGATCTGCACACAGTTTTGCAGAAGGTCGGCATCACTGAACCGGTGGTGCTGGTCGGCCATTCGATCGGCGCGTTTCACGCCGTCGTCTACACCAACCGTTTCTTCAACGACGTCGCCGGGTTGGTGCTCGTCGATTCAGGCATCTCGACGCAAGAGCTGCACATGAAGGGCGAGCGCAAGCTCCGCGACCAGGGGATCAACCGGCGCTTCGAAGGCGAGCCGCTGCGATGCGCGGTGCTTGCACGAGCGGGAAAGCTGACCGAGGAAAGCCTGCCAAGCTATCCCAAATGCATGCAGGTACCTGCCGGCGTTACGCCTGAAGAAAAGCAGTATGTGTTGCACGCCATCACGGGGCCGAACTGGTACGTGTACGAGCATCTGCAGGCAGCGCATTATTTCGCGTCGGATGACGGTCCGAGCATCGACGGCCAGCAAGAATTGGATACGCGCCGTTCCTACGGCGACCTGCCGATGATCGTCCTGACCAGTGATCAGCCCGAAGACACGCCGCATCGCACCAAGGAGGAGAACGAGGCGGGCAAGAAAAGCCGGGTCGATGCGCACAAAGCTTTTGCTGCGCGCTCCACGCGCGGCCAGTGGATCTTCATCCCCGGATCGGATCACTTCATTCAGAAGTCCAATCCGGATGTCGTGATTAAAGTCATCACCGATGTCGTCTACGTAGTGCGCGACAAGTCGAAATGAGCCGCGTCGTGCGCAACGTCGCGCTGGGCGCGCTGGGGCTGCTTTTTCTGGCGATGCCGGCGACAGCGCAAATCGCGCCCGAGCTGCTGCAGCCGCATCTGGTCGATGTCGGCAACGGGCGGCGCATCAACTTTCATTGCATCGGCGAAGGCTCGCCGACCATCGTGTTCGAGCAGGGCGGCGAGGCGCTGCTGTCAAACTGGCGCAAAGTGCAGCCGGCGATCACCAACCTCACGCGCACCTGCTTCTACGATCGTGCCGGCTTCGGTTGGAGCGACCGTCCCGATCAAGGCGTAACTGCGCTCGCCGTTACAGACGATTTACACACGCTGCTGCAAAAGGCTGGGATCACCGAGAAAGTGATCTTGGTCGGTCATTCGATCGGCGGCTTTTACGCAACGGTCTTTACCGATCGCTTCTTCGACCGGGTTGCGGGGCTGGTTTTGGTCGATCCTGGCTATACCGGTCAAGAACACGACATGGGTTTGTCGCGCGAACGATTGATTCGCGAGCAGGGCTACGTTCGCAATGCCGAAGGAAACATGTTGCGTTGTGCTGCGCTCGCACGCGCGCACAAGCTCACCGCAGCGAATCTGCCAGGTCTCGGCTGCTACACCAGCGTCCCCGACGAAGCAGCACCGGAAGAGCACGAATATATCCTGCACGCGATCACCGGCCCCGAATGGTATGAGGCGGAGCTATCGCAGTCGCTCAACTATTTTACGTCGAACGAGAAGTTGAGCATATCGCACCAACAAGAGGCCGACGTGGCGCGGTCGTTCGGCGACCTGCCGGTCGTCGTGCTGACAAGCGAGGGGCTCGGTTCCAACAAGTGGCGCAGCCCCGAAGAGAAGCAGCGTAGTTGGCGTAACTGGCACATCGGCAATCGCAAGCTCGCGGAACGCTCGACACGTGGGCGCTGGGAGATCGTAAAGGGCTCCCAGCATTTCATTCAGAACTCGCATCCAGACGCGGTGATCAAAGCCATCACCGAAGTCGTCAATGCCGTGCGCTACAAACCCAACTAGCAGCGCAACGCGTCGAGACAGGCGCGCGCGGCGATGACGCCGCTGGCATAGGCGCCGTGCGCAGTCGAAAACGCCTCGCGCGAGGTTGCTTCGCCCGCGAAGTAGATCCGGTCTTCGATCGGCGCCGCCAGAATCGCGCGATCGTCGGCGTTGCCGGGTGTCGCGTAGGAATAGCCGCCGCGACTGAACGGATCGGCATTCCAGCCGTGCATCGCAATCGGTTCGAAGCCTTGGCTCAGGCGCGTGCCGTAGATCGCACCCAGTTCGCACATCGCATAGTCCGCCGCCGCTACCATGCCGCCGCGCTCGATGTCGAGCGCGAGGTCGGACGGAAAGAAACATTCAGCGATGTTGCTGCCGTGCAGACGCATCAGATAGCTCCCGGTGCGCGCGTTGTCGCAACGCCCCAGCACATGCGTCTCCTCGGGCAACAGATCGCAGGCGAGTTTGGGCATACGCAGGAACAATTTGGTCACGTGGCCCAGCGGCAGGTTGGCTGCAGCGGCACGCTTGTCGGGAAGATCGGGGGCAAAGCGCAACGCGTTGGCGGCGAGTAACGTCGCCGGAATCGTGACGATCAGTTTTTTCGCGTCGATCGTGCCGCGCGCCGTGTCGATGCGCAGAAACTCGCCGTCATGCCGCACCGTCTGCACGACCGTGCTGAGCTGGACCGGCAAGTCTTTGCCGAACGTGTGGATCAATCTGCCGTAGCCAGCGCGCACGCGCCAATTCTCGTTGGTGTCGACATAGCGCGCATGATCGATCATCGACACTGCCGACCAGGGCGCGCCGTTGATGAAGCCGCTCAGCGCGTTGAGCATCTCGTTGAACCGATTGCCGGCTTCGAACGCGGCCGAACAGGGCAGGTCGGGCGCGTCGCCGTGCAAGCGCGCATCTTCGAGTTCTTCGAGCCGTTCATAGAACCCGTCCCAGGCCTCGTCGATTTCCAGATTCAACCGTGCGCCGTAATGGCGTGAATCTTCGGCCCAGGGCGGCGCTTTGCGCAGAATCTCAAAGCCGAGCCGCTCGGCGATGCCGGTCCACGGATTGATATCGCCCGAATGAAGATAGCCGCAGCCGAGATCGAGTCCGGTGCCACCATGATCAATCGTGTAGGCACGGCCGCCGATCCGGTCGCGCGCTTCGAGCAGCACGACGTCAATTTCAGCCTCGTGCAGCAGACGCGCGGCGGCGATGCCTGCGGCACCCGCGCCGATGATGGCAACATCAACTTCATTCCGAAGAGGCATGATCTACCTTCGAGCGCATAATCATCGCTAACTTACTTCAGGAACTAGCGTTCCTGACCATGGTTGGCCACGGGGCAGAATATAAAGGAACAGGCATGTCGGGATGCGCGGGTTGTGGAGTGATCGACGAATTTGGGCCGGGCGACGAGGCCTTGTTGTGGCCGCCGGTTGCGCATGCAGGCGATCGATTCCGCGGATTGGTACAGGACAGCGGGATGACGGCTGGTCCGTTCGCCGACGGCGCGCTGCGGGTGTCGGGAGACCTTGCCAGCGGCCTGCAGGCGCTCGCAAACCGTCTTACGTTCGACGAGCAAAATGCGCTCCGCGTGCTGTCGGTCGGTGCTGGCGGCACCGCGACGATGGCGGATATGCCGCGCGTACGCACGCTTGAGCAAGTGGTTCGACGCCTCCGCGGCGCTTGGCTCGTCGATCTGATCGAAGCCGACGGGATCGTAAGTCTGTATCAGCCGATCCTTTCGGCTGCCACGGGTGCGAACTTTGCCTTTGAAGCACTGGCACGCGGCCGTGGCGACGACGGCCAGTTGATCCCCGCCGGCCGGTTGTTCGAAGCAGCGCGCGATGCCGCGCTGATGACGCAGCTTGATCTTGCTGCGCGCGTTGCCGCGGTGCGCGGGTTTGCGCAAGTGCGCCCGGACTCGCGCCTCTTCATCAATTTCCAGCCGACCACGATTTACAATCCCGCGACCTGCCTCCGTCGTACGTTCGAATTGGTCGATGAATTGCAGCTCGACCGGTCACGTATCGTGTTCGAAGTCGTCGAATCGGAAGAGATCAAAGATCAGGCGCACCTGCTTGATGTTTTGCAGACCTACCGAAATGCCGGCTTCCAGGTTGCGCTTGACGATCTCGGTTCTGGCTTCTCGTCGTTGAACCTGCTGCACCGTCTGCGGCCTGATTATGTGAAGCTCGACATGGAGCTGGTACGCGGAGTCGCGAACGAACCGTACAAGGGCTCGATCACGCGCAAGCTGCTCGAGACGGCGCGTGAGCTGGGCATTGCGACGATCTGCGAGGGCGTCGAAGACGCAGCCGACCACACTTGGCTGCAGCAAGCAGGCGCCGACTATGTGCAGGGCTATCTCTTTGCGAAGCCAGGTGCACTTTCCGATTTCGTCCGCAACGCAACAACCTAGCGCAACGCCGCTAGGGCGGCGATGCTCCGCCCCATGAGCGAATCAAAACTTCTGCTGGTCGCCGCCGTGGCGCTGATCGATCCCGACGGTCGCGTGCTGTTGGCCGAACGGCCCGCGGGCAAGCAGCTGGCTGGCATGTGGGAATTTCCCGGCGGCAAAGTCGATGCAGGCGAGACGCTCGAACAAGCGCTGATCCGCGAACTGCAAGAAGAGCTGGGCATCACGGTCGAGAAATCGTGCCTCGCGCCGTTCACCTTCGCCTCGCACGCCTACGAGACCTTCCACCTGTTGATGCCGCTCTATGTGTGCCGGGTGTGGGAGGGCACGGTGCAACCGCTCGAAGGCCAACGCCTTGCTTGGGTCAAAGTTGGCGACATGGATTCGTATCCGATGCCGCCTGCCGACAAACCGCTGGTCGCGATGCTGCGCGATCTTTTGTGAGGGACGAAAAGAACATGCTGCACAGACGGATTGGATTGCTGTTGTTGCCGCTGGCATTGGCAGGTTGCGTCACCGATCAAACCGGCACGCGCAATGCGGGCTATTACCCGCCATCGCCGTCGTCGTCGTCGTATGGCGGTGGCCAGTCGTACAGCGCGCCGCCGAACGGACGGCCGGTCCATATCAGCGACGCAACCTGGCGCGCGCCCGATGGTCGCCAGTGCAACGCCAAGCGCGCGGTCGAACGCCAGTGCGACGGGCGCGAAAGCTGCCGCGTCGAAGCCGACAATGATTTGTGCGGCGATCCTGCAATCGGCGTCGGAAAGAAGCTGGTGATCGGCTACAAATGCGGCGACGGGCGCGTTGAAGTGACCGTGAACGAACACAAATCCGTTTCGTTGTCCTGCCCGCGATAAGGGAACAATTGTGGCATTGATCTACCACCTGGCTCGCGAAGCCGAATGGCAGAAGGCGCTTGCATCGGGAATCTATGAAGGTTCCGCTGACGATCGCCGCGACGGGTTTCTGCATTTCTCGACCGGCGAACAAGTCGTGATCAGCGCTGCCAAACATCGGGCCGGCGAACGCGACGTGCGTCTGGTTGCCGTCGATCCGGCCGTGCTGGGCGATGCGTTACGCTGGGAAGAGTCGCGCGGCGGTGCATTGTTTCCGCATCTCTACGCCACGATGGATCCCAAGCAGGTCGCGTGGTCGCAGATGTTGCCGCTCGGTGCCGACGGCGCCCACGTCTTTCCGGCGCTCGACTAGATGTATCGCGACGTCGTCGACCTGCGCCGCTTTTACGAAAGCCAGCTTGGCCAGACGACGCGGCGCATCATTCGCCGTCGGGTGCGCGAATTGTGGCCCGACCTGCGCGGGCAGCGCGTGCTGGGTCTCGGCTATGCGACGCCGTATCTGCGCCAATTCACCAACGAAGCGTCGCATGTCGCGGCGGTGATGCCGGCCAGCCAGGGCGTCGTGTTCTGGCCGGGTGAGGGGCCGGGCCTTGCGGCGCTGGCCGATGAAGACGATCTGCCCTTCGCCGATATGAGTTTCGATCGCGTGCTGGTCGTGCATGGATTTGAAGGCGCCGAATATCGGCGTCCGATGCTGCGCGAAATCTGGCGCGTGTTGGATGCAGGTGGGCGGTTGCTGGTCGTCGCTGCCAACCGTGCCGGCGTGTGGGCACGCACCGAACGCACGCCGTTCGGCCAGGGCAGCCCGTATTCAGCAACGCAGTTGGAAGCGATGTTGCGCGACGCGCTGTTCGTGCCGGAACGGTCGACGCGCGCGCTGTACGTGCCGCCCTTTCGTTCGCGCATGTTTTTGGCAGGCGCAGGGGCCTGGGAAAATATCGGGCGGCGTTGGTTTCCGACCTTCGGCGGGGTCAATCTGGTCGAAGCGTCGAAACAGCTCTACGCGCCGACGCCGATCCGCGAACTGACCCGGGCCGAGCGCAAACGGTTGGCGGTGGCGCCGGCGCCGCGCCTCACCCAGCGCTAGCGATTATTGCGGGCCGTACCGCTCGCTGAGCAGCCGCATCTTTTCGAGATATTCGGTGTCGGTCAGCAGGCGCTTGTTGTGCAGGTCTTCGATGCTCTGCTGCGCCAGTTTGAAATATTGAACCTGACCTGCGCCCCAGACTTCGGTCGTCGTCGTTGGTACTTTCGGGAGCGCAGCAATCTGCGTCGGTGCAGCTGCGACCGTGGTGGTGGTCGTCGTCGTTGTCGTCGCTGCGGCCATGGGTGTCACGGTGACGGCGGGACGGCGTGGGGGCGCCAAGGCGATCGGGCCTGCTGCGGGATAGACCCAGGCGGCACCGGTGGCGAAGTCGACACCCATGCCGATCACGCCGCCGATCGCGATGTTGGCGAACACGACGCCATGCACCGACGCAGGCAGAACCGCGCCGCCGCTGCGCCCGTCCGGCGTGATGCAGTCGACTTTCAGCTCGCTATCGTCTTTGCGCACCAGAACGTCGCCAGGCGTCGATGCGACGGTCCAGATACCGCGCCCGTTGCTGACGTCGCATTTGGCGCCGTCGACCGGTGTGGTCGTGATCTGCACCGTCTGGCTGGTGCCTTCCCAGATCGTTGCACATCCGTTGAGCAACAAAGCGGCGGCAAGCAGGACCAGACAACGCATCGGCGATTCTCGCGGCTCGTATTCGGTGCCGCGATCCTAGGAAAGCAAACCGTTCGGCGCCAGCAAATCTCGCCCTGCGCCGTTCAACTTTGTTTGAGGACGAACACGGCCTGTTCGGCCAGCATGTTGGCGTGCGCCGAGGGAAGCTTGCCGTCGCGCACATGTCCCAACGGACCGACCGTGATCGCGCGTTCGATCGTGATGTTGCGGCTGGCGCACAGCTCCAAAAAGTCGGCGATGGTGCAGGGGTGGATGTTGGGATTTTCCCACCACGCACCGGCACGTCCCGGTGCACGACCGCGTAGCAACAAGCCCAGGCGCGCGCGCCAGTGGCCGTAATTCTCAAACGCGACGATGGCGCGCCGGCCGATCCGCACCAGCTGCTGCAGCACGTCGGCGGGATCGCGTGTCGTCTGCAAGGTGCGTGACAAGACGATCCAATCGAACGCGCCGGTCGGGTAGTCGGCGAGGTCGGTGTTGGCGTCGCCCTGGATCACGGTCAGGCCTTGCGCAACGCCCAGCCGCACGCCGTCGGGATCGATTTCCAGACCGCGCCCGTCGACCTGCTTGTCGTGCACCAGGAATTCGAGCAGCGAACCGTCGCCCGCGCCGACGTCGAGCACGCTGGCGCGCGGTTCGATCAAATCGCCGATCAAGCGCAGGTCGGTTCGCATCAGCGGACCGCGCACGCGTTTGACTTCGGACGGATGCGGGGTCAGTCCGCGCTGCTGCGCCGAACCGTCGACGAAGCCGCGGCAGAGATTCAAAAAGGCGGGCTCGTCGAGCAGGAACGCGTCGTGGCCTTTGTCGGTCTCGACTTCGACGAAGCTGACGTCGGCCGACACTGCGTTCAGCGCATGCGCGATGGTGCGCGATTCCGTAGTCGGAAACAGCCAGTCGCTGCTGAAGGAGACGAGCAGAAAGCGCGTCTTGGTGCCGCGAAACGCGTCGGCTAGTTGACCGCCATGCTCGGCGGCGAGGTCGAAATAATCCATCGCGCGCGTGATGTAGAGATACGAGTTGGCGTCGAAGCGATCGACGAAGCTCGAACCTTGGTGGCGCAGATAGGATTCAACCTGAAAGTCGGCGTCGAAGCCGAAGGACAGCGCGTCGCGATCCTGCAACGAGCGGCCGAACTTCCGCTGCAACGCCGCTTCGCTGAGATAGGTGATGTGCGCGGCCATGCGCGCGACCGACAGGCCGCGTTTGGGGCGACAGCCATGGAAGGCGTAACTGCCCGCCATCCAATCGGGATCGGCGAGGATCGCCTGACGGCCGACTTCGTGGAAGGCAATGTTCTGCGCCGAATGTTTGGCCGCAGTCGCGATCGCCATGCAGGCGAAGACACGGTCCGGATAGGCGGCGGCCCATTGCAGCGCCTGCATGCCGCCCATCGAGCCGCCGATCACGGCAAACAGTTTTTCGATGCCGAGATGATCGAGCAGCAGCGCCTGCGCCCGCACCATGTCGCCGATCGTGATGATCGGAAAATCGAGTCCATAGGGCGCGTTGGTCGCGGGATCGGCGTCGCGCGGGCCGGTGGTGCCCATGCAGCCGCCCAGCACGTTGGCGCAGATGACGAAGAACCGATCGGTGTCGATCGGGCAGCCCGGACCGACCATCCGCTCCCACCAGCCCGGCTTGCCGGTCGTGGGGTTGGTGCCGGCGACATATTGGTCACCGGTCAGCGCGTGGCAGACGAGGATCGCGTTGGCCTTGTCGGCGTCGAGCGTGCCGTAGGTCTCGTAGGCGACCGTGAAGGGGCCGAAGCTGCGGCCGTTATCGAGCTGCATGCCGTTCTCGGCCAGCACGACATGCTGGACGGGCGGGGGCGTCAGATGCAGATCCGCAGACATGGGGCGAGGGAAGTGCGCGCATGCGCGGCCTGGGTCAACCGCCGCCTCGCGCATGGCCACAAGGCTGCATCGCGCCGGTTCAGCTTGATCCGGTCGGATGGCTATGCGACGCCCCATCTCCCTTCAGGACCATGCCTATGACCAAGCTTCCCACACCGCGCCCCGGCATTCTCGACATCGCGCCCTATATCGGCGGCGAAGCCAAAGCGCCGGGCACGACGCGCCAGATCCGTCTGGCCTCGAACGAAGGCGCGCTGGGTACCAACCCGGCGGTGAGCGACGCGTTGCACGCCTACGCCACCGACCCGCACCGCTACCCTGACGGGACCGCGCTGGCGCTGCGTCAGGCGCTGGCCAAGCTGCATGGGCTCGATGCCGAACGCATCGTGTGTGGCGCGGGCTCGGACGAACTGCTGCAGATGCTGGCCAAGGCCTATGCCGGTCCCGGCGACGAAGTGATTTCGAGCCAGCACGGGTTTCTGATCTATCCGATCGCGGCCAAGGCGGCGGGCGCGACGCCGGTCGAAGTGCCGGCGGCAAAAACGCTGGGCGCCGATCTCGATGCGATCGCGGCGCGCGTCAACGCGCATACGCGGCTGATCTTTCTCGCCAACCCGAACAACCCAACCGGGACGATGTTCAGCCAAAGCGAGCTTGAAGGCCTGCTGAAAAAGCTGCCGTCGAACGTGCTGCTCGTGCTCGACAACGCCTATGCCGAATATGTTGATCGCGCCGACTATCCGCAGGGCTTCGATCTGGTCGATCGCTATCCCAACCTCGTCGTCACGCGCACCTTCTCGAAGATTTACGCGCTGGCCGGTTTACGCCTGGGCTGGTGCTACGCGTCGGCACCGGTTGCCGACGTGCTGAACCGCGTGCGCGGGCCGTTCAATATCAGCCAGGCCGCAATTGCGTGCGGTGTCGCCGCCGTCGAAGACCAGGCCTTCATCCAGAAGTCGGCCGCGCACAACAAAGAATGGCGCGCCTGGACGATTGCGGAACTGGGCAAGCTTGGTCTGCGCGTTCTGCCCAGCCAGGGCAATTTCGTGCTGGTCGATTTCCGTACACACGGCGCTGAGACGGTCCGACAAGCGCTGAAAGAGCGCGGCATTCTGGTGCGCCAGATGAATGCGTACGGGTTGCCCGACTATCTGCGCATCACGATCGGCACCGGTGACGAAATGCGCGAAGTCGTCGACGCGCTGCGCACCATTTTGCAGCAGGCAGCATGAGCGACGACACGCGAGACGTCATGCGAGACGGGGGGCCGATCTTCGATCGCGTCGTTCTGATTGGGCTTGGGCTGATCGGATCGTCGTTGGCGCGCGCGCTGCGCGTGCACAACGTCGCCAAGCGCATTGTCGCGGTCGATGCCAGTCTGGACGTGTGCCAGGCGGTCGACCGGCTGCAGCTTGCCGACGAAACCCACACCGACGCTGCAGTGGCCGTGCGCGGCGCCGATCTGGTTGTGCTGTGCGTGCCGCTGGGTGCGTATGAAGCGGTGGCGCAGACGATCGCGCCGCATCTGCCGAACGGTGCCATCGTCAGCGACGTCGGATCGGTCAAAGAAGTTGCGACCAACGTGCTGGTGCAGAATCTGCCTGCGCATGTGCGCGTCGTACCGGGCCATCCGATCGCCGGTACCGAACATTCGGGCCCGGAAGCGGGCTTCGCCAAATTGTTCGAAGGCCGTTGGTGCATTCTGACGCCACCCGACGGCACCGACGAAGTTTCGATTGAGCGCGTCGCCGAGATGTGGCGCCGGTGTGGCTCGATGATCGAGCGCATGGACGCGCCGCATCACGACAAGGTGTTGGCGATCACCAGCCATCTGCCGCATTTGATCGCCTACACGATCGTCGGTACGGCGGCCGATCTGGCGGAAGACGCCAAGGCGGAAGTGATCAAATTCTCGGCCTCGGGCTTTCGCGACTTCACGCGCATCGCGGCGTCGGATCCGACGATGTGGCGCGATGTGTTTCTCAACAATCGCGAAGCGACGTTGGAGATGCTGCAGCGTTTCACCGAGGATCTGACCGCCTTGCAGAAAGCCATCCGCCGCGGCGACGGCGACGCGCTGCATCGCATGTTCACCCGCACGCGCAGCATCCGCCGCTCGATCATCGACGCGCGCCAGGCGTAATGACCTTTGCCTCAGTAATCAGCAAACCGCCAAGACGCCAAGAACGCCAAGGTTCGCCAAGAATCACAGAAGTCGGTGCGGTTCGGTCGCATGACGACATGATTTTATTGACGCGCGAAGCGCGTCAGGAAATCCAATTTCAGCGTGCGACGCGTCGGTTGAACCAGCTCATTCTCTTGGCGTCCTTGGCGTCTTGGCGGTTTGCTGGATCGTGACTTCCCGAACCGAGCGCAGTCACATGGAACTCAGAACACAACGGCGAATGCCATCCTTCAACAGTGGCACGTTGAAGTTGATCAGAAGACCGAGCGGAAGCGTTGATAGGCGCATATACGTCAGCAGCTGAGCACGATGGAGAGACAGGAGGGTGTTAACCGCCTTCACCTCGACGACGACCGCGTCCTCAACAACTAGGTCCAGCCGTAGCGCATTTGGAATGCTGAACTCTCGGTACGCGAGGGCAAGCGCCTTCTGTCGTTCAAACCGAAGTCCTCGATCCGCCAGTTCGAAACAGAGACATTGCTCGTACACTGACTCAAGTAGGCCCGGGCCCAGCGTGCGGTGGACGGTTAGGGCGGCGTCGATGATTTGTTTCGCGATGGCGTCGACTGCGGCGCCAGGCTCGGGACGTGGCGCCGCCGGCTGCAAGACGCGTGCGCTTATTTGGGAAAAGGACCAAGCTGGCTCAACTTGGTTTCCTTGTTGCCGTGCACCGCGAACACCGCGTTGTCGTGGAACAGGAACGTCGCTGTTTTGCCGGTCGGCTTGCGCTGCGCGAAGCTGGGCGCACCGCGATAGGCGTGGAACACGACGCGCCAGCCGGACGGCGTCCGGTCGATTGCAGCAGGCATTGAGGTGCAGTTGCCGAACGGTTCGGTCACTTGCGGCGTGGCTGGATCGGTCAACACGACGAAGCGCATTTCGAACGGACAACCCGAGCCGCCGGTATTGACCAGAACCGGGATCACACGATCGCTGCGTTGGATCGGCCCGACTGGTTGCCACAGCAAATCGTGGTAGGAGTCGAGCAGCACGCGGCCGGCGAACGCAAAGTGTTTGATCGTGTCGCTGCTGGTTTCAACCCGCACTGTGCCCAGCACGCCGATATCGAGCGTGACGTCTTCTTCGTAGCCCCAACCATCCTTGGGGACGGGAACGGCATGCGCGCAGGTCGCGCCGCCGAGAACGAGCGCGAGCACGAACGTCGCGGCGTGCTTCATCGTACGCTCACGGCGAGATCGGGTTGCGGCAAGGTCTTCGCGACGGTCAGCGCAGGTTCAAGAAACGCGGCCGGGCGGATTTTGCTTTCCGTGTAGGCCTTGATGCGGTCGGCATAGGTTTCTTCCCACGCGACTTCGATGCCGGGGCGGCCGTTGGTTTCGCCGCGCTCGATCCGCGCCAGCTGGCTGAAGCCGGTATGGTCTTTGGTCTCGCCGGGGAAGTTGGCGGCGTACAGACTGCGTGCGCGATCGCGATGCAGCGTGCCGGTAAGCAATTGCGCCGCGCCGCCGACGCCTTCGTGATGCGCGAGATAGGCGTAGCGCGCGCGTTGCGTGTCATCGAGTTCGGTCGGGACCAGGCCTTCGGCCTGCAACTGCCGCAAAGCTTTGGCGTCGTATTCAGCGCCGGTGACGATCGACAGATACGGATCGACGCGCAGCGCCATCGCATCGATGAAATGCGTCTCTTGCAGCTTGCCGTGCTTGTCGAGCCAGCCGTTCTTGTCGGCGATGCCGTGCAGCAGCGAGCCTTTGGTTTCGGCCATTTCCTGCCACGCCGCTTCGGTACATTGGGTCAGGCCGACAGCGCTGGAGGTTTTGCTTCGGGAGTTTGGATTCCAGACGCCGTTGCTGCCTTTGATCTTGGTTGCTTCGGCGTCGATGATCGAAGCGATCGCCGCAGCCGACAGGCCGGTGCGCTCTGCCGCCTGCAGAATCGCGCCCTCATAGGCTTGATTGACGCCGAGTTTGAGGCGGCTTGGATCGGTTTGCAGCCCATCGACGCTGATCGCTTCACCTTGCGTGCGGTCGAAGCTGAATCCGCCCGCAGGCCCCGTATGGGGGGCCTGCGGTGCGCTGGCTGTTTCCCTGCGCATGTGCGGTCACTCAAAACTTTGCCGTGGCAACGGCGGGGCCGACAGCGCGTTCCTTGCCGTCTTCGAGCGCATAGAGAACGTGTTCGCGATAGAGGAACTGCTTGCCGCCCGCGAATTCGATGCGCAGCCCACCGCTGGCGCGATCGCGCGAAATCTTGCTCGGCGGCGTCGCGCAATCACCAAGCGCGGGCGTCAATTTCGGCGCCTCCGGTTCGGCCAGGTCGAGCAGATAGTGCGCGCGTTTGCAGGCACCGGTTTCGACCGACTTGGCGATCAGGATTTGTTTGGCGCGGCGCGGCACCGGTTTGTGAAACCAGGTTGTGCCGCCTTCTGTTTCGGCGAGCAGCCGTCCATCGAGTTCGAGCCGCGCGCCAGTCGCGCTCGTCACCAGTGCAAGCCGGTTGTCTTCGAGTTTGAGGCGCGTGGTGCAGGGCGCGTCGACTTTGCTGCAGACGGGATCGGGCGCCGGGGCGGCGATGGCGGGCAGGCTCGACAAGGCAAGAACGGCCAGAAACGGCAGAGAAGTACGCGTCATGAGGCAATCTCCGGTTATGTCGTTCCGGAGAAGATAGCGAAATTACGGGATCGAGTCGAATCCGTTCTTAGAACATTTTGAGTACGGGCGCCGGCCCGAGCCGGATGCCGCCGAGATAGAGCTGGCCGCCCTGGATCGCGACCGCGATCGCGACTTCGGATTTCTCCTTGGGTGCGCCGTCTTTGGCGTTGGCCAACATGCCGAGCCCGGCTTTTGCGAGTGCGCCGCCATTCGGTTTGACGCTGCCGCTCGCGACCAGCGCGTCGATCGTTTCGCTCCAGCCGGTCAAACGCGACGTGCCCGCCAGTTCGATCCGTCCCTGCGCGTCGAGCGCAGCGGTGCCTTCGCCGTGCAGAGACAAGGGTCCCCATTGCAGCGTGACGCTGGTGAGCTGCATCACACCGCTCGCTTCGCGCCATTGCTGCATTGATGCGGCGTCGAGTCCGTGCGGCAGGTTCGGTTCGGCAACCGTGACCAGCTCCAGCCTTTGCACCGTGTCGCCGAGCGGCGAGTTGATTGCCAGATGCAGCGCATCGAGCGACGCGGTGACGTTGTCGGCATCGCGGGTGATTTTCGCGCGTTGCGCGGTGATCGGCGCTGCGTCGCCCGCTGCCCAGGCGATCATGTCGAGCGTGATGGCGCTGCGCGCGAGGTTGGTGGCGTCGAGCAAGGCTTCGCCATGGGCGGCGTTGAGCATGCCGGCCGGACGGCTGGCGCCTTGCGGCAGCTGCAGCGCGATCGCATCGGCTTCAACGCGCACGTTGCGCGACCACGGAACTGTGCGTGCGGTGAGATTGCCGGTTTCCACGCGCGTTCCGTCGGGACGCGCCATCACGACCGCGCCTGCATCTAGCCGCCAGCCAAATGGAAACCCGCCGACATCGAGTTTGCTTGTCGTAATCGTCCAGCCTTCGGCACGGCGCGCTTCGATCCAGGCGGCGCTTTGCGCGCTGATCCGCGACGCGGTGCTGCGCCACCACAGGCCGTAGCCGACGCAGAGCGCAATCAGAAGAAGGGCGAGGGCGACTCGAAGGGCGCGGTGCTGACGCATGGCGAGAAGGATGGAACGTGCGTAGCTTCGTTCCAATGGTGGATGACCCGCGACCCCACGATTCAAGAAGGTGCGATTTGCTGGATGGCTACACGCAGGGCGATGCGTTGTGGGTGTTCGGCTACGGCTCGCTGATGTGGAGCCCGGGCTTTCCCGTCGCCGAACGCGCGGCGGCCTTGCTGCGCGGCTGGCATCGCCGGTTCTGCGTTGTCAGCCATGTCTATCGCGGCACGCCGGAAAAGCCGGGCCTGGTGCTGGGGCTCGATCGCGGCGGCGCTTGCCGCGGTCTCGCGATGCGAGTCGAGCCGAAGCACGCGCGCGAAGCGCTCGATTATCTCTGGGACCGCGAAATGATCACGCGCGTCTATCGCCCGATGTGGCGGGAGGTCGAACTGGCGCAGCGAAAAGTCCGTGCTGCGACCTTCGTCGCCGATCGCGCGCACGAACACTATGTGCCCGAACGCGATCCTGCCTGGGCCGCGCGCACCATCGCCGATGCGATCGGACAAAATGGCAGCAATCGCGATTACCTGAAGGCGACCTTGGCCGAGCTCGATCAGCTCGGCATCCACGATCGTCATCTGCGCGCGGTCCTGGCGGCATTGCCCTGACCAACCTCGCAAGTCGTGCCATTGTGCGGCGACCAAGGGAGGACGGCATGCGCTTGACGACGGCACTTGGAGCAACTGCCTGGCTGATTCTTGAAACCGCGCAGCTTGGCGTGGCTGTGGCGGGCGAAATTGTCCCGTCGCGTTTCGAAGCCGATACGGTCTACGTGACGCTACCGGTCGCGCGCGGCGGATCGGTCGAGCTTTACACCGACACGGGCGGCGGCGGTTTCGTCTTGTCCGAACGTGCGGCCAGTCGTTTGGGCCTGCAGGTCGGAACACCCAGCGATGCAGCGCTGTCGGCCGAATTGGGTGCGGAGGCGCGCGTCGCGCGATTCCCGCAAGTGGCGGGCAAGCTTCCGAAGCTGCCGGCGCAAGCGATCGTCGTGCCAAGGGCTGCGCAGATTCCTGCCTGGCCAGAGCAGGGTGACGGCGTCGTCGGTGCGTCTTGGTTCGCCGGCGGCGTTTGGACATGGGACTATCCCGGGCGCCATTTGGTGCACGAGCGATCCAATTGGAAGCCGCCGGCGGATGCGCGCACCGTGCCGGTCGCATTCAAGATCGACCGCGACGGCAGTCGACCGACGAATTTTGCGCGTCTGCAGGTCGTGATCGACGGGCGCGAACTGTCGCTGCTGTTGGACACCGGCGCCGAAACGTTTCTCACCGACGATGCGGTGCAGCGCATCGGTGGCGGTCCGCAACTTCGTGCGACGAGCATGATTGCGGCTTCGGTGTTCGACCAATGGCGGAACGCGCATCCCGACTGGCAGTTCATTGACAACGCGCAGGTCGCGACGGGCGCTTCGATGATCAAAGTTCCAAGCGTCGAAATCGCGGGGTTTCATACGGGGCCGGTGTGGTTCACGCGCCGCCCCGACAAGAACTTTCACGAGTTCATGTCGTCGATGATGGATGCGCGTGTCGAAGGAGCGTTGGGCGGCAACGCGTTTCGAACGTTTGTGATGACGGTGGATTATCCGCGGGCGCGGGTTTCGTTTGCGTGTCGCGCCGATTGCTGAACGTCTAGGCGCGTTGGTTGCGCGCTTCTGCGTCGAGCAGGTCGCACGCTGCTTCCAGGCGCGTTTCCAGCAATCGCATCATCTCTTCGACCGGCAGGCCGGGCGGAATCGGTTCGAGAAAATCGAACGTGACCGTGCCGCCGTGTTTGCGGCCCGACTTGGGCCAGAAATATCCGCTATTGAGCGCCACCGGAACGACCGGCACCTGCAGCTGCTCGTACAAGCGACCGACGCCTTGCTTGTACGGGCGGCGTTCGCCGACCGGCACGCGCGTGCCTTGCGGAAAAATCGCGATCGGTCGTCCTTCGGCGATCACACGGCGCCCCGCATCGATCATCGGCATCAGCGCTTTTGCGCCGGCGCCGCGCACCACCGGGATCATGCCGAGCTTGGTCAGAAATCCGCCGAAGATCGGCACGCGCGCCAACTCGGCTTTGTAGACGATCGCGGGATCGGGCAGCAGCTGCCAGAGCTTCAACGTCTCGAACGAAGACTCATGCTTGAAGGCGTAGATCGCGGTGCCTTGGAGCAACGGCGTACCGACCACGCGGAAATTGAGCCGCAGCAATTTGCGTTCGAGCCAATGTGCGCCAAGCACCCACCAGGTCGCGACCTGCATCGTCGCGCGCCGCGTCGTCAGCAACACCAGCCCCAGCGCGAAGCACGCGATCGTCGTGTAGACGTAAAAGGCGAGGGTGAAGGCGACGCTGCGCCAAAGCGGGGTGGGCCGGATCATGCTCATCCGAACGCCGTGCGCCGCACGCGCGCCAGCAGATATTTGACGTATTCGCCCGCCAGCACGTTGCGGGATTCGCGTGACGACCACCAATTCACCGGATCGAACCCGGCCGGCACGATCGGATGCGGCACGACCACGCTGCCGGGCAGGTTGTTTTCCAGCAGCAGCAGCGCGCGCGGCATGTGATAGGCGGCGGTGACGAGCCGCATCGACGTATATTGTTCACCGCGCATCCAGGTCGCGGTTTCGGCAGCGTTGCCGATCGTGTCGATCGCTTCGCGCCCCAGCACGATGCAGCAGCGCAGATCGACGCTTTGCGGCCGCGACACGCGCAACAGTGAATCCAAGGTCGTGTCGGGACCGACGCCGGACACGAACAATTTCTTGGCGCGTCCCGCCGCCAACAAGTCGAGCCCGGTCGAGACGCGTTCGGCGCCGCCGGTCCAAACTACGATTGCGTCGGTCGTCGCGTCGGGCTGCAAGGGCGTCAACGGCAGCGACTTCGCGAACAGGCCAAGCCCGATCATGAACGCAACGGTCGGTACCGTCACGAACAGGATCATCGCGACGAGAAACCGTTTCACGGCAGTCGCCGTAGGGCGCGCATCGAAGCCCAGCGCGCGGCCAAGGTTGCTGCGACCGCTGCGACCGCCGGCACGGCAAGCGCGACCGCGATGATCGACCAGGACGGTCCCAGCAACGGTAGCAACCGGTCGAGCGGCAACTGGAATCCCCAGGCCGCAAATCCGATCGTCGTCGCAGCCAAAATCAGGCCCGACAAGCCGCCGCGCAACGCAACTGCAAGCGCGCTCGCCTGGAATTGGCGCGCGATCCAGCGATCGGCGGCGCCGATCACGTGCAGCAGCTCGACTTCGTGCGCGTGAATCGCCAGCCGTGCGCGGGCCGCAGCGACGATGGCGAGGATCGCAATCGCGCCGACCATCACGAACACGGCAATTGCGACCGCTTCGGCAGCGCGCGCAAGCCGCACGATCTCGACCACCCAGCCGCGGTGATCGTCGACATTTGCACCCGGAATTTCGGCCAGACGTTTGCGCAACTCGGCGATCGCGGGTGGACGCTGCGCATCGACCACGACATCGACCAAACCGGGCAGGGGCAATTCTTCCACCGCAGCGTCGTTGCCGAGCCACGGTGACAGAAGGCGGCGAATGTCTTCGCGGCTGAGCGGTTCGGCGCGCACGACGCCCGGTACGCCGCGCAGCAGCTGGGCTGCGTCGCGTGCGCGTTGTTCGGTTGGCTTGCTGCGTGTGGCGTCGGCCGCGATCTCGACCGTCCATCGTCCGGCAAGTCCGGCCTGGCGTTCGCGCGCAATCGCACCCAACGCGACCGACGCGCCCAAAGCCAGCAGCGCCAGCCACGTCATCAGCGCGATGATGGAAACCAGCAGCGCAGTGCCACCCGCTTCGGCGCGCGGCAGCGCTACATCGGCGTCGCGCGTGCTCATGCTCGAACCAGCCCTAGCTGACCGTCTTCGAGACGCAGCACCGGATGCGGAAAACGTTCGATCAACAGTTCGTTGTGCGTCGCGACCAGCACGGTGGTGCCCAGCCGGTGCAGTTCCTGGAACAGGCGCAGAATGCGCGTGCCGGTCGCTTCGTCGACGCTGCCGGTTGGTTCGTCGGCCAGCAGCAGCAACGGACGCGCGACGACCGCGCGTGCAATCGCGACGCGCTGTTGTTGGCCGCCCGACAAGGTGCGCGGATCGGCGCCCGCGACGTCGGCCAGACCGACCCAGTCGAGCATTTCGCCGACGTCTTTGCGCAGCGAAGAATCGCGCACCCGCGCCAGGCGCAACGGCAACGCGACATTGTCGAACACGGTGAGGTGATCGAGGAGACGGAAATCCTGAAACACCATGCCGATCTGCCGCCGCAATTTCGGCAGGTGCCGGCGTTTCAGCTCGGACAGGTCTTCGCCGAAAGCCTCGACTCGGCCGCGAGTCGGGTGATCGGCGAGATGCAGCAATTTGAGCAGGGTCGATTTGCCGGCGCCGCTCGCACCGGTCAGCCAATGAAACGAGCCGGGCGCGAGGTCGAGATCGACGTCGCGCAATACCTCAGGCCCGTTCCCATAGCGGAAGCCGACTTCTTCGAATCGGATCATGTGCTTGGGGTCGTACACCACGCTCGGATTCCAGCGAAGCCTGTCCCGCACTTGATGCGGGATGGTTGGCACGCGGCCGTACGGGAACTCGCTTTCTTCACGATCCGCTGGTAGGACAGCGGCGTGATCCTCGACTGCAATCGCTGCCTGACCAAATTCGCCGTCGACCCGAACATGCTCGGGCGCGTGGGACGAGTCGTCCGTTGCAGCTCGTGCGGCAATCTGTGGCATCAGGATCCGCCCGAAGGGTTTTTCCCGCCGCTGACCGAAGAAGAGAAGGCCGCCAACATCGCGGCCCATCAGGCGCAGAAGGCGAAGCAGGGCCAGGCAGCGGCCGCCGCCGGCGGCGACGCCGGTGCACCGCCGCGCGGCAACGATCCGGCGTTTGATCCCAGCGATCCACTGTCGGCGCACCTGCAGGCCAACGGCGCCGTCGACGCGATGAATCAGGCGCCGTTCCCGCTGCGCGCCGACGTGAAGGGCGAGGCGCCGGCAGCTGGCGGCGGTACGCCCGAGCCGGCCGGCCCAGGCGGAATCAGCGGTGGCGACTGGCCGGACCCAGTTGCGAGCTGGAGTGGCGCCAAGGGCGACGCCGGCGGCAAGCGCGGCGATTCGATTCGGCCGCTCTCGAAACTGAAACGCGACAAACGCGGCAGCGGTAGCGGCAGAGACCGCAAAGAAGTGCCGTGGCAGCGCTGGGCCGCGCTGTTTGCCTTCTTGTGCGCCTCGGTCGTGCTGCCCGTGACCTATGCCGAGACGGCGGTTCGGATCTGGCCGGCTTCGGCAAAACTCTTTTCGCTGCTGGGGCTGCCGTCGCCGCTCGACGCGCTGGGGCTGCAGGCTCGCGACGCGCGTTCGTACGAGCGCATGACGCAAGACGGCCGCGTTCTGGTGGTCGAAGGGCGCATGCTCAACACCGCCGCCGAGCCGCGTACGCCGCCGAAATTGTGGGCCACCATGCTGGCCGACGGCAAAGAAGTAGCGTCCTTTGCGATCAATCCGACGGCGCGTTCGATCGGTCCCGGTGAAAGCGTTCCCTTCCGCGGCGAATTCCCCAATCCGCCGGCGCTGGCGAAGTCGCTGAAACTCGACTTCCGCCCCTAATTCCCTTCACAGGGATTTTTATCCGTCCCGGACGTTCAGGGTCGGATGGCCGACCTCGTTGAACCTGCACGCATCCTTGTCGCTGAAGACGAGGACTCCGTGCGCTACCTCCTCGAACGCGCGCTGACCTTGGCCGGGCACAAGGTCACGACCGTGCAGGACGGGGCCGATGCGCTGGTCGAATTGGCGCGCCACCGCTTTGACCTGTTGCTGACCGACATCCGCATGCCGCGGGTGGACGGGATCACCTTGGCGCTCAAAACCGCCAAAGATTATCCGACCGTGCGCATTCTGATGATGACCGGCTTTGCCGACGAAAAGCAGCGCGCGCATGGGATGGAATTTCTCAGCCACGAAGTCATCGCCAAACCGTTTGCCTTGCCGAACTTGCTGCGAACGGTCGAAGCGGTGCTGCAACGACCGGTAGCTGCTCTGTAAGAGGGCGCGCTCTAATCAGAACTGCCGCAGCAGCCGATCGATGTAATCGCGTTCCGATTGCGGGCGGTTGGTTTCGCCTGAGCGGCGACGTAGCTCTTCCAAAATTTCGCGCACGCGCTTGGTGTCCGGCTGGCCCGGAATTTTGACTTCGCCATTGTCGCGCAGCTGCTGATCGCCTTCGCGCATCGGCCGGCCGAACGGATCGCGGCCCATGCCGCCGGTGCCGCCGCTGCGTCGCATCACCATCGCGCCGCTGCGCTTCAACGCTTCGGCCATCTGCTTCATCGCTTGCTGGCTGCCTTCGCGCAGCGCCTGCACTGCTTCGCCTTGGCGTGCGACCGCTTCGTCGCCGGCGCCGCGCTGCATGGCGCGGCCGGCGCCGTTCATCGCGCGATCGGCGCGGCCGAGGGAATCCGGTGTCGGCATGCCCGACTGATTCAGTTTGTCGGTCGTCTGTCCCAGTTTCTGGCGCAGTTGTTCCTGCTGCTGCTGTTGGCCCTGCGTCGTGCGGCCGGTGCGATCGACCGACTGGAACGTGTCGTCCATCAACTGGCGCTGCTGCTGTTCCAGCTGTTTCAAATCTTTCAGCGCCTGCATCGCCTGTTTCATGCGCTCGGCGCTTTGCTTCTGCGACTCGCTGCTGCCTTGTTCGCCGGCCTGTCCTTGGCCGCGCATGCCTTCCAGCGCGCGGCGCAGTTCTTCCAAGGTACGTTGCGCTGACTCGCGCGCACCGCTTTCAGCCAGCTCGCGCATGCGCTGCGCCATGTCGCGCAAATCTTCGCTGGACATCATCTGGTCGGCGAGTTCGTCGGGAATGTCGATCAGCTCGCCGCGCTGCGCCATCTCGCGCATCTGTTCGCGCATCGCGTCGAGATAGCGGTCGAGCGCCTGGCTCGCTTCGCGCGCCGCGTCGGCCAACTGCTGTTCGGTGCTGTTGGGATCGGCGAGCAGGCGCTGCAGTTTTTCCTCGGCCGCGCGCAGCGCTTTCTCGGCTTCGCCCAGACCTTGGTCTTCGAGTTGGATCGCGACGTCCCACAAAGCCTGCGCCGCGTCGACGCCGGTGGCAACGTCGGGCGAGCGCAGCAGGCGCGCCGTCACCGAACGCAAAGTCAGGAACAGACCCGGCGAGCCGCCATAGCGTTCCGGGTTGAAGGCTTGCTCGGCAATCATGCGCGCGACGTCGCGGCGCGTTTTCATGCCTTCGGTAATCAGCGTCTTGCGCGCCTGGATCAGCACACGCGCAACCGGATGGCGGAAGGCGCGTTCGGGCAAGGTTGCGGTTTCGACTTCGCTCTTGCCGGCCTGATCCAGCGCGTCGCGTGCGGTCAGGCGCAGCGTGACTTCAAACCCGGCTGCGAAATGCGAGGCGAGGTCGACAAAGGCCTGACCGCTTGCGTCTTTGGCGTCGGGTTGAATCGCGATCTCGACATCGACCGGTTCGACCGGCAGTGCCAACGCGATGTTGGGCGTCACCGTCACGGTCAATTTGCGCACGCCGTAATCGTCGCGCGCCGTCCACGGCACCACCAACGAACCGCGTTCGCTGGCGTGCGGCAGATCGGTCCAGCCGACCAGCGGCGCCTTGTCGGGCACGATGCGGATCGGCCAGCTGCCCAGGCTCGACCAGCCTTGGCGCACGTTGATCTGCGTGCCCGCGTCGATGACCGTCGATGCGACGTAGCCACCGGCCGGGAGTTTTTCGAATTCGGTTTTGCGCTCGTCGATTTGCAATGTCGGCAGGCGACGGCCGGTTGCGACATGCGCTTCGATCGTGCTGCCGATCGGCACGTTCAACACGCGCATATCGCCGGGTGCGGGAATGATCGGCGCGAGGCCGGTATAGGCCGGCGGCTTGATCCAGAGATCGAGCGGGTTGGGCGCGGCGGCGTCGCGGCTTCCGAGCGGCGGCGTCAGCGCTGCCGACAGGCGCGGTCCCAATTCGCCCCAGCCGATCGAAATCGCAAGCAGCAGCACCAGCACCGAGGCAACGCGCAGCGCGCGCGGATCGCGCGGCGCGAGATCGGTGTCGGGCGCCGACAGGCGCAGTTGCGACAATTGTCGTTCGGCGCGCCGACGATGCAGCGCCCACAAACGCGCGTCACCTGCGACCGGACGATCGGCCAAGGTTTCGAGCGGGCGATGCGCCAGTGCACCATCACGTTCGAGGCGCCGCTCGACGTCGCTGGTTGCAGGCCGCACGAAACCGCGCACGCCGTGCACCACAGCGGCGATCAGCCCACCTGCAAAGATCAGTAGCACCGCCCAGTGCAGCCAGCTTGCCAGCCGCGGCAGCACGTCGAAAAAGGCGAGGGCGAGAAACAGCGTGACGATCGTCAGCACCGGCCAGAAAGCCCGCGCCAGTGCTTCAAGCCACAGAACGATCGTGCCCAGACCGCGCAGACGCGGCAGGCGGTTTTCGTGCCAGCGCGCGACGACGCCACGCAATTGCGTGCGCCAGCTCGTCCAACGCGCTGGGTCGAAATTCATCCGGTGCTCCGCAGAGGCTGGCCGCTCTCGCTCGGCGAATGTTGATCGCCTCCGCTCAACCAACTCGGAATTCGTTCGCGCGAAAGCAAGTCCTCGACCGTTTGCCGCGGGCGTACGAGTTCGAACTTGTTGCCGGCAACCAGCACTTCGGCCGCCAGCGGACGCGTGTTGTAGGTCGACCCCATCACCGCACCGTACGCGCCTGCGTGCAGAAACGCGACGAGATCGCCCTGTTCGAGCGGCGGCAATTCGCGCGCCTTGGCGAATGTGTCGCCGGTTTCACACACCGGTCCGACGATATCGGCGGGATGGATCACGGCATCGGGTGCCGCTTGTTTCACCGGCACGACAGCGTGAAACGAGTCGTACAAAGCGGGGCGCAGCAGATCGTTCATGCCGGCGTCGAGAATGACGAAGCGGCGCGCCGATCCATCTTTGACGAACAGCACGCGGGAGAGCACGCAACCTGCTTCAGCGACCAGGTAGCGACCGGGTTCGACCATCAAGCTGCAGCCGAGATCGCTGACCATCTCGCGCACCAGCGCGGCATAGTCGGCGACGTCGGGACCGGTCTCGCCGCGATAGCCGACGCCGAGTCCGCCGCCGAGATCGAGACGGCTGACCTCGTGCCCTTGCGCGCGCAACGCGCGCACCAGATCGGCGAGACGCCGATAGGCAGCGCGATACGGTGTCAGATCGATTAGCTGGCTGCCGATATGCACCGCCAGTCCGACCGGGTTCAGGTTCGGCAGCGACACGGCGCGCGTCCAGGCCGCTGCCGCGTCATCGAGATCGATGCCGAACTTGTTGTCCTTGCGACCGGTTGTGATCTTGGCGTGCGTACCCGCATCGACGTCGGGATTGACGCGCAGCGCGACGTTGGCGCGGATGCCGACGCTGGCAGCGACGCGATCGATCAGATCGAGTTCGGGGATCGATTCAACGTTGAACTGATGGATGCCGGCACGCAGCGCTTGCGCGACTTCATCGGCAGTTTTTCCGACGCCCGAAAACACGATGCGGTCGGGCGCGATGCCGGCCGCCATTGCGCGCGTCAGCTCGCCACCGCTGACGATGTCGCCGCCGGCGCCAAGCCGCGCCAAGGTCGCGATCACCGCCTGGTTCGAATTCGCTTTCAGCGCATACGCGATGCGCACGCCGAGCGGCGACAGCGCATTGGCGAGCCGTGCGTAATTCTGCTCGATCGTGCTCGACGCGTAGACATAGGTCGGCGTGCCGACCTTGTCGGCGATCGTCGACAGGGCGATGTCGTCGGCGTGCAGCACGCCGTTCTTGTAGGTGAAGCCGGTCAAATTTTGCTGCGCAGGACAGAGGAGGGATCCGGTGCCTTTTGCGGCTTCGGATTGTCGGGATCGGGCGGGTAGACGCGCGGGAAGACTTCGTTCGTGCCTTCGGGCGGATCGACGTTGCGGGGTTTCTTGCCGCAACCGGCCAACAAGGCGAGAGCGAGCAGCGCGACGATCGCCAGAGACTTATTGTTGCTCACAGGAAACGGCTCCGTGCGGCGATGACGGCTTGGCGCACGCGCTCGGGCGACGTGCCGCCATAGCTCGCACGCGATCCGACCGACGCGTCGATGGACAACACGCTGTAGACGCCCTGGTTGATGCCGGATTCGACCGACTTCAATTCGCCGAGCGTCAATTGATCGAGCGGCACACCTTTGCTTTCGGCAAGCTTCACCAGTGTGCCGGTGACGTGGTGCGCTTTGCGGAACGGCAGGTTCAACTCGCGCACCAGCCAATCGGCGAGATCAGTGGCGGTCGCATAGCCTTTGCCCGCCGCCGTGCGCAGCGCGTCACGATCGGGCGTCAGGTCGCGGATCATGCCGGTCATCGCAGCCAGCACCAGCGCCATGGTTTCTTCGGTTTCGAAGACCGGCTCTTTGTCTTCCTGCATGTCCTTGGAATAGGTCAGCGGCAGGCCTTTCAGCGTCACCAGCAGCGCCTGCAGCGCGCCGAGCACGCGCCCGGTCTTGCCACGCGCCAGTTCGGCCGCATCGGGATTGCGCTTCTGCGGCATGATTGAACTGCCGGTCGTCCACGCATCCGGCAATTTGACGAAGCGGAACTGATCCGAGGTCCACAAGACCAGTTCTTCGGCGAGGCGCGAAACATGCACCGCTGCGATGGCGCAGCTGGCGAGATAGTCGAGCGCGAAGTCGCGGTCCGAGACCGAGTCCATCGAATTCGCGGTCGGCCGCGCAAAGCCGAGCGCCTTCGCGGTCGCCTGGCGATCGATCGGGAAGGGCGAGCCCGCCAGCGCAGCGGCGCCCAAGGGGCATTCGTCGGAGCGCGCCAGACCGGCAAGCACGCGGTCGCGATCGCGGCCGAACATCTCGACATAGGCGAGCAGGTGGTGGCCGAACGTGACGGGCTGCGCCAACTGCAGATGGGTGAAGCCGGGCATCACCGCATCTGCATGCGCTTCGGCCTGATCGAGCAGGGCCACTTGCAGCGCTTTCAAGTCGCCATCGAGACGGACGAAGGCGCCGCGCACCCACAATTTGAAATCGGTGGCGACCTGGTCGTTGCGCGACCGGGCGGTGTGTAGGCGACCGGCCGGCTCGCCAATCAATTCGGCCAGACGCGCTTCGACGTTCATGTGGATGTCTTCAAGCTCGGTCTTGAAGACGAAGGTGCCTTGCGCAATCTCGTCGGCGACGCGATCGAGGCCGCCCAGAATCGCATCGGCGTCTTCGCGCGTCAGAATGCCCACCGCGGCTAGCATGGTGGCGTGGGCTTTCGAACCGGCAATGTCTTCGGCGGCGAGCTTGCGGTCGAAGCCGATCGACGCGTTGATGCGCTGCATCACCGCGGAAGGCCCGGCTGCAAAACGACCGCCCCAGAGCTGGTTCGTCGAAGGTTGAGGAGCATCAGTCATGCGCTTGTTATCCTGGGTCCTGTTGGTCGCGTCCATCGCGCTCCTCACGCGTCCAGCAGCCGCAGCCCAGCTCGGCTTCGTCCCGACCGAACCGGCGGTCCCGCTGCCCGCGATCGAGGCGTTCGACGCCCAGGACAAGCCGGTCACGCTAGCGTCGCTGCAGGGCAAGCCACTGCTCCTCAATATCTGGGCAACCTGGTGCGCGCCCTGCGTGAAGGAATTGCCATCGCTGCAGCGTCTGGCCGCCACGTTGCCGGGTCTCCAAGTCGTCGCTCTGTCGGTCGACAAAGGCGGCTTCTTCCAGATCGGACCGTTCCTGGCGCAGAACGGGCTCACGACGCTGACCGTGTTAAGCGACAAAACCTCGGCGACGATGAAACTCTTTGCCGCCAGGGGCTTACCGCTCACCGTTCTGGTCGATGCGCAGGGCAAGGAAGTCGGTCGTTTCAGTGGCGAGAATGAATGGGACAGCGCAGCCGCAAAGTCGTTGCTGGTCAAAGTCCTAGGATCATCGCTTCAAGCAAAGTCCTAGAGGGTTGCGATGATCGATCTCTATCTCGCCAACACGCCGAACGGTCTGAAACTTCGGCTCTTCTTCGAAGAGAGCGGGCTCGAGCATCGGCGCATCAAGGTCGACCTCGGCAAGGGCGACCAGTTCAAGCCTGAATTCCTCGCCATCTCGCCCAACAACAAAATTCCGGCGATGGTCGATCACGACCCGGCCGATGGCGGCGCGCCGCTTTCGATCTTCGAGTCCGGCGCCATGCTTCTCTATCTCGCCGAGAAAACCGGCCGGTTTCTCAGCCCCGATCTGCGCGGTCGGACCGAGACCTTGCAGTGGGTCTTCTGGCAGGTCGGCGGGCTGGGGCCGATGGCGGGGCAGAACGGGCATTTCGCCGTCTACGCGCCCGAGAAGATCCCCTATGCGATCAACCGCTACGTCAACGAGACCAACCGGCTATACGGGGTGCTCGACAAACATTTGGGTCAGGGGCACCTGGCCGGCCGGGACTTCATCGTCGGTGACTACTCGATCGCCGACATGGCCTGTTACCCCTGGATCGTGCCGCACGAGGCGCACGGGCAGAAACTCGAAGCGTTTCCAAACCTAAAGCGGTGGTTCGAAACCATCGCAGCGCGGCCGGCGACGATCCGCGCCTATGACGGCGTCGCCAACACCTACGCGCCGACCAAACCGCTGAGCGAGGCCGAGCGCGCCCTACTGTTCGGCCAGAGCGCAAAGCGCTGACGGAATCCTGACCGAACGGTCAGGATTGCGATCCGTGGTAGCCGGCACGGGTGTCTTTTTGGTAGGGAAGGACATGCGCTTCCATGTCGAGACGGTCGATCTGGCCGACTTCACCAGCGGTGATGCCGCTGCCCGCAACAAATTCGTCCAGACGCTTGGCGACAGCCTGAAAGACACGGGCTTCGTCAAAGTCGCGAACCATGGCGTCGATCTCGGCAGCCTCGATCGCGCTTATGACGCGGCCAAGCGCGTCTTCGCGCTGCCCGATGCGGTGAAGGACCAGTACCACCTGCCCGGCACGGGCGGTGCGCGTGGCTTCACCGCGTTCGGTCGCGAACACGCCAAGGACAATCCGGTCGGCGACTTGAAAGAGTTCTGGCATGTCGGCCCCGAACTGCCCGACGGCCACAAGCTCAAGCCGCACTACGGCAACAACGTGTGGCCCAAGGAAGAGCCGGTTTTCAAAACCGCGATGACGACCTTGTTCGACGGCATGCAGACTTGCGCCGAGATCCTGCTCGAAGCGATCGCCGAATATTTGAAGCTGCCCAGGCGTTCGCTGGCCGACATGGTCGTGGACGGCCAATCCGTGCTGCGCGTGATCCACTATCCGGCGCTCAAAGACCGTTTCATCGAAGGCGGCGTGCGCGCATCGGCGCATGAAGACATCAACCTGATCACCTTGCTGCCGGCCGCAACCGATAGCGGGCTCGAACTGCTCGACCGTGAAGGCAAGTGGCACAAGGTCGATGGTCTCGAAGGCGAGATCGTGGTCGACGCGGGCGACATGCTTTCGCGCCATCTGAACTTGAAAATCCCGGCGACGACGCATCGCGTCGTGAATCCGTCCAGCCCGGATGCGGTGCGCTATTCGATGCCGTTCTTCTGCCATCCGCGGCCGGAAGTTCTGCTCGACACGCCGGACTCGTTGCTCGATCCGGGCGAGACCAAGAAGTTTCCCGCCATCACGGCGCACGATTTCCTCGAACAGCGTCTGCGCGAAATCGGCCTGAAATGACCGTCTCACGACGCGCGGTGCTGGCCGGTGCCGGCGCCGCGTTGTTCGCGCCGCGCGTCTTTGCAGCGGAAACGATCAAGCTCGAGATCAGCGCTTTTGGTCTGCCATTCGCCGATGCGCGCGTTGGCGATCGCGCTGTGAAAGCGATGATCGACACGGCCGGCACGGTGCCGCTGCAGGTGTCGTCGCGCCTGGCGGCCTCCTTGAAACTCGCCAACGGTGCGTCGCCGCGCTTCACCTTGGGCGGGCGCAGCAGCGCCGAGCACGTGACCATCGTCGACGGCGAAATCGAGAAAGTCGGCGAACAGGTCGGCACCGAATTCGACGCCATCGTCGGCTGGCCCTATCTGGCGCGCACCGCCTTTGCGATGGACTACGCATCGTCGTCGTTGCTGCTTGACGACACGGTCGATCCGGCTTCGACGTGGAACATGTCGCTGGTCGCGACTGCGCCGTTGCCGGTGGTCGACATGCTGGTCGAAGGCCAACCCCTGCGCGCGCTGGTCGATACTGGTGCGCCGACGAGCCTGCTCGATCCCCGGCGTGCCGACGCGTCGCCGGTCGGCGTCATGCTGCAGAAGCTCGCGACCCTGTCCGGCCGCGAAACGCGGCTGCGGTTTCGTATCCAGGATCTCGGCCTGATCCGTACCAAGCTCGGCTGTGAAGCGGTGCTGGGACATTCGTTTCTGGCCGCATATCGCGTGCGCTTCGATCGCCCCGCGGGGCGCATCGCGCTGCAATCTTAAGCTGCGCGCTTTCCTTCTTCTTCGAGCCAGTTGATGAAAGTCGCGATCACCGGATCGTCGGGGCGCGCGGTCACCCACCAATAGCCGCGCACTTCGAGCGCTGGTTTGGCGAGCGGCGCAACGAGGCGCCCTTGCGCGATCTCTTCATCGAGCAGCGGCAAGCCGCCCAGCGCAACGCCGAGCCCGTCGGTCGCTGCTTGCAGCGCCAGATAATAATGCGTGAAACGTTGCCGCCCGCGCGGCTGCAAATTCGGAACGCCGGCTTCTTCGAGCCAGTGCGTCCAATCCTGCGCGCGCGTTTCCGCTTCCAGCAGCACGTGTTTGGCAAGGTCGCTTGGTTTGCGGATCGGCGTGCGCTTGAGCAGGGCCGGACTCGCAACCGGCACTTCGCGTTCGCCAAGAAACTGCGCCGCGCGGAATCCCTGCCACCGTTCCGGGCCGCGCCGGATCGCGACGTCGATCCCGGCCAAGGTGCGCGACAATTTCGCGTCCGAGGTTGCAAGTCTGAGTTCGATATCGGGATGCGCACGTTGAAACCGGGGCAGGCGCGGGATCAGCCAACGCATCGCAAAGGTGGGCAGCGCGTCGATCGCAAGCGGCGTCGGCGTGTCGGCGGCGCGCAGGCGTGACGCGGCTGCTTCGACGTCGTCGAACGCGTCGCCGATCGATTGCGCGAACCGTTGGGCTGCTTCGGTCGGCGCCAGGCGTCGTCCGCGTCGCACGAACAATTGCGCGCCCAGCCAGGTTTCGAGCGATTGCAGCTGTCGGCTGATCGCACCGTGGGTCACATGAAGCTCGCCTGCGGCTTGCGTGGCGCCGCCCAGGCGAACCGCGGCTTCGAAGGCGCGGAGCGTTGCGAGGGGCGGGAGACGGCGGGCCATGCTCGTGAGCCTAGCTCACAAGGAGGCGTACGAGAACTCGTTTGGGAATCGCTCGTCGTTGGGCGTAGATCGACCGTGATGAGTGCTGTCCCCGCCGACGACGAACGGGCGAAGATCCCGCCGCTGACCTTGTTCCGCGCTTTTATGAGCATCGGTCTGTCGGGGTTTGGCGGCGTGCTTCCGTTTGCACGGCGCGAGCTAGTCGACCGGCGCAACTGGATGACCGACACCGAGTTCGCCGAAATGCTCGGCGTGGCGCAGGTGCTGCCCGGTCCGAACATCATCAACATCTCGGTCTGGTTCGGCACCAAACATGCGGGCGCTTTAGGTGCGATTGCCGCCTTCACCGGATTGTGCGGCGTGCCGCTGGTGATGCTGATCGCGATTGCGACTCTGTACGGGCGTTACGCTGGCGCGCCGCGCGTCGGTGCTGCCGTCGACGGTATGGCGTCGGCTGCGGCCGGCTTGATCATCGGCACCGGCATCACCTTGTTTCGCCGTGCCAAGCCGAATTATCGCAGCAGCGCGGTGCTGGCGCTGGTCTTCGTTGCAGCCGCGTTTCTGCGCGTGCCGTTGCTGTTGATCATCGCGGTTGCAGCACCGCTCGGCGTGTTCGCAGCGGGAAAACGCGCATGAGCACACTGATCACGCTGTTCGTAATCTTTGGCTCGATGTCGTTGCTCGCCATCGGCGGCGCCAATTCGACGGTTCCGGAAATGCAGCGCCTAATCGTGGCGCAAGGCTGGATGGATGCGTCGCAGTTCGCGCATCTGTTCGCGATCTCGCAGGCATCGCCTGGGCCGAACATGCTGATTGCGCCGTTGGTCGGTTGGCAGGTCGCGGGCGGAGCCGGTGCGTTGACCGGGCTGATCGGCATTTGCGGACCATCCTGCACCTTGACCTATCTGCTGGCGCGGGCCGGCGACCGGTTCAACTCCAATCCGTATTTCGCGCGTGTGCGTGCGGGGCTGGTGCCGTTGTCGATCGGTCTCGTTCTCGCGACCGGCGCGATCCTGGCGCAGTCGGCTGACCACGATGTCATGCATGGCCTCGTGACCGCAGTCGCAGCCGCGGGCACGATATGGACGATGCGCAATCCGCTTTGGTTTCTGATCTTCGGCGCAGTCGTGGGAGCTTTGTCGCTATGATCGTGCGGGCATGGCATGGCTGGACCCGGCGCGATGACGCCGATCGCTATGCGCAATTTCTCGAACACGAGTTCCTACCCGCGGCCGAAGCAATTCCGGGCCTGCGCGGTGCGCAAATTCTGCGACGCGACGATGGCGACGAAGTCGCGTTTTTAATCCTGACCCATTTCGAAACGATCGACGCCATCCGCGAATTCGCCGGCACCGATTGGGAAGCAGCCCACATTGCGCCGCAGGCGATGCAGTGGCTGACGCGGTTCGACCGGCGCTGCGCCCACTACGAACAGGCGTACGAACGCCGTCGCTGACTAACGGCGCCGCCACGGCGTCAGAACGCGAAAGACCGGCGTCGCGGTGCGGTGTGCGCGTTCGGTCGCGATCAGTCGCCGTTGTTCCAGATGTTTGAGTGCCACTTGCACCGCGCTTTTGCTGAAGCCCGTGGCGTCGGCGATCTGCGCCAGGCTGGTTTCGACCGTCGCACAATCGCGCCCATGCGTTTCGCGCCACAAGTGCAGATAGAGCATGAACGACGACGGGCGGTGATCATGCGCGACCAGGTCGCGCATCAGCACGTCCAAGACGTACGGATCGACGGAAACGGCGTGGGCCATCGCGCCACTATACCGCTAGAAACTATAGCAGGGAGAATTTCTTTGCCGTGCGCGCCGACCTCTCGCATGACGGCCCGGATCGAACGAAATGGCCGAACCATCGGAGGGGCAATGATCCGCGGCGTGAAATTTGTCAGCGTGCCGGTCCGCGACCAGGACCGCGCACTCGAGTTCTGGACCGAAACTGTCGGGCTGCGCGTGCTGACCGATCAACCGATGGGCGCGCAGCGCTGGATCGAGCTGAGTTTTCCCGGCGCCGATACCGGCCTCGTCCTGTTCACGCCCGAAGGTCATGAAGACCGGATCGGATCGTTTATGAACACGTCGCTGTGGTGTGACGACCTCGATCGCACGCACGCGGAACTCGCGGCAAAAGGCGTGGAATTCACCCGGCCGCCGACCAAAGAACCGTGGGGCAGCTACGCGATCTTTGCCGACAGCGAAGGCAACAAGTTCGTTCTGTCGGCCCGGCCCTAACGCTTGACCGAAAAGCGCTTCGGCGCTGCCCCGACGCGGTCGAGCGCAGCGAGATGCACGAAGGTCGTGTCGAACGTGTAGTCGAAGGTGCGGATCGGCACGTAGGCGGCGGCGAACAGATCGACGATGTCCGACGTCGTCAGATCCCACAGATGGTGCGGATTGTAGTGCGTCGTCTTTTTCGACGGAAAGCTGACGATCACTTCGCGCACGCCGGCCTGCTGTGCAAAGCGGAACAGATCGGCGGGGTCGGGCAGATGCTCGATCGTTTCCAGCGATACCAGCACGTCGATTTTGTCGAGCTTGGTGGTGGCGAGATCGCCCTGCAGGAATTCGATTTTCGGTGAGGTGAATTCGCGGCGCGCTGCTTCGATCGCGTCGGCGTCGATATCGACGCCGTAGGCCTGCGTCACGTCGGGATTTTTCGCCAGCAGCCAGGTGCCGTAACCAACACCACAGGCGCAGTCGACGACGCGGCCGTACACGAACTGGCGTACGATGGCGTAGCGCTCGACATGGCGGCGACGAAGAATGTCGTGTTCGATCGTCTCGAGCTCGCTGCGCGTCATGCCGATCCGTTCAACGACGCGCGTCGGTTGCTTGGTCACGTTGGTGTCGCTCCTGTCATGCGGCAAAGACCGGTGCCCGGCGATCGGCGTTCCTGCGCGCCAGCTCGTCGATCCCCTGCAACAGCGAATCGCGGTCCGACACCTGCGTCCAGCGCTGGCGGGCATGATCTTGCTGCTGGCTTCGCCATGCCATGTCGCTGCGCCACTTGGCTAGCGTTTCCTGGAGCTGCGCCAGGCCGGGCAGTGCGGCAGCGCCGGCGACCATCGCGACGTCGCCGGTCGGGTCGGTCAGCACCGGTACGCCGCGCGCCAGCGCATAGGCCGCGGTCGACCCGCCGCCATGGCGCGGCGGATTGAGGAACAGGTCGCAGCAGGCCAGCAGCGCCGGCACGTCGTCGATGATTCCGACCGCACTCGTCTGTCGTTCGAGCGCAGGATGCAGCGCGCGACGTTTCTCGTAGGCGGGAAAGTTGCCGACGAAGACGACATGCACGTCAGGGTTCGCGTCCAGCGCGGCACCCAGTTGCTCCATCCATTCGCGCGTCGCGTCGCCGTCGAGACGGCTGCCGACCACCGCGAGCAGAATGTCGGTATCGCTGGCGCCGAGGTCGGCGCGGGTCGTCGCGCGGTGCGAGTCCGGCAGACGAAACGCGTAGGGTGTCGCCAGCACGTTGTCGCGCGCCAGTGCCAGTGATGCAGCCGCTTGCTCGTCGCCATCGGCCCATGGCCGCGGCAACACGTAGGTCGAAGCGGCTGTGGTCTGGAAATCGGTTCCAAACGGCATGCCGACTGTGGTGGTAAAACTGCCGCACAAATCGGCGAGCAGGTTCGAATGGCCCATCGACAGAACGTAGCCCGGTCGCTTTGCGTGCAGCATGCGCACGATGCGGGACAATTCAGGCTCGTCGGGCATCAGCGGCGCGCATTGCAGAAAGTCGAACGTGACGCCGTCATGCGTCATCGTCTGCAGCGCCTCGAAGCCTTCGTTGTGATTAGCGATCGTCGCCTTGAAAAACGGCGCCGCCATGGCGCGCGGCATCAGGCAGGAATTGATCAGCAGTGGACGCTTGCCCATGCGCACGAGACGCGCCGCATAGTCGAGAACGTCAGCGCTGGGCGCGTGCAATCTGGTCAGTAGCTGCAAGGTGACGATCGGCACGAAATCCCAGTCGCGCTCTTCTGCAGGGATGAGCGGGAAGGCGAGATCGAGCTTGCGCGCATAGAGCTGCAACAACGCGCGGTACGATCGCAGCACGGCCTGCGCCGTGTCCTGGTCGACGCTGCCTCTTCGGTTGAAGGCGCGCGCCAGCACCTGCCACTGGATGAAATACCGTACCGCCGCCGGTGCAGCGCGCAGCTCGGGGTCCGAGGTCAGCGCGCGCATGAAGCGCGGATCGCCGGTCAGTTGCGACAGGTACGAAGTTTGCGCGATCCGTCCGAATAGCGTGGTCGGCTGCCGGGAGGTCAGCAAGGTTTGCGCCGTCTGCTGTTCGAACGGCGCCATCGTTTCGTAGGCGTCGGCCAGCGCCTCTAGCGTCGGGTAGGCAGCGGAGAAGCGTTCGTAGCCGGCAACATCGGTCGTGATCGCGGCGAACAGCGCGGCGATCTCGACGAACTGACCGACGTCGCGCACGTGCTAGCGCGTCGGTACCGGGGTTTCGCCGCGATAGTCGTAAAAGCCGCGGCCGGCTTTGCGACCAAGCCAACCGGCTTCGACGTATTTCACCAGCAGCGGGCAGGGGCGGTATTTCGAATCCGACAGGCCTTCGTACAGAACGCCCATGATGGCGAGGCACGTATCCAGCCCGATGAAATCCGCCAGCTCGAGCGGTCCCATCGGATGGTTGGCGCCCAGCTTCATCGCCGTGTCGATCGACTCAACCGATCCGACGCCCTCATACAGGACGTAGATCGCTTCGTTGATCATCGGCAGCAGGATGCGATTGACGATGAAGGCGGGGAAGTCTTCCGACAACGCCACCGTCTTGCCCAACGTCTCGGCAACCTTGCGCGTCGCTTCGAACGTCGCGTCGTCAGTCGCGATGCCGCGGATCAACTCGATCAGCTGCATCACCGGCACCGGATTCATGAAATGCATGCCGATGAACTTCTCGGCACGTCCCGATGCAGCGCCGAGACGCGTGATCGAAATCGACGAGGTGTTCGTCGCGACGATCGCGCTGTCTTTCAGATGCGGTTTCAGCTCGTCATAGATGGCGCGCTTGACCGCTTCTTTTTCGGTCGCAGCTTCGACGACGAGATCGGCGTTCGACAGATCGGCGAAGCTGCTGGTCGTGCGAATGCGCGCAAGCACGGTCTTGGTGTCGTTGACCTTGCCCTTTTGCACCAGGCGATTCAGCCCGCGCTCGATCAGGTCGAGCGCTTTGGCGAGCTGATCCTTGCTGACATCGAGCAACACGACGTCATAGCCAGCGGACGCGCAAACCTGCGCGATGCCGCTGCCCATCTGTCCGGCACCGATGATACCGACCTGTTTGACCGTCACGGCAGTTACGCGACCTTGTCCAGCTCGGCCGCGAGTTCCGGCATGATCTTGAACAAGTCACCGACCAGACCGTAATCGGCGACCTGAAAGATCGGCGCTTCGCCGTCTTTGTTGATCGCGACGATCACCTTCGAGTCTTTCATGCCGGCGAGATGCTGGATTGCGCCCGAGATGCCGACGGCGATGTACAGATCCGGCGCCACGACTTTACCAGTCTGACCGACCTGATAGTCGTTCGGCACGAAGCCCGCATCGACTGCAGCGCGCGACGCGCCGACCGCAGCGCCGATTTTGTCGGCGATGGCTTCGAGCAGGTGGAAGTTCTCGCCCGACTGCATGCCGCGGCCGCCCGAGATGACACGGCGCGCCGTGGTCAGTTCGGGACGTTCGCTCTTCGAAATTTCCGAACCGACAAAGCTCGACACGCCGGCATCGCCTTTGCCGCCGATCGTTTCGATCGTCGCCGAGCCGCCTTCGGCTGCAGCGGGATCGAACGCGGTGCCGCGCACGGTGATGATTTTCACCTTGTCCGACGACTGTACGGTCGCAATCGCGTTGCCGGCATAGATCGGACGTTTGAACGTGTCGGCGTTTTCGACCGAAATGATTTCGCTGATCTGCTGCGCGTCGATCAGTGCTGCAACACGCGGCGCCACGTTCTTGCCGAACGAGGTCGCCGGAAACAGCACGTGGCTGTGGTTCGGCGCAATCGCGGCGATCACGGGCGCGACATTCTCGGCCAGCAGATGCGCCAGCTCGGGCGCATCGGCGAGATGCACTTTGGTGACGCCCGCAACTTTGGCGGCTGCATCGGCAGCGCCCTTCGCGTTCGAGCCAACCACCAGCACATGCACTTCGCCCAGCTTGGCAGCGGCGGTGACGACGTTGCGCGTGGCCGGCTTCAGCGACGCGTTGTCATGTTCGGCAACGACGAGAACAGCCATGCTCAGATCACCTTCGCTTCGTTCTTCAGCTTGTCGACAAGCTGCTGAACGGTTTCGACCTTGATGCCGCCCTGACGCTTGGGCGGTTCGGCGACGTTGAGCGTCTTCAAGCGCGGCGTCGCATCGACGCCAAGATCAGCAAGCGACATCGTGTCGAGCTGCTTTTTCTTCGCCTTCATAATGTTCGGCAACGACGCGTAGCGCGGTTCGTTGAGACGCAGATCGGTGGTGACCACCGCCGGCAATTTCAGCTCGACGGTTTCGAGGCCGCCGTCGATTTCGCGCGTCACGGCGATCTTGCCGTCCGCAGCAGCAACCTTCGACGCGAACGTGCCTTGGCCCCAGCCGAGCAGGGCAGCGAGCATCTGGCCGGTCTGGTTGCAGTCGTCGTCGATCGCCTGCTTGCCGAGAATAACGAGGTCGACCGCTTCCTTGCCGATCAGCGCTTTCAGCGCCTTGGCGACCATCAGCGGTTCGGTTTCGCCTTCGTGGCTCACCAGGATCGCGCGGTCAGCGCCCATGGCGAGCGCGGTGCGAAGCGTTTCCTGTGCCTGCGCCGGGCCGATCGACACGGCGATGATCTCGGTCGCCTTGCCGGCCTCTTTGAGGCGCACGGCTTCTTCGACCGCGATTTCGTCGAACGGGTTCATCGACATTTTCACGTTCGCCAGCTCGACACCCGAGCCGTCCGGCTTCACGCGAATTTTTACGTTGTAATCAACCACCCGCTTCACGGGTACGAGGAGCTTCATCGGCCGCAAACCCCAGGAGAGAAAATCATGAAAATGGGCGGAAAAACGGGCGGCAACCTATGAAGCGCTTTTCGCCGCTGTCAAGGAACGCCGCGGAATAGAGCTATGCAGCGCAGTGGCAGTCCGCTGCCCGGACTGCGTTCAGCTCGGCGGCGAGAAATACAAGGCCGCCAGCAGCAGCAATGCGAGCGCCTGCAGCCCGACACGGGCGCGCATCAGCAGATTGCCGTATTTGCGGTTGAAATCGCCGCCGCGCCCCATCGCAACGACGCCGATCAGCAAGACCGCGACGACGCCGACCAGGGTCAGGCCGAGAAGAACGATGAGGATCATACGCATGGGATCACTATAGTCCGGCCACCGTTCGTACGGGAGAGCTGGAAGAGAAGGGAATTCAATGGATTTGCTGCGACACGTGGTCCGCTGCACTGCATGGTCGCCGTCCGATTTTCTGCGCTTCGAGGCGGCTGGCAGAGATGTCGGATTCGTCCGGCCACACGTGGCGGATGCGCTGTCCGCAGCCCGCGGATTCGAACGGAGAAACGACCGTCTGGTTCTCGATCCGTCCTTGCCGGATACGGCTGCGCGATCTGCGGTTCTGGCCGATGCAATGCCCATCATCGCGCGTTTCACCGACCGCAAAGCGTCGGGCGAACAATTTCCGTTGCTGGCGCGCTGGGGCGAGGCGCCGCTTGCCACGGTGGATCGTGCCGCAACCACGCCGCTCGGATTCGCCGCCTATGGCGTGCACGTGAACGGATTCGTACGGCGCGGCGAAGAAATACTGCTGTGGATCGGACGACGCGCGATGGATCGCGACGTCGAACCCGGCAAGCTCGACCACATCATTGCAGGCGGGCAGCCCGCTGGTTTGTCGTTGCGCGAAAATCTGCGCAAGGAAGCTGCGGAAGAAGCGGGACTAAGTACCGAATGGGCCGATCGCGCGGTGCCGGTTGGATCGCTTACGTACAAATTCGCCAAGGGCGAGGGGCTGCGCAACGACGCGCTGTTCGTGTTCGACCTCGAACTGCCCGCCCATGTCGTGCCCGAGAATCGCGACGGCGAAGTCGCGTCGTTCGAATTGTGGCCGCTCGATCGCGTGTTGCACACGTTGCGCACGACCGATGATTTCAAATTCAACGTCGCAATGGTCGTGATTGAGTTTCTGATGCGTCACGGCAAGCTCGATCCAGATCGCGAGCCGGATTATCCCGCATTGGCAGCCGGGTTTCGCGGCGTACGGCCGGACCAGCTTTAATCGTCCTGCCAGCCGATTCGCTTCTTCACGTCGGCGACGCTCCAACCTTCGGCGCGTAAATCCGCCAGCGCGGTAGCGTGATCGCGCTTGGACAATTTCTGTCCGTCGGTGTCGAGCACGAGCGCGTGATGCGCGTAGAGCGGCGCGGCAAACCCCAACAACGCCTGCAGCAGGCGTTGCACATGCGTGGCGAGAAACAGATCGCGTCCGCGCGGCACCAAGGTGATCTGCTGCAGATGATCGTCGACCGTCACCGACAGGTGATAGCTGGTCGGCACGTCGCGCCGCGCGATGACGGGATCGCCGCCGATCGCGGGATCGACCGCGATCCGTCCTTCGTCGCGCTCGTCCCAGAAGAGCGGCCCGGTGATCGCAGCACCGCGCGCAACGTCGAGCCGGATCGAATGCGCGTCGCCGCGCGCGATCCGATCGGCGCGCGTTGCTGCATCCAGCGTGCGGCACGTGCCGGGATAGATCGCGCCTTCCGGTCCGTGTGCGGTCGCGGCGCGCGCCACATCCTGCCGGCTGCAAAAGCACGGATAGGTGACGCCCATCTCGGTCAGCCGCGTCAGCGCCGCGCGATAGTCCTGCATGTGCTGGGACTGACGCCGCACCGGCGTCGGCCAGGTCAGGCCAAGCCACGCGAGGTCGTCGTAAATTCCCTGCTCGTAGTCGGGGCGACAGCGATCGGGGTCGATGTCTTCGATCCGCAACAGGCAGGTGCCGGTCCGTCCCGGCGCGCGCCAGGCGAAGAGGGCGGCGTAGGCGTGACCGAGATGGAGGCGCCCGGTCGGGCTTGGTGCGAAACGGGCGAGCATGGACACGGTCCGACCTTCGCCACGGGCCCGCATCGTTGACAAGCCGGGGCGGGCGGCCCAAAGGCGCGACATGACTGCAAAACTCGACGGACCGTCGCTGCTCCCCGCTGCTGGCGGCAAAGCCAAACACATCGTGGTGCTGCTGCACGGCTATGGCGCCGACGGGCATGACTTGCTGGGCCTGGCGCCGTCCTGGGCGCCGTCGCTGCCGGACGCGGTCTTCTATGCGCCGAACGCCCACGAACGCTGCGAAGTCGGGTTCGGCTTTCAGTGGTTCAGCCTGGAAGACCGGTCGCCCGCCCGCATGGTCGCGGGCGTCGAAGCAGCCGCGCCCGTCTTCAATGCATGGCTCGATGCGCGGCTGGCCGAACACGGGCTCGACGAAAGCGCCTGCGCGCTGGTCGGGTTTAGCCAGGGCACGATGGTGGCGCTGCATGTCGGGCTGCGCCGCGCCAAACCATTGGCGGGCATTCTAGGGTTTTCCGGTGCGCTGATTGCGCCCGAGAAACTGCCGGCCGAGATCAAGTCGCGGCCGAAGGTGATGCTGGTGCATGGCACCGCCGACCAAGTCGTTCCGGCCGGCGCATTGTCGGCCGCGGTCAAAGGCCTCGATGCGGCGGGAATCAGCGCGCAGACCCTGCTACGCCCAGGGCTGGGCCACGGAATCGACGCGGAAGGGATGACGCGCGGCCTGGGATTCTTGAAGTCCGTACTGGGCTAGAATCGGCTTCAGGTTGCCGGAGACGCGCGAATCCACTATTTCGATGGCGCGTTTTGTGACGTGGGAAGACGAGGTTTTGCGCTTGTCGCCACCGCTCGACTCCTGTCCGGCATTGGTACTGAACGCCGACTTCCGGCCGCTCAGTTACTTTCCGCTGTCGCTGTGGTCTTGGCAGGACACGGTCAAGGCGGTGTTCCTCGATCGCGTCAACATCCTCTCGCATTACGATCAGACGGTCCGAAGTCCGAACTTCGAGATGAGGCTACCCAGCGTCATCTCGCTCAAAGAGTACGTACAAGCGACGCGCAGACCGGCCTTCACTCGCTTCAATGTTTTTCTGCGCGACAGTTTCACCTGTCAGTATTGCGGCACCGGGTTTCCCACCCACGAATTGACGTTCGACCACGTCATCCCGCGCTCTCGCGGCGGCCGCACCACCTGGGACAATGTCCTCACCGCTTGCAGCGCCTGCAATCTTCGCAAAGGCGACAAGCTCTGCCGCGAATGCGGCATGCATCCGCGCCTCGAACCATTCCAGCCCAGCGCGTTTGAACTGCAGGAAAACGGGCGCCAATTTCCGCCTAACTTCCTGCACGAGAGCTGGCGCGATTATCTCTATTGGGACAGCGAGCTGGATTCCTAGTCGGGCAGCGGCCCCACCGAGAATTGCTCGATCTTCTGGTCTGGCCCCATCCGTACCAGCACATTCATCGACTTGTCGCCGCTGCGCACTGTGTAGCTGCGCGTGTCGAGACCGCCGCGTTCTGAGGATCGGCGCAGCTTGAACAGATCGGGTTCTCCGAACTTGGCCAAGGTCGTCTGGTAGTCCGCGATCACCTGATTGGTGAACCAGGAACTTCCATACGACGTCATGCGCGCCGGATCGAATTTGCCCGCGCGCAACATGTCGAAGAATTCGCGCACGGCTTGGTCTTTTGCATTGGTCGGCAGCACCAGGCTGGCGAGGCGTTCGGCGATGCGGGCTTGCGGTCCGCCCGCTGCATCGCTGTTGACCATCACCACGATCGCAGCCTTGTCGTCGGGATAGATCGCGTTCTCGGTCAGGAAGCCGGTGACCTCGCCGCCATGCGAAATCACTTTGCGGCCGTTGACCGTGTTGACGCCGATACCTAGCCCGTAATTCGTGTCTTTGCCGCTGGCGAGCTTGGTCGGCGTCAGCATCGCGTCGTACGACGCAGGCTGCAGCAGCGAGCGATTGATCAGGCTGATGTCCCAGCGCGCAAGATCGCTGGCGGTCATCGCAAGCCCGCCGGCTGCATACATCCAGTTGGCGCGGTCGAGTTCGGCTGCGCGCACCGGTCCCAACGCATAGCGCGTATAGCCGAGCACGTCGGGCGACGGCTTCACCGATGCTTCGATCACGCTGGTCATGCCCAGCGGTTTGAACACGCCGTCCTGCAATTGCTGCAGCAACGGTTTGCCGCTGATCCGTTCCGACGCGACGCCGGCGGCAACGAAGCCAGTGTTGCTGTACTGCCAATCGGTGCCGGGCGCGAAGTCGAGTGCGCCGGTCGCCCAGCGCTGCAGAATCGCCAACGGCGTCGTCGGTTCGCGCATTGGCGGGATCATGAAATCCTGCGGCCAGTAATCGCGCAGGCCCGACGTGTGATCGAGCAACTGATGCACGGTCATCTCGCTGCCATGCTCGACCTCGGGCACGTACTGCGAAACCTTGTCTTCGAGCTTGATCTTGCCGTCTTCGCGCAGGCGCAGGATCGCAGCCGCGGTGAATTGCTTCGACACCGATCCGATTGGGAAACGCATGTCGCTGGTCGCCGCCACGCGCGGCGACAATTTCGCGGCGCCATAGGCTTTGGCGTAGGCGAGCTTGCCGTCGAGCACGATCGCAATCGACGCGGCCGGCGTCTGCGCCTGTTTCAGGACGTTCTCGACCGTGCGATCGATCTTGGTGCGATCGGCGTCGGTCAGGTCATAGGCAGACGCATTTGTCGCCAGTGCTGCGAACAGCAGAACAAGGAGCAGTTTCATTAGACTCGTTCGCTGAGAAAGATCGCAAAACGGCAGGCGCCTTTGACGGCCGCGCGCAGCACCGGATAGGCGGGCGCCTGTTCGGCTTCGTGGGCGAGGCCGGTGTCGCGATGTTCGAGTTCTTCGGCGCGGAACTGTTCGATCTTGGCGACCAGTTCGGGCTCGGTGTCGCCCAATTGGCGCGTTTGTTTGGCGTAGTGCTCGTCGATCACTTCTTCGACCGCGACCGTGCACGCCATCGCAGCGCGGGGCCCGAGTGCCGCCGTCGCTGCGCCCAACACGAACCCGCCGACATGCCACAACGGATGCAGCACGGTCGGTCGTGCGCGGTAACGCGGTACTGCAGCTTCGAACCAGTCGAGATGTTCGCGTTCCTGGTCGCGCATTTTCTCGATCGCGGCGCCGGCTTCGCTTTTGTTGCCGAGCACCGCCAACTGCCCGTCATAGATGCGCATAGCGCCGTATTCGCCGGCATGATCGACGCGCACGATCCGGTCGATCAGCGCGTGCCCTGTGAGATCGCCGGGTAGGGTCCGCGGCCCAGTGTCAGTCATGGCTCAAGCTCCAAATCCGCGGCGCGCGACCGACAGGGTCACGAGCGCGGCGGCCAACGATACCAGGAAGTTGTAGCCCGCCATCGAGAGGCCGAGCAGGGACCAGGCAATTTGGTCGCAACGCACGATCGGCGCGTTGGACAGCTGCGCGCGCAGCGCCTCGAGCGAGCGCGCTGGCGGGCTGGTCGAGCTGCAGGCGGTCGGGCCTTCCCACCAATGTTGTTCGACACCGGCATGAAAGGCGGCGATGGCGGCACCGACCAGCAGCAAGAGGCCGGCGACGACGAGAATCGGCCGCGCCAGGCGCGGCGGAGCGGCGAGCGCGCTGGCCGCGCTCAACGCCAGCAACAAGCCCCACGGCCAACGCTGCCAGATGCAGAACTCACAAGGCGGCAGGCCGAACGCATATTGCTGGACCAGTGCAAAGCCGAGCGCGCCGATCGCGAGAAGGGTGAGGAGGGCGAACGCCGCCCTTGCCGTACGGATCATGCCCCCACCGAACCTTGCACCGACGCGCGGTGCAAGGGGTGGGTCTGTCACAAAGAATGACTTCTGCGGGCTTACGCTGCCCTGGCCGTAAGCGGCAGCAACTGACGCAGCCGCGCGTCGCGCAGGAACAGCGGCGCCCACATCATGCCGCCGAGATAGAGGCCGAACAGCGTATGGGTGAAGAGCGGGTCGTCGAGCCGCAGATGGCTGGCAATCGCACCGCCGAAGATGCCGGTCAGCAGAACCGCACCCAGGACTGCGGTGCGCGGCACCAGATAGAGCAGCGTGCAGATCAGTTCGATCGATCCGATCAGGCGTGCTTGCGACGGGTCGTAGCCAAGCGTGGTGAAGGCATCGATCACCGGCTGGATCTTCACCAGCTTGATGCTGCTGTCGAACAGCATGAATAGAACGACCAACGCTTGCAGCGCGCGTGCAATCCAGATCTTGGTCATGTGCGCGCCTTTCACCGCGTCGCGAGATAGGCGGCGAGACGATCGTTGCCGGTCTCGATCATCGCGGTGTAGCCCATCTTCGTCGCCATCTCGCGCGCCTGCGCCGACGGGAAGCGCGCTACCATGTGCCACTTGGTTTTATTGTTGCCGAGATCTTCAAACGTCACTGTGTGCAGCGGGCTTGGCGGCGCGTCGGGATGCGTCGATTGAACCGCATCGGTCCAGACCAGACGCTCGGGTGGCTGCACTTCGACGATGACGCTGTTCAGCGGATATTCCGCGCCTTCGGGTGTGCGCATCACCTGTCGCCAGGCACCGCCGGGGCGGAGTTCGATCTCGCACACCGGCAACGTCCAGCCGTGGCCGCCCCACCAATGAACCTGATGTTTGCAATCGGTGAAGGTCTCCCACACCAGCGCACGCGGCGCGTCGAAGACGCGCGTCATGATGATAAGAGGATCCTGTTCCGGCATTTCGACAGTCGACGACATATTCGCGTTCACTCGTTTGGTTGTTTGGATGTTGTTCGATCGATTACTCGCCCGGCTTTTTCGCGTTCTGCTGCAGCGTCTGCAGATAGGTGGCGAGGCCGTCGAGATTGCGGTCCCAGAACTGGCGGAAGGATTCGAGCCAGGCGTTGAGATCGCGCAGCGGTTCGGGTTCGAGATGACAAGGCCGCCATTGCGCCTCGCGTCCGCGCGAAATGAGTTTCGCTGACTCCAGCACCTTCAGGTGTTTGGAGACTGCGGCGAGGCTCATCTCATGCGGCTGTGCGAGTTCTTTGACCGACGCGTCGCCCTGGGCGAGACGGGCCAGGATGGCGCGTCGCGTCGGGTCGGCGAGGGCGAAGAAGGTGGCGCTCAGCGGGTCGGCAGGCACGTGTAATTAACCAGATGGTTGATAACCTATCGGTTTAATACAAGCCGGCCTGGGCCGGGTCAAGCGAGATTCTGGGGCAAGATTTTCGGGCGACCCCGCTTGCGAAGCTGGAGCGAGATCGGCAAAGTCCGCGCCTCTCGCGATGGGCCCCGTTGGCGGAACTGGTAGACGCGCCTGACTCAAAATCAGGTTCCGAGAGGAGTGCTGGTTCGATTCCGGCACGGGGCACCAACATCCGAGGTCACAGATGACTTCGACATCTTTGATCCTGCGCCGCTGGGCCGGTCGCATCCGCACCGCCGATACCGACGCGTACGTCGCCTACATCATCGAAACTGGCGGCAGCGAATATCGAGCCGTCGAAGGCAATCGTGGCTACCAGATCGTCTGTCGCGATCTCGGCAACGGTGAGACCGAAGTTGCGACGTTGAGCTGGTGGGATTCGTGGGACGCGATCAAACGCTTCGCCGGCCCCGATCCGACCCGCGCCCACTATTATCCCGAAGACGATCGTTTTCTGCTCGACCGACCGGAGACAGTCGAACATTTCGACGTTGCATCGAGCGACGTCGAGGCGATGCAGCGTTCGTAGATTTTACCGCCGCTGCGGTTGCGGCGAACAAGGTGGCGCCAGCGCCGCAAAGTCTTTGCCGCTCAGCAACGTCAGGTCGCGTTCGACTTCTTGCCGAACCGTCGTTGCGTCCCAATGGATCAGCATGTCGATGGTGCAGCGTTCGTTGGCCAGCGACGCGACGCGATAGCCGATATAGAAGCCGGTGCGGAACGGAATGCCGGAGTCTTGCGCGCTCTTGTCGCCGAATTCGAAATAGCGGCTGAACAGGCCCGGATCGAGTTTGTCCGCATTGGCACGCATCTCGGCTGCCAGCTTCGGCACCAGCGGCAGCGACCGCTGCTCCAGATCGCGCGGCAACATCAACGCGTCGGCCAGGCTGTGATCGAGATGAAACGCAGCGCTGACGAAGGTCGCGAGGCCTTCGGCCCATAGGGTGCGCCAGATTTCCTGGTCGGGGCCGGAGTCATCGCCGAAGCCCGATACTTGTTCGTGATAACGATGAAACAGCTCGTGCATCAGAAACACCGACAGGCGCGGCGTTGCGTCGAGCGTGTGGATCGCATCGACGCCGAACACCAGCGACGGCACGCCGTCGATATTGCGGGCAACGGCGTCGAACTGATCCAACGACACCATCAGGTAGATGGGAAAGTCGCAGCGGAAATCGGGAAAGCGCTTTTCCAGTTTGGCGACCAGGCCGGGCAGGCGGTTTTGAATGTCGCGCACGACCGCCATCGCGGCGAAATTGTTGGCGCGCGCTTCGTTCAGCGCCTGCACGGCTTTGCGTTCGAGCAGCTCAGCGTTCTCGATGTCGATCACGTGCGGGGCGTGAAGGCCGGGATATTTCGCCTGCACCTTGGCGCGGAACGCAGCCATCTGCGTCGTGTCGCTCGCCCCACGTGCGTCTCGCGCAAGGCTCCAGAATTCTTGCGTCGCGTCGATGACGGGGCAGGCAGCGTGTGCGGGGCTGGCGAGCAGCAATGCCGACAGAGCCAAATAAACCAGGCGATTCATCGGTTGCGTGGTCCCATGCGCAGCTGCAAAGCGGTTCTTGTTTCGCGTTCCTGACTGATCGCACATCGCAGCCGGTTTTGACGAGCAATGCGTGGAGGGTGTCTTGGGGAAAGTGCGCGTCGCTGCATTCAGTATGTCCGTGGACGGGTTCGGTGCCGGTCCTGACCAGTCGCTCGACAACCCGATGGGCGTCGGCGCGATGGGGCTGCATTCCTGGGTGTTCCCGACGCGCACGTTCCAGCAGATGATCGGCAAGGAAGGCGGCACGACTGGTGTCGATGAAACCTTTGCCGCGCGCGGTTTTGAAAATGTCGGGGCGTGGATTCTAGGCCGCAACATGTTCGGGCCGATTCGCGGCGATTGGCCCGACGACAGCTGGAAAGGTTGGTGGGGCGACACGCCGCCATATCACACGCAGGTGTTCGTACTAACCCACCATCCGCGCGCCTCGATCGAAATGAAGGGCGATACCGTTTTTCATTTTGTCACCGGCGGCATTCGCGAAGCGCTGGATCGTGCCAAACAAGCCGCGGGTTCGAAGGATGTGCGCATCGGCGGTGGGCCGATGACGATCCGCCAATACCTGCAGGCAGGTTTGATCGACGAGCTGCATCTCGCCGTATCGCCAATCTTGTTGGGATCGGGCGAACCGCTTCTCGCGGGTCTCGATCTGCCGAAGCTTGGCTACAAGGTCGTCGAGCGCACGCCGACCGAGGCCGCCATGCATCTCATCGTGCGCAAAGGCTAAAGCCCGAACGCGCGGCCCATCGCAACGACGGCAACGCCCGACAGCGCAGCGGCGAAATCGCTGCGCGTCGCGCGCATCACCGCGGCGATGATGACCAGTGCGAAAATTTCAGGAAAGCGGCCGCGCGCCAGAACCGGCGCCATGATGCCGATCATCACCGCCAGCGGGATCGCTTTCAGTGCCGCTTCAAGACGCGGCGTTACCGGCACGTAGCGCATCATCAGAAATCCGCCGGCGCGGCAGGCGAAGGCAGCCAGTCCCATCGCGGCAATCGCGAGCAGAAAATCCGGCGTCGTGTTCATGTCCGCGCCTCGCCGTCGAACGTCACATACGCAACCAGTGCGCCGGTCAGACCCGCGATGACGATGGTCCAACCGCCGGGAAAGAAGTTGTTCACCACCAGCGCGGCAACCAACGCCGCACCGGCGGCGCGCAAGTCGGACCGTCCGCGCCACACCGACACGGCCAGCGCCATCGAAAACGCGACCAACATGAAATCGAGTCCGAACCGCGCCGGGTCGGGGATGGCGCTGCCGACCAGCACGCCGATCGCGGTGCCGACGAGCCACGGCACGAACATGACGACGCCCGACCCGAACACGAATCCCGCATCGACCTCGCCGCTGGCGCGGCGCTGCATCGACAACGCCCAATTGCCGTCGCCGAGAAAGAACAAGGTCGGATAGGTGACGTGCGCGGGCAACGTGCCCAACCACGGCCGCAGCGCTGCGCCGTAGAGAACGTAGCGCGCATTCATGATCAGAATCGTCGCAATCGCGGGCAGCAACAAACGCGTATGGGCCCAACCTTGCAGCGCCGCCATCTGCGCCGTGCCGGAATAGATCGACCCACTCATCAGCAAGGCTTCGAGCGCGGTCAGCTTGGCTTCGCTGGCCAGAACGCCGAACACGATGCCATAGACGAGCACGCCGGCCGCAAGCGTCTGGCCCGCGATCAGGCCGGCGACGATGCCAGCGCGCGTGAAGGTGACGTCGCTCGCGGTCGGTGGCGCAGGCGGCTGCATATTCATGCCAGCACGTCGCGGATCAAGGTGAAGGCGATCATCCACATGACGATGGCAATGATGAAGTCGAGCACGCGCCACGCAATCGGTCGTTGAAACAACGGCGCTAGCAAACGCGCACCGTAGCCAAGACCATAGAACCAGATACCCGACGCTGACATTGCGCCGATCGCATAGGCGGTGCGCGCCGCGCCGTCGAACCGCGTCGCCAAGCCGCCCAGCAAGACGACCGTGTCGAGATAGACGTGCGGATTGAGAAAGGTCAAAGCGAGGCAGGTAACGATTGCCTTGCGCAGATCGGGTGCCGCGGCTGATGCAGCTTCGAGCCGGCTCGGATGCAGCGCGCGGCGCGCCGCGAACAGTCCGTACGCGGCGAGAAACAACGCGCCGCCGATCGTGACGATGCGCAGCGTGACGGGGGCTGCCTGCACCAGCGTGCCCATGCCGCCGACGCCGGCCAGGATCAGAGCTGCGTCGGCAAGAAAACAAATCGTTGCGACGGGGAAGACGTGCTGGCGCAGCAAGCCCTGGCGCAGCACGAACGCATTCTGCGCGCCGATGGCGATGATCAGGCTGGCGCCGAGCAGAAATCCCTGCAGCGCGGCGGACGCAACAAAACTGTCGGACAAAGCATTCTCACGGCTGATTTCGCAACGTCAGGCGAAAGCGCACTTTGTTGGCGTGGCTGGCACCTTGCCGGCGATAGAACCGAATCGCGTCTTCGTTCCAGGCCGGCGTTTGCCATTCAAGATGGTCGATCTTCTGCCGTCGAGCCTCTTCGATCGCGGCTTGCAGCAGATGTTTGCCAATGCCGCCGTTTCGCGCTGCTTCGCGCACGAACAGGCAATCCAGATGCAGAAAATCCGCCGCACGCCAGGTCGAGATTTCGCGCGACGCAGAGGCATAGCCGACACACCGGCCCGCGACGTCAGCGATCCAGCCGAACAGCCGCGGCGGTTCGGCGAACAGCGCGGTTGCGAGCGACGGCGCATCGGGCCGGTCGAACGGAGCACGCTCGTAGTCTGCGTGCTCCGCCATCAACGCGATCAGACTGTCGAGATCCGCTTGCGTGACGCGCCGTATGACTGCGTCGTCATGCATCGACGAGCGACGTTTCCAACGTATAGCCCTCGTCGATCCAGCCGGTGATGCCGCCCGCCATGATTTTCACCGGTCGGCCCAGCTGCGCCAGCCGCAAGGCGCCGCGCGCGGCGCCGTTGCAATGCGGACCGGCGCAATAGGTGACGAACAGCGTGTCGTCCGGATACATCGCCAGACGCGACGCGATCATCTTACCGTGCAGGATATTCACGGCACCGGGCACGTGACCTTTGGCGTAATTTGCGGGCGAACGCACATCGACCAGGACGAAGCCAGGATCGCCGCCAGCGGCGAAGGCGGCGTGGACGTCCGCACAATCAGTTTCGAAGGTGAACTCGGCTTCGAAATGTTGCCGCGCCAGATCGGACGGCGCGGCGGGGACGGCGGTGACATTGTTCGGCATGACGCGACTCCTCTTGTCGTGTGGTGTCGCGAATTTCGTCGTGCGCGCCGGTTTGCTCAATTGGCGGGAACGCCAAAGGCCGCTAAGATCCCGCCAATCATGCCGAAGCTCAAACCACCCAAGGCCAGAAAGAAGGTCGTCGCCGTCGTTTATGACGGGCTGTGCAGCTTTGAATTCGGCTGCGCTGCCGAAGTGTTCGGCCTGGCACGACCGGAATTCGGCGCGAATTGGTACGACTTCACCACTGCTGCGGCTGAGCCAGGCAAGCTGCGCGCAGCAGGTGGATTGACCGTGCAGGCAGATGGCGGGCTCGAACGGTTGCGCGATGCAGGCACGATCGTGCTCCCGGGATGGAAGGGCATCGATGTTGCGCCGTCGGCTGCGCTGGTCGCTGCGTTGCGCGCCGCGCACAAGCGCGGTGCGCGCATCGTCACGATCTGTTCGGGCGTATTTCCATTGGCCGCGACCGGTCTGCTCGACGGGCGGCGCGCGACGACGCATTGGCGCTATGCCGACGCGCTGCAGGCGCGCCATCCCGCGATCACCGTCGATCCCAATGTTCTCTATGTCGATGAAGGTCAGTTGCTGACCTCGGCCGGCAGTGCTGCCGGGCTCGATCTGTGCCTGCATCTGGTGCGGCGCGATCATGGCGCTGAAATCGCCAATCATGTCGCACGCCGGCTCGTCATCGCGCCGCATCGCAATGGCGGACAGGCGCAATTCATCGAACGTCCGGTGCAGGACCGCGCCGATAGCCGGCTGGCGTCGCTGTTCGACACGATGCGCGCGCAACTGACCGAATCCTGGACCGTCGCCGAGCTGGCCCAACTCGCGGCGATGAGCGAGCGCACCTTCCTGCGCCGTTTTCGCGAAGCGACCGGCAGCACACCGGGCGATTTTCTGATTGGCGCCCGCGTCGAGCGCGCCCGCGAATTGCTGGAATCGACCGCGCTATCGATCGAGGAGGTCGCGACGCAAAGCGGCTTCGGCGCAATTGCCACCTTGCGCCATCACTTCCAACGGCGCTTGGGTGTCAGCCCCGCGACCTACCGGCAACGTTTCGCACGCTCGGCTGCATGAGAATTCTGATCCTGCTTTTGCTGCTGCTGGCACCGCCGGCCGCCGCGGCCCAAGACGAGCTGTGTTCGCAGCTTGCAGCGCGCGTCGATCGTGCCGGTCCCTCGGGCATGCCCGTGTTCCTGCGTTCGTTCGATGCGATCGGCCCGCACGACGCGACGTTGGGGCCGGCGCTGCTGACCGCGTCGTTTTCCTACGACCAGGCGCTGGCGACGATCGCGTTGGTCGCGTGCGGTGACGTTCCGCATGCACGCCGCACCGGCGAAGCATTGCTGCGCGCGGTTGAACATGACCGGCATTTCACCGACGGCCGCGTGCGCAACGCCTATCGCGCCGGTCCGATCGAAGAAACCAGCCCGGCGCTGAATGGGTGGTGGGACAATGATAAGCAACGCTGGTTCGAAGATTCGTACCAAGTCGGCACGGCGACCGGAAACCAGATCTGGGTTGCGCTGGCGCTGCTGACCTTGGACGAGGCGAGCGGCGATCACCGCTTCGGCAAAGCAGCCGCGACAGCAATGCGGTTCGTTGCAACGCGTCTGCAGACCAATGACGGACCGCGCGGTTTTGCCGGCGGCTTTGTCGGGTTCGAGCCCGAGCCCAGCGCCTATCCTTGGCGCTCCACCGAGCACAATCTCGATGCTGCTGCGGCCTTTGCGTGGCTGGCACGCCGCGAACCAAACGCGCCCTTATGGCGTACCGACGAAACTAGCGCGCGTGGTTTCGTCGATGCGGCGTGGATGGCGAATGAAGGTCGCTTCGCGACCGGCACCGGCGCCGACGGCGTCACGTTCGAACGCAAGACCTCAGCGCTCGACGTGCAGGTCTGGCCGTTGCTAGCGATTGCGAAGCCGCCGGAGGCATGGCGCGCAGCGCTGCGCTGGATCGAGCAGCGGCACGCGGTCGGCAAACGTGGCTATGATTTCAACGACGATCGCGACGGCGTCTGGCCGGAAGGAACGGCGCAAGCTGCGCTGGCTTTTCACGCGATCGGCGACACGGCCAAGTCGCGCGCCTTGCTGACCGCGCTCGAGGAAGCGCGCACGCCCAACGGATTTTATTTGTCGGCCTTGCCCAACGATCCTGCGTCGGACCGGATCACCACGGGGTTTTCTTCGGATGACGGGGCGGGGGTGCAGATCGTCTACACCAAGCGCGGCCATCTCGGCGCGACGTGCTGGGTGTTGCTGGCGCGGCTGGGTTGGAACCCGTTCACTGGCAGCAAGCTGCGCTAGTCGCTGCGATCGACGTCGCCCTTGGTGCGCTCTTCGTAAAAGGCCCAAGCACGCTTCTGCAGCCGTGCAAGCGCGTTGCGCGAATCTTCCTCGTCTCTGGGCGGCGGTAACAGCAAGGTCAGTAGCAGATAAAACATGTGCGCCTCCTAGCGCAGCAGCAGGTGCGCGCCGAGCAGCGCCAATCCTGCGAAAAAGATTTTGCGGAATAGCGTGGGCTCGACGCGTTTGCGTACGCGGTTGCCGATCTCCATGCCGATCAGCGCTGGGATCAACGCGGCCAGCGACGACAAAGCCAGCGCGCCCAACGTTCCGGTGCCGGCCAGCATGATCGCAAGCGCGATCGTCGAGACGGTGAAGGACATGCCCAGCGCCTGGACCAGCTCGTCGCGTTCGAATCCCAACGCCTGCAGGTACGGCACCGCGGGAATGACGAAGACGCCGGTCGCGCCCGTGACTGCGCCGGTTGCAGCGCCGATGACGGGGCTGAGCACCAGTTCGGTGCGCGTTGCGACATGCGGCAGGCGCAACCGCAACAGACCGAACGCAGCGTAGAGCAGCAGCACGACGCCAAGACCGGTGATGGCGGCGCTGGCGTGGCTGCCGGTCAACACGCCGCCAAAGGCCCAGGTGCCGGCGAAGATGCCGAGCATCATCGGCCACAAGCGACGCGCAATCGGACGCAACGCCGGGCCCGACGTCATCTGCCACAGATTGGTGACCAGCGACGGGATCACGACCAAGGTCGCGGCATCGGCCGGGCGCATCACCAGGCTCAACAAGCCGATCGCGACCGTCGGCAAGCCGAGGCCGGTGACGCCTTTGACGAATCCTGCGAGCAGGAAGGTCGCGAGGATTGCGGCGATGTGCGAGTCGAGCTGCATAGCCAGAGCACACTGCCGTGCTCATCGGCGCACGAACATGTTTCATTCGTAGAGTCTGGCTTCGCGGATGGCGAAGGCACACACTCGCCCCATGCAGTTCGATCTGGTCGATCTACGTCTGTTCGGTGCCATCGCCGAGGCTGGCAGCATCACAAGCGGTGCCGAACGAAGCGGGTTGGCGCTTGCTGCCGCCAGCGCGCGCGTCAAGGCGATGGAGGAGATGCTGGGAACGCCGCTGCTCGAACGCGGACGTCGCGGCGTACGTCTGACGGGGGCGGGCGAGGCGTTGCTACGGCACGCACGCGCTGTGCTGGCGCAGGTCGAACAGATGCGCGGCGAGCTGCGCGACTTTGCGCGCGGCGGTATTCGCGGCCGCGTCCGCCTGTGGTCGAACACGGCGGCGCTGGAAGAACATTTGCCCGAGCTTTTGTCGGCCTGGCTGTGCACCCACGAAGGTATCGACGTCGAACTGGAAGAACGGCAGAGCCAGGATGTTGCGCTCGCCTTGCAGCAGGGGCGCGCCGATATCGGCGTTCTGTCGGACTGGGTCGGTGCCGAAGGTCTGACCTTGCATCCGTTCCGCGACGACCGGTTGGTGCTGGCGACCAGCATGACCCATCCGCTGGCGCGCAAACGCAACGTCCAGTTCACATCGCTGGCGGACGAGGAATTTGTCGGTCTCACGGCGCATGGCGCGTTGGCGCAGCATGTGGATGCGCATGCGCTGCGGCTTGGCATGAGCTTGCGCTATCGCATTCGGCTGCGCTGCTTCGATGCGATCTGCCGGATGGTCGAACGCGGCGTCGGCATCGCGGTGTTGCCGGAATTGGCGGTCCGCCGCCGCCGGCGCACGATGAAAATCGCGATGGTCGCGATCGCCGACGATTGGGCGCCGCGCCGCATCGTCGTTGCGGTGCGCAAATCAACCACCTTGCCGCTGCACGCGCAGCGGCTGCTCGATCATTTGCTGGCGAGCGGCAAAGTCAAAACCTGAAGTCGTTGCAGCGTGACGTCGTTGGCGACGATCCGCGTCGGGCGCGACAGGAAATAGAACTGTTTGCCGGCGATCGCGCCGGTTGTCAGACGCCCGGCCAACGGATCCTGGGAATCCAGAACCTCGCTACGCAGAATCCGTTTGCCGCTTTGGTCGAGATGCAGGCGCAGAATCCGGCCGCTGGCATGGTTGCAATTCTGTACGCCGAGCAACGTGTGGGGCGCTTCGACATACAGCCCGTCGAAACAGCCCGCCGCAACCGACGGCGCATGGGTTAGCTCGGTGACCGCGCCGGTAGCGCGGTCGACATGCAGCACCGCGTACCACGTCGCGACATAGAGCGATGCTCCGTCGCGCGTTGCGGCGATGCCATTGGCCGACGGTGCGCCGTTGGCAGGCACGAAATCGTCGACGTGTCCGGTTGCAGGGTCGAGGCGGATGACGGCGCCACTCATCGTGGCGGTCGCGTAGACCAAGCCATCGGGCGTCACCGCGACGTCGTTCAAATAATCGCCGGCGCCGCGTTTGATTTCGTAGGCGCGCAGCAGCTTTCCGTCGGCAAGGCGAAAGCGGAACAGGCCGCTGACGTCGTTGGTGTCTTTGCGTGGATACGACACTGCCCACAATTCACCGCGCACATCATCGACACGCACGCCCAGCACGGTGCCGAGGCCAGGTGGCTGGGCGAAGGTGCGATTGCGGCCGCCTGAATCGATCACTTGCACCGACCCGTCGGCGCCGCCGGCATACAGGCTGCGCGTGCGCGACGACCAGGCGATGCCTTCGGAATCGTGGCGCGCCTCGTCGAACGTCGCGGCGATGGTGGCGCGGATGACGGGCGAGTGGTCGGCGCGGATGCGCGCGATCAGCGCGACGAAGCGCGGATCTTGCGGCAGCGTGCCGAAGTCGCGCGGCCGCGGTTCAAGCCCGCTACGCAGCGAAACCAAGCGTTCCAGCGTCGCCAGCGCATTGTCATGCAGCCCGGCGCGCGCTTCGAGCGCCGCGATCTGATAGATCACCGACGCGTCATTGGGATGCGTCGGCACGACCGCGGCAATTTCTTCGACCTCTTCGCGCATCGCGGCGGGGAAGCGTGCGGGATCGAGGCTCTGCGCCGTAGCGGGCAGAGTGGCGAAAACGAGCAGAGCGAGAAAGCGGCGCATCTTCTGATGCGACCATGCCACCAGGTGGCCGACAAACAAGCAGCTTTTATCGATACGATCAGCGCGTTTGATGCGTGCTCAGTTCAAAGCAAGAACTGGCCGCCACAGCGCCATGTACGTGCCGAAAATTCCGAGCGCGGCGAGCAGGCCGCTCACGACCAACACGCTGGCGACGGCATAGCGTCCACGACCGTGCTCTTTGGCGCGCAGATAGAATTCCAGCACGAGCAACGGCAGCGCGTAGCAACCGATCGACCAGAAGATCACGACCGGTCCGTCGAAATTCTTGCCGAGTCCGACCGGGCCTTGATTGAGCATGATCCAGGCGAAAATGCCGGCGCGAAAGAACCACTGGCCGTTGGCGACGAGATAGGTGCGCAAGGCCCAGACGCGGTGCGTCGTGAAATCGCGGCGCAGCGCGGCACGCCATGCGGCGACGGCGCAGACGATGATCAGCACCGCGTTCCCGCTGATCGTCAGCGAGCCGATCAGGTTGATCGTCGCGCCGCGCACCCACACCATGTAGAGGCCGGTGACGCTGACGCCGAGCGCGGTGACGAGAAAGATGCGCCCGTTCCAACGATGGAAAGCGGGGACGTGTCGCCGGATCTGCGGCAACATCTGCAACGCACCGCCGAACGCGACAATCCCGGCGAGCAATGCATGCACGCCGAAGATCAGATTCCCGATCGTATCGCCGGCGACATAGCCCTTCAGCAGATGTGTGTTCTTGGCCCAGACGGCGAAATCGCCCTGCAAGGTCGAGGGGCCGTAGAAAATCGCGATGTAGTAGAAGAACGCCCACTGGCCTAGCACGGAAGAGCACCACCAGAACCCGGCGCCGATGCGCAACGCCCGGTCAGCGAGTTCGAAGCGTGGCGCCGTCATCGTCGTGGTCGTCATGCGGCGATGACATCACGCGCCGAAACGCCATCGCAACGACGAAGGTGAGCGTGAGCGTTTACTCGCGCGTTTATTTTCCTGCGAGGAAGGCGAGCAGTGCAGTGTGGAAGGGCTCTTCGGCCTCGAGATGCACGAGATGCCCGACCGGCGCGCTCCAGACTTTAGCGTCTTTCATCTGTTTGGCGAGCACGTTGGCATTGTCGAGATTCTTGCCCATCTGCGGACGCAGCGCCTCGGGCGCGAAGGGACGGCCCGGTGCGTTGTGATCCTTGTCGCCCATCAGGAACAAGGTCGGCCGTTCGATCAGCGGAATCTCGTGCACGACGGGCTGGCCCCAGATCACGAAATAGCCGGCCACGAACGAACGCAGCCAGCGCGGATATTCGCCGCTGCCTTTGATGCGTTCGCGCACCTGCACGAATGGTTCGACCTGCGTCACCGGCATCGTCAGCGAATAATTGTTGATCAGCTGCTGGCGATAGGCCTCGGCTGTCAGCTTGGATTCCTGTTCGAGCACGCGTTCGAACGGCACCGGCGGCACGTAGCGGCGATAGTCTTCGAGCCCGATCGGCGCTTCGAGCGCCAGACGATCGACGCGATCGGGAAAGGTGCGGGTGAAGCGCACGCCCAACATGCCGCCCATCGAATGGGCCACGACATGCACGCGCGGCAGGTTGAGCTTGTCGAGCAGAGCGGCGGTGTGTTTCGCCATCATGTCGAACGAATAGGCGAGGTCGGGCTTGGCCGACTTGCCGAAGCCGATCTGGTCGGGTGCAACGACACGATAGCCCGCCGCAGAGAGGCGCTTGATCGTCGGTTGCCAATAGGACGCCGGAAAATTGCGCCCGTGCAGCAGCAACACCGCCTGGCCGTTCGCGTTCGCGGTCGGTGCCACGTCCATATAGGCCATGCGCAGCTCTTCGCCGCGTTCGGTGATGGTCAGATAGTCGACCGGATATGGATAGGCATAGCCTTCGAGCGCGATGCCGTACGGTTCGTCTGCTGCAAAGGCCGGCGTGCACAACAGCAGCAAAACCAGCAGCAGACGACGCATGGCTACACTCCCCAGAGGCTTGCGAGATCGCGTTCGATGTCGTGCGGATCGTTCAGGCGGCAAAGTCTGGCTTTGGCGGCGCGGCGCTCGTCGAGATCTTCGGGCCACGGCGCCTGCAGCACGTACCAGCCGAGATGTTTCTTGAACACGCGCACGCCGTGCACGTCGCCGTAGAAGGCGAGGGATTCGTGCAGATGCTCCAGCACGATTGCGTAGCGCGTCGCCGCGTCGGGTTCGCGCATCGCTTCGCCGGTGGCAAGCGCATGGCCCAATTCGCGCGCCAGCCACGGACGGCCGCAGCCGCCGCGCCCGATCATTACGGCGCGTGCGCCCGATCGTTCCAGCGCGGTGCGTGCGCTGTCGGCATCGACGATGTCGCCATTGACGATGACAGGCAGGCTGGTCGCATTGACGACGTCGCGCACCGCATCCCAATCGGCGGCGTCGTCGTAGAATTGCTGTCGCGTGCGGCCATGCACCGTGATGGCGCGAATGCCGATCTTCTCCGCGCGTTGCGCCAGGTCGGGGGCGTTCTTTGACGCGTCGTCCCAGCCCAGCCGCATCTTCAACGTCACCGGTAGGTCGGTTGATTCCACCGCTGCCTGGAGAAGTTTCTCGGCCTGGTCGAGATCGCGCATCAGCGCCGATCCCGCGAGCTTGCCGGTCACTTCTTTGGCCGGGCAGCCGAAATTGAGATCGATAATGTCGGCGCCGGAATAATCGGCCAGCCGCGTGCCTTCGCGGATCCAGCGTGCTTCGCAGCCGACCAGCTGCACGATCTTGGTCGGCAAGGTTTCGTCCAGCGCGGCGCGCTGCATCACGTCGCGGCGGCCGCGCGCAAGTTCAGCGCACGCCACCATCTCGGTCGCCACATAGGGCGCGCCGAGCCGTGTCGCGACACGACGAAAGGGCAGGTCGCTGATGCCGGTCATCGGCGCCAGCAAGACGCCGCCCGGAATTTCGACGGGCCCGATCTGGAGCGGCGGCAAGTCCATGGGGCAGGGCGTACGCGGGTGGGTCCGGCGCGTCCAGCGCTTTGGCAGCGCCGCTTTGCCGCCGCCTGCGTCCGCGGGTCGGCTTTGCTTTTGGCCGCTTGGCCGCTAACCCAGGGCCCATGTCCGGCGCGGCTCGATTCATTCTTCTTGGCGGCTTTGTGCTCGGCGGTGCGGCGATCGTTGCGCTGATCGCCTGGACCGGGGCGCAGGACGTGGCGAACGCGCTGGCCCGCGGCGGCACCGCCTTGCCCTGGCTGATCCTGGTCCATTTCGGCCAGATCCTGGCCTGCGGCGTGGCTTGGAGGGCTAGCACGGTCGGCTCTGCGACCGTGCCCGGCATACTTCGCTTCGCGCGGCTGCGCTGGATTCGCGAAGCGGTCGAGCTGCTGCCCGTGATGCAGATCGGCGGCATCGTTGCCGCTGGTCGCATGTTGGCCCTGTCAGGTGTCGGCGCGACCGTCGCCGCTGCATCGACCATCGTCGACGTCACCGCCGAAGTCGTGGCGCAAGCTGTGTTCACCGTGCTGGGTCTGGCGCTGCTGGTCGGACGTCTCGGCGATACGCCGGTGACCAACGCGGCTGCAGCGGGCGCGGCGCTGGTCATTCTCGCCAGCATCGCATTCGTCGTCGCGCAACGGCGCGGCCTGAAACCGCTCGAGCGCATGTTCGACGCGTTGGCGCAGCGCATCGGTTGGGGCGAAGAGGCGCGGTTGGGCGGCACGCAGGAAGCGGTGCGCCGGACCCATGCCGATGCCGGTGCGATGGTGGTTGCGGTGGTCGCGCATCTCGTCGCCTGGTCGATCGGTGCGTTCGAGGTTTGGGTCGTCGCACACGCGCTGGGATTCGAGCTGGCGCTGATCGATGCGCTGTTGATCGAATCGCTGCTGCAGGCGGTGAAGAGCTGCGCCTTTCTTGTGCCGAGCGCGTTGGGCGTGCAGGAAGGGGCGCTCGTCGCCTTGTTTGCGTTGTTCGGTTTGCCGCCCGATGCGGCACTGGCGCTGTCGCTGCTGAAGCGTGCGCGCGATCTGATCTATGGCATTCCAGGCCTGATCGCCTGGCAATTCGATGAAGGGCGGCGCCTGCTGGCGCGCGGACGGACGTAAAACCAATGGCATTACTGTTCGACTTGTTCGGCTTCCTCGAAGTCGTGGTGCGGTTTGCGTCGCTGATCGGCCAGGCCTTCGCGGTCGGCGGCGTCGTGTTCATTCTGCTGCTGGTGCGTCCCGCCGGCGACCCTGCGCTGCTCGATCGGGCGTTGCGCCTGGTGCGCATTAGCGCGGCTGCGCTGATCGTCATCGTCGGCATCGATCTCTGGATGAAGCTGGTGATGCTGGAGGCGGTGAACGGCGTCACCTTCCTCGATGGGCTGGGCGCGGGATTCGCGCGCGGCCTGTTGGTGCGCTTTGCCGCGTCGGTGTTGCTGCTGCTGTTTGCGCGCGCGCCGTTCGGCATCGGCCGCGCCATCGGTGCGACGGTTGCTGCGACTGCCTTGATCCTTGGTGCGGCTGCAACCAGCCATGCTGTGTCGCGTCCCGACGGGCGCGATCTGTTGATCGTCGCCAATGCGCTGCATCAGGCGGCGGCGTGCATCTGGATCGGCGGCATTCCCTTTCTGCTCATGTCGCTCAAAGGCGCGACGGCGGCCAGCGCGCGCTATTACGGGCGCGGTGCGTCGCTGTTGTCGATGCTGGGCGTCGCCGGTCTGGTTCTGGCCGGCACGTTCATGGCGTACGCCTATATCGGTTCGTGGTCGGGCTTTTACGGCCATGCTTACGGGCTGATGCTGGGCACCAAACTATGCTTCTTCGCCGGGCTGCTGGGGCTCGGCTATTTCAATTACCGCACCGTCGAAAAGATGCGGGCCGATCCGTCGACGCCGACCAGCCGGCTGATCGCACGTGCACAGGCCGAAATCGGAATCGGCATTACGATCTTTGCCGTCGCTGCGTCGCTGACCTCGATTGCACCGGCAATCGATCAGCCCGACGAACATGTGCCGCTGTCGGCGATCGTCGAACGTCTGACGCCGGAAGTGCCGCGCCTGACCAGCCCGGATCACGACGATCTCGCAATCCCGATGCTGCAGGCGCAGCTCGACGCGTCGCGCCCCGCCGACGATACCGGCGACAGGCCCAAAGCCTATGTGTGCGGTGCCGGCGATCTGCCGCCGATCAACGCCGCCGACATTGCGTGGTCGGAATACAACCATCACTGGGCTGGCTTGTTCGTGCTGGTGATCGGCTTGCTGTGTCTGCTCGAGCGAACGGGCAAGGCGCCGTGGGCGCGATGGTGGCCGTTGGTGTTCATCGGGCTCGCAGCCTTTCTGTTCGTGCGTTCCGATCCCGAAGCCTGGCCGTTGGGGCAGATCGGATTCTGGGAGTCGATGCGCTCGGCCGACGTGTTCCAGCATCGTCTGGTCGTGTTGCTGGTGATCGCGTTCGGAATCTTCGAGACCTTGGTACGTACCGGCCGCATCAAGAATCCACGCGCGGCCTACATCTTCCCGATCATGATCGCGATCGGCGGTGGCTTGCTGCTGTTGCATTCGCATCCGCTGTCGGACGTGAAGGCGTCGTTCCTGATTGAAATGACGCATTCGCCGATGGCGGTGCTGGGCGTCGCGGCCGCCTGGTCGCGCTTCCTCGAACTGCGCATGAAAAGTCCAACCGCGGCCTGGATCTGGCCGATCTGCTTTGTGCTGATCGGTCTGGTTCTGCTCGACTATCGCGAAGCGTGAGCCGGATCCTCGTCACCGGGGCAACCGGGTTCGTCGGCGCCGCGGTCGCGCGCGCGCTGCTGGCGCAAGGACATGCGGTGCGCACGATGGCGCGCGCGAATTCGGATCGGCGCAATCTTGCTGGGCTGAACGTCGAGATCGTCACCGGCGACCTGACCGATCACGCCTCGTTTCGTCCGGCGCTGGATGGGTGCGACGGGCTGTTCCACGTCGCCGCCGATTACCGGCTGTGGATTCCCGATCCCGACCGGATGCACGCAATCAACGTCGACGGCACGCGCGCCTTGATGCTGGCCGCGCTCGATGCGGGTGTGCGGCGCATCGTGCATACGAGTTCGGTTGCGACGTTGGGGTTCACCGGCGACGGCACGCCCGCCGACGAAGAGACGCCCAATTCGCTCGACAAGATTGTCGGTGAATACAAGCGCAGCAAGTTTCTCGGCGAAGCGGCGGTGCGCGATCTGGTCAAGACGCGCGGCTTGCCAGCGGTGATCGTCAATCCATCGACGCCGATCGGACCGCGCGACGTCAAGCCGACGCCGACTGGCCGCGTCATCGTCGATGCGGCCAACGGCAAAATCCCGGTCTATGTCGAGACCGGGCTCAATCTCGTCCATGTCGACGACGTCGCGGCCGGGCATCTGGCTGCGTTCGAACGCGGCCGCATTGGCGAACGATATATTCTCGGCGGCGAGGACTGGTCGCTGCAGCGCGTGCTGCAGGAAATTGCGCACCTGACCGGACGGCGGGGGCCGCTGGGCAAGCTGCCGCGCGCGCCGCTGCTGCCGATTGCGATGGTGCTGGAAGCGATCGCACGTGTGAGCGGCGGCGAACCGCGCTTCACGCAAGACGAAATCCGCATGTCGGCGAAGAAAATGTATTTCTCATCGGCCAAAGCGAAGCGCGAGCTTGCCTATGCGCCACGTCCCGCGGTCGACGCGATCGTGGATGCGCTGGCCTGGTTCAAAGCCAATGGATACGTGACGTGATTTGGCTCGCGCTGCTGTCGCTGGTCATCTGGCTGTATCTTCTGTTTGCGCGCGGCGATTTCTGGCGCCTGCCGAACGACGTGCCGCCGGTTCCGCGGGTCGATTGGCCCGAAGTGATCGCAGTCATTCCGGCGCGCAACGAAGAAGAGGGCGTTGCCGCGATGCTCCGCTCGCTGTTGGCGCAGCGCTATGGCGGCGCGTTTCGCATCGTCGTCGTCGACGATCGCAGCGAAGATTCGACCGGCGCCATCGTGCGCGCGGCTGCAACAGAACGTCCAACGCGTGTCGAGCTGGTCACGGGCACGCCGCGCCCCGATGGCTGGAGCGGGAAACTATGGGCAGTGCGCCAAGGGCTCGACCGCGCCGCAGAACTTGCGCCCGATGCGCGCTATGTGTGGCTGACCGACGCCGACATCGAGCATGCGCCGGGCGAGCTTGCCGAGCTCGTCGCGCGCGCCGAACGCGACGAGCTGGACCTGACTTCGTTCATGGTGCGTCTGCGCTGCGTCGAGCCGGTCGAACGCTGGCTGGTACCGGCCTTCATCTTTTTCTTCCGCAAGCTTTACCCGTTCGCGTGGGCCAACGATCCCAAGCGCGCAACCGCTGCAGCGGCGGGCGGCTCGATGTTGCTGCGCCGAACCGCGCTGGAACGAATCGGCGGGATCGAGTCGTTGCGCGGCGCGCTGATCGACGATTGTTCGCTGGCGGCGCACGTCAAAGGGACGGGCGGTCGAATCTGGCTCGGCATGGCGCGGCAGACACACTCCTTGCGCTCCTACGCCAAGGTCGAAGAAGTCTGGAACATGGTGGCGCGGACGGCGGACGCGCAGTTGCGTCACTCGCTGCTGCTGCTTGCGGGCACAGTGGCGGGCATGGGCTTGCTCTATTTGCTGCCGCCGGTTGCCACACTTGCTTGTGACGGCTGGACGCAGCTCTTCGCGGCTTGTGCCTGGCTGGCCCTGTCCGTGTCCTACGTGCCCATGTTGCGTTTCTACCGTGTCAGCCCGTGGTGGGCGCCGGTGGCGCTACCGGCGGCTGCACTGGTCTATGTCGGTGCCACAATCGACTCGGCGTGGCGCCATCGCACCGGCAAGGGTGGTCAGTGGAAGGGCCGGACGCATGGCCCCTCCGCGTCTTCAAACACTTGAGATCTGGCGCTGAATCGAGCAATTGTGCGCCGCACGATGACTCCGATCTCAGCCTCCTTGGCCCAGCGTGCGGCCCCGATCGACGAACTTGGTCGCGCCATTGGGCGCGGCGCGAAGTCGGTCGGTGACGCGCAACGCGACGATGGCCACTGGGTCTACCCGCTCGAAGCCGACGCCACGATCCCCGCCGAATATGTGCTGCTCAAGCATTTCATCGGTGAGGTTGATCGCGACGTCGAAGCGAAGCTGGCGCCGTATCTGCGCGCGACCCAGGGCGATCACGGCGGCTGGCCGTTGTGGCATGGCGGCCCGCTCGACATCAGCTGCAGCGTCAAAGCCTATTTCGCGTTGAAGGCGATCGGCGACTCCGCCGACGCGCCGCACATGGCGAAAGCGCGCGCTGCGATCCTCGCAGCCGGCGGCGCCGAACGCGCCAACGTCTTCACCCGCATTCTGCTCGCCATGTTCGAGCAGGTTCCGTGGCACGCCGTGCCGACGATGCCGGTGGAGATCATGAATCTGCCGCGCTGGTTTCCGTTCCATCTCGACAAAGTCTCGTACTGGTCGCGCACCGTGATCGTGCCGCTGCTGGTTATCATGTCGATGAAGCCGCGCCCGGTGGCCGGCTGCACGCTCAGCGTGCGCGAGTTGTTCCGCGACGATCCCGCGACCATTCGCGACTGGTTGAAGCCGGCCAGCCCGACGTTGCTCGGCAACGGCTTTATGTGGCTCGACTGGGTCGTGCGCCGCGTCGAACCGCTTTTCCCCGCCAGCGGTCGCAAGCGCGCGATCGAGCGTGCGATCAAATTCGTCGACGAGCGTCTGAACGGCGAAGACGGTCTGGGCGCGATCTACCCGGCGATGGCGAACGCGCTGGTCGCCTATCGCTGCGTCGGCGTCGCCGAAGACGATCCGCGCATGATCGACGCCAAACGTTCGATCGAAAAACTCGTCGTGTTTGACGGTGTCGAGCACCCGTTCGTGCAGCCGTGCCTGTCGCCGATTTGGGATACGGGCTTGGCGGCGCACGCGATGCTGGAAAGCGACGATCCGACCGCGATCGAACGGGCATGCGCCGGCCTCGACTGGCTGGTGTCGCGTCAGGTTCTCGACGTGATGGGCGACTGGGCGGTGCAGCGGCCGCATGTGCGCCCGGGCGGCTGGGCGTTCCAATATGCCAATCCGCACTATCCCGACGTCGACGACACGGCGGTGGTTGCGATGGCGATGCATCGCGCCGACCCGAAGAAATACGCGCTGCCGATTGCGCGCGCAGCCGAATGGATCCGCGGCATCCAAAGCCGTGACGGTGGCTGGGGCGCGTTCGACGCCGACAACGACCATTACGAGCTGAACCACATCCCGTTTGCCGATCACGGCGCGTTGCTCGATCCGTCGACGGCCGACGTGACGGCGCGCTGCATCTCGTTCCTGGCCCAGCTTGGCCACGGCCACGAAGACGCGGCGGTGGCGCGCGCGGTGCAGTATCTGCGCAACGAGCAGGAAGAAGACGGTTCGTGGTTCGGCCGTTGGGGTTCGAACTATGTCTACGGCACCTGGTCGGTGCTGTGCGCGCTGAACGCGGCCGGCGTGCCGAGCGACGATCCCTGCGTGCGCAAAGCAGCCGCCTGGCTTGCCTCGCGGCAACGCGCCGACGGCGGCTGGGGCGAAGACGGACATTCTTATTACGAAGGCAAGCCGACCGGCGCGGCCGAAGTTTCGACCGCGTCGCAGACCGCATGGGCGGTGCTGGGACTGATGGCAGCCGGCGAGGTGGATCATCCCGCCGTTGCGCGCGGCGTCGAGTATCTCGTCGACACGCAGAACGATGCCGGCGGTTGGGACGAGCGCCATTACACCGCGGTCGGTTTCCCGCGCGTCTTCTATCTGCGCTATCACGGCTACGCCGCCTATTTCCCGCTCTGGGCGCTGGCGCGCTATCGCAGCCTGCAGCGCACGAACTCACGCACACCCGTCTACGGCATGTGACGCGCCGTGCGCGCGATCACAAAGGTTTGACGCGCCGTGCGCGTCGGGGTTGTCGTCGGTCTGGAAGCTGAAGCACGCATCGCGCGCCGCTTCGCTAAGGACGTCATCGCTGCGCCCGGTCACTACGCAATGCAGGCGGCCGACACGCTCGCCTCGCGCGGCTGTGATCTCTTGTTGAGCTTCGGGATTGCGGGCGCGCTGGTCGATACGTTGCGACCGGGCGATCTGGTGATCGCGACCGGCATCGTCACCAAACGCGGCCAGTTCGACGCGTCGCAGTCGATGCAGGTGAACGTCCCGCATCGTAAAGGCCTGGTCTACGGCGCCGACGAGGCAATCGCGCGCATCGACGACAAGAAGCGCCTGGCACTGTCCAGCCAATGTATCGCGGTCGATCTCGAAAGCGGCCATGTCGCGACTGTCGCCAATCGTCGTGGCCGACGCGCCGCCGTACTGCGCGCGATCGCCGATCCCGCAACGCGCGAGATTCCGCCTGCTGCGTTGGTCGGTCTGGACGCAAACGGGAATACGCGACCGGGTGCGGTGATCGCCGCGTTGCTGCGCGATCCAAAGCAATTGGGCGGCGTGATCCGCGTCGCCTTCGACGCGCGTGCTGCGATGGAACGTCTGTCGGTCTTGGCCGACCGGATTCACATCGGCTGAAACAACAAGGGCGGTGCTTTTGGCACCGCCCTTTTGCTTTAAGCGATTTCTTTTTGTTGGTTGGCTGGCTTCTCGTGCTTGAGCTTGGCCATCGCCTGCTGCACGTGGGCTGAGAAGACGAACTTGGCCGGCCGCGCTTTGTCGAGCGGGATGTCGGCCACCATCGGCTTTTCGGTTTCGATGCCGCGCATCTGCAGCAACGCCAGTTTGAGCGGATTCTTCAGCGCCGCTTTTGCAGCGGTGCCTTCAAAGCCCGAATGCACCATGCAGTTCGAGCACTTCTCGTAGTTGCCGACGCCGTAGGAATCCCAGTCGGTGGTTTCCATCAGCTCGGTGAAGGTCTTGGCGTAGCCTTCGCCCAGCAGGTAGCAGGGGCGCTGCCAGCCGAAGTAATTGCGGCACGGCATCGCCCACGGCGTGCACTCGTAGGCCTGGTTGCCGGCGAGGAAATCGAGGAACAAGGTCGACTGGCTGAACTGCCAGTTCTTGCCGCCGCGACCGCGCTTGAAGATCTCGCGGAACAGAGTCTTCGTCTTGGTGCGATTCAAGAAATGCTGCTGGTCCGGCGCGCGCTCATACGCGTAGCCGGGCGACACGGTGATGCCGTCGAGACCGAGCGCCGTGACTTCGTCGAAGAACTTGGCGATCGCTTCGGGATCGGCGCCGTCGAACAGCGTGCAGTTGATGTTGACGCGAAAGCCTTTGGCCTTCGCCAACTTGATCGCCGAAACAGCTTTCTCGTAGACGCCGTCCTGGCACACCGACTTGTCGTGATGCACCTTGTCGCCGTCGAGATGCACGGTCCAGGTGAAGTAGGGCGACGGCTTGTAGTCGTCGATCTTCTTCTCCATCAGCAGCGCGTTCGTGCAGAGATACACGAACTTGCCACGCTGGATGATCTTCTCGACCGCTTCCGGCAATTCCTTGTGCAGCAGCGGTTCGCCACCAGCGATGGTGACGACAGGCGCGCCGCATTCATCGACGGCTTCGAGAATTTCGGCGACCGACAGGCGCTGATTCAGGATCTCGGCCGGATAGTCGATCTTGCCGCAACCGGCGCATGCCAGGTTGCAGCGGAACAACGGCTCGAGCATCAGCACGAGCGGATATTTCTCGCGCCGCATGATCTGCTGCTTGAGAACGTACGCGCCGATCTTGGCGGTCTGTAAAAGCGGGATACCCATAGGAACTCTCAGATCTTCGGATCAGGCCGTCGCCGCGCGCGGCTCGACAAGCTGGGGCGGCAGGCGGAAACGAATGTTCTCGTCAACGCCGGGGAGGATTTCGACTTTGGTGTCTGCGATACGCTTCAACGCATCGAGCAATTCCAGCACCAGCACTTCGGGCGCCGACGCGCCGGCGGTGACGCCGACTGCATCTTTGCCCGTGACCCAGGCCGGATCGAGCGCTTCGGCGTTTTCAATCAGATAGCTCGGCACGCCGAGTTCCGCACCGATCTCGCGCAGGCGATTCGAATTCGAACTGTTGGGCGAACCAACCACCAGCAGCACATCAACTTCGCGCGCCAGCTTGCGCACGGCAGCCTGGCGGTTCTGCGTCGCGTAGCAGATGTCTTTGGTGTTCGGTCCCACGATGGCAGGGAACTTGGCTTTCAACGCGTCGATGACAACCTTGGTGTCGTCGACCGACAAGGTCGTCTGCGTGACGTACGACACGCGCTCGGGATCAGAGACTTCCAGCGCGGCGACTTCTTCGACGGTCGAAACCAGATGCACTTCGCCCTGAATGCGGCCGAGCGTGCCTTCGACTTCGGGGTGACCGTCGTGGCCGATCAGAATCACGCTGCGTCCATCACCGGCGTAACGACGCCCCTCGGCGTGAACCTTAGAGACCAGCGGGCAGGTCGCGTCGATGACGGGCAAGCCGCGCTCGGCCGCTTCGTCTTCGACCGCGTCGCTGACGCCGTGCGCGCTGAAGATGGTCACGCTGCCGGGCGGGATTTCATGCAGCTCGTCGACGAAGCGCGCGCCCTTGGCGCGCAGCCGTTCGACGACGTGCTGATTGTGCACGATCTCGTGGCGCACATAGACGGGCGGACCGTATCGTTCGAGCGCGCGCTCGACGATCTCGATCGCGCGCTCGACGCCGGCGCAAAATCCCCGTGGCTGTGCCAATACGACCCGCATGCTTACCGTCCTGAATCCGACCTGGTGCCGGGAAGGCCGCACCATACCTAGTGGGCCGTGTCCGAAGCTAGGGTAGAGCGTGCCGCGCCCTTGTCCTGCCTGACTTGCAGGATCAGTGTCGCTCGCCGCTCGGAACCCAGTTCGGGGCGATTTAGGCGGGTATTGGCTACTTGGGAGGACAGCATGGCAGGTTTGGCGAATTTCTCGGGCAGGGCTGGCAAAAGTGCCGCACTGGCGCTGGTCGCGGCTGTGGCGATGTGGCCGGCAGCTTTGCGCGCGCAGACCGATTCGCCAGCGGCCAAAACTGTCACCCAGTTTCACGACGGTCTGCTCGACGTCATGAAGCAGGCCAAGCAACTCGGATTTGAAGGCCGTGCGAAGAAGCTCGAGCCGCTGCTCGACAAGACGTTCGACCTGCCGCTGATGGCGCGACTCGCGGTCGGGCCGCAATGGTCGAGCCTGACGCCGGACCAGCAGAAAAAACTCAGCGACGCGTTCCGTCGCCTGTCGATCGCCACCTTTGCCGGGCGCTTTGACGGCTACGAAGCCGGGCAGAAATTCGAAACTTTGGGACAGTCGCCGGTCGAAGGATCGAGCGACGTCACCGTCGATACGCGCCTGGTGCAGCCCAAAGATACGCCGGTGAAATTGTCGTACCGGATGCGTCCGACGGGCGCCGATTGGAAAGCGATCGACGTCTATCTCGACAGCGCGATCAGCGAACTCGCAACCCGCCGTCAGGAGTTCTCCAGCGTGCTGCGTTCGAGTGGACCGGACGCGTTGCTGGCGGTGATGGACAAGAAAGCGGCCGAGCAAAAGAACTGACCTGGCCAACGCAGATACGAAAAGGGCGGCTCGCAGGAGCCGCCCTTTTTTGTTTGCTTACGTGTCAGCGTTTGCGCGGTGGCGTCGCGGGCTTCGGCGCCGGCTCGTTGCCGTAATCGGGGATCGATGCAGTGCCGCCAGCACCCGACTCCGCACTGGCCGGATCGTCGTAAAAGCCGCGTTCCGCCTGCGGTTTTCCGGCGATCCCGGCTTTGAACAACTGGTCGCGGCGATACTGGCGCGTCACGCTGCGCAGCTGCGCATAGAAGTCGATCGACGACTTTTCGAGATTGGTCAGCTCTTCGTCGGTCTGTTCGCGCTTGTCGATGCCGCCGACGATTGTGCGGCCGAAACCTTCGACCGTCGTCAGCTGGAAGCCGACTGGATCGGCAAATCCGTCGACGCCTTGCCCGATGGCGTCGCGCACGTTCGACGGGCCGAACAAGGGCAGCACGATGTACGGACCTTCGCTGACGCCGAGATTGGCCAAGGTGGCGCCGAAATCGCCCGCGATCGGACGTTCTAGACCGGCCTTCTTCGCCGGATCGGCAAACCCTAAAAAGCCCATCGTCGTATTCATGACAAAGCGGGTCATGCTGGTTGCGAAGCCGTCGAACTTGCCTTGCAGCAGCTTGTTTCCGGCGACCAGCGGCTCGCTCATATTGTTCAAGAAGTTGCGTACGGCGAAGCGGCCGTCTTCCGGAATCTCGCGATAGGCCATCGCGGCCGGGCGCAGCACCGCTTTGTCGGCGGCCTGGTTGAACTCAAAGATCGCGTGGTTGGTCGGCTCAAACGGATCGTTTGCGGCCTCAGCTGCAGCCCGCTGCGCTTTGTCGGTGGGCGCGGTTGCGCAGCCAGCCAATACGACCAGCAGCGGCAGTAGCGCCGTCAGCGAGCGAAAAGTACGAACCGAATCCGACATGCAGGTCTCCGCGAAGCAGCGCGAGGAATTTGTGCCAGCCATCCCACGCCTTCAATCCTCGACCAACGCAGGGCGGCACGGCACAAACGCCGGGTGACGACAATCTTCACCTATATCGGTGTGATTCTCTGCCTAGCCGGCGGGGCGGGTGTGCTTTACCAGCTCGCCGTGCTCGTGGAGGCACACCGCTTCTTCCGTATCCGTCCACGCACGCCGTCCGGTTCTAGTCCAGTGACGGTGCTGATGCCGCTTTATGGCGACGAGCCCGGCCTGGCCGAGAATCTGCGTGCGGTTTTGGCCCAGGACTGGCCGGAAGTTCAACTCGTCTGCGGCGTGCAACGCACTGATGACGCGGCGATTTCCGTGGTTCGTGAGATCCAACATGAACTGCCGTCTGCCGATCTTGTCATTGTCGTGAACGGACAGCGACATGGCACCAACGCCAAAGTTTCGAACCTCACCAACATGCTGGTTGCGGCCAAACACGCGCAGCTTGTGCTGGTCGACAGCGATATGCGTCCGCGCCGCGACTGGTTGCGCGCAATTGTCGGCGAACTCGAAACCGCGCCGGGCGGCATCGTCACGTGCCTCTATGCGGGCCGTCCGGTATCTCGCGGCATCTGGTCGCGTCTTGGTGCGCAGGCGATCGATCACGGATTTTTCCCTGCAGCGTTGCTCGGTTGGCGACTCGGCAAGCGCGGCTGTTTCGGCGCAACCATCGCGCTCGAACGCGCGACCTTGGAGCGGGTCGGCGGCTTTGCACGGATCGCCGACGAGCTTGCCGACGATTACGCGCTGGGCGCCGCGGTGGTGGCGCAGGGCGGCGCCTTACGTTTGGTGCCGCATTTGATCGATACCGGCGTCAACGAACCCGATTTCCGGCGGCTCTGGGCGCATGAACTGCGCTGGGGCCGGACGATCCGGACCCTGGATCCGGCGGGCTATGCCGGGTCGGGCGTCGCTTTCGCGGTACCCTGGGCGTTGCTGGGCGCGGCCTGCCTCGGATTTTCGGCCGCTTCATGCGCGGTCCTGGCTTGCGCGATTCTGGCCCGTCTCGCGCTGGTCTGGCGTATAGATCGGGGGCTATCTTCCGGCCCGACTCCGGTCCATCTCATCCTGCTTCGCGATGCCCTATCGGTGGCAGCGTGGATCGGTGTTCATTTCGGACGGACAGTGGCGTGGCGCGACCACGCTTTTCAGGTTGAACGCGATGGTCGCCTCGTTGATTTGAAGGGGCGCGACCTCAAGCGTGACTAGCTAGGAATTTTGACGATGACGATGCGCACGCTGTTTCTGCAGGGACCTTCTTTCGACGGCTATGACGGTGGCGCCGGTGCGCGCTACCAGATGAAGCGCGAAGTGCGGTCCTTTTGGTACCCAACCTGGCTGGCGCAGCCGGCTGCGATGGTCGAGGGCTCGAAGCTGATTGATGCGCCGGCGCACGATCTCAGCTGGGATGACATTGCGCACGAAGCCGACGATCGCGATCTCGCGATCCTGCACACGTCGACGCCGTCGTTCCGCCAGGACGTCCGTACCGCCGAGCTGCTCAAAGAGCGCAATCCCAAGATCGTCGTTGGCATGATCGGCGCGAAGGTCGCGGTCGAAGCCGAGAAGTCGCTGGCTGCATCGACCGCCATCGATTTCGTCGCGCGCAACGAATTCGACTTCACCATCAAAGAAGTCGCCGACGGTAAGCCGCTGGCCGAGGTGCAGGGCATCTCGTATCGCGACGCCAACGGTACCATCGTCCACAATCCCGATCGCGCCGTGATCGAGAACATGGACGAGCTTCCGATGGTCTCGCCGATCTACAAGCGCGACCTGACCATCGAGAAATATTTCGGCGGCTACCTGAAGCATCCGTATGTGAGCTTCTACACCGGCCGTGGCTGCAAGAGCCGCTGCACCTTCTGCCTGTGGCCGCAGACGGTCGGCGGGCACAATTACCGTACCCGTTCGATCCCGCACGTGATCGAAGAAGTGAAATACATCCAGCGCGAAATGCCGGAGGTGAAGGAAATCTTCTTCGACGACGATACGCTGACCGACAATCTGCCGCGCGTCGAAGCGCTGGCGTTGGAACTCGGAAAGCTTGGCGTCACCTGGTCGTGCAACGCCAAGGCAAACGTGCCGCGTAAGACGCTCGAAGTGTTGAAGGCGAACGGGCTGCGCCTGCTGCTGGTCGGCTACGAAAGCGGCAACCAGAAGATCCTGCACAACATCAAGAAGGGTTTGCTGGTCGACGTCGCGCGCCAGTTCACCAAAGACTGCCACGAGCTTGGCATCGTCATCCACGGCACCTTCATCCTGGGTCTGCCGGGTGAGACGCTGGAGACGATCGAAGAAACGCTGCAATTCGCCAAGGACATCAACCCGCACACGATCCAGGTGTCGCTGGCTGCGCCCTATCCGGGCACGTTCCTCTACAAGCAGGCGGTTGAGAACAACTGGTTCGACGGCACCGATCATCTGCTGACCGACGGCGGCACGCAGATCGCCCAGCTCAGCTACGAGCATCTGCCGGCGAGCGTGATCTTCGACAAGGTCGAAGAGTTCTACAAACGCTTCTACTTCCGCCCCAGCAAGATCGCTTCGATCGTCGGCGAGATGCTGCGCGACTTCGACATGATGAAGCGTCGCCTGCGCGAAGGCGTTGAGTTCTTCAACTTCCTGCGCGCGCGCAAACAGGCGGCGTAAGGATCAGAACCCTCTCCCAGCGGGAGAGGGTTCTTGTTTGAAATCTTGCGATGACATCGCGGCGCCTCATCGTTACCGCCGACGATTTCGGCAACACGCTCGCCGTCAACGAGGCGGTCGAGCGTGCCAATCGCGACGGAATTCTCACCTGCGCTAGTTTGATGGTCGCGGCGCCGTTCGCGGCCGACGCAGTCGAGCGCGCGCGGCGTACGCCATCGCTCAAAGTCGGGCTGCATCTGGTGCTGCGCGATGGCAAGCCGGTTTTGCCGCCGGCCGAGATTCCCGATCTGGTCAAACCGGACGGCAGCTTCCGCGACGGGGAATTTTCCAGCGGCGTCGCCTGGTTCCTGCGTCCGCGCGTGCGGCGGCAATTGGCAGCCGAAATCGAAGCGCAGTTCCGCGCCTTCGCCGCCACCGGCTTGGCACTCGATCACGTCAACGCGCACAAACACGCGCATGTCCATCCGACCGCCGCGTCGCTGATCCTCGCGATCGGCAAGCGCTATGGCATGCGCGCGCTGCGGGTGCCGAACGAAGACGCGGATTTCGTTGCCGCGCTGGAGAACAAGCGCGCGCCGTTCGTAGCCCGTCTTCTGGCGCCGTGGATGAACTTGCTACGTGCCAAGGTGCAACGCGCCGGCGTCGCGACCGCCGACCGCGTCGTCGGTCTGGCCTGGACCGGTTACGTCACCGAAGACCGCGTGCGCAAATTGCTGGCGTCGTTGCCGCCGGGCGTGACCGAGCTCTACGCCCATCCCGGCGCCGACTATCATGGGCGCGGTGATCTGGAATTCCAGGCGTTGATCGCGCCGTCGGTGATCGAAGCGGCGCGCGGGATCGAGCGGATCAGCTTTACTGATGTTCGCTGACGGCTGGGGCCGGGCCGAGTAGCGCCGGCACCACGATCAACGTCACCGCCAACACCCAGACCAATTCCAGCAACAGCAGCCGGCCCATGCCGACCGTGCCGGGATGCGACGACAGCAACAGGCAGGCGAAGGCGACGGCGGTGGTCGAGGCGCTGAACACCACCGCGCGCGTCGTTGCAGTTGCCAGCGGCGGCCAACGTCCCGCGCGCCACGCCACGACGAAGTAAATGTCGAACGCGACGCCGATGCCGAGCAGCAACGGCAAGGCGATGATGTTGGCGAAGTCGAGTTCGAGCCCAGTTGCGGCGCAAGTCGCGAGGGTGAACAGGCCCGCCAACAGCAACGGCCCCATCACGCGCAACACGTCGGAAGCGCGTCGCAGCGCAATCATCAGCACGATCGCGATCGCAATCGTCGACAGCACACCGGCCAGCGCAAAGGCGCCGATAATCGTGTTGGCCGATTCACGGATCGTGACAGCGCTGCCGCTGATCGTCGGCTCGACTGCTCTGACCGCAAGCACGAAGCGCTGCAGCGCTTTCGGATCCTGCGCGTCGATCGATGGATAGATTTCCACGCGCGCACGCCCGTCGGCCGCGATCCAGGATTGTTTGAGATCGTCGGGCAGCGTTTCCAGCGAGACTTTCTTGGCCTGCAGCAGCGCGCGCACTTGCTGCAAGGTGCGCGGCAGACCGGCCGTCACCGCGTCGCGAAACGCCGCAACCCGCGCGCTGTCGGATCCGGCAAGTTTTTCGAGCGCGCCGGCGAGGCGCGTTTCCACCGGACCGCCGGCGGCGCGCAACCGCTCGACCGTCGTGCGCAGCGCTGCGCGCAACTCGTCTTCGCTGGGTGCCGGCAGAACTTTCGCGGGCGACAAAGTCGGGCCCAGCAAGTTGCGCAGGTCTTCGATCAGAACCAGCTTGTCGTCCTGGTCGTCGGCGACGAACACGCCCAGCCACAGCGCGTGTTTGACTTCGGGAATCTTTTCGATCCGGTCGACCGCTTCGCGCGCCGCGTCGAGCGACGGCTTCAAAAGATCGAGCGTGTAGGGCGTCGTGTTGGGATCCGCCATCAAGTCCAGCACGGTCGAGACCGATTCCGTTTTCGGGTCGCGCAAATGCAGCGGGTCGAAATCGAAGGCGAGGCGCGGCAGCAACGCCGCGGCGATCAACGCCAGCACGCCGGTACCGATCAGAATGGCGCGCCGGTTCTGCATCAAAAAGCGATCGGCGACCGACCAGCTGCTCCAGCCGACGCGCGCACCGGCGCCGTGCGGACGCGTGCGCCACATCAAAGCGGGCAACAGCGTGAGGTTCAGGATCAGCGCGATCACCATGCCGGCGCCCGCGATCAGACCCAGCTCGCGCACGCCACGATAGTCAGTCGGCAGGAACGACAGAAAGCCGATCGCGATCGTCGCTGCGGCGAGCACCAGCGGACGCGCCATGCGCCGGCCGGTTTCTTTCATCGCCAGTTTGGGATCGGGTTCGCGGTGACGTGTGTCGCGATAGGCGATGGCGAACTGGATCGAGAAATCGACGGCGATGCCGACGAACAACACGCCGAACGCGACCGAAATCATGTTCAGCGATTTGACGGTCGCGGCCGCGAAGGCTGCGGTGAGCAGCAGCCCGACAATCAAGGTCGACAGGATCGACACGATCATCTTCCACGAGCGCAGCGCGATCAGCAGCAGCACCATCACGCCGGCAAACGACAGTCCGCTCGACAGGCCCATGCCTTCGCTGACGGTTTCTAATTCTTCGTCCGACATTGCGATTGCGCCGGTGATGCGCACCCGTACATGCGGCAGCTCGGCACCGATCGCGTGGATAAAGTCGCGCGCTTTCTCGGCCGGCTGCAGCGACGAATAATCGAGCACCGGTTGAGTCAGCACGAACCTTTGCCGGTCCGATTTTGAGTCGCCACGCCCGGTGAGAAGCGTGCTCCAGCCCAGCGGCTTGGGCTGCGGGTTCTTGAGCGTGTCGTCGGCGACGTCGGCAAGCGCGGCCAGCGGCTGCTGCAATTCGCTGCCGTCGGTGAGTCCGCGCTGCTTGCCTTCGAGCGCCAGGTTGAGCGTCCGCAGCAAGCCGCGCAGGCTGGGATCGGCGGCAAGCGATCCCAATAGCGGCTGCGCCTGGATCAAACGGTCGGCGACTTGCTGCACTTCTTCTTTGGGAAGCAGCAACAGGCCTTGCTGGTCGAAGAAGGCGCCGCCATCGGGACGGCGCGTGTAGCGGAACAGGTCGGTGCGCGCGGTCAGTTTGTCGGCGATCGTCTGCGCCGCAATGTCAGCGAGTTCCGGCGTTGCGCCGTCGATCACGATGGCGAGATTGTCGACATTGGCAGGGAACGCCTTGTCGAGCGCCATCTCCTGTTTGCGCCACGGCAGATCTTCGCCGAGCAGCCGGCCAGTATCGGTGTCGATGCCTAGCCGGTTCGACGCGTACCAGACCGACAGGCCGGTGACGATCGCAGCCAGAATGACGATGTAGGTTGCGCGCCGCCGACAAAAGTCGACGGCCCTCGCGACGAAGTCGCGCATCAGATCAGCGCTCCGACGAAGTCGCGCATTTCAGTTGCTGGCGCTGGCGACGACGCGGAACGGGATGTCGCCGCGCGTCAGATGCCCGTCGAGAGTCAGGACCTGCCAGCGCACGCGATATCCGCCGGGTGCTTTGGCCTGTGCAACGGCGACCAGTTCGTCCGTGCCGGCGCCTGCTTGCGGCGTCAGCTGCACCGTCGCGCCGCCGGGCGTGGTCAAGACGAGACGCGAACGCGCGACGTCGAGGCGGCTGTTGTAGCGCAGCCGGATCGTGACCTCGCCGGCAGCGACCGCTGCGTTCACGCGCGGCTGCGCCTCGATGACGACGGCGTGCGCGTATGCCGTGCTCGGCTGCAACGCACTGATGAAAGCGAGCGGGGCCGCGACGAGCGCGAAAAAGATCGAACGCATGGCGTGGGATCTAGTGCATCGCGCGCAACAAGCCCAGCAGCAGCGGACATCGGAACGACACGCAGCGCGAAAAAGACTGAAGCCTGTGCGGAGAATGTCGCGCGTCGCCGATTTGCGACCGTCAGCCGCGAAGCAACTGCGGCATTTTTGGCGCACATGCGCGCCTTTTTCAGACTGCCGATTTTGGCCGGTCCGCAACTAACTCCATCGCATCAGATGCTTCGCCCATCGCGCTGAACTCGCGCAGTAGTCGTATCCGCATACCGGGCAGGGTGCAGCGCGGGAAATCCCTTGATAGACACCTCAGAATTGTGCTTAACAAAAGCTTAACGGTGGTATCGTGCTGCCTGATGCGGAGGTGTTTGATGGATCTCGATCCCAGCCTGACTCCCGAGCATCGAGCTCGCGTATTGCCTCTGGTGCTGGCCGAGATCCCGCTGCTCAAGCGCGTGGCTAGTCGCATCTGCCGTGACGAACCTGAGCTCGCCAACGACCTGGTGCAGGAGACGCTGCTGCGCGCGTTGAAAAGCCTGCATCAATGGCAGTGGGGCACGAACATGCGTGCCTGGTTGCTGACGATTTTGCGCACGCAGGCGATCAGCCATCATCGCCGCGCGCGGCGCGCGATGCTGGTGCCGTTCGATGCGCTGGAAGAACAGCTGGGCGTGCGCGGCACGCAAGCGGTTCGTCTCGAAGCAATGGCGGTGACGCAGGCGTGGGATCGTCTGCCGCCCGATTATCGGCGCGCACTGCATCTTGTCGCGATCGAAGGGCTTCGCTACCAGGACGCAGCTGAACGTCTGTCTTTGCCGCTGGGCACCGTCCGGTCGCGCATCTCGCGTGCGCGTGCTGCGTTGAATCAGGCCCTTTCCGAAGGCGCCTGACTCTTGACGGGGAGCGGGCAGGCAGGCTCGCTCCTCATCCATGATCTCGCTTCTCGGCGCTGCCTTCTTCTTTCTCGGTATTCATCTGTTCGTATCGGGCACAAGGCTGCGCGATATGCTGGTCGAGCGGCTGGGTGAGATCCGCTATCGCGCCGTTTTCTCGATCGCGTCGGCGATCGGACTCACCTGGCTCGCCATCGTCTATGGCAATGCACCGCACATCGCCTTGTGGCCGACCGTTCCGGCGGCGCGGATTGCTGCGCTGGTGCTGGTTCTGATTGGGTTCCTGTTCGTCTTTATCGGGCTGACGACGCCGACGCCGACGTCGGTCGGGCAAGAGAATGCGGTCGATCGTCCGGTCGACGGAATTCTGACCATCACGCGCCATCCGTTTCTTTGGGGCGTCGCGATCTGGGCGTTGGCGCATCTGCTCGCGGTCGGCACCGCGGCCGGTCTGGTGTTGTTCGGCACGATGCTCGTGCTGGCGCTGATCGGCCCGCGCGCGATTGACGCCAAACGCGCGCGTGCGTTGGGTGCGCGCTGGGATTTGTTCGCGTCGCACACCTCGAACCTTCCGTTTGCGGCGGTGCTCGCAGGACGTACCAGGCTGCGCCTCGCCAGCGTGCGCTGGTGGCAGTGGTTCGGCGCCTTTGCCGGCTATGCGTTGCTGCTGCAATGGCACGCGCAGCTGTTCGGCGTCACACCGTGGGCCGGCCTGTAAATCCATGGAGCATGTTGATTGCGTCGTGATCGGCGCCGGTGTGGTCGGGTTGGCGTGCGCGCGGACCTTGGCGCGGGCAGGGCGCGACGTGTTGCTGCTCGAAGCAGCCGAAGCGTTCGGCACCGAGACCAGCGCCCGCAACTCCGAAGTGATTCACGCCGGCCTGTATTATGCGCCCGGTAGTTTGAAAGCGCAGCTGTGCGTGCGCGGTCGTGATCTTCTCTACGATTGGTGCCGCGCGCGCGGCGTGCCGTACAAGCAGATCGGCAAAGTGATCGTCGCCGCGACCGAGGCGCAGCGCGGCGATCTCGCCAACATCATCGACATTGCGCGCAAGAACGGCGTCGAACTCGAACCGATCGACGCGGCGCGTGTCGCCGAACTGGAACCCGAAGTGCGCGCGGTCGCGGGCCTCTACAGCGCCTTGTCGGGCATCGTCGACAGTCATGCCTTGATGTTGTCGTACCTAGGCGACCTCGAAGATGCAGGCGGCGTGTTGGCGCTGCGCGCGCCGGTGACGGGCGGTGCGATCCATGACGACCGGATCGAGCTTGTCGTCGGCGGCGACACGCCGATGCAGCTCGCCTGCAACGACGTAGTGCTTGCTGCGGGCTTGGGCGCGCAGACCGTCGCGCGGGCGATCGGCCTGACGCCGCCGCAAGGCTGGTTGTGCAAAGGCAATTACTTTGCGTTGAGCGGCGTGAAGCCGCCGTTTCAACGTCTGGTCTATCCGATCCCGGAGCCGGGCGGTCTCGGCACGCATGCGACGATCGATTTGGCGGGGCGTGTGAAGTTCGGTCCCGACGTCGAATGGGTCGACCAGATCGATTATCGCGTCGACCCGTCGCGCGATGCGCGCTTCTACGCATCGATCCGCACCTGGTGGCCGGGCCTGCCCGACGGTGCGCTGGCTGCCGACTATGCGGGCATGCGACCCAAGCTGGCGCCGGCGGGCGCACCGCCCGCCGACTTTTCCATCACCCATCCGCATCCGCGCATCGTCGCGCTGTACGGCATTGAGTCACCCGGCCTGACCTCGAGCCTCGCGATCGGCGAGCATGTCGAGGCCCTTACGCGGACTTAGCTCGGCCGTTTTTCCTTCGGCCGCGCGATCACGTACATCTCCCACGCAAAGTCGTTGAGCAGCGCGGAACCGTCGTCACCCTTCTTGTAGAGATCGAAGTGGTTCTTGCCGGGCAGGTAGCGGAAATCCGCTTTTGCGCCCAGCGACTGCATCACCGCGTCGAGCCGGTGGACGGCACCGTCGAGATAGAACGTGTCCTTCGTGCCGACGATGACATGCACTTTGCCGTCGAGATCTTTCTTCAACTGCGGCCAGCGCGTTTCGACCAGACGCGCAATGTCGTAATTGGCGCGCCAGTGCGCGGCGACCAGCGGATTCACGTCGCCGCTGGCGCGATTGAAGAGCTGCTGCGGCCGGCCGTCTGAATCGCGCGGCGAGAACACCCATTCGAAGGCGCGCATCTGACCGCCGTGATCGGCCAGCGTTTCTTCGTACAGCGTGAAGGAACGGAGCGACGCAACCACCGTGTCGTTCCCGTCCTTGTCGGTCATGCGTACCAGCGGGCGCAACGTACCGTCGTTCTTGCGATAGAAGTTTTCGCCGTTGGTCAGGTCGGCGCCGGTGAAGTCGTGGAAGTCGACAGGATCGGGCGACGTCGACCACGTGCCGCCGAACAATTTCGGCTGCGTCACCATCAGCCAAAGCGTCGCCCAGCCGCCCGAGGAATGACCGTTTAGAAAGCGGCCGTTCGGCTTGGCGTCCATCCGGTACTTGGCTTCCAGCGCCGGCAGCAGTTCGGTGACGAAAGCAGTCTCGTACGGACCGTTATTGACGCTGTCGACGAATTCATGCGGGCCACTCGGCGAAGACTGGTCGAGCAGAACCCAGATCATCTTCGGCGCCTTGCCGTCGCGCATCGCGGCGTAGCGTTGTGCTGCGACGCTCTGCAGCTTTTCCACGTCGCCGCCGAAGCCATGCGTGTACCAGACGGTCGGGTAGCTGCGTTTCGCATCGCCGGCATATCCCGGCGGCAGCACGACCAGAGCGCGCATTTTCATCGGGCGGCCCCAGAATTTGCTCAGCGCGTTGCTGGTGAAATCCACGCGCTCGACCGAAGATTTTGCGTCGGCCCAATCGGCGCGCAGCTTGTCCGAGATCATCGGTGCCGGCAGCGACCACAGATCAAATGGCTTCTGCTTCTCTTCGAGAACGACGGGTTTGGCGTCTTCGAGCGGCAGCTTGATCTCGACGACCTTGCTGACGAGGTCGCCATCTCCGCGGCCGCCATAGGTGTAGGGCTGTCCGACATCGAGCACCGCCTGCAGCACGTAGCTGCCAGGGGCGAGCTTAGAGAACGGGCCTGGGAAGGTGATGCCGTCGAGATCGATCTCAACGGTTTCGCCGGGTGCAATCCGCACGATGTCCTTGGCCGCGATATTCGTGGCCTCGACATTCAGTAGGTCGGTGTCGACCTTGGTGATCGGCTTGTCCTTGGCCGCCGTCTTCGCGGCTTCGAGCGGCTGCGCGAAAACCAGCAGCCGTCCCGATGCAGCTTCGGTCAAACTGGGCGAGAGCTGCACCTGCAGAAGCGAGTGACCGGCTTCGCGCGCCATCGCAGTTGACGATAAGGCAACGGCGAGGACGCCGACGGCAAACAGCTTCTTCATGATCGCTCCAGATTCGGGACGGCGCAGTCTCGAGTCCGGGGCGCGCGGAAACAACCCGTAAGCTGATGCTTACCGCCGCTGCTTGGTGACGGAGTTCGACGACCGCCCGTCAGTGCGCTGAGATCGGCTCGGCTGCGGGCTTCGGCCGCCGTGCGAGAAACAGCAAGGGCAGCATCAGGAAGAAGGCGAAGCCCATCGTCAGCAGCACGTCGTTGAAGGTCAGCACGGTCGCTTCGCGATAGACGATCTGCCCAAGCCGCTTCATCGCTGCCATCGTCGGATCGCCGTCAACCAAATCGCCGAATCGATCGCTGAGCTTCTCGATGAACTGGCCCACTTGCGGCCGCGCCGGATTGATCTGCGCCGCCAGCTGATTCCAGTGCAGCTGCAACCGGTCATTGAGCTGCGTATTGATCAAGGCCAGGCCGATCGCACCACCGAGATTGCGGCTGAGATTGAACAGCCCGCTGGCATTGCCGAGCTTGGCCGGCGCCAAGGTGCCGAGCGACATGTTGGTGATCGGGATGATGCAAGTGATCGCGCCGAAGCCGCGCAGCGCTTGCGGCAAGAACAACTCCCAGAACGCGCTGTCGGCGGTCAGGAACGAGTTGAGCCAGAAGCCGATGCCGAAGCAGCTCAAACCCAGCGCCAACACTTTGCGCGGATCGAATTTGCGCGCCAGCGTGCCTGCAATCGGCGCGCTCATGCACATGAAGACGCCATAGATGATCACGGTTTCACCGATCTGCAGCGCGTTGTAGCCGCGCACGCGACCGAGAAAGATCGGCATCACATAGGTGCCGCCGTACAGGCCCATGCCGACGACAAACTGCAGAATCGAACCGATGGTGAAGTTGCGATCGGCATAGGCGCGCAGATCGACGATCGGTTTTGCGGTGCGCAGCACGCGCCAGAAAAAGAACGCACCGGCAATCGCGCAGACGACCGCGAAATTGCGGATGGATGGATCCTGTAGCCAGTCGTAGCGCGGACCTTCTTCGACGACATATTCCAGGCTGCCGAGAAATACCGCCATCGTACCAAGACCGATCAGGTCGATCGATTTCAGCAGCGACCAGTCGGCGCGATCGATATCGACCAGCAGCCACACCGCCGCTGCAACGACCAGGCCGGGCACAAGATTGATCAAGAACAGCCAGTGCCAGGAATAGGTCTCGGTCAGATAGCCACCGACCGACGGACCAACCGCAGGCGCCAAGGTCGCGATCAAGCCGATGATCACCGACGGCGGGCGCTTGGGAAACATCTTGAACGCGGCCGCAAATACGGTCGGGATCATCGCGCCGCCAAGAAACCCCTGCAGCGCGCGAAACAGCACCATCGAATCGAGATCCCACGCGAACGCGCAGAGCGCGCTCGACGCGGTGAAGCTGAGTGCCGAGACGGCGTACAAAACGCGCGTCGACATCACCCGCGACAGATATCCCGACAACGGGATCATCACGATCTCGGCGATCAGATAGGCGGTTTGGATCCAGCTAATTTCGTCGGACGACGCAGCCAGGCCCGATTGGATCTGCGGCAAGGACGAGCTGACGATCTGGATGTCCAGGATCGCCATGAACATGCCGAACACCATCGCAACGAAGCCGAGGATCTTGCGCAGATCTGGCTTCGCTGCGGCGCTGTCTTGGATCGTAGTATCGGACATCGACCGCGTCCGCTTAGCGCTGTGCGGTCTGGGTCGTCGGAACGAATGCGCCGCGCAGATCGGCGATGGCAGCCGCGTTGCCGCGCGCCTTGGTATCGACGAACGCGATCACCGACAGGCCGGGGCGCAGGCGCGCTGCTTCTTCGCTGCCGATCGCAATGCGCACCGGAACGCGCTGCACGATTTTGGTGAAGTTGCCGGTCGCGTTTTCCGGCGGCAGCAACGAGAACTGCGAACCCGACGCCGGCGCTAGGCTTTCAATGCGACCGCGCACCGTCGTGCCGGAATAGGCGTCGATATCCAATTCGACCGGCTGGCCGACGCGCATGCGCGCGATCTGCGTCTCTTTGAAGTTGGCGACGATGTACAGCTCTTCCGGCACCAGCGACAAAAGCTGCGTGCCGACCTTCACATACTGACCAAGCTCGACGCCCTTGTTGCCGACGGTGCCCGCGAACGGCGCGCGCACGACGGTGTTTTCCAAATCGATGCGCTTCAGCTCGGCATTGGCCTGCGCCTGTTTCAGCTGCGCTTCAGCCTGGGCGCGCGACGCTTCCAGCACGCCGACGCGATCCTTCTCGCTGGTCAGCGCGGCGCGCGCGCGGGCGAGGGACGAGTCTGCTTTCTGGCGATCGGCGGTCACGGTCTCCAGGCGCTGGCGGCTGGCGAAACCTTCGGGCGCCAGCGCGCCATAGCGCTGCTGGTCAAGCTGGGCGCGCTTGAGGTCGGCCTCGGCCGAGGCGATGCCGGCTTCGGCCTGGGCGATCACCGACTTCTGCAAAATCAGGTTGGAATTGATCGAGGCGATGGCGGCCTTGGCCGCCTCTGCCTGGGCTTCGGCCTGGGCGACCTGGGCTGCAAAGTCGCGGTCGTCGATCACCGCCAACACGTCACCGGCCGCGACCTTCTGGTTGTCGCGCACCCGGACCTCGCGGACATAACCCGCCACTTTTGGGGCGATCGCGGCGATGTCGCTTTGCACGTAGGCGTTGTCGGTCTTCTCGACGAACCGGCCGCTGACGAACCAGTGCACCCCGAAGGCGCCGATCCCCAGAGCGGCTACGACTGCAACAGTCGGGAGCAAAAGCTTGCGGACAGCCATGATACGACCCACCTTGTCTCTCGGAAATGAACTGAACGGTTCAGTTCAGAGCCGGAAGATGAGCTGGCCGGGTTCGGCTGTCAACTGAACCCACCAGTTTAGATCTTCGGTTAAGCCGAACTCTGGTATGACGGTGCGACATGGCAACGACGAGCAAGGCCGCGAAGGCCGTACCCCCAGGCGAGATTGCGGTTGAAGGCCGCAAGGTCGGGCAGGTGCTGACCGCTGCGAAGCGGATCTTCCTGGAAGAGGGCTATGGCAGCGCGTCGATGGATTCGATCGCGCGCGAGGCCAACGTCTCCAAAGCGACGCTCTATGCGTACTACCCGAGCAAGGAGGCGCTGTTCGCCGCATGCGTCGCGGAGGAATGCAGCAAGCATCGCGTCGTCTACGAGACGATCGAGGCCGAACACCTGCCGATCGACCAGGCGCTGATCAAGGTCGGCCTGCAATTCATGCGCTTCCTGCTGCGGCCCGAAGTGCTGGCCGTGCATCGCGTCGTGGTCGGCGAGTCGGGCCGTTTCCCCGAGCTGGGTAAGGCATTCTACGACAGCGGCCCGTGCTTAATCGAAACGCGCACCGCCGAGTATTTGAAGACGGTCAGCGAGCGCGGCGAACTCGATATCGCCGATCACCAGATCGCAGCCGAACTGTTCCTGGCCATGATCAAAGGCCACGTGCATCTGCGTGGGACGTTGGCGATTGCGCGCAAGCTCGACCTCGCTGAATTGGAGCGCTTCATCGCGGAAGCGGTCCGGGTCTTCGTCGCCGGCTACCGGCCGGGCCGCACGGCCAGCCCCTTAGCCAGCTCCTCAGATTGACATCCGGGGCGGGCGGGGGCCTTCTCCGCGCCGCTCATGCCCGAACTTCCGCCAGAAATCGCGCGCCGGCGCACCTTCGCGATCATCGCGCATCCGGACGCCGGCAAAACCACGCTGACCGAAAAGCTGCTGCTGTTCGGCGGTGCCATTCAGATGGCCGGCGCCGTGAAAGCGCGCGGCGACGCGCGGCGTGCGCGATCGGACTGGATGAAGGTCGAACGCGAACGCGGCATCTCGGTGACCGCGTCGGTGATGTCGTTTGAATATGACGGCCGCGCCTTCAATCTGCTCGACACGCCGGGCCACGAAGACTTCTCGGAAGACACGTATCGTACGCTGACTGCTGTCGACAGCGCGGTGATGGTGCTCGACGCCGCCAAAGGTATCGAAACCCAGACGCGCAAGTTGTTCGAAGTCTGCCGTCTGCGCGACGTGCCGATCGCAACCTTCATCAACAAGATGGACCGCGAAGGCCGCGATCCGTTCGACCTGATTTCCGAAGTCGAAAACCAGTTGCAGTTGGACGTAGCGCCCGCGACCTGGCCGATCGGGATGGGGCGCGAATTCAAAGGCGTCTACGACCTGATCCACGATCGCTTGATCCTGATCGAGCGCGGCCATTCCGACGCCGGCATCGCGGTCAAAGGTCTCGACGATCCGCAGCTCGACGCGCTGTTGCCCGCTCATCTCGTCACCAAGCTGCGTGAAGAAGTCGAAATGGCGCGCGGCTTGATGAAGCCGCTCGATTTGAAGTCGTATCGCGAAGGTCATTTGACGCCGCTGTTTTTCGGCTCCGCGGTCAATAATTTCGGCGTGCGCGAATTGCTGCACGGCCTGGCCGAAATGGCGCCGCCGCCGCGCCCGCAGCCGGCCGCCGGACGCGCCAACGGCACCGACGAAGTGGAACCCAGCGAAAACAAAGTCTCGGGCTTTGTGTTCAAGATCCAGGCGAACATGGATCCGAAACATCGCGACCGGATCGCCTTCTTCCGTCTCGCCTCGGGGCATTTCAAGCGCGGCATGAAGCTGACTCATCCGCGCACGCAGAAGCAGATGGCGATCCACAACCCGCTGCTGTTTCTCGCCGCCGATCGCGAGCTGGCGGAAGAGGCATGGGCGGGGGACATTCTCGGCATCCCCAACCACGGCAGTCTGCGCATCGGCGACGCGCTGACCGAAGGCGAAGCGATCCGCTTCACCGGCATTCCCAGCTTCGCGCCCGAACTGCTGCAGCGTGTGCGTCCGGACGATCCGATGAAGGCCAAGCATCTGGGCCGTGCATTGGAGCAGTTGGCGGAAGAGGGTGCTGCGCGCGTGTTCAAGCCGCGCATGGATTCGAACTGGATCGTCGGCGTCGTCGGTGCACTGCAATTCGACGTGCTGGCCGACCGGATTCGCACCGAATACGACATCCCGGTCCATTTCGAAGCCACGACGCTCCACACAGCGCGCTGGGTCGAGACGGAGAACCCGCTCGAGCTCAAGCGCTTCATCGACAATAACGGCTCAGCCATCGCCGACGACCATGACGGCGCGCCAGTCTTCATGGCGCGCAACGCCTGGCACCTGAACCACACGCAGGAACAGTGGCCGCTGGTGAAGTTCCTGGCGACGAAAGAGCAGTCGGCGACCTGAAGCCGGTTAACGGATCGGCTTTGGCCGTCTAATACTGGCGCGATGACGAGCCGATCGGACGAGCAGCGACTTCTGATCACCGGTGGCGCCGGATTCATCGGTGCCGCCGTGGTTCGCCGGGTGCTGTCCGACGGCCATGCGGTTTGCACGTACGACAAGCTGACCTATGCGGCCGACCGCGATTTCGTTGCCGAGGTCGCGCAGCATCCGCGGCATCTGTTCGTGCAGGGTGACGTCTGCGATCCAGTGCTGGTTGCATCGACGATCGCCTCGTTTCGCCCCACCGCAATCCTGCATCTCGCCGCCGAAAGCCATGTCGATCGCTCGATCGATGGGCCGGCCGCGTTCGTGCAGACCAATGTCGTCGGCACGCAGGTAATGCTCGACGCGGCGCTGGCCTACTGGCGCGACCTGCCCGCTGCGCAGAAGACAGGGTTTCGCTTTCATCACATTTCGACCGACGAAGTCTTTGGCTCGGTCGAAGCGCCCGATCGGTTTCATCCCGACACGCCGTACGATCCGAGTTCTCCGTATTCGGCCAGCAAGGCCGCGTCGGATCTGTTGGTGCGTGCGTGGCATCGCACCTACGGACTGCCGATCGTTCTTTCCAATTGCTCGAACAATTACGGACCGCGTCAGTTTCCCGAGAAGCTGATTCCGCTGATGATCATCAAGGCGCTGCGCGAAGAGCCACTGCCGGTCTATGGCGACGGCGGCAACGTGCGCGACTGGCTGCATGTCGAAGATCACGTCGACGCGCTGCTGGCGGTACTGACGCGCGGCAAGATCGGCGCAACCTATTTGATCGGCGGCGGCACCGAGATGACCAATCTCGACTTGGTTGGGCGCATCTGTGATCTCGTCGATGCAAAAGCGCCAAGCGAGAACGGTGCACGCCGGCGCTTGATCTCGTTCGTCGAAGACCGTCCGGGGCATGACCGGCGCTATGCGATCGATGCAAGCGCGACCGAGCGCGATCTTGGATGGAAACCGGCGCGTGCATTCGATGCGGCGCTGGACGAGCTGGTCGATTGGTATCTCGCGCGGCGCGCATGGTGGGAAGCGATTCTCGCGGAACGCTATGACGCTAAACGCATCGGCAAAGCGGCGGCATAAGCACAATCATGCGCGTTGACGCCACTTCGCTGCCGGGCGTGCAGCTGATTACGCCGGTCCGCCACGGCGATGCGCGCGGTTTCTTTTCCGAGACCTATGTCGAAAGCCGGTATGAAACTGCTGGCATCCCGGTGCGTTTCGTGCAGGACAATCACGCAATGTCGGCCGCCATCGGGACCGTGCGTGGTCTACATTGGCAGATCGGTGCCAATGCCCAAGACAAGTTGGTGCGGGTGACGCGTGGTGCGATTTTTGACGTAGCAGTCGACATCCGCCGCGCTTCCCCGACATTTGGTCAATGGGTCGGCGTCGAACTCAGTGCGGCGAACTGGAGTCAGCTATTCGTGCCGATCGGATTCGCGCACGGCTACTGCACGCTCCATCCCGACACTGAGGTTCTCTACAAGACCAGCGCCGTCTACGACAGCGGCGCTGAACGCAGCGTGCGGTGGGACGATCCCGCCATCGGCATTTCCTGGCCGCCGGTCGTCGATCCGGCCTTGCTGTCGAACAAAGATCGCATCGCGCCGCTGCTGGCCGATGCACAGGATCTGTTTTGATGCGCGTCCTGGTGACGGGCGCCGACGGTCAGGTGGGGCAGGCGCTGCAGCGTGCCGCGTGGCCGGTGAATGTCGTGGTTTCGATGCAGCGCCGCACGGCGCTCGACATCACCGATCCAAAGGCTATCGAAGCCGCCGTCGCGACGTTGCAGCCCGATCTGCTCATCAACGCTGCTGCGTATACAGCCGTCGATCGGGCGGAAAACGACGCTGCGCGTGCTTTCGCCGTCAATCGTGACGGAGCCGCCAATCTCGCCGGCGTCTGCGCCGCGCAGGACGTGGCACTGCTGCACATCTCGACCGATTACGTATTCGACGGTAGCGGGAATCGTCCGTGGCGCGAAGATGATGCCACCAACCCGCTCGGAGTTTACGGGGCCAGCAAACTTGCGGGCGAAGAGGCGGTGCGCGAGCGGCTCGACCAACACGTCATCCTGCGTACTGCGTGGGTATATGCAGCGCAGGGGCAGAATTTCGTACGTACGATGCTGCGCCTTGCGGACGAACGCGACGAGGTGCGCGTCGTTGACGACCAGATCGGCAATCCCACGCCGGCCGATGCGATTGCGGCCGCGATCGTACGCATTGCAGCCGCGATCGCCGACAAACAGGCGCATTGGGGCACGTTTCATTTTGCCGGCGCCGGCGACATATCCTGGTATGGGTTTGCCCGCGCAATCTTCGACGGCGCGACGTGGCTGGAACGAACACCGCGCATTACGCCGATCAGGACGGAAGACTATCCGACCCCGGCACGGCGGCCGAAAAATTCACGGCTCGATTGCACGCGCATTCGAACTGCATACGGTATTGAGACGACCCCATGGCGCGAGCAGCTCTCGCGCGTTCTAAAGGACATCCGCCCGACATGACCGCTTCTTCCACCCGCGGCATCATTCTCGCCGGTGGCGCGGGCACCCGGCTGCACCCTATGACGGTTGCGATCTCGAAGCAGCTTCTGCCGGTCTACGACAAACCAATGATCTATTATCCGCTGTCGACGCTGATGTTGGCGGATATCCGTGAGATCTTGATCATCACGACGCCGCACGACCAGCCGCTGTTCCGGCAATTGCTGGGCGACGGATCGCAATGGGGCGTCGAGCTGACCTATGCGGTGCAACCCGAACCGAAAGGGCTGGCGCAAGCCTTCACTGTCGGCCGCGACTTCGTTTCCGGACGGCAAAGCGTGTTGGTCTTGGGCGACAATATCTTCTACGGCGACGGGCTGGGGGAGAAGCTGCGCGGCGCAGTCGCGCGCGGCGAAGGTGCAACCGTATTTGCCTATCAGGTCACGCAGCCGGAGCGCTATGGCGTCATCGGGTTCGACGACGAAGGGCGGCCGGTGCGTATTGTCGAAAAGCCGCGCGAGCCGATTTCGAATTGGGCTGTCACCGGACTCTATGTATACGACGACCGTGTCACCGACATCGCCGCTGCGGTGCAACCGTCCGCCCGTGGTGAGTACGAAATCACCTCTGTCAACGAAGCCTATTTGCAACTCGGTGCGCTCGACGTCGTGCGTCTGGGGCGCGGCAATGCCTGGCTTGATACCGGCAGCACGGACTCGCTGCTCGAAGCGAGCGAGTTCGTGCGCACGATCGAGCACCGGCAGGGGCTGAAGATCGCCTGCCTTGAGGAGATCGCGTTCCGCAACGGCTGGATTGACCGGGCACAGTTGGAACGTCAGGCCGCACTCTATTGCAATTCGTACGGCGAATACTTGCTGCGTGTCGCAGCAAGCGAATAGACGGCGTCTGTAGCCTGGCGCACCGCGTCGGTATCGACGAGCCGACTTCGTGCGAATGCGTCGCACCGGAACCTGCGCGGCGTTAACAACTCTCTCACCGGGCGGCGGCAGTTTGCATCGGTGCGTCCGCCACCCGATCCGACTCCTCCTTGCGCCAGCCCGCTTTGCGCGCGGCTGCTTGCCTGGTGGCGCGGCCGCAAAGACGGGACGTCGCCGCCGGCGCACGGCGAATTCGATCTCGCATCGGAATTGCCGCAGATTTTGCCGCTAAGTTTTCTGATCGACGTACAGCCGACCGGCTTCCGCATCGCGCAGGTCGGCGCGACGCTGGTTGAGCGATCCGGGCGGGACGCAACCGGTCGCGCAATCGACGAGTCGCTCTATGGCGACTATCTCGCCGAGGCGTTGCGGCCGCTTTCGATGGCGGTGCGCGCGCGGCAGGCGGTGCTGGTGCGCGGACGCCCATACAGTATCGGCAGCGAGCATATTTCCGAGGCACTCTACGTTCCGCTGCTCGACGCGACGCGCAACCGGGTCGCGCAAGTGCTGGGCGTGGTCGATTACGGCCCGGTGGTCGGGCTGGTCGAGGCATCACGCTCTGCGACATTCGGAATGCAGATGCGCGTGCTCGACTGATCGACGGCTGCGCCCGGTACGATAGCCTGGGCGCCATGTTCGACTCCGACGCGCTGCTTCTCTTTATCGCCGCTGGTCTGCTGCTCAACCTCACGCCGGGCCCGGACATGCTCTATGTGATCGCGCGCACGTTGGGGCAGGGACGCGCTGCAGGCTTCGCCTCTGCACTCGGCATCGGCGTCGGTTGTTTCGCCCATATTCTTGCCGCCGCTTTCGGACTGACGGCGCTGTTGTCGGCGGTGCCGAACGCGTTCGACGCTGTCCGCCTGGTCGGCGCGGCCTATCTGGTCTGGCTTGGCGCGAAGCAGATTTTCGCGCGTAGCGACGGTGCCGCTGCGGAGGCGCCGCAGATTTCATCGCTCGGCCGCATCTTTCGCCAAGGCGTCATCACCAATGTGCTGAACCCGAAAGTCGCGCTGTTCTTTCTCGCCTTCCTGCCGCAATTCGTCGATCCGGCGCGCGGCGACGCGGCGCTGCAGTTTCTTGCGCTGGGCGCGCTGTTTGACGTCAACGGCATGTTGGTGCTGGCGGCTGTCGTGCTGGCCGCGTCGCGGCTGCGCGGTCTGTTCCAGGTTGGTCGCGCGCGGCAAATGCTGGAACGGATGATGGGCGCGGCCTTTATCGGGCTCGGTATCCGCCTGGCCTGGAAGTGAGCACTGTGCAAACCACGCTTCTGCGTAAAGCAATCATCCTCGGTCTTCTGTCGGCGATCGGCCCCTTCGCGGTCGACATGTATCTGCCGTCGCTGCCGACGATCGGGCAGACGCTGAATGCCAACGCGACCGAAGTGCAGCTCAGCCTGCTGGTGTTCTTCGTCGCGCTTGGCGTCGGCCAGCTGCTCTACGGGCCGCTGTCGGATCGCTACGGGCGCAAGGCGCCGCTCTATATCGGTTTGACTCTGTTTGCCTTCGCCAGCGTCGGCTGCGCCACGGCGCAGACGATCGAAACGCTGATCATCTTCCGCTTTCTGCAGGGTATGGGCGCGTGCGCCGGCATGGTGGTGCCGCGCGCCATCGTGCGCGATCTCCATACCGGCGTCGAAGCAGCCAAGTTGATGTCGATGCTGATGCTGGTCTTCTCGATCTCGCCGATCCTGGCGCCGTTGACGGGCGGTTTTATAATCGAGTTGGCCGGATGGCGTGCGGTGTTCTGGTTTGTCACCGTTGCGGCAGTCCTCGGCCTTGGTCTGTTGGCGTTGTTCCTCGACGAGACGCGGCCGCAAGCGGCGCGCGCCGAAAGCAGCATCGCCAGCACCTTTGCCGCTTATGGGCGTTTGCTGCGCGATCGCACCTTCCTGGGATTGGTGTTCATCGGCGCGTTCGGCATTGCGAGTTTCTTTTCGTACCTCGCCAATTCGCCCTTCGTGCTGATCGATCATTACGGCCTGTCGAAGCTGCAATACGCGTTGTGCTTCTCGATCAACGCGGCGTCGTTTTTTGCTTTTGCGCAACTCACCGGCTTTCTCGCCGGCAAATTCGGCCTGCGCCGCGTTGTGCGCGTCGCGGTGACTTGCTTTGCCGCGTCGATGACGGTCGCACTGGTCTTGTTCCTGGCCGGCGTCGATCGGCTCGACGTGCTCGCTGCTTGTTTGTTTGTCGGATACGGCTTTCTCGGCCTCGTCATTCCGACGACGGCAGTTCTGGCGCTGGAAGAACATGGCGCCATCGCCGGTTCGGCTTCGGCGCTGATGGGCACGCTGCAATTCATGACCGGCGTCGCGGTCATGCTGGTGGTCGGCAGCTTCCTGAACGGGACTGCGGTTCCGATGGTGGCGGGCATTGCGGGATGCGCGATCATCGCCTTCGTGCTGACCCTGGTCACGCTGCGCGCGCCGGCCCGCAGCGTGATTGTGCCTGCTGAATGAGCTGATTCGTCCCCGCACTGCGGTAAGTCCGGTCTAATACCGTCTGGCGGAGCGGCGGCGCAGTGGGCTGCAGGTCACACCCCGAATCGAAGTTTCCCTAAACGGAAGGTGGGCGTTGCCTGGCGCCGATCCCCGCGGTATCGAATCAGCAACGATACCAAGGTTATCTAGGGAGAAACGTCCAATGCGGACTCGTCTCGTCGCACTTGCAGGTGCGTCGCTGATCGCGTTGTCGGCTGCGCAAGAAGCACATGCCGGCGCCTTCAACCTTCAAGAACAGAGCAGTGCCGGCACCGGCCGCGCGCAAGCGGGTAACACCGCAATCGCCGACGACGCGTCGACCGTGCTGTTCAATCCAGCCGGCATGACCGAGCTCGGACGCGGTGCCGTCGATGTGGGCGTGCAGGGCATCTTCATTGATGCAAAGACGACGAACACCGGCACCACCATTCGCGGTCCCGGCACGGGCGGTCTGACGCTGCCGGTCAATGGCGGTTCGGGAAAGAACCCGGCTGACCCGGTTGCGCTGCCGCACTTCTCGGCAGCGATGAACGTTGTGCCGAACCAGTTGTGGCTGGGCCTGTCGGTGAACACGACGTTCGGATTGAAGACTGCGTATGACGGCACTTGGTTCGGCCGCTACGACAGCACCTATTCGGATCTGAAGACCTACAGCTTCCAGCCGACGGTGGCGTGGAAGGTGAACGAGCAATTCTCGATCGGCGTCGGGGCCGTGCTTCGCTATTCGAAGGCGGAATTGCGCACGACCTTGCCGAACCCGCTGACTGCGGGTGGTTCGATTCCGGCGACCGACGGTGATTTCAAGCTGAAAGGCGATGATTTCTCGGGCGGCTTCAATATCGGCGTGCTGTGGAAGCCGACGCCGCAATGGAATATCGGCCTCGACTATCAACACGAGGTCGGTTCGACCTTGCGCGGCGACGCGACGATCAAAGACCTGCGCTTGCCGCCGGCAATCCCGGTGCCCGGCGTCGGCTTGGTGCCGCTGCCCAATCCGAACAGCGTGCGTCCGGCCTCGGCCGATTTGAAGACGCCGAACATCGTCGCGCTGGGTGTTGCGTATCAGATGACGCCGCAATGGAAGTTGCTGGCCGACGTGAAGTGGACTCGCTGGGAAACCTTCAAGGACATCACCATCGTGGCGTCCGACAACAACACCGTCATCAACTCGCTGCCGCAGAACTACGAAAACACGTGGACCTTGGCTGGCGGTGCTGAATACAAGTTCAACGACGCCATCACGCTGCGCGGCGGCGTGCAGTACGACCAGACGCCAACCAACGACATCGATCGTTCGACGCGCGTGCCGGACGGCGATCGTTTCTGGACCTCGATCGGCGCCAGCTACAAGTTCAACGACAACCTGACCTTCGACCTCAGCTACGCGCACATCTTCGTGAAGAACGAAGAAGTGAACGTGACGCGCTCCTACTTCGTGGGTACGCCGCTGGCGACGGTGGTCAACACGCGCGCGCATGTCGAACCGTCGATCGACATCGTGGCGGTCGGCGCTCGCTACCGCTTCTAACCGCAACGTTGCGACAGGCCGCCCGCCCAGCAGACCTGCTGGGCGGGCGGTTCTGCGTCTGGACCCTGGCTTCGGCGGCAGATAGAAGCGCCAGATGACCCTTCTTGTGACCGGCGCTGCCGGTTTTATCGGCTTTCATGTCGTCCAGGCCTTGCTCGCACGGGGCGACCGCGTGATCGGGGTCGACAATCTCAACGACTATTACGATCCGGCGCTGAAACGGGCGCGGCTGGCGCAGCTGGATGGGCGCGACGGTTTCACCTTCGTACAGGCGGATATTGCCGATCGCGGCCAAGTCGACGCGTTGTTCGCCAAATACGGCTTCACCGGCATCGTGCATCTGGCGGCGCAGGCGGGCGTGCGCTGGTCGCTGGAAAATCCCTACGCCTATGTCGAAGCCAATGTGATGGGGCAGCTGGTGCTGCTCGAAGCTGTGCGCAAACAGGTTGATCAGGCTGGTGGCCAGCCGCGCTTCGTCTATGCCAGCTCGTCGTCGGTCTATGGCGGCAACGAGAAAGTCCCGTTCGCGATCGAAGATCCGGTCGACCATCCAGTGTCGCTCTACGCCGCAACCAAGCGCGCCGGCGAATTGATGGCCGACACCTATGTCTCGCTCTACGGGCTGGCCGCAACCGGCTTGCGGTTCTTCACCGTCTACGGACCGTGGGGACGGCCCGACATGGCCTATTTCAGCTTCACCGACGCAATCGTCGCGGGGCGTCCGATCCAGGTCTTCAACGACGGCAAGATGCAGCGCGACTTCACCTGGATCGACGACATCGTCGCCGGTGTCGTCGCAGCGCTCGATCACGCCAAACCGGGACACCGGCTCTACAATCTCGGCAATTCGACGCCGGTCGAGTTGATGACCTTCATTCGCGTCATCGAAGACGCGATCGGGCGCAAGGCTGTGTTGGACATGCAGCCGATGCAGCCGGGCGACGTGCCGCGCACCTTTGCCGACATCGACGCATCGACGCGCGATCTCGGCTATGCGCCGACGACGCCGATCGAGGTCGGCATTCCGCGCTTCGTCGAATGGTACAAATCCTACTACCGGGTGAACTAGCCCGGTGACACGGCCGCGCATCGTCTTCCTCGTCACCGAGGATTGGTATTTCTGGGCCCATCGTCTGCCGCAGGCGCGCGCGGCACGCGATGCGGGCTTTGACGTGCATGTCGCGACCCGTGTCGATCAACATCGCGACCGGATTGCAGGTGAGGGATTTACTTTGCACGCGCTGTCCTGGTCGCGCGGCAGCATTGATCCGGTCGGTGCCGGTGCGGCGGTGGCCGAGATCGCCAATCTTTATCGCGCGCTGTCGCCCGATCTCGTGCATCACGTGTCGCAGAAATCGATCTTGTTCGGCAGTCTGGCTGCGCGCATCGCCAAGGTACGACGCGTGGTCAATGCCTTTACCGGCTTGGGGCTAATTTTTGCCGGCAGCGGCATGCGCAATCGCATGCTGCGTGTTGCCATTGGTTCCGCGCTCAAAACATTGATCGACCGGCCTGGTACCTTGACCTTGGTCGAAAATCCCGACGACGCGGCCTTGTTGACGTCGCGTAAGCTGGTCGATCCGTCGCGGGTGCGCGTCATTCGCGGCTCGGGCGTCGATCTGACGGCGTATGACAGCCTGCCAGTGCCGGTCGACGGGCAGGTCATCGGGTTGGCGTCGCGCCTGTTGCGCATCAAAGGAATCGACGTCGCGGTCGCGGCCCAAAAGATCCTGCGCGCGCGCGGTTACGCTTCGCGTCTGCTGATCGCGGGCGCGCCGGACGGTGAGAACGCTGCCTCCTTCACGCAACAAGATCTCGCGCATTGGCGCGACGTGCCCGGCGTCGAGCTGTTGGGAAAACTCGACGACGTTCGGTCCTTGTGGCAGCGCGCGGCGATCGGTGTGCTGCCGTCGCGTGGCGGCGAGGGGATACCGATGTCGCTGCTCGAAGCTGCCGCCTGCGCGCGGCCGTTGGTTGCGACCGACGTACCCGGCTGTCGCGAAATCGTGCGCAATGGCGTCAACGGCACGCTGGTGCCGGTCGACGATGCCGACGCACTGGCGAATGCATTGATGCCGCTGCTCGACGATTCCGCGCTGCGCGAACGCTATGGCGCGGCCAGCCGCGCGTTGGTCGAAAGCGATCTTGCCGCCGACGCGGTTGGTCGTGCGACCGTCGCGGTCTACCGCGAGTTGCTGGCCAGCGTGTGATGGATCCGGTCCTTCTCTATATCGCGGCGGCGCTTGCTTCGACGTCGATGACCTATGTCGTCCTGCGTTGGCTGCGCGCGCATCAAGTGTTGGACACGCCGAACGAGCGGTCGAGTCATGCGGTGCCGACGCCGCGCGGCGGCGGCTGGGCGATCTTGGCGGTCACCTTGCCGGTCTGGTTGTGGTTGGAGCCGATGAGCTGGCCGGTACTGCTGGGCGCGTTCGGCCTGGCGCTGGTGTCGTGGCGCGACGATCGCGGCGATGTCGGCGCCGGCATTCGCTTCGGCGCGCAGATCGTAGCGGTGACCTTGGCGTTTCTGGTTGCGCCCGATGCGAGCCGTCTGTTTCCGGCGCTGCCGCTGTGGCTCGACCGTGCCATCACCGCGCTTGGCTGGTTGTGGTTGATCAACCTGACCAACTTCATGGACGGGATCGACGGGCTGATCGGCGGATCGGTTGCGGTGCTGGGCGCGACCTTGGCGTTGGCGCTGCTGCAGATTGACGAACCGACGCGCGCGCTCGAAGCAGCATTGCTCGGCGGTGCCGCGTTGGGTTTCACCTTGTGGAATTGGCGGCCGGCGAAACTCTTCCTTGGTGACGTGGGCAGCGTGCCGATGGGATTCCTGCTCGGCTGGTTGCTGCTGACCCTGGCCGGGCACGGCTATCGCATCGCGAGTTTGCTGTTCCTGTTCTATCTCGGCTGGGACGCGACCTTGACCTTGCTCAAACGCGCGGCGCGCGGCGCCACGCCGTGGCATGCGCATCGCGAACATCTCTATCAGCGCGCCACGCAAGCGGGCTTGAGCCACGCGCGCGTCGCCGGCGCCGCAATCGCGGTGCAGACGGCGCTGGGTCTGTGCGGCGCCTGGGCGGTCGCGATGCCGATCCCGGCGTTGGTTGTTGCGTCGGTGCTTGCCGTGGCGTTGCTGGCCTGGATGGCGACGCGATGAAAGTGCTGGTCACCGGTGCAACGGGCTTCGTCGGCCGTGCGCTGGTGCCGGCGCTGCACGATCACGAGCTGGTGACGCCATCGCGCGCAGAGCTTGGCGATATCGGCGCCGCGACCGATTGGCGACCCTACCTGCAGGGCGTCGATGCGGTGGTGCATCTCGCCAACCGTGCCCATGACTCGCGCATCGGCGAAGGCGAGATCCGGCGTATCAATGTCGATGGTACGCGCCGGCTTGCCGAGCAGGCGCTCGAAGCGCGCGTGTCGCGTTTCATCTATTTGAGCTCGATCAAGGCCGTGACCGAGCGGTCGGTGCATCCGCTGTCCGAGCGCGACGTGCCGATGCCGACCAGCACCTATGGCCGCACCAAACTCAACACCGAACGCATGCTGCGCGACTTGCCGTTGCAGTTGCTGCTGTTGCGTCCGCCTTTGATCGTTGGGCCCGGTGCCAAGGCGAATTTGCGCTCGCTGTTGCGGCTGGCCGACACGCCGTTTCCGTTGCCGTTCGGCGAAATCGAAAACCGCCGTTCGATGCTGGCGCTGAGCAACCTGACCGACGCGATCCGCCTGTCGCTGGAGACCGGCGTTACCGGCACCTATCTGCTGGCCGACGAGCCGCCGGTGTCGACGGCGTGGTTGCTGGAACGGCTGCGCAGCTCGCTCGGCCGGCCGGCGCGGTTGCTGCGCGCGCCCGAATTCGTGCGTCGCCTGGCGCCGGCGGCGCTGATCGAAGATCTCGAGATCGATCCGCGCGGCTTTGCGAACGCAACCGGCTTCAAACCGTTCTTTCGACTGGAGCAGGCGATCGAAACCATGGTCGCGGCATATCGGTTGTCGAAAGCACGCTGATGTTTCCGAGTTTCTTCTTCGCGCTGCGCCAGGCCGCGGTGCCGGTGAGTTTGAAGGAATATCTGACGCTGCTCGAAGCAATGCAGCGCGACGTGCCCGAACACGACATCGAGCATTTCTACTATGTGGCGCGCGCCATTCTGGTGAAGGACGAACGCCATCTCGACCGGTTCGACCGCGTCTTCGGCGAAGTCTTCAAAGGGCTCGAGCGCGAAGAAGGTGCTGGCGCCGACGCGATCGAGGCCAACATTCCCGACGAATGGCTGCGCAAGCTGGCCGAGAAGATTCTAACCGACGAAGAAAAGGCGCAGATCGAGGCGCTGGGCGGTTGGGACAAGTTGATGGAGACGCTGAAACAGCGTCTCGAAGAACAGCAAGGCCGCCATCAAGGCGGATCGAAATGGATTGGCACGGCCGGCACGTCGCCGTTCGGCGCCTACGGCTACAATCCCGAAGGCGTGCGCATCGGCCAGCACGAAAGCCGCCATCGCCGCGCCGTGAAAGTCTGGGACAAGCGCGACTTCCGCGATCTCGATGGCGACGTCGATCTTGGCACGCGCAACATCAAGATCGCGCTGCGTCGCCTGCGCAAATTCGCGCGGCATGGCGCGGCCGAAATTCTCGACCTGCCGGGCACGGTGCGTGCGACCGCCGACAATGCGGGCTGGCTCGATCTGCAGCTCGAACGCGAGCGGCACAATGCGGTCAAAGTGCTGCTGTTCCTCGATGTCGGCGGATCGATGGACGACCACGTGCGCATCTGCGCCGAACTGTTCAGCGCCGCCAAGACCGAGTTCAAACATCTTGAATGGTATTACTTCCACAATTGCGTCTACGAGCGCGTGTGGAAGGAGAATGCGCGCCGTTGGGATGCGCCGATCTCGACCGCCGAAGTGCTGCACACATACGGGCCCGACTATCGGCTGGTGTTTGTCGGCGACGCGGCGATGAGCCCATATGAGATCGTGCAGCCGGGCGGTTCGGTCGAACATTGGAACGACGAAAGCGGCGAAGTCTGGATGCGCCGCTTGCTGGCGCAATGGCCCAAGGCAGCGTGGCTCAACCCGACGCCGCGCCAATATTGGGATCACACGCCGTCGACCCGCATGCTGCGCCAGATCCTCGAAGACCGCCAAGAAGACCGAATGTATCCGCTGACATTGTCGGGCCTCGAGGCCGCGATGAAGCAATTGAGCCGCTAAATAGGGAACGTAGCCCGGCACTTCGCTGTTGTTCTGCAGTGAACTCTTGCCGTGGAGCATCCCGATGCGCGCCCTGATCCTTGCTGCTTTCGCCGTTGTCGCCGTGCCAACGCTTGCGCACGCGCAATGTGGTGGAAACAAGACCGCGATCGGCACGCTGGCAGGTGCCGCCGGCGGCGGCCTGTTGGGGAGCCAGTTCGGCGGTGGCTCGGGCAAGACCGCGATGACGATTGCGGGCGTGGTCGGTGGCGGTGTGCTGGGCAACCAGGTCGGCCAGCGTCTCGACGCCGAAGACTGCGCCGAACAACGTGCCGCCGCGGCGCGACGCCAGCAGCGTGTCGCCGAACAGCGTTCGGCCGCGTACCACGATCCCAGCAGCGGCCGTGCTTGCCGCGAAGTGCAGAGCACCGCCTTCATTCACGGCGAACGCCAGATCGTCACCGGCACGTCGTGCCGCGAGCCCGACGGCTCGTGGAAGATGGTCGACTAGTTCGCGGCGGGCGCCAGATCCGGGCGCAGCACGATTTCCTGGCGCGGTGTCGCAAGCGCGATGCCGCGCGCGGCCGTGTGGGTCAGAATATTGGCCAGCAAGTCGCTGCGGACCGCCGGCAGGATGGCGAAATCCTCGATAAAGACGCAGACCGCGTACAGCACCGCTGAATCGTCGAGCTTGTCGATCAGAATCACGGGTGCCGGCGTCGGCGTTGTGCGTGGCGTCGCTACCGCTGCTTCGCGCAGCACCGCAATCCCGTCGTCGGGTTTGATCTCATAGGGCAAGCCGACTTTGACCACCAGCACGCTCAGCCGTGCCGGCAGCGCATGATTGACGATACGCGCTTTTGCGATGCTGCCGTTGGGAACGATCACCAGATCGCCCAGCCGGTTGCGAATATGCGTGGCGCGCCAGTTGGTCTCGACGACCAGACCTTCGGTGCCGTCGAACGTGATCCAGTCACCGGCGCGGAAGGGACGTTCGACGTTCAGCGCAACGCCCGCAAACAAATCGGCGAGCGTGTTCTGCAACGCCAGGCCCATCACGATCGCGACGATGCCCGAGGTTGCGATCATGCCGGTGACGGGTTGATCGAACAGCAGACCCGCCACCGCGACCAGCGCCACGCCCCACGCGGCGGCGGCGACGAGCTCGACCACCAGCTTGCGCGCGCGGACCTGATGGACCGCATCGGTGCCACGCCAGGCGAGCCAGCGCGCCAGCCCGGCCAAGAACCAGGCCAAGACAACCCACCACAGCACGGCCGCTGCCATCGATACAGTCGAGCTGCCGGGATGGGTTGGCGTGCTGCCTTCGATCACCATGCAGCCCGCCAAGGCGCCGCCGGCAATCAGTTTCAGCAGCAAACCCCAGCTTGGATGGCGGCGCAGCGCGATGACGGCGGCCAGCGCCGCCAATGCAATCGCGATCAAGAATAACGTCAGCGGTTGGGCTGGCACGTGGACCTGGCTGTAGCGGTCGGGTAGATCGTTGTAGGACAAGCACGCGCCCGAAAGAAGCGACCCGTCAGGTCGCGCGGCGCCCCAGGGATGGGTAGGACATGGCCCGGATCACGGTCAGCGTGAAGATTTTCGCGATCGCCGTCGGCCTTTTGCTGCTGATGTCGATCGTTGCGCTTCTGACTGCACGTATGACCCGTACGGTCGATGCGCAGCTTCGTACCGTCGCCGAAAATTACGATCCGGCTGCCGATCAGCTGGCGCGCGCCAGCGCTTCGTCGCTCGAACGCGCGCTGTGGCTGCGCCGCGTCTTGATGGAAGGGCTGAACGACGACGCGCAGGTCAACGAACTTGCCGACGCCAAAAAGAAGATGGAAGCGGCCGACGCTGCGACGACGGCGGCGTTGCAGCAGGCGCGCAAACACATCAACGACCAGATCGCCGATCCGCTCGACTTCGACGACAACATCAAGCTGGCGCGGCTCGACGCGCAGCTTGAAATGCTGGTGATGCGCCGCGACAGCGATTTTCGCCGGCTGATCGACGCTGCGATGATCGCTGCGGTTGCGCACGATCGCGCTGCGTTGGATCGGATTTTGCCCGAGCTGGATCGCGAACGCGATTTGCTGACCACCCGGCTGCAGCAATATCGCGACCAGATGCAAGACATCTCAGCCCACGCGCTCAACGGCACGCGCGCCTATCAACACCAGACGCTGCAAACCAGCCTGTTGATGTTGCTGGTTGCAGCCGCGCTGGGCCTGACCGTTGCCGCGGCGGTGACGATGGGCGTGGTGCGGCCGATCCGGCGTCTGGTTGCAGGCGCAGCCGCGATCCAGCGCGGCGAACTGGATACGGTCATTGCGGTCACGTCGCGCGACGAGATCGGGCAACTCGGCGACGCTTTCAACAAGATGGTCGACGAGCTGCGCGCCAAAGAACGGATCCGCAGCACCTTCGGCAAATATCTCGATCCGCGCATCGTCGAAGGGCTGGTCGACCGGCCCGAGTTGTTGTCAGCAGCCGGCGAGCGCCGGTTGATGACGGTGCTGTTCGCGGACATGCAGGGTTTCACCAGCATCAGCGAAACCACGACGGCGCAGGCGCTGGTGACGATCGTCAACCGCTACCTGACCTTGCTGTCGGCGCCGGTGCGCGAACATCAGGGCGTAATCGACAAATATATCGGCGATGCGATTGTCGCCTATTGGGGGCCTCCCTTCTGCGATCCCGCCAATCAGGCGATCCAGGCCTGCCTGGCTGCGTTGGACATGCAGCGCGAACTCGACACGTTGCGCGCCGAGCTTCCCGACCTGCTGGGCGTGAAGCGCTATCTGCCGACGATTGCGGTGCGGATCGGCATCGCGACTGGCGAGGCGGTGGTCGGCAATATCGGATCGGACCTCACCAAGAACTACACCGTGATGGGCGACACGGTGAATCTCGCCTCGCGGCTCGAAGGCGCCAACAAATTCTACGGCACCGAGCTGCTGGTGAACGAAGCGACGGCGATGGCGGTGCAGGGGCGGATCGAGCTGCGCGAAGTCGATCGTTTTCTGCCGGTCGGAAAAAGCGAACCGCAACGCGTCTACGAATTGCTTGGCCCGGTCGGCAACACGCCGCCCGAGCGACTGGCGCGCCGCGAGCGCTTTGTCGAGGGGCTCGAACTGTATCGAGCTGCGCAGTGGGACGAGGCACACGCCGTTTTCACCGCACTCGCCACCGAAGATCCGACGTCCGCGATCTTCGCCGCGCGCGTCGAGCAATTACGACAAGAGCCGCCGGACAATTGGACCGGCGTCTGGACCTTGACCGAGAAATAGGAGCAAGCACGTGAGCAACCCGCTACGGATCAATCTCGCTTTGCAAGGTGGCGGCGCCCACGGCGCGTTCACCTGGGGTGTTCTCGATCGCCTGCTGGAAGATGACGGAATCGAAATCGCCGGCTTGTGCGGCACCAGCGCCGGCGCGATGAACGCCGCCGTGACGGCCTACGGGTTGACGATTGGCGGGCGTCTCGAAGCGCGCATGCTGCTCGAACGGTTCTGGCGTGCGATTTCCGACGCGGCGAAGCAGGGTCCGTTGCAGCCGACCATGCTCGACAAGATGGTCAGTCGCGGCAACATGGACTACTCGCCGATCTTTCAGATGTTCGACGCGGTGTCGCGCGTGATGTCGCCGTACCAATTGAACCCGACCGGCGCGAACCCGCTCAAAGACACGCTGAACCAAGTCGTCGACTTCGCCAGAATGCGTAGCGGCGGCAGCAAAGTGCCGCTGTTCATCTGCGCCACCAACGTCATGACCGGCCGCTTGAAAGTGTTCGACGCGCACGACATTTCGGCCGAAGCGGTGATGGCGTCGGCTTGCTTGCCGTTCATGTTCCAGGCTGTCGAAGTCGACGGCGAACATTATTGGGACGGCGGTTACATGGGCAACCCGCCGATCTTCCCGCTGATCTATCACACCGACGTGCAGGACGTGTTGATCGTGCAGATCAATCCGATCCACATCAAAGAACTGCCGACCAGCGCCACCGCGATCGCCGATCGCGTCAATACGCTGAGCTGGAATTCGAGCCTGATGCGCGAGATGCGCGCCATTCATTTCGTCAGCTCGATCATCGATCGCGGCTTCGACGACGGCGGCAAGCTGAAAAAAATCCACGTCCATACGGTCGACGCGGAAGAAGAAATGTCGGGCTATTCGGTGTCGTCCAAGCTCAACGCCGATTGGGAATGGTTGAGCTGGCTGCGCAAGCTCGGCCGCGACAAGACCGAAGCTTTCCTTACCGAACATCGCAGCAAGATCGGCAAGGAATCCTCGACCGATATCGGCGCCAAGTTCCTCTAGGATCGTAGATCAAGAGCCATGCTGAACTCGTCGATCGGTTCCCCGTCAAAGCGGAATCGATCGACGTACAGCCCGATCTGCACGAAGCCGAGTTTTCTGTAGAGCGCGACCGCAGCGGTGTTCTGGGTGAAGACGTTCAGGTCCATCCAGACATAGCCCTGCGCGCGGGCCCAATCGATCGCGAACTCGGTCAGCAACCGGCCGAGGCCGCGACCGCGATGCCCTTCGGCAATGCCGATGCCAAGCAAGACGCGATGCGCGTCGGCAAGGCTTTCGCTGGCCCGCAGATCGACATGCCCCAACACCTCGTCGCCATCGGTTGCGACCCAGATGCGAACCCAGCCGCGCTTTTCCAACGGCAGCGCAAGCTGCGCCCGTAGCCGGTCATTGTACGCAACGTCGTAGACGTCACGGTCGCGGCTATTGGTGAAGTGCGGTGCGCCGCGACGTCCCGAGCTGCGCAGCAGCTTTTCCATATGCGGCAGGAGTTCATCCAGCTTATCCGGCGGGACCGGCGAAATCGTCGGCGCAACGTGCGTGTCCATCATTCTCTTCGCGGCGAGCAGTTTTTTATGAGGCGGCGTGTGCGGTTTCGCAACGCCGTGCATTTGCTGCCGAGCATGCATGGATTTGCGCGTCGGCAAAGGAAGAATGCCGACGCAATACTGTCGCAGACCGATAGCAGCGCTTACGGCGTCTGGCGTAGATCCAGCGACATGGTGAATTCGTCGATCGACGTTCCTTCAAAGCGGAAGCGATCGACATAGAATCCGGTCTGTACGAAGCCGAGCTTCTTGTAGAGCTCGACCGCGACCGTGTTCTGCGTGAACACGGCGAGATCGACCCAAGCGAAGTTGTTCTCGCGTGCCCAATCGATTGCGTACTGGGTGAGGAGTTTGCCCAGGCCGCGGCCGCGATGTTTTTTGTCGATGCCGAGACCCAGCAACACGCGATGCGCGTCGGCGAGACGATCGCTCGCGCGCAGATCGACGTGACCCAGTACCTCGTTCCCATCGGTCGCGACCCATAGCCGGATCCAGCCGCGACGTTCGAGCGGCAGCGCGAGCTGCGTGCGCAATCGATCGTTGAACGCCTTGTCGTAGACGTCGCGATCGCGGCTGGCGCTGAAATGCGGCGTGCCACCGGTGCCCGAGCTGCGCAACAGCCGTTCCATGTACGGCAGCAGCTCGTCCCATTTGTTCGACGGGACAGCGCGGATGGTCGGTGGTGCGTTCATACTCTCTTCACGGCGGACAGTTTCAACAAAGACTGCTTGTGCTGGACGTAGCGTCACGTCGCGAGGCATGACTGCGGCGAGCGCGATGGTGAGCATGCAACGATTCGTTCGACAGCGAGCCGAAATCCCCGAAGTCCCACTGCCGCAGGCCGATACCGGCCGTGATGCGCGTCTGTTGGCGCGCATCGCAGCGTTGCGCGAGGGCACGTACGACACAAGCGCGCCAGCCGGCACCGACCCGGTCGAACATGCGCTGGCCGAGCTTGCTGCGCATCTTGCCGAGCAGGATGGCGGGCGGCTCGATCGCATGGTCGAGATTTCCATCCAGACCGCGGAAAACGCCATCGCCACCGCGCGCCTGATCGGCGCAGCGCAGCGCGGGCAGGGTGGCGCCGCATCGGTGACCCAGGCGGCGACCGACGGGCTTGCGGGGCTGGAACAGGTGCGCGCAGCCAGCGCCGATACGCTGGATGCAGCCGAGCGGCTGCGCAGCATCGCGCGCGACAGTGCGGCTGCGGTCGGCGACACGATGGTGACGATGGACACGGTCGAACGTGGCGTCACTGATGCGGCGGCGCTTGCGGTGCGGCTTGCGGCACGATCCGACGAAATCCGCAGTGCGCTGAATTCGATCACGACGATCGCGTCGCAGACCAAGATGCTGGCGCTGAACGCCGCAATCGAAGCGGCCCGCGCGGGCGGCGATGTTGGACGCGGCTTCGGCGTGGTTGCGGTCGAAGTCCGCAGCCTGTCGCAACAGACCGCAGAAGCAGCGGCTGCGATCGATCAGGTTGTCGGCACCGTGCAGCGTGAAATCGACCAGATTGCGATGACGATGCAGGCCGGTGTGCAGGCGGTCGATCGCGGTCGCGGCAAGATCGAAGCGTTGCGTGCGCAGGTCGACGAGTCTGCCGATCGGTCGGCGGGGATTGCAACGCGCGTCGGCGAAATGCGCGACGCGCTATCGGCGCAGACGGTTGCCGCGGGCAACGTGTGCAGCAGCGCCGACGCGATCCAACATGCCGCGGGTGAAATTCTGGGGCAGGCCGAACGTCTTGCCGACGCGACCGATCACGTGCAGGGCCATGCCAGCCGTGCGCTTGGCAACCTCGCCAAGCTGGCGATTCCAGGACGCGACCTGAAATTGGCGCGCGCCGATCATGTGATCTGGAAGAAGCGCCTGGCCGACATGGCGACGGGTCGCGCGCGTCTGCGCGAAGACGAGCTTGCCGATCCGCGTGCGTCGCGCTTTGGCCGGTTTCTCTATGGCGCTGCTGCAAACGTCGCCAACTTCGCGCAGCTCGACGCTGCGCATCGTCGCGTTCACGCGCACGGTGTCGAAGCCGCACGTGCCTTCGAAGCGGGCGAGCTTGCGCTGGGCCTGGCTGCGTTCGGCCGGGTCGAAGAAGCGTCGGCGCAGCTGTTAGCAGAACTGACGCGAGCGCGCTGAGGCGACGCAGCGTCGGCGGCAAGCACCGCCCCATCTGCTGTGCGTGAAAAAGAACTGCATCGACATCTGCAAATTCGACGACGCCACCGGCTGGTGTCGCGGCTGCGGCCAGACCAAGACCGAGAAGAAGGGCTGGGAGAAGCTCAAAAAGCCCGTGCGCAAGTCGATCCGGGCCGAGCTGCCCAACCGGCTGGCCGCGCTGGGCGATCGGCGGATCGAGCCCGACTGAGGCGCCCCAAGCTCAATGAATCCGTCCTTGACGCAGGGACATAAACCCATCTTTATGTCCGTATGGATGAGCTGCTCAGCGCCCTCAAGGCTGCGGCCGAGCCCACGCGGCTGCGGTTGTTGGCGCTGTGCGCCCGGGCCGATCTCACCGTCACCGAACTTGTAAAACTCCTGGGGCAGAGCCAGCCGCGCCTGTCCCGCCATTTGAAGCTGCTCGCCGATGCGGGCCTGCTCGACCGGCTGCAGGAGGGCGCCTTTGCCTATTGGCGGCTGGCTCAGCGCGGCCCCGGCGCGCCGATCGCGCGCCAATTGATCGAAGCACTGCCGTCCGACGATCCGGTGCTGATCGCCGACGGCAATCGGCTCGACGAGTTGCGCCGGACGCGCTCGGATCGCGCCGAGACCTATTTCCGGGACGTCGCTGCAAGCTGGGACGGGATTCGTTCGCTGCATGTCGACGAAGCCGAAGTCGAACAGGCGCTGCTGAAACTTGTGCCGCAACGCAAGGTGCACGATCTGCTCGATCTCGGCACCGGCACCGGCCGTATGTTGCAGCTATTGGCACCGCGCGCCGAACAGGCGACCGGCGTCGATCGTTCGCGCGAAATGCTGGCGATTGCGCGCGCGCGTCTCGACGAGGCGGGGTTGCGCCATTGCGTCGTGCGCCAGGCCGACATGGCGCGCCTGCCGTTCGACGACGCGTCGTTCGATTTGATCGTCTGTCACATGGCGCTGCATTACGCCGAGGCGCCGCCCGAAATCGTTGCCGAAGCAGCGCGCGTGTTGCGGCCGGGCGGCACGTTGCTGCTGATCGATTTCGCGCCGCATGACCGCGACGTGCTGCAACGGGAACACGCGCATCGCTGGCTTGGATTCGAACCTGCGTCGCTGGCGCGCTGGTGTCGCGATGCTGGCTTGCATCCGTTGCCGCCCGCAACGCTCGCAGGCGGCGAATTGACCGTCACCGTCTTGCGTGCCGACCGGCGTGCCGAACTGAATTTTTCCGATGACGCGCGCGAATTGCGCGTCGGTCATTAGTAGGGAAGGGAACCCTAGGGATGATGTTGCCCGTCCATCGCCGTGCACCTTCCGTCAGCTTTGAGTTCTTTCCGCCCAAGACGGAAAAAGCGGAAGCGCAATTGTGGGAAACGATCAAGCGCCTGGCGCCGCTGCGCCCGCGTTTCGTGTCGGTGACCTACGGTGCGGGCGGCACGACGCGCGAACGCACCCATTCGATCGTCGAGCGCATCCAGAAGGAAACCTCGATTCCCGCGGCGGCGCATTTGACCTGCGTGGATGCGACGCGCGAAGAGATCGACACGATCGCGCGCGCTTATTGGGAAGCGGGCATTCGCCACATCGTTGCGCTGCGCGGTGATCCGCCGGGCGGGCTCGGCGGCACCTACACGCCGACGCCGGGCGGTTATGCCTATGCGGCCGATCTGGTCGAAGGGTTGCGGCGCGTGGCGCCGTTCGAGATTTCTGTCGCGGCCTATCCTGAATGCCATCCGCAAAGCACCGACGCGCAGAGCGATCTCGATCACTTGAAGCGCAAGATCGACGCCGGCGCCAGCCGCGCGATCACGCAGTTCTTCTTTGATCCCGAGGCGTTCCTGCGCTTTCGCGACCGTGCGGTTGCGGCGGGCATTCGCGTGCCGTTGGTGCCGGGCATTCTGCCGGTGACCAATTTCGCCAAGGCGGTTGAGTTTGCGGGGTCGTGCAATGCGTCGATCCCGACCTGGTTTCGCCACCAGTTCGACGGTCTCGACGAAGATCCGGTGACGCGCCAGATCGTGGCCGGCACGGTTGCCGTCGACACCTGCAACAAGCTGATCGATGAAGGCGTCGACCAGTTGCATTTCTACACGTTGAACCGCAGCGAGCTGACTGTCGGTATCTGTCACATGCTGGGCGTGCGCGCGATGGGCGCCGCTGCAGCCTAATTCAAGAAAAAGAGACGACTGACATGGCTCGAATTCTCGACGCGTTGGCTGAACGCGTTCTGCTGTGCGACGGCGGCACCGGTGCGCGCGTGCAGCAGATGGATCTGGACGTAGAGCGCGATTACTGGGGACAGGAGAACTGCACCGACGTGCTGGTTCTGTCGCGCCCCGACATCGTGCGCGAAATTCACCGCGGCTATTTCCAGGCCGGCGCCGATTGCGTCGAAACCAACACGTTCGGCGCTTCGTCGATCACATTGGGCGAGTTTGAGGGCCTGTCGGACAAGGCGTTCGAGATCAACAAGCGCGCGGTCGAGCTGGCGCGCGAAGTGATCGGCGAATTCAGCGACGGGCGCGAACGCTATGTGATCGGGTCGATCGGACCGGGCACCAAGCTGCCGTCGCTAGGCCATATCAAATACGATCCGCTCGAAGCGGCATTGACCGAACAGGCGAGCGGCCTGATCGCCGGCGGCGCCGATTGCATCCTGATCGAAACCACGCAGGACACGCTGCAGATCAAAGCAGCGGTCAACGCGGCCAAGATCGCGCGTGCCGCGGCAAAGACCGACACGCCGATCTTCGTGCAGGTCACGGTGGAGACCACCGGCACGATGCTGGTCGGTCCCGAAATCTCCGCCGCTGCGACGGTGATCGAAGCGCTCGACGTGCCGCTGATCGGCATGAACTGCGCCACCGGCCCGCAGGAAATGGCGCCGCATGTGAAGTGGCTGTCCGAAAACTGGACCGGCTTTCTGTCGGTGATGCCGAATGCGGGCCTGCCCGAGCTGGTCGACGGCAAGACGCATTACCCGCTGTCGCCGAGCGAGCTGGCGCGCTGGTTGGAACGGTTCATTCTCGAAGACGGGTTGAACCTGGTCGGTGGTTGCTGCGGCACCGACATTCCGCACATCGAGGCGCTCGACCAGATGCTGCGCAAGCTGGCCGGCAACAAGCTTCGGCCGGCGCCGGTGCAGCGCAAGTCGGTTTGGATTCCGGGCGTCGCGTCGCTCTACAACCGGGTCGATCTGCGCCAGGAGAATTCGCTGTTCTCGATCGGCGAGCGTTGCAACGCCAACGGGTCGAAACGCTGGCGCCAATTGCAAGAGGCCCATGACTGGGACGGCTGCGTCGAGATGGGCCGCGAGCAGGTGGCCGAAGGTTCAAACGCGCTCGACGTCTGCACTGCCTTCGTCGGTCGCGACGAGCTGTACGAGATGAGCGAAGTCATCACGCGGCTGACCGCGTCGGTGGATTCGCCACTGGTGATCGACTCGACCGAAACGCCGGTGATCGAAGCGGCGCTGAAACTCTATGGCGGCAAGCCGATCATCAACTCGATCAATTTCGAGGATGGCGAGCATCACGCGCATGAGCGCCTGTTGCTGGCCAAGAAGTTCGGCGCTGCGGTGATCGCGCTGACGATCGACGAAGTCGGTATGGCCAAGACGGCTGAGGACAAGCTGCGCATCGCGCGGCGTCTGATTCAGTACGCGGAATCGCATGGGCTGAAACAGTCGGATCTGATGATCGATCCGCTGACCTTCACCATCGCGACCGGCAATGAAGACGATCGCAAGCTGGGGCAATGGACGCTGGAAGGGATTGCGGCGATCCGCAACGAATTCCCCGACGTGCAGATCATGCTGGGCCTGTCGAACATTTCGTTCGGCCTCAACCCAGCTGCGCGCCACGTGCTGAATTCGGTGTTTCTCGATCATGCGGTGAAAGCCGGCATGACCGGCGCCATCGTGCACGTGTCCAAGATCATGCCACTGGCCAAGATCGCACCCGAAGAAGTGCAGGTCGCCGAAGACCTGATCTTCGACCGCCGCCGCGAAGGCTATGACCCGCTACAAAAGCTGCTCGAGATCTTCGCCGGCCGCAAAGCCGCCGACACGGTGGCAAAGAAACGTGCCGAGACGGTCGAAGAACGTCTGACCCAGCGTATCGTCGACGGCGATCGCAAGGGGCTCGACGACGAGCTTGCCGATGCGCTCAAGACCTATGCGCCGCTCGACATCATCAACCGCTTCCTGCTCGACGGCATGAAAATCGTCGGTGAGCTGTTTGGCGCCGGCAAGATGCAGTTGCCGTTTGTGTTGCAGTCGGCCGAGACGATGAAAGCCGCGGTCGCCTATCTCGAGCCGCTGATGGAGCGCGTCGAGGGCCAGACCAAAGGCACGATCGTGCTGGCGACGGTCAAAGGCGACGTGCACGACATCGGCAAGAATCTCGTCGATATCATTCTCACCAACAACGGCTACCGCGTCGTCAATCTCGGCATCAAACAGCCGATCGAGAATATTCTCGAAGCGGCGGTGCGTGAGAACGCCGATGCGATCGGCCTGTCCGGCCTGCTGGTCAAATCGACCGTGGTGATGCGCGAGAATCTCGAAGAGATGACGCGGCGGGAATTGAAGATCCCGGTCTTGCTCGGCGGCGCTGCGTTGACGCGCAACTACGTCGAAGAAGATTGTGTGCGCGCTTATGACGGCGGCCGCGTCGCTTATGCGCGCGACGCGTTCGACGGGCTGACCTTGATGGACAAGGTGCGCGAGAAGTCGTTCGACGATTTCCTCGCCGCAACCCAGGCCAAGCGTGCGGGCAAGCCGTCGCAGAACAAGCGTCGCTTGGGCCAGGCCGATGAAAAGGCACTGGTGCCGGTCGACAAGGAACAGGCGCGGGCGCGCCGCATCCGTTTGACCAAAGACGTGCCGGTGCCGACGCCGCCTTTCTGGGGGCCGCGTTTGATGGAAGCCAAGCCGCGTGCGCTGGTGCCGTACATCAACGAACGCTCGCTGTTTCAGTTTCAGTGGGGCTTTCGCAAGCAGGGGCGCTCGCTCGACGATTTCCTCGACTGGGCGCGCAAAGAGCTGCGTCCGGTGTTCCGTCGCGTGCTCGACAGCGCCGAGCAGGAACACATTCTGCAGCCGCAAGGCCTGTACGGTTATTGGAAGGCGGCGGGCGAGGGCAACGATCTGATCGTGTTCGCAGAAGACGGCGAAACCGAACTGACGCGCTTTACCTTGCCGCGCCAGCCCAAGACGGACGGCGAATGTATTGCGGACTTCTTCCAGGACGTGGATAGCGGCCAGCGCGACGTCGTCAGCTTCCAGATCGTGACGATGGGGCCGCTGGTCAGCGACCGTGCGCGCGAGCTGTTCGAAGGCAACCGCTACCAGGACTATCTCTATCTGCACGGGTTGGGCGTTGAGATGGCCGAGGCGATGGCCGAGTACGTGCACAAGCGTATTCGCGACGATCTCGGCTTTGCCGCCGAAGACGCGCCCGAGATCGAGAAGATGTTGGCGCAGGGCTATCACGGCGGCCGCTATTCGTTCGGCTATCCGGCATGCCCGCGCCTCGAAGATCAGGCACCGATCTTCAAGCTGCTCGGCGCCGAACGGATCGGCGTCGAACTGTCGGACGAGTTCCAGATCCATCCGGAACAGTCGACTAGCGCACTGGTCGTGCATCACCCGAACGCGAAATATTTCTCGGTGTGATTGAACCGCCGCTCCATTCCGGGCATCTCTCGCGGATCCCGGAATGGAGCTGGCATGCTGGCCTTTATCGCAATCGGAGTGCTGCAGGTTTTGCTGATGGTGCATGTCGCGCGCACCGGGCGGCCGTTCTACTGGTTTCCGATCCTGTTTTTTCTGCCGCTGGCCGGCGCGGCCGCCTACGTCGCGATCGAGTTGCTTCCCGGCTGGATCCGAGGCACGCCAGGGCAAGCAGTGCGCAAGCGCGCGACGGCGCTGATCGACCCCGATCGCGACTACCGCCAGTTGGTCCAGCGAAACGAACTGGTGGGTAGTATCGACGATCGCCGGGCGCTCGCCGACGAACTGGCCAGGCGTGGGCGCGCCGCAGAGGCAATCGCCATCATCGAGGCAACCCTCACCGGCGTTTACCAGGACGACGCGACGCTGCTGACACAGCTGGCGCGCCTGCACGCGGCCAACAATGAAGCGGCCTTGGCACTAGCGACGGTCCGGCGGCTGCGTGCGGCACATCCCGCGACCCGCGACTATGAAGTGCTGGCGATCGAAGCCTGGGCGCTGGAAGAGATTGGCGATCTCGATGCGGCGCGTCTTGCGTATGAGGCACTGGTTCTGGTGGCGCCGGGCCAGGAATGGCGTGCGCGGTTGGGGATGCTGTACGAGCGGCTTGGCCGCGATGAGGACGCTGCGCGCGTCTGGCGCGACATTGTCGGCGCCTATGAATTGGCACCGTCGCATATCCGGCGTGCGGAACGGGCGTGGTTTGATCTGGCGCGCAATCGCGTCGCGAAAGCCGGCTGAACGCACGCCGAACCATCCGTGCCGTCGCCATCTTTTACAAAGCACAGTCCGAAACTGTTGCCGGCGGCGGTGGGCCTTGTGTGGCCCTTTCTTTGCGAAGGAGAGGGCAGGCACACAACACGCATGATGGAGAATCCCATGCCCTGGTTCGTTCTGGCGCTCGCCGTCTTCGCCACCGCGTTGCTCAACATGCTGCTGCTGACCAGCGCCATGTCTGCGGTCACGACGATGCGTCGAACGATGCGCATGCTACATCCGCGCGCGTCACCGACGCGCTGAACGAAACCAATCTTACAGTTTCGGTGTTGAGTACCCGAAGAGGAGATACTCAAATGCGAAGCTTATTCGCGGGCGCGGCCATCGCGCTTGCTATGTCGGCGGGTGCGGCGCACGCCGCCGACCTTACGCCCCAAACGATTACGTCGCTGAAGATCGATGCCACGAGCGTGCAACAAGGTTGGCGCGCGTCGAAGGTGATCGGTGCGACGGTCAAGAACGATGCGGATGAAACGATCGGCAAGATCGACGATCTGATCGTCGGTCGCAGCGACCAGGTTCTGTACGCCGTCGTCGGCGTCGGCGGGTTTCTCGGTGTCGGCGAAAAGAACGTCGTCGTTCCGTACCGTCTGTTCCGTTACGGCGAGAAAGTCGTGATTTTGCCGGGCGGGACCAAGGACGCGCTCAAGAATCTGCCCAAGTTCGAGTACCAAAAGGGCTGAATGCTTAGCTTTCTGCAGTGGGGCTGACAGAGCCCTCGTAGATCGTGTATCCGTTGCCGCATGCGCGGCAACGGACCGATCGTCGTCGTCCTCTTCATCGCCTTCATTCTGGCGGTGGCATTTACGGGGGCGTTCCTGGCTTACAACAAACGTTGGGCTGTCGAGATCACGCGATTGGAAAATCGTATACGCGTGCTCGAAGACAAAGCCGGCGTGCCGCCGCCGCCTGCACCCGAACAACGCACCCGGTAAGCGAACGCTATTCCGGCGGCAGCGGTGAATTCGGCACCGCTGGTTTCGCGACGCTTGGTTCCGGCGGTTTGCTTTCGGCCGGTTTGGCTTCCGGTGGCTTCATCATCTCGGGCGGCAAAGTTCGGTTCGGGAACGGCCGCACCGTCGGCGCGCCGATCTCCGGCCGCTTCGGTTCGATGCTTGGCGCCGCTTCAGGCTGCTTCACCTCAGGTGGTTTGATTCCGCGCTGCGCGTCGCTTTCGCTGCGGATGCGCGCGAATTCGGCGCGCTCGGACCAGCGCGGCCAGGCTTTGCCGTCGGCGAGTTCGTTGCCGATCGCGTAGTAGAGATCGAGATCCTGCACCGCGCCGCGCCAATCGATGTCGGCGGACCAGGCATCCGACGGCTGGTGATAGCGATTGGCGGTGTAGTCGCGGCGTTTTTCTTCACCCCAGGCGCGGCCATGTTCGCGACTGTCGAATCCACCGCGCGCGTTCAAAACCGGCACACCCGCTTTGGCGAAGCTGAACTGATCCGAGCGGAAGAAGCCGCCGGTTTCGGGATGTGCGTCGCCTTCGACATGGCGATCCTGCGTTGCCGCGAATTTCGCCAGCAAGGTTTCGAGGTCGGGCACTTTGCCAGCGCCGCTGACGACGATGTCGCGCGTCGGGCCGATTGCGCCCAGCACATCCATGTTGAGATTGGCGACCGTCGTCGCCAGCGGCTTCACCGGATGGCGCGCATACCAGGCCGAGCCGAGCAGGTTGGATTCTTCGCCAGTCACGGCGAGGAAGATCAGGCTGCGTTTGGGCTTCTGCTTTTCATGCGCGAACCGCTCGGCCAACGACAATAGACCGGCGACGCCCGACGCGTTGTCGAGTGCGCCGTGATAAATCTCGTTCTCTTTGCCGATGCCGAGATGATCCCAATGCGCCGTATAGACCAGCGCTTCGTCGGGACGTTCGGTGCCGCGCACGATGCCGACCACATTGCGCGAGGTGAAGCTGCGCGTCTGCGGCTTGAGATCGATGCTGGCGCGCGCGTCGAGCGGCACGGCGCGAAAGCCGGGCTGCGCTGCTGCCGCTTTGCGTGAATCGAAATCCTGGCCAGCCAGGCGGAAGAGTTGCTGCGCCATGCCGGTCGTGATCCAGCCTTCGGCAAACATCGGTGTAGCGCCGCTGGTCTCTTGCGGAATGTCGAGATGCGCGCCGCCCCAGCTCGAAACCACCACGCTCCACGGATAGGACGCAGCGCGTGTCTCGTGCACGATCAACGCCCCCGCAGCGCCGCGCCGTTGCGCTTCTTCGAGCTTGTAGGTCCAGCGGCCGTAATAGGTCATCGCGTTGCCGTCGAACAATTTCGGATCGGCAGAGCCGGGATCGTTGACCAGCACGACGACGATCTTTCCGCGCACATCGACGCGCGCATAGTCGTCCCAATTCCGCTCGGGTGCGGAGATGCCGTAGCCGACGAATACGAGCGGCGCGTTGAGCAGCGCCGTCGGCCCGGTCGTGCGCTTGGTCCAGGCGATGAAATCGCGGCGCGGCTGAAACTTAGCAGTGTCGCGCGTGGTCGACACTTCCATGGCTGCAGTCTGGTCGGCGCGCGTTTCGACAAACGGCACCTCTTGGTACCAGCCGCCATTCGTGCCCGCCGGCTGCAGCCCGGCTTTTTTCATCTGCTCGGCGATGTAGGCGACGGTCTTCTCTTCGCCCGGCGTGCCGGGGGCACGGCCTTCGAATTCGTCCGAGGCGAGAATTTTGACGTGCTGCGACAGCACGTCGGCGGGCGCCTGCAATTTGACTTGCGGCGCGGGTTCTTGTTTGGGCGGTGCCGGCTTCTTCTGCGCCGCGCCGGCCGTTGCGGCGCTGAGAAGGGCGAACGCAACGGCGACGAGGATGCGCATCTCAGTGTCCCAGGATTTGCCCCAGGAACTGTTTGGTACGTTCGCTCTTGGGATTGGAGAAGAGTTCGTCTGGCGTGTCGATTTCGATGATGCTGCCTTCGGCCATGAAAATGGCGCGGTCGGCGACGGCGCGCGCGAAGGCCATTTCGTGCGTCACGCACATCATCGTCATGCCTTCATGCGCAAGCTCGATCATCACGTCGAGCACTTCTTTGACCATTTCCGGGTCGAGCGCCGAGGTTGGTTCGTCGAACAGCATGATCTTGGGTTTCATGCAGAGGCTGCGTGCAATCGCGACGCGTTGCTGCTGACCGCCGGAAAGCTGCGCCGGATATTTGCGCGCCTGTTCCGGAATGCGCACGCGCTCCAGATACATCATCGCCAGATCTTCGGCTTCTTTCTTCGGCATCTTCTTCACCCAGCGCGGCGCCAGGGTGAGGTTGTCGAGAATGGTCAGATGCGGAAACAGGTTGAAGCTTTGGAACACCATGCCGACGTCGCGGCGGATGCGTTCGATCGCTTTTACGTCACCCTTCAATTCGGTTCCGTCGACGATGATGCGGCCTGCCTGATGTTCTTCGAGCCGGTTGACGCAGCGGATCAAGGTCGACTTGCCCGAACCCGAAGGTCCAAGCAGCACGACTTTCTCGCCGTGGCCGATGCCGAGATTGATGTTCCGCAGCGCGTGATACTGGCCGTACCACTTGTTGACGTCCTCGAACGAGATGATCGGTTCGCTGGAGGTGGCGAGGGCGGCATTGGTCATTGTGCGTATCCTTAGCGACGGCCTTGCGCGCCCAGGCGGCGCTCAAGGAATTGGCTATAGCGGGACATCGAGAAGCAGAAGCCGAAATAGACGATCGCCGCGAAGGCGTAGGACTCGACATAGAAAGGCTGCCAAGCCGGGTCCGCGACTGCGGTGCGTGTCGTCGTCAGGAAGTCGTAGAGACCGATGATCAACACCAGGCTGGTGTCTTTGAAGGTCGAGATGAACTGGTTCACCAAGGACGGGATCACCAGCTTCAACGATTGCGGCAGCACGATCAGCAAGGTGCTTTGCCAATAGGACAGGCCCAGCGCATTGCCGGCTTCGTATTGGCCTTTCGGCAGCGCCTGCAAACCACCGCGCACCGTTTCAGCTTGGTAGGCGGCAGTGAACAGAATGATGCCGACTTGCGCGCGCAGCAGCTTGTTGATGGTCACGCCTTCAGGAAGAAACAGCGGGAACATCACCGACGCCATGAACAGCACGCTGATCAACGGCACGCCGCGGATCAGTTCGATATAGGCGGTCGACACGGTGCGAATGGCGGGCAGCGCCGAACGCCGCCCCAGCGCCAGCAAAACGCCGAGCGGGAAGGACACGACGATGCCGACCGCAGCCAGCACGACGGTGAGCGGCAGGCCGCCCCATTTGTCGGTCTCGACCAATGGCAGGCCCCAAAACCCGCCCCACATCAACCAGCCGAACAGCGGCAGACCGATCAGCCACGCGACGCCGAGCTTCTTGCCCCAGAATTTCGGATAGCCCGAGCCGCAGATCAGGCACAGCAGGATCACGGTCGCGATCAGCGGGCGCCACTGTTCGTCGTAGGTGTAGAAGCCGAACAGCATGAAGCGATGCTTGACGCCGATCAGCGTCCAGCATGCGCCGACCGCGTCTTTGCATGCGTCCGGAGAGCTGCCGCTGAACACGGCGCTGAACAGCAACCAGTCGAGCAGCGGCGGGATCAGTTTCCACAGCAGGAACAGCGCCAGCAGCGTCAGCAGCGTGTTCGGGATCGAGCTGAACAGATTCTTCCGGCACCAAGCGACAGGGCCGATCTGCAAGCCGGGTGGTGCCAGCACGACGGGTTCTTCGGTGTGGTCCATCGCGCTCATCGCGTGCTCCCGCGAAGCGCTACTTTGTTGTTGTACCAGTTCATGAAGGACGAGATCAGCAGGCTCACCGTCAGATAGACCGCCATGATCAGCGCGACGCATTCGATCGCCTGACCGGTCTGGTTCATCACCGTGTCGTCGACCGACACGAAATCACGGAAGCCGATTGCGATCGCCAACGTCGAGTTCTTGAACAGGTTCAGATACTGGCTCGTCATCGGCGGCACGATCACGCGCAACGCCTGCGGCAGCAGGATCAAGCGCATCACCAGGCCCGATTTGAGACCCAGCGCCATTGCGGCTTCGGTCTGGCCGTACGCGACGGCCAACACACCGCCGCGCACGATTTCAGCGATGAAGGCGGCGGTATAGACGGTGAGACCGATCAGGAGGGCGGCGAATTCAGGGCTGAGTTCAGCGCCGCCGCTGAAACCGAAGCCGGATTTTTCCGGGATCGACAGCGCCGAATGCGCGCCACCGATAAGCCAGCCGATAAACGAAAAGACGATGATCAAACCAAGCGCGGCAAAGATCGTCGGGAATGGTTGCCCGGTTGCGTCTTGTCGTTTTCGTGCCCAGCGCGCGAGAAAGATCGATGCGGCAATGCCGATCGCGCCGCCGACCAGCGCCCAGGCCTGGCCTTCATTGAATTCCGGCACCGGCACAGCCAGGCCGCGATTGGACAGGAAGACGCCGGGCAGGGGATGCAGCGCTTCGCGCACGCCCGGCAGCGACTGGGTGATGAAGGCGTACCAAAAGAACAGCTGCAGCAGCAGCGGGATGTTGCGGACGACTTCGACATAGACCGTCGCGAGGCGCGCGATCAGCCAGTTGGTCGACAGGCGCGCGACGCCGACGACAGTGCCCAGCAATGTCGCAAGCACGATGCCGATTGCTGAAACTTCCAGCGTATTGAGCAGGCCAACGATCAGCGCGCGCGCATAGGAGTCGGTCGGTTCGAAGCGGATGCGCTGTTCGGCGATCGCAAAGCCAGCTTCGCGCCACAAGAATCCGAAGCCGGTCGAGATCTGCCGCTGCTCCAGATTGCGGAGCGTGTTGCTGACCAGCCACCAGCCGACGAACAGAACCACGGCCAGCAGCACCACCTGGTACAGCACGCCGCGCGTCTTCTCGTCGTTGTACCAGGGCACGCCGCTTGGGCGGTCCGTCGCGCGGAGGGTCATCGATCCTGCCTCAACTCGTCGTTTCCGGCGCAGTCTAAAACAGGGAATCCTTGGGCGCGAAGCTTTTGGTTAGCGGAATGGGGCGGCGTAGTGCAGGCCACCATTTGTCCACAGGTGGTTCAGGCCGCGTTCGAGATTGATTCGGGAGGCGGGCCCAAGATTGCGGTCAAAACTCTCCCCGTAATTGCCGACTTGTTCGACAATCCGGTACGCGAACTTGTCGTCGACCCCCAGCGCCTTGCCCATGTTTCCATTGACGCCCAGCAGCCGCTGCAGATTTGGGTCGGCCGATTTCGCCTTCTCGGCCACGTTCTTCGAGGTGACGCCCGCTTCCTCGGCTTCGATCATCGCGTAGAGCGACCATTTCACAAGGTCGAGCCACTGGTCGTCGCCATGGCGCACCGCAGCCGCAAACGGCTCTTTCGAAATCGTCTCGGGCAGAATCACATGGTCGTCGGGAGTCGTCATCTGCGTGGCGCGCAACGAGCCGAGCTGCGACTTGTCGGTGGTCAGCACGTCGCAGCGGCCGGTGTTGTAGGCGCTGACGACCTCGTCGATCTTTTCGAACGCGATCGCCTGGAAGCTCATTTTGTGGATGCGGTTATAGTCGGCGAGATTCTGTTCCGACGTACTGCCCGACAGGGTGCAGACGGTTGCGCCGCGCAAATCGGGCAGGCTTTTGACGTTGCGTTTCGTCGCGACCAGAAACCCTTGCCCGTCATAGAAATTGACCGGCGCGAAATTGATGCCGTTGGTCGTGTCGCGGGCCAACGTCGCGGTCGTGCTGCGTGCCAGCAGATCGATATCGCCCGACTGCAGCGACGTGAAGCGATTGCTGTTGGTCAGCGCGACGTATTTCACTTTGGTCGCATCGCCGAACATCGCGGCCGCAACCGCGCGGCAGAGATCGACGTCGATTCCAGACCACACGCCTTTCTCATTCGGTGCACCAAAGCCGGGCAGGCCGGTATGGACGCCGCAAACGAGCATGCCGCGTGCCTTGACGGCATCGAACGTCATACCGGCATGCGCGTTGCCGATGGCGGCGACAATGAACGTCGCCGCCAGGAACAAGCGTTGCAGCATCAGCGGAACGGGATGGCGTATTGCAGCCCGCCATTCTTCCACAGATTGTTCAGGCCGCGTTCGATATTGATCTTCGAGGTAGGGCCAAGATTGCGGTCGAAACTCTCGCCGTAATTCCCAACCTGTTTGATGATGTTGTAGGCGAACTTGTCATCGACACCGAGCGCCTTGCCCATGCCGCCCCCCGCGCCAACAGATACGCCAAGCAGGCGCTGCACGTTCGGATCGGTCGACTTCACCATCTCGTCGACATTCTTGGAGGTGACGCCCGACTCTTCGGCTTCGATCATCGCGTAGACCGACCATTTCACCAGGTCGAACCATTGATCGTCACCGTGACGCACGGCAGTCGCGAACGGCTCTTTGGAAATCGTCTCGGGCAGGATCACATAGTCGGCCGGGTTCTGCAGCTGCGCGCCGCGAATGGCGCCGAGCTGCGACTTGTCCGACGTGATTGCGTCGCAGCGGCCGCCCGCGAACGCAGCGCTGGCCTCGTCCTGTTTTTCGAACGTGACCGGCTTGTAGTCCATTTTGTTGGCGCGGAAATAATCGGCGAGATTCTGCTCGGTCGTCGTGCCGGTCAGCGTGCAGATGGTGGCGCCTTTGAGCTCAAGCGCGCTTTTGATGTTGAGCTTTTTGGCGACGAGAAATCCCTGGCCGTCGTAGAAATTGACCGGCCCGAAATTCATCACGCCGGTCGTATCGCGCGTCAGCGTTTCGGTGGTGTTGCGCGACAGCAAGTCGACTTCGCCCGATTGCAGCGAGGTGAAGCGATTGGTGCTGGTCAGCGGGACGTATTTGACCTTGGTCGCGTCGCCGAACATCGCGGCCGCAACGGCGCGACAGATATCAACGTCGACGCCCGCCCAAACGCCTTTTTCATCCGGCGCACCGAAGCCGGGCAGGCCGGTATGAACGCCGCAGACCAACAGGCCGCGTGCTTTGACCGTGTCGAACGTGGCGCCGGCCTGTGCCGTGCCGGCCGCGAAGACGAGGGACGCAGCAAGTACGAAGCGTTTCATCCGGAACCTCTTGTTCGTGGTTATTGGACGTACACCCAAGCCTAGATGCAAAAAGGGCGTCGCTGGTTCGCGACGCCCTTCCTGTTGGTTACTGAAAACCGATTAGCGGAACGGAATGGCGTACTGCAGTCCGCCGTTCTTCCAGAGATTGTTCAGGCCGCGTTCGAGTTTGACTTTCGAACCCGCGCCGAGATTGCGGTCGAAGCTTTCGCCGTAATTCCCAACCTGTTTGATGATGTTGTAGGCGAACTTGTCATCGACACCGAGCGCCTTGCCCATGCCGCCATTGACGCCCAACAGACGCTGCAGGTTCGGATCGGTCGACTTCACCATTTCGTCGACGTTCTTCGAGGTGACGCCCGACTCTTCGGCTTCGATCATCGCGTAGACCGACCATTTCACGAGGTCGAACCACTGATCGTCACCGTGACGCACGGCAGCGGCGAACGGCTCTTTCGAGATGGTTTCGGGCAGGATGACGTAGTCTTCCGGTACCTTCACCTGGCTCGCGCGGATAGCGCCGAGCTGCGACTTGTCCGACGTGTACACGTCGCAACGACCGCCGGTGAACGCAGCGACGGCTTCGTCCTGCTTTTCGAACGTGACCGGCTTGAAGTCCATTTTGTTCGAACGGAAGTAGTCGGCGAGGTTCTGTTCGGTCGTCGTACCCGACTGCACGCAGACGGTGGCGCCCTTCAGTTCCTTGGCGCTCTTCACGTTGAGCTTCTTGGCAACGATGAAGCCCTGGCCGTCATAGAAATTGACCGGCGCGAAGTTCATGCCGTTGGTCGTGTCGCGGGTCAGCGTGACCGTCGTGTTGCGCGCCAGCATGTCGATTTCGCCCGACTGCAGCGCGGTGAAGCGGTTCGAGGTTGTGAGCGGGACGAATTTAACCTTCTGCGCATCGCCGAACATCGAAACCGCAACGGCGCGGCAGATGTCGACGTCGATGCCAGCCCACACGCCCTTGTCATCCGGCGCCGAGAAGCCGGCGAGGCCGGTATGGACGCCGCAGACCAACTGGCCGCGCGCCTTCACTGCGTCGAAGGTGCCGCCTGCTTGGGCGGCGCCTGCGATGCCAACCGTCAACGCGACGGCGGCAGCGGCTGTAACGAGTCGCTTCATGAATGATCTCTCCCTATTGAGGCCTGGCTGTTGATGACCTTGGGGGGTCGGTTTCGTCCCAGCCCCGTTCAAATGGCGGACGAGTATGTCCCGGCTTGCGGAAAGCCTACAAGCGAGCCGTAGGCCCGGATCGCGCCAGCGAGCGACTTAAGTTTGGCTGGGGCGGACGCGGAACTCGAATGGCGCGCCGCAAGCCGCCGTGGCACCCCGGCCGATCGAGGCGATCGCCGCAATCATCCGACCGCTTCTGGCCAGCACCTCGTCGGCCAGCGCAATCAGCCGTTGATTCGGCGTTGCGGTCGGCGAGGCCGCGCGCAGTGCCAGTGCGATCTCGGCTTCGGACCGGTTCGGATCGGCGGCGCAGGCCAGAATAAAGGATGCCGCCGTCGACCGGCTGATCCCCATCCAGCAATGGACCAGCATCGGTGCCGGTTCGGTCCAGGCCGCAGCGAAGTCGAGCAGGCGGTGCAGCGAGTTCGCATCGGGCGCGACCAGGCCGCTGCGGGTCGCGTCGATGTCGTGAAAGCCCAGCACCAGATGCGGCACCTTTACGGGCAGGACCGGCGCGGTCTGCGTCGGCGACAGGATGGTCACGACGCGCGCTGGCTGGCGCGCCACGCACAGCGCGCGCACCGAATCCAATGGGCCGACCAACAGGGTCATGCGACGACGAGACTGGCGCCGGCCAGCAGCACGGCGATTTCCGCGAGCTGTTCGACCGCACCCAGAACGTCGCCGGTCGTGCCGCCGATCGCGCGCTGTGCACGCCACAGCAACAAGCCGCACGCGCTTGCAATCAACAGCAGCGCAAAGATGGGTGCCGGCCAGGACAGAAGCAGCAGCGGCAACAAACCCCAGGCGAGCGCAAACGACGCTTCGCCGATGCGCACATTGCTGGGCGCGATCTTCGCAGCGTCGATCGCACCGGCATATTCCGTCGTCGCCATCGCCAACACCGCGATCGCGCGACCGGCGCCATGCGCGACGACCAAGCTCAGCGCCGCAAGCGAAGGCGGCATCGTGGCCAATGCAGCAACGCGCAGCGCGATGCCCAGCCCCAGCGCCAGCATGCCGTAGGTGCCGATGCGGCTGTCTTTCATGATCGCGAGGCGCTGTTCGCGCGTGCGTCCGCCACCGAAACCGTCGGCCGTGTCGGCAAGCCCGTCTTCATGCAGCGCACCGGTCAGCAGCATGCCGACCCCAATCGCCAGCAAGGCCGGCACAGCACCGCTCCAGATCTGCGCCGCCAGCAACAACACCGAAGCCGACACCGCGCCGACCAGATGCCCGACCAACGGAAAATACTTGGCTGCGCGCGAAATTGCGTCGGGCTGGAAGTCGCGCAACGGCGGCAGCGGCAGCCTGGTCAGGAATTGCAGCGCGCAGTGCAGCTGGTTCATCCCAGGCGGCCCGACAAGACGTCGTCGAGCGTCGCGACGTCGCTGAACAGATTGACCGCCGCGCGCAACAACGGCGCCGCCAGCACCGCGCCGGTGCCTTCGCCGAGACGCAGGCCAAGATCGAGCAGCGGTTGCGTCTGCAATACGTCAAGCAGAATGCGATGGCCGCGCTCGGCCGAGGCATGGGCGAAGATGCAATATTCGCGCGCTGCCGGCACCAGGCGGATCGCGGCCAAGGCTGCAACCGACGCGATGAACCCGTCGACCAGAATGACGCGCCGCGAAGCTGCACCGCCAAGTACGATGCCCGCCAGCAGAATGATTTCGAGCCCGCCGAATTCGCGCAGCACGTCGAGCGGTGCGGTGACGTTGCTGCGCGCGGCCGCACGTTCCAGCGCCGCGATCTTGCGCGCCATGCCGGCTGCATCATGGCCAGCGCCGGCGCCGATACAGTCGTTCAACGCTGCCGGCGCCAGACGATGCAACAGCAATGCGGCGGTGGCGCTGTTGCCGATCCCCATCTCGCCCAGCATCAGCGCGTCGATGTCGCTCTCTTCGCCGGCCAGCTTGATGCCTGCTGCCAAGGCACGCGCAACTTCGTCGTCGGTCAGTGCGGCTTCGATCGTCGCGTCGCGCGTGCCGCGCCGGATCTTTTCGTTGCGCAGCCGTGGGTGCGGGGCCAAGTCGGCATCGACGCCGGCATCGACGATGCAGACTTCGACGTCGCAGGCGCGGGCCAACGCATTCACGCTGGCGCGGCCGGCCAGCATCGTCGCGACCATCGCTTGCGTCACCGCAGACGGATAGGCGGATACGCCTTGCGCGTTGAGGCCGTGATCGCCGGCAACGACGCAAGCCCGCACGCGGCGGATCCGTGGGTCGATCCGGTTCTGGATTGCGCCCAGACGCACCGCGAGATCTTCGAGACGCCCCAAGGCACCCGGCGGCTTGGCCAAGCCGTCGACACGGGCGCGCAACGACGCGGTCAGCGCAGCATCGAACGGTTCAATGACGGGGAAGTTCATGGCAGCAGGCCTGCGATCCGGGAAACTGCGTTGATGTCGAGTGAGCGTTCGAGCAGGGCAGCGATCTCATCCAACGCGGCGTCGATCTTGGCATCGTGGTCTTCGCCGTCCGAGGCGGCGCCAAGCTCGGCCAGCAACGCCGCGCGCGCCGCGCCATTGGCGAACAGCCCGTGCAAATAGATGCCGGCGATCCGTCCGTCGGGCGACACGGCGCCGCCATTGGTGCCGTGCAGAAACGGGCGCGCAGTTGCGGGCCCCGTAGTGCGTCCGACATGCATTTCGTAACCGCTGACCGATGCGCCGCCGCGCACCAAGGTGCCGCGCACGTCGCGCAGAATTTTGGCGGGCGTCATCACGGTTTCGACGTCGAGCAAGCCAAGCCCGTCGGCGTCCGATGGCGCACCTTCGATCCCGTTCGGATCGGCGATGCGGCGGCCCAGCAATTGATAGCCGCCGCAAATTCCCAGCATACGTCCGCCGCGCCGCACATGCGCCTGAATATCGATGTCCCAACCTTGCGTGCGCAGAAAGGCGAGATCGGCCAACGTCGCCTTGGTGCCGGGCAGAATGATCAGATCGGCGTCGCCGGGAAGCGCGGTGCCGGGCGGAACGAAGGAGAAGTCGACCGACGCCTCGGCGCGCAACGGATCGAACTCGTCGAAATTGGCGATGCGCGACAACATCGGCACCACGATCTTGCAGCTGGCGCCGTTGCTGCTGCGGGCGCGGCCCAGCACGACCGCATCTTCAGCCGGCAGCCGGTACGCGCCAGGCAGGAACGGCACCATGCCAAGATCAGCCCAACCGGTGCGCGCGGTGATCTCGCGCCGCCCGTCGTCGAACAAGGTTGGATCGCCGCGAAACTTGTTGATCGCAAAGCCGCGAATGCGGGCGCGATCGGCGTCGTCGAGCACTGTGTGCGCGCCGACCAGCGCTGCGATGACATGGCCGCGATCAATGTCGCCCAGCAACAGCACCGGCACGTCGGCTGCGTGGGCGAACCCCATATTGGCGATGTCGTTGGCGCGCAAATTGGTTTCGGCCGGACTGCCGGCGCCTTCGATCAGCAGCAAATCGGCTTGGCGTTCGAGCGCGCGGTAGGACTCCAGCGCAACACCCAGCAGCGCCTGCTTGCGCTCTTGATAGCCGCGCGCGGGCCAAGTGCCCTGCATCTGTCCGCGCACGATCAGCTGCGCGCCGACATCGCTTTGCGGTTTCAGCAGCACCGGATTCATGTCGACGGTGGGCGCGGTCCGGCAGGCGCGCGCCTGGACCGCCTGGGCGCGTCCGATTTCGCCGCCGTCGGCGGTGACGGCGGCGTTGTTGCTCATATTCTGCGGCTTGAACGGCCGCACGATCAGGCCACGATTGGTGAAGAGGCGGCACAGGCCGGCGACGATCGTCGACTTGCCGACATCCGAACCGCAACCTTGAATCATCAGCGCCGGCATTTGCGTGCTCCTGCAAGTGCCAACAGGCCAACGCCCACGCAAAGCAACACGCACGCACCGGCCGTCACGCGCAGGCCACGTGCGAGATCGGCTGCATCGGGTTTGCGTCCATTGCCAAAGCTTGGACGTTCGACCGTGACGCCGTCATAGGTTGCGGGCCCGCCGAGCTGTACCTGCAGCGCGCCGGCCATGGCGGCTTCGGGCCAGCCAGCATTGGGCGAGGCATGTTTGCGCGCGTCGCGCAGCATCGTGCCGAAGCCGCCGCGACCTGCGATCGCCAACAAGGCGCCTGCGATGCGCGCCGGAATCCAATTCATCGCGTCATCGCTGCGCGCTGCGGCCCAGCCGAACTTGCGCCACGGTTCTTCGCGATGGCCGATCATGCTGTCGGCGGTGTTGACCACCTTGTACGCGAACAGGCCGGCCAGCCCGCCCAACCAGAACCAGAAGGCGGGCGCGACGATGCCGTCGCAGAAACTTTCGGCCAGGCTTTCCAATGCCGCGGCGGCGACACCGCTTTCGTCGAGATTGCTGGTGTCGCGACCGACGATGCGCGCGACGGCAATGCGTGCTGCCGCCAAGTCGTCGCGTGCCAAGGCGCGCTGCACGTCATGCACATGCAGGAACAGGCTGCGCTGCGCCAATCCCAGCGTTGCGACGACCGGTACCATCGGGCGCGGCAGGATGCGCGTCGCGACGACGCCGACGGTTGCAGCGCCGCCGGCGATGAGTGCCACCGTCGCAACGCCGCGCTGCTGACGGTCTGCGTCGCTGCCATGGTTCCAGCGTCGCGCCAGCGCGTCGATCGCGCGTCCGATCGCAACGACCGGATGCGGGATGCGCCGGTGCAGCGCGTCGGGATATCCGACCGCGGCTTCCAGCAGCAAGGCTGCGGCAGTGCCGGCTGCGTCAGGCACGGCCGACCACATCGATCACCAGCCCATGCGCGCCGGTCGTGATTTCGGAATCGACGCCGTAGACCTGTTTGATCGTCGCGGTCGTCAATGCTTCGGCCGGCGCCGCATCGGCGACGATCTTCCCGTCGCGCAGCAGCAGAATGCGATCGGCGACACGCGCCGCCAGCTGCAGATCGTGCAAGGTCAAGACGACGCCGATGCCGGCGCTGGCGATCCGGCGCAGCAGCTTGCACGCGTCGAGCTGATAGCCGACATCGAGACCGGTCAGTGGCTCGTCGGCGAGCAGCCAGGGCGGTTCGCCCGCAAGCACGCGCGCCAACAACGCCCGTGCACGCTCGCCGCCCGACAGGCTGGTCGCGACGCGATCGGCGAAGTCGGTGAGGCCGACTGCGTGCAATGCCTGCTCGACCGCGAACTGGTCGGCGACGGTCGGCGTGCCGAAGCCGCGATGCGGCAAGCGGCCCAATGCAACCAACGTCGCGACGTCGACGCTCCAGGCGATTTCCTGCAGCTGCGGCAGAAATCCGATCCGCTGCGCGCGCAGCCGCGACGGCAACGTGTCGAGCGATTCGTCGCCGAGCTTCACCGAACCGCGCGCCGGTTTCAGCAGACCAGCGAGACAGGTGAGCAAGGTCGATTTGCCGGCGCCGTTGGGTCCGAGGATTGCGGTGACGTTGCCCGCGTCGAACGTCGCGCTGACATCGTCGAGCACAAGCCGGTCGCCCAGCCGTACGCGCAGGCCTTTTGCAGAAAGCTGTTTCATGCCAGCCGCCGGCGTTGTTGCACCAACAGCAGCAGAAAGAACGGTGCGCCCAGCACCGACAGCGCAACGCCAAGGCGAAGCTCGGCTGCTGCCGGCGTCAGCCGCACCAACATGTCGGCGGCGAGCACCAAAGCAGCGCCGCCAAGCGCACTGGGAAACAACAACCGACCCGGACGTGCACCCACCAGCGGCCGCACCAGATGCGGAACGACCAGGCCGACGAAGCTGATCACGCCGGTCACGGCAACGCAGCCGCCGGCGACAAGTCCGACACCCAGCACCAGCAACACGCGCGTCGTGTCGAGTTCGATTCCCAGCGCGCGTGCGCCGGTCTCGCCCAAGGTCAGCGCATCCAGCGCACGGCGCGTGGTGAAGATCAGCGCGGCGCCGACCAGCACGAACGGCGTCGCCAGTTGCAGCTCGTTGACGCTACGATCCTGCAGCGAGCCAAGCAGCCAATTGACGATTTCGTTGATCGCCCACGGGTTCGGCGCCAGGCTCAACGCCAGCGCGACGCCGGCACCAGCCAGGCTTTGCAGCACCACACCCGCCAGCAGAAACGTCACGACGCCGCCAGTCAGCCGTGCCAGCAACAGCAGCAGAACGATGCCCAGCATCGCACCGCCGACGGCAGCGGCGGGCAGCACCCAGGGCGTAGTGTTCAGTCCAAGATACAAAGTCGTGACCGCGCCCAGCGCCGCCATCGGCGACACGCCGAGAATGCCGGGGTCGGCCAACGGGTTGCGTGTGTAGCCCTGCAAGGCAGCGCCACACAACGCAAGACCGCCACCGACGAGCATGGCCAGCAAGGTGCGTGGCACGCGCAAGCCCAACAGGATCGCACGCTGTGTCGTATCGGCGTCGTTCAGAAAGGTCGCGAGCGGAATCCAGATGCGCCCGACGCTGAGCGACAACACCGCCAGGCCGAGCACCAGCACGACGCCGCCGATCAGCACGATCGAAAGAGGTGGATGCTTCATGCTGTGCGCGCCCATTCTTTGCGTGCAGCGGCCAGGATCGGCGCCGTGTACAGCAGCACCGGTCCGCCGCAATAGAGCAGCCGTTCGGGAAACACGCCGCGGCGCATGCGGTTGGCGACCAGGCGCAAAGCCGGATGATTGACGATGCGCTCGGCCCAAGGCGGCCGATCGGTTGCCACGTCACCGGACAGAAGAATGTCGGGTGGATCGTCGAGCAACGCTTCGAGCGGCACGTTGCCCCATTTCTTCAAGCCATAGCGACCCGCCGCATTGGCGAAGCCAGTGCGTTTCAGCATCTCGTCGACCAACGTGCCTTCGCCGGCGGCGAAGCCGCGTGGTTGAAACACCAGCGCGCGCGGCCTTGCGTCGTCGCTCGGTTGGGCGGCGCGCAACGCCGCTTCGATGCGCGCAATCAGCGCTGCGCCGCGCGATACGTTGTTGGTCAAGGTCGCGATCCGTTCGACCTGCGCGATGCTTTGCGCCACCGTGTCGGGCACGGTGAAGGTTTCGACGCGAATGCCGAACCGGTCGAGCGCATTGCGCGTCGCGGGCGCGGAATGGCGGCTGGCCAGAACCAGATCGGGGCGCAGCGCGAGAATTTCTTCGGCGCTTTCGTAGGTGATCGGAATGTCGTGCGCGGTTTCGGCCAGGATCGAGGCCTGCGTCTGGCGCGCATAGTGGCTGATGGCGACGACCTGGGCGCGGTCGGCGATTTCGACCAGCGCCGCGTCGAGGCACGGGTTGAGCGACACGACGCGCTGCGTCGGTTCCGCCAGCGATGCGGTCGGCATCGTGGCGAGACCAGCCAGCACAGCGCGGCGCGTGATGCGCATCAGAAATCGATTCCGCGCTGGGCCTTCAACCCGGCGTCGAACGGATGTTTCACCGACTGCATCTCGGTGACGAGGTCGGCGACTGCGATCAATTCGGGCTTGGCGTTGCGGCCAGTGACGCAGACATGCATCTCGCGCGGCCGGGCCTGCAAATCGGCGACGACCTGGTTCACGTCGAGATAGTCGTAGCGCAGCGCGATGTTCAGCTCGTCGAGTACGACGAGATGTAGCGACGTGTCGGCCAATAGCTCTTTTGCTTTTTCCCAGGCAGCTTCGGCGGCGGCAATGTCGCGCGCACGATCCTGCGTTTCCCAGGTGAAGCCTTCGCCCATGACGTGAAAGCGAACCTGGTCGGGGAAACGGCGGAAGAATTCCTTCTCGCCGGTCTTCCACTTGCCCTTGATGAATTGCACGACGCCGACCTCGAAACCCCAGCCCAGCGCGCGCGCGATCATGCCGAACGCCGCCGTCGATTTGCCTTTGCCGTCGCCGGTGTGAACCATCAACAAGCCGTGGCCGGCGCGCTTCTCGCGCATCATCTCGTCGCGCTCGGCTTTGAGCGCTTTCATCGCTTCATTGTGCGCGCGGTTGATGTCGTCGCTCATGCCAGCCTCTCCAACGAAATCGCAAGCCGCTGCCAGCCGTCAGCGGGCGGAAGTCCGAATCGTAGCCAGTCTGGCTGATCCTGGAAGGGGCGAGTCAAAATCCCTTGCGCCGCCAACGCGTCGAACCGGCGCTGCGCATCTTTGCTGCGCGTCAGCTGGAACAGCTTGGTGCCGCCGATGGTTTCGAATCCGGCCGCGCGCAGCAACGTACCAAGCCGCTGTGACTCGTCGGCGAGACGCAGGCGCATCTGCTGGATCCAAGCCAGATCGCGATATGCATGCGTGCCCGCAACGATCGCGTCGGCGGACACGGGCCAATCGCCAATCGCTGCATGCAGCCGCTCGAGCACTTGTTGATCGGCAACCACGAAGCCGAGCCGCAGGCCAGCCAGGCCAAAGAATTTTCCAAACGAGCGCAGCACGATCAGTCGCGGATGCGGCCATAGCGCGACGCTGATCTCGGGATCGGTGTCGGCGAAGCTTTCATCGATCACCAGCCAACCGTTGCGCGCACTTTGCCGGTCGGCAAGCGCACGGATGGCGGCGATGTCGGTTACCGCACCGGTTGGATTGGCGGGATTGATCACGACGCAAATATCGGCGTCGTCACCGGGTGCAACGATGCGTGCACCGGCCGCGCGCCAAGCAGCGTCGTGGCTGGCATAGAGCGCTGGATCCAGCGCAACCGAATGGCCGAGCCCAAGCAAGGGAAGGGCGCGCAACGCCGCTTCGGCGCCCGCAACCGGTGCGACGCGGGTTGCATCGACAACGTCGAACGCCGCTGCAGCCGCATCGCGCAAGGCGACAAGTTCTTCGCGCAGCGGCAGACGCGCACGCTGCGCGTCGCTGGCGCGCGGCGCGTTGTAAGTGTGCGGATTGAGTCCGGTCGAAAGATCGAGCCACGGCTCCGGCGCAGCGGGCCAGGCGCGGCGTGCCGCGTCCAGATTTCCGCCGTGCCGGAGAAACGGGTTCATTGTCAGAAGGTCAACCGTGCACCGACATACCCGGTGCGGCCCAACGTGCCGTTGCGGAATGTCGTTTCATAGGTTTCGTTGGTGACGTTCTCGACGCGGCCATACAGCTCGACATTGGCGGTCACCTGCCACGAAGCACGCAGATCCAGCAACGTATAGGCTTCGAGCCGCGTCAGGTTGGTCGCATTGTCAAAGCTGCGACCGCCATAGCGGACGGCGACGCTGGTCGTGACGGCGAACGGCCAGTCATACGACACGGTCGCATTGGCCGTGCGTCGTGGGCGACGCGACAATTCCCGGCCAAAGGTCGCCGATCCCGGCGAACGGTCTTTGGCTTCGGTATAGGTGTAATTGGCGGTGATCGTCAGCGGGTCGATCGGATTCAAGGTCATCGACAATTCGATACCTTCCGCTTCGGCCCGCGCAACGTTGTCGTAAAAGCCGAAGCGGCCGTTGGCGCAATTCGGCGTGGCGATGCTGGTGCACGACACGAAGTTGATCAGGTTGACCGAGTCACGTTTGAACCAGGTCGCCTGCGCGATGACGCGGTTGCCCCATACATGTTGCTCGATGCCGACGTCGCCGCTTTGCGCTTCTTCCGGCTGCAGCGCCTTGTTGCCGAAGTCCGAGAAGAGCTGGAACAAGGTCGGCGCCTTGAATCCTTCGCCGTAGGAGGCGCGCAGGATCGTCGCTCCGTTGAACAGGCGCCAAGCGGCCGATGCTTGCGTCGTGGTATGGCTGCCGAAGGTTGCGTGATCGTCAAAACGCAGACCGGCGGTCAAGGTCAGGTCCTGGACCGGTTCGACTTGCAGCTGCGCGTAGCCGCTGTCGATATCGGTGCTGGCTTTTGCCGGCGTCGGACTGGGCGCAGTTGCAGTGGGCGAGGCCGAGCGGAAGTTCGAATGTTCGTGTTCGGCACCGAACACCGCTTGCCAGCCTTTGGTGATTTGCAGCGTGCCTTGATATTCAAAGCGCAGATTCTCGCCCAGCGCATCGAAGGTCGTGGTCGTGACGCGCTGTTCGGGATTGAAGTTCATCCGCTCGGTGCGCGTGTATTGCAGCGCCAGGCGGTTTTTCAGACGACCGTCGAAAGCGCCAAAATTCAACCCGGTATAGTTGAGCAGCTCTTTGGTGCGGCCGTATTCCAGGTCGTCGCGCGTGGTTGAGTCAAAGTCGTTTCGCGCGTCGGAATAGTAACCGCGGAAATCGATCGATGCGTCGCTGGTCAGATTGATGCGCAGTCGGCCGCTGACCGTGTCGTTGTGATACGGATCGCGTTCGCGACCACCAAACCGTGCATCGAAGGCCGATACGCTGCTGGTGCGGTAATGCGAAGCTGCGACCCGCCACAGCACGTTCTCGCTGACGCCACCGACGCCGGCCCTGGCCGAGAAGGTGCCGCGATTGCCGCCTTCGATTTTCAGGTCGGCCTGCAACGGCTTGATCGGTTCGGCGGTGATGATGTTGACCACGCCGCCGATCGCCTGGCTGCCCCACAAAACCGACTGCGCGCCACGCAGAATTTCGATGCGCGTAATGTCGGCGGTGACGAGGTTGGCGAAGTTGTAGCCACCACCAGTCGAAGACGGGTCGTTCAGCTTGACGCCGTCGACCAGCACGATCGTCTGGTCGCTCTCGGCACCGCGAATGCGCAGCGACGTGGTTTCGCCCGGACCACCATTGCGATTGTACGAGATGCCCGGCGTGCGCAGCAGCAAATCGGTTACGACCAGCGCTTGATCGGCGCGGATATCGGCTTCGGTGAGAACCGAGACAGACTGGCCGATCTGGTCCAGGCGTGCCGGCGCGCGCGTCGCAACGACGACGATCTCGTCAGGCGAGGACGATGCGGCGGGCAGGCCTTCGGCGATTGCAGCGGTGCTGGACAACAGCCCGGCAGCGAGGACGGAAAGAGACGAACGGCGAACCAAGACAACCTCCACGAACGGTGAGGCTGCGTTCAGCGATCGAAGCGGTGCGAAACGTGCGGCGCCACTTCGTCCGCTGGTCGCAGCAGACGACTCGCCGTCTTTCGGGAAGAGTCCCGCTCGCTCGGCGCACCCCGGCCGGTCGAGTGACGACATCCGACAGGCAGGTCTCCTGGCTCGCGGGTCAGTGCGCTGCCCGTCGCCTTCCCAGCACGAATGCCAGTGGCGTATGACGGGTGGGCTCGCCGCTTACAGTTGCGGGGGCAGCCCGGGTTTTCCACCCGAGTTCCCTTTTGATCCTCGTTTGAAGAGGAACCTGTCGTGGGGGCCGGCTTAGGGGCCGCGCAGGGCTTCGTCAACAAGCCGAGCGAGATGCGAGTTATGCCGTGATTACCTTAGTCCTGGGCGGCGCACGGTCGGGCAAGACGCGCTACGCGCTAAGCGAAGCCCAGCGTCGGGCCGCGGAGTCGCGCAACCTGGTGATGATCGCAACCGCCGCGGCCGGCGACGATGAGATGTCGGCGCGCATCGCGCGCCATCGCGAAGAACGCGGGCCCTTGTGGCGCACAATCGAAGAGCCGTTGGCCTTGCCCGCGATCGTGGCGCGGGAAGCGTCGGCGAACCAAGTGATCGTGGTCGATTGCCTGACTTTGTGGCTGACCAACCTGATGCTGGCCGACGAAGACGTCGAAGCATGCAGCGACGCGCTGCTGCAGGCGCTGACTGCACCCGATCTCGATATTTTTCTGATCTCGAACGAAGTCGGGCTGGGCATCGTGCCCGACAACGCACTGGCGCGTCGCTTTCGCGACGAAGCGGGCCGTCTGCATCAACGGATCGCCGCCACCGCCGATCGCGTCGTGCTGGTGGTGGCGGGGATCCCGATGATCGTTAAAGGCGCTCAAGCATGATCCCTCGGGATCATGCTTCGCTTTTTGGTTTGCTCGTTTTCGTGAAGCGAAAACTGAGCTAGGCAGCGCGCACCCCGTCGAGGAAGCGGCGCACTTCGCCGCGCAACGTGTCGGCCTGACGCGCAAGCTCGCTGGCTGCACCCAACACCTGGCTCGCCGCAGCACCAGCCGATTCAGCTGCCTGGCTGACGCCGGCGATGTTCGACGAGACTTCTTTCGTGCCGGCTGCTGCCTGCTGCACATTGCGCGCGATCTCGCCGGTGGTGGCGACCTGTTCTTCGACCGCGCTAGCGATGATCGTGCTGCTTTCCTGAATCGTCGTGATCACTTTCGTGATCTCGCCGACCGCCATCACTGCTTCGCCCGACGTCGTCTGCACCGCCTGGATTTGTCCGCGGATCGTTTCGGTCGCGCGCGACGTCTGTTGCGCCAGCGATTTGACCTCGCTGGCGACAACCGCAAAGCCTTTGCCTGCTTCGCCGGCGCGGGCTGCTTCGATCGTCGCATTGAGTGCCAGCAGGTTGGTTTGGCCCGCGACGCTGTCGATCAAGGTCACGACTTCGTCGATCTTGGCGGTTGCTTCCGACAAAGCCCGCACGGTTGCGTCGGTACGTTGCGCGCGTTCGCCCGCAGCCGATGCTTCTTCGGCCGAGCGCGTGACTTGGCGGCCGATTTCCGAGATCGAGCTCGACAATTCTTCGGCGGCTGCGGCAACCGTGCCGACATTGACCGAGGCTTCTTCGCTGGCCGATGAAACCGTCAGCGCCTGACGGTTGGTTTCTTCAGCAATCGCCGCCATGGCTTCGGCGGTGCTTTGCAGCTCGGTCGATGCACCGCTGACCGCATCGACGATCGCAGTGGCGCTGTTTTCAAAATTCGCAACCAGCCCGTCGATGCGTTTCTGCCGTTCCAGTTTCAGCAGCTCTTCTTCGCGTTGTGCTGCAGCCATCCGTTCGTTCTCGACCAGACCGGCGCGGAAGACTTCCAACGCGGCGGCCATGGTGCCAATTTCGTCCTTGCGCGTGCGGCCCGGAATCTCGACGTCGCGCTTGCCTTGCGACAGTTCACTCATCGTGCCGGTAATAGCGCCGATTGGGCGCACCACGCTGCGTGCGACGACAACTGCGGCGGCAATGCCAGAAATCAGCGCGCCGGCTGCAATGATCAGCGACAGAAGCTGGGTGCGCGCGCCGGTTTCGTTGATTTCCGTCCCCAGCGCTTCAGTCCGTTTCGTCTCCAGGGCGCGTGCTTCGTCGGCGAGATTGGTCATGGCTTGCGCCTTGTCGTCGATCGCCGCTGCGGCCGTTTCGATCGCGGCGTTGTCTTTGCCGGCAATCATGGTGCGAAAGTCGCCATTGATGCCGGTCAGCAGCTCTTGCAGCTTGCGATAGCGGGCCTTGCGGTCCTCCGCGTGCGTGCCGCGCTCAAGTTCGGTCAGCGAGGTGCCGAGATTCTTCACCAGCGTGTCGAAACGTTCGACGACTTTGACGTCGCGCGTCAGGCGCCAGCTCAAGGTATTGCGCCGCAGGCCGACGACTTCGCGGCTCGCGATCGCAAGATTGAGCGTGTTGGACGAAACGCGCCGATATTCGTCGAACGCAGTGTCCATGGAGGCGACGCCGCGCCAACCGATGGTCGCCACAGCCAGCAGCAACAGCAGGATGGCAGCAAAGCCGAACCCGACCCGGCGGCCGATCGGTAGATTTTCGAAGCGACCCATTGTGGACGTCTCTCGCATTTATGATGCGGGGACGATCGAATCCGCGACTTGCTGAAAGGTAAATCACACGCCGATTGCGGCAGCTGGGGTGCGTATGCGCTGTAGGTCGTGTCGATTTTATCGTGCGATTGAGCGCTGATATCGAAACGCGGGCGCTAGTGACGGGGCTGTGAATGTTTGTCGGGTTTGACCGGCGTCGAGCTGCCAGTGCCGGTTCGCGGGCTTCCTTGAGGCTTTGGAGTCGCCTGTTTGGTCGCATCCTGGGCTGCCGGGGTCATGCGCGTGTTGGCTTCGTTGATCATGCCGCGGCAGTCGCTGTCCTGGGCGCCTTCGCCGGGATCAACGAAGGCGAGCGCCGCGCCCACCGGCGTCAGCACGACGCTGAGCACGGCGGCGATGCCGCCTTTGATCAGCAGCGGCTTGGGATCGACGCCGATGGCGGGATATTTGAACGTGCCGCCGATCGTGATCGGCGTGCGGACCGTCAGCGGCGAGACGTCTTTGGGATTGGCTTCGATCCGCAGGTCCAGCGCCTCGCGCCGCAGCGAGATGTCACCCTGGCCGACGATCAGCGTATCGGTCGTGTCGATCACGAGCGCGCGTGGATCCATGATCCCGTCGCGCACATTGAAGTCGGCGACGGCGCAACGCATCGGGTAGGTCTTGTCACCGGTGATCGCAAAGCCGATCGCTTCTGCGATATCCAACCCGACCAGTTCGGTCGCGAGGCTCGACAGGCGACCGCCTTCCATCACCGCCGAGATTTGTCCGTCGGCATTGCCGAGCGAGCGGCGGATTGAATTGCCGGTGCCGACCAGCTGGATGCGACCGTTGATGGTTCCGTCGCCATGGCCGGGCACGCCGGCGCGTCGCAGAATTTCTTCGAACTTGAATCCGCGCAAACGCAGATCGTATTCGGTTTTGACCCGGTCCTGGCGCGCATCGATCACGATGCCGCCTTCGGCGCGGCCGCCCGCAACGCCGACTTTCAACGGCTTCAAGCCCAGCAGCGAATTGTCGAGCTTGATGCCGAGATCGAGATCTTCGAGCGGCAGGCCCGGCGCTTCTAAAGTCTGCGCCTTCAACGTCACGTCGGCGTCGACGCTGCGGATACGGGCAAAGTCGAGCGGCGCATCGGGCAGAACCCGATCGCTGTTGCGAAATCGTTCGGCGACGACGCGCTGCTCGGTGTTGGTGCCGCGGCGGCTGGTCGTGCCGGCTGGCGCACCGACGACGAGACCGAGATCTTTCAGTTTGAGCTGTTTCGAATGGAGGTTGCCGCTGATCAGCATGCGTTCGCGGCCGGCGTCGAATTGCAGCGTGCCCTGCAGATCGCTGTCGCCCACCGTGCCGTCGAACTTTTGGAAGGTGAAAATCTTGCCTTTGCGCAGCAACGTTCCGGTCAGCTTGTAGGGCGGCGTATCCGGCGCGGCGATGCCCGCGATCGGAAACAGGTCGGCGGCGTTTTCGCCTTCGAGCGTCGTCAGCAGATTCAGCCCGGCCATCTGGACCGGATCGATCACGGTACCGACCGCAGTCAGATGCGTGCGCCCGGCGACGGCGTCGACATTCACTTTGTAGGGCTGCGTCGTGTCGCGCAGATTCAACACCGAGCCGCCTTCGAATTTCAGCTCGAACTTGGCGTCCTTGTAAGTGCCGTGCCCGGTGATGCGGATGCGACCGTTGCCGTCCTTGTCGTTGACCGTCTGGACTTGGCTTTCGATGCCGATTTTTTTCAGTGCGTCCTGCAGTGCCAGCTTGCCGTGTTCGATCTGCAAATTGCCGATCTTGGGACCGCTGCCGCTGTTGTCGTCGGGCAGGTCGAGCGTCCAGTTGGCGCTGCCGTCGGCATGCCGCACCAGCGCAAGTTCTGGTTTGATCAGTTTGATTTCGGGCAGTTCCAGCGCGCCGCGGAACAGGGCCGGGACGCTGACGACGATTTCGGTATGCTCGATCTGCCCAACCTTGGTGCCGTTGCCTTGCCAGTCGGGCTCGCTGATCTGGACGTCGTCGAACACGATGCGCGGATGCCAGTGCCATTCGCCATGCACGTCACCGACGATTTTGACCTGTTTGCCCGTAGCCCGGCCAAGCCGCGCCTCAATCGGGGCTTTCAGCCAGTTCCATTGAAACAACAGCGCGACCAGCACAATGAGGCCGGCGAGCGAGGCGAGGACATACAGGCTGATACGAAGCGAGCGGGGCATGTCGCAGCAACGGCGCACGAGCGGCCAGCGTTCCGGAACATAATACGATCGAGGTGTGTTGTTCGGGCAGTGTTTGATCAGAGGTGCCCAAATGGCCTTGTCGACGATTCTTCTTGTGGTGCTGATCCTGCTGTTGGTCGGTGCCGTGCCCGCTTGGCCGTATAGCCGCGGTTGGGGCTATTACCCGAGCGGCGTGCTTGGCACGGTTCTGGTCGTGCTGCTGATCCTGCTGTTGCTGGGTCGGATCTGACGCGAACGCGTCATCCCCGCGAAAGCGGGGATCCATTCATCCATGTTCGCGACGTCGCCAGGATCGCGGCGGCGTCGCGATGGATCGCTGCCTACGCAGGGATGACGTGCTAACACACGTCACTTGCCCCACGGCATAATCGGTACGGTCGACAGGCTGTTCTTCGGGGATCCGTCGATCAGCTTGTCGCTGTACACGACGTAGACGAGCGTGTTGCGAGTCTTGTCGAGAAAGCGCACGACGCGCAGCCGCTTGAACAGAATCGAGCGGCGCTCGTTGAAGACTTCTTCGCCGTCTTTCAGTTCCTCTTTGATCGTGATCGGACCGATCTGCCGGCAGGCGATCGACGCGTCGGACGTGTCTTCGGCGAGACCGACCGCGCCTTTCAGGCCGCCTTTCTTGGCACTTGAGACGTGACACGCGACGTTCTGCACCTTGGGATCGTCGAACGCCTCGACCACGATCTTGTGGTTGGGGCCGATCAGCTTGAACGCGGTGTCGACGCTGCCGATCTCTTCCGCTGCGGACATCGAAGGCAGAGCGAGAGCCAAAAGCGCGAGTGCGTATTTCACGGTTGTTTCCTCCGTCGATACAGCGCGGCATTCAGATGCCCGCCATACACGAACAAAATAGCGCTGACATAAAAGAAGAGCAGGGCGGCGATGACGCCGGCCAGACTGCCATAGGTCGCACCGTAATTGGCAAAGCGGCCCAGATATTCGCTGAACAGCATCGCCGCCAGCACCCACAGCACCGTCGTTGCAATTGCGCCCGGCAACACGTCACGCGCGCGGTGTTTCAAGTTCGGCAGCCAGCGATGCACCACGACCAGCCCGACGAGCATCACCACCAAGGTGACGACGTAGCGTCCGCGCGCCCAGAGATCGAGCTCGGGCGCGAACATGCCGAGGATGCGCGTCAGGATCTGCGCCACCAGCGGGCCGAGCACGATGCCGATCGTGAGCAGCACGATCATCAACGAACCCAGCAGCACGAAGGCGAGATCCATCAGCTTGCGGCGCCAATAGGGGCGTTCCTCGGAAGCGCCGTAGGCACGGTTCAGTGAAACGCGCAGCGCATCGACGCCCGACATGGCGGACCACAAAGCTGCGACCAGACCAATTGCGGCGAGATCGGTGCGTGGCGTCGACAGAACCTGGTTGATGATCGGCACCAGCGTTTTGACGATCTCTTGCGGCACGAACAGAAACAGATATTCGACGAAGGTCTCGGCGCCGTGCACGTCGCCGACCAGGCCAGCCAGTGCAGCCAGGAACACAAGAAACGGAAACAGCGCGAGCATCGCGGTAAAGGCGACATGGCCCGACATTTCGAGCCCGTCATCATCGACCAACCGTTCGCCCGCGTCCCAGGCCAGGCCCAAGACGTTGCGGATCATGTCAGTGGGTCCGCATGCGTTTTGCGCCGGTCTTTTTCGCCGCGCGTTTCTTCTTCGTCTTGCTGACGGCTTTCGCCAGCCGCTGCTGCAGAAAAGCCAAAACCGCGGTCTCCTCGCTGCTCATCGAGGTCAGACCTTGCACGAGTTCGATCTCGGTTTCGACCTTGAGCCGCTCGGCCAAGCTGCCGTCGAGATGGGCGGCGAAGATCTCGGGGTGGATGTAGCATTTACGGCACACCGCCTTGGTGTTGCCGAGCCGGGCAGCGACTTTCTCGATCGCTTCGGTCACTTGGCGTTTGGCGGCGGCCTGGCTGTCGAAGCTTTCGAACGCCTGCAGCGCCAAAGCTGCCAGCACGGTGCCGGCCCAGGTGCGGAAATCCTTGGCGGTAAAATCCTGGCCGGTGATCTCGCGCAGATAGGCGTTGACGTCGTCCGAGCTGATGCTGCGCCGTTCGTCATTCTCGTCGAGATACTGGAACAGCTCCTGGCCCGGCAGCGCCTGACAGGCAGCGACAATCTTGGCGAGGCGGCGGTCGCGAATCTCGACCGCGTGTTTCTTGCCGCTTTTGCCTTTGAACTCAAACCGGATCTTGGCGCCTTCGGTTTCGACGTGCTTGTCGCGCATCGTCGTCAGCCCATAGCTGCCATTGTCGCGTGCGTATTCTTCGTTGCCGACGCGAATCAAGGTCGACTCCAACAGCCGCACCACGGTCGCAAGAAGCTTTTCGCGCGGCAGCCCAGTGCGCCGTAAGTCGGCATCGACCCGCGCGCGAATCGCGGGCAGGGCTTCGGCGAAGGCGAGGGTGCGTTCGTACTTGGCCTCGTCGCGCACTTCGCGCCATTTGGCGTGATAGCGATATTGCTTGCGCCCACGTGCGTCGCGGCCGGTCGCTTGGATGTGGCCGTTCGGCAACGGACAGATCCAAACATCTGTGTAGGCAGGCGGAATTGCGAGCGCGCGAATGCGGCGCAACGACTTGTCGTCGCGAATTTGCGTTCCGTCGGCAGCCAAATAGGTGAAGCCGCCACGCGCTTTGCGTCGCGTGATTCCAGGACTTTCATCGCTGACATAGCGCAGCCCTGCCTGCCGCGCCGCGACCGGCGGCGACGGCATGGTGGGTGCGGGTTCAATCGTGTCCGTCGATGCGAACGTCATATTAAGGGCTAGACAGATAGGTATTGCTGCGCCAACAACGCATGACCACGGTGATTTGTGCCGGCGACGCGCTGTCGCTGCGTAGTGAGGCATTGACCGCGTGTACCGAAAGTCGATTGCGCCTGGCATCGTCGTCTTCGGGGAAGGTGCACCCGCCGATTGCGCCTACATCATCGAACGTGGATCGGTCGAAATCGCGATTGAGCGCGATGGACGATTGGTCGTGCTTGCCGCGCTTGGGCCCGGCGAGATTTTTGGCGAAGCAGCTTTGATCGACGACGATTTGCGCCCGGCCACGGCAACGGCGCGAACTGAGCTCGATGTGCTGGTCGTTCCGCGCGACGCCATCGGCGAGTCGCTGCGCGCAAGCCAACCCGACATCTATTCGCTGGTGACCTCGCTGCTGATGCGGCTGCAGGCGGTACACGATCGCCGCGCATCGCCGCCGGTTGCAGGCGCCATGCGCGACGATGTGGTGCGCACCCTGACGATCGAAGGCGAATTGCGCCAAGGGCTCGACAACGACGAGTTCGAACCGTTCTTCCAGCCAATCGTCGATCTCGACACGGGCGAGATCGCCGGCTTTGAAGCATTGGCGCGCTGGCGCAAGCCGGATCGCGGTCTGATCCCGCCGATCGAGTTCATCGGCGTTGCCGAGCAGACCGGCCTCATCCGCGAAATTGACGCGGTCGTGCTGGCCAGCGCCTGGAAAAGCCTGGCGTCGGCGCAGGAAGCGGTTGCCGGTAAGAAGGGGCGCAGCACCAAGCCGCTCTTCTTGTCGATCAACATCGCGGCCGAGAATTTCGTCGACATGCAGCTGGTTGCGAATGTGCGCAAGCTGCTCGGCACGGCCGGATTCGATCCGTCGCTGCTGAAATTGGAAATCACCGAAAGCGGACTGATCAACAGTCCCGAGATCGCCTATCGCGTACTGACCGAATTACGTTCGCTGGGCGTCTCGATCGCGCTCGACGATTTCGGCACCGGCTATTCCAGCTTGAGCTATCTGCACCGGTTTCCGATCGACAGTCTTAAAATCGATCGTACCTTCGTCAACGCGTTGGCATCCAGCGATCGCAGCCGCGCCATCGTGCGCACCATCGTCGGTCTCGGCCAGTCGATGTCGTTAAAAGTGATCGCCGAAGGGATCGAAGAAGAAAGCACCGCCGACATGCTGCGCGAGATGGGGCTGCAATACGGGCAGGGCTATCACTATTCGATGCCGGTCGGCCGCGCGAGCATGCAACAGATGCTGCTCGGCGGCGGACTCGGCGGTAGCTGAGTCCGCGCCGGAGGCAGGTTACGGATTACCCGCGCCGCGTTCGACTTCGGTCGTGGTGGTCTTGGTATAACTGACGGTTTTGTCGCTGCTGCCGCAGGCAGCAAGCGCCAGCACGGCAAGAATGGGCAGCGCGGCCCGTTTGATTGCCTTCATCGATCGTCTCCGTCGTGGTTCTACGGGTCGAACCGACGGGCAAGACGACTGTTCCGCTGTTACGCCTTGCCGAAGACTCGGGCGAAAACCACATCGACATTGCGCAAATAGAAGTCGGGGTCGAACAACCCATCGAGCTGTGCTTTGGGCAACAGCTTGGCGAGTTCTTCGTCCTTCTCCAGTTCGGCGCGGAAGTCGCGGCGATTTTCCCAGGCCGCCATCGCATTGCGTTGGACGGCTTTGTAGCTGTCTTCGCGGCTGAGACCAGCCTGCGTCAGTGCCAGCATCACGCGCTGCGAATAATGCAGCCCGCCCAGCGCGTCGAGATTGCGGCGCATGTTTTCGGGATAGACGACCAGCTTGTCGATGACGCTGGTCATGCGCGCCAGCGCGAAGTCCAAGGCGACGGTCGCGTCGGGGCCGTTCAAGCGCTCGACCGACGAATGCGAGATATCGCGCTCGTGCCACAGCGCGACGTTTTCCAACGCCGGAATCACAGCAGCGCGCACCACGCGCGCGATGCCGGTGACGTTCTCGGTCAGGACCGGGTTGCGCTTGTGCGGCATCGCCGACGAGCCTTTCTGGCCGGGCGAGAAATACTCTTCCGCTTCGCGCACTTCGCTGCGCTGGAGATGGCGGATCTCGATCGCAAGATTCTCGATCGACGAGGCGGTGATCGCCATTGCTGCAAAGAACGCAGCGTGACGGTCGCGCGGAATGACCTGGGTCGAAATTGTTTCGGGCGTCAGCCCCATTTTCTTCGCGACATGTTCTTCGACCGCGGGGTCGATCGTCGCAAACGTGCCGACAGCGCCGGAAATGGCGCAGGTCGCGACGTCGGCGCGCGCTGCAGCCAGGCGATCGCGGTTGCGTTTGAACGCCGCGTAGTGCGTCGCCAGTTTGAGACCGAACGACGTCGGTTCGGCGTGAATGCCGTGGCTGCGCCCGATCGTCGGCGTGCGTTTGTGTTCGCGCGCGCGACGTTCGAGAGCTGCAAGCAGCAAATCGAGATCGGCCAGCAGGAGATCGGCGGCTTGCGTTAGTTGCACCGACAGGCATGTGTCGAGCACGTCGCTCGACGTCATGCCCTGGTGGACGAACCGCGCTTCCGGACCAACATGCTCGGCAAGGTTGGTCAGGAAGGCGATGACGTCGTGCTTGGTCTCGCGCTCGATTTCATCGATGCGCGCGATGTCCCACTTGCCGCGCTCCCAGACTGCCTTGGCGGCTTCTTTCGGAATCACACCCAACGCTGCCTGCGCGTCGCAGGCATGGGCTTCGATTTCGAACCAGATCCGGAACCGGTTTTCCGGCTCCCAGATCTTCACCATTTCAGGCCGGCTGTAGCGCGGGATCATTAGTTGGGACGGGCTCCGTTTGAAGACCGGGACGCATTAGCCGGCGCACCGCCGCTGTTCAAGCCGCCACCGCCGCCACGACGACGACGCGGACGATTCTGGCCGTTGCCGGGGCGATTGCCGTCTTCACGACGGGGCTGTTGGCCCTGACGCTGCTGCTGCCCCTGACGGTGGTGCTGCGGCGGACGCGATTCGCGCGGTGCTGCGAGTTCAGCGGCGCTGGGGCCGGGGATCTCCATCGCATTCGGCGTCAGCTTCATGCGGATGAGCTTTTCGATGTCGCGCAGATAGGAGCGCTCTTCACGGTCGCAGAACGCGATCGCGATGCCGGTCGCGCCAGCACGCGCGGTGCGGCCGATGCGATGGACATATTGCTCAGCAACGTTCGGCAATTCGAAATTGATCACGTGCGTGATGCCGTCGACGTCGATGCCGCGCGCGGCGATGTCGGTGGCGACCAGCGCACGAATGCGGCCGGCGCGGAAATCTTCCAGCGCGCGAACGCGGGCCGATTGCGACTTGTTGCCATGAATTGCCGCCGCCGGGACGCCGGCTTTGTCGAGCAATTCAGACACGCGGTTGGCGCCGTGCTTCATGCGCGTGAAAATGATCGCGCGTTCCAGCTTGGGATCTTCGAACAGCTTGAGCAGCAAACGACGCTTCTCGTCTTTTTCGGCGAAGATCACCGACTGTTCGACTTTCTCGGCCGTCGTCGCTTGTGGCGTGACTTCGACGCGCACCGGATCTTTCAGCAGACCTTCGGCGAGCTTGCCGACATCGCCCGCCATCGTGGCCGAGAAGAACAGGGTGTGGCGTTCTTTCGGCAGCTTGGCGACGACGCGTTTGACGTCGTGAATGAAGCCCATGTCGAGCATACGGTCGGCTTCATCGAGGATGAAGGTTTCGACCGAGCCGACATTGATGTGGCCTTGGCCCATCAAGTCGATCAAACGGCCCGGCGTTGCGACGACGATGTCGATGCCGCGCGCGACCGAACGAACCTGCGGTTCCTGACCAACGCCGCCGAAAATGACGGTGTGGCGGAATTGCAGGTGACGACCATAGGTGGCGAGGCTGTCTGCGATCTGCAGCGCAAGTTCGCGCGTCGGCGTCAGGATCAGCGCGCGCATCGATTTCGGCGCCGCGCGTTTGTCGCTGGCGGCAAGACGCTGCAGCAGCGGAAGCGAGAAGGCGGCGGTTTTGCCGGTGCCGGTCTGGGCGATGCCGATCAGATCGCGGCCTGCGAGAACCGGCGGAATTGCCTTGGCCTGAATCGGCGTCGGCGTGGTGTAGCCCTCGGTGCTGAGCGCGCGCAAAAGCGGTTCGGCAAGGCCGAGGTCATTGAAACTAGTCACAAGAGTCTTTCTCGCCGACCGCCTCGCACGGAGTCCGAGCGGCGTTTTGTCGAACGACGGCGCGCTGCCGGTGATCGGGGGAAATTGGTTCTCGCGGCGGCGGTTCTACCCGGACTTCAAGTCAGGACTGGTGAACTGCCCAGCGCGTCGCGAGGCGTAAGACGCGGCGTGGAGATGCGGGTTTGGGTACGAGAAGTCAAGGAAGGGCTTGGCGAACCAGCCCTGCGTTGCTGCGGATTGGATCTCTGCCTGCGCTGGGATGAGGGCTTAGGCCGTCAATTCAGCGGCTTATCACGGGCGCTGTCGATCCAGCGGCCCGGCCACAGCGAGTCACAGCCAGCTGCGAATGGGCAGTCGGCGCGGTCGCGCCAGGTTGCCTTGGTGATTCGCATCGTCACGCGGCCGTAATTGTCCAACAGCTTCTGACCGTACGTGTCGGTCAGCGTGTCGTTCATCGAGCATTGCAGGAAGCCGTTCTGGGTGGCGATGGTTTCGACGTCTTCGCCGATCAGGAACGTATCGGTGCCGATCCGGCCAATCAGCGAGCCGGCCGGTGCGCTGGGGAGCGGGCTGCCCGGGCGGGCGCGTTCGACCAGGCCTGCCGGGGTCACGATGCCCTGGCCGACATTCGGCGTCCAAAGCCCGTTCACCCATGTAATGCGGAATTTCTCGCCCTGGGCGACGTAGACGCCCGTGTTCTGCCAGCGCTGCTGCGCGTTGCAGGCAAATTCGGTTTCCGCCGCAGGACCGGGCGAGACGCCACAGCCAGCCAGCGCGGAGGTGAGCAAAACGATGGCGAGCGTGGCGCGGATCATGGTGACCAGGATCCTACAGCGAGCATGAAGAAAAGGTATCTCCCTGCGCGCTTCGCGCTTCGGGCGACATGGATTTTCTTGAGCTGGAAATGGCCTGCCACCCGAAGCTCGCCTTCGGCGAGCGAAGGGTGGTGCCCGGGGGCGGATTTGAACCACCGACACGGCGATTTTCAGTCGCCTGCTCTACCAACTGAGCTACCCGGGCTTACCCGTCTTCGCGGGAGCGAGGCGTATAACCGGGTGAATCCGGGCTGTCCAGCGGGGTCCCATCTGAATCCCCGGTCAAATCCACAGGATCCGCGTCAGGGTCGTCTTTCTGCACGACATAGCGCTCGCCGAGCCAGCGGCCGAGATCAACATCGGCGCAGCGTTTTGAGCAGAAAGCGCGGAGTTTTCCGCCCGCTGATTCTTTGCCGCAGACCGGGCATTTGCTCATGCCAGCAGCTCCGCGATGGGGCGCCCGCGACGTTCGCGCGCAAGCTCGACCAGACCGAATTTCGACATGGGCAACATCTGGGTCTCGACCGGGTCGCGGGCCAGGGCCGTCTGCAAGGCGCGTTCGACCAGGGCGCGATCGCGCGGGCTGCGCATCGAAATGAAATCCACCACGATCAACCCGCCGATATGGCGCAGCCGCAATTGCCGCGCGATTTCATCGGAAGCCGCGAGATTTGCGTCGAGCGCATTGCGCGTCGACCCGTCAACGTCGATCGCGGTCAGCGCCGTCACCGTTTCGATGGTCAGGCGCCCGCCGCCCGGCAAGGTCACGACCGGCTCGGTCAAGCTGTCGATCGCGCCGTCGAGATCGCGCAACGCAAAGAGCGGCGTCGTATCGCGGTAGGGGTGAATGCGATCGACGAGATCCGGCGCGTTGGTTTTGACCCAGGCGAGCAGGGCAGGCGCGCCATCTTCAAGTTCAATTCGGTCGATCGGATCGGGCGTTTCAGTCAGCAAACGTTGCGGCGCGCTTGGCGCCGGCAACAGCAACGACGCTTCGTCGCCTTGCACCAACGACGACCAGCTTTCGAGTAGCGCGCGCGCTTCGTGCACGACCAGCGCCGGGTCGGCGCTTGCCGCCGCGGTGCGCACGATCCAGCCGCCGGGCAATTCCAACAACAGTCGCGCCAGACCACTGCGTCCTGCTTCGGGAAAGCGGCGCGAGAAGCGCACGCCGTCGCTGCTGGGCAGCGCAATCACGAACCGGCCGGGCAAAGACACGTCGGTGGAGACTTGCGCCGCCTTGTCGCCGACCGCGTCGTTTTTGATCTGCACGGTCACGGGACCGTTCGGCACCGGTTCCGGCACGCCGCCCGCGCGATTGCCAACTGCGCGTGCGCTGAGCAACACGCGCGAGCCGTCGGCGAGTTTGAGAAATTGACCAAGTCCAGGGCGATGATGGTCGGGCAAAGCGCGATGCACCGAACCGACCGCGCTAGGCCGGTCGAGACGATCGATTTCGATGGCGCACAGGCGCCCGTCTTCAACCAGCGCGGCGCGCCGGCGCCCCCCGGTCACATCGACGAGCAATTCGCGCGTCACGGTTCGAACCCCACACCGGTCAGCATCTGCCGCACGTCGTACAGCGAAAGCCCGACCACATTCGAGTAGCTGCCGCTAAGAAACGATACGAAGGCGGCAGCAATTCCCTGAATCGCGTAGCCGCCGGCTTTGCCGTTCCATTCGCCGCTGGCGAGATAGGCGTCGAGTTCGCGGGGCGAGAGGCGTTTGAACGCAACCGAGGTCACGACGACGCGGGTGGCGCGGCGGCCGTCCGGCGCTGCGAGGACGATGCCACCGACGACGCGATGGCGTCGCCCCGACAAAAGTTCGAGACAGGTGCGTGCGGTGTCGACGTCTTCGGCCTTGGGCAAAAGCCGGCGCCCAACCGCGACAACCGTATCGGCAGCAAGCACGAAGGCGTCACCGCGGCGCGCATGGACTGCGGCGGCTTTGGCGCCGGCGACACGCTGCGCATAGACGGTCGGTAATTCGTTTTTCAGCGGCGTTTCGTCGATCTCGGCTGGATCAACTGCGGCGGGTTCGATGCCGATCTGCCGCAACAGCTCCAACCGTCGCGGGCTTGCCGATGCAAGTATGAGCGGCGCCTTGGTCAAGCGGTGCCAAACCGTTCGCGAATGCGCCCGGCGAGCAGATCGCGCACCGCGCGATACGCATCCAGCCTTTGTTCGCGATTGCCGCCGGTCTCGGTTGGATCCGGAACGTTCCAACGTTCGATCTTGTCGCCATACAGCGCGCGTGCGGCTGCTTCGGCGTCATCGCTGAGCGCCACGACTGTGTCGAACTCACCGAGGTGAAGATCTTCGAGCGCTTGCGGCGGATGCGGCGGACCCGACAGGCCGATCTCGGACAAGGCGGCAAGCACGAACGCATCCAGCTCGTCGCCGACGACGCCCGCCGAAGCAACATCAGCAACACCGGTCGCGCGCAGCAATTGCTCCGCCATCGGCGAGCGCACGGAATTGCGGCTGCAGACGAACAGAACGCGCATCATGCGCTGGAGCCTTGGATCAAGACGTAGATCAGCGTGAACAAGCGGCGCGCCGTATCGAGATCGCACTCGACCTTGCCTTCCAGCCGCGCGCGCAGCAGATCGGCGCCTTCGTTGTGCAGCGAGCGACGGCCCATATCGAGCGCTTCGACCTGCGCCAGATTTTGTTGGATCGCGGTGTAATAGCTTTCGCACACGATCTGATAGTCGCGCACGACGCGGCGGAACGGCGTTAGCGACAGCGCGATGATGGTGATCGGGTCGTCGCTTTCGGTGCGGATATCGAGTACCAGCCGGTTCTCGCGCATGCCGAGATGCAGCGCGTACGGGCCGTTCGCGTGACCGGCTGGCCGAAAGTCGTTCTGCGCTTGCAGATCGTAGATCGCGACCGCGCGCTCATGCTCGATTTCGGCCGACCGTTTTTCGAGCGTGACTTCGTCGAAGACGATGCGCGCGATGCGATGTTCGCTCATTTGGCGAGCCGGATCGCGATAGAGCGAGCGTGCGCCTGCAAACCCTCGGCCTCGGCCAGCGTGATGGCGGCTGGGCCGATCGCGCGCAGCGCTGCGTCGTCACAACCGACGAACGTCGTGCGCTTGAGAAAGTCGAGCACGCCCAGCCCCGACGAAAAGCGCGCCGTGCGCGCCGTCGGCAGAACATGGTTGGGGCCGGCGACGTAATCACCGACCGCTTCGGGCGCGTAGCGGCCGAGAAAGATCGCTCCGGCGTTGCGCACGCGGGCGGCCAGCGCGTCGGGGTCGGCCACTGCAAGCTCGAGATGTTCGGGCGCGATTGCGTCGATCAACGCAATGGAGTCGCGCACGTCAGCGACCAGGATTACCAAGCCGTGCGCGCGCCAGCTCGCTTCGGCGGTGGCGCGGCGCGGCAAGGCGGCCAGCTGCGCTTCGACTTCACGCTCGACCGCGGTGGCGAAGGCTGCGTCGTCGGTGATCAGGATCGCCTGCGCCGCTTCATCATGTTCGGCCTGACTCAACAGATCGGCGGCGATCCAGGCGGGATCGTTGTCGCGATCGGCGACGACCAGAATTTCCGACGGGCCGGCGATGGAATCGATTCCGACCTGGCCGAAGACGCGGCGCTTGGCGGCGGCGACATAGGCGTTGCCGGGACCGACGATTTTGTCGACCGGTGCAATCGTTGCTGTGCCATAGGCCAGGGCTGCAACTGCCTGCGCGCCGCCGACGCGATAGATCTCATCGACACCTGCGAGCCGCGCAGCGGCAAGGACCAGAGAATTAGCGACGCCGTCGGGCATCGGCACGACCATCACCAGACGCGGCACGCGCGCGACCTTGGCCGGCAGCGCATTCATCAGCACTGACGACGGATAGGCAGCGGTGCCGCCTGGCACGTAGAGGCCGGCTGCAGCGACGGCGGTCCAACGTTGGCCTAGCCGCACGCCGGCCGCATCGACGTCATCGATGTCGGACGGGCGCTGTTTTTCGTGGAAGGCGCGAATACGGTCAGCGGCGAAGGCAAGCGCGTCGCGCTGCGCCACCGGCACTTGTTTGACCGCGTCGTCGATCTCGTCGCTGCTGACGCGCAGATCGGCGGCGGTGAGCGTCACACGATCGAATTTGTTGGTTGCGTCGACCAAGGCTGCGTCGCCACGTGCGCGCACGTCGGCGATGATCTGCGCCACCACCGCGTCGACGTCGGCCGAGGTCTCGCGCTTGTCGTCCAGCGCCGCGCGGAAGGCAGCGTCGAAACCTGCGTCGCCGGCGTTCAGCTTACGCATTGCGCGCAGTCGCTTCCCGGAACCGTTCGACCCAGCCGCCGATTTCTTCGGGCCGCGTCTTGAGCGCGGTGCGGTTGACGATCAGGCGCGAGGTCACGTCGGCGATCCGCTCGACTTCGACCATGTTGTTGTCTTTCAGCGTGCGTCCGCTGGAGACGAGATCGACGATGCGCTGGCACAGGCCCAGCGACGGGGCGAGTTCGATCGCGCCGTTCAGCTTGACGCATTCGGCGGTGACGCCGCGCGCGGCGAAATGTTTGCGCGTGATGTTCGGATATTTGGTCGCGACGCGGACATGGCTCCAACGCGACGGATCGTCGGACTGCGACAGGTCGCTTGGCTCCGCCACCGACAAGCGGCAAGCGCCGATGCCGAGATCGAGCGGCGCGTAGAGATCGCCGTAGTCGAATTCCATCAGCACATCGTTTCCGGCAACGCCCAGCTGCGCCGCGCCAAAGGCAACGAAGGTCGCGACGTCGAACGAACGCACGCGGATGATTTCCAGCGACGGCAGGTTGGTCTTGAAGCGCAGTTGGCGCGATTCATCGTCGTCGAACGCAGCTTCGGGTTCGATCCCGACTGCGCGCAGCAACGGACGCAGCTCGTCCAGAATGCGGCCTTTGGGGACCGCCAGAACGATCAAGTCCCCCCTTGCAAGATTTGGGGGAGGTGTCACGGAAGTTCGTCCGACAAGAGATCGTGGCGCGGCCGACGCGTTGTCGGCCACGGCTCGCCGAAATCGACCAGGCGCGCATCCAGCTTGTTCAGCTTGAGGCGCAGCGCCGCGTCGCCGGCAAAGAGCAGGATCAGCTCGTTGTCTTCAAAGCCGACTTGCAGCAATTCCAACATGCGTTCGCGCTCGCTGAGCGCAAAGCCGCGGAACAGCACTTGCTGCACGTTGTGGACTTCGAACGCGGCGTGGGTGCGTTCGAAAATCTCGCTGTCGTCGGGCATCTCCCAACGGAAGCGGTTGAAGACGACGAGGAAGCGCGATTCCGACGGTGCGTAATGCATGTCGGCGACCGCAGCGATCGCGTCCTGCAGCTGCGTCGAAATGACGACCAGATCTTCGGCGTCGAGCGCGCGCAGCTTCAAATCACTCATGCTGCGACCCGTTCGATGTCAGCACCGCACGCGGCGAGCTTCTGTTCCAGTTTTTCGTAGCCGCGATCGAGGTGATAGACGCGGTTGACGACCGTCTCGCCTTCGGCCGCAAGGCCGGCCAGCACCAACGATACCGACGCGCGCAGGTCGGTCGCCATCACTTGCGCGCCGCGCAAGGTTTCGACGCCGCGCACCAGCGCGCTGGAATGATGCACCGTCACGTCGGCGCCCATGCGCGCCAGTTCGGGCACGTGCATGAAACGGTTTTCGAAAATCGTTTCCGTGATCATCGCGGCCCCTTCGGCGACGGTCATCAGGCTCATCATCTGCGCCTGCATATCGGTCGGGAAGCCGGGGAAAGGCTCGGTCATCACGTCGACGCCGCGGATGCGGTTGTTGCGGCGAACCACGCGGAACCCATCCGGCGTCAGCGTGACGTCGACGCGCGCCTTGGCCAAGGTCTGGGCCAGCGACTGAACATGATCGAGACGCGCACCTTTGAGTTCGACTGAGCCGCCGGTGATCGCGGCCGCGATCGCATAGGTGCCGGTTTCGATCCGGTCGGGCACGACGGCGTGCGTCGCGCCGTGCAGACCGTCGACGCCCGTGATGGTCAGCGAGTCACTGCCGATGCCTTCGATCCGCGCGCCCATCTTGACCAGGCATTCGGCGAGGTCAGTGATTTCGGGTTCGCGCGCTGCGTTGGCGAGCACGGTCGTGCCTTTGGCAAGCGCGGCTGCCATCAGCAAATTCTCGGTCGCGCCGACCGAGACTTTGGGAAACACGATGCGCGTACCGATCAGACCCTTGGGCGCGCTGGCATAGACATAGCCGCCATCGAGTTTGATCTCGGCGCCCATCGCTTCGAGCGCCGACAGATGCAGGTCGACCGGTCGCGCACCGATGGCGCAGCCGCCGGGCAACGAGACTTTGGCGACGCCGTGACGCGCCAGCAGCGGGCCCAGCACCAGCACCGAGGCGCGCATCTTGCGCACCAGATCGTAGTCGGCGGTGGTCGAGCCACCGTCCGGCGCGGTCAGCGTGACTTTGTCGTCGATGCGTTCGAAGCCGACGCCGAGCTCGACCAGCAGCTTGCCCATCGTCGAGATGTCGGCCAGCTCGGGCACGTTGGTGAGCACCAGCGGATCGGGCGTCAGCAACGCCGCCGTCATCAGCGGCAAAGCTGCGTTCTTGGCGCCCGAAATACGAATGACACCGTCGAGCTGACGCCCGCCGCGAATGCGAATTTTATCCATGGCCGTTGGTCTGGTGTTCCGATGTCGAAGTTCGAAGGTGCATGTGGCGAGTCCGAACGAACTTCGGCATCGAATAGAACACTAGCAACCTATTGTCTCCAGCGTGCCTATTGGATTTGCAGTTCATCTCGGTGCTGCTTCCAAAGATGGATGAACTTCAAATCCGGCACGCTGGTGGCCGATCGCGGCCGTGGAAAGGCGGGTCAGGTTGTCAGCGCCGATTCCGGCGGCGGTCCCTTGGCGAGTTCGCGGTCGAGCTGGTCGTGATCCAGCTCGCGTTCCCACTTGGCGACCACCATCGTGGCGACGCCGTTTCCGATCAGATTGGTCAGCGCGCGGCATTCGCTCATGAACTTGTCGATGCCGACCAAAATGGCGAGCGAAGTGATCGGAATATCCGGCACGACGGTCAGGGTCGCGGCCAAGGTGACGAAACCGGCGCCGGTAACGCCCGACGCGCCTTTCGACGTCACCATCGCGATCAGCAGAATGAACAGCTCCTGGCCGATCGTCAGCGGCGTGTTGGTGGCCTGCGCCAGAAACAGCGTCGCCAACGTCATGTAGATGTTGGTGCCGTCGAGATTGAAGCTGTAGCCGGTCGGAATGACGAGGCCGACGACCGGCTTCGACGCGCCCAGACGCTGCATCTTCTCCATCATGTGCGGCAGCACCGTCTCGGACGACGACGTGCCGAGCACGATCAGCAGCTCGTCCTTGATGTAGAGGATGAAGCGGAAGATCGAGAATTTGTGGATCCAGGCGATCGCGCCCAGCACCACGATCACGAACAGCAGCGAGCTGAGATAGAAGGTGGCGATCAGAACGCCGAGATAGCGCAGCGAGTCGAGACCGAAGGCGCCGACCGTGAATCCCATCGCGCCGAACGCGCCGATCGGCGCGACTCGAACGATGTACGAAATGATGCGGAAGAAGACTTTGCCCGCAGCGTCGATGCCGTGCGCGATCTTTTCGCCCATCGCACCCATTTGCGACACGGCGAAACCGGTCAGGATGGCGATCAACAAGATCTGCAGCAGATCACCTTTGGCGAACGCATCCACGAACGTGTTCGGGATGATGTCCATCAGGTGATTGATGAAGCTTTCTTCTTTGCCCTTGGTCACATAGGTCGCGACCTGTTTGGTATCGAGCTTGGACGGATCGATGTTGAAACCGACGCCCGGCTGCACGATTTCACCGACCAGCAGGCCGATGCCGAGCGCCAGAGTCGAAACGGCTTCGAAATAGAGCAACGCTTTGAGGCCGACGCGGCCGACCTTTTTGAGGTCGCTCATCGACGCGATGCCGTGCACGACGGTGCAGAAGATCACCGGCGCGATCATCATCTTGATCAGCTTGATGAAGCCGTCGCCCAGCGGTTTCAGCGCTTTGCCGGTGTCGGGATAAAAATATCCGACCAACACGCCGAGCACGATCGCGATCAGCACCTGCACGTACAGGATCTTCCACCAGGGGCGGCGGCCCGGCGCGTCGGTCTGACGATCCATCGTTTCCATCGCGCTTGTCCTTTACAGGCGGGGCAGGGTGACGCCGGTCTGGCGCATATATTTGCCTTTGCGGTCGGCGTAGCTGGTCTCGGGCGGGGCCTTTCCCTGCAGGAACAGGAACTGGCAGATGCCTTCCTCAGCATAGACACGAGCGGGCAGCGGCGTGGTGTTGGAGATTTCCAACGTCACGTGACCTTCCCACTCGGGTTCGAGCGGCGTCACGTTCACGATCAACCCGCAGCGTGCATACGTAGATTTGCCGAGGCAGATGACCAGCACGTCGCGCGGGACGCGGAAATACTCGACCGTACGCGCAAGCGCGAAACTGTTGGGCGGGATGACGCAGCTGTCAGCTTCGCGGGCGACGAACGACGCGTCGTCGAACTTCTTCGGGTCGACCAACGCGTTATCGACGTTGGTGAAGATGCGGAACTCACGCGCGACGCGGGCGTCGTAGCCGTAGCTCGACAGGCCATAGGAAATAACGCCTTCGCGACGTTGGGTCTCGACGAAGGGCTCGATCATGCCCTTGGTCTGCGCCATCTCACGGATCCAGCTGTCGGGCATCAAAGACATAGGGAGACTCGGGTCCTGCGGAGGGCGACCGGCCCTCGTACACGACCGGATCCAAGCGGCTCAAGGCTCCCGGGGGTCTTCGGGCGATTCTGGCGGCGGATCCGGCTCGGTTCGGGCCCGTTGCTGCAGTTTCCGGCGGCGTAAATTCTCCCGCAGCGCCGCGGCGCGGCGGCGTTCGCGTTCCTGGGCGGCAGGATCCTGCTTGGAGTTGGCCATGGCGGCCCGTTGTAGGCGCCGCCCGCCAAACTTGTCAGGGGGGAGGTGCCTCTGTATATCGACGCCCTCTTCGCGCGCTGCCGTAGCTCAGTGGTAGAGCACTCCATTGGTAATGGAGAGGTCGACAGTTCAATCCTGTCCGGCAGCACCAGCGAGATTCCGTCATATCCGCCGGAAACCACGCGCACCGAATCGGTCCGCCCTGGTAGCCCTCGCGTGACGATGCCGACGCTTCCACACCCGATTCCCTACCAAGGCAGCAAACGCGCCCTCGCGGCGCGCATCAGCGGCTTCGTGCCTGATGCGATCGACACCTGGTTCGAACCCTTTGCCGGTTCGGCCGCGATGTCGCTTTGGGCGGCCCGCAACCGGGCGCCGCGCCGCATCGTGCTGTGCGACGTGCTGGAGCCGCTGACCCAGCTGTGGGCCGAGATCATCGAGCGGCCGTTCGATGTTGCCGATCGCTATCAGGCGATCTGGGCCGGGCAGGGCGAAGACGACCCCGACTATTTCAATCGCGTACGCGCACGGTTCAATGCGAACGGGGATCCGGTCGAGCTGCTGTACTTGCTGTGCCGGTGCGTGAAGAACGCGGTGCGCTTCAACGCGCGCGGACAGTTCACGCAATCGGTCGACAAACGTCGGCTCGGCATGCGTCCCGACAAAATGCGCGCTGCGCTGACGGGCGCTTCTTCGCTGTTGCGTGGCCGTACCGAATTACGCTCGGGCGATTGGCTCGCCGCGCTCGACGATGCAACGCCGAACGATTTCATCTATCTCGATCCGCCGTATCACGGCACCTCGACTGGGCGCGACCGGCGCTATGCCGACAGCCTGTCACGCGATGCGCTGATCGACGGGCTGCACGCGCTGAACGCACGCAAGCTGCGGTATGCCTTGTCGTATGACGGTCTTTCCGGCGAACGCAGCTACGGACCGCCATTGCCGGCCGATCTCAATTTGACCCAGCATTTGCTCCATGCCGGACGTTCAAGCCAGGCGACACTCAATGGACGTTCCGAGGAAACCGTCGAAAGCCTGTATCTGACGCCGGGCCTGTCGGAACAGGCTGTCGTGGAACTGCGCCAGGCGCAGGCGTCGCTGTCGCTCTAGCGATAGGTCAGCACCCAGCGGACTTTGTGCGTGCCGCTGAAGCTCCAGGATCCGGTCTCGCAGATCGCGCGGCTGTTGAATTGACCGTCCGGCGCACGGAACAGCGGATCGTTGCTGGAATCTTCGACGCGGCAGGCGCCGGCGCCGCTGACTTGCAGGCTCTGCACGTCGCCGTGCGCGAACCGGATCACCTTGCCGTCCAATCGTCCGCCCGCTGCGTAATTGGCGAATTCCAGCCGCACATTCGCGACCTGTAGCGGCTGCGGCGCGCGATATTCGTCGTCGCGCGTAATCTTGCCCGGTTCGAAGCGATAGGTCGTGCGCACTTCGATGCGTTTATCTTCGCTTGGCGTCAGATCGTTGGCGCGATCCAGCACCGGCTGGCGATAGGTGACGGTCATCGTGTCGCCGCGCTGCTCGACCTTCACGTCCTGCATGAAGGCCACGGGCAGCAACTCCGATCCATCCATCAAGGTGAAGCGCGGTATGAGCAGCGGTACGCGTCCGTCGGCAATCGCCTGCAACATGCCGGTCGCGAACGGCACCGGATAATACGGGCTGTTGCGATGCTGCTCGGGCCCGCCATTGATCAAGGGCAGGCCGATCACGTGGCCGCGATCGCGCACCGTGACGACCAAGCGATCATAGGTGCCGCGTTGGAACCAGGTCACACGATAGCGCGGCAGCGTGCGCAGCCACTGCGTGAAAGCCTTGCTCGGCGTGCGGCCGCGATAGCCGAGCTCGTTCCAGCTTTCTTCGGTGTAAATGTACTGGTGCGACAGGCTGAGATTTTCGCCCAGAATGCGCTTGCGGCCGCGATACGCGTCGGTGCGCCGACCGCGGCTCCACATATTCACCGATGCGATCTCGGGGTCATACCAGAAGGTTGCGTAGCGCTGTGTGATACGCGACGCAAACGCGTAGGCCATGTCGCGTTCTTCCACGGTCAGCACGCCCAGCTTGGCAGCAACCGCAAACACTTCAAGAAACGCGGTTTCGCCGTAGACGCCGATGCTGCGGCCATACTCAAAGCCGGTGCCTTGCTGGTTGAAGCGCGGCAGCAGCAGATCGACAGATTTGCGCAGCCAGGTTTTGACTTCGTCGGGTGGCGTCATGCCGGATTCGAGCATGCGCTGCGCGATCTCGCCGGCGAGCAGGATGCTGTAGCGGTCGAACCGTCCTTCGCCGTCGGTCTCGTCGGCGAAGCCGTACTGGCCCGAATATTTACGGTAGTGGTCGAAGGCTTTGCGCAGCAAAGTCTCGCTGCCGCTGTAATCCTCCCAACCGAGCAGCGCACGCTGGCGCGCGATGCCAAACGACACGCCGTAATAATTGTTCGGCAGGTCGATCAAGGTGAAGTCGTCGGCGCGGACGAAGCGGCGCCAGTCGAGATTGGTCCGCAGCTTCTGCAATGTCGCCGGCGCAACCGCGCGATCGAGCAAGCCGGCCGCATTGAGCTTCTGTAGGGCCAGCACGTAATAATAGATGCCCCACGTATCGTTCGGGTCGTCGATCGTCATGTCGGCGATCTGGCGAAATCCCGCGAGATAGGCATCGCGCCGCGGATCGCCGTCGCTTGTATGCAAAATGAGATGCGCGACGCCGATCGCGACTTTGCCGGGCAGGAATTTGTCTTCGCCGGTGAAGACGCGCACGCCGTCGAGTGTCGTATCGCGCTTCTCGGTGATGATCTTTTGAAACAGACGGTCGAGATCGGGCAGCAGGCGCTGCTCGATAACGTTGTGCATCGGCGGCGGCTCGGCGGCGCGTGCAGCAACGGGAAGGGATGCGAGGGCGATCAGGAGAGGCGTAAGCTTGAACATGAAAAATCCTCGCCCGCACCGTCCCGAAGGACGATGCGGGCAAGTAGGAGGAGGATCAATAATTCAAGCTGGCGCGTACGCCGACATAGCGCGAGAAATCGCGTGCCGGCTTGCCAGTGACCGATGTGCTGACGCCGGCAACGGCACGCCAATAGGCGGTGTCGCGGCCACGCGTCAGATAGTAGTTTTTGTCGAGCAGGTTGTTGGCGAACAAGGTCACCTTGTAGCGGCCGTCCTTGTCTTCGATGCCGCCCGACAGATTGACGATCCCGTACGAGTCCTGGACTGAGTCGGGATCCTGCTGCAGCGAGTAGATGACTTTCGACTGCCACTTGTAAGCGGCGGCAACGAAGGCATCGAACGCAACGCCGTTGAGCGGAATGTCGTACTGGGTGACGACGTTGAAGTTCCACCGCGGCACGTTGTTGAGCGGCTTGCCCGCCAGGTCCTGCCGGTTGTTGATGCAACCTTCGGCGACGGTCTGCAGCGCGTAGCAGGTGGCGTTGGGGAAGCTGTCGACTTTGGCTTCGGTATAGGCGCCGTTGACGCTGAGCGTGAAATCGCGCACCGGCTGGAACGTCGTCTCCAGTTCGATGCCTTTGCTGGTCACTTTGCCGACATTGGCCAGGATGTTGATGCTGTTCGGCACGTCGCGCGTCTGCGCTTGGAAGTCGGTGAAGACTTCATAGAAGCCGGTCAGGTTGAAGATCAGGCGCTTGTCGAACAACGCGGTCTTGATGCCGATTTCGTAATTGTCGCCCCATTCCGCCTTGACCGGCTGCGTTGCCGCGATGCCGACCGTAAAGCTGCTGGTGAGGTCGTAGGTCTGACCTTTGTACGCACGCGAATAGGTCGCGAAGGTCATGATGTCCGGCGTCCACTGATACTGCAGGCCCGCCTTGTAGGTGACCGCAGTTTCGCCGTTCGAGCCGGTATAGACGGCGCGGATATTGTTGACCGGGCTGTTGGGCCGTCCGACCGGCGTTGCGCCCGCATCGGTAAGGCATGCCGCGATCGTGCAGGTGTAATCGTAGAAGGCGTATTTGATGTCTTCGCGATTGACGCGCAGACCACCGATCAGATTCAGCCGCGGCAGGATCTCCCAGGTCGCATTGCCGAACGCTGCGTACGAGGTCGAGCCCGACGTCGACAGGTAGTTGCCGAGCGGATTGTTGGTCGTGCCGGGGAAGGTCGAGATCGGCGTCGACCGGACCAACGTCGAATAGTTGGCGAGGTTGGGATCGTGTTCCGGGATCCAGTTCGGACCGCGATAGAAATAGCGGCCGCCGTCGATCTTCGAGAAGAACAGGCCGGTCACATATTTGAACGAGCCGGTGTTGGGCGAGGTGAGGCGCAATTCCTGCGTATAGGATTTGACGTCGAACCAGCCGCCGACTGCGATGCCGCCCGTGCGCCAACGCGGATCCGGCGCCAAGGTCGTGCCGGCATAGATGGCGGGATCGCCGAAATTGACGTCGGTGTTTTCGACGTCCTGCAAGTCGCGCAGGCGATAGCGATCGTACGACGTCAACGACGTCAGATTATAGCCACTGAACGCGTAGTTGACGCGCAGATAGCCGCCCCAATCGGTCGAGTTGCCGGTCGGGTTCACGTCGATGCGCGTCTTGGTGTTGCTGGGATTGATGTCGATGCCGCGAAAGACGGTGGCGGGCGTCAAGGTGCGCAGGCCGGCGAAGGTGATGCCGGGCGTGATGTTGAGCGGCGCGGCTGCGCAGCACGTGTTCCAGGTGTGATTGTAGTAGGGCGAAAAGGTGACGTCCCAATTGTCGGCCGGCGTCCAGGTCAGCTTGCCGCGCACCGTCTGGTCGCGATTGCCGTTGAGATGCGAGCCGTCGGAAACGTTTTCGAGCACGCCTTCCTGATGGCTGTACGAGCCGGTCACGCGGAATTTGAGCTTGTCGGAAATTGGCCCCGACACGGTCGCACCGAAGCGTTGTTCGTTGTCGTCGGTGAACAAGGTTTCGGCGCGCGCGGTGAAGGTGTCGGTCGGTTGCCGCGTCGTGATCGCGATGACGCCCGCCGATGCGCTTTTGCCGAAGAGGGTGCTTTGCGGGCCGCGCAGCACTTCGATCCGTTGCACGTCGACCAGATCGGTGAAGGCCGCCGACTGAAACGCCTGCGGCACTTCGTCGATCACAACGGCGACGCTCGATTCCGTCGCGATCGAGAAAGAGTAGGTGCCGATACCGCGGATATTGATCGAGTTGTTCGCCGGCTGCGTCGTCTTGGTGATGGTCAAAGACGGCGCCAGCTTGGTGAGGTCGTCAAAGCTGCGCACGTTGGCGCGTTCCATCGTCTCCGGTGACAAGACCGAAATTGCGACGGGCACTTCTTGCACGCGCTCCGGTCGCTTGCTTGCGGTGACGGTAATTTCTTCGAGCTGCGCCTGCGCAGGGGCCGCAAGGAGCAGCGCGCCAGCGATCAAAAGACACGAACCCAAACCAGCCGCGCGACCCAACAGGGGCCGACGGGCAGTGTTGTTGCTTCCCATGACGTCTCTGCTCCCAGTTGTTCTTCACCGCGGATCATTGAGCGCCCGCGGCCCGGCACGCGGCAGGCTTCTGCTACCGGTGTCATTCCGGTGCGGAGTCGGCCGTCGCGACGGCATTGGTCATGCCTCCTTGCGCCATTCGGACGCAGCACGTCAAGCCAAAATGACACCGGTCCCAAGAAAAAGTCAGACCAATATTCGGCGGCCTCTACTTGTGAGAAATGGCAGCGTCTGCCAGGAAATTGACGGCTGGCTGGCGTTTCACGCCGGCGGCAACAGGGACGCCCCATCGCGATGACGTCGAGCGGCAAGAAACTTTACCAGGGTGTGGTCGAAGCCATCGTCCAGTCGATCCGCGACGGCATCTACACACACGGCCAGCGGCTGCCTTCTGAGCGCGACCTGGCTGAGGAGTTTGGGGTTAGTCGACCGACCGTGCGCGAAGCGATGATCGCGCTCGAAATCCGCGGCATCGTCGAAGCGCGGCACGGCTCGGGCATCTACATCACCAATGGCGCCATCGACGTTGCTGCGCCCGACCTCGATATAGGCGCGTTCGAATTGACCGAGGCGCGCCGTCTGTTCGAAGGCGAAACAGCCGCACTCGCAGCGGCAACCATCAACGATCAGGAACTGGCCGAACTCGAAGCCATTCTGCTCGACATGGAAGCGGAGAATTACCTCCACGTACCGGGCGAAGTCGCCGACCGCCGGTTTCACGTGGCAATCGCCAGCGCGACGCACAATTCGGCGATCGTCACGATCGTCGAAATGTTGTGGGACGCGCGCGACAAATCTCCGCTGTGCAACAACATGATGGAGCGTTCGCGCAAACGTGGCGTCGTGCCGGCGATGGAAGAACATCGGCGCATCTACGAAGCGTTGAAGGCCCGCGATCCGCGCGCCGCAGGCAACGCGATGCGCGAACATCTGACGCGCGTGATCACCAATCTTCTGACCGTGACCGAGCTCGAGACGATGGAGAAGACGCGCACCGAGCTTGAGGCCAAACGCGCCGAAGTGGCGCGACGCATTTCGATTTGACGCTGCGCCCATGAATCCGGGCCGTCTGATCGGCATTCTGACGCCGTCAGGAAATCCGACCGTCGAGCCCGAGATGGTGCGCATGTTCGGCGACGAGGCGGTGATGGTCACCGCGCGTCTTTGCAGCGATGCGCCGACCATGCTCGACCGGTTGCTCGACTATTCCAACCATGTCGACGAAGCGATCGCGACGTTCGGTGGATTGCCGCTCGACGCGATCGGTTTTGCCGTCACGGGCACATCGTATTTGTTGGGCGCGGAAGCGGAATCCAATTTGCGCGTCCTGACCGCGCCGATTGCGACACGGCAAGCGTTCGAAGCGTTGGGTGTTTCGCGCATTGCGCTGGTCAATCCATATCCGGCCGCGTTGGTGCCGCCGGCGCTGGCCTATTGGAATGCGGTCGGTATCGAGATCGCCGAGATCGTCGATGTGCAGCGGACCGAAGGTGCGCGCCATCCGATCTTCGATCTCACCGACGCAGCGGTTGCGGCGGCGCTGCAACGTGCGAGCGACGGGCCGGGGGAGGCGGTGTTGCTGACCGGCAGCGGCATTCCATCGATGCGCGCGATGGCGATGGTCGAGAGCAGCAAACCGGTTCTGTCGTCGAATCTCTGCCTCGCCTGGGCGTTGCTGCGACAAGTCGGCAAAGCGCACGAGCTGCGCAGCTGGGCGGCGCAGGCGCGGAATTGGGCTAGGATGCAGCCATGAATTGGGGCCGCCATCGCCACGGGCATCACGAACATCGCGATCGCTACCACCACGGCAATTTGCGCGAAGCATTGCTGGAAGCAGCAACGCAATTGATCCGCGAAAACGGACCCAACGGGTTCAGCTTCGCGCAGGTGGCGCGCCATGCCGGCGTCAGCCCGGCAGCGCCGTATCGCCATTTCCGCGACCGCACCGCCTTGGTCGCCGAAGTTGCACGGCTTGGCTTCGAGAAATTTGAGAGCGAGCTGCGCGGCGCATGGCGCGACGGCGAACCCGATCCGCGCCAGGCCTTCAGCGCATGCGGCCGGGCCTATCTGCGCTTCGCGCGCACGCATCCCGCAGTCTACAGCGCGATGTTCGAACCCAGCCTGCCGCTCGATGAAGAGCCGGGTTTGCGCGCTGCCAGCGATCGCGCGTTCGACGTGCTGCTGCAGGCGGCCGAACGTTTGTGTGCCGACATCGAAGAGGAACAGCGGCCGCCAGCGCGGATGGTGGCGCTACATGTCTGGGCGCTGTCGCACGGCATCGCTTCGCTGTTTGTCGTCGGCAATGGCGCCCGGTCGATCCCGGGCAGCCCCGAAGAGATGCTGGAAGCCGCGGTGCTGATCTATCTCGCCGGGCTCAGCCGGGCGGCGACAAAAACCAGCTAAGACCCCTTGATGCCTGCGGTGCCCGGGTCCAGCTATGTAAATGTTGATAACATTAACATAGAGGGGATCCATGGTCGGATATGCCAGAGGCTGGACCTGCCCGCCGGTATGGCTCGGCTTCGCCTTGGCGGCTGCCGTTTGGTGGCCGCTCGGCCTGGTCGGCCTCGCAATCTTCCTTGGGAGCAGAGCCATGTGTGGTTGGGGACATCATTCGCACGGCGGCCGTGAAGCATGGGGCCGGCATTTTGAAGAGCACCGCCAACGTTGGCGCGAACGCCGCGGCTATGGCCGTCGGTCGAGCGGCAACGTCGCCTTTGACGACTATCGCGACGCGCTGTTGCGTCGTCTCGAAGAAGACCAGCGCGACTTCCAGGCCTTTTTGGAAAAGCTGCGCCGCGCAAAAGACCAGAAACAGTTCGACGAGTTTCTGGCCGACCGAGAAAGCCATCGCCAGCACGACGAACCACGCCCGTCGTGACGTGACCTGAACGAAGGCGCTCCTGCGGCCACCACCGCAGGAGCGCTGCTTCCTGCCTTCTGCCGAAAACGTCGATCGTTCGCGGCAGCGATCTGCTAGGAAGCGGCATGAACTCTTCCGATCCGGTCCTGGTCGAACGGCAAGGCGCCGTCGCTATCGTCAGTTTGAACCGACCCGCCGTCCTCAACGCCTTGTCGCTCGCCATGGCGGATGCGCTCGGCACCGTGATGCCGGCGCTTGCGGTCGATCCGACAGTGCGTGCGGTGCTGTTGGTCGGCGCCGGCGATCATTTCATGGCCGGCGGCGACCTGGTCGAGATGCGCAAGGGCATCACCGCGATCGAGGGCAAGGAAGCGCAGAAGGCTGAGACCGAACGCTGGGTGCATCGCGCCCATGTTGCGATCCGCGCCATCGCGTCGATGCCAAAGCCGGTCATCACCGCGGTGCATGGTTCGTGCGCGGGCTACGGCATCAGCCTGATGCTCGCCTCGGATCTCGCACTCGCGGCGGACGGCACGAAATTCACGCTGGCCTATTGCGCCATTGGCACCAGCCCGGATGGCGGTGCCACCTGGACGTTGCCGCGTGCGATCGGGGCCAAGGCAGCAGCCGAGCTGGCGCTTACCGGCGATCGCTTCGACGCGGCGCGCGCTATGTCGCTGGGGCTGATCAATCGCGTCGTCGCACCGGACAAGCTGCGCGACGACGCGTTGGCGCTGGCGACACGGCTGGCTGCCGGGCCGACCGCGGCATTGGCACGAACCAAAACGCTATTGCGCGAAGGCATGGCGCGCAGCCTGGACGCGCAGCTCGACGAAGAGGCGCGCAACTTTGCAGCCAGCGCGGTCAGCGACGATTTCGCCGAAGGGATCGACGCCTTTCTCAACAAGCGCATGCCGAAATTCGAGGGACGCTGACCGATACCCTGTCGCGGCACGGCAACAGTGTTGCGATCTTCGCGCAGGCTTCATCCGGGGTTAGGGGGCACATGGTAGGGTGCCGCCCGTTCTTCAGTGCTCGAGTCCCGCTTCCAATGCGTTTTGCTTCGCTTCTGCGTCCGGTCGCCGTCTGGCTCGTGCTGGTTGGCGTGCTTGCATGGGTGCAGCCGGCGCAGGCCGCAGCCGATCTGCAACGGCGCGCGGCAACCGCCGAAGACGCCGCGACGCTCGATCGTTTCTATGCACCGCGTGGATGGGAACCGGCCTGGATTGAGGCCACGGGTCCCAACGAATGGGGCCAGGCGGCGCTGAACGCGATCGCGCAATCCGACGCCGACGGGCTCGATCCGCAGCGCTATCACACCGCCGAGATCATGCTGCGCGCCAAAGGCGACGCGACGGCGCGGCTCGATGCCGACTTGCTGCTGACGCGCGCGCTGCTGCGCTACACCAACGATCTTCGCTTTGGTCAGGTTGCGCCGGGCGCAATCGACGAGCGCGGTCCTGACGTTGAAGTCGGCGATCCGGTTCCGTTGCTGGCGGGTGTGCGCATGGCGCCGCGTGATCAGGCTGCGGCGGCATTTGCGTCGCTGGCGCCGCAGACGGCGGAATATCGCGCGCTGAAACGTGCGCTTGGCATCTACCGCACCATCACCAAGACGACGGCGTCGTGGCCGCAAGTCCCGTCGATTACAGGGCCGACGGCGCTCAAGCCGGGACAGCATGATGCGGTTGCGGTGCCGGCGTTGCGCGAACGTATGATCGCCGGTGGCTGGCATGCGAACGGGCAGGTGATTGCCGAGCCCGATCTGTATGACGACGCGCTGGCCGAAGCGGTCATGGACTTCCAGCAGAAGCACGGCATCGATGCTGATGGCGCGATCGGCAAGAACACGCGCGCGGCGTTGAACGCGACGCCGGCCGACCGCGCCAAGCAGATTGCGGTCAATCTCGAACGTGCGCGCTGGCTTGGGCCCGAACTCAAAGGCCGGCACGTGCTGGTCAATATCGGCAGCTTCTGGCTGACAGCGATCGAAGACGGCAAGACCGTGCTGCAAATGCCGGTGGTCGTCGGTGCGGCCTATCGCCAAACGCCGACCTTCAGCTCGAAGATCACGGCACTGGTGGTCAATCCGCGCTGGACGGTGCCGCGCACGATCGCGGTCAAAGATATTCTGCCGAAAGTGCGCCAGGACCCCGGCTACATGCAGGTGCGTGGGCTGGAAGTGTATGACGGCCGCGAGACCGGCGGCGGCCCGATCGATCCGTATGAGATCGATTGGAAGCGCGCGTCGATCCTGCGCTACCGGCTGGTGCATCCGCCGGGACCGAAGAACCCGCTCGGCCGGTTCAAGTTCGTGATCCCGAACACCGACGACATCTATCTGCACGACACGCCCGAGACCGCGAAGTTTCAGCGCGACCTGCGCTTCTTCTCGTCCGGCTGCGTGCGCGTCGGCGATGCGCGCGCGCTGGCATCGTTCGTCCTGCCGACGGTGCAGCCGAACAAAATCGACGAGGCGCTGAACCTCGGCTCGACTGTGACAATTTCGGCTGCGCATCCGGTGCCTGTGCACCTGATCTATCGCACCGCTTGGCTCGACGAGACCGGCAATCTGGTGCTCGGCCAGGACTTCTACGGGCGTGATTCAAGATTGTTGCAGGCGGTTGAACGACCGCGTGCACCGGTCCGCGCGCGGACTGCGGCGATCGGTAACTAATCGACGCTTCCGGTGCGCTGCGGAATCGGCTAGGTCCGATAGTCGCCGCTGTGCGGGTAAGGCTTCCTTCAGTGGAGCCGCCGTACGACGCGCGCCACGGACCGAAACGCGACGAGGGACCGGATGGGGGATGCGACGCCGGGCGGGATCAGCCGCCGACGCCTGCTGCTGGGTGGAGCCTGCGTGATTGCGGGCGCTGCATTGACCCCGATCGAAGCTTTCGCCGCGCCGCGCGCGATTGGCGGACGCGAATTATCGTTCCTCAATCTGCATACGGGCGAGAAGCTGACCGCCGAATATGCGCATGGCGGCAAATATGTGCCGTCGGCGTTGCGCGCGATCGAGAAGCTGCTGCGCGATCATCGTTCGGGTGACGTCCATCGCATCGACCCGCATCTGCTCGATCAGATTCACGCATTGCGCAAACGGATCGGCACCAAGACGCCGTTCCACGTCATCTCGGGTTATCGGTCGCCGATGACCAACGCGCTGTTGTGCGAAGCTTCGAGCGCGGTCGCGGTGAACAGTTTCCACTGCAAAGGCCAGGCGATCGACGTGCGCATGCCGGGCGTGCCGCTCAACCGCCTGCGCAAAGCGGCGCTATCCATGAAAGCGGGCGGCGTCGGCTATTATCCCGACGACAATTTTGTCCATGTCGACACCGGGCCGGTGCGCCGCTGGTGATCACGGTCGCGTAGCGCGCGGCGCACCAAGGTCGCGACCGACGCCGGCACCGGTATTGCGCCACGCAGCCATTCGTGAATTTGCTTCGGCGTGCCGTAGAGCTTGCTCGGCAGTTCGTCGACGTCCCAACCCAGTGCCCGCACTGCGCGCACCAGATCGTCTTTGCTCATACTGTCCATAGGCCTGCTCGTCCCGCAATTTGGGTGAGCAGGGAAAGCGATCCGCGCGCGATTGTTCCCGACGAAAATTAGCTGCAATTGCAGCTAATTTTCCGTCACCGGGTCAGGTCGTGTTCGATCTGCAGCGGTGCGGTTCCGCCGGCCAGTTTGGCGCGATAGACCGACACGCTTTCGAGCACGCGCTGCACGTAGTTGCGCGTCTCGGCGAACGGGATCCGTTCGACGAAATCGATGGCGCGTTCGAGATTGGCCTTGGGATCCAACTCGCCCCGGCGCCACGAAATCGGCCGGCCGGGACCAGCATTGTACCCAGCCGCCGCCATCACGTAACTGCCGCCAAACCGGTCGACCAGCTGGCCTAGATAGTACGAACCAAGCTGCACGTTGTGCGCCGGCTGGAGCAGCTGTGCGGTCTTGTGTTTGATTTTGAGCTTCTTGGCGATTTCCTGCGCCGTCGCAGGCATCAGCTGCATCAGGCCGGTGGCGCCGCTATTCGGATTCACGGCGGTCGGGTTGAACGTCGTCTCTTGCCGGATGATCGCGTTCACGAACGCTGCTTCGGGACGCGCTGGCGTAGCGATGGTCGGATATCCGTCGGACAGTACTGCGACGCCGTTCTGCGCCAGCTTTTTCGCCAGTTCGATCACGCTTGGCGTGTCGTTGATTTCCTTGGCGAGCTTCAAGGCCAGCATTGCATCGACCGGCTTGTCCGCAAGTTCGACCACGCGGCGCACGAAAATATTGGCGCGGCGGGTCTCGTCGAGCCGGGTCAGCAGCCGTGCGACTTCGACATTTTCCTGGCGGCCAAACGCTGCCAGGTCGGTGCCTGACGGCGATGGTTGCAGCGGCAGCGTCAGCGGCTTGCCCGGGTGCACTTTTGCGTGCGCCAGCTGACCGTAGAAAGTGTGCATATGGCGCGACGCGATTTCGTAAGCGGCGCGCGCACCTGGCTCGTCACCGCGCTTTTCGCGTGCGCGTCCCAACCAGTAATTGGCGCGCGCGACGCTGATCGGCGTCTGTACCTTCTTCGACATGTCGAGGAAGTGGCGTTCGGCGCGATTGGGATCGTCTTTGCAACGGAGCGCGATGTAGCCCGCTAGCCATTCGGCGTCGTTGTACGACACGCCGTCGATCTGCCGGTGTTCGGCTGCGATGCGATAGGCATCGTCATAGGCGCCGCGATCGAGCGCGCGACGCGCCAGGATGTTGCGCTCGTTCCACCATTTCTCAGGCCGCGGCACAGTCGGTGCGGTGGCGTCGAGAATGCTGATCGATTCAACGTCGCGATCATGGCGGCGCAGCCACTTGGCGCGTTCGAACGCCACGCCGGGCTGCATCTGCGAGTCTTCGCTGAGTTTGGCGAAGGCAGGTTCGGCCGAAGAGATGTTTTGCGCCAGCGCGATGCGCGCCTGAATCTGCGCCTGCGGCTCGCCGTTCATCCACGGAACCAGAACTTGCGCGCCTTCGACGTCGCCGTCCCAGACAAGCCGATCGGCGCGCAGCCAGTAATCGTCCGGGCGCAACGACGCGCCATGCTTGGCAGCGAAATCGCGGACCTGGCTGATCGTCATTTTGCCGTCAGCAAAGAATTTGCGCAGCGTTGCGACCGCACCGGCTTCATCGCCACGCGCGCGCAACGCTTCGGCATAGGCGGTCGCGCCATTCGGCATCAACGGCGGATATTGCTGGAAGAAGGCGACGACTTTGGCCGGATCGGCGCCTGGCACAAGCGCGTCTTCGGCGCGCATCCGCATCGTCTGCGGCAGCGGCCAGTCAGGATTGACCGCAACGAACTTGGCGATGTCGTCGAACGCGACCGGCGAAGCGGGGCGCGTAATGTCCATCCAGGTGATCAGTTTTTTGACCAGCGGGTCGCGCGACGCCGTGTCGTAGGCCTCGCTCCAACGGCCGGCATCCGCCGCGTTGATGGCGCTACGCGCAACGGAAAGCTGATCGGCGCGCGCTGCGGGCGCCAGAACAAGAAGGGGCAGGGCCAGCAGGACCGCGTAGCTATGTAGTCGGGCTGCGCCCAGGGCTTTCTTGACTATGCCATCCCCCATCGCGAAGGTGCCGGCCATTTCCCCCCATATCCCTTTGGGAGTGCCAGCATGTTTTCCGGTTCGCTCGTCGCATTGTTGACCCCGTTTCGTAACGGGAAGCTCGACGAACGCGCGTTCCAAGACCTGGTCGACTGGCAGATCCGCGAAGGCACCAACGGCCTGATTCCCTGCGGCACCACCGGCGAGTCGCCCACGCTTAGCCATGAAGAGCATGATCGCGTCGTTGCGTTGTGTGTCGAGGCGGCTGCTGGCCGCGTCCCGGTGATCGCGGGCGCCGGGTCGAACAGCACCGCCGAGGCGATTCGACTCGGGCTGGCGGCGAAGAAAGCGGGCGCCAACGCGCTGCTCGTCGTCACGCCGTACTACAACAAGCCGAGCCAGGAGGGCTTGTATCGTCATTACGCTGCGATTCATGACCAGGTCGACCTGCCTATCGTGATCTACAACATCCCGCCGCGTTCGGTCATCGACATGAGCGTCGAGACGATGGCGCGACTGGCCAAGCTCAAGAACATCGTCGGCGTGAAGGATGCGACCGCAGACCTTGCCAGACCGTTGCGCACGCGCACCGTCATCGGCCCAGACTTCTGCCAGTTGTCGGGCGAAGACGCCACTGCGACCGCGTTTCTCGCGCAAGGCGGTGTCGGCTGTATTTCGGTGACCGCAAACGTTGCGCCCAAGCTGTGCGCCGAGATGCATGCGGCGTGGCAGAAGGGCGATTTGGCGACGATGGCGAAGGCGCGCGACCGTTTGATGCCGCTGCACCACGCGATGTTTGTCGAAACTAGCCCGGCACCGGTGAAGTACGCGGCAAGCCTGTTGAACAAGTGCACGGACGAAGTACGCCTGCCGCTCGTGGCATGCTCGCCGGCGGGTCGCGAAACGGTTGATGCCGCGATGCGAAGCGCTGGACTTTTGAACTGAGATTATGGCGCAGGCAGCAGAAGAACCGAAACCGGTCGCGCAGAACCGGCGTGCACGCTTTGACTATTTCATCGAAGAAACAGTCGAAGCGGGCATCGTGCTGCATGGCACCGAGGTCAAATCGCTGCGCACCGGCAAAGCGTCGATCAATGAAAGCTATGCCGGCGAGATCGCCGGCGAGCTGTTTCTGATCAACGCCAACATTCCGGAATATGAGCAGGCGTCGAAACGCCTGCAGCACGAGATCAAGCGTCCGCGCAAATTGCTGGTGAAGCGGCGCGAACTTGCGCGCTTGGTCGCATCGATCAAGCGCGAAGGCGTCACTTTGGTGCCGATGTCGGTCTATTTCACCGAACGCGGCAAAGCCAAAGTGCTGATCGGCGTCGCCAAAGGCAAAAAGCAGCACGACAAGCGCGCGACGATCAAAGACCGCGACTGGAAGCGCGAGCAGTCGCGCACGCTGCGGTCCAACAACAAAGGCTAGTTACGGCGCCCGAGTTTGATTGAAGACGCGCACCTTTACGGCGCGCGCCAGGCAACTTCGGTCGGCAGCCAACCGCGTTTGCGGAACGACTCCACTTGCGGCGCATCGGGCAGGGCGGCGACCAGCTCGTCGACCTGCACACGCTTCCAGCCCAGCTTGGTGAAAAACGGAATCGCGCCGGTTGAGAAGGCGTAGACGCGCGTCGCGCCCAAACTGTGTGCGAGATCGACCAGCTCTTTCACCAGCAACTGGCCATGGCCTTTGCCGCGCAACGAAGCCGGCACCGCGACGCCGCGCAGCAACGCCGCGTCGCTGCCGCGATATTCGATTCCACCACAGCCGATCAGCGAGCCGTTCGATTCCAGCACGCGCCAGCGTTCGAGTTCGGCCATCGCGCCTTCGCGCATCTGGCCAACGCGATCGAGCAACGACAGCGCGTCTTCGACGTCGCTTTCTTGTGCGATGCGGCAGGTCAGACGCATGCGGCCCTCCTAGCAAGATCGAGCGCGGCTTCGAACATGGCCGCTGTTATTCTGCCCGTCGACACGTTCAGTCGCGAACAATGGTAACTGTCGATCAGCATTCGGCCATCGTCCAATTGATGGACCGCACCGTGCGCGAATGTATGCGCGCGGCCGCTGCTTCCCAGCGCGCGTAGAACTTGCGCGTGCGCGACCGCGCCGATTGCGAATATTGCGCGTACCGACGGCCGCGCCAGTTCGGCGGCCAGAAAGGGGCGGCACTTGGCCAGCTCGGCCGGGGTCGGTGCGTTCTGGGGCGGAGCGCAAAGGGCGGCGTTGGTGATCCGGATCGCTGGCTCGGGTCGGGTGGCGAGGGCCGCTTGGACCAGATCGCCCGACGCATCGCCGACAAAGGGCCGGCCCGTCCGGTTGGCGCCTTTCAATCCAGGCGCCAGCCCGACCAGCAAAAGCGGCGCATGCAGCGGTCCCTCGGCCAGAACCGGGCCATTGTGCCAGTCGGGATAGCGGGCGCGGTTGGCGTCGCGGTACCGGACCAGCCGTCTGCACCGTCCGCAGTTGGGCTTGCACTCCATGCGACCGAGGGTCCCGACAGGGGTTGAAAGGTCAAGCGTTGCTTGCCTTCGCAGGCGCACAACCCTATGTTCTGCGGTCTTTCTCAACGGGATTCCGAGGTTTTTTCATGGCGCGCGTCACCGCCGAAGATTGCGTTCGTAAAGTGCCCAACCGGTTCGAGCTGGTCATGATGGCCAGTCAGCGAGCCCGGGAGCTTGGCGGCGGCGCCCAGCTCAGCGTCGAACGCGACAACGACAAGAACCCGGTCGTCGCGCTGCGCGAGATCGCCGATGAAACCGTCACGCTCGACGACCTGCGCGAGACGTTGGTGAAGGGTCACCAGCGCGTCGTGCTCGCCGATGAGCAGGAAGACGAAATCATCGAGCTGATGGACGGCGAGCAGGGCTGGGTCCGTCCGCATGAATCGCTGACCGGCGAAGGCATGCAGATCGAAGGCACCGGCGAAGACCTCGAAGTTGCCGGCGCCGACGATGATGACGATCTCGACGAAGACGAAATCGATCTGACCGACCTCGGCGAAGACACGCCGACCGACGTCGATTTCGACGACCAGAAGTAAGGCGCTTCTTCGACCAGGCATCCCGTGCAGATCCGTAGGTCATGATCCGGCAATACGAGCTGGTTGATCGGGTCAAGGCCTACGATCCGCAAGCGGACGAGGACGCGCTCAATCGCGCCTACGTCTATTCGATGAAAGTGCATGGGGCGCAGACGCGCGCCTCGGGTGACCCGTACTTCTCCCACCCGTTGGAAGTTGCGGGCATCCTGACCGAGCTGAAGCTCGACACCGCGTCGATCGTGACTGCGCTGCTGCACGACACGATCGAAGACACCAGCGCGACGCTCGCCGATATCGAACGTCTGTTCGGCAAGGAAATCGCCGAGCTGGTCGACGGCGTCACCAAGCTGTCGCGCATCGAGCTAGCAGCTGACGACGATCCCAAACGTGCCGAAAGCGCCAAGCAGGCGGAGAATTTCCGCAAGCTGGTGTTGGCCATGTCGCGCGACATCCGCGTGCTGCTGGTCAAGCTGGCCGACCGTCTGCACAACATGCGGACGCTGCATTACGTCAAAGATCCGGCGAAGCGAAAACGCATCGCGCGCGAAACGCTGGAAATCTACGCGCCGCTTGCCGAACGTATCGGCATTCATCAGGTCAAAGACGAACTCGAAGACCTGTCCTTCGCCGAGATCAACGCTGACGCGCGCGATTCCATTCTCGCGCGTTTGCAGTATCTGCGCAAAGAAGGCGGCGGGCTGGTCGGTCGCATTCTCGCCGAGTTGAAAGAGAAGATCGCCGAGCACGGTCTCGAGATCGATGTGTCGGGGCGCGAAAAATCGCCCTATTCGATCTGGCGCAAGATGCAGGTGAAGAACGTCGCGTTCGAGCAACTCTCGGACATCATGGCGTTCCGCGTTGTCGTCGACACGATCGAGCAATGTTATCAGGCGCTGGGCGCCATTCACGGCCGCTATCCTGTCGTACCGGGCCGTTTCAAAGATTACATCTCGACGCCGAAGCCGAACGGCTATCAGTCGCTGCACACGACCGTGCTGGGTCCAGAGCGCCAGCGTATTGAGATCCAGATCCGTACCAAGGACATGCACGAAGTCGCCGAACTCGGCGTTGCCGCGCATTGGGCTTACAAATCGAACGAGCGCGCTGACGGTCGGCAGTACAAGTGGCTGCGCGACTTTCTCGATATTCTCGAACAGGCGCAGAAGCCGGAAGAATTCCTCGAGCACACCAAGCTCGAACTGTTCCAGGACCAGGTATTCTGCTTCACGCCGAAGGGCGATCTGATCCAGCTGCCGCGTGGATCGACGCCGGTCGACTTTGCTTACGCGGTCCATTCCGAAGTCGGCGATCACACGGTCGGCGCCAAAGTGAACGGGCGCATCGTTCCGTTGTCGTCGACCTTGTCGAACGGCGACCAGGTCGAAATCGCGACCTCAAAATCGCAGACGCCAGCCCCGAGCTGGGAACGCTTCGTCGTTACCGGCAAAGCGCGCGCGCGCATCCGCCGCTACATTCGCACGCAGCAGCACGGCGAGTATGTCTCGCTGGGTCGCGCGATGCTGCAGAAGCTGTTTCGTGCCGAAGGCTACGAATACACCGAAAAAGCGCTGCAGCAGGTGTTGAAGATTTTCCGTCAGGACACGGCGGATGATCTGCTGGCCGATGTCGGCGCCGGCATCCACACGGCACGCGAAGTCTTCAACGCGATCTTCCCCGGTCACAAGACGCAGACGACGCCGGCTGACAAAGCCGAGAAGCTGCTGACCGAAGAGAAGGTGGTTCCGATCGCGCGCGAACGCGCGAAGAAGAAAGCCACCGGCAAGGACCGGCCGCTGCCGATCAAAGGCTTGATCGCGGGCGTCGCGGTGCATTTCGCCGGTTGTTGTCATCCGGTGCCAGGCGATCGCATCGTCGGCATCATCACGACCGGCAAAGGCGTGACGGTCCACACGATCGATTGCGAGACGCTGGAAGGTTTTCAGGATACGCCGGAACGTTGGCTGGACGTGTCGTGGGACGACGAGCTTGATCTCGGCGACAGCCATGTCGGTCGTCTGCAGGTCGTCATCGCCAACGAGCCTGGTGCGCTCGGCACCTTGTCGACGGTGATCGGTAAGAACCAGGGCAACATCATCAATCTGCGTGTCACCAGCCGGTCGATCGATTTCTGGGAAATGCTGATCGACATTCAAGTGCGCGACGTGAAGCACCTGTCGAACATCATCGCAGCGTTGCGCGCGACACCAGCGATCAACCAGGTCGACCGGTCGCGCGGCCAGTGACCCATCTTCGACTAGGCATCAACGTCGATCACGTTGCGACCGTTCGCAACGCACGCGGCGGTTCGCATCCGGATCCGGTGTCTGCGGCACACATGGCGCGGCTGGCTGGCGCGGACGGCATTACCGCGCATCTGCGCGAAGACCGTCGCCATATTCGCGACGACGATGTTCGCCGCCTGAAAGACGAAGTTGCGTTGCCGCTCAACTTTGAAATGGCGGCGACTGACGAAATGCGCCGCATCGCGCTGTCGCTGAAACCGCACGCCGTCTGTTTGGTGCCCGAACGGCGCGAAGAACGTACGACCGAAGGTGGGCTCGACGTTGCCGGACAATTGACCGTGCTGACGCCGTTCGTGCGCGAACTGGTCGATGCCGGCATTCGCGTGTCCATGTTCGTCGCGGCCGACCCGCGACAGCTGGAGGCTTCGGTCGCGGCGGGTGCGCCGGTGGTTGAACTCCATACCGGCGCCTATGCCGAAGCCGAAGATCCGACCGACGAGCTGGCGCGCCTGATTGAAGGCGCACGCTTCGCCGCTTCGATCGGGTTGGAGGTCCATGCCGGGCACGGGCTCAGCTATGACAATGTCGGTCGCGTTGCGGCCATTCCCGAACTGCACGAGCTGAATATCGGGCACTTTCTGATCGGCGCGGCTTTGTTTGAGGGTCTGGATGCGTCGGTGCGCCAGATGAAGGCGCTGATGCGTGCCGCGCGCGAACAGGCAGTCCAATGATTATCGGGCTGGGATCGGATCTCTGCGACATCCGCCGGATTGAGAAAACCATCGCGCGCTTTGGCGACCGTTTTCTCGACCGGGTTTTTACGCCGGCCGAACGCGCCAAGGCCGAACGCCGTGCTGGTGCGCCGGGCGCGCTGGCTGCGACCTATGCACGTCGCTTTGCAGCCAAAGAAGCGTGCGCCAAGGCGCTGGGTACCGGACTGCGTCGTGGCGTGTTTTGGCGCGACATGGGCGTAGTCAACTTGCCGAGCGGCCAGCCGACCTTGAACCTCACCGGCGGTGCTGCCGAACGCTTGCGAGCGATTACGCCCGCCGGTATGACCGCCGCAATCCTTCTAACATTGACCGACGAGCCGCCAATCGCAGAAGCGATGGTGATTATCGAAGCGCGACCCGCGGAATGAGAGACGCCGATACGATGACAAGAACCAAAAGCACGGGCATCGGCGAGACGGCGCGCACACTGGTCTATGCGCTTCTGATCGCGTTCGGCATTCGCACCTTCGTGGTCGAACCGTTCAACATCCCGTCCGGCTCGCTGATCCCGACCTTGCTGGTCGGCGACTATCTGTTCGTCACCAAATTCAGCTACGGCTATTCGGCGAAAACGATCGCGTTCGGCGCGCCCTTGTTCAAGGGCCGTATCCTGGCGTCGACGCCCAAGCGTGGCGACATCATCGTGTTCCGCAACCAGGTCGACGGCGTCGTCTATATCAAACGTCTGATCGGTCTGCCGGGCGACAAGGTGCAGATGCTGCAGGGTCGTCTGTGGATCAACGGCAAGCAGGTCGAGCGCCGCGAGATTGAGCCCTACGTGACGAAGACCAATTGGGGCCGTAGCGTCAGCGAAATCCAGTACGAAGAAATCCTGCCATCCAGCCTCGGATCGGCGAGCGTCACCCATCGCATCATCGAGCGAAACGGCGATGCCGGCCAATGGGACACGACCGGCGAATATTCGGTGCCGGACGGCAATTACTTTTTCATGGGCGACAATCGCGACAACAGCCAGGACAGCCGCACGCCGCAAGTTGGATTGGTGCCCGAAGAAAACCTCATCGGACGTGCCGAGATCGTCTGGTTCTCGCTCGATGAAGACACGCATTTCTGGGAACTGTGGAAATGGCCGACATCAATCCGCTGGTCGCGCCTGTTCATGTTGATCCGCTGACATGAGCGCCCGCGACTTCGACGCGCTGGAACGGCGTCTGATGCATCGTTTCGCGCGACCGCAGACGCTGGAACGCGCGCTCACCCATTCGAGCTACGCGCGACAGAGCGGCGGCAACGACAACGAACGGCTCGAGTTTCTCGGCGATCGGGTTCTTGGTCTTGTCGTTGCCGATCTGGTGCTGGATGGATTTCCGGATGCGCCGGAAGGCCAGGTAGCCAAGCGCCATGCGGTGCTGGTGCAGAAGAACACGCTGGCGGTGATCGCAGGCCGCATCGAGCTCGCCACCGATCTGAAATTGTCGTCGGGCGAAGAAGAGCAGGGTGGCCGCGCCAATCCCGGCATTCTCGCCGACGCGATGGAAGCAGTGATCGGTGCGCTGTATCTCGACGGTGGTCTCGCCGTCGCGCGTCGCTTCATCGAACAAGCCTGGGGCGATCTCGTCGAGGCGATGTCAGAAGCACCGCAGGACGCAAAAACCAGCCTGCAGGAATGGGCGCAGGCGCGCGGCAAGAAATTGCCTGTCTATGAAGTTATGCACCAGAAGGGACCGGATCACGATCCGGTCTTCACGGTGCGTGTCTTTGTCGAAGGACTTGAACCCGCAACCGCCGAAGCGCCGTCGAAGCGCGCGGCAGAAAAACTTGCGGCGCAAAAGCTGCTGGACGTGATCGGATCATGACATCGAACCAAGCCGCGGATACACGCTGCGGCTATGTCGCGCTGATCGGTGCACCGAACGCGGGCAAATCAACGCTGCTCAATGCGCTGGTCGGCGCCAAAGTCGCGATCGTCAGTCCGAAAGCGCAGACGACGCGCAGCCGCGTGCTGGGGATCGCCATCGAGGGCGGGTCGCAGATTCTCTACGTCGACACGCCGGGCATTTTTGCGCCGCGTCGCAGCCTCGACGAAGCGATGGTTCGCACCGCCTGGAGTCAGGCCGACGACGCGGATCTGATCGCGGTGTTGATGGATGCGTCGCGCGAACGTGTCGGTCGCGATACCTGGTCGATCCTGGAGCGCTTGAAAGAAGCCAACCGCAACGCCGTGCTGGTGCTGACGCAGATCGACAAGGTGACGCCGGCCAAGCTGCTGCCGCGCATTGCCGAGCTGAATGAACGCTTCACCTTCGACGCGACCTTCATGGTCTCGTCGGTCACCGGCGACGGGCTGGACGCATTGAAGCAGGAATTTGCCGCGCGCGTGCCGGCTGGGCCGTGGCTGTTTCCGGATGACCAGCTGTCCGACCTGCCGCAACGTTTGCTTGCCGCCGAAGTGACGCGCGAACAGCTCTATCACCAACTTGATCACGAATTGCCGTACGCATCGACGGTCGAAACCGAAGTCTGGGAAGAGTTCGAAAACGGCAGTGTGAAGATCAGCCAGGCGATTACGGTCGAACGTTCGAGCCAGAAGGCGATCGTGTTGGGCAAAGGCGGCAGCCGGATCAAAGAAATCGGTGCTGCCTCGCGCGCCGAACTTACGCGCCTGCTTGGCCGCACCGTGCATCTGGTGTTGTTCGTAAAGGTCCGGGAAAACTGGTCCACCGACCGCGAATATCTGGAGACATGGGGACTCAAGGATCGATGACGTACGCGCTCTATTATTCGCCGTCGACCGCGGCGATGGCGCCGCACATGCTGCTGCGCGAACTCGGCGTCGAATTTGAGTTGCGCCGCGTCGACACCCAGAAGGGCGAACATCGCAACGAGGCGTATACGAAGCTGAACCCGAACGGGCTCATTCCGGCGTTCGAGCATGATGGGATGATTCTGTGGGAAGCGGCTGCGATCTGCACCTATCTGTGCGACCTGCATCCCGAAGCCGGGTTTGCGCCCGACGTGGGAACCAAGCAGCGCGGCGAGTTTTACAAATGGATGATCTGGCTCACCAACACGGTGCAGCCTGATTTGATCGGCTGGTTTTATCCCGATCGCTACGTTCCGGCCGAAAACGCCGAACAGTACAAGATGACGATGCTCGACCGTTTGATGCCGCGGTACGCGATACTCGACGAACGTTTGCGCGACCGTGATTGGTTGGTCGGTGACCGCATCACCGCGGTCGATCTCTATGCGTTCATGTTGTCGCGCTGGACGCGCAACATGCCGCGGCGCGCCCGCGATCTGCCGAATCTTCGCCGTCTGCTCGATCGCGTCATGGCGCGGCCCGCGACGCAGAAGGTCTACGAGATCGAGGGCATCGCCGAACCGTTCTTCTGAGATGGAATGGCTCGACGACGCGATTGTGCTCGAGGCACGCGCGCATGGTGAGACCAGTGTCGTCGCGCGGCTGCTGACGCGCGAGCACGGTTTGCATGCGGGGTTGGTTCAGGGCGGAGCCGGGACGCGCGGTCGCGGCGTGTTGCAACCGGGCAATCGCGTTTCGGCGAAATGGCGCGCGCGTCTGTCCGAACATCTCGGCACCTACAATCTCGAACTGGTCGAAAGCCACGCCGCGAAAGTACTCGACGAGCCGTTGCGGCTGGCAGCACTGCAATCGGCCTGTGCGGTCATCGCCGCGGCTATGCCCGAACGCGAACCGCACGAGCCGGCTTTTCACGGATTTTCCGCCTGGCTGGCTGCGCTGCCGGGCGAGGCCTGGGATGCGGGCTATGTCGCGTTCGAGCTGGGCTTGCTGGCGGCGCTAGGATTCGGGCTTGAGCTTGATCGCTGCGCCGCGACGGGGGCCCGTGAAGGCCTGACTCATGTTAGTCCGCGCACGGGCCGGGCGGTTTCCGAGGGCGCTGCGGCGCCGTTTCGCGATCGTCTGCTGCCGTTGCCTGGCTTTCTGATCGGGACCGGTCCGGGCGATCCGGCCGCCATCGTCGACGGGCTGGCGCTTTCTGGCCATTTCCTGGCCCGGTCGCTGTTCGCGGCCACCCATGCGCCGCTACCTGCGGCGCGAGAGCGCTTCATCGAGTCCTATCGGCGACACGCCGCGAATCCGGCTACAGGAATGCCGTGACTAAGAAGACCAAAACACCTCCGCCCGCCGACATCTCTGCGATCGTGGAACAGCCGCTCGGCGACATCCTGTCCGAGCGCTATCTCGCCTATGCCTTGTCGACGATCACGGCACGTTCGCTGCCGGATGTGCGCGACGGGCTGAAGCCGGTTCATCGCCGCATTCTGCACGCGATGCGCATTCTGTCGTTGGGCCCGACCACGCCGCCGAAAAAGTCGGCGCGCGTCGTCGGCGACGTCATCGGTAAATTCCACCCGCACGGCGACACCGCGGTGTACGACGCGATGGTGCGCCTGGCGCAGGATTTCGCCGCGCGCTATCCGCTGGTCGACGGGCAGGGCAACTTCGGCAATATCGACGGCGATAACGCCGCCGCGATGCGTTACACCGAAGCGCGCCTGACCTCGGTTGCCGAAGCGCTGCTGGAAGGGATCGACGAAGACGCGGTCGATTTCCGTGCCACCTATGACGGCGAAGGCGAAGAGCCGATCGTTCTGCCGTCGAACTTTCCCAACCTGCTTGCCAACGGATCGCAGGGCATTGCGGTCGGCATGGCGACGTCGATTCCGCCGCACAATGTCGGTGAGTTGTGCGACGCGCTGGAATTGCTGATCGACCAGCCGGATTGCACCGTTGACGCGATCATCGCGAAAGTGCCGGGTCCTGATTTTCCAACCGGTGGCATTCTGGTTGAATCGCCCGACGCAATCCGGGAAGCCTATCGCACCGGCCGCGGTTCGATGCGCGTGCGTGCGCGCTGGACGACCGAGAAACAGGCGCAGGGCGCCTATCTGATCGTCATCACCGAGATGCCGTACCAGGTGCAGAAGTCGCGCCTGGTCGAAAAGATCGCCGAGCTGCTGTCGGACAAGAAGCTGCCGCTGCTCGAAGACGTGCGCGACGAGTCGGCGGAAGACGTGCGCCTGGTGCTCGAACCAAAATCGCGCAACGTCGATGCAGCGATGCTGATGGAGCAGATGTTCCGCTTGTCGGATCTGGAGATCCGCTTCTCGCTGAACATGAACGTGCTCGATCGCGGGATCGAACCGCGTGTGATGAACCTGAAGGAGGTGCTGCGCGCCTTCCTGGATCATCGCCACGAGGTTCTCATCCGCCGGTCGAACTACCGGCTCGATCAGATCAACCGCCGCCTGGAAATTCTGGGCGGATATCTGATCGCCTATCTCAATCTCGACGAGGTGATCCGCATCATCCGTGAAGAGGACGAGCCCAAAGCCGTCCTGATGAAGCGGTTCAAACTGTCGGATCTGCAGGCCGAAGCGTTCTTGAACATGCGGCTGCGCCAATTGCGCAAGCTGGATGAAATCGAGATCAAGCGCGAACATGACAGTCTGTCGAAAGAGCGCGTCGAAATCCAAGCGCTGCTCGACAGCGAGAAGAAGCGCTGGAGCGTGCTGCGCTGGCAGGTCGGTGAAATCCGCAAGAAGTTCGGCAAAGACACCAAGCTCGGTGCGCGTCGCACCTTGATCGAAGCAGCGCCGGAAATCGGCGACATTCCAATCGAAAGCTTCATCGAACGCGAACCAGTGTCGGTGTTGTTGTCGGCAAAAGGCTGGATCCGCGCCGCCAAAGGACATCTGACCGACTTCTCGGCGGTCAAATACAAGGACGGCGACAAAGCCCGCTTCGAACAGCATGTCGAGACCACCGACAAACTGCTGCTGTTCGGCACCAACGGCCGGTTCTATTCGCTGGGCGTCGACAAGCTGCCCGGCGGACGCGGCTTCGGCGAACCGGTGCGTTTGATGATCGATCTCGGCAACGACGCCGACATCGTGATGATGAAGAAGTACGAGCCCGGTGCGCGTTTGCTGGTAGCGGGCGATGACGGGCGCGGCTTTATCGTCAAAGAAGACGACGTCATCGCGCAGACGCGCGCGGGCAAGCTGGTGCTGGACGTGCCGGCGGCGCACGAGGCGAAAGTCGCGGTGCCGGTTCCCGCTGACGCGACGCACGTCGCGGTGCTGGGCGAGAGCCGGAAGCTGCTGATCTTCAAGATCGACGAAGTCCCCGAACAGCCGCGTGGCCGTGGCGTCATCCTGCACGGGTCCAAGTCGGTCGCCGACGCCAAGGCCTTCAACTTCAAGAAGGGCCTGAGCTGGAAACGAGGCGAACAGACCCGGACCGAGACCGATCTCAAAGGCTGGGTGGGTGAGCGTGGGCAGGCAGGAAAGCTGCCCCCCAACGGATTTCCCAAGACAAATCGCTTTGGCTGATGCGTGGACAGCCTGGATTCGACACGTTCACCCAGTGGATAGGGCAAAGGTCCGGACTTTAAGTTGACGGCCGCCTGACGAACCCTCTTTTGTATACAATCTCGGATACAAGGGGCGGAGACATGACGCATCTGTCGTCGACGGACGGACACCGCAGCAAGCGCTCCCGGTCCAACGAGGACGAGCTCGACGGTGGCGACGACAAGGTCAGCTTCCGTCCGATCCGCGCCACGTTGCGCAGCCTCGACGCGCTGCGCGTGCTGAACATGCAGAACGGCGCCACCGTCACCGAAGTGTCGCGTGCCACCGGCCTGGCCCGGACGACCGCCTTCCGCGTGCTCGAAACCTTGGTCGCGGGTGGCTATGCGGTGCGCGATAGCGCCGACGATCGCTATCGCCCGACGATGCTGGTCCGTGCGCTGGCCGACGGCTACGCCGATGAAAGCTGGGTGCGAGATATCGCGAAGCCCAAGCTTGAAGCGCTGACGGCGAAAATCAAATGGCCGCTGTCGCTGGCGACGCCGTCGGGCACTGGCATGCTGATCCGCTGCAACACCGATCGCGACAGCCCGCTGACGCTCTACAAATACACGCCCGGCATCACCGTGCCGCTGGCGACCAGCGCCGCTGGCCTTGCCTATCTCGCTTACTGCGAAGCGACGCATCGCGACGCGTTGATCGACATTCTCGCGCGTGCACCGAAGGGCGCCGACACCGGCGTGCGTTCGCGCGACCAGCTTGGCCGGCAGCTCGAAGAGATCCGCCGCAAAGGCTATGCGGTGCACGAGCTGGGCGCGACCAACCAGTCGACCATTGCCGTGCCAGTCGGTGCGGCCGAAGGACGTCTGCTGGGTGCGATCAGCCTGCGTTGGATCGCAAGCGCGCTGACCGAAGGCCAGATCGTCGAATCCTATTTGGGACAGCTGCGCGCGATGGCGACGTCGATTGCGCAGGAAGCGATCGCAAAAGATGCAGCGCGCGAACCTGCAACGGCGCCGTCGACAGGGCGCTGGATGTCGGCTGGCCGCCTAACCTAAAGAGCAGTGACCTAAGCGGTCACGGCTCCAACGGCGACCATCCGTTCGGGCCCAGCGCCTCGAGCGGATGGAACGCGATTTTGTACGTCATCTTCGCGGCACCGCGGATCCAATAGCCGAGATAGAGATGGTCGAGTTTCTCGGCCGCGATGCGCCGCGCCAGCGCCAGAATCAGATACGTACCCAGGCTGCGTTCGGGCTCGTTCGGCGCGTAGAAACTATAGACCGCTGACGCACCGTCATCGACGCGGTCGAACAACATGACGCCGACCAATCGTCCGCTTGCGTCGCGCAACGAGAGCAGCCGCGCCGTATCGGCACCTTCTTCCAACATGGCGCGGAACTCGGCCCAGCGCATGCGGCCCATATCGCCGTCGGGGTGGCGCTCGGCCTGGTAGGCGAGAAACAGGCGATAGAGTTCGGGATCGGCACGCGACGGCATCTCGTGCGCGACGAGATCCTGGTTGCGCGCTTCGGTGCGGCGATGCGTGCGCCCCGGCGCCAACTGCTTGGCGAGTAGCCGCACCGGTACGCAGGCCGAACACGCGGTGCAAATCGGGCGATAGAGCACGTCGTGGCTGCGGCGAAAGCCGGCGCGGGTCAGGGACGAGTTGAGCGCGGCGGAATCGTCGCCGACCAGGCGCGTAAACAGCTTCCGCTCGGTCTGCCCGTCGAGATACGGGCATGGCAACGGCATCGACCGGTGAAACCGGTGCAGGCCTGCGAGTGAGGGCAGCAGGATCGACATGGACGCTCCGCCTAGAGCGCCAGCATCGGAGAGGATCGCGTTCGTAGCAACGGGCGATCGGCGCCCGCCACCAACTTAACGCTGGGGTGCAGGGACCAGGATCGGCTGCTTGTTCGCAGGCACGCCAGGAACGGGCACGGGCGCCGGCGGGATCGCAGCGGCAGCACCAGACGCCGCAGCCGGTGCGACTGCACCCGGCGCGGGCGCTTCGCGCAGCATGATGATCGAGATGCGGCGATTTTCGGCGGCGCGCGGACGATCCGGAAACAACGGATCCTTGTCGGCACGACCCGACACGTCGATCACGCGATTGGGATCGAGACCGGCATATTCGAGCGCGCGGCGGCTGGCATTGGCGCGATCGGTCGACAGATCCCAGTTGTTGTAACCGCCGGCCGACCGGAACGGCGTCGCGTCGGTATGGCCGCGGATCGAAAGCTTGTTCGGCAGCTTGTCGACGACGTTCTGCACCTGCTGCAGAAGCTTGCGCGTGTAGTCGTACGGCTCGCTCGATCCGCCTGGAAACATCGCCTTGCCGGCGGCGTCGACGATCTGAATGCGCAGACCTTCTGGCGTCTGATCGACGATCAGATTCTGCTGCATTTCCTTCAAGTCAGGGACCGATTGAATCGCCTGTTTGATGGCGGCTTCGGCTTCCTTGAACTTGCGGTCTTCTTTTTCGGCTTCTTTCTTGGCGGCTTCGAACTTTTCGAACTGCGCCTTGTCGACGTTCGGCTCTTCGCTCGGAACGTCGTTCTCTTCTTTCACCGTCAGCGGGTGGCCCGGCAACGGCACGGCAGTGCCCATCGGACGCGTGTTCGAAATCTGCGCACCGGGTTCGAGGATCGACTGTCCGCCCAGCACGCCGCCCGAACCCGAGGTCGCCATCGAGACCGAGGTCGGATCGAAATAGTTGGCGATGACCTGCTTCTGCGACGAGGTCGTGACGTTCAGCAACCACAGCAGCAGAAAGAACGCCATCATCGCGGTCACGAAGTCGGCATAGGCGACTTTCCACGCACCGCCGTGATGCCCCGCATGGTTTCCCTTGCGGCGACGCTTGACGATGATGATCGGCTGATTGGTGCGATCTAGACGCGGCGCCATGACTTCAAGCGACCTTTAGTGCAATCAGATGGTCGGCACGGCCGAGGTGGCGTCTTCGACTTCGTTGAAGGTCGGACGCACTTCGCTGAGCAAGATCTTGCGCGCGAATTCGATCGCGATCTGCGGTGCCGAACCCTGCAGATACGCAAGCAGGCCGGTCTTGATGCAGAGATAGTATTTGATCTCGTCGTCGATGCGCATTTTCAGCGCCGCGGCCATCGGGCCGACGAAGCCGTAGCTCAACCACACGCCCATAAACGTGCCGACCAGCGCGCCGCCGATCGAGTGCCCCAGCACTTCCGGCGGTTCGGTGATCGCGCCCATGGTTTTGATGACGCCCAACACCGCCGCGACGATGCCCAGCGCCGGCATACCGTCGGCCATCGTCTGCATCGCCGATGCGACGTGCGAACGTTCGGCGTGGATGGTTTCGATTTCCTCGTCCATCAACGCGTCGAGTTCGTGCGGATTGGACGAGCCGAGCGAGATGATGCGGAGATAGTCGCAAAGGAACTGCATCGCGTGCGGGTTCGAACTGAAGATCGGGAACTGGCGAAACAGTTCTGAGTCTTCCGGATGTTCGATGTGTTGTTCGAGCGCCAGCCAACCTTTGGTGCGCACCGCCTTGAACACGGCGAACAGCAGCGACAGAAGTTCGAGATAGGCGTCGCGATCGTATTTCGATCGGCCGAGCAGTGATTTGACGCCCGCAACCGTGTCTTTCAACACGTGCTTCGGATTGGCGATCATGTACGCGCCGACCGCGGCGCCGACGATGATGACAACTTCGAAGGGCTGCCACAGGACGAAGATATTGCCGCCAAGCGCGGCGTACCCGCCGAGCACGCAGACAATAACGATCAAGGAACCGACGATGGTCAGCATTGATAAAACTCGACCTGGGAAGCGGCGGTGACGGGTAGCGCCACCATCGGGAAGTTGGCTTAAGAAAGTCTTAGATCACGCCTAGGGAAGCAAGCGTAGCTGCTTCTTTCCGGCCGCTGCCTCGTCCGGGCCGCCGACCAGGGTGACGCTCGCACCGTCGCGCCAGCGGCCGACAAAATCGCCCCAATGGCGCGAAAGCGGGTTGCCAGACTGGCCGGTCGCCAGCGCAAATCGGCTGCGGTCGAGATCGGCGAGGTCGTAGACCCCGCGATAGCCGGCGCCATGGACCGAATCGAAGCGCACCAGGTCCCGGCTGCCGCCGCTGGCCTGGCGGTGGACGGTGAAATCACCGCCATCCTGCTCGATCGAGATGTCGATCAGCTGTTTCAGGCCCGGGATCAGCGACAGAAGCGGATGCGCGAGGGTGGCGCGATGCGCTGCGCCCCAGCGCCATTGGGTTGGGTCTGCGCCGTAGGCCGCGGCCAAGGTTGCAGCCGCCTCGTCGATCGACCGGGTCAGCTGCTGTTCGCAGCTTTCGGCCGACGGGGTCGTGACGTCATCGCACCAGCCGCGCTCTTTGGTCAGGATCCGCTGCACCGCTTCGGGCCGGAAGCCGCGCATCGTCGTGGCGAGGTCGCCCAATTCGTCGTCCCACAGCAGTTGCTGCAGTTTGAGCAGCGTCGCCGCGTAGATCAGCGGCTGCGGCTTGTCGCGGCTCATCGTGCCGTCCCAGCCATCGAGCAGCGCGAAGGCACGCCTGCCGAGATCGGTGCTCGGCTTGCCTTCGCGCAGCAGCGGAAGCAGCTCGCGCGTTTCGATCGACAGATTGTCGTGCTGCAACGCTGCGCTGGAGCGCACATTTTGCTTGGGCGTGGCAGCCAGCACTTCTTCGATACGCGCGGCGCGGTACGGCGCTTCCCAATGATCGACCAAACGATGCGGATAATTCGGCCCGACCGCGCGATTGTTGGCGTTGACGATCTTGTGCGACGCCGGATCGATGACTTGCGGCAGTTCGTCGAATGGGATCAGACCAACCCAGTCATGCGCGCCGTCGGCGCCGTCGACTGGCACGCCTGGCGGCGGCGCTTTGCGGATCGGCACCGCGCCAGGCAGTACGATTCCAATATGTCCGTCGCTGTCGGCGCAGGTGAAATTCTGCTGCGGCGACACCCAGTTTTTCATCGCGTCGCGAAAGCCGGCGCAATCGCGCGCGCGGGCAACGCTTAACAATGCATCCGGTGTCGTGTCTTTCTCGACCAGTGCGGTGAAAGCGAGCGCAACGACTTTGCCTGGATCGGTGACAAGACGCGGTTCGATATCGGAGAGAACCGGACCGTGGCGCGTCTTGCGCACGCGCAGCACGATGTCATCGCCGAAACGAACTTTGATCCGTTCTTCGCGCACTTCGAACGCTGCACTGCCATCGGGCGTGCGATAGCGTGTCGGGTCGGTCGGATCGATCGTCTCGACAAACAGATCCTGCGTGTCGGTGCCGGTTGTCGTAGCCCCCCAGGCAATACGGTCGTTGCGTCCGAGGATCAGCAGCGGACTGCCGGGTACGAACGCGCCGGCGCGCACGCCACCATTGGGCAATTCGATGCGGGCGAGCCACCACAAAGCCGGCGCCTGCAACCCCAGATGTGGATCGTTGGCAAGCAACGGCTTGCCGCTGTCGGTGCGCGTGCCGTCAAGCACCCATTCATTCGACGCCGTCTTCGGTCCAAGCGGCGGCGGCAACGCGTCTGCAAACCGCGTCCAGTCGATTGCCGCCAACGTGGTCGGTGCGTCGGGAAAATCGGGCATCAAATCGCCGAGCTGCTTCGGCGTCAGGCGGGCAAGCAAGCGTGCGCGCGTGATCTCGTCGCGATAGTCGCCGGTCAATTGCAGCGACATCAGCTTGCCCCACACAAGCGTATCGGCGGGGCGCCATTTTTCGGGCCGGTGAAACGTCAGTTGGAATTCGATCGGCAGCGCGCCCGACGGCTTGTCGATGAAGGAATTGACGCCGTCGGCATAGGCGTCGAGCAGCGCGCGCAAATCGGGTGAGAGATGCTGGTAGCTGGCTTCAGCAAGGCGGTAGAGGTCGAGCGTGCGCATCAGCTTGTCGAAGGCGACGCCGCCGCTGCCAATGATTTCGGCGAGACGGCCTTGGCCGACGCGACGCTGCTGTTCCATCTGCCACAGCCGATCGCGTGCATGGAGCCAACCCAGCGCGCGCGCAGCATCGGTCTCGCTTTGGGCGCGAATCCGCGGAATGCCGTCGGCATCGAAACCGACATTGACCTCGGCCGCGAGTCCGCGAATGCGGGCTTTGCCGCTAGATTTGGGCTGGTCGATCGAAAGCCAGCCGATCAACACGACCGGCAGCGCCAACAACAAAACGACCAGCACCAACAGCACGCGCAAGGCGCGACGCATCAGACGACCTCGTAACAGTACGCAACTCTTGGCCGGTGTAGCACGGGCGCGTTAGGAATGGGCGTGCCAGAACTGCAGCCCCAACTCCGCCATTTCCGGTCGCTGACCCCGAACGGTTTCCATCGCGTCGCTTACTGGGAGTGGGGGGCACGTGACGCGGACCAGACAGTCGTTTGTGTGCATGGGCTCACACGCAACGGCCGCGACTTCGATGAAGTGGCACGCGCGCTGGTCGCTGACGGCGCCCGAGTCGTGTGTCCGGACGTGGTCGGGCGCGGCAAGAGCGACTGGCTCGACGATGCAGCCCTGTATGCGATCCCGACCTACTGCGCAGATCTGGCAGCCCTGATCGCGCGACTCGACGTGGAAGCGGTCGATTGGGTCGGCACCTCGATGGGGGCGCTGATCGGCATGGCGCTGGCGGCGCAGCCGGAGACGCCGATCCGCCGCCTGGTCCTCAACGATATCGGTCCGTTCGTCCCCAAGGAGTCGCTGGCGCGGCTGGCGAGCTATGTCGGTGTCGGTCCGCGGGACTTCGCAACGCTGGACGAACTTGAGGCGCTGATCCGCCGTGTCTCGGCACCGTTTGGGCCGCTGACCGACGCGCAATGGCGCTATCTCACCGAGACGACGGCACGCAAACGCGACGACGGTCGTTGGGAACTCGCCTACGACGCAAAGATCGGCGAAGCATTCCGCAGCGCTGGCGATAAAGACATCGCGCTGTGGTTCTTCTGGGACGCGATCACGGCGCCGGTTCTGTCTTTGCGCGGTGCCACGTCCGACGTGTTTCCGCGCGCCGTGCAGGACGAAATGCAGAAGCGGAAGCCGTCAATGCAGCGCGTCGAATTTCCGGAATGCGGCCACGCGCCGGCATTGCTCGTGCCGCATCAGATCGAGCCGATCCGGAAATTCCTCAGTACCCCGATCTAACGATTTAGCAGACGCGCTACGTCCAACGCTGCGTAGGTCAAAATCCCATCGGCACCAGCGCGTTTGAAGCCCATCAGCGTTTCCAGCAAAGTCGCTTCCCAGTCGAGCCAGCCGCGATCGGCGGCTGCTTTCAGCGCCGCATATTCGCCGCTGACCTGGTAGACGAAGGTCGGTGCGTTGAAAGTCGTCTTCACGCGATGGAGCACGTCGAGATAGGGCGTGCCCGGCTTCACCATCAACATGTCGGCGCCCTCGGCGAGATCGAGCGCGACTTCGCGGATCGCTTCATCGGTGTTGGCCGAATCCATCTGATAGGTGCGCTTGTCGCCTTTGAGCGCGCCTTTCGATTTCACCGCGTCGCGAAACGGACCGTAGAAGGCCGACGCGTATTTGGCGGCGTAGGCCATGATCGCAATCTGCTGCAGACCTTCCTGATCCAGCGCATCGCGGATCGCGCCGACGCGGCCGTCCATCATGTCGGATGGTGCGACCACATCGACGCCGGCGCGGGCAAGAACCAGCGCCTGCTTTTTCAGAACTTCGATCGTGGAATCATTGTCGACATCGCCGTCGACCAGCAGCCCGTCATGGCCGTGGCTGGTGTAGGGGTCGAGCGCCACGTCGGCGATGATGCCCAGCTCGGGCGCGGCGTCCTTCAGCGCCCGTGCAGCGCGGCAGGCGAGCCCGTCAGGATCGGTCGCCATGGCGCCGTCAGCCGATTTCCGGTCGGCGTCGATGGCGGGAAACACCGCCAGCGCCGGGATGCCAAGCGCGCGCGCCTCGCGGGCCAGGTCGGGCAAGAGGTCGATCGAACGGCGCTCGACACCGGGCAGGGAGTCGATCGGCTCGCGCCGCCCGGTCCCCTCAATCACGAAGATCGGCAGGATCAGATCATCCGGGGACAGGTGGTTTTCCGCCACCAGCCGCCGCAACCAGGGCGTGCGCCGAAGCCGGCGAAGACGCGTGCGCGGAAAGGCACCGATTGCAGAATGCGACCCGAACGGGGCATGGTTCATGAAAGGAATCCGGAATCGCGCTCAGAACTGGCGCGGAGGGGGATGGGATGACTGCGGCGCGAACTTATTACGAGATGATCCATCAGATCGAGCGCCTGCACCGCCGGTCGCTGGACCTGCTGAAGCTGGAACTCGATCGTCTCAAGATCGACGACATCAACAACGTGCAGAGTCTGATCCTGTACGTCGTCGGCACCGACGAAGTGACGGTCGGTGAGTTGACGATGCGCGGCTACTACCTGGGCTCCAACGTTTCCTACAACGTGAAGCGGATGGTGGCGAACGGCTACCTGACGCAGGAGCGTGTGCTGCACGATCGCCGTTCGGTGCGCGTGAAGGTCTCGGAAAAGGGCCTGCAGCTGCGCAACCAGATCGACGCGATCTTCCAGCGTCATGCCGAAGCGCTCGACAAGTCGGGCTTCGATCCGGCCGCGCACGGAACGCTCGACGGGCTGCTCGCACGGCTCGAGCATTTCTGGACCGAAGAAAGCGAAGCCATTCAACCCGCCGCTGACCGAGCCGCAGCAGAAGCAGCCTGACTAGCTGCGCCGGCGGCTCTTGCGCGGGCCGGCGCTCTTTCCTAGGCCGATTTTCTTGGCGAATTCCGAGCGCTGGCGCGCGTAGTTCGGCGCCACCATCGGATAGTCGGGCGGCAACCCCCATTTCGACCGGTATTGCTCCGGCGTCATCCCGTATGTCGTGCGCAGATAGCGCTTCAACATGCGCAGCTTCTTCCCGTCTTCGAGACAGACGAGATAGTCGGGCTGAACCGACTTCTTGACCCCAACGGCCGGCCGCGGCGGCTCGCTTTCCACAGACGGCGCGCGGCCCTGCAATCCGGCCAGGGTCCGATGCACAGTCTGAATGACGTCGGGCAGGAGATGCTGCGGCGTCGGGGTGCGCGCGAGAAAGGCCGCGACCACGTCGGCGGTCATCGTCAAGAGATCGGACGATTTGGAGCTGCTCACGCGATTCTCCCTTCGGACAGGAATTCGACTTTCGCATAGCGCGATCCCACCAGTGCGACCAGTCCGGCCATAGCCTCGGCCATCCTACTTTTGGTAGGGTCCGCGCCGTGCAGCCCACGACATCTCGACGGGTAGCGCTCGCCAGCGATCACGCCGGCGTCGCGCTCAAAGACGCGCTCAGGGACGCGGTGACCGCGCTTGGTCATACCGCGCTCGACCTGGGTACGCATGGCGACGCCTCGGTCGATTACCCCGACTTTGGCGATAAGCTGGCGCGCGCCGTTCTGGCGGGAGAGGCGGAGCTGGGCGTGCTGGTCTGCGGCACCGGCATCGGCATCTCGATCGCGGCGAACCGGCACAAAGGAATTCGCGCGGCGCTTTGCCACGACACGACATCGGCGCGCCTATCGCGCCAACATAACGACGCCAATGTGCTCGCGCTTGGCGCGCGCATGATCGGCATTGAAGTGGCGAAGGATTGCCTCGCCGCGTTTCTCGCAACGGAATTTGAAGGCGGTCGGCATGCCGGTCGCGTCAACAAGCTCGGCTGACCGGAGAACACCCATGACTGCGACCGCCCATCGTCTCGACGATCGTTTCTTCGGCGCCAGCCTGGCCGACGCTGATCCTGAAATCGCGAAAGTGATTCAACAGGAACTGAAACGGCAGCAGGACGGCATCGAGCTGATTGCCAGCGAAAACATCGTCTCGCGCGCCGTACTGGAAGCGCAGGGTTCGGTGCTGACCAACAAGTACGCCGAAGGTTATCCAGGCAAGCGCTATTACGGCGGCTGCGAATTCGTCGACATTGCCGAACAGCTCGCGATCGATCGTGCCAAGCAGCTCTTCGGCTGCAGCTTTGCCAACGTGCAGCCCAATTCAGGCAGCCAGGCCAACCAGGCGGTGATGCTGGCGTTGCTGCAGCCCGGCGACACGATCCTCGGCATGTCGCTCGATGCCGGCGGCCATCTGACTCACGGCGCTGCGCCGAATATGTCGGGCAAATGGTTCAAGCCGGTGCAGTACGGCGTGCGCCGCCAGGACGGGATCATCGACTTTGACGACGTCGCGGAACTCGCACGTACGCACAAGCCGAAGCTGATCATCGCGGGCGGTTCGGCCTATGCCCGCGCGATCGACTTCGCGAAGTTCCGCAGCATCGCCGACGAAGTTGGCGCGCTGTTGCTGGTCGACATGGCGCATTATGCCGGCCTGGTTGCGGCGGGCGTTTACCCGTCGCCGTTCCCACACGCGCATATCGTCACGACGACCACGCACAAAACGCTGCGCGGTCCGCGCGGCGGCATGATCCTTTCGAACGACGATGCGATCGGAAAGAAGATCAATTCGGCGATCTTCCCGGGGCTGCAAGGCGGTCCGCTGATGCATGTCATCGCCGGCAAGGCGGTTGCGTTCGGCGAGGCGTTGAAGCCCGAATTCAAGCTCTACGCACAGTCGGTCGTCGACAATGCGCGCATGCTGGCGCAGACGTTGGAAGCAGGCGGGCTCGACATCGTCAGCCGCGGCACCGACAGCCATATGGTGCTGGTTGATCTGCGCCCGATGAAAGTCACCGGCAAAGCGACCGAAGCGTCGCTCGAACGTGCCGGCATGACCTGCAACAAGAATGCGGTGCCGTTCGACCCCGAAAAGCCGACCATCACGTCGGGCGTACGGCTCGGTTCGCCGGCCGCGACGACGCGCGGCTTCGGACAAGGTGAATTCCGCCAAGTCGCCGAGATGATCCTCGAAGTCGTCAAAGGCCTGGCCGCCAACGGTGCCGAGGCCAACGGTGAAGTCGAGCAACGCGTGCGCGAGCGCGTCGATCAGCTCTGCCGTCGCTTCCCGATTTACCCGTAATTTCGAAAGCGTCAGGCTCGCATGCGCTGCCCCTTCTGCGGTAACGACGACACGCAAGTCAAAGACTCGCGTCCGACCGAAGACAATTCTGCAATCCGCCGCCGCCGCATCTGCAGCCAGTGCGGTGCGCGTTTCACAACGTTCGAACGCGTACAGCTGCGCGAACTGACGGTGGTGAAGACCAACGGCGATCGCGAACCGTTCGATCGCGACAAGCTGTTGCGATCGATGCGGATCGCACTGCGCAAACGGCCGGTCGAAGGCGACCGGATCGAGCGCATCGTGAACTCGATCGTGCGGCAGCTGGAAAGCGCGGGCGACACCGATGTGCCGTCCAAGCAGGTCGGCGAAATGGCGATGCAGGCGTTGGCGACCTTGGATCAGGTCGGTTACGTGCGCTACGCGTCGGTCTATCGCGATTTCCGCGAAGCCAAAGACTTTGACGAATTCCTCGACGGGATTCGCATCGGCAACGATTGAGCACGCCCGCTTCCCTTGCCGATCAGGACCGGCGCTGGATGCGCGTCGCGCTGCACTTGGCGCGGCGCGGTCTTGGTGAGGTCTGGCCCAATCCCGCCGTCGGTTGCGTGTTGGTCAAAGACGGCGTTGTCGTCGGCCGCGGCTGGACGCAATCCGGCGGTCGTCCGCACGCCGAAACCGAAGCATTGCGACGCGCCGGCGATGCGGCGCGCGGTGCAACCGCGTACGTCACGCTCGAACCTTGCAGCCATACAGGACAGACGCCGCCCTGCGTCGACGCGCTGATTGCGGCTGGCGTTGCGCGCGTCGTTGTTGCGATCGGCGATCCTGATCCGCGCGTCGACGGGCGCGGCCTGGCGCGCTTGCGCGACGCCAAGATCGAGGTCACCGAACATGTCGAAAGCAACGCCGCGCGTGCAGTAACGGCCGGGTTTCTGCTGCGTGTGGAGCAGGGGCGGCCGCTGGTCACCTTGAAACTTGCAACCAGTCTCGACGGCCGTATTGCGACGCATGGCGGCGACAGCAAATGGATCACCGGTGAAGATGCGCGCGCAGCTGCGCATGCGCTGCGCGCCGAACATGATGCGGTTGCGGTTGGTGCATCGACGGCGGTTGCCGACGATCCCGCGCTGACGGTGCGTCTGCCCGGATGGCACGGACGCGGCAAACCGCGTGTCGTATTCGACCGGCATCTACGCCTGTCCTTGACCTCGTCGATGGTCAAAACCGCGCGAACGCATCCGACCTGGGTTCTGACTCTGGCCGATGCCGACAAGGCACGCCGCAGTGCGCTGGAAGATCTCGGCGTTGAAATCCTGCCGGTCGAGCCGATCGAGCCCGGCCGCATGTCGATGCTGGCTGCGCTGGAGGTGCTGGCCGGACGCGGCATCACGCGTCTGCTGGTCGAAGGCGGCGGCCGGATCGCGGCTTCGCTGCTGGCCGAGAAGCTGGTCGACCGGCTGATCCTGTTTCGCGCCGGGCGCGTGCTGGGCGGGGATGGCGTGCCTGCAATTGCGGGACTTGGCATCGCAACAGTGGCAGAGGGACCCGTCTTTCGCCGGTCCGATCTGCGTCCGCTGGGGCCCGATGCGGTGGAGTTCTGGGAGCGGAGCCTGTAGGGCTTCGCCCCATGTTTACTGGCATCGTCACGGATGTCGGCCGGGTCGCGACGATCGTGCCCGGCGGCACGGTCCGCTTTGAAATCGAGACGGTCTGGGATGCCGATGCGATCGATATCGGTGCGTCGATCGCCTGCGGCGGTCCTTGCCTGACCGTGGTCGCGCGCGGCAACGGACGGTTCGCAGTCGACGTGTCCAACGAGACCTTGGCGAAAACCACGCTCGGTCGCTGGAAGATCGGCAGCCGGGTCAATCTCGAACGCGCGCTACGCTTTGGCGACGAGCTGGGTGGCCATCTGGTCAGCGGCCATGTCGACGGCGTCGGCAAGTTGGTCGAACGCCATGCCGACGGTGATAGTGAGCGGATGACGTTCGAACTGCCGGCAGAATTGGCGCGCTTTGTTGCGCAAAAGGGCTCGATCACGATCGACGGCGTGTCGTTGACCGTGAATGAGGTCGACAACAACCGGTTTGGCGTCAATCTAATCCCGCTGACCTTGCGCGCGACGACATTGGGCGATCTTACCCCGGGCGATGGCGTGAATCTGGAAGTCGATCTTCTGGCGCGCTACGTCGAACGACTGCTGCCAAAGTGATCCGATGGCTCTGACTCGCTACGACCCGAAACATCTCGCCGATCGCGACGATCTGAACGCGATTTCCTCAACCGAGGAGATCATCGAAGAAGCGCGCAACGGACGCATGTTCATTCTGATCGACGACGAAGATCGCGAGAATGAAGGCGACCTTGTCATCCCGGCGCAAATGGCGACGCCGGCGGCGATCAATTTCATGGCCAAGCACGGGCGCGGCCTGATCTGTCTCGCACTCGATCGCGATCGCATCGACTCGCTGGGCCTGCCGCTTGTCGCGCGTCGTCATTCGTCGCGCCTTGAGACTGCGTTCACGGTGTCGATCGAAGCGCGCGAAGGCGTCACGACGGGTATTTCTGCAGCCGATCGTGCACGCACGATTCAGGTCGCGATCGATCCGCATTCGGGGCCGGCCGAAATCGTCACGCCAGGCCATGTCTTTCCGCTCGCTGCGCGCGAAGGCGGTACGTTGGTGCGCGCTGGGCACACCGAAGCAGCAGTCGATATTTCGCGCCTTGCCGGACTCAACCCGTCGGGCGTGATCTGCGAGATCATGAATGACGACGGGTCGATGGCGCGGTTCGCCGATCTGGTGCAGTTCTCGCAGCTGCATGGACTCAAAATCGGCACCATCGCCGATCTGATCGCGCATCGCCGTCGCACCGAACAGCTGATCGAGCGTGTCGTCGAAAGCGACTTCACCAGCGAGTATGGTGGCGACTGGAAAATGGTCGTGTACGCCAACAAGGTCAGCTACGCCGAACATGTCGCGCTGGTGAAAGGCGAGATCAAAGGCGACACGCCGACCTTGGTGCGCATGCACGCGGTCAATCTGCTCGACGACTTTCTCGGCGGTGCCGGTCCCAAAAGCCACACGCTGCACAACGCGATGCGCCAGATTGCGGCGGCCGGCAGCGGCGTCGTGGTCGCCCTGCGGGAAGCCTCGCCGACCGGGTTGAGCGAAAGGCTCAAGGCGCGGGCAGAAGGCAAGCGCGAGACCGAGTTGCGCGAAGTCGGCGTCGGTGCCCAGATCCTGCTCGATCTGGGGGTGCGCGAAATGGTCCTGCTTTCCAATACGCCCAAAACCATCGTCGGACTCGACGGCTACGGTCTGACCGTGGTCGAACAGCGCCCCATCGTCGCCGAGTAATCCACCATGAGCCTGGACAAGCCGCACATCCTGATCGTCGAAGCCCGCTACTACGAGTCCATCGCGGACACGTTGCTCGCAGGTGCGACCCGTGCGCTCGATGCGGCAGGTGTCGAATGGACCAAGGTGACGGTGCCGGGCGCGTTCGAAATTCCGTCGGCGATCGAGTACGCTATTCGCGGCGGCCGGAAATTCGACGGCTATCTCGCGCTTGGCTGCGTCATCCGTGGCGAGACCACGCATTACGACTATGTCTGCGGCGAGAGCGCGCGCGGCCTGATGGATCTGTCGCTGCGCTATGGGTTGGCGGTCGGCTTCGGTATTTTGACGGTCGAGAACGAAGCGCAGGCCTGGGCCCGCGCCGACACCAACAAGAAAGACAAAGGCGGCGAGGCGGCACGCGCCTGTCTCGCCATGCTCGCGATCAAGCGGCAGTTCGGACTGAAACAGTGACTCCCAAAAAGAAGAAGGTCGCGGCGCAGCAGCCTGCGCCGCCGCCCAAACGTCCGCCCGTGCGCGGTTCGGCCAAAGCGCGCCGGACGGCAGCACGGCTTGCGGCGGTACAGGCGCTGTATCAGCAAGCGCAGACCGGCCAATTGGCGTTGTCGATCGTCGAAGAGTTCATGGATTGGCGCGTCGGCCACACGGTTGACGGCGTGCGCTATGTCAGCGCCGATCCGACCTTGTTTACGTCGATCGTGCGCGGCGTTGAATCCAAGCGCGACGAGCTGGATCAGCTCGGCGGACGCGCCATGGATTCGGGCGAGCGGTTCGAGCGATTGGAGCTGCTGCTACAGGCGATTTTGCGCGCCGGCCTGTACGAGTTGGTCAATCACACCGATCTCGATGCGCCGCTGATCATCAAAGAATATGTCGACGTCGCCGCCGGCTTTTACGGCGGTGCCGAACCCGGGCTGATCAACGGCGTGCTCGATCGCGCTGCGCGCGTGGTTCGTGAGAGTTCGGTCGGCGAAAGTCGTGCCGAAGCTAGGTGAATTCGGGCGGATCGAGCGGTTCTTTGCGCCGCTCGCCGCCGACCTGCCCGGTGCATACGGGCTGACCGACGACGCCGCCACCGTGCAGGTTCCGCATGGGTACGAGCTGGTCGTCACCACCGACGCGCTGGTCGAGCGCGTCCATTTTCTCAGCACCGATCAGCCCGAAGATCTCGCGGCCAAATTGCTCGCGGTGAATCTGTCGGATCTCGCGGCCAAGGGCGCCGATCCACTCTGCTACTCGCTCGTCCTGTCGCTGCCGGCACATGCGGGCGACTATTGGGTCGGCCGTTTCGCGCACGGGCTGGGCGAATCGCAGCGCAACTGGGGCATCAAACTGCTCGGCGGCGACTCGGTTTCGACCGATGGGCCGATCACGCTGGCGGCGACGGTGATGGGGCTGGTCCCGACCGGTCGGATGGTACGGCGGGCCGGCGCGCAAGTCGGCGACGGCCTCTATGTCAGCGGTACGATCGGCGATGCGGCCTTGGCGCTGGCGCAGTTCGAACGCACCGGCGAGGTCCATCCATATCTGCGCAGCCGCTATCGGCGCCCGACACCGCGGGTGGAGCTGGCTGGCTGGGTTCGCGATCACGCCCATGCCGCGATCGATATTTCAGATGGTCTTGCGGCCGATTGCAGTCACTTAGCGCGCGCTTCGAACGTCAGATGCGAGATCGATGCAGCGTTGGTCCCGTTGTCGGAGCCTGCTGCTGCGTTGCTTGCGAGCGAGCCTGCGCTGCGCGACCGGGTTCTTGGCGGCGGCGACGACTACGAGTTGCTGATTGCTGCGGCACAAGCGCCACCTGGCACCACGCGGGTCGGTCGGGTGATCGCCGGCGAGGGCGCCGAAATCCTCGATTCTGCAGGCGTTCCCATCACGTTAGCGAGAACCGGCTGGACGCATGGATGATAGCCATGCTGCGGCGCATCCTGTATTAAGTACGGATGTTCACTGGCCCTTAAGTGCGCAGCGCCCATCTAGGGAGTTGACGCGCGGCTAAGGATTTGTCCCGGACCTCATGAAGCGGCTTCTCTACATCATCGTTCTGCTGATCGGCGCTGGCGCCGGTGCAGGCGGGATGTTCTTTTTCGGGCTGCGGTCCGAAAGCGCGTCGGCAATGCCGGCGCCGATGAAGCTGGCGCAGGTCGAACAACCGATCTTCGTCGACCTGCCGCCGATGGCGCTGCCGGTCCTCGAATCGGATCGCGTGCAGCAAATGATCGCCTTCTCGATTGCGATCGAAGTGCCGTCGATCGATGCCGCCAGCACCGTGAAGGCGCTGCGACCGGCGATCTCCGACGCGATCCTGCAAGACCTCTACGGCGCCCTCGACCGCAGCCGCCTGCTCAAGGGCCGTATGGTCGACGCCGAAGTCTTGAAGACCGAACTCTCGAAGAGCGTCACCCGGATCGCCGGCGCCGACCTCGTGAAGAGCGTCCTGGTCCAGAAGCTGAGCCAGCGCGCTCTCTGACCCGCCTGGCCCAGGGCCGGCCGGTGCTTTCCATTTCTGATCATTGACTTGGCCGCTTGCGCTTCCACGCTGCAGTCGGCAAGTATCGCCGGCTTTTCCAGGGCGTGGCTTCAGGGGGCCGCGCTCATGAACCCACAATCATAAGCACCGGAAAGGGCTTCGGATCAGATGGATTATTCCGTGTATGTCGCCGTCGTACTCGGCTGCGGCCTGTTGGCCGTGCTGTATGGCTGGCTAGTCGGGAGTGCGGTGCTGAAGAACAGTGCCGGCACCCAGCGCATGCAGGAGATCGCGCTGGCGATTCAGGTCGGCGCCAAGGCCTATCTCAATCGTCAGTACCGCACGATTGCCGTCGTCGGCATTGTCGTCGCGGTCGTGCTGCTGGTTCTCCTCGGCGTCAAAGTTGCCGTCGGCTTCGTGATCGGCGCCGTCCTGTCGGGCATCGCCGGTTATATCGGCATGAACATCTCGGTCCGCGCCAACGTCCGCACCGCCGAAGCGGCGCGTACCGGCATGGATAAGGCGCTGGCGATCGCGTTCAACTCGGGCGCGGTCACCGGCATGCTGGTGGTCGGTCTCGGCCTTCTCGGCGTCGCTGGCTACTACTTCGCGCTGCGTGCGATGCATGTCGAAGAACGCGCACTGCTCGAAGCGTTGGTCGGCCTGTCGTTCGGCGCTTCGCTGATCTCGATCTTCGCGCGTCTCGGCGGTGGCATCTTCACCAAGGGTGCGGACGTCGGTGCCGACCTCGTCGGCAAAGTCGAAGCCGGTATCCCGGAAGATGATCCGCGCAATCCGGCCGTGATCGCCGACAACGTCGGCGACAACGTGGGTGACTGCGCCGGCATGGCCGCTGACTTGTTCGAGACCTATGCGGTCACGATCGTCGCGACGATGCTGCTCGGCCACATCTTCTTCACCGGCGCTGCACGCGAAACGATGATGTTGCTGCCGCTCGTCATCGGCGCGGTCTGCATCATCGGTTCGATCATCGGCACGTTCTTCGTCCGCCTCGGCCCGTCGAAGAACATCATGGGCGCGCTCTACAAAGGTTTGATCGCGTCGGCAGTGGTCTCGGCGGTGCTGATCGTGATCAGCGTCTATTCGCTGATCGGCGCTGATACGGTGGTTAAAACCACCACCGGTCTCGACTTGCGGGTCGGTAGCATTCTGGTTTGCGCGGGTGTCGGCTTGGCCGTCACCGGCCTGCTGGTTTGGATCACTGAGTACTACACGTCGACCTCGTACCGTCCGGTTCGTTCGGTCGCCAAGGCGTCGGAAACCGGTCACGGCACCAACGTGATCCAAGGCCTGGCTGTGTCGATGGAATCGACGGCGCTTCCGGTGATCGTGATCTGCATCGGCATCCTCGTCGCGTTCACGACGGCGGGCCTGTTCGGTATCGCGATTGCGGCCACGACCATGCTGGCGCTCGCCGGCATCGTGGTTGCGCTCGATGCGTACGGTCCGGTTACCGACAATGCCGGTGGCATTGCCGAAATGGCGGACCTTCCGAAAGAAGTGCGCGTCACGACCGACGCGCTCGACGCGGTTGGCAACACGACCAAGGCAGTGACCAAGGGCTACGCGATCGGTTCGGCCGGTCTCGCAGCGCTGGTTCTGTTCGCGGCCTACATCAACGACCTCAAGACCTACTTCCCGAACGCGAAAGTGGCGTTCGATCTGCAGGATCCGTACGTCGTTGTCGGTCTGCTGATCGGCGGCCTGCTGCCGTACCTGTTCGGCGCAATGGGCATGACGGCAGTCGGTCGTGCGGCCGGTTCGGTCGTGATCGAAGTGCGTCGCCAGTTCCGCGAGATCAAAGGCATCATGGAAGGAACCGCGAAGCCGGATTACGGCCGCGCAGTCGACCTTCTGACGAAGTCGGCGATCCGCGAGATGATCGTTCCGTCGTTGCTGCCGGTGCTCGCGCCGGTGGTGCTGTTCGGTGTGATCTGGGCGGTTGCTGGTCGTAACTCGGCCTTCGTGTCGCTGGGCGCGATGCTGCTGGGCACGATCGTCACCGGCTTGTTCGTCGCCATCTCGATGACGTCGGGCGGCGGTGCTTGGGACAACGCCAAGAAGTACATCGAAGAAGGCAATTACGGCGGCAAAGGCTCGGAAGCGCACAAGGCTGCGGTGACGGGCGATACGGTTGGTGATCCCTACAAGGACACGGCCGGTCCGGCGGTGAACCCGATGATCAAGATCATCAACATCGTTGCGCTGCTGTTGCTCGCGATCGTGGCAAAGCTCGTCTAAGCGAGAGCGTCACCACAAACGAAAAGCCCCGACCGCAAGGTCGGGGCTTTTTGTTTCGCTGCGATGTGCAGTGACGAATTAGTAGCCGCGGCCGCGACCGCCGCTGCTCGAACCCGGCTTCTTCTTGTCGTTGCCGAAACGGCCAACGTTGCCGATCAGCTGTTCGATGAAACCGATTTCCTTGCCGCTGGTCGGCGTCGTGCGATCGACGGTTTCGACCGACGCGATCGTCTGTTCGCCGGTGCGCTTCTCGAGGCTCGCGACTTTGTCCTTGTCGTCGAAGCGGACGATCAGAACCTGACGCTCAAGAATGTCGGGATCGAAGAAGGCCGTCTGCTCGGTGCGCTGGCCCATATAGTACCAAGTGTTGTCGTCGAAGGTCGAAACCATCGTCGGCGATCCGAGCGTTTGGAACACTTCGTCTTTCGACGAGCCGTTCTGCACCAGCGCCAGGCGATCGGCTTCGACGAGGTTGCCGCGGTTGGCGACATAGGGCGTGCAGCCGGCGGCGAGGAGCGGAAGTGCCAGCAGCGCGAGGGCCGGGAAGGAACGTGACGGACGGGCCATGGAGCTTTCGATCGATTCAAATGGGCCCAAAGGGCCGGTCGCGCGGACCGTTGCACCGGCCTTCGAGCGCTGTCAACTTCGCCCGCCCAACAAGGACGATCCCCGTGTTCGAGTGGTTGAAGACCCGCAATCCACGGCGCCGGCAGGGCGCTGATCTGTACCGACGAATGGTCGTGCTGGCGCGCGCGCCGCGCTTCTATGCCGAGCTGGGCGTGCCGGACACGGTCGAAGGCCGGTTCGAGATGATTTCCCTGCATGTGACGCTGCTGCTGCGCCGTCTGCACGGTGTCGATCGCGCGCTCGCTGATGCGGTGTTGAGCGCGATGTGGATCGACCTCGACGCCGCGATCCGCGAGTTGGGCATTGGCGATCTCAGCGTCGCCAAGAAAATGAAGTTGCTGGCGTCGAATTTCTACGGTCGCGCCGCGGCCTATGATGCGGCGCTGAAAAACGCGGATGACGCCGAGCTGCAAAGCACCTTGGTGCGCAACGTCTATGACGGCGAAGCGCCAGCGCCGGCCGCGGTCGCAGCACTGGCTGCATATGCACGCGACATCGCCGCCAGTCCCGAACTCGACATCGATCGGCGGGCAGCATGATCGCGCCTGATCCTGCGGTCGAATGGTCGCGCCCGCTGCCGGTCCGATCGGTGACGGGCGAGGGACGGACGATCGAGCTCGACGCCTCGGCGGAAGAGCGCGCGGCGCTGGCGGCGCGGTTTGGCCTGGTCGCGATTGACCGGCTGGCTGCGAAGCTTGAGGTCCAGCGGGTCGACGGCGACCTGATCCGGGTGCGAGGCACGGTCGAAGCCGACCTGGTCCAGACCTGCGTCGTCAGCCTGGAGCCATTCCCGGCCACGGTCCGCGATGAGGTCGAAGGCCTGTTCGGCGAAGGCGTGGCACCGGCCGATGTGCCGGAAGCGTGGGTCGATCCGGAGGCGGACGATCTGCCCGAGCCGATCGTTGATGGGGTCATCGACCTGGGGGAATTGGCGGCCCAGCACCTGTCATTGGGACTGGATCCCCATCCGCGCAAACCCGATGCGACCTTGGATCGGGCCCTGATCGAGGACGTGCCGGAGGGCCCGTTTGCGGCCCTGAAGGGCTGGAAGTGCAAGCCTTAAGTCACGTTGGGCCTTTTCTCGCGGCTGTCCTTGCTTCCGGCCTGCAGTTTCGAGTACATAGCCCCCTCGCAAGAGGCGGCCGGTCGGCCGCCTTTCGATCTTCCGGATCCCGAGTTCGTCCCATGGCTGTCCCGAAAAAGAAGACTTCGAAGTCGCGTCGCAACATGCGCCGCTCGCATCACGCGTTGGGCGCTTCGGCCCATGCCGAGTGCAAAAACTGCGGCGAGCTTTCTCGTCCGCATCACGTCTGCCCCGCTTGCGGGCATTACAACCAGCGCGAAGTCGTCGAAGTCGCGACGTCGGCGTGATCCGGCCGCGCTTCCGCGCGAAGGACAGCGTTCGTCAGAACGCTGAGCTGACCATCGCGCTGGACGCGATGGGCGGCGATCATGCTCCGCAGGTTGTCGTGAAAGGCGCTGCTATCGCGCGCACGCGGCACCCGAAGGTCAAATACCTCTTCGTCGGCGACGAGAAGCGGATCAAGCCGCTGCTTGCCAAGCGCAAGGCGCTGGCGAAGGTCAGCGACATTCTCCACACCGAAATCGCAATCGGCGCCGACGACAAGCCGGCCGTCGCGTTGCGCAGCGGCCGTCAGTCGTCGATGCGCCTGGCGCTGGATGCGGTTGCCGACGGCAAAGCGCACGCGATGGTGTCGGCCGGCAATACCGGCGCGTTGATGGCGATGGCGAAGTTCGCCTTGCGTACCTTGCCTGGAATCGATCGTCCGGCGATCGCCAGTTTCTTTCCGACATTGCGCGGCGAAAGCGTGATGCTCGATCTCGGCGCCAATCTCGAATGCGACGCCGACAATCTTGTACAGTTCGCAATCATGGGTTCGATCTTCGCGCAGAACGTTTTCGGCGTTCTGGAACCGACGATCGGCTTGCTCAATGTCGGCTCGGAAGAAATGAAGGGCCATGACGAACTGAAACAGGCGTCGGCCAAACTGCGCGAGATGCAGTTGCCCGGCATCTATCACGGCTTCATCGAAGGCAATGACATTCCCAACGGCACGACGGAAGTCGTGGTGTCGGACGGCTTCAGCGGTAACATCGCGTTGAAGACCGCCGAAGGCATGTCGAAACTCTACGGCGAATTCCTCAAGCGCACGTTCCGCTCGTCGATCGCAGCGCGACTCGGCTATCTGTTGGCTGCGGCAGCCTTCCGGAAATTGCGCGTGCGACTCGATCCGCGTCGCTACAACGGCGCGATGTTTCTCGGCCTTGGCGGCGTTTGCGTGAAGAGTCACGGCGGTACGGACGCGTTCGGCTATGCCAACGCGATTGGCGTCGCTGTCGATCTCGTCATTCAGGGTTTCAATGATAAGCTCGCCGAAGAGCTTGCTCGTATTGCTGCACAACAGAACGCGGCGCTGCCGCCTTCGGCCGCCGCGGCCATTTAAGGTCGCGCCCTTTGTCGTTTCGGTCAGTCATTGTCGGATGCGGTGCGCATCTGCCTGCGAAGATCCTCACCAACGATGATCTCGCCAAATTCGTCGATACGACGGACGAGTGGATTCAGCAGCGCACCGGTATTCAGCAACGTCACATCGCTGCCGATGGCGAACTGACGTCTGATCTCGCGCTTGAAGCCGCGCGCAAGGCGCTGGCGATGGCCGGCATCACGGGCGCGGATCTCGATCTGATCGTGTTGGCGACGACGACGCCGGATCAGACGTTCCCCGCCACCGCCGCAACCGTGCAGGCCAAGCTGGGCATGGACCACGGCGCCGCCTTCGACGTGCAGGCTGTGTGCTCCGGCTTCATCTACGCGCTGGCAACCGCCGACAATTTCATTCGCTGTGGCCAAGCCAAACACGCGCTGGTGATCGGCGCCGAAACCTTTAGCCGCATTCTCGATTGGACCGACCGCGGCACCTGCGTGCTGTTTGGCGATGGGGCCGGGGCGGTGGTGCTCAAGGCGGTGCCGGGCGACAACAAGACCGGCATCCTGTCGACGCATCTCCATTCCGACGGGCGGCATCGCGACCTGCTCTATGTCGATGGCGGCGTTTCGAGCACCAAGACGGTCGGGCATGTCCGCATGAACGGCAAAGAAGTCTTCCGCCACGCCGTGCAGCGCCTGGCCGAAGTGGTCGACGAGTCCCTGACTGCGAATGGCCTGACCCAGGCCGATATCGACTGGCTGGTGCCGCACCAGGCCAACCGGCGCATCATCGACTCGACGGCCAAGAAACTGTCGCTGAGCCCGGACAAGGTCGTGCTGACCGTGGCCCGCCACGGCAATACCTCGGCTGCGTCGATCCCCTTGGCCTTGGCCGAGGCGGTCGAAGACGGCCGCGTCAAACGGGGCGATCTGGTGCTGCTGGAAGCGATGGGCGGCGGTCTCACCTGGGGCGCCGCGCTGGTTCGGTGGTAGTCGTCAACGAGGTTGGCAACGTCGTGTGCCAGCGCGTTGAAAATTGACCGACTTCGGTCGGGTCTTTAGAGTTCGTCTGAATTCGAAGTGAGCCCGGGGGACCCGTGAGCGGGAACACGATCACGCGCGCCGATCTGAGCGAGGCAGTCTACCAAGAGGTCGGCCTCTCGCGGAACGAGTCCGCAAATCTCGTCGAAGTCGTTCTGGACGAAATCGCTGACGCGCTCGCCAAAGGCGAGATGGTCAAGATCTCGTCGTTCGGCAGCTTTGCCGTGCGCCAAAAAGGGCAGCGCGTCGGGCGCAATCCGAAGACCGGCGAAGAAGTTCCGATCCTGCCGCGTCGGGTCTTGGTGTTCCGTGCCAGCCACGTGCTGAAGCACCGGATCAACGAAACCTAACGGCGGACGGGCGCGCGGAGCATGGCCACCGACGCGATCGACCGTCCCGACGCACGTACGCGCGGTGCGAAATCTCCCAGCGCGTTCCGCACCATCAGCGAAGTTTCCACCGAGCTGGAAGTACCGCAGCACGTGCTGCGTTTTTGGGAGTCGAAATTCTCGCAGCTACGCCCGCTGAAGCGCGGCGGCGGACGGCGCTATTACCGTCCCGAAGATGTCGAGCTGATCCGCCGCATCCATACGCTGCTGTATCAGGAAGGCTACACGATCAAAGGCGTGCAGCGCCTGTTGCGTGGCCGCCGTCCCGACGATGAAAGCGACGGCGCGGCCGAGAAGACCGGCAGCAGCGATCTTCTGGTTGCCGAGCCGGCAGACGAGCGGAATTTATTCGCCGAGCTGGCGGCCGAGCTGCGCGCGATCCGCGATCTTCTGCGCGACTAGCGGCAAACCCCCGCCGCTGACCGGACGACTCGACTTCCCGGAAGTCGGCCCTATGCTCCCCGCCGACTCTGGGACGGGCTGTAGCTCAGACTGGTAGAGCACTACGCTGGGGGTGTAGGGGTCGCAGGTTCAAATCCTGTCAGCCCGACCAAGAGTCCGATGGCGACGCGCGTGCGCCATTCTTTATTTCGAGCCCGACATGACCGCAGCGATCTTCGTCTACGTCACGGCGCCCGATCTTGCAGCTGCCGAACATATCGGAACCGCGATCGTCGAAGAGGGATTGGCCGCGTGTGCCAATCTACTGCCCGGCATGCGCAGCATCTATCGTTGGAAAGGTGCGGTCGAACGCGCCGAGGAAATCGTCCTGCTGTTGAAGACGACGCCCAGTCGCTTTGATGCGTTGGAAGCGCGCGTGCGCGACTTGCATCCGTACGAAACGCCTTGCGTCGTCGCATTGCCGATCAGCCACGGCAGCGCGCCATATCTCGACTGGATCGTCGACGAGACGTCGCCCTAGACTAGGCTTAGCTCGTGCGTCGCGTTCGGGTCTTCGATGCGGCGAAATCCCAATCGCTCATAGAATCGCGCGGCGCGGTCGGTATCCGTGCGCAAGCGTGCGATCCGGAAATTTTCGCGCGCATGATCGAGCAGTCGCGTGACCAACAGCGCGCCGACGCCGTTGGTGCGGTGGGACGGCGCGACATAGACGCGCCGCAGCCGGCCGCAATCTTCTGTGCTGTAGGGATCGATGTTGACGCCGCCGACGGCGATCAAGTTTGCGCCGTCTGAAACGCCGAGCAGAATTTCGCCGCGCGCGTCGAACCGGTTGTCGCCGTTCGCCCAGTCAGCATCGAGACGATCGAGAAAGTCGAACCCTTCTTCGAGCGACATGGCGACGAGAGAGGTGACGCGCGCATCGGGCAAGGTCAGTGGTGCAATCGTGATTGACGTGGGCGTGATCATCGCAAACCCAGTCGACTCCATTCGATCACCGGGCAAGCGTTCTGCACCACGACCAGTCCAGCCGCTCGTGCTTTTGCTGCAGCCTCGTCATTGATGATGCCAAGCTGCAGCCACAGCGTTTTGGCGTGGATTGCAATTGCCGCGTCGGCGACGGGTGGCACGTCGGGCGCACGGCGGAAGACGTCGACCATGTCGACCGGCTCGCCGATCTCATCGAGCGAAGCCAGAACCTTCAGCCCGTGGATGGTCTCGCCGGCCGCGGCCGGATTGACCGGCCAGGAGCGAAAGCCCTTGGCCAGCAGAAAGCCCAGAACACCGTAGCTTGGGCGATCGGGACGGGGGCTGGCGCCGACCATGGCGATGGTCTTGGTTTCCTGCAGAATGCGGCGGATTTCGTCGTCGGGCGGGTTCGACATCAAGTAACTCCAGGCGCGTAACGATGCGGTATTATAGTACCGGTTGACTTGGAGGGGCTCGGTCCCTACAAACCGCGCCTTCGTTGGACCCGAGGAATTTATGAAGACGACCGTGTCGATCAAACCGGCCGACGTCGAGAAGAAGTGGCTTCTCGTCGACGCCGATGGCCTGGTGCTGGGGCGCCTGGCCAGCCAGGTGGCTTTGCGCCTCCGTGGCAAGCACAAGCCCAGCTTCACCCCGCATGTCGATTGCGGCGACAACGTCGTCGTCATCAACGCCGAGAAAGTGCGTCTGACCGGCAATAAGGCCGACCAGGACGTCTTCTACTGGCACACGGGTCACCCGGGCGGCATCAAAGGCCGTACCAAGGGCGAGATCCTGGAAGGCAAGCACCCGGAACGCGTCATCGAGAAGGCGGTCGAACGCATGCTGCCGAAGGGCCCGTTGGGCAAGCAGCAACTCGGCAACCTCCGCGTCTATGCCGGCGGTGAGCATCCGCACGCGGGCCAGTCGCCCGAGAAATTCGACATCGCGTCGATGAATCGCAAGAACACGAGGATCGGCTGAGATGACCGACGTTACTGAGACCCGCGGTCTGCAGGACCTGCAGCGTCTGCGCGCCGCGGTCGCCACGCCGGTCGATGCCGCTCCGGTGCAGCCCAAGCGCGATGCGCAGGGCCGTTCCTACGCCACTGGCAAGCGCAAGAACGCGATCGCTCGCGTCTGGATCAAGCCGGGCAAAGGCCAGGTTCTGGTCAACGACAAGGACCAGTCGGTCTATTTCGCACGCCCGGTGCTGCGCATGATCATCAACCAGCCGTTCCAGGCGGTTGATCGTGAAGGCCAGTTCGACGTCGTCGTCACCGTTGTCGGTGGCGGTCTGTCGGGCCAGGCCGGTGCCGTTCGTCACGGCATCAGCCGTGCGCTGACCCTGTACGAGCCGAACCTGCGTCCGCAGCTGAAGGCCGTCGGCTTCCTGACCCGCGACGCACGCGTCGTCGAGCGTAAGAAGTACGGCCGCCGGAAAGCCCGACGCGGCATGCAGTGGGCGAAGCGCTAACCGCGTACCGTCTCTCTCATATGCATTGAGGGAAGGCGTCCTCCGCGGGAGGACGCCTTCTTTCGTTTTGGGGTCACGCTACTTTCGACGCCGAAGGAGATTCGGACATGACGGACCAGCTACGGGTCGCGATCCTTGGTGCCAGCGGATACACGGGCGGCGAACTGGTTCGCCTCCTGTCGTTGCATCCGCAGGTTCGTCTGACCGCGCTGACCGCCGAACGACAGGCCGGCAAGACGCTGGCCGAAGTGTTTCCGCATCTCGGCTATTTGAAGCTGCCGACCCTGGTCAAAATCGACGAGGTCGATTTCAGCCAGGTTGATTTCGTCTTCTGTGCTTTGCCGCACGGTACGACGCAGCAGGTGATCGCGGCGCTGCCGCAGCATGTGCGCGTCGTCGATCTTTCGGCCGATTTCCGGCTGCACAATCTCGCCACCTATGCCGAATGGTACGGGCACGAACATCTGGCGCCTGCGCTGCAGACCGATGCCGTGTACGGCCTGACCGAATTCGCGCGCGGCGCGGTCGGCAATGCACGCCTGGTTGCCAATCCCGGCTGCTATCCGACCTCGGCGCAATTGGCGCTGGTGCCGTTGCTCGAATCCGGCGCGATTGAATCCAGCGACATCATCATCGACGCCAAGTCGGGCGTGTCGGGTGCGGGCCGCGATGCGAAACAGGCCAATCTGTTCGGTGAAGTTGCCGAAGGCATTCATGCCTATGGCGTCGGTGCGCATCGACACGCACCCGAGATCGAACAGGGGCTGAGCGCTGCCGCAGGCGCACCGATCATCGTCAACTTCACGCCGCATCTGATGCCGATGAGCCGCGGCATTCTTTCGAGCTGCTACGTCAAGCTGGCGAACGGCAACAAGCCGGACGACCTGCGCGCCGTTCTCGACAAGCGCTACGAAGATGAAAAATTCGTGCATGTCGCTGCTCCCGGCGTGTCGCCCGCAACGCGGCACGTGCGCGGATCCAACCACACGATCCTGGGCGTCTTTCCCGATCGCGTGCCGGGACGTGCAATCGTTCTGTCGGTGCTCGACAATCTGGTGAAGGGCGCGGCGGGGCAGGCGGTGCAGAACATGAACGTGATGTTCGGTTGGAACGAGGCGACCGCGCTCGAACAAGCGCCGTTGTTCCCATGACCAGCGGTGTCACCGGGCCGCGCGTGCTGCCCTACATGAACGTGCTGCCGCGCATCGACGACAGCGCTTTCATTGCCGACGGTGCGACCGTTATCGGCGACGTCGAAATCGGCGCCGAAAGTTCGATCTGGTACGGGTGCGTCGTTCGCGGCGACGTCAACGAGATCCGCATCGGCGCGCGCTCGAACGTGCAGGACGGCAGCGTCATTCACTGCACCGGTGGCGGATTAGGCACCTACATCGGTGATGACGTCACGGTCGGGCATCTCGCGATGCTGCATGCGTGCCGGCTCGAGGACGGGTCCTTCGTCGGCATGAAGGCCTGCCTTCTGGACGGCGTCGTTGTCGAAACTGGTGCGGTGGTTGCTGCCGGTGCGTTGGTGTCGCCCAACAAGCGTATTCCGGCCGGTGAATTGTGGGCCGGTACGCCGGCAAAGTTCGTCCGCAAACTGACAGACGAAGAGCGGGCGCGATTCGCGTCGACCGCGCCGCACTATGTGCGCCTGTCTCGGCAACATAAGTCGATCGGTTAACGCATCAGACGTTTGGCGGCGCGCGACTCACGCGTATAAAGTGTGAGTTCGGGAGGAAACAAACCAATGCCGCCAAGAACCGCTCCGCCGCCGCCAATTAAGTCCGCCGCCAAAGAGCCGCCGGACAAGACCCGCGTGGCGCTTAGCCATGACGCCGAGTTCAATTGGTGGTGCACACATTTCGGGGTTCAACGCCCCAAGCTGCACGAAGCGATTCGTGCGGTCGGGCCAACTGTCCCGGCTTTGAAGAAATATTTCGGAATGAAATGAAAAACGGGCGCCTCTTAGGCGCCCGTTCCTTATCTGGATCCCGTCAAATCGCCCGGGCTCGCACGTAACGTCCGGGTGCGTCCTCGATCACCGGCAGGCCACCCGCCGCAGGATCACGCGCCGGCACGGTGCCGTCCCCATAGCCCCGCATCCACGCGTCCCACGCACCCCACCACGAGCCGTCATGGTGAACTGCACCGGCAAGCCAAGCGTCCGGATCAGTTGGTAGTTGGTCGTTGGTCCAATAGCCGTATTTCTTTGCCGCCGGCGGATTGACGATGCCGGCGATATGTCCCGACGCGGCGAGCAGGAACCGTGTGTCACCGCCATAGAGCGGCGCGCCGGCGTAGACCGTCTTCCACGGTGCGATGTGATCTTCGCGCGCAGCAATCACGATGCTGGGCGTCGTAATGCGCGTCATGTCGATCGCGACTCCGTCGAGCGTCAGCGCGCCGGGTTTGCACAGCAGGTTCTTCTGATAGCAGTTGCGCAGATACCACGCGTGCATCGCCGCCGGCAGTCGCGTTGAATCCGAATTCCAATACAGCAGGTCGAACGGGAAGGGTTCTTTGCCCAGCAGGTAATTCTGCACCACGAACGACCAGATCAGATCATTGGCGCGCAGCAGATTGAAGGTGCGATGCAAGGCGCCGGCATCGAGATAGCCTTGGCGCTGCATGTCTTCTTCCATCGCGTTCAGCTGCGCGTCGTCGATGAAGACCGCGACTTCGCCGACATCGCGGAAATCAACCATGGCGACGAAGTAGGTGGCCGACGCAATCCGGTCGTCGCCGCGCGCCGCCATGATCGCCAGCGCCGCCGCCAGCATCGTGCCGCCAAGGCAATAGCCGATTGCGTTGACTTTGCGCTCGCCGGTGGCGCGCTCGATGGCGGTCAGCGCGTCGAACAGGCCTTCGCGGATGTAATCTTCAAAACTCTTCGCAGCGAGCGTCTCGTCGGGATTGACCCACGAGATCATGAACACTGTGTGGCCCTGATCGACGGCCCACTTCACAAACGAGTTCTGCGCCTTCAAATCCAAAATGTAGAACTTGTTGATCCAGGGCGGGATGATCAGCAGCGGGCGCCGCCGCACATCCGTCGTCGTCGGCGCGTATTGGATGAGCTGCATCAGCTTGTTTTCGAAGACGACCTTGCCCGGCGTCACCGCGATGTTGCGGCCAATCTCGAACGCGTCGAGATCGGTCATGCGCACCAGCAAATCCCCTTTGCCGCGTTCGAGATCCTGCAGCAGATGCTCGAGGCCTTTGACGAGGTTCTCGCCTTTGCTGTCGATCGTCGCGCGCAACACTTCGGGATTGGTCATCACGAAGTTCGACGGCGCCATCGCATCGACGAACTGGCGCGTGTGAAATTCGACTTTGCGCCGCGTTGCTTCGTCGAGCCCTTCGACCTGCGGCATCGTCTGCTGCAGCCAATTCGCGGCCAGCAAGTACGATTGCTTGATGTAGTCGAACACCGCCGACTCGGACCATTCGGCGTCTTTAAAACGCTTGTCGCCAGGCGCCGGCTGGATCACCGGTTCGGCGTGTTCGCCGCGCAGGCGGGCCGCGGTCGACTGGAAAAGCTGCGCGTAGCCCTGCCACAGCGACAATTGCGCTTCGAGCAGCTTCGACGGGTCCGCCCACAAGCGGGCGGCGGCTTCGAACATGGCGCCGTTGGAATTGAACGGGTCGAGCCGCACCGGTTTGGCCGGGTCGACCTGCTGCCGGGCAAGAAACTTCGCGATCATCGTCCGGCTTCGCTCTGCGACATCGAGCCAGGCTTTGGCGAAATCGTCAGCATTGTCCGGCGTGTTCATGCGAAGGCTCCCTGTACGACTAGCCATATAACCTGTCCTGGCGCCCTTCCGACCAGGGGCGCTTCCTGCTACTCCGTCCCGCCATGCGACGCCCCATCATCGCGCTTGTTGCGCTTCCCGTTTTCGCCCTCGGCGCCCTGACCGGCTGCTCGACCATGTCTGACGTCGGCAAATCGGTCGGCAGCACGTTCTGGAGCCTGATCCCGTTCGGCGGCGGCAGCACCGGTTCGGGCGCGCCCTATGTCGGCGACATCCAGCCCACCGTCGCCAAGGCGGCGGCGGAAGCGCCGCGCACACGCAGCACGCCGGCCGGCCCCGAGCCGGCGCAGGCGGTGCCGTATTCGACCAAGCCAGGTGCCGCCGAGCAGGACGCCAAGCCGACCGCGCGCGGTTCGGATTCGCGCCGCTCGGATGCCGCGCCGGCAAAGGGCCTCCACGGCACCCAGTTCGCCGAGGCGACGCCCAAGCCGACCGCCGAAGACAAGGCCAACGCGCTCGACCAGTCGCGTCGCCATTTCCAGGACGACGGCCGCTTCCCGAATCTGTCGGGTGTGCCGGCGCGCCCGACCGACCTGCCCAGCAGCGCCGAGATCGCAGCTCGCTTGAAGTCCATGCAGGACGAACGCGGCCAGGCGCTGGCGCGTTCGGTCACGCCGCCGGGCGAAGCGCCCGACGCGGTTCCCGAAGTCACCAATACCGGCGCCGACCGTCCGTCGGGCCGCATCAACCTGCCGGGCCAGCCCGACGCAGTTGCGATCGAGCCCTCGCGTGAACCGGCCAGCCCGGCGACTGCGATTCCGGCGCCGCGGCCGGATGGTTCGCCGCGCGCGCAAGCGCCCACCGCCACCCTGATCGTCTGATGTCGCCGCTTCGTGTCGGCCTCGCCGGCCTCGGCGTCGTCGGCGGTGGTGTCGTGCGTGCACTTGCCGAGCGCGAACGTCTGCAAGGACGCGCCGGTCGTGCCGTTGTCTTGACCGCTGTCACCGCGCGCGATCGCAACAAGGCGCGCGATCTGGATCTCGGCAACGCACGCTGGGAAAGCGACCCGGTTGCGCTCGCCAAGGCGCCCGACATCGACGTGTTCGTCGAACTGATCGGTGGGTCGGACGGCGTCGCCAAAGACGCGGTCGAAGCGGCACTTGCTGCCAAGAAGCCGGTCGTCACCGCCAACAAGGCGTTGCTTGCAAAACATGGCGCGCATCTGGCGCGGCTTGCTGAAAGCAACGGCGTGCAGCTCGCCTACGAAGCGGCTGTCGCGGGCGGCATTCCGATCGTCAAAGGTCTGCGTGAAGGTCTCGCAGCCAATGGCGTGCGCGAATTGCACGGCATTCTGAACGGCACCTGCAACTACATCCTGACCGCGATGCGCGAGAGCGGTCGCGACTTCGCTGACATTCTCGCCGAGGCACAGGCGCTGGGCTACGCCGAAGCCGATCCCAGCTTCGACATCGACGGCATCGACACCGCGCACAAGCTGGCGGTGCTGACCGCGGCTGCGTTCGGCACCGAAGTCGGCTTCGATCACGTGCATGTCGAAGGCATCCGGCACATCGCTGCGATCGACATTGAATACGCGCAGGAACTTGGCTTCCGCATCAAGCTGCTGGGCATCGCGCGTCTGACCGATCACGGCATCGAGCAACGCGTGCATCCGTGCATGGTGCCGATCACGGCGCCGATCGCTGCTGCCGAAGGCGTGTTCAACGCCGTCGTCGTCGACGGTGACTTCGTCGACAAGGTGCTGTTTGTCGGTCGTGGCGCTGGCGCCGGACCGACGGCGTCGGCCGTCGTGGCCGATCTCGTCGATGTGGCGCGCGGCCGTGTGACGCCGACCTTCGGCGTGCCGGCTGAGCAGCTGAAAAAGCTGACACCGGCGTCGATCGCACGGCGCGTCGGTGCCTATTATCTGCGGCTGACTGTGCTCGATCGTCCGGGTGTGATTGCGGACGTTGCAGCTGCGCTCCGCGATGCGGGCGTGTCGCTGGAAAGTCTGTTGCAGCGGGGACGTGCACCGGGGGAAGGCGTTCCTGTCGTCCTCACCACGCACGAGACCGAAGAAAGCCGCATGACCGGCGCTGTGTCGCGTATCGCTGCGCTGGAGTCCGTGGTCGAGCCGCCGCGCTTGATCCGCATCGAACAATTCTGAACGACAAGAATAGCTCCGAGGAGGAGACGCCATGGCCGGCAAGAAGAAGACGAGCGCAAAACCAGCCCCGAAGAAAAGCAACAGCGCGAAAGCACAGGCCGATACGTTTTCGCTGGTGATGGACCGCAACCTCGCGCTCGAAGTCGTGCGCGTGACCGAAGCAGCAGCTTTGTCGGCTTCGTTGCTGATGGGCCGCGGTGACGAGAAAGCAGCCGATCAGGCGGCGGTGGATTCGATGCGCCAGGCGCTGAACAGCCTGTCGATCGAAGGCACGGTCGTGATCGGCGAAGGCGAACGTGACGAAGCGCCGATGCTGTATATCGGCGAAAAGGTCGGCACCGGCAAAGGTCCCAAGATCGACATCGCGCTCGATCCGCTCGAAGGCACGACGATCACGGCAATGGGTGGTCCGAATGCGCTCGCCGTCATCGCGATGGCCGAGCATGGCGGGTTCTTGAACGCGCCCGACGTCTACATGGAAAAAATCGCGGTCGGTCCGGGCCTGCCGGAAGGCGTGATCGATCTCGATCGCAAGCCGGCCGAAAACCTGAAAGCGATCGCCAAAGCGAAAGGCGCCGAAGTGTCAGACCTGGTGGTCTGCATTCTCGATCGTCCGCGCCATCAGGAACTGATCGCTGCCGTGCGCAAAGCCGGTGCGCGCATCATGTTGATTTCGGATGGCGATGTGTCGGGCGTGATTGCGACGGCGCAGATCGATGCCGGCGTCGACGTCTATATGGGCACCGGCGGTGCACCGGAAGGCGTGCTGGCTGCTGCTGCATTGCGTTGCATCGGCGGCCAGATGCAGGGGCGTCTGCTGTTCCGCAACGAGGACGAAAAAGCGCGCGCCAAGAAGTGGGGCGTCACCGACCTCAACAAGAAATACGGGCTGAAGGACATGGCGTCGGGCGACGTCATGTTTGCCGCCACCGGCGTGACCACCGGCCCGATGCTGCGCGGCGTGCGTCGCTTTGCCGGCGGTGCTGTGACGCACTCGGTGGTGATGCGCTCGAAGTCGGGCACGGTTCGCTATGTCGAGGCGCACCATAATTGGCGCCGCAAGGCCGATCCGGTGAAGCTTTCGGCCAAAAGCTGAAATCACAGAAGCGCGCGCGACTCGGGACCGGTCTGCTAGGGTCGGCCGGTGACCAATCTCGCTTTTGCCCAGACTGAAGCTGACGATGCGCTGGTGGCGAATTCTGCCACGGCGCGTCGTTGGATCATGACGCCGGTCGACGGCCGTACCGCGCTGGCGATCGCGCAGTCGCACGACCTGCCCGACATCGTTGCGCGCGTGCTGGCGGGACGCGGCATCGGTCTCGACGCAGTCGAAGCAGTGCTCGATCCGACCTTGCGCCGGTTTCTGCCGGATCCGTCCAGCCTGAAAGACATGGACGTCGCTGCGGCGCGTATTGCGCGCGCGGTGATGCAGAACGAACGTATCGCGCTGTTCGCCGATTACGACGTCGATGGCGGTACGTCGGCTGCGTTGTTGACGCGGTTCCTGCGCGCGGTCGGCGTTGATCCGATCGTCTACATTCCCGATCGCATCGACGAAGGCTACGGCCCCAACGCGCCGGCCTTGCGCAGATTGGCCGAGCAGGGTGCCAAGCTGGTCATCACGCTGGATTGCGGCGTCACCGCCCACGATCCGCTCGACGCGGCGAAAGCAGCCGGTCTCGACGTCGTCGTCATCGATCACCATCAAGTCGAAGCGCAATTGCCCGTCGCGCATGCGGTGGTGAATCCAAACCGCATGGATGAAGACGGATCGCTCGGTCATCTGGCTGCCGTCGGCGTCACCTTCGTTACCATCGTTGCGGTCAATCGCGTGCTGCGTGGTGCCAACTGGTACGCGGCCCGGCCCGAGCCGAACTTGATGCAGTGGCTCGACCTGGTTGCGCTGGGCACGGTCTGCGACGTGGTTCCGCTGACCGGATTGAATCGTGCCTTCGTTGTGCAAGGCCTGAAAGTGATGGCACGGCGCGGCAATGTCGGCTTGGCCGCGCTCGCCGATGTCGCGCGCGCCAAAGAAGCACCCAACGCCTATCATTGCGGCTTTCTGCTTGGACCGCGCGTCAATGCCGGCGGCCGTGTCGGCGAAGCAGGGCTGGGCGCGCGATTGCTGGCCAGCGACGACACGCTGGAAGCGGCCGAACTTGCGACGCGTCTCGACGTGCACAACGAGCAACGCCGCAACATCGAACAAGCAGTGCTCGATGCCGCAATCGCGGATGTCGAACGGGCGCCGACGCTCCATCAGGACATCGTGCTGGTGGCGGGCGAGGGCTGGCATCCCGGCGTCGTCGGCATCGTCGCGTCCCGGTTGGTCGAACGCTATCGCCGTCCGGCGATCGTCATCGGTCTGGCGAATGGCGTCGGTAAAGGATCGGGCCGTTCGGTTGCGGGTGTCGACCTCGGCAGCGCGATCATCGCAGCGCGCCAAAGCGGCCTGCTGCGCGCCGGCGGCGGACATCGCATGGCGGCCGGTCTCACGGTCGAAGCGGGCAAGCTCGACGAGCTGCGCGCGTTTCTGACAACGCGCCTGGTGATGGACGATGCGGCGCGCGTGCCGACGGTAGCGATCGACGCGACCTTGTCAGCGCGCGGCGCGACGTTGGATCTGGTCAAGCTGCTCGACCGTGTCGGCCCGTACGGAGCCGGCCATGCCGAGCCGCGCTTTGCCTTCATGAACGCGCAGGTGATCCGCCCCGAACTGGTCGGCACGGCGCATGTTCGGTGCTTGCTTGGCGACATCGCCGGCGGCAGGCTGAAAGCAATCGCGTTCCGCTCGGCCGAGACCGACCTTGGCCGGACCTTGCTCGCAGCGCGCGATACGCCGGTGCATGTCGCCGGACGTTTGCAGATCGATCGCTGGAACGGGGAGGAGCGCGTGCAACTCATCATCGACGACGTCGCCCGTGCGTAAGCTGCTCGTCGCCTTGCTGCTGACCGCGTCGCCCGCGGTGGCGCAAACCGTGACGGTCGATCAAAGCGCCTGTCGGCTTGCGACCCGGCATGTTCCGGCCGCCGACGTGGAATACAAACCCGGCCGCGACGTCGTGAACGGCAAGCCGGTCGCGCCCGCGGATATCTCGCCGCCGCTGCAGGTGCCGCGCAACTTCCAGATCGTGATCGCGGTCGACGTCGCCAAGAAGCTGCAGGCGTTGGGCGGTACGAGTACGGCGACCACCAACCCGAACCAGTTCGGCCTGCCGCCTGGCGGCGAGGCCAAGGCCTATATCGGCGCGGTCACGGTCGATGGCGACCGCCTGTCCTTCAACGGCCAGCCGCTGACCGACGACCTCGAGAATGAATTCGCGGCACTTTGCCGTGGCTGGCGGCCGGGCCGCTGAGCCCGTAAAAGTGGCGCCCCATGCGCCTCTCCCAATACTTCCTCCCGACGCTCAAAGAGACCCCGTCCGACGCCCAGATCGTCAGCCACCGGCTGATGCTGCGCGCCGGCATGATCCGGCAGATGTCGGCCGGCATCTATGCCTGGCTGCCGCTGGGATACCGCGTTCTCAAAAAGATCGAGAACATCGTTCGTGCCGAACAGGATCGGTTCGGCGCGATCGAGATGCTGATGCCGACCATCCAGTCGGCCGATCTGTGGCGTGAGAGCGGACGCTACGACGCGTACGGTCCCGAGATGCTGCGCATCAAGGATCGGCACGAACGCGAAATGCTGTTCGGTCCGACCAACGAAGAGATGATCACCGACATCTTCAAGCGCGAAGCCAAGTCGTATCGCGAGCTGCCGAAGATTCTCTATCACATCCAATGGAAGTTTCGTGACGAGGTGCGGCCGCGCTTCGGCGTGATGCGCGGACGCGAGTTCCTGATGAAGGACGCCTATTCGTTCGACATCGACGAAGCCGGCGCCCGCCGTTCCTACCAGAAGATGTTCGCGGCCTATCTGTCGACCTTCGCGCGCCTGGGGCTGAAAGCGATTCCGGTGCGCGCCGATACCGGCCCGATCGGCGGCGATCTCAGCCACGAATTCCACATTCTCGCCGACACCGGCGAAAGCCAGCTCTATGTCGATCCGAAATTGTTCGAGGTCGACATGAAGGCGCTGGGACCCGACGACGATCTCGCCGGTTTCATGGAGCGCATCACCTCGCTCTATGCGGCTGCCGACGAGCTGCACGATCCGGCGAAGGCGCCCAAGGAACTCGTCACGCGTCGCGGCATCGAAGTCGGGCACATCTTCTATTTCGGCACCAAATATTCGGCGCCGTTGGGCGCGCAGGTCGTGGGTCCCGATGGAACGCCGGTTCTGATCGAGATGGGAAGCTACGGCGTCGGCGTTTCGCGCCTGGCCGCCGGCATCATCGAAGCAAGCCACGACGAAGCCGGCATCATCTGGCCGGACGAAGTCGCGCCGTTCAAAGTCGGCCTGATCAATCTAAAAAGTGGTGACGCCAAGACTGACACGGCGTGCAACGACCTCTACGCCAAGCTCAACAATGCCGGCGTCGAGACGCTGTATGACGATCGCGACGAACGTGCCGGCGGCAAGTTTGCCAACATGGATCTGATCGGCTTGCCCTGGCAGATGATCATCGGCCCCAAAGGCGTCGAAAAAGGCGTGGTCGAATTGAAGCGTCGCGCCACCGGCGAACGACATGAGCTTTCGGTCGACGACGCACTCGCCACGATCGCGCGCGGCTAATCCAAAATGTTCAATCCATTCGAGCGCATGGTTGCGGCGCGCTATCTGCGTGCGCGGCGCCAGGAAGGCTTCATCTCGGTCATCGCGGGCTTCTCGCTGCTTGGCATCGCGCTGGGTGTTGCGACCCTGATCATCGTCATGGCGGTGATGAACGGGTTTCGCACCGAGCTGTTGAGCCGGTTGCTCGGCACCGAACCGCACATCGTCGTTTCGGCGCAGCAGCGCGGTCTGACGGACTGGCCCGACGTGCTGAAAAGATTGCAGGCTTTGCCGGGCGTGGTCGACGTGCAGCCGGTCACCGAAGGGTTCGGCCTGTTGCAGGCCAACGGCAGAACGAGCGGTGGCATCGTACGCGGCGTGCGCAACGAAGATTTTCTGCGCTCACCGATGGCGCAGAAAATCAACGCTGGTGATCCAACCAAATTCGACGCTGACGAGGATGGAATCGTCATCGGCTTTCGTCTCGCCAAAGCATTTGGCCTGCGGCCGGGCGATCAATTGCAATTCACCAGTCCAACGACGTCTGCGACGCCGTTCGGGTCGGTGCCGAAACAGAAAAGTTTCAAAGTCGCGGCGACCTTTGACCTCGGTGTGTATGAATTCGACAGCAGTCTGATTCTCATCCCGATGGAAATCGCGCAGGCGTTGTTCGGCGTTGGGCAAGGCGTGACTGCGCTGGAGCTACGCGTTACCAAACCCGCCGGCGACCTCAAGCCGGTCATGGCCGCGGTCGAGCAAGCGGCCGGTCCGGGCTTGGCCGTGCGCGATTGGCAACAATCCCGCGCAGGTTTTTTTGAGGCGATCGACGTCGAACGTCACGTGATGTTCTTGATCTTGTCGCTGATCATCATGGTCGCAGCGTTCAACATCATTTCGTCGATGATCATGTTGGTGAAAGACAAGGGGCGCGACATTGCGATCCTGCGCACGATGGGTGCAACGCAGGGCACGATCTTGCGCGTTTTCTTTCTGACCGGCGCATCGATCGGTGTGCTCGGTACGGCGCTTGGTTTCGTGCTGGGCGTTTTGTTCTGCCGCAACATCGAAGCCATTCGTGGCTTGGTCGAACGGTTGAGCGGCGCCAACGTCTTTAATCCTGAGATCTATTTCCTGTCGAAACTGCCCGCGATCATCGAATGGAACGAAGTCGGGCAGGTGGTCGCGATGGGCATCGGGTTGAGCTTCCTCGCGACGATCTATCCGGCCTGGCGTGCCGCGCGTCTCGATCCGGTGGAGGCGCTTCGCTATGAGTGAGACTCGTCTCGAATTGCGCGACGTCACGCGCACCTTCGAACAGGCTGGCGAAAAGCTCGACGTTCTGCGCGGCATCAATTTCGCCATTCACCCCGGCGAGCTGGTTGCGCTGGTCGGTCCGTCCGGATCGGGCAAGTCGACCTTGCTGCACGTTGCCGGTCTGTTAGAGGCACCCACAACCGGCACCGTGCTGGTGAACGGCGAAGTCGCGGGCGATCTCGACGACGCGTCGCGTACGGCGCTGCGTCGCCGCACGATCGGGTTCGTCTACCAGGCGCATCATCTGTTGCCGGAATTTTCGGCGCTCGAAAATGTCGTCGTTCCGCAGATGCTGAACGGAATTTCGAAGCGCGACGCGGCGGCGCGCGCGCAGGAGTTGCTCGAACGCGTCGGACTTGGCCATCGCACGACGCACCGGCCGGCGCGCTTGTCGGGCGGCGAACAGCAGCGTGTTGCAATCGTGCGTGCGCTGGCCAATCAGCCCGCACTGCTGCTGGCCGACGAGCCGACCGGCAATCTCGATCCGCATACGGCCGAAGATGCGTTTGCGATGTTGGCGGAACTGGTGCGGTCGACCGGTGTCGGGGCGTTGATCGCGACGCATAATTTCGACCTGGCGGGACGCATGGACCGCGTCCTTCGGCTGCAAGACGGTCGCGTCGAATCGGCCTAGCTTAGGCGCCATGTCGCACGCAGATTTCGTCCATCTTCGCGTCCACAGCGCCTATTCGCTGTCGGAAGGCGCGATCAAGCTCAAGAAGCTGGCCGAACTCTGCAAAAAACAGGGCATGCCCGCGGTTGCCGTCACCGACAGCGGCAACATGTTCGGCGCGCTGGAATTTGCCGACGCCGCCTCTGCGGTCGGCGTGCAACCGATCATCGGCACACAGCTGGGTTTGTCGCGGCCGGTGCCGCGCGGCGGCCAGCGTCCGTTGCCCGAGCCGATCGTGCTGCTGGCGCAGAACCAGACTGGCTATCGCAACTTGATGAAGCTGGTGAGCCAGGCCTGGGTCGAAACCGGGCCGGGCGAACCACCGCAAGTCGCGATGGATGTGCTGGCGCTGCACACGGACGGCGTGATCTGCCTCACCGGCGGTGCACACGGGCCGGTGGGCAAACGCCTGCTTGAAGGACAGACGGACATGGCGAGCGAAACGCTCGCTGAATTGGCGCTGGCCTTTCCTGGTCGCTGCTACGTCGAACTGCAGCGCCACGATCTTGAAGACGAACGTCGCACCGAAGCGGGGCTGGTCGATCTTGCCTATGCGCAGAACCTGCCGCTGGTCGCGACCAACGAATGTTTCTTCGCCGATGACAGCATGTACGAAGCGCATGACGCGCTGCTGTGCATCGCGGAAGGCCGTTACGTCATCGAAGAAGACCGTCGACGCGTCACCCCGGATCATCGGTTCAAAAGCGCTGCCGAGATGCGCGCGTTGTTCGCCGATCTGCCCGAGGCGGTCGACAACACGCTGGTGATCGCGCGGCGTTGCTCGTTCCTGCTGAAACCGATCAAGCCGCTACTGCCTGCGTTCGACGCGGTCGACGAAGCGCAGGCGCTGCGCGATCTGGCCAGCAACGGACTGAAGGCGCGGCTGATCGCAGCCAAGATCGAAGGCGACGCGCAGAAGCCCTATTGGGACCGGCTCGATTTCGAATTGAACGTGATCGCGGGAATGAAATTCCCCGGCTACTTCCTGATCGTTGCGGACTTCATTCAATGGACGAAGTCGCAGAATATTCCGGTCGGTCCGGGTCGTGGTTCGGGCGCCGGTTCAGTCGTCGCCTGGGCGCTGACGATTACCGACTTGGATCCGTTGCGGTTCGGCTTGCTGTTCGAGCGATTTCTCAATCCCGAACGCGTGTCGATGCCCGACTTCGACATCGACTTCTGCCAGGATCGCCGCGACGAGGTGATCCAATATGTGCGCCAGCGCTATGGCGAAGATCGCGTCGCGCAGATCATCACCTTCGGTAAGTTGCAGGCGCGCGCGGTGCTGCGCGACGTCGGGCGTGTGCTGCAGATGCCGTTCGGGCAAGTCGACCGGCTGACCAAGCTGGTGCCGAACAATCCGGCCAATCCCGTGACGTTGGAGCAGGCAATCGCGGGCGAGCCGATGCTGCAGGCGATGCGCGACAGCGACGAAAGCGTCGCCAAGCTGATCGACCTGGCGCTGAAACTCGAAGGTCTGTACCGCCACGCATCGACACACGCAGCCGGCGTCGTGATCGGCGATCGCCCGCTGAACGAGCTGGTGCCGCTCTACAAAGATCCCAAGAGCGACATGCTCGTCACCCAGTTCAACATGAAATGGGTGGAGCAGGCGGGGCTGGTAAAGTTCGACTTCCTCGGCCTCACAACGCTGACAGTGTTGGAGAAGGCGGTCGAGCTGATCGAACGCGGCGGTGGTCCGCGCTTGGATCTGACCAATCTGCCGCTCGACGACGCCAAGACGTATCACCTGCTGGCACGCGCCGAGACGACCGGCGTGTTCCAGCTGGAAAGTTCGGGCATGCGCGACGTGCTGCGTCGCATGAAGCCCGACCGGTTCGAAGACATCATCGCGCTCGTCGCGCTGTATCGACCGGGCCCGATGGACAACATCCCGCGCTACATCGCGGTGAAGAACGGCGAAGAAAAGCCCGATTATCTGCACCCGAAACTGGAACCGATCCTGGCCGAAACCTTCGGCATCATGATCTACCAGGAACAGGTGATGCAGATCGCGCAGGTCCTGTCGGGCTATTCGCTCGGCGACGCCGACTTGCTGCGTCGTGCAATGGGCAAAAAGATTCAGGCCGAGATGGACGCGCAGCGGCAGCGCTTCATCGAGGGCGCCAAGACGACGAGCGGCGTCGACGCACAACAGGCGAGCGAGATCTTCGACCTGGTCGACAAATTCGCGGGCTACGGTTTCAACAAAAGCCACGCCGCCGCCTACGCGCTGGTCGCCTATCAAACCGCGTATGTGAAGGCAAATTTCCCGGTCGAATTCCTCGCCGCGTCGATGACTTATTCGATGGCGAACACGGACAAGCTTGGCGTCTATCGCCAGGAGCTCGACCGGATGGGGCTGAAATTGCTGCCGCCGGACGTCAATCGTTCGCTGCCCGATTTCGGCGTCGAAGAGCATGAAGGCGCCAAGGCCGTGCGGTACGCGCTGGCTGCGATCAAAGGCGTCGGCATTCCTGCGATGCGCTCGCTGGTCGAAGCGCGCGCCGAGCAGCAATTCAAAGATCCGTTCGACGTCGTACGTCGCGTCGATCCCAAGGCGCTTTCCAAACGACAGCTGGAAAGCCTGATCTATGCCGGCGCGTTCGACACGCTCGAACGCAACCGCCATCGCCTGTTCGAAGCCGCTGACACGTTGCTGCGCTTCGGCCAGTCGGTCGCGGCCGAGCGCGATAGCGGGCAGGTGTCGCTGTTTGGTGGCGCAGGGCCCGCGCTCGCGGCGCCGCCGCTGCCCAGCGTTGCCGACTGGGATCAGATGGAACGGTTGCGCCACGAATTCGAAGCGATCGGATTCTGTCTGTCGGCGCATCCGCTGGATTCGTTCCAGAAAGCGCTGACGCGGCTGGGCGTCGTCAAATGGTCGGAGCTACCGGCGCGCATCGCGCGCGGTGGTGCAACGCGCTACCGGATGGCGGGGGTCGTCGTCGGTAAGCAGGAACGCACGTCGGCCAAAGGCAATCGTTTTGCGTTCGTGCAGCTCTCCGACACGACCGGCGTGTTCGAAGCGGTGATGTTCAGCGAAGTTCTGTCCGCGCATCGCGACAAGCTGGTGGTCGGCACGCCGCTGGTCGTGTTCTGCGATGCGCAGATGCAAGGCGAAGAAGCGCGCCTGACCGTGCAATCGGTCGAAGAGCTGGAGCAGGCGGCCGCAAGCGCGGCCGGCGGTCTGGAAGTGTTCCTGCGCGGACCGGAACCGGTCGACGGACTGCAGAAGCTGCTGGGCACGATCGCCAAAGGGCGCGGCCAGATCTTCGTCGTCGTGCCGATCGAAGGACAACGTGAAGTGCGCCTGCAGTTGCCGGGCGCGTTTGCCTTCACCGCAAAAGATCGCGGCGCGATCAAATCCATGCCCGGCATCATCGACGTGCACGATCTGTGACGCCCAATTCGTGACGATCGAACTCGCAGCAATTCTTCCGTACGCATTGGCTTTGTTCGTCGCGGCGGCGTCGCCGGGACCGAACGTGGCTGCGATCGTGTCGTGCGGCATCGCGCGCGGCTTTGCGCCGGCCGCCGCGTTGGCACTCGGCGTCGTCGCCTGCGACGTCTTCTGGGTCATGTTGGTGGTCGCCGGCTTGTCGCTGTTGGCGCAGCAGCTGGGGCCCGTGTTCCTGGCGGTGAAGATCGTCGGCGCGCTGTATCTCGCCTGGCTGGGCTTCAAGCTGTGGCGGGCGCCGGTCGAGGCGGCTTCGCTGGTGCCGCCCAAGACCGACGGGCGCGGCCTGGCGCGGCAGTTCCTGCTGGGCTTCGGCCTGACCCTGGCCAACCCCAAGGCGATCCTGTTTCACGCCGGCGTGATGCCGACCTTGCTCGATCTCGAGCGCGCGACCTTGCTCGACGCGCTGGTGCTGGCTGGGGTGGTGACGGTCACGGTCGGCACCGTGCATCTGACCTATGCCCGCATGGCCGCGAAGGCGCGGCTGTTCCTGGGCGACCCCAGGCGTATGCGGCTGGTCAACCGCGTCGCCGGTACCGTGATGATCGGTACCGGCGCGCTGGTTCTTCTTCGCTAGTTGCTCAGTAGCCCTGGCGCGGCTGCAGCGACGCCGCGGCCAACGGGCCCAACCGGGTCGTCACGTCGCGTGCGTCATAGGCATTGCGGTCGTTCGCGGGCTTGGGTCCACGGAAAACCAGAATGTCAGCCTGGGCGTTGAACTCATTGATTGGGCGGCTGTAACCCGAGCCGCCACGCAGCCCGTAGCCCCAGCGCGGGCCCCACCAGCCGTAATGGCCGTAAAAGGCGGGCTCGTCCCAGTGATAGGAGACGTCGCGGTCGGTTTCGGCCTTGGCGACGACGAAGAACGTGTTGCCGGTCTTGAGCGTCAGCTCGGCGGCACGGAGCAGGAGGAAGTTCTCCACCGTCTCGCGCGGGGTGACGGTATTGCCCTTGAAATTGACGCGGAATCGGTTGGCCTCGATCTGCGTCTCGGAATAGCCCTCGCCGCCGGGCGTGGTGGCCGGGCCGTAAGGGGTTGGAGATGCGCAGCTGGCCAGCGCCAAGAGCGCCGCCAGCGCAGTCGCCGGTCGCAAGATACGCATGGGATGGTTTCCTTTCAGGCCGGAGAACGTCTGGGAAGCCTATCTATTCCAGTCCTGGAGCCCAGCCAGGCTGCGAGTGGGTAACACGCAGTGTCCGGTTGCACCCGCAGGGCTTACTCGCTATATCCCCGCGCTCAACTCAACCCCACACGCGGGCTTGCGCTGACCGGGAGTTCCGGTCCGTGCTCCGGTGTCTTGTGATCACCCTTCGGGGTTTTCCTAAGGCGACGCCCGCGGCGGACGAACCGGAAAAAGGATATTCCGCAGATGGCTCTGCCTGCTTTCAGCATGCGCCAGCTCCTCGAAGCTGGTGTGCACTTTGGTCACCACACCCGTCGTTGGAACCCCAAGATGAAGCCGTTCATCTTCGGTGTCCGTAACGGCATCCACATTATCGATCTCGAACAGTCGGTGCCGATGCTGCACCAGGCGCTGCAGGCTGTGCGCGACGTCGCCGCCAACGGTGGCCGCATTTTGTTCGTTGGTACGAAGCGTCAGGCGCAGGAAAAGATCGCCGCTGCTGCGCAGCGCTGCGGTCAGTACTACGTCAATCACCGTTGGCTCGGCGGAATGCTGACCAATTGGAAGACGATCTCGGGCTCGATCCGTCGCCTGCGCGAACTGGATGAAAAGCTCGCCTCGGCTGAGACGCAGCATGGTCTGACCAAGAAGGAGCTGCTGCAGCTCACGCGCGAGAAGGACAAGCTGGAACGCGCGCTTGGCGGCATCAAGGAAATGGGCGGTCTGCCCGACGCGATCTTCATCATCGACGTTACCCGCGAGTCGATCGCGGTGCAGGAAGCCACCAACCTGAAGATCCCGGTCATCGCCGTGGTCGACTCGAACGCTGATCCGTCGGGCGTGACCTATCCGATCCCGGGCAATGACGACGCGCTGCGCGCGATCGAAATGTACTGCGATCTGGTTGCGTCGGCGGTGCTGGACGGCTTGCAGGCCGAACTGCGCGCGTCGGGCGTTGATATCGGTGCCAACGAACAGGCCCCGGTCGAAACGCTGCCGGCTGAAGCGACCGCCTGAACCTTTTGATCTGAGAGTACGAAACATGGCCGAAATCACCGCTGCGCTGGTGAAGGATCTTCGCGAGAAGACCGGCGCTGGCATGATGGATTGCAAGAAGGCGCTGGGCGAAGTTGCCGGCGACTTCGAAGCTGCCGTCGATTGGCTGCGCAAGAAGGGTCTTGCCGCTGCCGCAAAGAAGTCGGGCCGCGTTGCGGCCGAAGGTCTGGTCACGGTTGCGACCACCGGCACCTCGGGTGCGGTGGTCGAAATCAACGCCGAGACCGACTTCGTTGCGCGCAACGACCAGTTCCAGTCGTACGTGAAAGCGGCTGGTCAGATCGCATTGCAGGTCGATGGCGACGTCGAGGCGTTGAAGAACGCCAAGCACGGCGACAAGACGTTGCAGGAAGAACTGACCGCGCTGATCGCCACCATCGGCGAGAACATGAGCATTCGTCGCGTCGCCAAGCTTGCTGTGAAGCAGGGTGTGGTTGCGTCGTACGTGCACAACCCGATTGCGCCGAACCTCGGCAAGATCGGCGTGCTCATTGCGTTGGAGTCGGCCGGCGATCCGGAAAAGCTGCAGGCGCTTGGCCGTCAGCTCGCGATGCATGTCGCGGCTGCGCGTCCGGAAGCACTGTCGATTGGCGACGTCGATCCGACCAATCTCGATCGCGAACGCGAAGTGCTTGCCGATCAGGCGCGTGCGTCGGGCAAGGGCGAAGACATCATCGCCAAGATGGTCGAAGGCCGTCTGCGCAAGTACTACGAAGAAGTGGTGCTGCTCGAGCAGGTCTACGTCGTCGACGGTGAGTCGAAGGTGAAGTCGGTCGTCGAAAAGGCGACCAAGGAGATCGGTGCGCCGGTCGTGCTTGCTGGCTTCGTGCGCTTCGCGCTCGGCGAAGGCATCGAGAAGGAACAGGTGGACTTCGCCGCCGAAGTCGCAGCCCAAGCGGCTCGCTAAGCATGAAGGCGGGGGGCGCCGAACCTTCGTTTAAACGCGTCCTCCTCAAGGTCTCTGGTGAGGCCTTGATGGGGGATCGCGAATACGGACTCGATTCGACCACGGTCGAACGCATTGCCGCCGAAGTAAAAGCGGTTGTTGAGATGGGCGTCGAAGTCTGTCTCGTGATCGGCGGCGGCAACATCTTTCGCGGCATCTCGGGTGCTGCGAACGGCATGGAACGCGCCAGCGCCGACTACATGGGCATGCTGGCAACCGTCATCAATTCACTCGCGGTGCAGAACGCGCTCGAACGTCTCGGCGTTTCGACGCGCGTTCAATCCGCGATTCCGATGACGACGGTTTGCGAGCCGTACATTCGTCGTCGTGCGGTGCGTCACATGGAAAAGGGGCGGGTGGTGATTTTCGCCGCCGGTACCGGCAATCCGTTTTTCACGACCGACACGGCGGCCGCATTGCGCGCCAGCGAAATGGGCTGCGACGCGCTGCTCAAAGGAACCAAGGTCGACGGCGTATACACCGCCGATCCGATTAAGGATCCGACCGCAACGCGCTATGAAAAACTGACCTATCTCGACGTGCTGGCGCGCGATCTCGGCGTCATGGACGCGTCGGCGATCAGCCTGGCGCGTGAGAGCGATATTCCGATCCTGGTGTTCTCGATCACCGAGCCCAACGGCTTCGCGAATATCTTCCGCGGCTCAGGCCGCTATACGATTGTCACAAATCGCTGATACGGACCTGAACCCATGACCCATCCGAAGCTCGCAGACGTCAACCGTCGCATGGATTCGGCACTGGAAGTGCTGCGGAAAGAATTCGCCGGCCTGCGTACCGGGCGCGCTTCGGCGAGCCTGCTCGAGCCGGTGATGGTCGAAGCCTACGGCCAGACGATGCCGATCACCCAGGTCGGTACGGTGAGCGCGCCCGAGCCGCGCCTGATTACGGTTTCGGTATGGGACAAAGGCATGGTCGCCGCCGTTGCTAAGGCGATCGGTGCGGCCGGCCTTGGTCTCAACGCGCAGGCGGATGGGACGACGGTGCGCGTTCCGATTCCGGAACTGAACCAAGAGCGTCGCGCTGAGTTGGCCAAGGTCGCAGGCAAATATTCTGAAGAGGCGCGTGTCGCCGTGCGCAACGTGCGCCGCGACGGCATGGATCTCTTGAAGAAGGCCGAGAAAGATCGCGAGATTTCGGAGGACGAGCACAAGCGCTTGGCCGAAGAAGTGCAGAAGCTGACCGACGCGCACATCAAGAAGATCGACGAAGCGCTCGCGTCGAAGGAAAAGGAAATCAAGCAGGTCTGATGCCGACGACCGCCGCACCCGATGATGCTCTGCCGGTCCATGTTGCAATCATCATGGATGGCAACGGGCGCTGGGCGACGGCGCGCGGGCTGACGCGTACTGCGGGTCATCGCAAAGGCATCGAAACGGTTCGTCGCACCATCGAAATGGTCGGTGAACGCGGCATTCCGTATCTGACGTTGTTTGGTTTCTCGAGTGAGAATTGGCGCCGTCCGGCGGCCGAAGTCGAAGATCTGATGTTGCTGCTGCGCTTTTATCTGCGCAGCGAAATCGCCGAGCTGCACAAACAGAATGTGCGGCTGCGCGTAATCGGTGAGCGCGACAAGCTTGCGTCCGACATCGTCAAGCTGATCGAGCGCGCCGAAGAACTGACCAAAGACAACACTGCCCTGAACCTCACGGTCGCGCTGTCCTATGGCGGTCGTCAGGATTTGGTGCAGGCCGCGCGCAAGCTGGCGGCGTCGGGCGTCGACCCAGCGACGATCGACGAAGACGCGTTCGCAAGTGCGTTGTGGACGGCCGATTTGCCCGACCCGGATCTGCTGATCCGGACTTCGGGTGAACAACGTATTTCAAACTTCTTCTTGTGGCAGTCGGCCTATGCGGAGCTTGTCTTCCTCGATACGCTTTGGCCGGATTTTTCGCAGTCGGATCTAGATCATGCCATCCGCGAATTCGGCCGGCGCGAACGCCGATACGGCGCGGTCCTGGAAACACGCTGACAACGATTCTGCGTCTCCCCACATGAGCGGGGAGGGCCACAATCGCAATCTGCTCCAACGGATCGTGTCGGCATTGGTGTTGGCGCCGCCAGTGATCGCCGCCGCGATTTGGGGCGGCACACTGTTCGATCTGCTCGTCTTCGCGTTCACCGCCGCAGCGTTGCGCGAATGGCTGCGCATGACGTGGCCCGATCCCGAGCTGCACTACGCAATCATCGCCTATGTCGGCCTGTTCTTTCTGCTGGTCGCGACCTGGAGCGGTGGCCTGTGGCCGGCGCTCGCAACCTTCGTGATCACCGGCGCCGGCCTCTACGTCCTGGCGCGTGTCGGCGGGGCGCAAAACCCGCGTCTCAGCACCTTCGGTCTGGCCTATGTCGGGGCCAGCCTGGTGTCGCTCGCCTGGTTGCGCGGGCACGACCCGCACGGCTGGCAGGACCTACTGTTCGTGCTGCCGGTCGTGTGGGCCGCGGACATTGGCGGCTATGCGGTCGGGCGAAGCCTTGGCGGCCCCAAACTCTGGCCGCGGATCAGCCCCAAGAAGACCTGGGCGGGTGTGGTCGGCGGTTTTGCGCTGGCGCTGCTGGTTGCGTTCCTGTGGGCCGAAGCCTTTGCAGCGCCGGTGGTCGCGACCTTGGCGGTCGCTGCCTTCGTGGCGGCGCTGGCGCTGGCTGGCGACCTGTTCGAAAGCGCGATCAAGCGCCGTCAGGGCGTCAAGGATTCCGGCGGGCTGATCCCGGGCCATGGCGGGGTTCTGGACCGGATCGACGCCGCTTTGCTGGCGGTTCCTGGCTTTGCGCTGCTTGTCGCACTCGCCGGCCGGCTCACGGCGTGGCATTGAGGCGCCCGTAACATGAAACGGATCACGATTCTTGGCGCCACCGGTTCGGTTGGTCGCACCACGCTCGAGCTCGTCGCGGACCATCCCGAGCAGTTTCGTATTGCGGCACTGACCGCGAACCGCGACGTGGCCGGGCTTGCCGCAGCGGCGCGCCGCTTTGGCGCCGCGCGCGCCGTGGTCGCCGACCCAAGCTGCTACACGGCGCTGAAAGAAGCGCTGGCGGGCACCAATATTGAGGTTGCTGCCGGACCCGCTGCGGTCTGCGGAGCAGCTGCAATGCCAGCCGACATCGTTGTTGCAGCGATCGTTGGCGCGGCGGGATTGAAGCCCACGTTGGCCGCGATCGAAGCCGGCATTCCGATCGCGCTCGCAAACAAGGAAACGCTGGTCTGCGCCGGCGAAATTGTTTTGCAGGCAACGCAGAAAACCGGCGTGCCATTGTTGCCGGTCGACAGCGAACACAGCGCGATCTTTCAGGTCTTCGCACCAAACGAACGGCGCGCCGTCGAACGTTTGATTCTGACTGCATCGGGCGGTCCGTTCCGCGACGCACCGCTCAGCGTGATGCAGCGCGCGACCGCGGCCGATGCAGTGAAGCATCCGGTGTGGTCGATGGGCGCCAAGATCTCGATCGACAGCGCAACGATGATGAACAAGGGCCTCGAAGTGATCGAGGCGCATTTCCTGTTCGCGATGCCGGAAGAACGCATCGACATCGTCGTGCACCCGCAATCGGTCGTGCACTCGCTGGTCGAATATCAGGACGGGTCAGTGCTTGCGCACTTGGGCCATCCCGACATGCGCACGCCGGTTGCTGTTGCGTTGTCCTGGCCCAATCGTCTCGAGACCAACTGCAAGCGGCTTGATCTGGCGCAGATCGGCAAGCTGACCTTCGAACCGGCCGATCCGGTGAAATTCCCTGCCATCCGCCTTGCACGCGAGGCGCTGCGCGCCCGCGGGGCGGTACCAACCGTACTCAACGCTGCGAATGAGGTGGCGGTCGCCGCTTTCCTCGAGAACCGCATCGGATTCCTGGACATTGCTGCGATCGTCGAACGCACCATGGAGGCCGGTCCGACCGGCCCGCTTGGCTCGCTCGACGACGTAATCCAGGTTGACGAGACGGCCCGCCGCATTGCCGCCTCTTTCGTGACAGCGTCTGATGCCACGCCTGCGCCGCAAGTCGCGGCGTCGGCGGGCTGACGACACGCCGTCCAACATTAATTCGGTCTCCAGCCCATGGGTTTCCTCGGTTCCACTCTCGGCTACGTGCTGCCGTTCCTGATTGTGCTCACCGTGCTCGTGTTCATTCACGAGCTCGGGCACTACTGGATCGCGCGGCGCTGCGGCGTTCGCGTCGAGATGTTCTCGATCGGCTTCGGGCCCGAACTGTTCGGCTTCTTCGATAAAGCTGGCACGCGTTGGAAATTCAGCGCGCTGCCGCTCGGCGGTTTCGTGAAGATGTTCGGCGACCAGGACGTCGCCAGCAAACCCGCCTCGGAAGAAGAGGTGGCGCACATGAGCGCGGAGGAGCGCAAAGTCTCTTTCGTGCACAAGACGCTGGCGCAGCGCGCTGCGATCGTCGTCGCCGGTCCGGCAGCCAATTTCATTTTCGCCATCGTGGCGCTGGCCATTCTGTTCGCCACGGTCGGCCAGGCCTTCACGCCGCCGGTGCTGGGCGAGGTCGTCGCGGACGGCGCCGCTGCGGCTGCCGGGCTGCAGGCTGGCGACCGGGTCGTGTCGGTTGCGGGCCAGGGGGTCGACCGGTTCGAAGACCTGTCCCAGGCCGTGCGCCTGCGTCCCGACGCGACCTTCCCGCTGACGGTGCTGCGCGACGGCAAGCAGATCGAAGTGCTGGTCACGCCCAAAGCGACCGAGCTGACAGATAATTTCGGAAACAAGCACCGCGTCGGCCAGCTCGGCGTGCGGAGCGGGCAGGCGGAAATCGTCCAGCACGATCCCGCGACCGCGGTCTGGCGCGCGACGCTGGAAACCGCGTCGATGGTCCGTAATACGGGCGTCGCGCTGGGTCAGATGCTGGCCGGTACCCGCGGTACGGAAGAGCTGGGCGGGCCGCTGCGAATCGCACAGATGTCGAAAGACTTCTGGCGCACCGGCGTGGTCGGTTTCGTCACGTTTATGGCCGTACTTTCGATCAATCTCGGCCTGATCAACCTGTTCCCGGTCCCCATGCTGGACGGGGGACATCTGATGATCTATGGCATCGAGGCCCTGCGCGGTCGCCCGCTCGGGGAACGCGCGCTCAACTTCAGTTTCCGGGTCGGGCTTGCCCTGGTCGTCATGCTCGGCGTTTTCGCCCTGTGGAACGATCTGGTGAACCTTAAGGCCGTCGAGTACGTCCGGAATCTGATCTCGTAGGACCGACCCTCCGACTCATGCTCAGCCGTTCGATTCGACCGCTGTTGCTGGCTGCTTTGCTCGCCAGTGTCAGTGAAGCCGCGCTGGCGCAAAGCCAGGTTGTCCGCGAGATCCGCGTTGACGGCACGCAGCGCATCGAGGCCACGACCGTGTTGTCGTACCTCAGCGTGCGTCCCGGCGATGCGGTGGACCGCGACCAGCTCGACCAGTCGCTCAAAACGTTGTTCGGCACCGGCTTGTTTGCCGACGTCGGACTGACGGTGCAGCGCGACGTGCTGGTGGTGAAGGTGGTCGAAAATCCGATCATCAATCGCATCGCGCTCGAGGGAAACAAGAAGGTCGAAAGCGACAAGCTGGAGCAGGAGCTGCAGCTGCGCCCGCGTACCGTCTACACCCGCACCCGCGTGCAGGCTGACGTCGACCGTCTGCTCGAAATCTATCGCCGCTCGGGCCGCTATTCGGCGCGCATCGAGCCCAAGGTCATTCAGCTCGACGGCAACCGCGTCGACGTCGTGTTCGAAATCGACGAAGGCCCGCGCACGCCAGTGCGCCGCATCAACTTCGTCGGCAACTCGCATTTCTCGGACGCCGATCTGCGCGACATCGTGCAGACCAAGGAAGCTGTCTGGTGGCGTTTCCTGACGTCGAACGACAGCTACGATCCCGATCGCGTGCAGTTCGATAAGGAACTGCTGCGTCGCTACTATCTGCGCGAAGGCTATGCCGACTTCCGCGTCGTGTCGTCAAACGCCGAACTGACTCCCGACAAACAGGACTTCTTCCTCACCTTCACCGTCGATGAAGGCGAGCGTTACAAATTCAACAAGGTCGAGATCCGCGGCGAACTGAAAGGTCTCGACGTCGAGCCGCTCAAGGAAGAGCTGACCTTTGAGTCGGGCGATTGGTACAACGCGACCGCGATCGAAGATGCGGTCGTTGCGCTGACCAACGCGGTCGGCAACCAGCAATATGCGTTCGTCGACGTGCGTCCGGAAATCGTGCGCAACAAAGAGAACCGCACGGTCGACGTGACCTTCAGCATCAGCGAAGGCCCGCGCGTCTTCGTTGAACGCATCAACATCACCGGCAACGTGCAGACGCTCGACGAAGTCGTGCGCCGCGAATTCCAGTTGGCCGAAGGCGATCCCTTCAACCAGGCCAAGTTGAAGCGTTCGGAACAGCGCGCCAAAGATCTCGGCTTCTTCGAGAAGGTCGACGTCGTCAACAACCCGGGCAGCGAACCGGACCGCACGATCATCGACGTCAACGTGACCGAACAGTCGACTGGTGAAATCCAGATCGGCGCCGGCTTCTCGTCGACCGACGGTCCGCTCGTCGACTTCCGCATTCGCCAGCGCAACCTGCTCGGTGAAGGCAAAGACATTCAGTTCGCAACCACCGTGTCGCGTCTGACGCAGGAATTCTCGCTCGGCTACACGCAGCCGTACTTCCTGCGCAAAGATCTCGCGGCCGGCGTCGATCTGTTCCACGTCCGCCGCGACTTCCAGGACTTCTCGAACTACAACCAGGTTCAGACCGGTTTCGACTTCAAGCTCGGCTATCCGATCGCGGAACGTCTGCGCCAGCGTCTGATTTATCGCCTGGAGCGGAACGAGATCACCGACATCGCCGCTGGCGCGTCGGCCTACATCTTCCAGCAGCGGGGCCAGCGTCTGACCTCGTTGATCGGTCAGGAACTCAGCCTCGATCTGCGCGACAGCCGCATCGACCCGACCAAGGGCACCGTGCTGACCTTGTCGACCGATCTCGCCGGCTTTGGCGGCGACGTGCATTTCGCGCGCGCCGTTCTGTCGGCCGGTTGGTACAAGCAGGTGTTCGACAGCAACATCGTATTCAGCCTGACCAGCGAACTCGGCGCCATCTTCGGCCTCGGCGAAGACGTCCAGATCGCCAACCGCTTCTTCATCGGTGGCGACACGCTGCGCGGCTTTAAAGTTGCTGGTATTGGTCCGCGTGACGCCAACACGCGCGACGCGTTGGGCGGCAACTACTACGGCAAGATCACCGCGGAATTCACGTTCCCGCTCGGCCTGCCGCAGGAATTTGGCATCAAGGCACACGCCTTTACCGACGTCGGCACGCTGTGGGGCCTCGACGGCAAGGGCAAGCCGGTGCTCGACGGTCTCGGCCAGACCACCATTCCGACCATCGTCGATCGCGCCGTGCCGCGCGTTGCGCCGGGCGTCGGCGTGTCGTGGAAGTCGCCGCTGGGTCCGTTGCGCATCGACATCGCAATCCCGGTGGTGAAGCAGAAGTTCGACGAGACCGAAGTCTTCCGCTTCAGCTTCGGCACCAAATTCTAATCAACCAAAACAACCCGGCTTCACGCCTTCTGGCAATTCTGGGCGATACGTTCTCGAGAAGGAAAAGCGTTATGCGTTTTGCTACTGTCGTCGCGCTCGGCGCGCTCATCGCTGGTACCGTTCCGGCTCTCGCGCAGACGGCTCCGGCCGCGCCCGCTGCGACTGCGCCGCTCGCACCGCCGACCATCATGGTCGTCGACATGAACCGCGTGATTCAGGAATCGAACGCCGGTCGTTCGATCCAGAAGCAGATCGAAGAACACGGCAAGGCGTTGCAGAACGACGTGCAGAAGATCGAAGACGAGCTGAAGGGCAAGGACGCCGAGCTGCGCCGTCAGCGCACGATCCTGTCGCAGCAGGCGTTTGAAGAGCAGCGCCAGGCCGTCGAGCGCCGCGTGAACGAAGCCCAGCGCACGCTGCAGGAAAAGCAGGGCGCGCTGCAGAAGGCCCAGAACGACGCGGTCAATGTGCTGCTCGACAACACGCGCGAGATCATCGCGGCGCTGGCCGGCGAGAAGAAGGCGCAGATCGTCGTGTCGCGCCAGCAGGTTCTGCTGCTGGTGAACAACGACCTCGAAACCACCAATACGGTGATCGAGCGTCTGAACGTGAAGCTGCCGAACGTCACCGTCACCGTGCCGGCGACGGCGAGTGCAGTGGCCGCACCGGCGGCCGCCGCTGCTGCGCCGGCAAAGGCTCCGGCGAAGAAGTAATCCATGTCCGATCCGCGCTTTTTCACCTGCGCCGCTCCGGCGACGCTGGCGGAGCTGGCGCGGATCGCGAACGCGACGATCAGTGGCGACGCTGATCCGTCGCGCATGATCGACGATGTTGCGCCGCTCCGGGATGCCGGACCGGCGCACATTTCGTTTTTGGACAATCGCAAATACATCGAAGCGTTTCGCGCCACCAAAGCGGGCGCGGTGCTGTTGCTGCCGGAATTCGCCGAGCAGTGCCCGCCGGGTACGGTCGCGCTGGTCACGCGCAAGCCGTATATGAGCTGGGCGCATGTCGTGCGCCGCTTTTATCCGTCGCGCACGTCGACCGGCATTCGGCATCCAAGTGCGATCGTCGATCCCGCCGCAACCATCGGTTCCGACGTTGAGATCGGCGCCGGCGCGGTCATCGAAGCGCGGGCTGAGATCGGAAACCGCTGCCGCATCGGTCCCAATGCCGTCATCGGCGTCGGTGTCGTGCTGGGCGACGATACCGAGGTCGGCGCCAATGCCACGATCAACTACGCGCTGATCGGACAACGGTGCCGGATTTATCCCGGCGCATGCATCGGGCAGGAGGGATTCGGCTTTGCGATGGATGCGGCCGGTCACGTGCCGATTCCGCAGCTTGGGCGCGTCATCATCGAGGACGACGTCGAGGTCGGCGCCAATACTTGCGTCGATCGCGGTGCCGGGCCTGACACGGTCATCGGCCGGGGTACGATGATTGATAACCTGGTACAAATCGGGCACAACGTGACGATTGGCCGGGGTTGCGTGATCGCTGCCCAAGTCGGTATTTCGGGCTCGTCTCGGATTGGCGACTTCGTCGCGTTCGGCGGTCAGGTGGGCATCGCCGGCCATCTTTCGATCGGCGCAGGCGCGCAGCTTATGGGCCAGTCGGGCGTAATCAGCGACATCCCAGCGGGCGTGACTGTTGCTGGTTTTCCAGCGACACCGAGCAAAGAGTTTTATCGCCAAACGGCTATGCTTCGCCGCTTGGTGCGTGAGCGGAAAGAGCGGAGCTGATGGACGCGGCAGTGACTTCGGACGCAGAAAAGAAAGCGCAGAACCTGGACATCAACCAGGTGATGAAGATGCTTCCGCATCGGTATCCGCTGCTGCTCGTCGATCGTCTCGTCGAAGTGACCGACGAAAGCGCGATCGGCATCAAAAACATCTCGATCAACGAGCCGTATTTCCAGGGTCACTTTCCGACCCAGCCGATCATGCCCGGCGTGCTGATCATCGAGTCGATGGCGCAAACCGCAGCGTGCTTGGTGGTGAACTGGCTCGGCGAAGATGCGCACGGCAAGCTCGTCTATTTCATGTCGATCGACAGCGCGCGTTTCCGCAAGCCGCTGACGCCGGGCGATCAGGTGCGCGTGCACGTGAAGATGATTCAGCGTCGCGGCAAAGTCTGGAAGTTCGAAGGTAAGGCCGTCGTCGATGGCGCAGTTTGCGCCGAAGCGGTCTATACCGCGATGATCCTCGATCGCTGATCTCACGCGCTTGTCGGTACAGATCCACCCAACCGCGATCGTCGAAGACGGCGCATCGTTCGGCAACGGCGTTGTCATCGGCCCGTTCTGCGTGGTGGGTCCGCGCGTCGTGCTTGGCGACAATGTCGAGCTGAAAAGCCACGTCGTCATTGCCGGCCGCACCACGATCGGTGCCGGCTCGGTCGTGTTCCCGTTTGCTTCGCTTGGTCAGCCGCCGCAGGACTTGAAGTTCAAGGGCGAAGACAGCGAGCTGATCATCGGTGCGCGCTGCAAGATCCGCGAGCACGTGACGATGAATCCCGGCACCGAAGGCGGTGGCATGATCACGCGCGTCGGCGACGACTGCCTGATCATGGTCGGCGCGCATGTCGCGCATGATTGCATCGTCGGCAACCACTGCATTCTCGCCAACAACGCGACCCTGGCCGGCCACGTACTGATGGGCGACTACGCCTTCATCGGCGGCCTGTCGGCGGTGCATCAGTTCGTGCGCATCGGCGCGCACGCGATGATCGGCGGCATGTCGGGCGTCGAGAACGACGTCATTCCGTACGGTTTGGTGATGGGCGATCGCGCGCGCCTGTCGGGCTTGAATCTCGTCGGGCTCGAACGTCGCGGCTTTGACCGCGAAGCGATCCAGGCGCTGCGTCGTGCCTATCGCATGTTGTTCGGCCCCGACGGCACGTTGGGCGAGCGCGTCGACGAAGTCGCGACATCGTTCTCCGACAACGGTCTGGTCGGCGAGATCGTCGAATTCATCCGTGCCAAGTCCAGCCGCGCGCTGGTCCAGCCGCGCTCGACCAACGGCAATTGAGCGCGCGGTCGAGATGGCCGCACAAACTACTCTTGGAATGATCGCAGGCGGCGGCCCGGTACCGCGCCAATTGATCGATGCCTGTCGCAGCAACGGCCGCCCCGTTTTCGTCGTCGCACTTGAAGGCCAGACCGATGCGGCGACCGTCGCCGGCGTCGATCATGTGTGGGTCAAGCTGGGCGAAGCATCGCGCACCATCGACGCGTTGAAAGCCGCCCACGCCGAAGAGCTGGTGCTGGTCGGTCCGATCAAACGTCCCAGCCTGATCACCTTGCGGCCCGATTTGCGCGGTGCGCAGCTGCTAGCGCGCATCGGCATGCGCGCGCTCGGTGATGACGGGCTGTTGAAAGCGGTACGCGACGAATTGGAAAGCGAGGGCTTTCGTCTGATCGGCGCCCACGATGTGCTGCGCGATGCGTTGGCGCAACACGGCGTGATGGGCGCGGTTGCGCCCGACGATCTGGCGCTCAGCGACATTGCCTTCGGCATGAAGGTGGCGCGCCAGCTTGGTGAATTGGATATCGGCCAGGCCGTCGTGGTGCAGCAAGGCGTCGTGCTTGGCGTGGAAGCGGTCGAAGGCACCGACGCGCTGATCGCACGCTGCGCCGCGTTGAAGAAAGACGGGCCGCGTCCGGTGCTGATCAAACGCGCCAAGCCGCAACAGGATCGGCGTCTCGATCTGCCGACCGTCGGTCTCGATACGGTCGCGCTGTGCATCGATGCAGGCTTTGGCGGAATCGCGATCGAAGCGGGCGGCAGCCTGGTGCTCGATCGCGCGCAGATCGTGGCGCGCGCCGATCAGGCCGGCATGTTCGTGCTGGGCGTCGTGCCGGAGCAATGAGCCCGCCGACGATTTTCCTGGTTGCTGGTGAAGCGTCGGGCGATTTGCTCGGCGCACGTTTGATGGCGCGCTTGAAAGAACGCACGCGCGGTGCGGTGCGGTTCGACGGTGTCGGCGGTCCGTTGATGCAGGCCGAAGGGCTCGTTTCGCGCTTCCCGATGCAGGAATTGTCGGTGATGGGCATTGCCGAAGTGGCGCCGCGCATTCCGCAACTGCTGCGCCGGATCCGCGAGACTGCTGCTGCGGTGATCGACACCAAGCCAGCAATCGTCGTGACGATCGACGCGCCGGATTTTTCGTTCCGCGTCGCCAAGCGTGTTGCGCGCGCAGAAGATCATCCGCCGCTGGTGCATTATGTTGCGCCGACCGTGTGGGCGTGGCGATCGGGGCGCGCGCGCAAGATCGCGCGCTTTCTCGATCATCTTCTGGCGCTGTTTCCGTTCGAGCCGCCCTATTTCGAACGCGAGGGATTGGCCTGTTCCTTTGTCGGTCATCCCGCAATCGAGGGCGGTGCAGGGAAGGGCGATGGCGACGCCTTTCGCCGTCTGCACGGATTGCGCACCGACCAGAAGCTGTTGGTGATGCTGCCTGGCAGCCGCCACGGCGAAGTCGCGCGCATGCTGCCGGTCTTCATCGAAACCGTGCGGCGTCTGCTGCAACGCCATCCCGATCTTGCCGTCGTGGTGCCGGTAGCGTCGTCGGTGCGCGATGCGGTGCTATTGGGCCTGGGCGAGCTTGCCGTATCGCCGATCGTGGTCGATGGCGAGGAGGCCAAATTCGACGCCTTCGCTGCGGCCGATGCAGCATTGGCCGCGTCCGGCACCGTGACCTTGGAATTGGCGCTGTCGCGTACGCCGACAGTCGTGACCTACAAAGCGAGCTGGCTGACTGCAGCGCTCGTTCGCGCTGTGCTGAAAACCAAATTCGCGGCGCTGCCCAACATCGTGCTGGGTCGCATGGCGATGCCGGAATTGATTCAAGAACGCTGCAATCCGGTCGATCTGTCAGCCGAAGTCGATCGGCTGCTCAGCGACGCGGGTGCGCGAACCGAACAGCGCCGCGCCGGCGAACAAGTCGCCGCTGCCATGGGCTTTGGCGGTGCGTCGCCCAGCATGCGCGCTGCCGACATTGTTCTGACATTGACTGCCAATGGAGGCCGCGGATGAGCGACACAACCGGATTCCGCATTCTGCACGTGATGATCCGCGTGCTCCATCTCGAACGCTCGATCGAGTTCTACACCAAGCAGCTCGGCATGACGCTGCGCACGCGCAAAGACTATGAGAGCGGCCGCTTCACGCTGGCTTTCGTCGGCTATGACGGCGTCGAAGGGTTCGAAGTTGAGCTGACCCACAATTGGGATCAGAAAGAGCCGTACGACAAAGGTACCGGCTATGGTCATCTGGCACTGGCGGTGCCGGACATCTATGCCACGTGCGAGCGTCTTGCTGCGGCCGGCGTTGCGATCCCACGTCCGCCTGGCCCGATGAAGCATGGCGGCAGCGTCATCGCGTTTATCGAAGATCCGGACGGCTACAAGATCGAGCTGATCAGTCGTCCGTAATTAGCCGAGGAACAGCATCGAGGCGATCGATGCTGCGGCGCTGGCAAAGAGCAGCGCCACGATCCACGCAATGCGACGGCGCAGCGGTGAATCGGGTCGTCGGTTGTCGTTGCAAGAGATCAGACGCAGCTCGCGCGCCGAGCAGGTTCGCGCCGGTGTATCCGGCGTGTCTGCTCGGGAGCGCGCGCTGCCGCCTGCCATTGTCGTTATCGCTTCTCGACCGGAACGAAGCTGCGTTTCGGCGCGCCGGTATAGAGCTGACGGGGACGGCCGATCTTGTAGGCCGGATCCTCGATCATTTCTTTCCACTGCGCGACCCAGCCGACCGTACGGGCCACTGCGAAGAGCACGGTGAACATCGACACTGGGAAGCCCATCGCCTTGAGGATGATGCCCGAATAGAAATCAACGTTCGGATAGAGTTTGCGTTCGACGAAATACTCGTCCTGCAGCGCGATCCGTTCGAGTTCCATCGCAACGTCGAGCAGCGGGTCTTTGACGCCCAGCTCGCCCAGCACCTCATAGCAGGTCTTCTGCATGACCTTGGCGCGCGGGTCATAGTTTTTGTAGACGCGATGGCCGAAGCCCATAAGGCGGAAATGCGAGGACTTGTCCTTCGCCATTTTGACCGCTTCGCCGACCTTATCTTTGCTGCCGATCTCGCCCAGCATCTTCAGCACCGCTTCGTTGGCGCCGCCATGGGCAGGGCCCCACAGGCTGGCGATACCGGCGGCGATACAAGCGAACGGATTGGCACCCGACGAACCGGCCAGTCGCACCGTCGAAGTCGACGCGTTCTGTTCGTGGTCGGCGTGCAGGATGAAGATCTTGTCCATCGCCTTCGACAGCGTCGGCGACATGCGATACGGCTCGGCCGGAACCGAGAACATCATGTTCAGGAAATTCTCAGCGTAGCCGAGGTCGTTACGCGGATACACGAACGGCTGGCCGACCGAATATTTGTAGGCCATCGCCGCCAGGGTCGGCATTTTCGCGATCAAACGATGCGTCGCGATTTCGCGCTGGCGCTCGTCCGTGATGTCGGTGGAGTCGTGATAGAACGCGGCCAGCGCGCCGGTCACGCCGCACATCACCGCCATCGGATGCGCGTCGCGGCGGAAACCGTCATAGAAGCGACGCAGCTGTTCGTGCACCATCGTGTGATAGGTGATGGCGTGTTCGAATTCGCGGCTCTGCACTTCGGTCGGAAGTTCGCCGTGCAACAGCAGATACGCGACTTCCATGAAGTCGGAATGGTCGGCCAGTTCGTCGATCGGATAGCCGCGATGCAGCAGCACACCTTCGTCACCGTCGATGAACGTAATCTTGGACTCGCACGACCCGGTCGACATGTAGCCGGGGTCGTAGGTGAAGTAGCCGGTGTCGCCGTAGAGCTTGCGGATATCGATCACCTTCGGCCCAAGCGTGCCTTCCAGCACGGGGAAGGTGTTCGACTTGCCGCTTGCCGGATCGTCGAGCGTGACACTTGCAGCGTTCGAGCCGGGCTTGGTGCTGGCGGTCATCGTCATCCTTTGACTTCCCACATGAGTTTTGGGCCTCGATGAGTTCGAACGGTGACCCGTTCGCACACGCAAACTAGACCCGCCCCCGTATCCTCTCAAGCCGGGGGCCTTAAGCGACCCTAAATGCCGGCCACATCTGCCAGGCGCGCCAACGTCTCGTCTCGGCCTAGCACGCCCGCAACCTCGAAAACCGGCGGAGATACGCTGGTGCCGGTCAGCGCCGCGCGCAGCGGCTGCGCGACCGCACCCAGTTTGACGCCGCGTGCTTCAGCGAATGTGCGCGTCGTTTCTTCCAGTTGGGAAGCTTCGAACGAGGGTAGGGACGCGAACGCGGCGTGAAGATCGCGGAGCAGGGACTTTGCGTCGTCGGTCAGCGCCGCACGTGCCTTGTCGTCAAAGGCAAGCGGCCGTTCCTGCGTGTAGACACCCATGGCGCTGGCCAATTCGACCACCGTCTTTGCGCGTTGCTTCAAACCGTTCATGCCGGCGCGCACGCGCGCCACCTGTGCCGGCGTCAGCGATTTACCGGCAGTTACAAGTTCGGTCAGGTACGCGTCGTCGCTGGCGCGCAGATAGTGTCCGTTCAGATTGTCCAGCTTGGTGAAGTCCAATCGCGACGGCGACCGGCCAATGCCCGAAAGTTCGAACCACGCGATCGCTTGCTCGGTCGAGATGATCTCGTCGTCACCGTGGCTCCAGCCGAGCCGCAGCAGGTAATTGCGCAATGCGTCGGGCAGGTAGCCCATGTCGCGATATTCTTCGACGCCCTGCGCACCGTGACGCTTGGACAGTTTGGCGCCGTCCGGTCCGTGGATGAGCGGAATATGCGCGAAGACCGGCACGTCCCAACCGCAGGCGCGGTAAAGCTGTGTCTGGCGGAACGCATTGGTCAGATGATCGTCGCCGCGGATGACGTGCGTCACGCCCATATCGTGATCGTCGACCACCACCGACAGCATATAGGTTGGCGTGCCGTCCGAACGTAGCAGCACCATGTCGTCCAACTGCGCATTGGCGACGGTGACGCGGCCCTGTACCGCATCGTCGATGACGGTTTCGCCTTCGGTTGGTGCTTTGAGCCGGATCACCGGTTCGACGCCAGCCGGCGCTTCAGACGGGCTGCGGTCGCGCCAGCGCCCGTCATAGCGCAGCGGCAGGCCTTTTTCCTTTTGCTCGGTGCGCATCACTTCCAGCTCGTCCTGCGACGCGAAGCAGCGATACGCCATGCCTTTGTCGACGAGTTCGTGCGCGACCTGCGCGTGCCGTTCGCGGCGTTCAAACTGCGAGATCGCATCGCCGTCCCAGTCCAGGCCCAGCCATTGCAGCCCGGCCAGAATTGCGTCGACCGCGGCTTGCGTCGAACGCGCCCGATCGGTGTCTTCGATACGCAACAGGAACGTGCCGCCTGTGTGTTTGGCGAAGAGCCAATTGAACAAGGCGGTGCGGGCGCCGCCGATATGGAGAAATCCAGTCGGCGAGGGGGCGAAGCGGGTCACGATTGTCATAGCGCGGCGGTCCTAGCACGGCGGCTGCGGCCTGTGCAGGATCCCCACCTGCATGTCCGATCTCACCTGGCCCGCAGATACCGACGAGACCGGCTGGAATACGCCGGCGCGGCGGCCTGGCTGGTCTGCCTGGGCGGCGCGTGTCTGGGCCCAGGAGCGGCCGCGGCGGATCCTGTGGCTTCCGGTCGCGATCGGGTTGGGCGTCGTGCTGTATTTCGAACTGCCGAACGAGCCGCCGACCAATATCGCCGCCGGCATCGCCTGTATCGCGGCGGCGCTCGCGATCTGGATGCGGCGCTGGCCGGTTTCCGTGTTGCCGATGGCGCTTGCGCTCGTCGCGCTTGGCTTCGCCGCAGCACAGTTCCGCGCCGAGCATGTGGCCGCACCCATTCTGACCGAAGCGACCGGACCGACCTCGGTCGAGGGTGTCGTGACGATGCTCGACCCGCGCGAGGCCGGGCTGCGCGTGCTGCTCAGCACGCCGCGCGTAGCGGGGCTCGCTAGCGCAGCGACGCCACAGAAACTGCGCGTACGTCTGACCCAGGATTCCGATACGCCGCGGCTGGGCGATCGCGTGCGCCTGGTTGCGGATCTGCAGCCGCCGATGCGGCCGGTTGCGCCAGGCGCCTACGATCAGCGCCGTCAGCTTTGGTTCGACGGGATTGGCGGTACTGGCTGGGCGGTCCGGCGGTTTGATCGCACGCGCGATCTGGCTGGTGGTGAAACGCCGTCGACGGTCGCGCAACTGCGCCGCGACGTCGTCGACCGGATCGGCAAGGTGCTCGAAGGCGGCGTCGGCGCAATTGCAATCGCCTTGCTTGCCGGTGAACGCGGGCAAATGGACGAAGCCGACGTCGAAGCGATGCGCCAATCCGGTCTGGCGCATCTGTTGGCAATCTCGGGCATGAATATCGGCATTGCAGCCGGCTTCGTCTTCGTCGTGCTGCGTGCCTTGCTGGCGTTGAGTCCGTTCCTTGCGCTGCATTGGCCGATCAAAAAAATCGCTGCGACCGCGGCATTGCTGTCAGCGATCGCCTATACCGAGTTTGTCGGCGCACCGGTTTCGGCCGAGCGATCGATGTTGATGAGCGGGCTTGTGCTGAGCGCGATCATTCTCGATCGCGCCACCGTTTCGCTGCGCACGGTGGCGTTGGCAGCGATCATTCTGCTGCTGGCTGAACCGGAAGAGCTGGTTGGCCCGTCCTTTCAGATGTCGTTCGGGGCGGTGCTTGCGATCGTTGCGGTCTGGGAGAGCATCCGCAAGCGCGTCTTCTATTGGCTCGAAGGCGGCGGGTTCGTCCGACGCGCCTGCGCCTATCTTGTCGGTGTCGCTTGCATGTCGGCGCTGGCCACGCTCGCGACGGCGCCGTTCGCGCTCTACCATTTCCAGCAGATCTCGACCTGGGGCGTCGTCGCCAACGTGATTGCGGTGCCGCTCAACGATTTCTGGATCATGGGCTGGGGCGTCTTGGCCTACGCGCTATTGCCGCTTGGGCTGGAGCAGATCGCGCTGGTTCCGATGGGGTGGGGCATCGCGTTGTTGCTCGACATTGCGCGGTTCTTCGCCGGCCTGCCGGGCGCCGTGCTGCACGTGCCGGCCTTGCCGACCGCCGCATTCTTTCTCGCCGTTGCAGGTGGTCTGTGGCTGCTTTTGTGGTCGCATCGCGTACGGCATTTCGGCTGGCTTGCCGTTGCTGCAGCGGTCGTAATCGGCTGCACCGCGACGCCGCCCGATATTCTTGTCGCCGAAGATGGCAAGCTGATTGGCGTGCGTCGCGACGACGGCGCGTTGGCTTTGTCGACTTCGAAACGCGGCAAATTCACAGCCGACATCTGGGCGCGTCGTCTTGGCGGTGCCGCGCAGGTGCCATTTCCGTTTGCCGGCGTCGCGACACCACCGCTTCTTTGCCAACGTGGCGCATGTCGCGCCGGTAGCGTGCTGCTGGTGGAAGCCAAGCCGCCGGCAAATCTATGCGATGGCGTCACGCTGGTGGTCGATCTGGTCGATCGTGAGATCTGTCCCGGTGTTGCGCGCATCGACCGTGCAAAGCTGCAGCGCGACGGCGCCCATACGATAGATTTGCGTACCGGGTCGGTTATGACCGTTGCAGCGGTCGCCGGTACGCGGCCCTGGACGCGCCGCGACTAGGCTGCGCGCACCGCGTCGAACACCGGCAGAAACGCTTCGCTGTCTTGCGCACCGGCAAGCGAGAAGCGGCGATCGAACACGTAGTAGGGAACGCCGTCGACATGCCGGCGCGCAGCCCCGTCGGCGGCAACCACTGCGGCGCAATCCTCGTCGCCGGCGAGAAAGCGCGCTGCATCGGCGGGATCGATGCCGACCTCGCCTGCAAGCGCCGCCAGCGCGTCCGCGTCGCCGAGATCAACGCCGTCGCGGAAATAGGCGCTGAACAAACGCTCGACCATCGTGTCGGCAAGGCCGGCACGTTCGGCAAGCCGCACCAGCCGGTGGGCGAGCAGCGTGTTGGGCGCGCGCTCGATCTTGTCCCACGCGAATTCGAGTCCCAGTTCAGCGCCGACTCGTGTCATCAAGCTGTACATTGCGTCGACGCGCGGCCCTTCGCCGAATTTCGACGTAACGTAGAGTTTGCGATCCATGCCTTCGGCCGGCATGGATGGGTTCAAACGATAGGGGCGCCAGGCAATCTCGATCGGCATGCCGGGCCGCTGCTCCAGCGCATGCAGAAAGCGATGGCGCCCGATCCAGCACCAAGGGCAAACGAAGTCAGCGAAGATCTCGACCAGCATGATTTGGATCCGCATGATAAGCGGGAGCGAAGTAGGAGCGCAGGCTTGGCCACGTATTTAGATCAGAAAGTGCGCGAAGCACTCGATATCGCGCAGGGCGACCAAAATCAGGCACAGCGCGTGCTGGTTGGCTGGGCGCAGCGCGACGAGAAGTTGCTGCGCGAGCTGACGCAACCATTCCTGGTCGGCATCGCGGCGCACGCGATCAATCACGGCGGCAAGATCGTGCCCGGCCTGAAACCAGGCAAGGCGCCGCCACCGCCCAAAGCGATGCCACCCAAGGCGCTCGACAGTCTGATCGGCCAGCTCGGCCGGAATTTCGAGAAATCGAAGGGCCCGCTTGGCGTTTCGGGCGACGCTGCACCACCGCCGAAGAAGGCTTCGCCGAAGCACGCCGATACGATGCGCGCGCTCGCCAACGCATTCGGCAAAACAAAAAAGCGATAAAAGAACGTAATTTCGTTCTTTTTCACGGACCTGATTATCGCTATGCTTCGCGCCGATGGATACGCGGACCAAGCTGCTCCTGTCCGAATGGGCCTATGCGCCTGACCCGGCACGTTTGCCGGCTGGGCTGGAGCTGCTGACCAAGGCCGAAACAGCGAGCGGGTATCAAGGCTACGCGATCGGGCGACGCGATCCGGCCAATCCGCGCAACTTCAGCGAAGTCGTGCTGGTCAGTCGCGGTAGCGACGTCACGACCAAGGCCGCGCACGAGATTCCGGGTGAAGCAACGCGCGACCTGTCGACCGACATCGATCTGCTGGCGGGTGTGCGCCATCTGCCGCTGCTTGATGATGCAACTGCATTCTATCGCGATGTCGAACGTAACTATGGATCGCGCAGCGCAACGCCGGTCCAATTGACCGGCCATTCATTGGGCGGTGCCTGCGCCTATATCCAGTTCGCCAGCGCCGTCGAAGCGAACCAGCAGCGCCTTCCAGTGCTGGAGAGTTTCGCGGCGCCCGATCCGTCGCTCTACATCCGCCAGGCATTTCCGCATGCTGACGCGGCGTCCTTCGCCACATCGATCAACCATGTACGTGCCAACGATCCGCTGGTCGGGCCACGCCCGGTTTTGTTTCCGCCAGCGTTGGCGCACATGCCGGTGCATGACCGACTGACGCCGCCGCTACAAATTTCCAACGGGCTGCCGCGTCTCGGCATCAATCACGTGCTGCCGAAAGAGCCGCACGATCTGCTCGACATGCTCAAGCCACACGACACGACCAGCCTGGAGAAGGAATTTTCCGCCGGCGAAATCTGGCGTGTGCGCGATGGGCGTCTCGACATGGCGCGAGAGACGCTGCCGGTGCCGCAGCACCAGGCAGCACTCCTTCAATCGTCGGTGGCGAGCCGGTAACCGACGCCGGGTTCGGTCAAGATGTAGGTCGGCGACGCAGGATCGTCGTCGAGCTTTTGCCGCAGATGACCGACATGGATGCGCAGATAGTGCGTATCTTCGAGATGGTTCGGTCCCCAGACCTCGCTGAGGATTTGCTGGTGCGTGACGACACGGCCGGCGTTCACCACCAGCAGTTTCAGAATGTCGTACTCTTTGCGCGACAGCTTGACCTCGTCACCGCGCAGCGTGACGCGACGGTGGCCGAGATCGGCAATCAGATCGCCTTTGCGGAACACGATGTCGCGCGGTTCGACGCCGTCGCCGCGTTTGCGTAGAGCGGCGCGAATGCGCGCCAACAATTCGCCGATACCGAACGGCTTGGTCAGATAGTCTTCCGCGCCACCGTCCAGCGCGCGCACTTTTTCGACCTCGCCGGCGCGCACCGACAAGACGATCACCGGCGTCTGCGAACGTTCGCGGATCTTCGCCAGCACCTGATGTCCATCAAAGTCGGGCAGGCCGAGATCGAGGATGATCAGGTCGGGTTTTTCGCCCGCTGCCTGGCTGACGCCTTCGGCGCCGGTTGCAGCTTCGACGACGTCGTAGCCGTGCGCGGTTAGGCTGATGCGCAGGAATTTCCGGATCTGCGGCTCGTCGTCGACGATCAGGATCTTGTCGGCGTCGCCGCGCGCAAGCTCGTCTGCGTCATTGTCGGGCGGCAGGTCGTTTTCATTGTTGGTCATGCGGCGCTCCTTGAAGCGCTTTTATCGTCGGTTGGTTTGGTGCCCGGCACTTCTTTGCGGGGCAGGGTGAGTTCGATCGTCGTGCCGCGGCCGTGTTCGCCGGGCAGCGCCGCAATCGTGCCGCCATGGGCTTGCATCAAGCCGCGGCAGATCGCCAAGCCAAGGCCGGTACCCGCAATGCGCGTGTCGCCGGCTTTGACGCGATAGAACATGTCGAACACAAGCTCGCGTTCGCCATCGGGAATGCCGGGACCTTCATCGGTCACGCGGACAACGATTTTGCTGTCGCGCACGAAGGCGCGCAGATAGATGCGGTTGGTGCCGCCGGAATATTTGGCGGCGTTTTCGAGCAGGTTCAGCAACACCTGCTCCATCAAAACCGGATCGGCATAGATCAGCGGCAGGTCGGTCGCGATATCGATCGCGACCTCGAATCCTTCGAGCGCGCGCTTCAACCGTTCCAGCGCACGTGCAACGATGTCGCGCAGATCGACCCAGTCGCGCTTGGGTTGCAGCGCGCCATAGCCGAGCCGCGTCATGTCGAGCAGGTTTTGCACGAAGCGGTTCAACCGTTCGGCTTCTTCCAGAATCGTGCGCAAAAGCTCATGCCGGCTTTCGAGCGGGATCTTTTCGCCGAAATTCACCAGGCTGGTTGCCGACCCGATGATCGATACCAGCGGCGTGCGCAGATCGTGGCTGATTGACGACAGCAGCGCCGAGCGCAGCTGCTCGGTCTCGGTCAACACGCGCGCATCCTGCATCGACGCGGCGAGATTGGTTCGCTCGACTGCGACGGCGGCCTGGTCGGCAACCGCGTCGAGCAAGCGGCGCTGTTCGGGATTCAGTTCGGCGGTGCCGTCATCAAACGCGACGCCCACCAACCCGACGATGCCGCTGGCGGTGCGCAACGGCACAAACAGCCACTCCGACGATTGCAGCGTATCGGTCGACCAGCCGGACGGCTTACCGTGCTTCCACGACCAATCCGCCGCGGCCGCTGCGTTCTCGGTCAGCTCGTCTTCGGGCGGATAACCCGCTTCGATCGTCAGCTTGTTGCTTTTAGGCCGCGCCAGCAGCACCAGCGAGCGACACTGCAAAGTCGACGCGACGTGATGGACCACCGCCCACAGCACGTCGTCGCGTCCTGCGGCACCAGCAACGCGCTGCGAAAATTCATAGAGACGCGCGGTGCGACGCGCAGCCTGGCGGGACGCGCGCGCCTGGTCGCGTACGCGGCTTGCGACATTGCCGGTCAAAAACGCAATCGCGAGATACAGCGTGAGAATGAACAGGTCTTCGCGGTTCTCGATCGCAATCGTGAAACGCGGCTCGGTGAAGAAGAAGTTGTAAACCTCGAAGCCGAGCAAGCTGACATACATCGACCACCACAGGCCGACGCGCACTGCGGTCAACAACACCGGCAACACGAAAATCACGGCCAAGGTCTGCAGCGGCACGAACAGCTCGGCGACGGCGGCAAACAACGCAGCGACCACGATCGACAAAGTCGCCAGGCCGAAATCTTTCCACGAAGAGGCTTTGAATTCTTCGAGACCCGGGATCGCCATCGGCGCGGCGTCGGCGGCCGAATCTTCTTCGTTGCCGACGACCATCACTTCAAAGCTCTTGGCCTGGTCGACCAGCGTGTGGGTCACCGACTTTTTGAGCAGCTGTCGCAGACCGCGTGTGCGCGGGCGTCCGACGACGATGCGGCTGACATTGCGCTGCCGCGCATAGGCGAGAATTTCGTTGGCGACGTCCTGCGCCCCCGGCAACGAGACGACTTCGGCGCCGAGACGTTCGGCGAGCCGCATCGTCTCCTGGATTCGGTCCTTGGCGTCTTCCTTGAGTCCTTCTTCGCGCGGCGTCTGCACGTGCACCGCGATCCAGGCGGCGCGCAAACGGTCGGCCATGCGCTGCGTCGCGCGCACCAGCTTTTGCCCCGACGTGCCTTCATGCACGCAGACCATGACGCGATCGCGGGTCGGCCACGGGCCCGACACGCCATGCGCGCGCATATAGCTGAGCATTTCGGCGTCGACGCGCTCGGCCGCGGCACGCATCGCCAGTTCGCGCAGCGCGGTCAGGTTGCCACGGCTGAAGAAATGGCTGATCGCGCGCGCCGCCTGTTCGGGCACGAAGACTTTGCCCTGGCGCAGCCGCTCGATCAGATCTTCGGGCGGCAAGTCGATCAGCTCGATCTCGTCGGCCTTTTCCAGCACCTGGTCGGGCAGGGTCTCGCGCACGCGAATGCGGGCGATGCGCGCGATGACGTCGTTCAGGCTCTCGAGATGCTGGACGTTCAGCGTCGTGTAGACGTCGACGCCGGCATCCAGAATGTCCTGGATGTCTTTGTAGCGTTTGGTGTGGCGGCTGCCCGGCGCGTTGGCGTGGGCGATGTCGTCGATCAGCGCCAGCTTGGGCCGGCGGGCCAGCACTGCGTCGACGTCCAGCTCCTGGGAGGGACGGTCGCGGTTGAGCAGGGTGCGGCGGGGCAGGATCTCCAGCCCGCGCAGCAGCGCATCGGTCTCTTGGCGCCCATGGGTCTCGACCAGGGCCACGACCACGTCGATCCCGTCGCGGGCGCGGCGCTGCGCGTCCTCCAGCATGGAATAGGTCTTGCCGACGCCGGGAGCGGCGCCGAGGAAGATCTTGAGCCGGCCGCGCGTCGGCGCCGGCATGACGCCGTCGGCCGCATCGCCTTCGCGGCCGGGCTCAGTTGCATTGGTCATGGGGCGCTGAACCTACCACTGCTGCGCTGCACTGAAAGGAGGGGGCAGGACTTGCCGGGGTCGCAGGCGGGGCGGGGCAAAGCTGGCGGCACGCTGGTTGCAATGACCCTGGCGGAGAAGTCTCAGAACCCGAGCGAACTAGGCAAGAAATGTCACTTGAAGCGCTCCAAACGGCCCTGCAAGGCCTGCGCGTAACCCAGAAGCAGCTAGACGTTGCCTCGCGAAACATCGCGAACGTCCAGACGCCGGGGTACACCAGGAAAAATGTGCCGCTCCAGACCGTCGTAGTAGGTCAAAACAGCTTCAGCGTCCTCGCGGGCAACCTGCAGCGCGATGTCGACACGGCGCTGCAGAAGGATGTGTGGCGCCAGACCGGCGACGCGCAGCGCCTGACGACGCTTTCGGCCTATATGGACCGGGTCATCCAGGTCTACGGCCAGCCAGACTCGGAAGATTCGATCGCGGCCGAGCTTGCGAACATCAAAGACACCTTCACCAAGCTCTCGGCGACGCCGAACTCGACCGTTCTGCAGCAGGAAGCGGTGACCCGCGCCTCGACCTTCGCCAAGGACATCAACGGTCTGGGCAACCTGATCCAGCAGCAGCGAAATCAGGCCCAAAACGACATCGTCGGCTCGGTGCAGACGGTGAACGAACAGCTCGCCAAGATCGCGACGCTCAACAAACAGATTTCGGCCCAGGTCGTGATCGGCCAGTCAGCGCCCGATCTGGAAGATCAGCGCGACGAAGCGGTGCGCACGGTCTCGGAACAGCTCAACATCTCGACCTTCCTGCGTTCGGACGGCGTGTTGACGGTGCAGACGCGCGAAGGCCGCTTCTTGGCCGACACGACGGCAGCACAGGTCAGCTACGGCGTTGCAGCGCCTGCGGCCCCAGGTCTTCCGCCAGTGCCGCCGCCGGCGCTGGGTGCGACCACGGCCTATGGCCAGCTCCCGGTGACGACGCCGTCGCTTTGGATCGGTTTTGGCACCAACGCCGCAGACATCACGCTGACCGCGCCGAGCGGCAAGATCGGCGCGCTGATCGAATTGCGCGACACGGTTCTTCCGACCGCGCAAGCGCAGCTCGACGAATTGGCCTACACGGTCGCGACGCAGTTCGAAGCGTCGGGCCTGCGCCTGTTCACCGATGCCGCCGGCACGGTGCCGCTGACGAACCTAGCTGGCGTGACGACCGCGCCGCCCACCGGCCATGTCGGTCTTGCACAACAGCTCAAAGTCAATGCCGGCATCGATCCGCTGCAAGGCGGCGATCCCAGCGTCGTGCAAAAGGGTAACGTCGTGACCGCCGCGTCGGCCGGTCCGCCGCCCACGCCGGCGATTCCGCTGACCAATCCGGGCGACCCGTATGTGATCAACCGGGTTCTGTCGATCAGCTTCGGCAACACGGTGGCGATCGCGACGACGGGTCTCGGCGTCAAAGCCAATCTCAATACCGGCTTGCCCGGCAACACGACGATCCTCGATTACTCGCAGCAGCTGATTGCCAAACAGGCGAACGACAAGGATCTGGTCGATCAACGCCAGAGCTTTGAATCGTCGTTCCGCGATGCGCTGGTGCAACGGCAGCAGAACCAGTCGGGCGTCAATCTCGACGGTGAAACGGCAAACATCATTACGGTGCAGAAGTCATACGCTGCCAACGCCCAGGTGATCTCGGCGCTGAGCAAGATGATGGATGACCTGCTCGCCGCAGTTCGGTCGTAGGAGTAAGTACGATGGGCCTCAATATCTCGGACGTCGCGCAGCAGACCTACCTGCGTTCGGTCTTGACGCAAGTCCGCAGCCAGATGCTGACGACGCAAGGGCAGATCAGCAGCGGCAAGATCGCGTCGATCTTCAGCGACCTGGGCGGCGTCGACTCGCTGCGTTCGCTGTCGCTGCGCGCCGACCGCAACAAGATCAACACGTACAAAGACAATATCGCGACGGTCGGTACGCGCGTGCAGGTGATGGACGCGGCGCTGGTCGACAACGCACACGACGCGTCGGACCTCGTCGCCGACATGCAGGTGCCGCCACAGAACACCAACACGGCGCCGGCCGGTCTGACGGGTTTCAACACCGTGTCGACCAAGCAGCTTGAATCGCTGGTCGACCGCATGAACACCAAGGTCGACGGTCGCTACGTGTTCGCGGGCGGCCTGACCGCGACCGCGCCGATCGACCAGTCGCAGATGCCGACCTTCCTCAACAACGTGAAGACGGCGCTGACGACGTTTTACGGTTCGGCCCAGAACGCTGCAGCCGTGCAGACGCTGGAAGATGCGGTGCGCAATGCCATTCCGTGGGGTGGTGCTGGTACGGCGGCTGCGAACTTCACGGCGCTGAACGCACCGACCAACACAGTGCAGGCGCAGGTCGATGACCAGACCAACGTCGACTACACGGTGAAGGCGACCGACAACGGTTTCGTCGACACGCTCATCGGCTACGCCATCACCTCGCAGCTCCAATACGGCCAGGCCGGTGAAACCGATGCCGGTTTCTGGAAGGTCTACAACCGTCAGCTCGAGCTAATGCGCGGCACCTCGGTCGATGCGTCGGGCACGGCACGCCCGCTGACATTCGCTGGCGGTCCGAGCGGCGGTTCGAACCAGCTCACCGCGCTCGATGCGCGTCTGGGCGTGCTGCAGAAGAGCCTCGACACCACCACTGCGACGCACGAGAAGACCGGTGCTACGCTCGACAAGTTCATCGGCACGGTCGAAGACACCGACGTCGCCGACGCGTTGACGCGTCTCGACAGTCTGCAGGCCCAGTTGACCGCCAGCTACAAGCTGATGGCGCAGCTCAAAGATCTGAGCCTGATCAACTTCATCTGATCGAGCTGCTCCGGCAGATCGGACGCTACTTCGCCGCAGTTTTTGGCGGCGAAGTTTTATCGACGGCGCGTGGCGCCGGCGGGCGGTCCATTTCGATTTCGAGCCGCAGCAAGCCGACCGCGCGTTCGACCTGATCGAGGCGGCGCATCACGGCGCTGCCCGAACGGCGTTCGAGGCGATCGATCTTGTTGGCGATATATTGCACGCCAAAGCCAAGCGCGGCGGCAGCGGCGATCCAGCGCCGGTCCTGCGTCGAGCCTTGCCAGAATTCGTAGGCGACCCAGCCCCAGAAACCCGCTGCGAACAGCCACCAGAAAATCCGGCTGAACCAGCTTGGGCGGGCGTCGTACTCGTATTCGTCGCGAGGCGGCTTGTTCTTGGCCATTTGTTCCCCTTGAGCGGCGGACGAATCCGCCGGCGGACAAATGAACCGCCAATTTCTTCGCGCCTGATTAACGGCGTGGTTCTGTCGTGCTAGGCACAGCGCCCGACGGAAGGGTGGCCGAGTGGTTTAAGGCTCTAGTCTTGAAAACTAGCGAGCTCGAAAGGGCTCCGTGGGTTCGAATCCCACCCCTTCCGCCACTCTGCGCTCCTGCGGAGCTCTGGGTGACAGGCCACACACAACCAAGCGCAGGGTGATCTCCCGAAGCTGCGCGGCAGCGTAGGGAGACTGGTGCAGCATGTCCGATCTTCCTCCGCAGCCCTTCCAAGGGCGTGACGGCGCGCCGCTCGTCTATCGCGAGATGGGCGAGGGGCGGCCGCTGGTGCTGATACACGGCTATTTCTCGACCGCGACGGTGAACTGGATCCGCTATGGCCACGCTGCCCGGATCGCGGCGCGCGGCTATCGCGTGATCATGCCGGATCTGCGCGCGCACGGTGACAGCGCCAAGCCGCACGACGCGGCGTCATATCCGCACGATGTGCTGGCCGATGACGGGCTGGCGCTGCTCGAACAGCTTGCGCTGACCGACTACGACCTTGGCGGCTACTCGCTGGGCGGGCGTACGACGGTGCGCATGCTGGCACGCGGCGCGCGGCCCAAGCGCGCCATCGTCGCCGGCATGGGGCTGGAAGGCATTCTCCACACCGCCGGCCGCGGCAGCCATTTCCGCCATATCCTGACCAATCTCGGGACCTTCGCGCGCAATTCGCCCGAATGGATGGCCGAGGCCTTCCTCAAGACCACCGGCGGCGATCCGGTGGCGTTGCTGCACGTGCTGAGCACCTTCGTCGACACGCCGCGCGAAGCGTTGGCTGCGCTGGAGATGCCGATCCTGGTCCTGTCCGGTGTCGACGATCACGACAACGGCTCGGCTGCGGACCTGGCCGAAGCGTTGCCGCACGGGCGTTTGGTCACCATTCCGGGCAATCACATGAGCGCGGTGACGCGGCCCGAAATGGGCACCGCCATTGCGGAATTTCTCGACGACTGAGCTGCGGGCGCCGCTCGCGTTGCTCCGACTCGGTGCGCGCCGCTACACCCGGTTGGTGCGCCGTATTTTCCTTGCCCTGCTGCTCGCCGCTTCGTTGGCGTCGCCGAACACCGCCACCGCTCAGGAGGATTTCTCCGCCTGGCTCGAAGCGTTGCGCGTTGAAGCGAACCAAAAAGGCATTCCGCCTTACGTGACGGATGTCGCGCTGGACGGTGTCAAACCGATTCCGCGCGTCGTCGAGCTGGATCGAAAACAGCCCGAAAGCACCATCACGATGGCGCAGTACCTGGCCAACACGGTCAGCGATGCGCGCGTCACACGCGGTCGCGAATTGCTGGTGCAGCACAAAGCCCTGCTGCAGCGGATCAGCGCCGAATATGGCATCGCGCCGCGCACGATCATCGCCTTGTGGGCGATGGAATCGAATTACGGCGACGTGCAGGGCAATTTCAAAGTCATCGATGCATTGGCGACGCTCGCTTTTGAAGGACGCCGCGCCGCGTTCTTCCGCACCGAATTGCTCGAAGCGCTGCGCATTCTCGCCGAAGGCCATATCCGGCCTGACGCGATGAAAGGTTCGTGGGCGGGTGCGATGGGGCAGGCCCAATTCATGCCGTCGACCTTTCGCAAATGGGCCGCCGATGGTGACGGTGACGGCAAGCGCGACATCTGGCGTTCGACCGCCGACGTGTTTGCATCGACTGCGAATTTCATGCGCGGACTGGGCTGGAAAGGCGGCGAAAGCTGGGGCTGCGAAGTCAAGCTGCCGCCGAACTTCGATCGTCTCGCGATCGGCCCGGATGTGCGCAAGACGGTTGATATCTGGCGCAGTCGCGGCGTGAAGAAACTTGGCGGCGCGGCGCTGCCCGAAATTGCCGGTGAAACATCGATCGTGCAGCCTGACGGTCCCGGCGGCCGCGCCTTTCTGGTCGGCGACAATTTCCGCGCCGTGATGAAATGGAATCGTTCGACCTATTTCGCCGCCGCCGTCGGTCTGTTGTCCGACCGTATCGGCGGTGCGCCGTGATGCGTTGTGTTTCGCTAAAGGGCGTATCGCTTGTCGCGCTGGTATTGGCGGTCGGCGCCTGCACCAGCACGAAAGAGCCCGCGAAATCGGCCGGTCCGGCGCCGAGCCAGACGCAACAGCGCGGCTATTACAAAGTGGGCAATCCGTACGAAGTCGAAGGCGTGCGCTACGTGCCGCGCGAAGATTACAGCTACGACGAAACCGGCGTCGGCAGCTGGTATGGTCCCGGATTTCACGCCAAATACACGGCGAACGGCGAAGTCTACGACCAGAACGAAGTCACCGCCGCGCACAAGACGTTGCCGCTGCCGAGCCTGGTGCGCGTCACCAATCTCGATAACGGCCGACAGCTTGTCGTGCGCGTCAATGATCGTGGACCGTTCGTTGCGGGTCGTATCATCGATCTGTCGAAACGTTCGGCGCAGCTGCTTGGCGTCGAGAAAGTCGGCACCGCCAAAGTGCGTGTGCAGATCCTCGCCAAGGAAAGCCAGACGATCAAAGAGGCCGCCTTGCAAGGCAAGCCGACGGGCACGCTCGTCGCCGAGGCACCGGTGCCGCCGACCGTGGTCGCGTCGGGTGGGCGCGAAGTCGAACGCACCGACTTGCCGGCGCCGCTGGCCGAACCGGTGCGCGTCGCGACGCCGGCGGTCGATGAAAAGAAACTGCTGGCGCAAGCCGCTGCCGGCACCGCGACCGCGGTGGTGCAGGGGACCAACGAAGGCGGGCGCTTCCTGCCTGCCGCTTCTGTAAAACAAACGGCGCCGAAGAAGACGCAGCTCTACGTGCAGGCTGGTGCTTTCGGCGTACTGGACAATGCCGAGAAGCTGCGTCAGCAACTGGCAAAGGTCGGTCATGCCGACGTCAGCCAGGTCCAGGTCGGTGGCCGCACCTTTTATCGTGTGCGGGTCGGTCCGTTGACCAGCGTCGACCAGGCCGATGCGACGCTCGCCAAAGTCGTCAGTGGCGGTGCGAGCGACGCCAAGATCGTTGCAGAGTAAGTGAGGATGTCCGTGCGTCGCCTGTCCCTCTTCGCCAGCTTGTTGGTGCTTCTCGTTGCCGGTCTCGCGCACGCTGCCGGCCCGACGATGGATACGGCTGCCAAGCAGGCCGTGATCATCGACGTCACCACCGGTCGCGTTCTGTTCGAGAAGAACGCCGACCAGCGCATGCCGACCTCGTCGATGTCGAAGATCATGACCGCCTACATGGTGTTCGACGCGATCAAGCAGGGTCGCCTGAAGATGGACGACATGCTGACCGTGTCGCGCAGCGCGTGGGGTGAGGGCGGCAAGGCCGGCGGCTCGGAAATGTTCCTCGCTTTGGGCGAAAGCGTGTCAGTCGAGAATCTGCTGCGCGGCGTCATCATCGCGTCGGGCAACGACGCGACGCGCGTGCTGGCTGAGGCGATCGCTGGTTCCGAAGGCGCGTTCGCCGAACAGATGACCGCGCGCGCCAAAAAGCTCGGCGCGATGAATACGAACTTCCGCAACGCCAGCGGTCTGCCGGATCCGGAACATTATTCAACAGCGCGCGATCTCGCGATCATCGGCATGGCGCTGATCCGCGACTTCCCCGAGCACTATCATTTCTATTCGGAACGCGAATTCACCTGGAACAAGATCAAACAAGGGAACCGCAATCCGCTGCTCTACAAAGGCATCGGCGTTGACGGCATGAAGACCGGCCATACCGAAGCCGCAGGCTATGGTTTGACTGCGTCGGCGGAGCGCAACGGCCGCCGCATCATCATGGTGATGAACGGTTTGCCGTCGATGCAGGCACGCGCCGACGAAGGCGCCAATCTGATCGAATTCGGATTCCGTGAATATCAGATGGTCGACGTGGCGCGTCCGGGCGAGATCATCGACAATGCCGGCGTGTGGCTGGGCACGCAGGACCGCGTACCGTTGACGGTCGCAGCACCGGCTAAGACGGTTCTGTCGAACGAAGAAAAACGCACCATGAAAGCGGTCGTGCGCATGCCGCAGACGGTGAAAGCGCCGATCGCGCAAGGCCAGCCGATCGGTACGCTGGTCTTGAGCACGGCGACCGGCCAGCCGATCGAATTCCCACTGGTTGCGGCACAGCCGGTCGAACGGCTGGGTCTGTTCGGTCGTATCGGTGCGTCGCTGTCGTATCTGCTGTCCGGTCCGCCGAAGACTTCGTGACGCGCGGCAAGTTCATCAGCCTCGAAGGCGGCGAGGGCGCCGGCAAGTCGACGCAGATCGCGCCGCTTGTCGCTTGGCTCGCCGAACGCGGCATCACGACCAAAGTCACGCGCGAACCGGGTGGCAGTCCCGGCGCTGAAGAAATCCGCAATCTGCTGGTCACCGGCGATCCCAGCCGCTGGTCGCCCGTCACCGAAGCGTTGTTGCTCTATGCGGCGCGGCGCGATCACGTCGACCGTACGATCGAACCGGCGCTGGCTGCCGGCAACTGGGTGTTGTGTGACCGCTTCGCCGATTCATCGGTGGCGTATCAGGGTTTTGGTTACGGGCTTGGCGAAGCGTGGGTACACACGCTGCATGAAAGCGTGCTCGGCAACTTCTGGCCTGACGCAACGTTGATCCTCGACGTGCCGGTCGAGATCGGGTTGGCGCGCGCCAAGACGCGGCATGGCGACGAAGATCGCTACGAGCGGATGGGTTACGCCTTCCACGAAAAGCTGCGCCAAGGCTATCTCACCATCGCGGCACGTTCGCCGCAGCGCTGCACCATGATCGACGCGGCGCGCGACGCTGCATCGGTGCAGGCCGACATGCGTGCAGCCCTGATCCTGCAGTTCCCCGAGCTTGGCCGATGAGCGAGACGGCGCCCGAACCGCGCGCCAATCCCGGCTTGCTGGGACAGGCGCGCGCCGAACAGACGCTGCTTGAAGCAAGCAGCGGTGGCCGCATGCCGCATGCCTGGGTCTTCGCCGGACCGAACGGCGTCGGCAAAGCAACCTTGGCCTATCGGTTTGCGCGCTTTCTGTTCGCCGGCGGCGGCGAAGCCCGCGATGAAGGTCCGTCTTTGTTTGGCGATGCACCTGCAGCGCCGACCTCGCTCGCAATCGACGAACAACATCCGGTGTTCCGGCGCGTCGCTGCATCGGGGCACGCCGATCTGCTGACCGTCGAGCGCCGCTTTGACGACGACAAAGGCAAGACGAAGAAAGACATCGCGGTCGACGACGTGCGCAAGATCGCGCCGTTCTTTCGCCTGACGGCAGCTGAAGGCGGCTGGCGATGCGTGATCGTCGATGGTGCCGAAAGCCTGAACCGCGCCGGCCAGAATGCGCTGCTCAAGATTCTCGAAGAACCGCCGCCGCGTTGCTGCTTGATCCTGGTCACCGATCGTCCGGGCGGATTGCTGCCGACGGTTCGTTCGCGCGCACGTATGTTGACGCTCGACGCGTTGGACGAAGCCCATGTGCGCGAGCTGCTGGCGCGGTGGCGTAGTGATCTCGATGCAGAGTCACGCGACGCGCTGGCGCGGATGGCGGACGGCTCGATCGGCCGCGCACTGTCCTTGGCCGATGCTGACGGGCTCGAGCTCTATGCCGATCTTGTGCAGTTGCTGGCCACCTTGCCCCGTCTCGACGTGGTGGCGGCGCATGGCTTTGCCGACCGGCTGGGCGCGGCTTCGGCCGATGCGTCCTATCGGGTTGCGGTCGATTTGATCGGCTGGTGGCTGACGCGGGCGGCCCGATATGCCGCACGCGGCGAGGTTCCGCCGGAGATCCTGCCGGGCGATTCCGCGCCCGCGGCGCGTTTCCAGAATCCTCGCTCGCTTGAGCGGCTGGTACAGGCGTGGGATAAGGCCGCCCGCCAGTTTCAGACCACCGACGCGGCCAATCTTGATCGGCGCCATGCGCTGCTCGCGGCACTTCGCGCGATCGAGGCAGCCGCGGCTTAAACGAGTCCGCCGCAGACCATGCCCAGTTTCTACGTCACAACGCCGATCTATTACGTGAATGGCGAGCCGCACCTGGGCCACGCCTACACGACGATCGCTGCCGACGTCGTGGCGCGCTTCCAGCGTCTCGACGGCTATGACGTGCGCTTTCTCACCGGCACCGACGAGCATGGCCAGAAGGTGCAGCAATCGGCGACTGCGGCTGGCGTCACGCCGATCGAGTTCGCTGACCAGGTTGCCGCCAAGTTCCGCGCGATGGCCGATGCAGTCGGCGCCACCTACGACGATTTCATCCGCACCACCGAGCCGCGCCACACCGAAGCGCTCAAGAAATTCTGGACGCTGCTGGCGGACAAGGGCGCGCTGTATTCGGACTCGTACAAAGGTTGGTACTCGGTCCGCGACGAAGCCTTCTACGGCGAAGACGAGCTGACCACGAAAGACGACGGCTCGCGCGTCGGTCCGTCCGGCAATCCGGTCGAATGGGTCGAAGAGCCGAGCTGGTTCTTCAAACTCAGCGACTACGGCGACAAGCTTCTCGCGCATTACGACGCGCACCCCGAATTCATTCAGCCGCAAAGCCGACGCAACGAAGTCATCTCGTTCGTCAAACAAGGGCTGAAAGACCTTTCGGTCAGCCGCACCACCTTCGACTGGGGCATCAAAGTCCCGAACGACGAAGGTCACGTCGTCTATGTCTGGCTCGACGCGCTGTTCAATTACGTCAGCGCGCTTGGCTGGCCGCCGGAAGAGGGCGGTCTCTATGAAAAATACTGGCCCGCCGATCTGCATCTCGTCGGCAAAGAGATCGTGCGTTTTCACGCGATTTACTGGCCGGCCTTTTTGATGGCGTCGGGTCTGCCTCTGCCGAAGCGCGTATTCGGTCATGGCTGGTGGACGGTCGAAGGCCAGAAAATGTCGAAGTCGCTCGGCAATGCGATCGAGCCGCTGGCGTTGGTCGAAACCTACGGTCTCGACCAGTTCCGCTACGCGATGCTGCGCGAAGTGCCGTTCGGCAATGACGGCGATTTCAGCAAGCAATCGGTCGTGCATCGCATCAACAGCGATCTCGCCAACGGCCTCGGCAATCTGGCGCAACGTTCGTTGAGCCTGGTGGCCAAGAATTGCGACGGCAAAGTGCCGGTGCCGGGCGAGTTGACGCCGGAAGATCAGGCGCTGTTGAACGCAGCCGACGGAATCGTGCCGGCGGCGCGCGCGTCGATGAACGACATCGCGTTCGGCAAGCTGCTCGAAGGCGTGTGGAGCGTGATCGGACAGGCCGATCAATATATCGACAAGCAGGCGCCGTGGGCGCTACGCAAGACCGATCCCGCGCGCATGGCGACGGTGCTGGCGGTGCTGGTGCAGACGCTGCGTCCGATCGCGATCGTGCTGCAGCCTTTCATGCCCGGCACGATGGCGCGGCTGCTCGATCAGCTTGGCGTGCCTGCCGATCGTCGCGACTTCGCACATGCCGATCCGAAATACGCGGTCGCGCCGGGCACCGCGCTGCCGGCACCGCAAGGTCTGTTTCCGCGCATCGCTTCCGACGAGATAGGGCTGACGATCACGGAAACTGCAAAAGTGACGAAGTCCTGATGCTCGTCGACAGCCATTGCCATCTCGAGTTCCCCGATTTCAAACCCGACCACGCCGAGATGCTGGCGCGGGCGCGCGCGGCGGGCGTCGGCCACATGCTGACGATCTGCACGCGCGTGCGCCGCTTCGACGAGATCCGCGCCATCGCTGCCGCGAATGACGACGTGACCTGCTCGCTCGGCACGCATCCGCATCACAGCGCAGAAGAGCAGGACGTCACCACCGACGAGCTGATCAAGCTGGCGCAGGATCCAAAGGTGGTCGGCATCGGCGAAACCGGCCTCGATTATTTCTACGACACCAGCCCGCGCGACGTGCAGCAGCGGCAGTTCCGCGTGCATTTGCAGGCGTGCAACGCGACCGGCCTGCCGGTGATCGTGCATACGCGCGACGCCGAAGACGACACGCTGCAGATCATGCGCGAAGAGAACAGCACCAACGGCGTGCTGCATTGTTTCTCGTCGAGCCGCGCCATGGCGGAACGCGCCTTGGAAATGGGTCTCTACATCTCGTTTTCCGGCATCGTCACGTTCAAGAAGTCGGTCGAGCTGCAGGAAATCGCGCAGCTGGTTCCGCTCGACCGGATGCTGGTCGAAACCGACGCGCCGTATCTGGCGCCGACGCCGATGCGTGGCAAGCGCAACGAACCGGCCTTCGTCGCGCACACGGCGCGGTTCGTCGCCGACTTGAAAGGCGTCGACCAGGCAACGTTGGCCCAGCATACGACCGAGAACTTCTTTCGGCTGTTCTCGCGCGCACGCCAAGTCGCGTGACGCTAAAAATCTCCGTTCTCGGCTGCGGTAACTCCACCGGCGTGCCGATGTTGGGACCGATCTGGGGCGCGTGCGATCCGGACGAGCCCAAGAATCGGCGTTTGCGTCCGGCCGTCGTGATCGAACGCGCCGGCAAGCGCGTCTTGATCGATGCCGGCCCCGACATTCGCCAGCAATTGCTCAGCGCCGATATCGGTTGGGTCGATGCGATCTTGTTCACGCATCATCACGCCGATCACACAGCCGGGATCGACGACCTGCGCGCGCTGACGATCGCGCGCCGCGCGCCGATCGACATTTATGCCGACCGTTCGACGCTCGACGATCTCGACCGGCGCTTTCCGTACATGTTCGGCCGCGGCGGACGCACCGGCTATTACGACAAGCCGACTTTGATTCCGCATGAAGCCGGCGATCGCCTGCCGCTTGACGGGCTCGACCTGACCTTGTTCCGCCAGGACCACGTCGTGACGACGTCGATCGGCGTGCGCGTCGGTCCGTTTGCCTATTCGACCGATGTGCAGGATCTCGACGATCATGCTTGGGCGACGTTGGCCGGCGTCGATACGTGGTTGGTCGCTGCCGTGCGGCGCGAGCCCCATATCGCGCATGCGCATCTGGAAAAAGTGCTGGGCTGGATCGAACGGCTGCGGCCGCGCAACGCCTATCTGACGCATCTCAATCACACGATGGATTACGCCACGCTTTGTCACGAACTGCCGGCGGGCGTTGCGCCGGCGTTCGACGGGTTGGTGCTAGAGTTCGAGTCATGACGACCAACAACGCCGCATTCGTGCCGCCCTGGGCGCGCTGGACCTTGGCGACGGTGCTCGGCCTGACCTTGCTGCGTTTGGCCGTGCTAAAGGTCAGCCCGCTCGATCTGCTGCCCGACGAAGCCCAGTACTGGTCGTGGAGCCGCGACTTTGCGTTCGGCTATTTTTCCAAGCCGCCGCTGATTGCGTGGTTGATCGCCGCAACGACCAAGCTTGCTGGCGACATGGAATATGGCGTGCGCCTGTCGTCGCCGCTGTGTCACGCGGTGGCCGCGTTCGCGCTGTACCGGTTGGGCGCAACGCTGGGTGACGGGCGGCTGGGTTTCTGGAGCGCGCTGACCTACGCGACGCTGCCGGGCGTGACGTTTTCGTCGACCTTGATCTCGACCGATGCGCCGCTGTTGGCGGCCTGGGCGGTTGCACTTCTTGCCTATGTCGAAGCACCGAAGGCGCCGACGATCCGCTGGAGCGCCATGCTGGGCCTCAGCATCGGCATCGGATTTCTCGCCAAATATGCGATGGCGTATTTCGTCGTCGCCGCTGCGTTGCACGCACTCTGGTCGCGCGACGCGCGCGGCTTCTGGCTATCGAAACGCGGGCTGCTTGCAGTCGCGATCGCGCTGTTGTGCATCGCGCCCAACGTCATCTGGAATGCAACCAACGGCTGGGCGACGTTCGGTCATACCGCAGCGAATGCGGCGTGGAACGACAGCGCAACCGACACGGAAGGGGCGCTGCCCTGGATCGGGTCGCAATTCGGCGTGTTCGGTCCGATCTTGCTCGGCGCGCTGCTGGTGCGGATCGCGCTGCTGCGTCGGCATCCGGCCGACCTCACCGAGCGGTTTCTGCTGTGCTTCACGCTGACGCCGCTTGTGATCGTTCTGGTGCAGGCAGTGATCGCGCGTGCACACGCCAACTGGGCCGCGCCGGCCTATGTGGCGGGCAGTGTCTGGGCGGTGCGCTGGTTATTGGCGACTGGACGCAAGCGGATCGCCGCCGCATCGATCGTGCTGCATCTCGCGGTCATGCTGGTTTTCTACGTCTATGCCGCCGGCGTTGCGACCATGCCGCTGCCGAAGGTGCTCGACGCGCCGCTCGCTTTCCGGCGCGGCTGGTCGAGCATGGCGCGCGACGTGCGCAATCGCAGCTACGAACTGCCGTATGCGTCGATCATCACCGTCGACCGCAAGACGATGGCGGCGCTGACCTATTATCTGCGCGACCATCCAGCCCCGCTGGTGATCATTCCGACCGGACCGGTGCCGGGAAACCAGTTCGAGCTGACGCAACCGATCGACGCTAAGACGGGCGCGCACGGGCTGTTGGTACTGCCGTTTGAGGGCGACAGTCCGGTGACGCAGCGATTTGAAAAAGCGGACGCGGTTGGCCGCCTGTTCCAGCGCATCGGCACCGGCCGTCAACGCGTCTACCGCTATCTCGAAGTGACCGGTTTCAAGGGATGAGTTTGGCCGCCTTCTGGCGCGGGCCGTCGATCGGCGCCGACGCGAAATTGCTGGCGAGCTGGTTGGTCATCGGACCGTCGTCAAACCGTATCGGCGCGTTCTGCTTCGATGCCGACGACGCGGCGCGCGACACCGGCCTGGATCGCGACCGGATCATCGCAGCGATGGACGAGCTTGCGGCTGCCGCGATGGTGCGCCGCGATCTTCAGAATGGGTGGATCTGGATTCCGCAGGCACTGACCGACACGCCGTTCACGCAAGCTGAAGAGGTGCGGGCATCGCTGCCGCTGTTGGCGCTGGTACCGCGCGAATGTTCGTTCCGGGAAGAGCTGGTGCGCGCCTTTCGTGACTCCGGTGGCGACAAGCCCGGCCGCATCGAGCGGATCGATGCCGGCATTCGCCACTTGCTGCCGGGGCTGAAAGCGCGGACGGAAGACGACATCGAACGCACGCGTATGCGAGCCGAACGGCTGCGCATGCTTCTCGCACCGTGGCGGAGCTATGCCGCCCAAGTCACGGATACAAAGATGATCCGCGTCCTGTTTCTCATCCTTTGTCTGAGCTCGCTTTTGTTCGTCGTTATGCCGGGGATCGATCTGCACGTTGCAGGCTGGTTCTATCGCGGTGACCACGAATTCCTGACCACCAACACGGTCGCAGCGCGCATCTTCGACAATGTGCCGGCGGCAATCGAATGGGGCCTGGCGGCGCTGTTGCTGGTCTTCGTCTGGGGCGAGATCCGCCGCGCACAAATCTGGCGCCTGACAAGGCCGCTGCTGTTGTTCGTCGTGCTGACGATCGCGATCGGGCCGGGCTTGGTCGCCAACGTGGTGCTCAAAGACAATTGGGGTCGCGCGCGGCCCAACCAGATCGCTGAGTTCGGCGGCACCAAACGATTCAGCCCGGCCTGGGCGGTCAGCGACCAGTGCGCCAAGAATTGCAGCTTCGTCTCGGGCGACGCGAGCTTCGCCGTGGCGCTGGTGGCCTTGGCCTGGGCCTGGCCGGTGGGCGTGCAGCGGCGGCGCTGGGCCTGGCGCATTGGCGCGTTCGCTGCGGTCGTCGCCTTCATGCGCATGGCCCGCGGCGCGCATTTTCTCAGCGACACGGTGATCGGCGTCTTGCTTACTCTGCTGATCATGTTCGTTCTCGAGCGATTGATTTTTCAAGGTTGGTGGACGCGACGCCCGGGCGGGGCCGCTGCATGAAGACGCATTGGCCTTCGATCGTGGCGCCAGTGGTGGCGCTGCTCAGCGTCCCGGCCTTCTCGCAAATCGACCTGATCGCGGCGGCGACGCCGATCGGCATGCGCATCGTCGCGTCGGTTGCGCTGATCGCGGTCTTGTTTGCAGCGATCTCAGCCGCCGTGCATCACGCCGAAGAGATCGCGCATCGCGTCGGCGAGCCGTACGGCACGTTGATCCTGACCATCGCGGTCACGGTGATCGAAGTGGCGCTGATCGCGACTTCGATGGTTGGCGACCATCCCAAACCTGCGCTCGCGCGCGACACGGTGTTTGCGGTGATCATGATCGTCTGCAACGGCCTTGTCGGGCTGTGCATCGTGCTGGGCGGCTTGCGTTATCGCGAGCAGGGGTTTCGCGCCAAAGGCGTTGCCGCCTATCTGATCGTGTTGATGCCGTTATCGGTGCTGACCTTGATCCTGCCGAACTTCACGACGCCGGTTGGTCCGATCTACTCCGTCGCGCAATTGACGTTTGTCGGAATCGCAGTGCTGGCGCTGTATTTCGTGTTTCTGTTCATCCAGACGATCCAGCATCGCGACTATTTCGCGGACCTCAGCGATCAGGACAGTCCGATCGGTTCGGCCGCGTTCGATCGCCGGATGATGACCAATCTCGGCATGCTGCTCGTCGCGCTGATCGCGGTCATTCTTCTGTCGAAGCAATTCGCTTTGCTGGCCGAGGCGGTGACGGCCGCAGCCGACGCACCAGAAGGCATGGTCGGTATCGCAGTCGCCTTGCTGATCCTGATGCCTGAAGGCGTCGCGGCGGTACGCGCGGCGCGCAGCAATCGCCTGCAGCAGAGTCTGAACCTCGCGCTCGGTTCATCGCTCGCCACGATCGGGCTGACGATTCCGGTGATCGCCGCGGTCAGCATCTTCACCAAGCAGAATTTGCTGCTCGGGCTGGAAGGCAAGGACATGGTGCTGCTGGTGCTGACCTTGATCGTTGCGGCGCTGACCTTTGGCACCGGACGCACCAACATCCTGTCCGGCTTCGTTCATTTGGTTCTATTCGCGACATACGTGTTCCTGACCCTGCTGCCGTAATGACGCAGTAACCTCTGCCGGCGCGTTTACGAAGCACGGGACACACGAGGATCCATCCATGCGACAGCACCTGGGACCGACGCTTCCTTCGTCGGAAATCACGCCGCAACGGCTTTATCTCGCACGCCGGGAATTTCTTGGCGCCAGCGTCGGCGCGCTCGCGACGGCGGCTTTCAGCGCCAATGCGTTTGCTGCGTCGCTCGCCGCCAAGCCGGGCCCGTTTCGCGCTGAAGACAAGCCGACCGCCAAAGAGGCGGTGACGACCTATAACAATTTCTACGAATTCGGCGTCGAGAAAGACGATCCGGCCAAGAACGCGGGCACGTTGCGCACGTCGCCCTGGAGCATCGTCGTTGAAGGCGCGTGCGATCGTCCCGGCACCTACGCGCTGGAAGATCTCTACAAGCCGGCCGAGCTCGAAGAGCGCGTCTATCGCCATCGCTGCGTCGAAGCCTGGTCGATGGTGGTGCCGTGGATCGGCGTGCCGCTGGCCAGCGTGTTGCAGAAAGTCGGCGCGACCTCGAACGCAAAATACGTGGCGTTCGAAACGCTCTACGACAAAGAACAGATGCCGGGCCAAAGCCGTCGCGTGCTGGAATGGCCGTATCGCGAAGGGCTGCGCATCGATGAAGCGATGCATCCGCTGACATTGCTTGCGGTCGGTCTCTACGGTGAAACCTTGCCGAACCAGAATGGTGCACCGGTGCGTCTGGTCGTGCCGTGGAAATACGGTTTCAAAGGCATCAAGTCGATCGTGCGGATCAAGCTGCAAGACTCGCAGCCGCGCACCGCGTGGAACGTGTCGGCGCCGAGCGAGTACGGTTTTTATTCGAACGTGAATCCTGACGTCGATCATCCTCGCTGGTCGCAGAAGACCGAACGCCGCATCGGCGAATTCCGCCGCCGCGAAACGCTGCCGTTCAACGGCTATGGCGAGCAGGTTGCGGAGCTGTACGCCGGCATGGATTTGCGGCGCAACTTCTGATCATGACAAAACGCATACGCGATCGCGTCATCTACGCGGTCGTCTGGCTGGCCTGCGCGGCGCCGTTGCTGTTCCTGGTCTATTGGGGGCTCAACGATCAGCTCGGCGCCAATCCGATCACGACGGGCTTACGCTTTCTCGGCCTGTGGGGTTTGCGCTTTCTGGTGGCCGGCCTCGCCATCACGCCGTTGCGCGGCTGGTTCGGCTGGAATTTCCTGCAGCGCTATCGGCGCACGATTGGCTTGTGGGGTTTTGCCTACGTCGCGCTGCATCTGCTGACCTATATCGGCGTCGACCAGTTCTTCGACTGGAACACGATCCTCAAGGACGTGCTCAAGCGGCCGTATATCACCTTCGGCATGCTGGGGTTCGTGCTGCTCATTCCGTTGGCGGTGACGTCGACCAACGCGATGGTGCGGCGGCTGGGCGGGCGGCGCTGGCGGCAATTGCACAAGCTCGCTTACGTAATCGCACCGCTCGGCGTGCTGCATTACGACCTACTGGTGAAAGCGGACACGACCTGGCCGTGGATGTACGCAGCGATCCTGGCCGTGCTGCTGGGATGGCGCGTGTGGCAGGTGCGAACACGACGCGCTGCGACGCGACCGGTTTCCGCCTGACCGAACGGTGCTTGTCCGAGCCTGACGTAGCACCTACGCTTCCATGCAAGATGTGGAGGGCGGCGCCAAGCACGCCCCGCGAGCTTGGGAGGGGACGTGGCAGCAACGCAGGCGGCCTTATCGCTACAGGACGTCACGTGCACCTTTGCGGGTGGCTACACCGCAATTGACGGTGCGTCGCTGGACGTCGCGCCGGGCGAATTCGTTTCGATCGTCGGACCGACCGGTTGCGGCAAATCCACCTTTCTGAACGTCGCTGCCGGTTTGCTGCAGCCAAGTTCGGGACGCGTGCATGTGTTCGGCGACGAGCTGAACGGGCTCAACCCGCATGCCGGCTACATGTTTCAAAGCGAAGCGCTGATGCCGTGGAAGACTGCGCGCGACAACGTCGCCGTTGGTCTCGAAGTGCGCGGCACCAAACGAGCCGACGCCTTGGCGCAGGCTGATGCCTGGCTCGATCGCGTCGGCTTGGGTGCGTTCGGCGATCGCTATCCGCATCAAATGTCCGGCGGCATGCGCAAACGCGCGGCTCTGGCCCAGACGCTGATCCTCGATCCGAAGATCGTGCTGATGGACGAGCCGTTCAGCGCGCTCGACGTGCAGACGCGGCAATTGATGGAGAACGAGCTGCTGGAGCTGTGGTCGGCCGACCGCAAATCGGTGGTGTTCATCACGCACGATCTGGAAGAAGCGATCGCCATGTCCGATCGCGTCGTGATCCTGTCAGCCGGGCCGCGTGCGCGCATCATCGGCGAATATAAAATCGACCTGCCGCGGCCGCGCGACGTCGCCGAAATCCGGATGACGGACGGGTTTCTCGATCTGCACAAGGCGATCTGGGCCGATCTCAAAGACGAGGTTCTGAAGGGCTATGCACGCACCAGCCGCGCCTGAGCAGAAGCGCGCGCGCAAGCGCGTGATCGACTCGCGCCCGCAGCTTCTGGCGCTGCAGGCCTTTGTGCTGCTCGGCTTCTTCATGCTGTGGCACGTGCTGACTGCAACCGGTTTGCTCAATCCGTTCTTTTTCGCGACGCCGCTGGGCGTGTTGGAGCGAACCGCCAAAGACCTCGCAACCGCTGCGTTCTACCGGCATCTCGGAATCACCTTTCTCGAAACGGTGCTGGCTTTCGCCATCGGTACAGTTGCGGGCATCGTGATCGGATTCTGGTTTGCCCGCGCGCCGCTCGTGTCGGCCGTGTTCGATCCCTACGTCAAAGCCGCCAACGCGGTGCCGCGCGTCGTGTTGGCACCGATCTTTGCCTTGTGGCTGGGCCTCGGCATCTGGTCGAAAGTCGCGCTGGGCGTGTCGCTGACCTTCTTCATCGTCTTCTTCAACGTCTATCAAGGCGTCAAAGAAGTCAGTCCGGTGATCCTCGCCAATGCGCGCATGCTGGGCATGAACAGTCGGCAGTTGCTGCGCCATGTCTATCTGCCGTCGGCGATGTCGTGGGTGTTCTCCAGCCTGCACACGGCGGTCGGCTTTGCGTTGGTCGGTGCGGTGGTCGGCGAATATCTCGGCGCGTCGGCCGGACTCGGCTATCGCATCGCGCAGGCCGAAGGCGTGTTCGACACGGTCGGCGTGTTCTCGGGCATGTTGGTGCTGACCTTGTTCGTCATCGTCATCGATTCCGCCGTCAGCGCGATTGAATCCAAGCTGCTGCGCTGGCGGCCACAGACATCGGCCACAGTGTCGACGCACTAAACATAAAACGGGAGGAACGAATGGCGATGCGAATCATCTTCGCGGCCGCGCTGGCATTGCTGGCGCTTGCCGGTGCCGCACAGGCGCAGGACAAGCTCGAACAGACCAAGTTGAAGTTGGGCGTCGGCGGCAAGTCGCTGCTTTATTATCTGCCGCTGACGGTTGCCGAACGGCAGGGCTACTTCAAAGACGAAGGTCTGCAGGTCGAGATCGAAGACTTCCAAGGCGGCGCAAAATCGCTACAGGCCTTGATGGGCGGCAGCGTCGATGTCGTGTCGGGTGCGTATGACCACACGATTCAGATCCAGGCTAAGGGCCAGCAACTGACCGCGGTCGTCGCGCAAGGTCGCTATCCCGGCGTCGTCATCGGCCTGCGTCCCGACGTTGCGGCCAAATACAAAGAGCCGAAGGATCTCAAAGGCCTCAAGTTCGGCGTGACCGCACCCGGATCGACCAGCCATTTCGCGATCAACAAATTCATCACCTCGCACGGGATGAAGCTGGATGACGTGTCGGTCGTCGGTGTCGGCGTTGGCGCAAGTGCGGTGGCGGCCTTGCAGCGCGGCGACATTGACGGGCTTTCGAATTTCGATCCGGCGATCACGCAGCTGGAGCAGCTGAATCTGATCAAGCCGATCGTCGACACGCGTGTCGAAAAAGGGATGCAGGACCTCTATGGAGGTCCGTACCCAGCAGCGGTTCTGTATCTGCAGAGCACCTACGTCGAAAAGAACCCGAAGACGGTGCAGGCGCTCGTCAATGCGATGCTGCGCGCGCTCGACTTCGTCCATAAATCGACGCCCGACGAAATCGCCAAAGTGATGCCGCCCGAATATGCGCTGGGCGATCCGACCTTGTACCGCAACGCGATCGAACATTCGAAAACGTCCTATTCGGTCGATGGCAAGATCGATCCGGCGGGTGCGGAGAATGCCGCCAAAGTTCTGGCGTCGTTCGACGAAGCGGTCGCGAAAGCAAAGATCGACGTGACCAAGACCTACACGGCGAAATTCGTCGACGCCGCTGCGGCGGCGAAGAAAGCGAAGTAGGGGGCGAGACAGGCCGGCGCGGAACAACAATCCGCGCCGGCTGCGATTCTTACAGTCGGGTAGGCGCAAAGTCGTCGCGGCAGCCAACCGTGCAATGCCGGCAGCCGTTTGGTGTTGCGCACAGATTGCCGGCGGCGGCTGCGAGTCGCGCCGCGATGCGATGGCCGGCGGAGTCACCGAGAAGATCTTTGCTAGCGAGGTCCTGCAGGATGGCGTGAATCGTCTTCTGCATGCGTGCCTCCACAACCAGTCATTGCTCAACTGGGCAGAGGGTAGGCCGCAGCAAGTGCGCGTGAAATTCGGCAAAGCGGCCTACGCGGCCTAGGCCGATTGGCCGAAGCTTAGATTTTGAGCCGGCTGGCCAGCACGACCGCTTCGGTGCGGTTGCGCGCGCCCAGTGCGCGGAAGATCGCGGCCAGATGCACCTTAATCGTGCCTTCGCCGAGCCCGAGCCGCCGCGCGATTTCCTTGGTCGATGATCCTTCCGCCAATAGACCCAATACGTCGCGCTGGCGCGTCGTCAGCTCGTCGAGACGCATCACCGGCGCGTCCGACGGGAGCGGCGGTGCAATCATGGGTGACGATGAAACGGCAGCGAGATCGACGCCGGCCCCGCTGCGCGTATCCAGGCAGCGTGCCAAAGCTGGCGTCACGTAGATGCCGCCGCTGCGTACGGTCTGGAAGGCGGAGTCGACTTCTTCGATCGGTGACGTTTTGAGCACATAGCCGTGCGTCCCACCTGCGAGGCAGGCAAGGATCGTGGTCCGTTCGTCGATGCCGGTCAGGACCACAATCCGCAAATCGGGATAGGTATCGCGTAGCGCGCGGATCGTGAGCGCGCCCTGCATGCCCGGCATCGACAGATCGAGAAACGCAATGTCGATCTTGTGGGACGCCAATAGGTCAAACGCCGTTTCCATCCCGTCAGCTTCGACGAAGTCGGCTTCCGGATGACGTTCCTCAAGGAACAAGCGCACGCCTTGGCGTACCAGCGCGTGGTCGTCGGCGATGAGAACGCAAACAGGATCGGACAACCTCAAGCACCTCCACGGCGCGTCGCAGGTCAATCTACGGGGCGCGGTTTTGCGGACGCAAGATTCCTCGCAGCCGATCCGTGCAAAAACGCAGAAACGCGGGCCGATCTATCTCTCGCAGACGCGAGATATATCGTCGGCGTGAACAAGTCGTGTCAGCGCAAACGCCGCAGTGCGCGATCGCCGCACAAAATCCAACCGCGCGTTGGACAATGATGTGCATAGCGACGCACGCGGTGCCCGGTGCTCGGTCGCGTAGATCGCGATTTGATTTGATGCACTGCGCAGCGGCAGTAGCGTCCTTCACCGCATGATGGAGGAAGCGATGCCCCGTGCTTTGACGCTTCAAGTGAATGGTCGCGCGACGAAAGTCGAAACCGACGATCCTGACATGCCGCTTCTCTACGCGCTGCGCGACGGGCTTGGCTTGCACGGTCCGAAATTCGGCTGCGGCCTGGGGCAATGCGGCGCCTGTACTGTGCTGATCGACGGCGAAGCGGTCCGCAGTTGCGTGACCCCGCTCTCGGCCGTTGCGGCCAAGGCGAAGATCACGACGCTCGAAGGGCTCAGCAAGGACGGCAAGCCGAGCGCGCTGCAGCAAGCCTTCATCGACGAGCAGGCGGCACAGTGCGGCTACTGCATCAACGGCATGATCATGCAAAGCGCGGCGTTGCTTCGCACCAACAAGAAGCCGGACGAAGCTGCGATCCGGCAGGCGCTCGCCAACAATCTCTGCCGTTGCGGCACACATGTACGAATCGTGCGCGCCGTGCAACGCGCGACCTCAGCGTAAGGGAGGCGGACATGTTCGACACGCTCGATCGCCGCGCACTTCTGCAAGCTGGTGGTGCGCTCGTCGTCAGTTTCTCGCTTCGGCCCGCCGCTGCCTTCGCAGCGGAAAAACCGAGCACGTTGCCGCCCAAACCAGTCACGCTCGATGAGGTCGATTCCTTCCTCAGCATCGCGCGTGACGGTCGCGTCACGGTCTATTCCGGCAAAGTCGAACTTGGCACCGGCGTAGAAACCGCGCTGACCCAAATCGCAGCCGAAGAGTTGGATGTGCCGCTGGCACGCGTGCAGATCGTGCAAGGCGACACAGCGCTGACGCCTGACCAGGGACCGACGTATGGCAGCCTGTCGATCCAGGTTGGCGGCGTACAGCTGCGCCAAGCAGCAGCAACGGCGCGTAAAGCGTTGCTCACGATGGCGTCGCAAAAGCTCGGCGCGCCTGCTGAGGGGCTGACGATCAGCGACGGTGTGATTGCGGCACCAGGCGGCAAGCGTGTCACGTTTGGCGAGCTGATTGGCGACAAGCGCTTCACCGCCAAACTCGACAAGGACGCGGCGCCGAAAGATCCAAAATCCTACAAGTTCGTCGGCCAGTCGGTGCGTCGCCTCGACATTCCCGACAAGATCACCGCGCGTTTCACCTACATGCAGGACATGCGCATGCCCGGCATGCTGCACGGGCGCGTGGTGCGCCCGACGGCGATCGGCGCCAGTCTGCAATCGGTCGATGAGACGTCGGTGAAGGATATTCCCGACCTCGTCAAAATCGTGCGCGAAGGCAATTTTCTCGGCGTCGTCTGCCGCAGCGAATGGGGCGCGGTCCGCGCCGTGCAAGCATTGAAAGCGACGTGGAGCGGCGGCGGCGGGCTGCCCGACCGCGCCAAGCTTTGGGAGCATGTGCGCGGCACCAAGATCGTGAAGGAAGAGGTGACCAGCACGGTTGGTGACGCCGACGCGGTCCTTGCAAGCGCTGCGAAGAAACTGTCTGCAACCTATGATTTTGCGATCCACACGCATGGTTCGATCGGACCGTCCTGCGCCATTGCAAACTTCGCCGACGGTCAGTTGACGGTTTGGACTGCGTCGCAGATGACGCACACGTTGTGGCAGCAGCTCGCCAAGATGTTTTCGCTGCCAGCCGACAAAGTGCGCGCGATCTATGTCGAAGGCGCCGGCTGCTACGGGCGCAACGGGCACGAAGATGCTGCGGCGGACGCGGCGTTGATGTCGCGCGCAGTCGGCAAGCCAGTCCGCGTGCAATGGATGCGCGCCGACGAACATGGCTGGGATCCCAAAGGCCCGCCGACTTTGATCGACTGCAAGGGCGCGATCGGCACCGACGGTTCCGTCGCTGCGTGGCGCACCGACTTCTACATTCCGCAAGGCGGGGCAGGGCCGGTGCCGCTGGTGGCGGCTGATCTTGCGAAATTGCCCAACGATGTAGGGCTGTTTCCGGGTGGCATCCAGCAGAACTCGGCCATTCCGTATAAATTCGCGACGATCGCGACGCGAATCCATCGTCTGGAAACGACGCCGTTCCGACCGTCCTGGATCCGTGCGCCCGGTCGGATGCAAAACACGTTTGCGAACGAGGCGTTTGTCGACGAGCTTGCCGCGGCGGCGAATGTCGATCCGCTTGAGTTCCGCATGCGCTATCTCGATGACGCGCGCGGCAAGGAGTTGTTGCAACGGCTGGGTACGTTCGCGAAATGGCAGAAGCGAACCGGTCCGCGTGCGACGGCAAGCGGCGACAAAGTCACCGGGCGCGGCCTCGCGTACGTCTTCTATGAACTCAACCGCACCTATGTCGGCGCCGTTGCCGACGTTGAAGTTGATCGTAAAAGCGGCGCCATTCGCGTCACGCGCTTTGCGGTGGTGCAGGATTGCGGGCAGGTGATCAATCCGGACGGGGTGCGCAGCCAGATCGAAGGCAACGTCATCCAGACCGTCAGCCGTGTGCTGCTGGAAGAGTTGGATTGGGACAGCAATGCGGTGACCAGCGTTGATTGGGCGACCTATCCAATTCTGACGTTCCCCGACGTGCCCGCGATCGACATCGATCTCATCGAACGTCAAACCGAAAAACCCTGGGGTGTCGGCGAACCATCTTCGTCGATCGTCGCACCGGCGATCTCCAGCGCGGTGTTCGACGCAATCGGCGTTCGTCTGCGTTCGGTGCCGTTCGTGCCCGAGAAAGTTCTGGCGGCGCTGCGCGCAGCGTAATTCGCCATGCCATTGCCGTAGTTCGCCACCACAAGGCCGAGCGACCTTGTGGTGGAGGGGATGATGCGTGCGCAACTTGTTGCGGCGATGCTGTTGGCTGGCTTGGTGGCTGGCTGCAGCACCCGTTCGATTTCCAATTCGGGCTATTCTGAAAGCGGAAACGGACCGGCCAATCCGTTCTATCGCGGCGAACTCGCACGCACCGATGTGATCGATGTGCCGGCCGAGTCTGCGATCAACGACGCAGCGATTGCGGCGGCACTTGCCAGCGGCGGCACACGGCTGCGCGCAGGCGAGCGGTTGCTTCTGGTGCAATCGGGCGCAACCCAGCCCGACGAAGGGCTGATGCAATTAAGCGAACGATTCGATCTGGCGCCCTGGTCGGGCGTGCCGAACAAAGACGGTGTCGGACCGAAACGTTTGCGGTGGATCGCTGCCGAGGGCGGCGCCACGCATCTCGTCGTCATCTGGGGTACGCTGGAATCCGCGCAGGAAAGTGGCGCCACCAAAGTCATCTCGTGGGTTCCGATCGTTGGCGCGCTGATCCCCGATCAAAGCCAGCGCATGCGCATTCGACTCGACGTTCTGATCGTCGATACGGCGACCGGAAAATGGCGCGTCGTTGCAGTTCCGCCGGTCGAAGACGAGACCTATAGCGCCCGGGTGTCGCGCGCGGCATCGGACCAGGCGCAGGTCGCAAATCTGAAAGCCAAAGCCTATGCGTCGCTGCGCGCCGAGCTGCTGCGGGTAACCGATCCGTCGCGGTAACTTTGCGCAGCGCCATGCGAAGATCAGGGCGCTGCCGCGTCCTCTTGGCGCTGCGACCGGCGCACCAAAACATGCGAGTTCTAGCGACTATGTTTCGCCGCACGATCTATACGGTTCTCACCGCCCTGATGCTTCCAGCCGCTGCATCGGCAAGCCCACCATCCGTCGGGCAGGTGCAGGTGATCCGCACGCAGTACGAGGACTCGCTCGTCGACCTCGCGCGCAAATACAATATTGGCTACGTCGAGATGCTGGCGGCCAATCCCGGCGTCGATCCGTGGGTGCCGGGCGCCGGACGCGATGTGACGATTCCGGGCATGCATTTGCTGCCCGACGCGCCGCATGAAGGCGTCGTGGTGAATATCGGCGAGCTGCGCCTCTATTATTACGCGACCAAAGACGGCGTGCCGGAAACGCATCCGCTGGGAATTGGCGGCGAGGGCAACGAGACGCCGCTCGGTTCAACCAGTGTCGTGCGCAAGATGGCGGGCCCGACCTGGTATCGCACCAAAGCCGAAATCGCCGACAAGCCGTGGAAGCCGAAGATCGTTCCGCCGGGCCCGGACAATCCGCTGGGTACGCACGCGCTGTATCTCGGCTGGCCGGCCTATCTCATTCACGGCACCGACGATTGGCACGGTATCGGACGTCGCGACAGCCGCGGCTGCATCCGCATGTATCCCGAAGACATCGTCGATATGTTCGGCAAGATTCCGGTTGGCACCAAGGTCACCGTGGTCAACCAGCCGGTGAAATTCGCCTGGATCGACGGGCAGCTTTTCATGCAAGCGCATCCCGACGCGCATCAGACCGATCAACTCGAAGACGACAAACATCGCGACTACGAAGTGCCTGACGGCTTCATGAAAATGGTGCTGGCAAAGGCCGGCAAAGACGCCGCGCGGATCGATTGGACTGTCGTGCGCCAGGCGATGTGGGAACGCAAAGACGTTCCGGTGGCGATCACGCATTAGCCAAGGCAAGATCCAGGACATGACGATGCTGTCCTGGACGATTCGAACCGCGTTGCTGCTGTGTTTGACTGTGCCTGCATTGGCGCAGGATCTCGGCACGTTGGATCCGGTGCCGTTGCCACCGATTGCCAATCCCAACGACCCGTCAGTGCCAGCCCGAGAATTGTTCGGCCGCAAAGCCGAACCGGCAGCGTTGCCGCCGCGCGTGATCGGCTTTTATTCGAATGGTTGTCTCGCCGGTGGAGAGAAGCTGCCGATCGATGGCGACGCATGGCAGGTGATGCGCTTGTCGCGCAACCGCAATTGGGGCCATCCCGTGATGGTCGCGTTCCTCGAACGTTTCGCACGCAAAGTGAAAGAGCAGGGCATCTGGCCCGGTCTTCTGGTCGGCGACATGGCGCAGCCGCGCGGCGGCCCGATGTTGACCGGCCATGCGTCGCATCAGTTGGGCATCGACGCCGATGTATGGCTGTCGCCAATGCCGAACCATCGGCTGAGCCGCGTTGAGCGCGAGAATTTGTCGGCCACCAATGTCGTGCGCGCCGACTGGCTCGATATCGATCCGAAACAATGGACGAAAGCGCATCTGGCTTTGCTGCGCGCGGCATCGCTCGAACCCGAAGTCGAGCGCATCTTCGTCAATCCGGCGATCAAGAAAGCTGTCTGCCGCGAAGCGACCGGCGATCGTTCCTGGCTCGCCAAACTGCGGCCTGTGTACGGGCACAATTATCACTTCCATATCCGGCTGAGCTGTCCGGCCGGCGAAGCCGAGTGCAAGCACCAGGATCCGGTGCCGGCTGGCGACGGCTGCGACGCGTCGCTCGATTGGTGGTTCACGCAGGAAGCGCTGCATCCCAAACCGGGACCCGAGAAGCCGCCGCTGAAACTGGCCGAACTACCGGCGCAATGCCGCGCGGTTCTGGGGGCGCCCTGAACCCGCTTTAGATCTGTCTCTTATTTTCCATAATACATATTATGCGACTAAGAGATGGAGCAAAACCCTCGTCGTTATTGGGGTTCTGCGCATCGTCCCCGGGCTTGCCGACCACAATGCAAGACGGCCCGCCAGGTTCTCCGGCGGGCCGTTTTGCATGCAGCGTGCGCCGCGCGTTGCCGCGCGGGCTGCGTGTTCAGACTGTGTGCTTGTTGCGACGACGACGCGCCCAGCCGAGGCCGAACAACGACATGCCGAGGATCGCCGCAGATGCCGGCTCCGGAACGTTGGGGCCGCCGCCTCCGACCTTGCCGAACGCCACGTTGTCGAACTCGAACGCGTTCTGGGTCGACAGGAACTGCACGCTGGTAAAGGCGTCGCTGCCCGTGAACGAGAATTCGACGAAACGATTGGTGGCACTGCTCGACTGGTTGCCGTCCGCCGGGTCGTTGATGTCGAGGCCGGTGAACGACGCGACCAGCGTTGCGCCGTTATAGAACTTGATCGTGTTGTACGCGTCGATCGAACCCCAATAGAGCCCGAAATAGTTGTTGGCGCTGCCAAGCGTCAGCGTCGACGGCGAACTGGTTGACGGACCGACCGAATAATACCGTGAGGTATCATCGAGCGGCTGCGCGTACTGGCCCGACGTCGTGCCCGGACCGGTGACTGCACCGCCCGCAAATCCCGGCGCCGCACCGCTGTTGAAATCGATCGTCGTTGTGCCCGCCTGCGACGAACTGAGCCCGTTGGGGTTACCGCCGCCCGGGGTTGAGCCCCAGCTCACACCCGCGCTGGCTGGTGCGGCGACGGCCATCGTAAGTGATGCTGCGCCTGCCAATAACGCCAAGCGATATGTCGAAAACTTCGCGTGGAACATGCTCTCTCTCCCAGGGTTCAGAATTTCCTTGGGGGTATCGCAAGTCCGGTGCCGTTGGCGCAGTTGCTGCAAATTGTATGTATCTCGCGAATTCCACGCGCGTTTCGGCGCGAATGTGACAAGAATTCCGACAGGTCACCTTGTCTGTTGTGCGAGGACTAGGCTCACAACGCCGACTCAGCACCGGGGACCTGAAGTGCCGCCATCCGAACCTCAGAATTCCAGCCCGGCGATCGCACGGCTGCTGCAGATGATGGCCAAGCTGCGCGATCCTGATGGCGGCTGTCCGTGGGATCTGCGCCAGGACTTCGCGACCATCGCGCCCTACACGATCGAAGAAGCGTACGAGGTCGCTGACGCGATCGAGCGTGGCGATCTGGGCGACCTCAAAGACGAGCTTGGCGACCTGCTCTTCCAGGTCGTCTTTCACGCCCAGATGGCCGAAGAACGTGGCGACTTCACCTTCACCGACGTGGTCACCGCGATCGTCGACAAGATGGAAGCACGTCACCCGCATGTCTTCGCCGGGGGCACACTGGAAGACGAGCGCGCGGTCAACAAATGGTGGGAAGAGCGCAAAGAATTCGAGCGCGCAGCCAAGGCTGCAGCGACCGGCCGCGCGCCCAGTACGCTGGACGGAATTGCGATCGGTCTCCCTGCCCTGACCCGCGCCTTGAAGCTTCAGAAACGCGCTGCGCGCGTCGGTTTTGATTGGTCGGATGCACCGCCCATTCTCGACAAGCTGGACGAAGAACTGCGCGAGCTTCGCGCCGAATTAGCCAGTGGCGACACAAGCCGTATCGAAGACGAATTCGGCGACGTGCTGTTCGTGGTGGTCAATCTGGCGCGCCACCTGAAACTCGATCCTGAAACCGCGCTGCGCGGTACCAACGCCAAGTTCGAACGCCGTTTTCGCTTTATCGAACAACAGCTCGCCGCCGACGGGCGCACGCCCGAGGCTGCGTCGCTCGACGAAATGGAAGCGCTCTGGCAGCGCGCCAAGAAGGAAAGTTGAACGCTGCGTGACAGGATTCGGCGGTGCAGAACTGAGAAAAGGCCAGATTTAGGAACCTTCCGGTAACTACTATCGTCGTCACCTTGGTGTCAGGTTACGCCTCGGGGACCGAACATGCGGCTCATCGCGCTGGACGACGAACTGATCATGCTGCGCCTGGTCGAGCTGTTGGCGATGCAGAGCGGCGCCGAAACCCGGACCACGACCGACCCCGAGCTGTTTCTGTCGCTGGTGCGCGAATGGGCGCCCGACTACGCGCTGGTCGATTTGCAGATGCCCAATCTGGATGGGCTGCAGGTGCTGCGCGAACTGGCTGAATTGCGCAGCAGCGCCGTCGTGGTGCTGATGAGCGCGTTTGAACCGAAAGTGCTGAATGTCGCGCAAAGTATCGGCAAGTCGCTTGGCTTGACGATGGGGCCGGTGCTGCAAAAGCCAATCACCGCGTCGAATTTCGCGCGCGCGCTGGAACAGCCCGTCCCGCCGCGCGCGTTGACCGGCATCGATGCCTTGTCGCTTGCGATCGATCGCGGCGAATTGGTGCTGCATTGGCAGCCGATCCTCGATCTCGAAACCAACCGCATCACCGGCATGGAAGCGCTGTGCCGCTGGCAACATCCCGATCAGGGCTTGGTCTTTCCCGACGCGTTCATTCCGCTCGCGGAAACCAGCGGCATGAGCCAACGCCTGTCGGCCTGGGTGCTGAACGCCGCATTTAGCCAAGCGGCGCAATGGGCGCGCGTCGGCGTCAAGCCGATCGTCGCGATCAACGTGTCGCCCGAAGCATTCGAAGCTGCAGAGTTCGTCGACGTGCTTGAAGCGCTGCGCGCCGAACACGGACTCAGCGCCGACCAGATCTGTCTCGAACTGACGGAGAGTTCGGCGGCGCGCAATCCGACGCGGCTGCGCGAGTCGATCAGCCGTCTGCGTCTGCGCAACTACCATGTCGCGCTCGACGATTTCGGGACTGGAACGTCGACCCTGCAGCAGATCCAGGCCCTGCCCTGTACCGAACTCAAGATCGACAAAAGCTTCGTGCTGCAGATGGCGCATTCGGAAGAAGCGTCGGCGATCGTGCGCTCGATCCTGGCGCTGGCCAGCGCACTCGACGTCAAGGTGATCGCCGAAGGCGTCGAGAACGAAGAAGTCGCCGGCATCCTGCAAGCCGGCGGATGCCAGATGGGACAAGGCTATTTCTTCGCGCGCCCGATGCCGGCCGATCGCGCCACCGACCTGCTGTGCAGCCGTGTAAAGGCTCAGTCTTTCTGCAGCAGCTGAATCAGGCTCGACGTGTCCCAGCGATTGCCGCCGCGCGCCTGCACCTGGGCGTAGAACTGATCGACCAGCGCCGTCATCGGTGTGCGTGCGCCGACCTGGTTGGCCGTGTCGAGCACGATGCCCAGATCCTTGCGCATCCAATCGACAGCAAACCCGAAATCGAATTTGCCTTCGATCATCGTCTTGTAGCGGTTCTCCATCTGCCACGACTGCGCGGCACCTTTGGAGATCGCTGCGATCGCCTTTTCCATGTCGAGGCCGGCGCGCTGGCCGAAATTGATCGCTTCGGCGAGGCCCTGCACGACGCCGGCGATGCAAATCTGGTTGACCATCTTGGTCAACTGGCCGGCACCCGCCTCGCCCATCAACACCGCTGCTTTGGCGTAGGCCTGGATGACTGGTTCGACTTTGAGGAACGTGCCTTCGTCGCCGCCGATCATGATCGTCAGCTGACCGTTCTCAGCCCCCGCTTGGCCGCCTGACACGGGTGCGTCGAGAACGCCGACGCCGCGCTCTTTGCCGACCTTGGCAAGCTCGCGCGCGACTTCGGCCGACGCTGTCGTGTGATCGCAGAAGATGCTGCCGAACCGCATGCCCGCGAACGCGCCCTGCTCGCCCAGCACGACTTCACGCAGATCGTGATCGTTGCCGACGCACGCAAAGACGATGTCGCGATCTTCTGCGGCTGCGGCGGGTGTCGGCGCGGCGCGACCGCCGAACTCGCTGACCCAGCGTTGCGCCTTTTCCTGCGTGCGGTTGTAGACGGTGACGTCGTGGCCGGCTTTCGCCAAATGGCGCGCCATCGGATAGCCCATGACGCCCAATCCCAGGAACGCGACGCGCTTCGGCTCAGTCATCTCGTCTACTCCGATTTCTCTACTGCACGAGCGTGCTAGCACTTCCACGCGCGAGGTACATCACCTCGAACCTGCGTCCCTGGGCCTCGCCCCAATGAACGTTGAAGCTGGCACCGTCGAGCGGATCCAGTGCGCGGAGATCGGCCCCGCTTTCGCCGCGCGTGATGTGACGAATGGCGGACGGTGGCGACGTCACGAGACGTGGCACCAGCAAGCGCACCTCGGGCCGCCCGAACGTCGTCACCAGCGCCTCGAAGAACGGACCGTCGAGAAACCGCGTCGCCGCAGCCGGGTCGTTCCAGGCGTAGAGCGTCGCGTAGGTCAGCTCGACCGGGTCGGCGAGGAACAGCTTCCAGTCGAGCCCGGCCATCCCGTCGAACAACGGACCACGCTCCTTGGCGCGGCCACGCACCGTGTCGAGCTGGGCCGCGTCGTTGAGCGCGATGTCGTAGCGCATCAGCAGCATAGGTCAGGTCCCCGGCGCGTACTGCGCAACGCCGCGGCCGAACGACCAGTCGACGCCGTCATTCTCGGTCAGCACGACGATCAGATCGTCCCCGCGCACGCCGACGGGCTCCAGCGCGGCTGCAAGGCCGGCATAGAAGGCGCGCTTCTGGTCGTCGCTGCGGCCGCGTTTGCACGTCACTTCGATCAGCACCGGATCGCGCCGGTCCATGCCGAGATAGGCCGGGTCGGCGATGAAGCCGGTCGTGTCGCGCGTCTCGAGCAGCTGGAAGCGATCGTCCGCAGGCGCGACGAGGGTGCGGATCAAGACCGCGTGCGCGGCATCGGCGATGGCCCGGCGGGAAGCCGCGTCGCGGCTGGGGCCGGTGGTCAGGCGTACGAGTGGCATGGCGACCTCACAGAAACCAAAGGGCAAGTGCGATCGCGCCGCCGACAAAGACGCCGGCCGACCACACGAAAACGAAGTCACGTACTGGATCCAAATTCTGGATGAACCCACTGATACCGTGGCCAGAAGTTGCGCCAGTTGAAGTCGTATCTGAGAACATAAAAACCTCCGTTCGGGCTTGTCGAACGGAGAATGGCGCGCCAGGATAGATTTATAGATCCAATGGATCGAAACTAATCGACGAGGATTTCTAATGGATAGGACGGGGCCTACCGTCGATCTCAGCGTGCTGCGGACCTTGGTTGCAGCGGTCGATCTGGGTGGCTTCGGCCGCGCCGCGTCCCTGCTCGACCGGTCGCCATCGGCGGTCAGCCTGCAGCTGCGTGGGTTGGAGGCCCAACTTGGCCAGCGCCTGTTCCGCAAAGACGGGCGTGGCGTCGCGCTGACCGAGACCGGCGACGTGATCGTCTCCTATGCCCGCCGCATGCTGGAGCTCAATGACGAGATGCTGACGGCGGTGCGCAGTCACGCCGTCGAAGGCGAGCTGCGCTTCGGCTTGCCGCATGACCTGGCGCAAGGCGCGTTGCCGGCGACCTTGGCGCGCTATGCCCGCGCCCATCCCGGCGTGCGTGTGCAAGTGCGCGTCGCCGGCAACCGCGCCGTTCTCGATCTGATGGAACGTGGTGAGCTCGACGTCGCGCTCGTCTTCGCGCGCGCCGACCCGAATGAAAAGCGTGCTGGTAGCGACGTGCTCGCGACCTTGCCGATGATCTGGATCGGAGGACCGACGGCACAAATCGACGATCCGCTGTCGCTGGTGCTGCTCGACCCGCCCTGCATCTTCCGCCAGGCCGCTACTGCGGCGCTCGACGCGGCGGGCAAGCCCTGGCGCGTTGTCGCGTCGAGCGACAGCGTCACGGGCCTCTACGCAACCGTCGAAGCGGGCCTCGGCATCACCGTGCGCACGCAGATGGGCTTGCCGCCAAACCTGCGCCTGCTCAGCGATGGGCTGCCTGCCTTGCCGTCGGTCGATCTGTGTTTACGCCATGCGCCAGGCGTGCCGTCGGCGGCCGCCACGCGCCTTGCCGAGTTGCTGCGTGTCAGCGTCGCCGAACAGCTCAAACTGGCCGATACGGATATTGGCGCTCGAACCGCTCGAGCGCGGTCGGTTCAAGCCCGACCGTAACGCGCGCGCGTCCGTGCTCGCCGTCATCTTCGCGCGCCAGCACGTCGCCTTCGCGGTGCAAGAACGCCAAGGCGCCGCCGTCCGATAGATCGATCTCGAAATCGATCACGCGCCGTTCGGCTTCGATCCGCTCTTCGATCCGCTGCAGCAGCCGATCGATTCCTTCGCCGGTCAATGCCGACACGGGAATCGGCTCGGCGTGCCGCGCGCTGCGCGTACGTGCGTGGCGACGGTCTTCGTCGCTCATCAGATCGATCTTGTTGCCGACTTCGATCAGGCGCGGATCGCTTTCCGCGTCGATGCCCAGCTCGGACAGGACCGACAAGACGTCTTCGCGCTGCGCTTCGCTGTCGGGATGCGCCAGGTCGCGCACATGCAGGATCACGTCGGCCTGTTCGACTTCTTCCAGCGTGGCGCGAAACGCAGCCACCAAGGTCGTCGGCAGATCCGAGATGAACCCGACCGTGTCGGACAGGATCACGCGCCGTCCCGACGGCAATGCGATGCCGCGCATGGTCGGGTCCAAGGTCGCGAACAACAGATCTTCGGCGCGCACGGTCGCACCGGACAGGCGATTGAACAGCGTCGACTTGCCCGCGTTGGTGTAGCCGACCAACGCAACCACCGGATACGGCACGCGCTTGCGCGCGGCGCGATGCAAATCGCGCGTGCGCCGCACCTGGTCCAGCTCGCGTTTGAGCTTGATGATGCGGTCGCCGATCAAGCGACGATCCATTTCGATCTGGCTTTCACCAGGACCGCCGAGAAAGCCGAAACCACCGCGCTGCCGTTCCAAGTGGGTCCAACTGCGGACCAAGCGCGAACGCTGATAACTCAGCGCCGCCAGTTCGACCTGCAGCGTGCCTTCGCGCGTGCGGGCACGGGCACCGAAGATCTCGAGGATCAGACCGGTGCGGTCGATCACCTTGGTCTTCCAGTCGCGCTCTAGATTGCGCTGCTGCACGGGCGACAGCGGATGATCGACGACCACCAGCTCGATCGGCTTGAGCTCGTTCTCGATCGCCTCGGCAACGCGCTGGACCGAGCCCGACCCGAGCAAGGTTGCGGGCGACGGGCGCGTTACGCGCACCACCTCGGCATGAACGACGTCGAGTTCGATGGCGGCGGCCAGACCGACCGCCTCTTCCAGCTTGGCCTCGGGGTCGCGGGCATCAACGCCGACGCGCCCCACAATCGGGTGCAACACCAGCGCACGCCCGCCGGTGCGCCGGTCCTCCGGGGGACCGGCCTGGCCTTCGTGGCGAAGGCTCAACCCACGTCCTCGTCCTTTTCCTTCTCGAACAGCTGGATCGGCTGGGTCGGCATGATGGTCGAGATGGCGTGTTTGTAGACGAGCTGCGAATGCGCGTCCCGCCGCAGCAGGACTGAGAAATTGTCGAACCAGGTGACGATGCCTTGAAGCTTCACACCATTGATCAGGAAAATCGTGACCGGTGCCTTGTTCTTGCGAATGTTGTTGAGGAAGACGTCTTGGACGTTCTGATTTTTCTCGGTCATCGCTATCTCTCTTGTTGCATGTTTTTGGGGGCGAGCTGGCCCTGCGGCCACCTAACCCCGTTTCGACGACGTCCCGGATATAGGACGCGAAGCCGCCTCTACCAAGCCAAGCAGCCCATCGAGATTGCGAACGCGGGCAGCTGGCGGGCAATCCAGCATCAACGCCGGATCTAGGTCGCTCGTCTCAACCAGTACCGGCGTGCATCCCGCAGCCAGCCCGGTCCGCAGATCGACGTCGGTATCGCCCACGAACCAGACCCCGGGGCTGGCCTCGACCCCCAGCGCGGCCAACGCCATCACCGCCGGCGCCGCATCGGGTTTGTCACGCGGCGCGTCCCCGGCCCCGACCAGAACGCCGAACCTGTCGTCCCAACCGAGATGGGTCACCTCACGCCGAAGGAACGCGCCGCGCTTGTTGCTGACGACGGCAGCGGGCACGCCATTATTCCGAGTCCAGTCGAGCAGACGCTCGGCCCCCGCCAGAGCCACGAGCCCTTCGAGGTGCAGACGCTCGAACGCCTCATAGAAAATCGCGCGCGCTTGTTCCCACTGGGTACCGAACATGCGCGGGAACGAGTCCCGGGCCGACAGGCGCGCATTGGCGAGCGTTTCGGCGAGATCCAACGGCGGCAGATCGAACGACGAGCGCGCCGTGTTCAGCGCCGCCTGCACGCAGCGCCAATTATCGACCAGCGTATTGTCCCAATCGAACAGAATGGCGCGCGGCGCCGGTAACGCCTCGCTCACGCCGGTGTGGCTGACGCGGTGATCGGTACACGCCGCACCGCCGCGCGTCGCGGCATCGTCTGCAGCGCAAGCAAAAGACCACCCACCAACAACAGCGCCTCCACCAAGAACGGTGCACCGGGCGCATCGACCGGTGCGGTCGGGCCGGTGCAAAGACCGAACACACATGTCGCACAAATCGGCGCCAGCACCGCTGCGATACCGATCGTGCTTGCGAGCGCGCCTTGCAGCTCGCCCTGCTCGTCCGCCGGTACGCGCGCCGAGATCACCGCCTGCACCGAAGGTGCCGCAAGACCGCCGAGCGCGTAGATCGGCACGATCACGTAAAGCTGCCAGCTTTCGGTCGCAAACGCGAACAGCACACAGCCGAGAATGTACCCGCCAAGCCCCAGCAGCACAGCCGACCGTTCGCCCAACCGCGGCACAATGATACGGGTCAAACCCGCTTGCGCCGCGCCGAAGAACAGACCGACCAGCGCCAGCGAAACACCGACCTGATAGCTGCTCCAGCCAAAGCGGTAATCGGTGAACAACACCCAGATCGCTTGCGGATAGACGCCGCCGATTTCGACAAAGAAATACAGCAGCGCCAGGCCCGGCAGCGCTTTGAACCGCGCCAGCCGCAGCAAGGCGCGGAACGGATTGGCCGCACGCCAGGTGAAGGTCCGGCGGAGCGTGCGCGGCAGGCTCTCAGGCAGCACAAACAGGCCGTAGAGGAAATTCGCCGCGGCCAGGATCGCGGCGACGACGAACGGAACGCGCGGCCCAAGATCGCCCAGCAACCCGCCGATCGCAGGGCCCAGAATGAATCCGCTGCCCGCAGCAGCGCCGATCAAACCGAACGCGGCGGCGCGACGTTCGGGCGGCGTCACGTCGGCGATATAGGCAGCGGCGGTCGTGTAGCTGGCGCCGCAAAGCCCGGCGAAGATGCGGGCAGCAAACAGCACCAGCAGGTTGGGCGCCAAAGCAGCAGCGACGTAGTTGATCCCCAGCCCTGCCACCGCCAGCAGCAACACCGGACGCCGTCCGATCGCATCCGAAATGGCACCCAGCAACGGCGCGCCCAACAGCGACGCCAGCGCGTAGGACGTCACCAACAAGCCGAACGTCACGCTGGCATTCGACGGTCCGCCACCGACGAAACTCTCAACCAGGCGGGGCGTCACCGGCATTACGAGGCCGATGCCCATCAGATCGATGAGCACAGTCACAAAGACGAAGAGCGTAGCCGGTCGCCGACCCATAGTCGGCGCAACGACGTCAGGCGCCAGCCGGTTCCACAGTAGCGGTTGCGGCGGGTGCGGATCGCAGCCCCAACGCTGCGAAAACCAACGCAACGAACATGAAAAACGCACCGGTGAGGAAGGCTGCACCGGGCATCTGGAAGGTCGCGTTGGCACGCGTGAACCAAGCGAAGACATAGGCGGCGATCAACGGGCCGAAGACGGCGGTGACGCTCATCAGGCTGGTCAAGGTGCCTTGCAACTCGCCCTGCTCGTTCGATTGCACTTGACGCGACATGATCGCCTGCATCGACGGTCCCGCGATCCCGATCATCGCGTACGGCAACATCGCCGCATACATCATCCAGCCTTGCGTCGCGACGGCGAACCAAATCAGACCGATCACGCACAGCAAGATGCCGAGAAAAATCGACCGCGGTTCGCCAAGCTTTGGAATCAGAATGCGCGTCAGCAGGCCCTGCGCCAGACCAAAGACCAACCCGACCATCGCCAGCGACAGTCCGACATCGCGTTCCGTCCAGGCGAAGCGAAACTCGGTGAACAACACCCAATTGCTTTGCAGCATCTGCGCGCCGAGCTGCAGGAAGAAGAACGACGCCGCCAATCCCAGCACAGCGGGAAACCGGCTCAGCCGCAGCAACGAGCGAAATGGATTGGCTGCAACGGCGGAAAACGCCCGCCGTTCTTTCGCCGGCAGGCTTTCGGGCAGCACGAACGCGCCGTAGACGAAGTTCAGCGCGGTCATGCCGGCCGCAACCCAGAACGGAACGCGCGGTCCAAACTGACCGAGCAAACCGCCCAGCGCCGGCCCAAGAATGAATCCAACGCCGAACGCAGCGCCGATCAGACCAAAGGCCTGCGCGCGTTTCTCCGGCGGCGTGACGTCGGCGATATAGGCCGTCGCGGTGGTGAAATTCGATCCGCATGCGCCAGCAACGATGCGGCCGAGGAACAACAGCCACAGCGTCGGCGCCATCGCGGTCAGCACATAGTCGAACGCCATGCCCAACAGCGCGACGAGGATGACCGGGCGGCGTCCAAACCGATCCGACAACGAACCCAGCGCTGGCGCACACAAGAACAACATCAGCGCGTAGGCCGCGAACAACCAGCCCAGCTCGGCGCTTGCCTCGGACGGGCCGCCGCCAACAAATTCCTCCACCAGCTTGGGCAGGACGGGGATGATCAGGCCGATGCCGATCACGTCCAGCAACACCGTGATCAGAATGAAGGCGGTCGCGGGTGCGCGCCCCTTCGAGCCAAAAATTTTCATGTAGAGGTCCAGCCGATCGGAGCGCCGTGCGCGCCTTCGCTATACCGCAAATAGCGCTCGCGCATTCCCAACGCGACACGGCCCGGCTTGCCGTCGCCGATCATCTTGCCGTCGATCGAAACCACTGGTGCGACGAACGCGCTGGCGCTGGTGCTGAAAGCTTCGCACGCAGCTTGTGCTTCGGCGATCGTGAACGGGCGTTCGACGATGCGAAGCTGAAACAAGGTCGCGATGTGCTGCAGCGCGCTGCGCGTCACGCCCTTCAAAATTCGTCCGTCGGCAGGTCTCGTCACCAGCTCGCCGTCGGCGGTGACGATCCAGGCATTGTTCGACGAACCTTCGGTGACATAGCCGTTGGCGTCGACCAGCCACGCATCGTCGGCGCCCTGCTCGAGCGCATGCATCTTGGCCAGCGACGACGGCAGCAGCATCACGGTTTTGATGTCGGGCCGCGCCCAGCGCAGGTCGGGCACCGACAGGATCTTGAGACCCTGGTTCAGCTGTTTTGTGTGGCTGAAGTCGGCACGTCGCACCGTCATCACCAAGGTCGGTGCAAGGTCGGGATCGAAGCGAAAATCGCGGGCTGCTTCGCCGCGCGTGATCTGCATGTACAAGGCAGCGTTGCGCACGCGGTTGCGCCGGATCAGCTCGCGCATGACGATCGGCAGCGCGGTCAGCGACATCGGTAGCGGAATTTTCAGCTCGTTCAGCGAACGGACCAACCGGTCGAGATGGCCACGCTCGTCCATCAAGGCGCCGTTGCGGATCGCGATCACTTCATAGATGGCGTCGGCAAACTGAAAGCCGCGATCTTCGATATGTACGCACGCCTTCGCGTGCGGGACATACTGCCCGTCGACATACGCGAAACGCGGCATGGATCAGGTTCCGGTGGCGCGTTCAGGCGGCAGCGCTGCGGGTCCTTGCCCGCGATCCGCAGCCGGCACACCGAGCGATTTCAGCTTGCGGTGCAAGGCCGAACGCTCCATTCCGACAAAGGCGGCGGTGCGCGAAATGTTGCCGCCGAACCGGTTCACCTGCGCCAGAAGATATTCGCGCTCGAACACTTCGCGCGCATCGCGCAGCGGCAGGCTCATGATTTCGGCGCCTTTGTCCCAACGGACCACAGCCGGCGCGATGGAACCGATTTCCGGCGGCAGCATGTCGGCGCGGATCGGTTCGCGCGGTTCGCCCGCCCCCATGATCAGCAGCCAATCCACCACATTGCGCAGCTGGCGCACATTGCCCGGCCAGTCATAGGCCTGCAGCGCCGCGATCGCGTCTTCGCCGAAATCACGCGCCGGTACGCCGCCGATTTCCGACGCGCGTTCCATGAAATGGCGCGCCAGCAACGGAATGTCTTCGCGCCGTTCGGTCAGCGATGGCACGCGGATCGGCACGACGTTCAGACGGTAAAACAGATCGGTGCGGAACCGGCCCGCAGCCATTTCGGCGGTCAGGTCGCGGTTCGACGTCGCGATCACGCGCACATCGACTTCGACTTTGGTCGAGCCGCCGACACGTTCGAACGTCTGCTCCTGCAGCGCGCGAACCATCTTGCCCTGCGTCTCGAGCGTCATGTCGGCGACTTCGTCGAGCAGCAACGTGCCGCCATGCGCCTGTTCGAGGACGCCGATTTTGCGGCCCGCGCCGTCGACCGCGTATTCGGTGCCGAATACTTCGATCTCAAGCCGTTCGGGGCGGATGGTGGCGCAGTTGAGCACCACGAACGTGCCAGTCGAACGCTTCGAGCGCGCGTGTAGCAGTCGTGCGACGACTTCTTTGCCGCTGCCCGGCGCGCCAGTGATCAAGACGCGGCTGCCGGTCGGCGCCACCTTCTCAACCACATGCCGCACTTGGTGAATGGCCGGCGACGTTCCGAGTAGATCGGCGGTGGCACCCGCGCGCAGACGCAGCTCTTCGTTTTCGCGTTTCAGCCGCGCGGATTCCAGTGCGCGATCGACAATCAGCAGCAGACGATCGGCCTTGAACGGCTTTTCGATGAAGTCGTAGGCACCCTTGCGGATCGCAGCGACGGCGGTCTCGATCGTGCCGTGCCCCGAGATCATCACCACTGGAAGCGTCGGGTGATGTTTCTGGATCTGATCGAGCAGTTCCAGCCCGTCCATGCGGCTGCCTTCGAGCCACACATCGAGAATCACCAAGGCCGGCTGCCGTGCGCGCAGCGCCGTCAGCGCCGCTTCGCTCGTCGCAGCTTGCCGAGTGGTGAACCCCTCGTCCTGCAGGATGCCGCCGATCAACAGCCGAATATCGGCTTCGTCGTCGACGATGAGAATGTCACGCGCCATGCGTCGCCGTACGTTTTTTGGGGTTCGCCGAATCGTCGCGTGACGACTCATCCGAGCCAGATTGTGATTCGACAGCGCCGACCGAGAAGGTCAAGGAAACGATCGCGCCGCCACCGGGACGGTCGGTAAGCGCAAGCTCACCGCCGTGGTCTTCCATGATCTTCTTAACGATGGCGAGACCAAGGCCGGTACCTTTGGTGCGCGTCGTCACATAGGGCTCGGTCAGCCGCTCGCGATCAGGCGGCAAGCCCTTGCCGTCGTCTGCGACCTCGATCCGGACCTGGCGGTCGCCTGGAACGATGCGCAGCCAAACATGGCCGCTTTTGTCGCCGCCATCGGCGCGGCCGTCGATCGCGTCGGCCGCGTTCTGCAGCAGGTTGGTCAGCGCCTGGCCGATTTGACGCCCGTCGCACAGCGCGAAGACCGGCAAATCGGGCGCTTCAATTTCGTACTTCACGCGGGCGTGCGCTTGGCGCTGCAGGAACACGGCCTGGCGCGCCAAGTCGGTCAGGCTTTCGCGCCGCATCACCGGCGCCGGCATGCGCGCAAACGACGAGAACTCGTCGACCATGCGTCCGATATCCGTCACCTGCCGCACAATCGTGTCGGTGCAGGTTTTGAACGTCTCGGGATCCGACGTGATCTCGCTCAGATATTTCCGCTTGAGCCGCTCCGCCGACAGCTGGATCGGCGTCAGCGGATTCTTGATCTCATGCGCAATGCGTCGCGCAACGTCGGCCCATGCGGCCTGGCGCTGCGCACCGACCAGATCGGTGATGTCGTCGAACGTCACGACATGGCCGCGCGCAGGCTGATCGGCGTGCGGTTCAGCCGCGATGCGCACGAGCAACGTGCGTGTCGGCTGGCCCGGACGTTTCAGTTGCAAGTGATCTTCCAGCGCGCGGTCGCCGCGCAATCCTGTCTGTGCCAGCAGCGGTTCGAATTCCGGCACGATTTCCACCAGCGGCCGCCCGACCATTTCGCCCGGTGCCAGTTGGAGAAAATCCATCGCCGCCTGATTGGCGATCGTGATGCGTTGTTCCTGGTCGAGACCAAGCACACCCGCTGACACACCGGACAACACGGTCTCGGTAAAGCGGCGGCGCGCATCGACCTGCCGGTTGGCTTCGATCAGTTCGCGTCGCTGGCTTTCGAGCTGGCTGGTCATGCGGTTGAAGGCACGACCCAGCGCCGCAATCTCGTCGTCGGACCGGTGCGCTTCGACGACACGCGCTGACAGATCGCCCGCGCGCACCTGCTCGGCCGCATCGATCAATTCCGCCAATGGCTGCGCCAGCTGTTTGGCAAAACGCACGCCGAACCAAATCGCGACGACCAGCAGCAACAGCGCCACGACCAGGAAGATCAGCGACATCGTGATCTGCAGGCCCGAACGCCGGCCTTCGAGCTCGGTATAGTCTTTCACCGCGCTCTCGGCCTTTTCCATATGGCCGAGCACTTTCTCCGCGATCGTGCGACCGACATAGAGATAGGCGTTGTCGGGCGAATAGACGTAGCGGTTGAGGAAGATCAGCGCGCGAACGCGGTCTTCCTTTTCGCCGACGAGATAAATCGGCTGACCGGTTTGCCGCGCCTGATCAATCTGGTCTTGTCGCGGCATCTCGGCTTCGAGCGCAAGGCTTAAACCAGCCCGCGCGAGCACAAGACCGCGACCGTCTGCGCTCGATGAGAATATCATCGCTTCTTGCAAATTCTGGCGCGCAACGAAACGCTGCAACCAGAGCTCCAATTCCACCAGGTTTTGGATCGGCGCCTGGTCAAGCTGCAACGCGACCGTGCGCGCGTCGTTCTGGATCGTCTTCTTGTGTTCTTCGAGATAGGCCTGCGCGACGGTCAGTGACTCACCAACCGCGGTTCGAACCCGGTCACCGAACCAGGTCTGCACGCCGAAGTGAAAGAACACGGCCGAGAAGACCGCCATCAAAATCGCCGGCGTCACCGCCAGCATGCCGAAGACGAACACGAAGCGGCCTTGCAGGCGCGTGCCCGCCGCACCGCGTCGGCGGCCGGAATAGAGCTGCAGCAAACGCGGCGCCAACAGCGCGCCCAATGCAAGCAGCACGACAAGATCGGCGATCAGCAGAACGAAGACGGTGCGCGGATGGCCGAACGGCGTGATCGCAGTCAGCGCGGCATAGGTCGCGCCGCCGGCCAGAATCGCCAGCACGACGAACACGACTGCAAGCTTGTTGCCAAAGCCCACGCGTGTGCCCCAGGCGACGAGACGCCTGCGGACGGAATCGGTTGGAGCGTTGTTCGAGGACCTGATCATTCTTGGCATTCGACCCGCTCGACCGAATGCCCCGCATCGGAGCGCTAGCGCGTCACGGATACTTTAGGCCCCGCACCACCTGGATGTCCAATTCGCGGATCTTCTTGCGCAATGTGTTGCGGTTCAGACCCAGCAATTCGGCTGCCTTGATCTGATTGCCCCGCGTCGCGGCCAAAGTCAGCGTAATCAGGGGCCGTTCGACCTCGGTCAGGACGCGGTCATAGATGCCAGCCGCAGGCAAACCGCCCGCATGGGCCTGGAAATACTCCCGCAGATGCCGCTCCACCGCGCCCGACAGGCCTTCGCCATTGGGGCGTGATTCGACCGACGGCGCCGGGGCCGGTGCCAGGTCGGTCAATTCGGACTCGACGACGTCGACCCCGATCGATTCCTGCGCGTACAGCGCGCACAGCCGGCGAACCAGATTTTCCAGCTCGCGCACGTTGCCCGGCCATGCATGCGTTTTCAGCCGGTCGAGCGCGGCTGGCTCGATCGTCTTGCCCTGCAATCCGTCGCGCTCTGCAGCAGCGACAAAATGACGGACCAGCGCTGGAATATCCTCGGTGCGCTCGCGCAGCGGCGGCAAACGGATCGGCACGACGTTCAGACGATAGAACAGATCCTCGCGGAACAATCCCTGTCGGATCAGCCCGCGCAGATCGCGGTGAGTCGCCGCGACGATGCGCACATCAGCTTTGATCGGCGTGCGTCCGCCGATCGACAGAAACTCGCCTTGCTGCAGCACGCGCAGCAGACGCGTCTGCGCTTCCGGCGGCATGTCGCCGATTTCGTCGAGAAACAGCGTGCCGCCTTCGGCCTGTTCGAACCGGCCGATCACGCGCTGAACCGCGCCGGTGAAAGCGCCCTTCTCGTGGCCGAACAATTCGGACTCGATCAACTCGCGCGGGATCGCCGCCATGTTGACGGCCACGAACGGGCCGTTACGGCGCTTGCCATATTCATGCAGCGCGCGCGCCACCAATTCTTTGCCGGTGCCGCTTTCGCCCGCGATCATCACGGTCAAATCGGTCGGCATCAGCCGCGCCATGACACGGTAGATTTCCTGCATCGCCGGCGAACGGCCGATCAGCGGCAATTGCTCTTCGCTGGGCTCGACGTCGTTGGCGATGTTGCTGGCTGCCGGCACGGCCAGCGCGCGTTCCACGATCGCCAGCAGGTCCTTCAAGTCGAACGGTTTCGGCAGATATTCGAAGGCGCCGCGTTCGTTGGCGCGCACCGCCGTCATCAACGTATTCTGCGCGCTCATCACGACCACGCGCAGATCCGGGCGCGTCTTGCGGATGCGCGGCAACAGGTCCAGCCCGTTTTCATCCGGCATCACCACGTCGGTGATCACCAGGTTGCCCTGCCCCTCAGAAACCCATCGCCATAAGGTCGCGGCGTTGCCTGTCGTACGTACGTCATAGCCGTGCCGCGCCAACGCTTGCGTCAGAACGGTACGGATGCCGCGATCATCATCAGCGACGAGGATGGTTGCAGGACTCATTGTTCGGCCACCGGCAAAGAGACGCGGAACACAGTGCGGCCGGGACGGCTGTCGAACTCGACGATGCCGCCATTGTCGGCTGCGATTTTTGCCACCAGCGCCAGGCCCAAGCCGGTGCCGTTGGTCTTGGTCGTCACGAACGCATCGAACAGATGCGGACGGATTTCATCGGGAATGCCGGCACCATTGTCGGTGACGGTGACGAGCAGCGGCAGATGCACGCGATTACCCGTACCCGGCAATGTCAGGCGCAACCCTTGCTGATACGAAGTCGAGAGCACGATCTCGCCGCCGACTTGCGGCGCAGCTTCGGCAGCGTTCTTGATCAGGTTCAGAAACAGACGGATCAGCTGATCGCGATTGGCGTCGACCGGCGGCAGCGACGGATCATAGCGTTCGACGATCCGCACGTTGCGCGCGAAGCCCGCGGCGGCGACTTTGCGCACATGGCCCAGCACTTCGTGCACGTTGATCGCTTCGCGCGGCAGCGACGGCTCGTCGGAAAACAATTCCATCCGATCGACCAGCGCTTTCAGCCGGTCGACTTCATCGCAGATCAAGCGCGTCAATTCGCGGTCGCCGCTGGACGTGATCGCCTGTTCCAGCAGCTGCGCTGCCCCGCGGATCGACAGCAGCGGATTGCGGATTTCATGCGCCAAGGTCGACGCCATCGCGGTCACTGAACGCGCTGCACTTCGGTGCGTCCATTGGCGGTCGAGCTTGTCGGCGATCGAACGTTCGCGCAGCGCGATGGCGACATAATCGGCCGGCAGACCGATCGCCGCGACCTGCACCGTCACTTCGCGTTCACCCAGCCGCGGCAATTCGAGCGACAACCCGCTTTCGGCGATCGAGGCACCGCTGGCAAAGGCTTGGCGCGCCAACGCCGCAATGGCGCTTTCGCCGGGCAGCAGACGTTCGAGCGGACGGCCCAACAGCGACACGGCGCTGATGTCGAAGAACTCCTCCGCTTTCGCGCTGACAAAGCGGATGGTAAGGCTCGAATCCACCGCAAGCACCGCCTGCGGCAGCGCCTGCAGGATCGCAGCGGCATCAAGCGCCGCACCGCGCCGGTCCCGGCGCAGCTCGACGGCTGTAGCTGCTGAATCTTTAGGCATCTTCGAAACTGGCGCTCCTTTGAGCAAAGACTACCCTTAATGGCGCAACGCACAATAAGAGAAGCTGCGGCACTGATCGTCGCAGGCGGCGCCGGAACCCGTCTGGGCGCTGAAATTCCCAAGCAATACTTGGCGTTAGCTGGGCGTCCGCTGATCCGATCGACGATCGAAGCGTTCCTCAAGCACCGCAGCATTTCTCGCGTTCAGGTCGTCATCGGTGCCGGCCAGCGTGAGCATTACGAGCAAGCAGTCGCCGGCCTGGATCTGCCGCCGCCGATCGACGGCGGCGCGACCCGGCAGGACTCTGTGCGCAACGGCCTCGAAGCGCTGGCCGCGGCGGGCGCACCGAGCCAGGTGCTGATCCACGACGCTGCGCGTCCGCTGGTGAGCGAAGCGGTGATCGACCGCGTGCTTGGCGCGCTGGCGTCGCATGAAGGTGCCATCGCCGCCCTGCCCGTCGCCGACACGTTGCGACGGGAAGACGGAACGCCGGTCGATCGCACCGGCGTGTGGCGCGCGCAGACGCCGCAAGGATTTCGCTTCGCCACCATCCTGGCCGCGCATCGCGCTGCGATCGGCCTTGCACTTACCGATGACGCAGCCGTCGCTGAACGCGCCGGCCATCATGTCGAGCTGGTGCTCGGCGACGCCGCCAATTTGAAAGTCACGACGATGGAAGATCTCGCTTTCGCCGAACGTCTTGCGACGCTCAACGACATCCGCATGGGCAGCGGCTTTGACGTGCACACGTTCGGGCCCGGCGATCACGTCTGGCTTGGCGGCGTGCGCATTCCACACGATCACGGTGTCGTTGCGCATTCCGACGGCGACGTCGCGTTGCACGCATTGACCGACGCGATCCTGGGCGCGATCGGCGACGGTGATATCGGAACCCATTTTCCGCCGTCCGACATGAAATGGAAGAATGCCGCCAGCGATCAGTTCCTGGCCCACGCCAACGACTTGGTGCGCGCACGCGGCGGCCGCGTCGTGCATGTCGACATCACCGTGCTTGCCGAAGCACCCAAGGTGGGTCCGCACCGCGCTGCCATGGTGGAAAAGATCGGCGGGATTCTCGGCCTGCCGGCCGACCGCGTCAGCATCAAAGCAACCACGACCGAAGGCATGGGCTTCACCGGTCGTCGCGAAGGTCTTGCAGCGCAAGCCGTGGCGACGGTGCGTCTGCCGTGAGCGAAGACGCCAAGATGGACCAGACTGCGTATTTGCTGCCGCCGGCTGCGATCGCGCTGGCCAAGCAGATGCTGAAACGGGCGCTGGAAACCAAGACCACGATCGCGACTGCGGAAAGCTGCACTGGCGGTCTGATCGCGTCCTCGCTGACCGAAATTCCCGGCGGTTCGAGCATGTTCGAACGCGGCTTCGTCACCTATTCCAACCAAGCCAAGACCGAGATGCTCGGTGTGCCAGCACATCTCATCGCCGACCACGGCGCCGTGTCGGAAGAAGTCGCACGCGCGATGGCGGAAGGCGCCTTGAAGAATTCCAATGCGACGATCGCGGTCTCGACGACAGGCGTTGCCGGTCCCGATGGCGGTACGCCGAAGAAGCCGGTCGGCATGGTCTGTTTCGCCATCGCGACACGCACGCATCCATGCCGTGCCGAAACGATGCATTTCAAAGGTGATCGTGCGCAGGTGCGCTTGGCGTCGGTCGAGCACGCGCTGCGCCTGCTGCTCGAATGTGTGAGCCTTTCGGCCTAACGCCCGTAGAGCTGTTCTGCGCGGGTTTCGAACGCGCCGACCATGCGGCGCACCGCTTCGTGAAACAGCGCGCCCATCACGGCATTCAGCATCGCCGACTTGAATTCAAAATCGAGATGAAACTCGACCGCGCAGCCTTGGGGATGCGGTTCGAAGATCCAGTCATTGTGGAGGTAGCGCATCGGCCCCTCGACATATTCGACGTGGATTTTGCTCTTCGGCGTAAGCGTGACTTTTGATTTGAAGCGTTCGCGGATCAGCTTCCAGCCGATGATCAGATCGGCCCAGAACACATCGCCTTCGCGGCGATCGATGCGCGCGCCGATGCACCAGGGCAGAAATTCCGGATAGCGCTCGACCGCAGCGACGAGATCGTACATCTGCTCCGGCGTGTAAGGCAGAAGCCGCCGCTCGGAATGTTCAGGCACGGATTTATTCTGCGGCAGCGAGCTTGGCGGCGCGGGCTTCGCGCAACCGGCGGAAATCATCGCCGGCGTGATACGAGCTGCGCGTCAGCGGTGACGCCGACACCATCAAGAAGCCTTTGGCGCGCGCCATCGCTTCATACTGCTGAAATTCTTCCGGCGTCACGAACCGATCGACCGGCGCGTGTTTCGGCGTCGGCGCGAGATACTGGCCGATGGTCAGAAAGTCGACGTCGGCAGCGCGCAGATCGTCCATCACCTGCCCGACTTCTTCTTTGCTTTCGCCCAGGCCGACCATGATGCCGGACTTGGTGAAGATGGCGGGATCGATTTCCTTGATGCGCGCCAGCAACTGCAGCGAACCGAAATAGCGCGCACCCGGACGGATCGACGGATACAGGCGCGGCACGGTTTCGAGATTGTGGTTGAACACGTCCGGCGGCGTCGCGGCGATCGTCTCGGCCGCGCCCGGCTTGTTCTTGAAGTCGGGCGTCAGGATTTCGATCGTCGTCTTCGGGCTGCGACGGCGGATCTGCTGAATCGTCTCGACGAAATGCTGTGCGCCGCCATCGTCGAGATCGTCACGATCGACCGACGTCACGACGACATGTTCGAGGCCAAGCTTGCCGATCGCGATCGCAACCCGCAGCGGTTCGTGCGGATCGAGATTGTCGGGCTTGCCGGTGGCGACGTTGCAGAAGGCGCAGGCGCGCGTGCAAGTCGCGCCCAGGATCATGAAGGTCGCGTGCTTCTTGGCCCAGCATTCGCCGATATTCGGGCAGGCGGCTTCTTCGCAGACGGTCGACAGGCTCATGCCGCGCATCAGCTCTTTGGTCTCGAAATATTCTTTCGAGGTCGGAGCTTTGACGCGGATCCAGTCCGGCTTGCGCGCGATCGGATTGTCCGGGCGCTTGGCCTTTTCGGGATGGCGGAGCTTGGGGTCGGTCGGGGCGCTCATAACGTCAGGCAAGATAGGTCGGTCGCTGAGCGATCGCTACCACCCCGGTCTGGCGGCCCACGCGCGTCAGCCCCGCGTCTAATTGCAGTTTGGAAGCGCGGAACAACCCCGACGCGTTCGACTTGAGTTCCGGAAGTGTTGAATTCCTGCCGCAGCCAGCAAAGCCCGTGTCCCGCAAACCCCTCGCCACGACGATTGCCCTTCTTTTCGCGATGCCCGCCGCAGCCGGCAGCATCGATTGCCAGCCGATCCCGCCGCGCCAATCGATCGCGGCCGCGGTAATTCCCGCGGTTGCAGCGGCCAGTTCGGCGCCGGCCAAGCGCCACCACATTCGCAAGGCGCGAGTCCAGCAAGCCGGCATCGGCATGGCGGCGGCGGACTCACACCCGCCCCGCATCCATCGCACAAAGCCGCGAGTCGTCGCCAAGCCAGCCGCCGCACCCCTGCCGGTCGCCGCTGCGACGCCGCCATTGCCCGCCTATTGTCGCCAGACCGTGCCCGGCGCGGTGCTGGCGCCGCTCGCCGCACCTGCTTCGCCGTTGGGGCGCTTGCGCAACGCCGCCGCCTCGCCCGCCCTCTATGCCGCTGGCGGTGCGTCTGCGCCGGTTGGGTCGTCAGCGACGCCCACGGGACTTTCGTCGAGCGCCGTCGCGCAATTCCCGACCGCCATCGACACCGTCCACAACACGCCGGCGATTGGCGTTCCCGGCATCGATTTTCCGACCAGTCCGACAGGCGCCTTCCCAACCGTCGACCACACGACGCCCGTGACCACGACTCCCGAAATTCCGGTCACGACGGTGATCTTGCCGCCGCTTACAACGCCAATCACAACGCCGAGCCTGCCGACAATCACGCCGATCGTGATCGTCGACACGACGCCGCCCGGCGGCGCAACGCCGGACGTGCCGCAGCAAGTACCGGAGCCAGACTCGCTGGTGTTGTTTCTGTCGGGGCTTGGCGCGCTGGTCGGCGCGCGGTGGCGGGTGCAGCGCTAGCGCCGCACCCGACGCGCGTCAGATGTGGATCACGCGTCCGTACGCGTCGAGCACGCTTTCGTGCATCGTTTCCGAGATGGTCGGATGCGGGAAGATCGTTTCCATCAGCTCGGCTTCGGTCAGTTCGCCGGTCTTGGCGATGACATAGCCCTGGATCAGCTCGGTCACTTCGGCGCCGACCATGTGGGCGCCGAGTAGCTCGCCCGTCTTGGCATCGAAGATCGTCTTCACCAGCCCCTGCGGCTCGCCCATCGCCACGGCCTTGCCGTTGCCGATGAACGGGAAACGGCCGACGCGGACTTCGCGGCCTTCTTTCTTGGCGCGTGCCTCGGTCCAGCCGACGCTCGCCACCTGCGGCGTGCAGTAGGTGCAGCCTGGAATGTTCTCGACCTTCATCTTGTGCGGATGCAGGCCGGCGATCGCTTCGACGCAGATGATGCCTTCGTGGCTCGCCTTGTGTGCCAGCCAGGGCGGGCTGACCACGTCGCCGATCGCGTAAATGCCGGGCTCCCCGGTACGCAGATATTCATCGACCTGAATGAAGCCGCGATCGGTCTTCACGCCTTTGACCGTGTCCAAGCCGACTTCTTCGATATTGCCGACGATGCCGACCGCCGAAATGACGCGGTCGACTTCGAGCGTCTCGGTCTTGCCGTCGGCTTCGATCGTCGCGACGACGCTGTTGGTCTTCTTGTCGAGCTTGGTGACCTTGGCGCCGGTCCGGATCTTGATGCCCTGCTTCTCGAACGCCTTGCGCGCGAAAGCCGAGATCTCTTCGTCTTCGACCGGCAGAATCCGGTCGAGCAATTCGACCACCGTGACTTCGCTGCCAAGCGTGCGGAAGAAGCTGGCGAATTCGATGCCGATGGCGCCCGAACCGACGACCAGCAGACGCTGCGGCTGTTCTTTCGGCACCAACGCTTCGCGATACGACCAGACCAGCTTGCCGTCGACTTCGAGGCCCGGCAGTTGCCGCGCGCGCGCGCCGGTCGCGAGAATGATGTGCTTGGCCACGACCTCGGTCGTTGCGCCATCCTTGGTGACGTTCAGCTTGCCGCGCCCGTTCAGCTTGGCGTCGCCCTGAATGACCGTGACCTTGTTCTTCTTCATCAGGAACGCGATGCCTTGCGACATCTGCTTCGCGACGCCGCGCGAACGTTCCACGATCTTGGTCAGATCAAACGAGACTTTGCCTTCAACCTTGAGGCCGAACTGCTCGGCATGAGTCAGCATGTGATAGACGTCGCTCGAACGCAGCAACGCCTTGGTCGGAATACAGCCCCAGTTGAGGCAGATGCCGCCCAGTTCGGCGCGCTCGACCATCGCAACTTTCATCTTGAGCTGCGCGGCACGAATGGCGGCGACATAGCCGCCCGGGCCGCTGCCGACGACGACCAGATCGAATTCCTGTGCGGCCATCAGATACGCTCCAGAACGGCGGTGCGTTCGCTTTCGTGCTCGCCGGTATTGCGCGTGCCGGCGGTCTCAATCATCAGAATTTCGGCGGTGGGCTCAGCCACCGGCAGATGTTCGGTGCCGCGCGGAACGACGATCATCTGTCCCGGCAACACGACTGCGTCCTTGTCGCGAAAGCGCATCCGCAGCTTGCCGCTGACGACCAGAAACATCTCGTCGGCATCGTCGTGCCGATGCCATTCGAATTCGCCGTCGATCTTTGCGATGCGAACTTCCTGGCCGTTCACTTCGGCCAGGATTTTCGGCTGCCAGGTCTCCGAGAAGCTCGCGAATTTCTTGGCGAGGTCGATGACCTGGGTCACGAAATCAACCCGAACGGATTCTCGATCAACGCTTGGAAGGCCTGCAGATAGACAGCGCCCAAGGCACCGTCGACGGCGCGATGATCGACCGACAAGGTGCACGACATCATCGTCGCGACTTCGACCTTGCCGTCTTTCACGATCGCGCGCTGCTCGCCCGCGCCAACCGCGAGAATGCAAGCCTGCGGCGGATTGATGATCGCTTCGAACTGCTTGATCCCGAACATGCCGAGGTTCGACACCGAGAAAGTGCCGCCCTGATATTCTTCGGGCTTCAACTTGCCGGCGCGTGCGCGCGTGCCGAGGTCGCGCATCTCTTTCGAGATCTGCGCCAGGCTTTTGGTTTCCGCTGCCTTGATCACCGGCGTGATCAGACCGTTGTCGGTCGCGACCGCAACCGACACGTCGGCATGTTCGAATTTCAGAATCGCTTCGTCGGTGAAATAGACGTTGGCGTCCGGCACTTTCTTGAGCGCCAGCGCCGCGGCGCGAATGACGAAGTCGTTGACCGAGATCTTTGAGCCTTCGACCGCAGCGTTCATCTTCGAACGCAACGCCAGCAGTTCGTCGAGATTGCAGTCGAGCGTTAGATAGAAATGCGGGACGGTCTGTTTGGCTTCGGTCAGGCGGCGCGCAATGACTTTGCGCACGCCCGAATTCGGCACCACGTCGTATTTCATCTTCAGCGCATCGGCGAGGCCGCGCGCATCGACGCTGCTCTTCGGTGCAGCACCACCGCCGACGCTCGGCGCTGCAGCTTTCGTTGCAGTGCCGCCCTTGGCGGCTGCTTCGACATCGGCTTTTACGATCCGGCCGTGCGGGCCACTGCCCTGTACTTTGCTGAGATCGATTTTGCTTTGCTCGGCGATGCGCTTGGCGAGCGGGCTCGCAATCACGCGCGAGCCATTTGCCTGCGCCTGCACCGGCGGCTTGGACGCCGGCGGCTCTTGTTTGGCGGGCGCGCTGCTCGGCGGTTCTTTTGCCGGTGCTGCGGGCGCCGGTGTCGGCGGCTCCTGCTTCTTCGGCGCCGGTGCTGCACTTGCAGCGCCGGGCTTTTCGCCTTCACCCAACAGCTTTGCGATCACCGCGTTGACGGCGACGCCTTCGGTGCCTTCCGGCACCAGGATTTCGCCCAACGTGCCTTCATCGACCGCTTCGACTTCCATCGTCGCTTTGTCGGTTTCGATTTCGGCGATCACATCGCCCGACGAAATCTTGTCGCCGGTCTTCTTCACCCACTTGGCGAGCTTGCCCTCGGTCATCGTGGGCGAGAGCGCCGGCATCAGAATGTCGATCGCCATCAGCGGTAGCTCACCTTTTTCGCGGCTTCGACAATGTGCTCAACCTGCGGCAGCGCGAGCTTCTCGAGATTGGCGGCGTATGGCAGCGGAACGTCGACGCCGTAGACGCGCGCGACCGGCGCATCGAGATCGTCGAAGAAGTTCTCCATTGCGATCGCAGCCATCTCGCTGCCGATGCCGGCGAACGGCCAGCCTTCTTCGCACGAGACCAGACGGTTGGTCTTCTTCACCGAGTTGGTGATCGTCTCGACGTCGAGCGGACGGATGGTGCGCAGATCGATCACTTCCGCATCGATCCCGTCCTTGGCCAATTGCTCGGCGGCGGCCAGCGCCAGGCCGACCATGCGGCTATAGGCCGTGATGGTGACGTCTTTGCCCGGACGCGCGATGCGCGCCTTGCCGATCGGAACGATGAAGTTCTCGTCGACCGGCACATCGAACGCGGTGCCGTACATCAGCTCGTGTTCGAGGAACACGACCGGGTTCGGATCGCGGATCGCCGCCTTCAACAAGCCCTTGGCGTCTGCGGCAGTGTATGGCGCCAGTACGTAGAGACCGGGCACGTGCGCGTACCATGACGCGTAATCCTGGCTGTGCTGCGCGCCGACGCGCGAGGCGACGCCGTTCGGACCGCGAAACACGATCGAGCAGCCCATCTGGCCGCCCGACATGTATTGCGTCTTCGCAGCCGAGTTCACGATCTGGTCGATCGCCTGCATGGCGAAGTTCCAGGTCATGAATTCGACGATCGGCTTCAAGCCGTTGAACGCAGCGCCAACACCAAGACCAGCGAAGCCCTGTTCGGTGATCGGCGTGTCGATCACGCGCTCAGCGCCGAATTCGTCGAGCAAGCCCTGGCTGACTTTGTAAGCGCCGTTGTACTCGGCGACTTCCTCGCCCATGAGAAACACGGTCTCGTCGCGCCGCATTTCTTCGGCCATCGCGTCGCGCAACGCTTCGCGGACGGTCTTGCTCGCAGTCGTCTCGTAGAACTTGGCTTCTTCGGCCGGGAACGACTTGGCTTCCGGCTTGGGCGGCACTGGCGCAGCAGCCGGCGCCTTCGCTTCCGACTTTGCGTCTGCTTTCGGCGCGTCGTCGCTCTTGGCGGCCGGCGGCGGCGCGGCAGCGGCCTTGCCGTTCGCGGCGCCGTTGGCAGCACCATTCAGCTGCGCGATCGGCGTGTTGACCGCGACGCCTTCGGTGCCTTCGGCAACCAGGATCTTGGTCAAGGTACCTTCGTCGACCGCTTCGACTTCCATCGTCGCTTTGTCGGTTTCGATTTCGGCGATCACGTCACCGGCGGTGATGGTGTCGCCTTCCTTTTTGAGCCACTTGGAAAGCTTGCCTTCGGTCATGGTCGGCGACAGCGCCGGCATCAGAATGTCGGTCATCTTGTCAGGCCTCGACCATCACGTCGGTCCAGAGTTCTTTCGGATCGGGTTCAGGGCTTTGCTGCGCAAAGTCCGCCGCTTCAACCACGATCGCGCGGATCTCGTTGTCGATCTCCTTCAGCGTCGCTTCATCGGCGAGCTTCTGTTCGATCATCTTCGACTTCAGCAGTTCGATCGGGTCGTGATGCTTGCGCATGTCTTCGACCTCGTCTTTCGAACGGTATTTGCCCGGATCCGACATCGAGTGACCGCGATAGCGGTACGTCTTCATCTCGAGGATCATCGGACCGTTGCCGGCGCGCACATATTCGGTCGCTTCGATCGCAGCCTTGTAGACCGCGAGCACATCCATGCCGTCGACGACTTTGCCCGGAATGCCGTAGGCCGCACCGCGCTGATGGAGATCGCCAGCGGCGCCGCGCGCCTGGCTGGTGCCCATCGCGTATTTGTTGTTCTCGATGATGTAGAGCACCGGCAGCTTCCAAAGCGCTGCCATGTTGAAGCTCTCATAGACTTGGCCTTGGTTGATCGCGCCGTCACCGCACGACGTCACCGAGAGCAGCCCGTCTTTTTTGTATTTGTGCGCGAAGGCCAGGCCAGTCCCCAACGGAACCTGCGCACCGACGATGCCGTGGCCGCCGAAGAATTTCTTCTCGCGGCTGAACATGTGCATCGAGCCGCCTTTGCCCTTTGAGTAACCGGTGGCACGTCCGGTCAACTCCGCCATCACGCCCTTGGGATCCATGCCGCAAGCCAGCATGTGCCCGTGGTCGCGATAGGCGGTGATGATGCTGTCGCCTTCTTTCAGCGTCGCCTGGGTTCCGACGACGACTGCTTCCTGGCCGATATAGAGGTGGCAGAAGCCCCCGATCAGACCCATGCCGTAAAGCTGGCCGGCGCGCTCTTCGAAGCGGCGGATCATCAGCATGTCGCGATAGAATTGGCGGAGCAGATTGTGCGAGGGCTCCGCGCCACCCGGCTTCGTGGCAGTTTTCTCGGCGGCTTTAGCCATTTCACTCCCCTGCCGCGGGCCGGTCCCCTTTGGACCCAGCTGGCGGCGCGCATCGAACGTTGATGTCGAAATTCGCTAAAGAGAGCTACCGCTGCACCCCCGCCCTGGCAAGGTATCGGGCCAGAACAAATACGCGGGTCAACGTGCCGGAAAACGAGGCAAATCAGTGTTTGCGGCGCAGCACGACCACCTCGTCGGGAGCGGCGTAGTTGAGCAGCGTGCGGGCGCGCTCATCGAGCCGATCGACATCCAAACTTTCGGGCCGCAGCGACGCAACTTTCTTCTGCAGCCCCTCGCGGTTGGTCTGCAGCGTGGCGAGCTGACCTTCTGACCGCGCGACCTGCCCCTGCAACCGCGTAAGGGTCATGAGTCCGCGATCACCCTGCACCGTGTAGTACGCAAAGTACGCGACGAGGCAGGCTCCGGAGACGGGGCCAAGTATCTGCAGCAGCTTTCGGCGAAGACGCGAACCCATGATGGGGCGGACGGAATCACACGGTGATTCGCTCGGTCAAACGCTTTTTCAAACCCGCGATGTCGCTGTAGGACATCGCGGATTCCACAATCGCCCGTAAGCGATTCAGATGACTCGCAGATTTGCCTGCGAGCCTCGCCGAAAGATTTTTTAGCGAACCTGCTTCAAGGCAGTGCGGCCGGCGTATTTGGCGGCCGGTCCAAGCCCTTCTTCGATCCGCAGCAACTGGTTGTACTTGGCCAACCGGTCCGAGCGCGACAGCGAGCCGGTCTTGATCTGCCCGCAATTGGTCGCGACGGCGAGGTCGGCGATGGTCGCATCTTCCGTCTCACCCGAACGATGGCTCATCACCGCGCGATACGCGTTGCGATGCGCCAGCTCGACCGCTTCCAGCGTCTCGGTCAGCGTGCCGATCTGGTTGACCTTGACCAGAATGGCGTTGGCGGTGCCGCGCGCGATGCCGTCGGCAAGCCGCTTCGGGTTGGTGACGAACAGATCGTCGCCGACCAACTGCACCTTCGAGCCGATCGCGTCGGTCAGCGCCTTCCAACCGTCCCAATCGTCTTCGGCCATGCCATCTTCGATCGACACGATCGGATAACGGCCGACCAGCGTCTGGTAATAAGCGACCATCTCGGTCGGCGAGAGCGACTTGCCTTCGCCTTCCAACTCGTACTTGCCGTTTTTGAAGAATTCGGTCGAAGCGGAATCCAGCGCCAGCACGACGTCGTCGCCCGGCTTGTAGCCGGCGCTCTCGATCGCGCGCATCACAAAGTCGAGCGCTTCGTCGGCCGATTTCAAGTTCGGCGCAAAGCCGCCTTCGTCGCCGACATTGGTGTTGTGGCCGGCTTTCTTCAGCTGCGACTTCAACGCGTGAAAGATCTCGGCGCCAACCCGAAGACCTTCCGAGAAGGTCGCAGCGCCAACCGGCATCACCATGAATTCTTGGAAGTCGATCGGGTTGTCGGCGTGGGCACCGCCATTGACGATGTTCATCATCGGCACCGGCAGCACATGGGCACCCGCACCACCGACATAGCGGTAGAGCGGCAGGCCCGCCTCATCCGCCGCTGCTTTTGCAGCCGCCAGCGACACGCCCAGGATCGCATTGGCGCCCAGACGTGCCTTGTTCGGCGTACCGTCCAGTTCGATCAGCGAACGGTCGAGCGCGATCTGATCGTCGGCATCGAACCCCGACAGTGTGTCGAAGATCTCGCCGTTCACCGCATCGACCGCTTTCAGCACGCCCTTGCCGCCGTAGCGGCTCTTGTCGCCGTCGCGCAGCTCGACGGCTTCGTGGGCACCGGTCGAGGCGCCCGACGGGACCGCGGCACGGCCTGACGCACCGGTCTCCAGCACGACCTCAACCTCGACGGTCGGGTTGCCGCGGCTGTCCAGGATCTCACGGCCGTGAATGTCGACGATGGCAGACAAGGAAACCTCCAGGGACGGAAAGCCGAGCGGCAAAAGGCGCTGGTTCATCGCCGATGTAGGGCCGCGCGACAAGCGCACTGCCCGCATGGGCCGATGTGCGCCGCCGCGACAAGCCACGCGGGGCGCAGATGTGGGCTGTCTGTGGAAGACGGTTTTCCGTATCGCCGGTATCGGTCCCGCACCTGTGGAAGACAGGAGCAATACAAGTGATGTATCGTCGATACAGATTCGATACATGTTGGTGAAAATAGCTATGCAGGACGAGGATACCGGGCCGTATCGCCTGACCCTGGAAGGAGACGGGTTGCGGCTCGAGCGCGCCCTCGACCGGGACGAGGCCCATCGCGTCCTGGCGATGGTTCTGGGCTGGGAGCCGTCCGTCCCTGCTCCGCTCGCCGGCAGTTCCGGCAAGCCGCTGCAGTCCGCCCGCGAGGCGTTGGATGCCAGTGGCGCGTCGTCGAACCCGGAAAAGATCCTCGCCTTCGCGGTCCATCTCGAGCGCGACGAGAACAAGCCGCACTTCACCCGGCTCGACATCAAACGCTGCTTCTCGACCGCGCGCGAACCGCCGCCGCACAACCTCAACCGCGATTTCGTGACTGCGGTCTCGTATGGCTGGATCCACGAAGAAGCGAACGGCCGCGCCTATGCGACGTCGACCGGACGCGGCGCAATCGACAGCCGGTTCGCCACGGTGGCGCGGCGGTCGCGCCTAGCGTCGGACAGCTGACGACTAGATGATTGGCGGATGCGAACCGCCCTTCTCGCGCTCAGCGCGCTGCTGCTACTGACGGCGCCCGCTGTCGCAGACGACATCGACAGCAATCTTATCCGCGCTGTCTTCGCGGACGGGCGCCTGTGGGTCCTATCGGACCGCGGCACACTGGCATCTCTGGCCGAAGGCGAGACGAGGTGGCGATCTGAACCACAGCCCGAACAAACCCTCGAACTGTGCGCACAAGATGGTCATCCGGTCGCCATCGGCGGCATTCGCGCCGGCACGAAATGGACCGTGCGGCGCCACTCCTCCGGATCGTGGCAAGAACTCGGCACGATTGAACATGCTGGAATGCCGCTGATCGCAGCGACCTGCGGCGCAAAGGAAATCTTGCTGCTGACGCAGCAGAACCTAACAACGATCACCGACGGCACAGCAAAAACGCGCGGCCTTTATGAACCGATGCCAAACACGATCGGGAATGCCGCGGCGACGCTTGTAACCCCGGAACTCTTGCTCGTCGGAATGAACGCTGGCGAATGGGGCGGCGGCCTATATGCGATCGAGCGCGACAATGGGTTCGTCTCCTCCGTGTCGCATACGGGCCTCGGTATTTGCGGCGGCGTTCTCAATCCGAAGTGCCATCCGGTGAACGGCATCGTGGCGTCACCCTGGAAGAAAGGCTGCGTGATCGCCGCGATCGGCCTTGTGCACATGGGTTCGGACGGCAGCCTTGTCGAAGTGTGCGCGAACGACGTCCGATCGCTCTTCGCCAAGCAGCTTGGCCCCGATCCGCGGCCGCCGGAGCGCCGCAATGGCGTGCCATTTCCGTCGGTCGCGTTCTTCGGCTTGGTGTCGGGCCAGGGACGCGTCTGGGCTGCCGGTATCGACGGCGTCTATGAAGTCCGCGCCAACGGTGTCACGCAACTCGCGAAGTTGCCCAAGTTTCAGTCCATTGGCGGCGTCGGCATCAGCTTCGACCAACCTGGACTGGTCCTTGTTCTGACCAGCGCAAATCGCCGCTTTTCGGTTAGACGCGATGTTCCGATGCTGGTCGCGCGCTGACGCGCGATATGCAGCGACACGATCTGTCACCGGGCAATGTCTACGAGAACGATCCCAAAGCGATCGAAAGCTGCTGGCATCACGTGCTGCATTGCGCGCCGCAACCGATCGACCTGCGGCGCGGCGATGTCGTGCGTGCACGCGTCACGCACGACGATTCTTCGATCAATATCGAATTCGACCCGCGCTAGGCGCGGCCAGCGATCACACCAGGCGCGACTGTTCCATCGCGGCCTTGATAAAGGCGGCGAAGAGCGGGTGCGGATCCATCGGCTTCGACTTCAATTCCGGATGGTACTGCACGCCGACGAACCACGGATGATCGGCACGTTCGACGATCTCGGGCAGTTCGCCGTCGGGTGACAGGCCTGAGAAGATCAACCCCGCCTGCTGTTCCAGCGCCTGGCGGTAGTTGATGTTCACTTCGTAGCGATGGCGATGACGCTCGCTGATTTCGCCGGCGCCGTAGATCGCACGAACTTTGGAGTTCTGGCGCAGGATGGCGGGATAGGCGCCGAGACGCATCGTGCCGCCGAGATCGCCATTGGCCGCACGCTTTTCCAGCTCGTTGCCGCGCAGCCACTCGGTCATCAGACCGACCACTGGATGTTCGGTCGGACCGAATTCGGTCGAGCCCGCGCCTTTCAATCCGGCGAGATTGCGCGCTGCTTCGATCACCGCCATCTGCATGCCGAAGCAGATGCCGAAATACGGGACTTTGCGTTCACGCGCGAATTTCGCTGCGTGGATTTTGCCTTCGGTGCCGCGTTCGCCGAAACCACCCGGCACCAGAATGCCGTGTACGTTTTCCAGATGCGGAACCGGATCTTCGGTTTCGAAGATCTGGCTATCGAGCCATTCCAGCCGCACGCGCGCATTGTTGGCGATGCCGCCATGAGCCAACGCTTCGGCGAGCGACTTATACGAGTCGATCAACGTCGTGTATTTGCCGACGATTGCGATCGTGACGTCGTGCTCGGGTTCGCGCACGCGCTTCACCACCGAATCCCAGCGGCGGAGATCCGGCTTGGGCGCGTTGGTGATGTTGAAATACTGCAGCACCTGCTCGTCGAAACCCTGCGCGTGATAGGCGAGCGGGACTTCGTAAATCGTGCTCACGTCGTTGGCTGCAATCACGCGCTCAGGCGGCAGGTTGCAGAACAGCGCGATCTTGCGGCGCTGGTCGGCCGGGATCGGATGTTCCGAACGGCACAACAACATGCCGGCCTGAATGCCGACCGACAAAAGCTCTTTCACCGAATGCTGCGTCGGTTTGGTCTTTAGCTCGCCCGCTGCACCCAGGAACGGCACCAAGGTCACATGCACGAACAGCGCATGTTCCTGACCGATTTCGTTGCCGAACTGACGGATGGCTTCGAGGAACGGCAGGCTTTCAATGTCACCGACCGTGCCGCCGACTTCGCACAAGACGAAATCTTCGTCGGTCAGGTCCGAACCAATGAACGCTTTGATCTCGTCAGTGACGTGCGGGATCACCTGCACCGTCGCACCGAGATAGTCGCCGCGACGCTCTTTCGAGATCACGTTCGAATAGATGCGACCGGTCGTGATGTTGTCGGTGCGACGCGCGGCGACGCCGGTGAAGCGTTCGTAGTGACCGAGATCGAGATCGGTTTCCGCACCATCATCGGTGACGAACACTTCGCCGTGCTGCACCGGGCTCATCGTGCCGGGATCGACGTTCAGATACGGATCCAGCTTGCGCAGGCGGACTTTGAATCCGCGCGCCTGGAGCAACGCACCCAGCGATGCGGACGCGAGGCCTTTTCCCAGCGACGAGACCACGCCGCCGGTGATGAAGATGAAGCGGGTCACGCCGCCCCTCACTTCGAGAGGGGGACGGAGGGAGCCTGTTGCTGCGGAGGAGTTGCCGGCGCCGGGTTTGCCGGAGCCTGGGTGGTCGGTGCCGGTGCGCCAGGCGCTGGCTGCGTGACCGGGGCCGTCGTGTCGAACAGCGAACGCGGCTTGTTGCCGTGGCCGGCCATCATCGCCAGCACCAGGCTCGTCACCATGAACAGGCCGGCCAGAATCGCCGTCATGCGGGTCAGCAGATTTGCGGTGCCGCGCACGCTCATGAACGAGCCCATGCCGCCCGACGAGCCGACGCCGAGGCCGCCGCCTTCCGAGCGCTGCAGCAGCACGGTGCCGATCAGCGCCATGGCGAGGAAAAGATGAATGACGAGAAGGACGGTATCCATGGTTCTGCCCGGCGTACGAAAGCGCGCGTCGTAAACTATTCCGGGACGGGATGCTACCGCGCGGGCGTCGCAGACGCGATGGCCCAGAAGTCCTCGGCAGCCAGCGAGGCGCCGCCCACCAGCACGCCGTCCACGTTCGGCGTCGCCAAGGTTTCCGCGGCGTTCTGCGGTTTTACCGAGCCGCCATATAGAAGACGCGTCGCGTCGGCGCGTGTGCCCAACCGGCTGCGCAGGAAGCCATGCATGGCCTGGATGTCGGCCTGCGTCGCGTTCTTGCCGGTGCCGATCGCCCAAACCGGCTCGTAGGCGACCACGATCGCGCCTGCCTCGGGCAGAGATCCAGCCAGCTGCGATCCGACCACTGATTCGGCCTGGCCTGATTCGCGCTGCGCCTCGGTTTCGCCGACGCAGACGATCGGCGTCAGCCCGGCCGCCAGCGCCGCCTCGGCCTTGGCGCGCACAGTCGCGTCGTCTTCTTTGTGAAATTGCCGCCGTTCCGAATGGCCGACGATGACGTAGCGACAGCCCAGCTCGACCAGCATCGGCGCGCCCAGATCGCCGGTGAAGGCACCCGACGGCTTGGCGTGGCAGTCCTGGGCGCCGAGTTCGACGTTCAGCGGCCGCAATTTCTCGCCCAGGCGCTGCAGCAAGGTCGCGGGCGGGCAGACCAGCAGTTCCGCCGCAGACCGCGTCTTCGCCAGATGGCTGCCAAGCTGGAAGGCAAAGGCTTCGGCGGCGGCCAGGCTGCCATTCATCTTCCAATTCCCGGCGATCAGGACGCGACGGTCAGACAAGGCGCTGCTCCTCCAAGGAAGAGGCCGATGTAACGAGCCCCTCGTGAAAAGATAAGAGGGCCCCTGCCGGCCCGGGGCTCGCGGTTGCCAGCCCGAGGCCCGGTCCCTACGATCCGCGCCCATTTCCGGCCCTTCGGGGCCGCTCTTTCCGTAGAGATCAGGTTCGATGCTTCAGGCGTTTCGTGGCGCTGCCGGTTCACTCGTCGTCAAAGTGCTGTTCGGGCTTCTGCTCGTCTCCTTTCTGTTCTTTGGCGTCAGCGACGTGCTCCGCAATCGCGGGCTCGACCAGAACGTCGCCACGGTCGGTGGCGACAAGATCGCGACGGTCGATCTGGATCGCGAATTCCGCCGCGAGCTCGAGCGCGTGCGCCGCGCCACCGGCGGCGGTGCGTTTGACGCCGCGACCGCAAAGCGCCTCGGCCTGCTCGACCAGACGCTGGAACGCATGATCGACGACCGCGTGCTGCTGCGTGCGGCGCAGGATGCAGGCCTTGTCGTCGGCGACGCACAAGCAGTGCAGCTGATCCGTCAGCAGCAAGCCTTCGTCGATCCGACGACGAAGCAGTTCGACCGCTTCCGCATGATCCAGATGCTGCAGCAAGCGGGCTTTACCGAACAAAGCTTCGTCGAAGCGACCAAGCGCGATTTGACCACCGGTCTGCTGCTCGACGCGATGGCGGGCGGCCCCGCCGCGCCCGGCCTGCTGGTCGACGATCTCTATCGTGCCCGCGCCGAACGCCGCGTTGCCGAAACGCTGACAATCAAAAACGACAGCGCCACCGGCATCGCCGAACCGACCGACGCGCAGCTCACCGAATATCACCAAGCACACGCGGTTGCGTTCACGCGTCCCGAACTGCGCACGCTGACCAGCTTGGTTCTGACGCCGGATAGTTTCCTCGGCCAGATCGAGGTCTCGGACGAAGATTTGAAAGGCGCCTACGAAGCGCGCCGCACCGAATTCGTGAAGCCGGAACGCCGCAAGGTCGAGCAAGTCGTGCTGAGCGACAAGGCGCAGGCCGATGCGCTGCTGGCTGCGGCCAAAGGCAAAAGCCTCGCCGACGCTGCAAAGCAGTTGAAGGCCCCCGCCCCGGTTACGATCGACGCGGCTGCAAAAGAAGAACTGCCGGACGTGCTGCAGGCGCCGGTGTTCGACGCGGCGAAGAACGTCGTTGCTGGACCGGTGCAAAGCGCGCTCGGCTATCACGTCTTCGTCGTCACCGACATTGCGCCGGGCGGCGAAATTCCGTTCGACCAGGCAAAAGCCAAACTGCTCGACGAGACCAAGCGCGAACGCGCCGCCGATCGCCTGATCGAACAGTCGCAGAAGCTGGACGATCGTCTCGCCGGCGGTGCGTCACTCGACGAAATCGCCAACACGGTTGGCGCAACGCCGGTGAAAGTAGGCCCGGTCGATGCGCAAGGCCGCGGCGCCGACGGCAAACCGGTTGCGAATGTCGCGCCCGATCTGCTGCGCACCGGCTTTGGTTTGAAGCAGGGTGAGACGTCGAACCTCGTTGAATCCGGTGACGCGCGCTACATCGTCGTGCGTGCCGACACGGTCACGCCGGCTGTTCTGAAACCGCTCGCCGAAGTGAAGGCCGAAGTCGTTGCCGCCTGGAAAGGCGAACAACGCGCCGAAGCGACGCGCAAGAAAGCTTCCGCGCTGGTCGAAAAAGCCAATGCGGGCGCAACGCTCGCCTCGCTGAGCAAAGAAGCCGGCTCAACGCTGGTTACGACGCAGCCCTTCGACCGAGCCGGCCTGCTCGCCAATGCCGCGCCGACGGCGGCGCCGGTCGTGCCGCGCGAGATCGTCGCCAAGCTGTTCGACAGCAAGGCCGGTGTCGTGACCAGCGCCGACACGGCCGACGGCGTCGTGATCGCCCGTTTGACCGGCATCGTGCCGGCCGACCTGGCGCAAGCCGGACCGCAGTTGGCGCAAGCCAAACAAGAGGTCGAACGTTCGATCGCCAACGACCGCGCCGCGTTGTTCATCAAGGCGCTGCGTGCGCGCTATCCGGTCGAGATCGATCGCATCGCGCTCGATCGCATGTACGGCGCCAACGCCGAGTAAGACGCATGTCATCGACGCCGCAGGTTCTGTCGCGGCGGCTGGTCGCCGATCTGGAGACGCCTGTCTCCGCGATGTTGAAACTCATGCCGCGCCATCGGCACGCGTTTCTGCTGGAGTCGGTTGAAGGCGGTAACGCGCTGGGGCGCTTCAGCGCAATCGGGCTCGATCCCGATCTGATCTGGCGCTGCGATGCAGGCCCCAATCAAAAACCTTGGGCCTCGATCGATCGCGGCACCGGCGCGGTCGCCGAACCGGACGCGCCGTTCGCGTCGTTGCGCCGCCTGCTTGCCGAAAGCCGGGTCGAGCTTCCGCGCGGCCTGCCGCCGATCGCAGCCGGCCTGTTCGGCTATCTCGGCTACGACATGGTGCGTCTGATCGAGCGCCTGCCCGATCGTCACCAAAACGAACTCGGCGTGCCCGAAGCGATGTTGCTGCGGCCGACCGTGGTCGCGGTGTTCGACAATGTCGAACGCACGATCGTGCTGGTAACGGTGGTGCGCGATGGTGACGTGCCGTCGGCCGAGCGGCGTCTCGACAAGGTGGTCGAGAATCTGTCGGTGCAATTGCCCGCCGAACCGCCGCGTCTTGCGACCGAGCCGCCGCGCCTCGAACCGCGCTCGAACACGAGCAAGGACGAGTATCGCACCATGGTCGAAACCGCGCGCGAGTACATCCGCGCCGGCGACGCGTTTCAGGTCGTGCCGTCGCAGCGCTTCACGGTGCCGTTCGGCCGCGACGCCTTCGATCTCTATCGCGCGCTGCGCCGTCTGAACCCGTCGCCGTTTTTGTTCTTCCTCGATTTCGGCGGCTTTCAGATCGTCGGTTCGAGCCCGGAAATTCTGGTTCGCTTGCGCGGCCGTGAAGTCACGATCCGCCCGATTGCGGGCACGCGTCCGCGCGGCCGTACGCCCGACGAAGATCAGGCGCTGGCCGACGAACTTCTCGCCGATCCGAAGGAGCTTGCCGAACATCTGATGCTGCTCGATCTCGGCCGCAACGATGTCGGCCGCATCGCCAAGACCGGCACGGTGCGCGTGACGCAGCAGATGATCGTCGAACGCTACAGCCACGTAATGCACATCGTGTCGAACGTGGTTGGCGAGCTGGACGAGAAATACGATGCACTGGACGCGCTGTCGGCGGGCTTTCCGGCTGGCACTGTGTCGGGGGCACCCAAAGTGCGCGCGATGGAAATCATCGACGAGCTGGAGAAGACGCGCCGCGGCGTCTATGCCGGCTGCATCGGCTATTTCGGCGCCGATGGTTCGATGGACACCTGCATCGCGCTGCGCACCGGCGTGGTCAAAGACGGCACGCTGTTCGTGCAGGCAGGCGGCGGCGTGGTCGCCGACAGCGACGCCGACGCCGAGTACCAAGAGACCGTCAACAAGGCGCGGGCCCTGGTCCGTGCGGCGGAAGAGGCACTAGCCTCTGGCGCGCAGCGCAACTAGGGTGCCGCCCGCATGACGAAGCAGACCCAGCGATGGCGCGGCCGTTTCCGGACAGCCGCTCAGTAGTGCCCGCCACAGCGGGCGCCTTCGCTTGAGGATTCCCGCATGCTTCTGCTCATCGACAATTACGACAGCTTCACCTTCAACCTCGTCCAGTATCTGGGCGATCTCGGTGTCGAGGTCGAAGTCCACCGCAACGACACGCTGACCGCCGACCAGGCGCTGGCGAAGAAACCGTCGGCGATCGTGCTGTCGCCCGGTCCGTGCGATCCCGATCGCGCCGGCATCTGTCTCGACATGATCGACCGCGCCGCCGCAACCCGCACGCCGCTCTTGGGCGTGTGTCTTGGCCATCAGGCCATCGGCCAGAAATTCGGTGGCAAAGTCGTGCGCGCACCGGCACCGATGCACGGCAAAGTCAGCCCGATCAACCACGACGCCGACGGCGTGTTCGCGACCCTGCCCTCGCCGTTCCAGGCCACGCGCTATCACTCGCTGATCGTCGCGCGCGACACGCTGCCCGACTCGCTGACGATCAATGCCGAGACCGATGACGGCCTGATCATGGGTCTGCGCCACAAGGAACTGCCGTTGCACGGTGTGCAGTTTCATCCCGAAAGCATCGCGTCCGAACATGGGCACGCGCTGCTGCGCAACTTTCTCGAGCTCGCCAAACAATGACCGAGCGTAGTTTGAAACCGCTGCTCGCCAAGCTGGTGAGCGGCGCGATCCTCGCCGAAGACGAGGCACGCCACGCCTTTGACGTCATGATGGCCGGCGACGCGACGCAGGCGCAGATGGGCGCGTTCCTGATGGCCTTGGCCATGCGCGGCGAGAGCATCGACGAGATCGTCGGCGCCGTACGCACGATGCGCGCCCGCATGGAGCGCGTGCACGCACCGGCCGGTGCAGTCGATTGCTGCGGCACCGGTGGTGACGGCGCGCACACGCTGAACATCTCAACCGCGGCCGCGTTCGTCGTCGCTGGTTGCGGCGTGCCGGTTGCCAAACATGGCAATCGCGCCGCCTCGTCCAAGTCTGGTGCCGCCGACGTGCTCGAAGCGTTGGGAGTCCGGCTCGATCCGCCGCTTGCTGCGCTCGAGAATTCGCTGGCGATGCACAAAGTCGCGTTCCTGATGGCGACGCGGCATCACCCGTCGATGCGCCATGTCGGTCCGACGCGCGGCGAACTTGCGCTGCGGACCTTGTTCAACCTGACCGGACCGTTGGCCAATCCGGCCGGCGTCAAACGACAGCTGCTGGGCGTCGCACTGGCCGACAAGCAGCAGATGATGGCCGACGTGCTGCAACGGCTTGGTGCCGAAGCCTTCTGGATCGTGCATGGTCATGGCGGTCTGGACGAGCTGTCGCTGTCGGGTCCGTCGCACGTCATCGCGCTGGCAGACGGCAAGCGCAGCGAATTCGCGATCGCGCCGCGCGACGCCGACTTGGCCGAAGCACCGATCGACGCAGTGCGCGGTGGTGACGCCGAGCACAATGCGCATGCGCTGCGGCTGCTGCTGGACGGCACGAAGGGGCCCTATCGCGACATCGTCGTGCTCAACGCGGCCGCGACCTTGATCGTCGCGGGTGCTGCCGGCTCGATCCGCGATGCGGCTGCGATGGCAGCTTCATCGGTCGACCAGGGCAAAGCCAAGCGCGCGCTCGATGGGCTGATCCAAGTCACGCAAGGTACGCCATGAGCAACGACGTGCTGGTTCGCATTCTTGCCGACACGCGGACTGAGACCACGCAGCGCAAGGCGCAAGCCTCGCTCGCCGAGATGGAAAAGCGCGCACGCGACGCGTCGCCGGTGCGCGGCTTCGAAGCTGCGCTGTCGCGCAAAGTAGCGGCCGGCAAGGATGCGCTGATCGCCGAGCTGAAACGCAAAAGCCCCAGCGGCGGCGACATCCGTCCTGGCTTCGATCCGGCGCAGCTGGCGCAGGCCTACGAACGCGCCGGCGCTGCGTGCCTGTCGGTGTTGACCGACCTGCCCTATTTCGGCGGCACCGAATCCGACCTGCACGCGGCACGCAACGCGACGTCGCTGCCGGTGTTGCGCAAAGACTTCATCGTCGACCCGTGGCAGCTCGCCGAGACCCGCGCCATGGGCGCCGATTGCGCCTTGCTGATCGTCGCAGCACTGGACGACGCGACGTTGCGCGAATTGTTCGACGCGGCGCGGTCGTACGGGCTGGACGTGCTGGTGGAGGCGCATGACCGCGAAGAATTCGAACGCGGTGCCGCGCTCGGCGCGACTATGCTCGGCGTCAACAACCGCAACCTACGCACGCTCGTTACTGATCTCGCCACGACGGAGGAGCTTAGCTCTCTGCTCCCGGCGGGCGCCGCCTTGGTCGCCGAGAGCGGTCTCAAGACCCGCGCCGACCTGGAACGGCTGCACAAAGTCGGCGCGCGGCGCTTCCTGGTTGGCGAGTCCCTGCTGCGCCTGCCGGATCTCGAGGCCGCCACCCGGGCTTTGCTGGGCGTTTGAAAGCGTGCGCAGCGCGTCCCCGCGAGGGCGGGGATCCATGGTTGGCATCGAGCACATACAAGAAAAGGCCGCGAGAGCATTGAAATGGGCCCCCGGCTTCGCGGGGGTGCGGGCGCCATGCACCCGCACTTGACGACTCACCAGGAACGTTCGTAGAACACCCTCAAGAGTTGCCGGTTCGTTCCAGTCCGGGGCCGGCCCTTTAGGGGAAGAACGCGATGCTCACGCGCAAGCAGCACGAGCTGCTGATGCTCATCCACGAGCGGGTCGCCGCCGAAGGTGTGGCGCCGTCTTTCGACGAAATGAAAGACGCGCTTGGCCTCAAGTCGAAATCCGGCATCCACCGGCTGATCACGGCGCTTGAGGAGCGCGGCTTTCTGCGCCGCCTCGCCCATCGCGCCCGCGCGCTGGAAGTGGTGCGTCTGCCCGAAGGTACGCGCAGCGGTACGCCGTTAATGCCGCCGCGGCCTGCCGCGCGCAGCAACGTGGCGCCGTTCCGGCCCAGCGTCATCAAAGGCGATTTCTCGGCGGTTCTCTCGGGCCGCCCGGTCGAGCGCCTAACCGGCGATCTCGAACGCGCCGCCGTCAACCTCCCGCTCTACGGCAAGATCGCAGCCGGTACGCCGATCGAGGCGCTGCGCGATCAAGGCACGTCGGTCGAAGTTCCGCCCGACATGGTCGGCAGCGGTGACTTCTACGCGCTCAAAGTCGCCGGCGATTCCATGCAGGACGAAGGCATTCTGGATGGCGACACGGTTGTCATTCAGCGCTGCGAAACCGCCGAGACAGGGCAGATCGTCGTGGCACTGATCGATGATCAGGAAGCGACGCTCAAACGCTTCCGCAAGAAGGGCAACACGATCGCGCTGGAACCTGCGAACGCTGCGCACAAGGTGCAGATTTTCGGTGCCGAGCGCGTGAAGGTCCAAGGCCGTCTGGTCGGCCTGATCCGGAAATATTGATCCGTAGGCGCGCGATGAACGGCTGCATCCGCATTGTCGATCTGTACCGCGAAAACGGCGCCTTCGTCGGCTCCTATCCAGTGTCGCTGCGCGGGCGGAATTACGTTCCCAGCGAACGCGAATACGAACTCGACGCGATCGATACGGCGATCGAAGACGCGCTGGTCCGCGTCGACGAACGACGGAACCTGGTCGCACGGATCCGGCGGCGTTAGCCGCAATCACCCTCGCTGCAACAACTCGTAACGGAGATGCGCAATGGATGACGTTTGGCAGGCCGCCTGGTTGAAGGCGCAGCTTTTCTTCTTCGGTGCATCGATCGTTGCGGTGTGCACGGCCGCGTTGATCACGGAGTTGGGCTGATCGGAGTCGCCCGGCCGACTCGAGGCCACCGCCGCTACGCGGATTTTTGCGCATAGGTTTTTGCCGCGCGCGCGGAACGCAAACCGCCCTTTCCGACTTGCATCTGGCATGGGCGAGATTTTGACCTTCCCGATGGATCTTCGTTTGCGCGGCGTCGCGCCCGAACCGGGCAGCGCGTTGCGTGTCACGAGCGACTTGATCGAGATCGGAATCGACGGGCGCACCGTCACCTTCCGCTACGACGAGTTCCCCATCGCAAAACGTGTCGTGCTGTGGGTGCCGTCCTGGACCGAGCTTGCCGGTGGACGACAGCCATTGATGGCCATGCGCTTGCGCCGTGCGGCGCAAGTCGCGGCGATGCATTGGCGGCGTCTTGGTCTGCATGTCTCGATCCGCATGAAACCGCCGGTCGAGGTCCCCCTGCCCGACGCGCGCCGCGCTTCGTAGCCAAGCGTGGCCTGACCATTCATTTTCTCGCGCACTGCGCGTGCGCGTGCATCCCTACATCCGCAGGCCGCGTGTCGTTCCTATGAATGACCCAATCGAACGCGTGCGCGGGCCGCAGCGTCGTGGCATGACATCCCCGACTGCGGCGCTGGAGTCGGCGCCGCCGCAAGGAACGCGGACAACCGCGTCAGAAGGCGATGAGGGAAGAGGCAGCCCAGTGGGTCGCGCGGCTTCGCAGCGGCGTGACCGAACCCGCAATCCTCGCTTCGTTTGAAGCCTGGTTGACGGCGGATCCGCGCCATCGCGTTGCCTTCGACGAAGCCGCACGCAATTACCGTATTCGCTCGGGTGAATTGCTGGACGAGCCCGCTGGCCGCTATCACTGGCGTGCCGCAACGCTGATGGCCGCTGCAGCGTTGTTGATGCTGGCCGGCTTGCTGTGGCGCGACCGGGTCGACGAGCGCCATGTGATCACCGGCAAAGGCGACCTACGTACGATCCAGCTCGCCGACGGGTCCGACGTGACCATCGATGCAGAGACCGAACTCGACGTTCGCATCACGCCGCTGTCGCGATCGGTGACGGTGCAGCGCGGCCAGGCACTGTTCCGCGTCGCATATGAAAGCTTCCGTCCGTTCGAAGTCGAAGCCGACCGGATCAAGGCCCGTGCAACTGGGACCGAATATGCGGTCGCGTTGCGTCCGCAGGAAATTCTCGTCTCCGTCACAGAAGGCACAGTCGACGTGCGCGACGAAGCGGGCCCGTCCAGCGAGAAGCTTGGCGCAACGCAATTGCTGACCATCACGCGCGGCTCGCGCATCCACGCGCTGAAACGCGATCTCGATGCGCGCTCGGTCGCCTGGGTGCGCGGCAAGCTGGATGTCGACGGGCAGAAGCTGCGCGACGTGATCGACGAAGTGAACCGCTATGTCGATCGCCCGATCCTGATTTCCGACAGTGACATCGGCGACCTGCCGGTCAGCGGCGTGTTCGATCCGCGACGCCCCGACAACTTCCTCGAAGCCTTGGCGCAGATCCGTCCGATCACGGTCGAACGCGCGGCGGACGGCTCGCGCCGTATCTCGCGCCGCCGCTGAATTTTGCCAGTATGCGCCCCCAAGCGCACGTTGCGCGCGGCTGGATCCTTGCGCTCGCGCTGGGTCTCTGCCCGCTTCCCGTAGCCAGCGCAGAACCGGCGCAGCGTAGTTTCACGCTGCCGGCGCAGTCGCTGGAACGATCGCTGCGCGAACTGGCGCGGCAATGCCAAGTCGACATTCTGTTTGCGACCGGTGACGTCCGGAACATCACCGCCCCTGCGCTGTCCGGATCTTTCACGCCCGAGCAAGCGGTCGAGGCCCTGTTGGCCGGCACCAATCTGCGCGCCGCTTTTACGTCCAGCGGTTCGATCTCGGTGCGGCCTGTTGCAGCTGCCGAACCGGCACCGCCAGGACCACGCGCGCGACCGGACCTGCCGCGCACCACCGTGGCTCCTGAAGAAATCGTCGTAACCTCGCGCGCGGGAACCGAAACGCGCCGGAAAGTCGAAGCCAGCTACGCGATCACCACTCTGTCCGAAGAACAGCTGCGCATGCGCGGCCCAACCAGCGTTCCCGACGCGCTGAAATCGGTACCGGGTTTCTGGGTCGAAGCGTCCGGCGGTGAAGCCAGCGCCAATATTCGTGCGCGCGGCATCCCGCTCGAAGGTTATTCGACGGTTGCGCTCTACGAGAACGGCCTGCCGGTCCAGCACGATTCGGGTATGAGCTATCTCAACGCCGATCAGTCCTTCCGGCTCGACGAAACGATCGAGCGGCTGGAAGTCGTTCGCGGCGGTCCGTCGTCGATCTTCGCCGCCTATGCGCCGGGCGGCACGATCAATTTCATTCCGCGCCGTGCCTCCGATCACGTCGAAAGCCTCGCCAAATTCACCATCAGCGATTACGGCCAGCGCCGCGTTGATGGCTGGCTTGGCGGTCCTGTCGGCGATTGGCGTGTCAGCGCCGGCGGTTTCTTTCGCGAAGATCATGGCGTGCGCGATCCCGGTTTTCGCGCCGATCACGGCGGGCAATTCCGCGCCACCGTCGCGCGCGAATTCGAACGCGGTCGCGTCGAGCTTGACGTCAAACGTCTCGACGACGTCGTCGATTTCTATCTCGGCGTCCCGGTGCGACTTGATGAACATGGCGACGCCAAGTCGATTCCGGGCTTCAATCCGAACTACGGAACCTTGGCGGGGCCGGATACCAAGAATCGTGTCTTCCGCACCCGCACCGGTCCGTATGATTTCGACCTGACGGAAGGCACCCACGTCGCGCTGACCCAGGCGACGTTGAAGCTCGATTATTCGTTCGACGATTGGCGGCTCGAAAACGGCGCGCGTTATCGCGACTCCAATACGGTGCGCAACGGCCTGTTCCCGGTGACGCCGATGATCTCGCGCGATCGTGTCGCGAGTTTCCTGCCCGCAGCCAAGGCGCTGTTTCCCACCGTCGACCATGTCGTGCTGCGCTATGCCGACACCGCGCAGCCCTATAATGGCGGCATCCAGAACGGCAACGGGCTGGTGATCGACGCGATGCTGCGCGCGGTCGTCGTGCCCGAACATGAATTCGTCGACGACTTGCGCCTGTTGCGAAAACTGTCCCTGGCTGGCGATCACGACATCGCGATGGGCGTCTATTTCGCCAATGTCGAAGAACGTTTCCAGCGCGTCTCCGCCAGCGGCCTGCTGGAGGTACGGCCGCAAGCGCGCATGCTCGATGCGGTCGCGGTCGATGCGGCTGGGCGCGTCCTGGGCGCGATGACCGAGAACGGCATCACGCGCTATGGCTCCGAATACGCCAATTCGCGCACCGGTTCGAACACGATCGCAGCCTATGTCTCGGACGAATGGAAGATCGCGCCGCGCCTGCGTCTCGACATGGGCGTGCGCTTCGAACATGTCGCAATGCACGGATCTGCCGAGCGTACGGCGACGATCAATCTTCGCCAGTCGCCGACCGCTGCAGACGACACCGCGATTTCGGGCACCGGCATCTTCGATCCGCTCGACCGCAATTTCGACCATACGAGTTGGACGCTCGGCACCAGCTGGCAACTGACGCCCGACACAGCGTTGTTTGCGCGCTACACCGGCACGTCGCGCCTGCCCAGCCTCAATGATTTTCTGACCAACCCGTCGCGCACCGACATGCGCAAGCAGACGATCCATCTCGCCGAAGCGGGCTGGAATCTGTCGTCCAGCATGGTCAGCCTTTACGCCACCGGTTTTTACACCGCCTATGATTCCTTCACCTTCGGCGAGCTGGTCTTCAATCCAGCCACCAACGGATATGACAGCCACTCGAACTACGCGGACACGCGCAGCTATGGCGTCGAGCTTGAGGGGACCGTGCGGCCGCTTTCGTGGCTCGAAGTCAATTTCGCGCTGACCTGGCAGCGCTCGGCCTTTCGCAGCTTCCGCTTCATCGAGTCCGTCAATGGCGTGCCGACGCAGCGCGATTACACCGGCAACCGGTTGATCCGTGCGCCCGCCAGCAGCGCGCGCATCACGCCGGGCGTGAACTTGTTCGACGGGCGCGTGCGCGCCGAAGTCGATGTCGAACATTACGGCAAGCGTTTCGCCGATGCCGCCAATACGCAGACCCTGCCCGCCTACACTGTGTTCGGCGCCAAGCTGCGGCTCGATGTCAGCGATGCCATCAGCGTCTATGTCTACGGCGAAAATCTCTTCAACGAGATCGGCCTGACCGAAGGCAATCCGCGCACGGGCCAGATCAGCAGCAACGACGCCGGCGCCCAGGTCTTCATTGCGCGCCCGATCGTCGGGCGGAATTTTCGACTTGCTGCGATGTACAAGTTCTAGCGGTCGAGCGAAGTCATTTCTTCTGCATCGATGTCGTGCCGGAGAATTGCGTGCGCAATGCGATTTGCGGAAAGTTGATGCCGTACGACGCCGCGATCAGGCGCCAATCCTTGTCGGGACGGTCGAACAAATAGACGACCAGCATCGCGCCTTTGGTGCTCGAAAAGAGAAAGCCGACGCGACGCACATACGTACCAAGCTGCTCGTCCTCGACCTTGTCGATCGAGGTCAGCGGCGTCAGTGCCTTCAGGATCGACGTGATCTGCGCCGAGGCCTGATCGAGCTGCGTCGGGTTGGCATCAATCGCACGCATCTCAGTTTTGATCTGCTCCCAAGCTTCGACGTGTTTCCCGGTGCGATGCATCTCGAGAATCTGTTCGAGCACTGGAATCTTTTCGTCGACCTTCCGCGCGCCCATGTCGGCAAAGCGCGAGAACGCGCCGACGCCGATATAGTTATAGCCGTCATATCGCCATGCATCTTCGGGCTTGCGCCAAGTATAGGCGCCGATCAACGGGCCGCGCGCGCATTCGAGCACGACATAGATCCGGCGCAGGCGGCCACCGACGACCTGATCGTCGAGGATTTCGCTGTGCTTGACTGCCCCAACCGCCGCGAGTGAACCAAGCATCTGCGCTTCGACGCCGGCATATTGGCCGGGTGCGCCGATCGACGGGCGCAGCAATTCAATCGCTTCTTGGTTTTTGCCTTCCTGATGCAGCGCGAGTGCGCGGCGCACCAACTCAGTCTCGTCATCTGCGCGGGCCGGCGCCGTGAGAACAAGAAAGCCAAGTCCAGCGAGCAGCAAAAAAATTCGCACCGACGCTCTCCGTTCGAATCGCGAAGCAAGCCTAGCTTCTGTGAACGATCACGAATATCGGCGATTACACCGCCAACATCGCCAGATCTTGACCCAGCTTGGTCACGCCCTTCATGCGCTTGATCGGATCTTCCCAGCCGCTGCGCGTGTAGACGAGTTTTTGGTCGGGACGGATTTTGACCGTGCCCGCCTGCTTCATCACCCAGCCCATCAACTGGTCGACGCGCGCGAACTGGTTGTCGCGGAACGTCACCACCGCACCGCGCGGGCCGGCGTCGAGACGTTCGATGCCGGCTTGGCGGCAAAGCTGTTTGATCGCGACCGTATCGAGCAGATTCTCGGCTTCTTGCGGCATCGGCCCGAAACGATCGACCAGCTCGGCCGCAAACGCGTCGAGTTCGGCACGATCGGCGAGCTCCGCAATGCGCCGGTACAACGACAGGCGCACATTGAGATCGGGGACGTATTTCTCCGGAATCATCACCGGCAAGCCGACCGAAATCTGCGGCGTCCAACGCGTCGCAAGTTCGGTCGCATCGGTGTAGGCGCCCGACTTCGCTGCCGCGACCGCCTCTTCCAGCATCTGCTGATACAGCTCGATGCCGACTTCCTTGATGTGACCCGACTGTTCTTCGCCGAGCAGATTGCCGGCGCCGCGAATGTCGAGATCGTAGCTGGCGAGGCTGAAACCGGCGCCGAGACTGTCGAGCGTCTCGATCACTTTCAGACGCTGCTCGGCTGCCTTGGTCAGCAGCTTGCCCGGGTTCCAAGTCAGATACGCATAGCCGCGCAGTTTGGACCGGCCGATCCGGCCGCGTAGCTGATAGAGCTGCGCCAGGCCGAAAATATCGGCGCGATGGATGATCAGCGTGTTGGCGCTCGGAATGTCGAGGCCGGATTCGACGATGTTGGTCGCCAGCAGAATGTCGAACTTGCCGTCATAGAACGCGCCGATCCGCTCTTCGAGTTCGGTCGCACTCATCTGCCCGTGCGCGGTCACGACTTTCAGGTCGGGCACGAGTTCTTTGAGACGCAGTTCGACGCGCGGCAGATCTTCCAGACGCGGACAGACATAGAAACTTTGCCCGCCGCGGAAATGTTCGCGCTTCAACGCTTCGCGGATCACCATCGGGTCGTAGGGCAGCACGAAGGTGCGCACGGCAAGCCGGTCGACCGGTGGCGTTGCGATCAACGACAATTCGCGCACGCCGGTCAGCGCCATCTGCAAGGTGCGCGGGATCGGCGTCGCGGTCAGCGTTAGAACATGGACGTTGTCGGCCAGCTCTTTCAGGTTTTCCTTCTGCTTGACGCCGAAATGCTGCTCTTCGTCGACGATCAGCAAGCCGAGCTGTTTGAACTTGATCGTCTTGGCGAGCAGCGCGTGCGTGCCGACGACGATATCGACCGAACCGTCGGCCAGCCCTTCTTTGACCGCCTTGGCTTCTTTGCCGGTGACCAGCCGCGACAGCTGCTCGACCCGAACCGGCAGGCCGGCGAAGCGCCGCGTGAAATTCTGATAGTGCTGGCGTGCCAGCAACGTCGTCGGCACCACCACCGCAACCTGCAGCCCGGCCATCGACGCGACGAAGGCAGCGCGCAGCGCGACTTCGGTTTTGCCGAACCCGACATCGCCGCACACAAGGCGATCCATCGGGCGACCCGAACCGAGATCGTCGACGACGTTCTCGATGGCGCGCAACTGGTCTTCGGTTTCGTCGTACGGAAAGCGCGACGCGAACTCGTCGTAGAGGCCTTCGGGCGGCGACAGCGGTTCGGTGGACTTCAAGGTGCGCACGGCCGCGATTTTCAGCAGCGCTTCGGCCATGTCTTTGAGGCGCTTCTGCACCTTGGCCTTGCGCGCTTGCCAGCCCGCGCCACCCAACTTGTCCAGCGTGACGACGGTCTCTTCCGAGCCGTAGCGCGTCAGTACGTCGATATTTTCGACCGGCACGAACAGCTTGTCGTTGCCGTCATAGATGATGCGCACGCAATCATGCGGCGCACCGCCGACGGCGATTTCTTCCAGACCGTCATAGCGACCGATGCCGTGTTCCTGGTGCACGACGAAATCGCCAGGCGCGAGCGACGCAAGCTCGATCACGAACTTGTCGGACCGGCGGCGCTTCTTCGCCGGGCGCGACAGGCGCTCGCCCAGAATATCCTGCTCGGTCAGCAGCACGACGTCGGGACCGACAAAGCCGCTTTCGACCGGCAGCACGGTGACGCCGACACGGTTCTTTCCCAGCGCCTGCGCGTGCGCGAAATCCTGGATCGGTTCCAGCTTTTCGAGACCGAGATCGCCCAGCAGCGACAACAGCCGGTGCAGCGAGCCCGCGCTATACGCAGCGATCAGGCCGCGTCGGCCTTCGGCGGCGTGAAACTTCAAATAGTCGGTGACGGCGTCGAACCCCGACCCCAGCGCGCGCGCATCGCCGAAATCGCGGCCGCGACGCGCACCGGCATCGAACGTGTCGACCTGCGTGTCCGCCGCACCGAACGGCGCCAATTGCACGGCGGCGCGCACGCCCAGCGCATCGCCCCAATCCTGCGAGGTCAGGTACAGCAAATCGGGCGGCAGCGGTTTGTAGCCGCTGCCCGACGATTTGGCGTCGACCAACTGCAGCTCTTTGCGCGCTTGATAGAACTCGTCGATCTGCTGCCAGCGCGCAGCGCCGCTTTCTTGCGCTTGCGCGTCCAACGACACCGGCGCCGGTCCGACATAGTCGAACAGCGTTTCCATCTGCGCATGAAACAGCGGCAGCCAATGTTCCATGCCGCCATGTTTGCGGCCGGCCGAGACCGCTTCGTAGAGCGGGTCTTCGGTGACGGTGGTGCCGAACCGTTCGCGATAGCCGGTGCGAAAGCGCGAGATCGATTCCGGATCCAGGAACAGCTCGGCCGCGGGCTGTAGAGTCAGTTCTTTCAGTTCCGATTCCGTGCGCTGGGTCATCGCATCGAACAGACGGATCTTCTCGACCTCGTCGCCGAACATATCGAGGCGCACCGGCGCGTCGGTCGATGGCGGGAACAGGTCGACAATGCCGCCGCGGACCGCGAACTCACCCGGCTCGCGCACGGTCTCGGTGCGCGCATACCCGTTCTCGGTCAGGTAATTCAGCAGCAGTTCGAGATCGACTTTGTCGCCGAGCTTGGTGTGGAAGGCGCTTTGGCGCAGCCGTGCACGCGGCGGCACGCGCTGCAACACCGCGTTGACGGTGGTCAGTACCAAACGCGGCGCCGTCGGTTCGCGCAGCAACCGCGTCAACGCGTCGACGCGGCCCGCGATGATGTCGGGATTGGGCGAAACGCGGTCGTACGGAAGACAGTCCCAGGCGGGAAACTCGATGACTTCCAGCTCGGGCGCGAAGAACGCGACACCGGCGGCAAGCCGCGCCATGCGGCCGTCATCGGTTGCGACATGGACCCAACCGCCGGGTCGCTGTTTGGCAAGCTCGACCAGCAGGCGCGCGTCGTAGCCGTCCGGCGCACCGGCCAAGGTCAGCGTGCGGCCTTTGGCGAGCGGCAGGTCGGGCAGGATCGCGGGCTTGGGCGTTTCTTTGCGTGCGGGCTCGGCCATTACGCGCCTCCGGCCTGGCGCGCCGCGACATGGGCACGCATCAGACCGACCAGGACAGCGTGCGCAGCCGGCGCTTCCAGCTCGCGCACGACCCAATCCCAGATGTCAGGATCGTCTTCGCGCAAGAAGGCCGCGTAGGCGTCGAGCTGCGCGGAGTCGAATCCGTCCAGCGCCGCATCGGCGAAACTGCCGATCAGCAAATCAGACTCGCGGGTGCCGCGGTGCCAGCTACGAAAGCGCAGTTGACGCCGAATCAGCTCATCGTCGCGCGTGTCGGTCGCGCTCATGGAAGAGAAACCACCAGAAAAAGCGGGCAGAACCTGGGACATCCGGACCCGCGATGGATCCGGGAGAGCGGTGATCTAGAGTGTCGGCGCCATGCCGTCCACCTCGGGCTCACCGAAAACCCCCGCAGCAAAGAATGACCGGCCCCCCGCGCTGAAACGCCCGGCGGGGCTGGAAGCTATTTTCCAGCCCGTGACGCTGGTTACCGGCGTCGGCAGCGCCGCGGCAAAAGCGCTGACCCGGCTGGCCGGCCCCAACCTGATCGACCTGCTGTGGCATCTGCCCGCTGGCCTGGTCGATCGCCGCTACAACCCGACCGTCGCCAGCGCCGAGCCCGGCCGCATCGCCACCATGACGTTGGAGATCGGCGAGCATCTGCCGTCGCGCCGGCCTGGCATGCCCTATCGCGTACGTGCCGGTGATGACACGGGCGGGCTGCATCTCGTTTTCTTCCAGTCGCGCGCACCTTGGCTGCAAAAACTTCTGCCGGTGGATTCGACGCGCATCATCGCGGGTAAGATCGAAGCGTTTAACGGCCAGAAGCAGATCGTGCATCCCGACCTGGTGCTCGATCCGGCCGAGAAACATCGGCTCAAGCCGATCCAGACCGTCTATCCGCTGACGGCCGGCATCAACGGTCCGCAACTCGAACGCTGGATCGACGAAGCGGTGCGTCGCGCACCCGATCTGCCGGAATGGATCGACCCACCGCTGTTGAAGCGCGAAGCATGGCCGAGCTGGCGCGATGCGATCACGCACATCCATGCGCCCGAAGACGAAGACGACCTGTCGCCGCTGACGCCGTGGCGCCGCCGCCTCGCCTTCGACGAGTTGCTGGCGAACCAGTTGGCCTTGCTGCTGGTGCGCGAACGGCAACGGCGTGCAACCGGCCGCTCGACCAAGGCCACCGGCGCGTTGCGCGCACAGGCGCTGAAACTGCTGCCCTACAAGCTGACCGGCGCGCAGTTACGCACGCTGGGTGAAATCGACGCCGATATGGCGGCGACGACGCGCATGTCGCGCTTGCTGCAAGGCGATGTCGGTAGTGGAAAAACCATCGTCGCGTTTCTTGCGATGTTGAGCGCGGTCGAAGCCGGGCGACAGGCAGCCTTGATGGCGCCGACGGAAATTCTCGCGCGCCAGCATCTGCAGACGATCGCACCGCTGGCATTGAAGCTTGGCCTTGAAGTCGCGGTGTTGACCGGACGCGACAAAGGCAAGGCGCGGGCGCGCACGTTGCAGGGCTTGGCCGAAGGCGCGATCAAACTTGTCGTCGGCACGCATGCGCTGACGCAAGACCCGGTCGAGTTTCGCGACCTGGCGCTGACCGTCGTCGACGAACAACACCGGTTCGGCGTCGAAGACCGGATGCGTCTGTCGAACAAGGGCAAAGGATCCGACGTGCTGGTGATGACTGCGACGCCGATCCCGCGCACGCTGACTTTGACCAGCTATGGCGATCTCGACGTGTCGAAGCTCGACGAAAAACCGCCGGGCCGGCAGCCGGTCGATACGCTGACCCTTCCCGCCGATCGTCTCGACGAAGTCGTTGCCGGCGTCGGCCGTGCAATCGCCGCTGGTGCGCGCGTCTATTGGGTGTGTCCGCTGGTCGAAGAAAGCGAAGTCAGCGACCTCGCCGCAGCGCGCGAACGCGCGGCTGAACTGTCCGCCTACTTTAAAGGGCGCGTTGGCCTCGTGCATGGGCGACTGCGCGGGCCCGAGAAAGACGCGGTGATGGCGCAGTTCGCCAAAGGCGAAATCGACATACTGGTTGCAACCACCGTGATCGAAGTCGGCGTCAACGTGCCCGAAGCGACCGTGATGGTGATCGAGCATGCTGAACGGTTCGGCCTGGCGCAGCTGCATCAGTTGCGCGGCCGCGTCGGACGCGGCGCGGGCAAGTCGCGCTGCCTGCTGATCTACAGCCCGCCTTTGACCGAAACGGCGCGCCAGCGCCTGACCGTGATCAAGGAAAGCGAAGACGGATTCGTCATCGCCGAGAAGGATCTCGAGCTGCGCGGCGCCGGCGATCTGCTGGGCACCAAACAAAGTGGCCGGCCCGATTTTCGCCTGGCCGACTTGGAACATCACGCCGATTTGCTCGAAATCGCGCGCGATGACGCAAAACGCATTCTCAGTACCGACCTTGAGCTGGCGAGCCCGCGCGGCAAGGCGCTGCGCACCCTGCTCTATTTGTTCGAGCGCGACGCGGCCGTGCGGTATCTTCGGAGCGGATGATGAGTAGCGACGACGAACTGATCCGCTGGGCCAACGCGCTGGAAAACTATGCGCGCGATTGGGATCGCACGTTCGAAAGCCGTCCCAAATACTTCACGCAGGAATTCTGGTACCTGCTGGTCGGCTGCATGATCGCACATTGGGAAGGCAAACCGATGACGGTCGGCGCTGCCTGCCAGATCATGAAATCAGGTTCGAACCGCACGCGCGAAGAGCGGCTCAAACGCGCCGTCGATGACGGGTATCTGACCAAGGAACGAACCGGCGAAGACGGCCGCGCTGCGATCGTGCGACCGACGCCGAAGCTGGAAAAGATGATGCGCGAACACTTCGCGCGCACCCTCAGTGAGACGCGAAGCGCGATCGGCTGAGACAAAAGCTGCCTATGTGCAGCGCAGCCGCAGAAATTGCGGACATCTCTACGATAGCGGCAAGCGGCCGAGGCTGATCCGCTAGCCCCAACAAGTAGAACGCCGCACGGCGATTCGGGGGAAACGGTCATGTTGGGTGGAAAACGGGGCGCCTATTTGGCGGCAACCTGTGTCGTCGCGTTGCTGGCGGATCTGGCACCGGCGGTCGCACAGACCGCGGGCATCGAAGAAGTCACCGTAACGGCGCGCCGCCGCGAAGAGCGCCTGCAGGATGTTCCCGTGGCCGTCACCGCCTTCGGTCCTGAAAAGCTGCGCAACCTGCAAGCGACCAATCTCGGCGACCTGCAGGGATCGGTGCCGAACATTGACATCCATGTCGGCGATGCGTCGAACGCGGTCGTCTATATCCGCGGCGTCGGCCAGATCGACTCTCTCGCCTTTGCCGATCCTGGCGTCGGCATCTATCTCGACGACGTCTATCTCGGTCGCGCGCAAGGCGCGTTTCTCGACGTGTACGACGTCGACCGGATCGAAGTGCTGCGCGGACCGCAAGGCACGCTGTACGGCCGCAACACGATCGGCGGCGCGGTCAAATTCGTGTCCAAGCCGCTCACCAACGACGTCGCCGGCACCGCCGAGCTGACCGTCGGCGACTATGCGCGGATTGAAGCCAAAGGGTCGCTCAACTTCCCGATCGTCACCGACAAGGTGCTGGCCAAGGTTGCGATCGGTCACCTCTCCCATGACGGGTTCGCGCAGAACAGCGTCACCGGCAAAGACGAAGGCGGCAAAGACACGCTGGTCGGCCGTGCCGCGCTGGAGTTCCGCCCCAGCGACAGCCTGACGATCCGTTTCGACTTTGACGGCTCGAACGACACGCCTTCGACGTCGCGCACGCCGTCGCGCCGCACACCGGTGTTCGGCGTGCCTGCCAACAGCGATCCGTTCAAGGTCGCGGCCAACTTCAGCGATCTCAGCAATCTGCGCACCGCGGGTGCCGCGATGACGATCAACTGGAACATCAACGATACGCTGCGACTCAAATCGATCAGCGCGTTTCGCCGGATGGGCTATGACGCGCGGCTCGACGACGATGCGACCGCGCAGGCTTTCTTCGGCGTCTACGACAATGAGCGCCAGAACCAGTTTAGCCAGGAAGTGCAGCTCAACTATACCGGCGAGCGGCTGAACGCAGTCGGCGGCCTGTATTACTTCCGCGAACACGACAACACGTTGAGCGGCCTGTTCGGCCCCGCCATCGGGCTGATCACCGGGTCGGTCAACGACGCGACCAACATCTCGTACGCCGCCTATGGCCAGGCGACGTACAACGTCACGTCGAAACTCTCGGCAACGGCGGGGCTGCGCTACACCTACGAAGACAAGAAGTTCCTGCGTACGCAGCGTTTCTATGCCGCGACGCAGACCTATCCGGTTCCGTACGACAACACCAACGTCCCGTTCGCGACCAACATCAACATGTCGGACAATTGGTCGTCGATGTCGCCGAAATTCGGCCTCGACTATCATCTCAGCGACGACGTGCTTTTGTACGTCAGCGCCAGCCGCGGGTTCAAAAGCGGCGGCTTCGACGGTCGCGCCAACGACAATGCCGGCGCCCGCGCCTACGCACCCGAGACGCTGTGGTCGTACGAAGCCGGCTTGAAATCGACTTGGCTCGATCGCCGTCTGATCGTCAACGTCGCGATCTTCGACAACGAGTATAAAGACCTGCAGTTGTCGAGCTTCGTCGCCGACCGCAACGGAAACTTCGCGGCGTTGTTCACCAATGCCGGCGCAGCAACGATGCGCGGTGCCGAGCTGGAAGTCACCGCGCGTCCGATCGCACCGCTGTCGATCACCGCCACGCTCGGTTATCTCGACGCGCATTACGACCAGTTCATCGGCGCCGGCGGCACCGACATTTCCAAACAGCGCAAGCTGGTCAACGCGCCGCGCTGGAACGGGAAACTGGCCGGCACCTATCGCATCGACCTGGGCAGCAATGGCGGCGTCGTGCTGGGCGCCGACATCGCCTACCGCACCAAGAGCTATCCGGTCGTCAGCAGCAGCGAAGTCCTGGCGCAAGGCGGCTACGCGCTCGCCAACGCGTTCGTTCGCTATGAAGCACCGTCGGACCGTTGGTGGTTGTCGCTGGGCGCGAAGAACCTCACCGATCGCCGCTACATCACGCAGGGCTTCGATCTCAGCGATTCACTCGGCTACCAGCTTGCCTATTACGGCGATCCGCGCACCGTCGCGGCGACGTTCGGCGTGCGCTTCTGATGTACGACCTCGACGCAGAGTCGACGGACCTGCTGCTGCGCATGGGTCGCGACTTTGCGACCATGCCGGCGAAGCCGACGATCGAGGAACGCCGCGCGGCGCTGCGTTTTATGGCCGAGGCGTATGGCCCGGCGCCGGCGCCCGTCGCATCGATGGAAGACCGCGTGATTGATGGGCCGGGCGGCGCGTTGCCGCTGCGGATCTATCATCCGGTGCAGCCGGCCGGTGATACGCCACCGGTCGTGCTGCACATGCATGGCGGCGGCTGGGCGTTGGGCGACCGCGACAGTTACGAACGGATCTGCCGCGCCTATTGCGCCGAAGCAGGCGCAATCCTAGTCGATGTCGACTATCGCCGCGCGCCCGAACATCAATATCCGGCTGCGCTTCTCGATTGCGAAGCGGCGTTGCGCTGGACTGCGTCGAACGCGGCTGCGCTTGGCGGACATCGCGACCGGCTGGTCGTCACCGGCGACAGTGCAGGCGGAAATCTCGCCGCCGCGGTCTGTCAGCGCAGCACCGTGCCGGTCGCCTTGCAGTTGTTGATCTATCCGGTGATGACCGCATCCGACGACGCCGAATTCACGTCGCGCCACGAACTCGGCGACGGCCGCTATTTTCTGTCGCTGCGCGACATCCGTCATGCCGAGCATGAATATCTCGGCGGCACCGGCCGTGCGCACGAACCAGGCGCGTCGCCGATCCTGGAACCCGACGTCGCGCACGTTCCACCGGCGCTGATCATCACCGCTGCGTTGGATCCGTTGCGCGACGAAGGTGCCGCCTACGCCGAACGGCTACGCCGTGCCGGCGTCGACGTGCGCTATGAATGCGTGCCCGGCACGATCCACGGCTTCGTCTTGTTTGCGGGCGCGCTCAGCAGCGGACGCGATGCGATCGTCCGGATTGGCACCGCAATCCGGAATCTGCGCCCGTATGACTAGGCGTTAAGCTGCTTCATCAGCGCAGCGCGGATTTTCTCGATCTGTTCGAGCCGCGCCGTCTCTTTGTGCATCTTCGCCATGTTGGCGTCCTGCATCAGGCTGGTGTCGAGCTTGGTCGCCAGCCGCCGCGCTTCGCGCTCGCACGGCAGGTCGTTGGGCTTGCAGCTTTTGGCTTTTGCTTCGAGCTCGACCGCAGCCGGCGTTGCGGTTGCAGGTTTGGTCCCCGCCGGCAGTGCCTGCACGTCCTTGGCGATCTTCACCAGGCGATCGTAAAACGACTCCGCCGCCATCGCGGGCGATGCCAGCAAGCAGAGCGTCAAGATCGCAGCGATACGTGTACGCATGTTTCCTCCCCGGAGTTGCCTGCTCCGCGTGCAGCGTCGGGAGGGTTCAGTCGGGTGGAGTCGCGGATCCGCGCGACGCACCAAGGCAGGGTAGCAGGCGTGCGCGGTCGTTTCCCCCGAAGCCGGACTCGAAGCCGGTCGTTCTTTGCCTGGAAGGGTACGGGCGAAGCCCTGCCCTGGCCATCGACAATTGAACCGGCGGCCCGCGTGCCGCTTCCGGCCAGGCGGCGAGGCCGGTAGGTTGGCGCCCATGACCATCCTGAACACCGCGATTTACGCCGCCCTGCTTGGCCTCGTGCTGCTGGCGCTGACTTTGAACGTCGTGCGCCTGCGCCGCGAGCGCCGCGTCGGCATCGGCCATGGCGACCACGAAGATCTGCACCGCGCGATCCGGGCACACGGCAACTTCGTGGAATATGTCCCGATGGCGCTGATCCTGCTCCTGTCGGTCGAGCTGCTCGCCTACCGCGCGTGGGTCGTGCATGCGCTTGGCATCGCGCTGGTAATCGGGCGCGTCGTCCACGGCTACGGGCTGGCGCGCAGCTCGGGTGCCAGCACCGCGCGCAGCTTCGGCATCGGTCTGACCTGGCTCGTGATCCTCGTCGCCAGCGTCATGACCCTGTTGGGCGCGCTGGTCGGCATGTTCACCGCATACGAGTAAGCCCGCCGGATCCGGCGGGCTTTCCCGAATTCACCACCAACCGCGTCGCTTGGCTTCTTTGCGGACGCGTTTCTCACCGGTTCGCCACGCGTCGTCGGCGGTGCTGCGGCCATAGCGCCACGCATCGTCGAGACGCTCGCGCGCAACGTCATGCGCGTCGTCGGCAATCCGCCGCAGCTCGCGCCGCGACGGCGCGTGTTCCAGCACGTGATCGCGTACGTCGCGTGCGCCACGCTGCAAGTCGCGTTTGCTCGGCGCCTGCGATGCCGCAAAGGCCAGCAGATCGGCTGCAAGCTCCTGCACGCCGCGCTGCAACTCGCGCTTGGACGGTGCGTGCGACGAGGCGAAGTCAAACAAGCCACGCTTTGCTTTGCGCATACCGCGTTTCACTTCGCGCTTGCTCGGCGCGTGCGCAACGCCATACGCAAACAGCCCCTCGCCTGCAGTCAGCGCCAGACCGGCAAGCTTGGACGCGCCGCGCCCGCGCACCAGCCAAACCGCCAACGGCACCGCTGCGATGCCAAGCAGCGCGCCGGTGACATAGGGCGAGATGCTGTGTTTGGGCTTCGGATGATATTGCGCGATCGGTTCGTTCGACGTGGTCGAATCTTCCATAGGTCCCTCCACCTCAGCGACGCGACGCAATGAGACCGAGACCGAAGCCGATCAGGCCCGCGATCATCAACGACTGCAGTGGACGGTCTTCGGTGAAGCTGCGCACGGCATCGGTGCCGTCGCGCGCTGCGTCTTTGGCTTTCCCAAACGTCGCCTGCGCGCGTCCGCTGAATTCGTCGAACACGCCCTCAGCCTGCGTCTTGGCATCGCCAATAAAACTGCCGGCTGCCTGTTCGACTTTGCCTTTGGCTTTGTTGACGGTGCCTTCAATCCGGTTCGAGTCGACCATCGGAATCCTCCCTAGCGCCAAGCGCACTACGCGCGGCGTCGCACAGGCAGAAACCGTCGAACTTGGATTTGGCTCCCGAAGGAGCTGCGGCAGTTGCGCCCGTCGGCGCAGCCGGTCTTACGCCCGGAAGGGCGACAGGCGTTTTCGCTTGGCTGCGACCGCGTCGAGCCAGGAATCATAGCCTTCGAACCAGGCGGTTCGGGCAATGTGGTCACGATAAGGATTGGAGGAACGTCCGGCACCGCGCTCGGCAGAGGCAGCGCCTTCTCGGACAATCAAGGGATCGGACTCGGTCTTTTCCCGGGGTTTTTCCCGCGCGATGGCGGCTTGAGCTTTAGCCATCCCCCCAGTGTTGCGATTCGGGAGGCCCTTGTCGAGCATTGTCGACATTGGGCCTGACGAGCGTCGCAAGTGACGAGACGCGCCTGGAGCCGTCCGGTCCGACCGTGTAGTCCAAGGGCGAGTGTCCCGAATCCGAAGTTCGCCGGCGCAAGTGGACAGCTCTGACGAACTTCGGATTCGATCAGGACACTCGCAAATTATTGTTTCTGGTGGGCCTTTTGGATTTGAAGTTCGCTCGGTGCTGATCCCGAGATGAGCGAACTTCAAATCCGGCCCACCAGCGTTTGAGACGGGGGATTCGGCATGCAAGAGACGGTTGCGCAGGACGGCGGCAACGCTGGTGGCGGTATCGCACGTGAGACCGTCTTGCGCGCCTTGTGGAACGGACGCGTCGTCCGCCCGCGCCGCGAAGTGCCTGATATGTGGGCCTTGTGCGAACAGCTGCGCGCCGACGGTCTGGTCCTGCCCTATCCCGGCCGCGGCGACGGCGCCATCTGCCTGTCGCGCAAAGGGCGCGACGAAGTGGTGAAACTGTTCGGCGCCACGATGGTCGAACTGCCCGAGCCGGAAGAAGACGGCCCCAACCTGCCCGACCTGTCGCATCTCGGCGACGAAGCGCGCCTGGCCGCGCACGGCAAATGGCTGCGCGAACGTTTCCCGGGCTACTGGTCGGCGAAAGACGAGCTGACTCGGCCCGAGTCGACGGTGAACAGCGCGCGCGGCGACGAACCCGTCTTCATCATGCGCGCCCGCGACGTTGTCGCGCCGCAGACGATCGGCTGGTGGATCTGGTTCGCACGCGGCCTTGGCGTCGATGAACCCAAAACCGCGCGCGCCGAGATTCAGCGCCAGGCCGCAACCGCCTGGGTCGAAAAAGCCTTGCCGGCAACGCGCGAAGCAACCCGCCGCGGCGGCTTCACCGCACGCGCCGCCAAAGGTTCGGCAGAGTCGGTGCTGCAACGTGCGCATGAAGACGAGCCGGTCTTCGTGCTGCGCGCCTCCGATCTCTTGGGAAGCTGGACCGTGCTCGTCTGGGCGCGACTCGCCGCGCTGAACGGTGCGCCGGCCGAGAAGATCGAAAGCGCGATGGAAATCGCGCGCGCGATGCAGGATTGGAGCGTGAAGCGCCTGCCCGGCGCCGGTCCGACCGATCAGTTTCCCGACGAGAACGGCTGATGCCTCGCCGCCTCGAAATTGGCGGCCTCTATCGCGATCCGACCGGCATTTGGCGTCACGCCGATACGGATCGGCCCGCGCGTGTGTGGCTGCAATTCTTCGGCAGCCGCGCGCGCCTCGACGGACGGCCGCGCCGCCTGAACGTGCTCGATCCGTCGCCGTTTGATTTCGAAGACGAAGACATTGCGCTTGGCCTGTCGCGCGAACCGCGCTGGGGCGGGCAAACCGCGGGCGACTGGGCTTACTCGGTCGCGCAGCATCTCGAACAAGGCCACGTGCTGCTTGAACCGGCGCTGCAGGCAGCAATCACCGCGAAGAAAATCCCGCGCGCGGATGCGCGCCGCGTGCGCCTTGCGTGGCATCTGCATGACGGCGCCGAAGGACTCGGACTCAAAGATCAGTTGGGTCCGATCAAACCGATTCTCGGGCCGGCCTGGGCACGCGTCGTCGACAGCGTGCAGCAAGTCATCCATGTGCGATTTGGTTTACCTGGCGATTTGCCGGTGGCATGGGCGAAATTGATCAAGACCGTCGACCGCCAGATCAACGCATCTGAAGCGTTGCAGCTTGCCGGTTACAGCGAAGCCGAAATCAAAAGTCGCGACGTGTTGGCGAACAAGGAAACGCCGCGCACCGCCGACATTCTTGATTTGACACCGTGGCCGCCAAGCGTTGCGCAAGAACGCTGGCTTGCAACGCTGCGCAAGCTGGTCGGTTAGTTCCGCCGAATTCACAATCGCGTTCTGTAGCGCTCAACGGCGCACGAACCTCACGGACGCGATAAGGAGAACTCGTTTCGACGGAAAATGCTGTGCGCCTAGCTTCGCGCACATGAAAGCGATCTTCGTCCTCATCGCCATCCTGTTGTCGCTGCTTGTCCCGGCCGTATTGACCGGCACCGGAATCAGCAGCGCGCAGATGGATCCGAACTATCTGCTCAGCTGCGACTGACCGCGTAGGCGGTCATTCGATGCTGACCGCGTCGGTCAGTCAGCCGATCACGCCGTCGATCAGCAGCTTGCCTGCAACGACGACGAGCAGCGCGTAGCAGACTTGATACAGACGCCGCTCCGGCAGGCGATTGTGCAGCCGTTGTCCCAGCCAAACGCCAAGCGGCACGAACAACGCCAATTCGAGCGTCTGTTTTCCCAATCCCGGCAACGACGCGCCGATCACCAACCACGGCGTCAGCTTGACGAGATTGCCGACTGCGAAGAACGCGCTCGAGGTTCCGGCATAGACCTGTTTCGGCAAGCCCAACGGCAGCAGATACATCGCAAGCGGCGGTCCGCCGGAATGCGCGACGAACGACGTGAAGCCGCTTAAGCCGCCGAACAGTACCGCACGCGGCGTCGACCGCGCCTGCCGCGCGGCGTCGACCGTGGCGCCGGCCAAAAACCAACGCACCGCGAAGGCCAGGGTCACGGTCCCGATCAGGATCATGATCGCGCGCACGTCGACATGGGTGACGGTGAAGAAGCCCAACGCCATCCCACCCAGCAATCCGGGCAGAAGCGGCGCGAGATCACGCTTGGACCAGGTCGCCGGCCGGTAGTGCGGCAGCGAGCACAAATCGATCAGACAGAAGAGCGGCGCTAGCAATGCCCCCGCGCGCACCGGATCGACCGCCAGCGAAAGAAGCGGAATTCCGATGACCCCGAAACCTCCACCGAAGGCCCCGCGAACCAGCGCGATAAGCAAGACCGTCGTACCTCCGACGGCGATGAAACGAATGTCCTCCATAACCCCGCGATATCGTGCTAAGGGGCAATCTGGTGCAATCGGAACATTGCCCTCGGAGCAATATTGCGCCGGTCGCCCGGGGAGGCTCGTACATGGATTACCGCCAGCTCGCCGATCAGATGGCGCGCGACATCGAAACCGGACGGTTGAAGCCGGGCCAGCAGCTGCCGCCGCAGCGCCGCTACGCCTGGGACCGCGGCATCGCGGTTTCGACGGCCAGCCGCGCCTATGCCGAGCTGGTGCGCCGCGGCCTGGCGATGGGCGAAGTCGGGCGCGGAACCTTCGTGCGGGCGAAAGTGCCGCCGACCAGCTGGCCGGGCGTCTTGGCCGATAGCCCGACCCTGCTCGATCTCGAACGCGTCTGGCCGATCCTGCCGAACCAGTCGCGCATGATCGCTGACTGTTTGCGCGCGCTGTTGCGCGACGCATCGCTCGACGCGATGCAGACATTGGCGATTCCCGAAGGTGACTCACAACAGCGCGCCGTTGTCGCGCGCTTTCTCCGTCGCAACAGCTGGCAGCCGCAACCCGACGCGATCGCGTTTGCCGGCAGCGGACGTCAGGCGATCGGCGCTGCACTGGCCGCAATCGCAAAACCCGGTGACCGTATCGGCTTTGAAGCGCTGACCTATCCGATGGCCAAGGCGATGGCGTTGCAGCTGGGTCTGGTGCCGGTGCCGATCGAGATGGATGCGCACGGCATGTCGGTCGCGGCGCTCGAAGCAGCGCACGCATCGCACAAGCTCGCCGGCATTTATGTGCAGCCGACGATGCACAACCCGACGACGCGCACCATGCCGGCGGATCGGCGGATCGAGCTTGCACGCTTCCTCGAAGCGACCGGCCTGATCGCGATCGAAGACGGCATCTATTCGTATCTCGAAGCGCAAGCGCCGCCGCCGCTGGCAAGCTTCTCGCCCAACCGCGTGATCTTTGTCGAAAGCCTGTCCAAACGCGTCGCGCCCGGCATGTCGGTCGGCATGTTGGTCCTGCCGCCGCCGTTGCACGACCAGGTCGTGCTTTCGTTGCGCGCCCGTGCGGTTGCGCCCAACGGCTTGGCACTCGCAGCCGTGTGCCGCTTGATTTCCGATGGGTTGGTCGACGAGCTGACCTTGCAGAAGCGCGCTGACGCCACGCAGCGCGTGCGTCTTGCAGCCGAGATGCTGGCACCGCTCAAACTCATTGCGCCCGTGTGCGGCTATCATGTCTGGCTTGAGCTGGACGAGCCTTGGCGCGCAGAGACCTTCGTCGCCGCTTGCGTCAAACGCGGCATCGCAATGACCGCAGCGCCGGTCTTCAACACGGGCCGGTCCAGCCCCAATGCGGTGCGTATCGCGCTGGCATCACCGCCGCTTGCAACGTTGCGTGCAGCACTTGCAGTCGTGTTGCAAGTCGCGTTGAGCGGCCCCGACGCGCCCGCGACGGAATAGTCGCGTCAGCCAGCCAGCGGCGGCAGACGTCGTCGCACTGGCTGGGCTTTGACGATCATCGTGTTGGTCGTCGCGCTGTTGCTGATGCCTTCGAGGATCTCATCGAGCTGCTCGATCGTGCGCACGAAGAGCCGCGCGATGAAGCAATCCTCGCCCGTGACTTTGTCGCATTCGACGATTTCCGGAATCGCAGCCAGTTGCGCTTGCAGGATGTGCAGCTTGCCCGGCAGCGAATGCAGCCGGACCAGCGACTGCAGCGGATAGCCGAGCGCCTGCGGGTCCAGTTCGATCGTGAAGGCGCGGATCACGCCGCGCTCTTCCAACCGTCGCAGTCGTTCCGCGACCGCGGGCGACGACAACTTCACGACGCCCGCCAGCTCTTTCAGCGACAGGCGCGCATTGTCTGCAAGCGCTGCGAGGATGCTTCGGTCGGTTGCGTCGAGCATTCTTCATTTTCCTAAGCCGAACGGCCGATCGACTTTCCATTCGAAAGCGAAGCGACCGAAATTCGATCGCCGTCTTATATAATCGCCGGATCACGCCTGTCATCCTGTGTGCGTCAACGGTGAGGATGTGATGCAGGAAAAGACGCGCGGCATGATCGAAATGACGGGCGCAATGACGGTGTCGGGCACGATCGGGGTGTTCGTCGTTCTGTCCGGGCAGAGCTTCACCGACGTCGTGTTCTGGCGCTGCGTGTTTGGCGCGCTCACCTTGCTGGCGGTTTGCGCCGCGCTGGGGTTTCTGCGCCGCGACGTGATGACGAAGCGGCAATTTGCGCTGGCGGTGCTGGGCGGCGTGTTTCTCGTCGTCAACTGGTTGCTGTTGTTCGCAGCCTTCCCGCGCACGTCAATTTCGATCGCAACCACCGTCTACAACACGCAGCCCTTCATGCTGGTCGTGTTGGGCGCGCTGCTGCTCGGCGAAAAACCGACCGTCGCCAAAGTCGGATGGCTTGTTGTCGCGTTCATCGGATTGCTGCTGATCGTTGCCGCAAAGAACGACACGACGATCGGGACCGATTATCTCGGCGGCATTCTGCTGGCGCTGGGCGCCGCGTTTTTCTACGCCGCCGTCGCGATCGTCGCCAAGCAGCTCAAAGGCGTGCCGCCGCATCTGATCGCTTTGATTCAGGTGACGGTCGGAATCGTCATGCTGGCACCATTTGCCGGCGATGGCGGCTTTGCGACCGACATGCACGGATTTCTGTGCCTGGTGACGATCGGCGTCGTGCACACTGGGCTGCTCTATATCGTGCTGTACGGCGCGATGCAGCGGCTGCCGACGCATTTGATCGGCGCGCTGTCATTCGTCTATCCGATCGTCGCAATCCTCGCCGACTATGTCGTGCTCGACCGCCACTTGCAGCCGCTGCAGCTTGTCGGCGGCGCAATTATTTTGTTCGCCGCTGCGGCGACGGCGACGGATGCGCGATTTAGCTTCTTGTTTCGCAGTCAGCGCGGCGCTGCCATTGCCGCTGCTTCTTGTGCCAGCCAACGGCAGAACTGATCGCCACGCGCGCGGGCGCCGGCCAGACGCACAATTCAGCGCCGTGACAGCGGAATATCGCAGCTCACCGCGACGTCGTCCTGCGTCAGACGACCAGTGCCTTTGCGATCCAGCCAATTGAAGTTCGAACCGGCATAGAGATCCCATTCGATCGCGGTGACTTTGAAGTCGAGATCGGCGTCGGCCGCCATCACCGGATCGGGCTCGCCGGCAACGCCATTGCGCAAGCCCGACTTGGGACGATCGGGCAGATCGGTCGGCGTGCGATCGCGTCGCGCGCTGCCCTGCCCCATTTGGCCTTCGCCCGCATTCAAACGATCGCCGTAGCGGTCATACATCGGATCGAACCGCTGCCGCAGCGGCGGCAAGCGACGTTCGCTGGCGGCGTTGTCGCTTTCGGGACGCCGTGGCGGTGCGGCGGGTAACGGCAACTTCTTCTCGCGCACGGCAGCGAGTTCGGCGGCGGTGACATAGCCGCTTTTGTCCTGATCCATTTCGGCGAACCAGCGGCGCGCATCGGCCATGAATTCGGCCCGATCGATAAAGCCGTCATGGTTGGTATCGACGCGCGCAAACCAGGCGACGAGTTCCGCCTTGCAGCTTTTGTCGTCACCAAGCGCCAATGGTTCGGCGTTGGGCGAGATCACGATCTGCGGTCGCTTGTACGGATCTAGCTTATTGCCGGAACAGGCTGCGAGGGTGGTGGCGAGCAGGATGAGCGTCAGCGCTTGGCGAGTCATGTCTCCAGCTTCGCTGCTTTCGCAGCCCGAAGCGAGAGTGTAGCACCGTCTGATGACCGTGATTCCCACCGCCCGTTCACATGCCGATACACGGCGTGCGACTTGGCTGGGCGCGACAGCCGTCCCGATGTGGGCGACTCTGGCCTGGCTGACCACCTCGCTCACGCGCCTGCCCGCCTTCGAATTACTGGCGATCGGGTTCGGGTTGGGCGCGGTTGCGTTGATCATCGTGCGCCTCGCATCCGGCGGCGATCTGCGCGTGTTGCGGCGCGTGCCGTTGCGCGCCTGGCTGCTCGGGATCGGCGGGCTGTTTTTCTATCACCTGTTCTACGTGCTGGCGTTTCGCGCCGCACCGGCAGCGCAGGTCAATCTGCTCAACTATCTGTGGCCGTTGCTGATCGTGTTGTTCGCTTCGCTGCTGCCGGGGCATCGATTGCGCGCACGGCAAGTGCTGGGTGCGCTGGCGGGACTTGCGGGCGCGGTGTTGCTGGTCGCGCCGAGCAGCGACGGCGCAACCGACGGTGCGCCGATCGGCTATGTGCTGGCGCTTGCTGCGGCGGTGACCTGGGCCGGCTATTCGGTTCTGTCGCGTCGCATCGCCGACGTGCCGTCTGACGCGGTGATCGGATGCTGCGCCGCGACCGCACTGCTCGCTGCGCTTTGTCATGTCGCAACCGAAGCGACGGTGGTGCCGAGCGCCGGCGAATGGTTGCGCCTGGTTGCAATCGGCCTATTGCCGTTGGGGCTCGCATTCGTCGCCTGGGATTACGGTTGCAAGCGCGGCGACATTACGATGCTGGGCTCGCTTGCCTATGCGACGCCGCTTTTGTCGACGTTCATTCTCGTCGCTGCGGGCACTGCATTGGCCAGTTCAAAATTGTGGATCGCATCGGCGCTGATCGTCGGCGGCGCCTTCGTTGCCAGCCTCAATCAACAGCGTTGAAGTGTCGTAAGGCGCCTGAAACCCTGACTCGACGAAACATCACCCGTCTCCGGAGAAACGCGGAACGGGAGTTTGCTGCATGGCCGATTTGTGGGTTGGCGCCAACGAGCAATACAAGACGATTGCTTCGGCCATCAAAGCGTCAAAGACAGGCGACACCGTCTATGTCCGCGCCGGTACGTACATCAACGACAGCGCATCGATCGATCACGATTTGAATGTGATCGGCGTCGGCGGCCCGGTCGTTCTGAAAGCGACCAAGTGGCTCGACAACGGCAAGGCGATTCTGATCACGCACGGCAACGTGCATCTCGAGAATCTCGAATTCACCGGAGCAACCGCCAGCGCCAATAACGGCGAAGGCGTGCGCATGAGCGACGGCCATCTCGAAGTCGTGAACTGCTATTTCCACGACAATGAAGAAGGCATCCTGACCGGCGACAATGCCGACGCGACCTTGGTGATCAGCAACAGCCGCTTTGAACGCAACGGCTTCGGCGACGGGTATACGCACGGCGTCTACGTCAACCACATCGCATCTGTCACGGTCACTGACTCGTATTTCGCCGAGCAGAAAGAAGGCCACCATCTAAAAAGCCGCGCCGCGGTCACGGTGGTGACGAACAATATTTTCGACGACGGCAACTCGACGACGTCCTATTCGATCGACATGCCGTCGGGCGGCGTCGGTGTGATCAAGGGCAACTACATCTATCAAGGCGCCAAGAGCGACAATCCGGTCGCGATTCATTTCGGCGGCGAGCAGACGACAAAATGGCCCAACTCGTCGCTGACGGTGGAAGGCAACGTCATCGTCAATGACCGTGCCGGCGGCATGGTCGTCGCGAACTCGATGCCCGATGCGCTTGCGACGGTCGACGGCAACACGATCTGGGGCCAGACCACGACCAACGCTTTCAACGGCCCGGTCGCAGCGCACGACAATCTGTTCATGAACTCGACCGATCCGGCCGCGCCAACGTCGGTTACGGTACTGAAAGCCTGGCTTGCCGGTTGGCTGGTGCCGGTGAACGGGATTTCGTCGCACGCCTACGCCAACGACATCACTGCGGTGACGACCACCGGCGTCGCGCTCAGCGGTGCAGGCAAAGGCCTAGTGATCAGCGGTAGCGCGCTCAACGACAGACTGAGCGGCAATTACGGTCCCGACACGCTGGCGGGCGGCGCCGGCGACGACGTCTATATCGTGCACACCAACAAGACCTTGGTCGCCGAAGCCAGCAATGCCGGCACCGACACGATCTATAGCGACGTGTCCTATGTGCTGCCGAGCAACGTCGAAAATCTCGTGCTCAACAATTCGACCTGGGGCATTGCGACCGGCAATGCGCTGGACAACGTGCTGGTCGGCGACAAGCGCTCGACCCTCGATGGCGGCGCCGGCGACGACACGCTGATCGCCGGTTCGACCCAGACGACGATGATCGGCGGCACCGGCGACGATGCGTTTGTGTTCCGCAGCTACGCCGCGGCCGGTTCGGTGATCAACGACTTCCAGCTTGGCCACGACCGGATCGATCTGACGGCGCTTGGCCTGCCGGCAACCGCGGTCGGCGACGGCACGATCCAGTTCAAGGCCTCGGGCGACGGCACCGACATTTGGGTCGGAACGAGCAATCTCGTGCATCTGAAAAACATCAGCGCCGGCGCTTTGTCGGCTGCCGATCTTTGGGTCAGCAATGCCCCGCGCGAGCGCATGGTCGTCGAACAAGTCATCACCAGCACGAGCGGCAACGACAATATCGTTGGCGGCAGCGCCAGCACGACCGTCATCATGCCGAACCAGAGCTATGCCTCGTCCACCATCACCACCAGCGGCGCCTCGACCATCATCAGCGGCGTCAACGGCACCGATACGCTGACCGGCGTGCAGCGCGTGAAGTTCAGCGACGGCATGTTGCTGCTCGATCTCGGACCGAAAGCGTTGGTCGGCGAAGCTTACCGCCTCTACACCGCCGCGCTTGGACGGCAGCCCGACGAAGGCGGCTTGAAAGTGCAAGCCGACGCGCTGACCAATGGAACGTCGCTGGTGCAGCTGGCCCAGAACTTCCTCAACTCGGCGGAGTTCGTTGCACGCTTCGGCGCCGGCGATAGCGGCGCCTATGTCGATGCGCTGTACCAGAACGTGCTGGGGCGCCTGCCCGACGCCGCCGGTCGTGCGGTGCAGGTCGATGCGTTGGCCCACGGCCTGTCGCGCGCGAACCTTCTCGCCAATTTCTCGGAGTCGGCCGAGAACCACGCGCTGACTGCGCCGCTGACGGTCATGGGTGCGTTCGTGCCGATGCAGTTCGACGGCGTCTAAGGAACCGCCTTCTTCGTCTCGACCAAATCGAACCAGGCACCACCGGGTGCGCGAACCGTGACCGTGCGCGCACCATGATACGGCGCGCCGCCCGGATGTGCCGGCGGCGCGACATAGTCGAATTTCTTCGTCGGTAGCGCATCGACAGCGAAACTCACCGACACGATGCCGCTGGGAAGATCGCCGGCGGTGCGTACGCGCGGTCCTGCCGCCTTGCCCAGCTCGTCGATTTCGACCGTGAACTTCCCCGGCAGCCGCGCGAGCGACAGGTTGAATTCGTGATCGTCGGGTTGGCCGAGCGGGATCGACAGCAGCTTTGACTTGAAAGCGAACGGTTTGGTCAGTTCGACGTCGAACGTGTCGTGAAAGAACGCGACCGCGTCGGCCGCATCATTCACGCCCATCACCATGATGAACACGCTGCCGACGCCTTCGCTGGTGCGCGGCAGATGCTGGGTCGACGGCGAGTCGTCGACTTGCGTCATATAGACCAGCGCGCCATCGGGATCGCGCAGCTGCATCGCGCGAATGGCCGGGTTAAACGGCAACGGCGCCGGGCCGGCCAGACGCTTGAACAACGATCCTTCGAGACGCTTCGCCAGCTCGTCGACTTTACCGACATTGAGTTCGACGACGTTCCAGCCCGTCGTCGCGTGCGGCGTCGCGTGCGGCAGGTCGGGCGCTTCGATGAAACGCAACAACACGCGCGCAGTCGCTTGGTCCGATCGCTTTGGCGCGACCACGATGGTCTTGCGGCCGGCTGCCTTGGGCGCATCCCACAATTTTGCCAGCGACGCGCCGACCTCGCCGCGTTCGACGACTTCATAGCCAAGCTGATCGACATAGGCGTGCTCGACCACGCCGAGGCTCTTGGTCAGCAGCGTAACTGCGAGAATTGGTCCAAGCATGCAGCGCCCGTCCGTGAGTCGCGCCGAGTCTGCGTCGGCGCCCCGCGGCGATCGGAATCCCAAAGCGCAGCGCCGCCGAAGGACGGTCGCGGAGTCTTGCAACCTCGGCGCCCCCCGTAGGTCGCGCACGCATCCTCCGCGCGCGCTCGCATTAGGCGTTTATCCACTCGCTGGCCGCATTCTGTGGCCCACCAGCAACAGGTGGATAGGAACAAACCCTTCCGCCTCAACGGAATTGCTGGCCTTCTTGCGACGGGCGCCAAGGCCTGTCCGAATTTGTACGGACAAATTTCGCAACCCGCTCCGGCGGGGCGGCGGCTGTCTGATTGATCCACGCGAGGGAGCCTCGGGATGACCCAGAATATGCGGATCCAGACTTTGAAACAGGCAGCGTTGGGCGCGACAGCGCTGACGCTGCTCGGGGCGACAGCCCTTACGTTGATTGCCCTTCCAGCTGCAGCGCAGCTTGCGACAGGGCAAACGACGACCCCGCGCGGGCAGCTCGAAGAAATCACGGTCACGGCCGAGCGCCGGGAAGCGGCGCTGCAGAAGACGCCGCTGGCCGTGTCGGCCTTCAGCGGCAACATGCTGGCGGAACGTCAGATCAACAACGTGCGCGAAGCAGCCGCGAACGTTCCCGGCATTCTCATTCAGACGACCACCGGCGTCAGCAACGCCGCGCGCATTTTCATGCGCGGCGTCGGCCAGGACAACGCGGGTCTGTTTTTCGATCCCTCGGTCGGCGTCTATGTCGACAACGTCTATTACCCGCGCATCAACGGCGCCTTCTTCGACTTCTTCGACATCGAACGCCTGGAAGTGCTGCGCGGCCCGCAAGGCACGCTGTACGGACGCAACACCTCGGCCGGCGCGATCAAGATCATCTCGAAGTCACCGTCCTACGATCAATATTCGGTCGCAGGCGACGTCGCCTTCGGCAGCTACAGCACGATCGACGTACGCGGCTATGTCAGCGCACCGATCATCGACGGCAAGGTTGCGGCCTCGGTCAGCGGCCTGCACCGCTCGCGCGACGGACTGACTACCGACGTCGGGCTCAACAACCAGAAGGTCAACGACAAGGCATACGACGCCGGCCGCGTGAAATTGCTGTTCACGCCCGACGACAAGCTGCGCGTCGAAGTCTCGCTCGACGGCGTCTACGACAAGTCGGATCCATTCATTGCGACGACGCCGATCACGCTCGCCACCAAGCAGCAGGTGATCGACAATATCTTCACCACCAACGTGCCCGGTGCGACCGGCGCGCCGCTGCCGTTCTATAGCGATTTCTATACGACCGGCGCTGCGATCAACGCCAAGTACGATCTCGGCAACGGTCTTGCGATCAACTCGATCACCGGCGTGCGCTCGATCCGCACCGCTTTGATCCTGCCGATCCTTGCCGTCGCACCCGGCGTCACCGCCAACACCAGCTATAATATTCACGACTGGACCGCGAGCCAGGAGTTGAACGTCACCTTCAATCTCGACAAGTGGAAGGGCGTCGCGGGCATCTACGGCTTCCGCGAATACGGTACCGATCGCGAATATTACGCCAACCCGCAGCTATTGCGTTCGCGCGAGACCGATGCGTTGGCCGGCTACGCGCAAGCGACGTATCAGGTGCTGCCGTCGGTCGGCATCACGGGCGGTCTGCGCTACACGTATGAACGCGCTGTGGTCTCGCAGCTCTATCCGACTCTGCGCAGCTACGAGCAAACGGCCGGCACGAATTTCTACTCGCTGATTCCGAAAGTTGGCATCGAGTGGCAGGCCATGGATCAGCTGCTCGCCTACGCGTCCTACACCAAGGGCTTCAAGTCGGGCGGTTTCAATTCGATCTCGCCGACCGCGAATGTCGGCATTCCGGGTCGTGAAGGTTTCCCGATCTCGTACGCGCCGGAAAAGGTCGACTCCTACGAAGCGGGCATCAAATACGAGACGCCAGATCACAAGCTGCGCATCAACCCGAACATTTTCTTCGCCGACTATTATGCCGGTCTGCAGTACCCGGTCTTCTTCCCGGGCACGGTGACCAGCACGACGCAGAATGTCGGCGCTGCAAATGTTCTGGGCTTCGAGTTGGAAGTGAACTGGCAGCCGATCCCGGAACTGAACGTCTATGCGTCGGGCAACGTCCAGCACGGCTGGTACAGCAAAGGCTGGAACGGTCTTACCAACAGCGCCAGCCAGACACTGACGGTCGGACAGACCAAAGATCTCAAGCTTAAGAATCTGATCCCGAACAAAACGGCGGTGGGCTTTGTCTGGGAAGTGCCACTGGGCATTCCGGGCCAACTGCGCATCGGCGGTGAGTGGGATCACACCGACGCCTATTGGAACAACACGTCGAACAGCAACCCGCTGGAGCGGACGCGTTCGACCGAGCTGTTCAACGCCTTTGTCGCGTACGACACGCCGGACGGGCATTGGACGATTTCGGTGGAAGGCAAAAACCTGACGGACGAGCGCTATTACGCGACCGTGCTGCAGGTCTCGAGCCCGACCAATCCGCTGACCGCGACCTATCCCGCGGATCCGCTGATCATGCTCGGCCGCATCAAGTTCAAGTGGGACGTGCCGGTGTCGCGCAGCAGTGCGGTCCAGTCGGCGGCCTATGTCGCGCCGGTGCAAAAGCCGATCGTGCCGAAATCGTATCTCGTCTTCTTCGATTTCGATCGCGCCGACTTGACGCCGGAAGGAAGCAAGATCGTCGACACTGCGGCGGTCAACGCAAAGGCCGGTTCGGTGACGCGTCTCGAAGTCACCGGTCACGCCGATCGTTCGGGCAGCGACGCCTACAACCAGCGGCTCAGCCAGCGCCGCGCCGAAACCGTGAAGGCACAGCTGCTGCGCAGCGGATTCAAGGAATCGGAAATCGTCACCTTTGCCAAAGGCGAAAGCCAGCCGCTGGTGGCGACGCCGGACGGTGTCCGCGAACCGCAAAACCGCCGCGTCGAGATCATCTACAAGTGACGTCGCGCCGCCAGGCGTGACGTCATCCCCGCGCAGGCGGGGATCCAGGTGGAACAACAGGCGCCCGTTGGAGAAATCCGGCGGGCGCTTTTTCTTGTGCGTGTTTCCATTGCGGTTGGACCTGGGTCCCCGCCTTCGCGGGGACGACGTTCCGTCGTTTGCGGGACGCAGCGTCCGCCGCTAGCCTCGGGCTCGTGCTGCACCGAGTCCTGACAAGCGCGCTGATCCGTGCCGCCGAGCTGATCGCGCTGCTGCTGGTCGTGGGAACCGTGCTGTTCTTCCTGTTGCGGTTGGCGGGCGATCCGGCCGCCGTGCTCGCCGGCCAAGGCGCAACACCGGAACAGATCATCGCCATCCGCCAGGCCTACGGGTTGGATGGTCCGCTACTTGCGCAATATCTGACCTATCTCCGCCAACTCGCGGTGCTCGATTTCGGCACGTCGCTCGCCAGCGGCGAACCTGCGCTTGGCAAAGTCCTGCATCACCTGCCCGTCACCTTGCTGCTCGCAAGCGCTGCGCTGGCTTTGTCGATCCTGCTCGGTCTCGGCACCGGCGTGTTTCTCGGCGCGCGCACCGGCCGCAACGACGGGCGCATCGCGTCGCTGCTGCTGTTCGTCGTGCAGGGCGTGCCCGGCTATGTCGTCGCGCTGTTGCTGATCAATCTGTTTGCGGTCCAGCTGCACTGGCTGCCGCCATTCGGTGTCGTGAACTGGCGCGGCTGGTTTCTGCCGACCCTGGCGTTGGCAGCGTTCCTGGCTCCGAAAATCGCGCGCGTCACCGCGGCCAATCTACAAGAGGCGTTGCGCGAAGATTATGTCCGCCTCGCCTACGCCACCGGTGCTGCACCGCGCACGGTTTTGTGGCGGCACGCGCTGCCGAATGCGTTGCTGGGTGCAACCGCACTTGCCGGCACGCAGCTCGCGTTCCTGTTGTCGGGGTCGGTCGTGACGGAATCGATCTTCGTCGTGCCCGGTATGGGATGGTTGTTGATCCAGTCGGCACGCAGTCTCGATTTTCCCGTGCTGCAAGCGCTGACCGCGGTCGTCGCGACAATGGTGTTCCTGATCAATCTCGGCACCGACGCGCTGTTTCGCCATCTCGATCCGCGTTTGCGAAAGCAGCAGCGATGATCGCTGCCGCGACACGCCTGCGCCGCGCGCACGCACGCACCAACGCCGGCCTTTGGGAGTTGCGCATTGGCGGTGCGCTGGTCGCCGTCTTGCTGGGGTTGCTGGTGTTGCGCGGCGTGTTGCCGATACCGGATCCGTTGGCGGCAAATCTGGTCGACCGCTTCCAGCCGTTCGGCACGCCGGGACATGTGTTCGGCACCGATCAGAACGGCCGCGACCTCGCCGCGCGCGCCGTCGCCGGACTGCGCTGGTCGATCGGCTGTGCTGCGCTGGCGACGTTATTCGCAGCCACGATCGGCACCGTCCTGGGCTTGCTCGCCGCGATGGTCGGTGGTTGGACACAGCGCATTGTCGATCACGGCGTCGCCGCGATGATGGCGTTTCCAGCAATCGTCGCCGCGGTGGTGATCCTGGCCGTCGCGGGCAGCGGCTTCATGCCGTTGGTGTTGACGATCACCTTGCTTGGCTGGGCCGTGTTCGCGCGCGTCGTGCAAGCGGAAGCGACTGCGCTGATGGCGCGGCCGTATGTCTTGGCGGCGCAGCTTGCCGGCGCATCGCGCCTGGCGATCGCGCTCGGCCACGTGTTGCCCGGCATCGCGCCGACCTTGCTCGTCATGGTCGCATTCTTTTTCGGCGACGCCTTGATCACCGAAAGCGCGCTGACCTTTCTCGGTCTCGGCGCGCCGTTCGACGCGCCGACCTGGGGCAACATGCTGCAAGAAGGACGGCTGCGCATGTTGCAGGCACCGTGGCTGATGCTGGTGCCGGCTGGTTGCATCATCGTCACCGTCCTCGCAGCCAACCTGCTGGGCGACGGGATCGCGGCTTGGACGCGCCGCGACCGGCATTCGTTCGCCGCATGAAGCTGCTCGACCTGCAAGACCTGCACGTGGCGACCGAGGACGGCGTGAAGCTGGTCGACGGCGTCGATCTCGTTATCGCGCAAGGCGAAGCGCTGGGGCTGGTCGGGGAATCGGGCTCGGGCAAATCGCTGACTGCGCTGGCGCTGCTCGGCCTGGTGCGGGCGCCACTCGATGCGCGTGTAACGCGGCTGGCGATCGCGGGCCAGGAGATGCGCGACGCCGACGAGACGTCGTGGCGGCGCTTGCGTGGCCGCAGCGTCGCGCTGGTGTTTCAGGATTCGACGACCGCGCTCAATCCGGTGCGCACGATCGGCAGTCTGCTGGTCGAAACCATCTGCCGCCATCAACGCATTTCCAAACGCGAAGCGCGCGCCCGCGCGCTCGACCGGTTGCGCGACGTCGGGCTGCAGCCGCATCACGCCGACGCCTATCCGCATCTTCTGTCCGGCGGCATGCGCCAGCGCGCGATGTTGGCGCTGGCCCTTGCCAATCGCCCGCGCCTGCTCGTCGCCGACGAACCGACGACGGCGCTGGATGCCACCATCCAGTTGCAGATCCTGCATTTGCTGCGCCGTGAATCGCGCGACCGCGCCTTGTTGCTGATCACGCACGATCTCGGCGTTGCGTCCGAACTCTGCGATCGCATCGCCGTGCTCTATCACGGCCGCGTACGCGAAATTGGTTCGGCTGCGCGGCTTCTGTCGACGCCGCGGCATCCCTACACGCGCGCGCTGCTGGATCTGGTGCCGCGCTTTGACATGGAGGCGTCGATCCCGACGCCGATCCCGGGATCGCCACCGGCGCCGGGCGAGCAGATCCAAGGTTGCTCGTACCGTCTGCGCTGTCCGCGCGCGACCGAGCAGTGTTTGGAGCGTCCGACGCTCGAAGGCGACGCAGACTACAAGATCGCCTGCTGGAATCCGCTCAATGACTGAGATCCTCGCAGCCCACGACGTCGCGGTCGAGTTCACGCACGACGGGCAGACGTTGCAGGCGGTGCGCGGCATCGATCTCACGCTCGACGAAGGCGAGACCTTGGCGCTGGTCGGTGAATCGGGTTCGGGTAAATCGACCTTGGCGCTGGCGCTGCTCGGCGTGCATCAGCTTGCACGCGGCAAGGTCACGTTTCGCGGCGACGAACTTGCGTCGGTCGAACCGCACATCTTTCGCAAACACGTGCAGCCGGTGCTGCAGGATCCCTATGCCAGCCTCGATCCGCGCTGGCGGGTGGCGCGCAGCATTGCTGAGCCGCTGCACGCGTTGAAGTTCGGCAATATTGAGGCGCGCGTCGCCAGCTTGCTCGACGCAGTCGGGTTGGCGGCCGAATTCGCCAGCTATTTGCCGAACGCCTTGTCCGGTGGCCAACGGCAGCGCGTTGCGCTGGCGCGCGCACTGGCGCCGGAACCGTCGGTGTTGATCGCTGACGAGCCGCTATCGGCGCTCGACATGTCGGTGCAGGCGCAGATCCTGACCTTGCTGGCGGACTTGCAGCGCACGTCGCGGATCGCACTGTTGCTGATCGCGCACGACCTGACCCTGGTGCAGCGCGTGGCGCAGCGTGTCGCGGTTCTGTATCTGGGGCGCGTCGTCGAACAAGGCCCTGCTGCGCGCACGCTCGCAGCACCATTGCATCCATACACCGCCGCCTTGATTGCAGCGACGCCGTCGCTGGCACGAACCGCCGCCGATGCCGAACGTCTCGTGCTGCCGGGCGAACCACCCTCACCCTTGGCGCCACCGCCAGGCTGCGAATTCCATCCGCGCTGTCCGATTGCGCGCGACATCTGCCGCACCGAACGACCGTTGCTGGTCGAACACGCGCCCGGACGAAAAGCTGCGTGTCACTTTGCCGGTGAGATCACCCGCTCGAGCGACATCAGCTCGTAATAGGTTTTCATATAGCCGGCGACCTGGCCTTTCAGGAAAATGTAATCGCCGTCGGCGGTCGTCCACACATGGTATGGCGGATGGCGTGACGGATCTTCGCTGTCATAGTCGTCGTTGGTTCCGTATTTGAAATGCAGCGCCTCGAACGTGCCGGCACCGACCGTGACCGTTTCCGGTCCGACGAAGTTCAAGGTCAAATCGCGCGCAAGCAGCATCGGGCCGGTCGCGCCGCGATGATCGAGACTGGTCATCATGATCAGCGGCAGGCGTTGCCGTCCCGGCCCCTGACTCAAATCGTAGCGATTGAGGTGCCACGCATCGCCCTGGATCGGATGCGCGCCGAGCGTGCCGATCGGACGGTCCAGCGTGTAGCGTTGTGAAATTCTGCCCTCGCGCGCCGTGAAACCTTCGCACTCGGCGAGTTTGTCCGTGAAACGGTACCAGCTCGATCCGACAAATTCGTCGCCGACGCTGAGCCGCACCGACGCGTCGGTCGGATTCCACGCTGCATCGACGCTGGTCGTTACCAGTCGCAAGACATTCGGCGCATCGTCGATTTCGGCATGCGCCTGCAGGCTGCGCCGTCCGTCGCGATGTTTGATGATCGTGAACTGTTCACGGCCGCGCTCGTGCCCCATCCGGTCGGGCTTGCGACTGGTGTAGAGGATCGAGCCCCGAATTGTTTCGTGCATCTGCTCTCCTCTCCTGGATAATCGACCGCCGAGATTGGACGGCACCGCATGCGCGTGCAACATAGCCCGGCCGTGCCCACCGCTCTTCGCCATCTCGCATCCATTCTGCTGCTGGCCATTGCGCTTGTGCCCAACCGCGCCGGCGCTGCTGACCGGACCGTGCGCGCGGGGCTGATCGCGTTGCCGCCGGGATTGGGCAATCCGTTTCGCGACACGCAGATCCCATCGTCCTATGTGATCACGGCCATCTATGACGGGCTTACGCGCTTTGATGCGCAGGGCGACTTGCAGCCATGGCTCGCGCTGTCGTGGGAACGCACCGATCCCGTCACCTGGCGCTTTCGTCTGCGGCCGGGCGTGCTGTTTCAGGACAACACCAAATTCGACGCCAACGCAGTCGTCACGGCGGTCGACTATTTGATCAGCCCGGCGGCGCAGCGTGAATCGGTTGCGCGCGAATTGAGCCAAATCAAAGAAGCACGCTTCGTCGACGAGCTGACCGTCGACATCGAAACCAAATGGCCCGATCCCGCTTTGCCGCGCAGTCTGCCGGTGCTGTTCATTCCGCAGCCCGCGTTGTTTCGCGCCAAGAATATCGACGAGTTCGCGCAGGCACCGATCGGAACCGGCCCGTTCAAACTCGAAAGCTGGACGCCGACGCGCGCGACTTTGGTTGCGCACAAGCGCGGCTGGCGCCCGCCAAAGATGGACCGGCTGGAACTGATCGCGATGCCCGAAGCCGACACGCGCGTGCAATCGCTCGCCGCGGGTGCGATCGACCTTGCGGTCGGGCTCGGCGCGGACGAGATCGAAGGTCTCAAAGCAGCCGGCATCCGCAATCTGGTCACGCACGAACCTGGCGTGATGGGCATTGCGTTCCTGACCACCAAGCCCGGCCCGTTGGCGGACGTGCGCGTACGGCGCGCGTTGATCCTTGCGGTCAACCGGCAATTGATCGTCGAAAAAGGCCTGAGTGGATTGACCAGCACCGCCGCCGGCGTCGCACCTGCCGGCGTGATCGGCCACGACCCGCAGCTCACGCCGATGCCGTACGATCCGGCGCGCGCAAAGCAATTGCTCGCCGACGCCGGGTACGGCAACGGGTTCCGCTTGATCTTCGACATTGTCGTCGGCGGCACCGCCGGCGACGTCGTCATGTACCAGCAGATCGCGGCCGATCTGCGCAAAGTCGGTGTCGAGGTCGAACTGCGCGCAATTCCGTTGCAGAAGCTGCTGACCAATGTCGCGTTCGGCGGCTGGACCAGCGACGGGTTCGGCATTCCCTACAGCTCGTCACCGACGCGCGACGTGTTGCGCGCGCTGCGCGTGAATTCGTGCCTGTGGCGCGCGCCGTGGTTCTGCGATGAAAAACTGACGGCGCAGATCGAAGCGACGACGCGCGAAGCCGATCTCGATCGCCGCATCGCCATGACGCGCGATCTGGTCGACGCCTATTACGACGCGGCCCCGCATCTCAGCGTCTATGACAATGTCCGGTTCTTCGGCCTGCAGCCGGCGCTAACGGGGTTCAGCGAATCGAACGACCTGATCGACTGGGCTGCGATCGAGCGACGTTGAATCGAGCGCCGGCGATTCTGCCGTCAAGCCGTTGCACGAATCGCCGCGAACCGGATTTGATCCGGCGATGCACCTGACCGTCCATTCCAAGTCCGATTGCCCCTATTGCGTGCGTGCCAAAGAGGCACTGACCAAGCACCAGGTGCCCTACACCGAAATCGTCCACGACGATGAGAGCGAGCGGCAGAGTCTGTACGCCGCGCTGGGGACGAAATTTGGCCGGCCGCTCAAGACGATGCCGCAAATCATTCTGAAAGACGGCGCGCAAGAGCATCTGATCGGCGGCCATGACGAGCTGATGCAGTCGGGCCTGCTGCAATCCTGGCAGGCGCTCGCGCGGTAACCGAACGGGCCTTCTCGCAGGAGGGCCGAAACTCGCGCCAACGCCGCGTAAACGCGGTGCAAATCGTCGACAGTCGATGTCGACAATTTTAATCTGCCATGGCTATGGTCGCCGCGATGTTGGTTCGCCCCACCCTTCTGCGCATTGTCGCAGCCGCGCTGCTCGCGCCGGCTGTTGCGTTCGCTGCTGAAGAGCCCGGAAAACTGACCTCGACGACGTCGCCGGCGCCCCCGATGGGCGTGCTGTCCTCGTCCCCGGACAGGCTTCCGACGCAAGGCCAATCGACCAGCAGCCAGGTGACGCCCGCGCGCCCGCCCGTCCGCCGGCTAAGCCCGTCCGAGATCTACGCCCGCGATCACGCGCGCCGCGCGCCCGCCGCCGCCCCGTCTTTCGCGACAGTCCGACCGCCGATGCGCAAGCCGCTGCCGGGCGAAGGCCCGGACAATCCCAGCCCCAAAGACGCCAAGGCGGCCAAAGAGGCCGCCGCCGCACCCAAGCCGGCCAAGGCTGAGAAGCCAGCTGCTGCCCCGGCCCTCGACGGCTTCCTGGCCGAGAAGCCGGAGCCGAAGGCGCCGGTCGCCAAGGCCAAGGTCGTGAAAAAGAAGACGACCACCACGACGGTGACGGCGGGACTGCCGCCCGGCCCGGCTCCAATTCCCGAGTTGATCGTGCGCCCGGCAACGCCGGCCCAGATCTACGAGCGCGCGGCGGCGCAGTACCGGTCGCTGCGCAGCCGCGATCTCGAGATGGTTCGCCATCTGATGCCGTCGCAGCAATACGAAGCCAAACTCGCGGCAATCGAAGCTTCGTATCACCCGCAATAAGCGGGGCTTGTTTCAGGTCGGATCGTAGAGGTCGGTCAGATAGCCGCCGCGTTCGCGGATGGCGGCGACGATATGTTCGACGGCGCGATCGACGCAGTTTGCATCCACCGCCAGCTCAATGAACGGAATGTTGTTCTTGGCCAGCAGCTGCTCGATCAGCTTTTCGCGCCGGTATGAATCCGACTCGTCATGCACGCGGACTTCGTTCTGGTAGGCCGATCCATCGTTGCGGCGCAGGAAGAAGTTCACGCAGTCATGCGCGTGGTGCGTCCACAAGACAAAATCATGGAAGCTTTGCGGATATTCGGGCGGCGCGTAGATCGATGACAGCAAGGTCGGGCTGTCGGTCACGACGATGTCGGTTTTTCCGATACAGCGTTCGACCCAGTGATACTGGTTTCCCAGCACGAAAGACTGGTTCTTGAGCGCGGCGATGTTGCCGTCGAGAATCAGGCTTTTGGCGAATTCCGTCACCTGTTCGGCGAGGAAATGGCGCGCTTTCAGCTTGCCGACGATAGCGCCGGCGAGGCCGCTTTTGCCGACCCCGGATCGGCCGAGAAGATTGACGACGAGAGTCACCGAAAGTGTGTGCCACTTTCCTTCGGAGGTCGCAACGAGCGCCGCCGCCGGCAGCGCTCGTCGCCGCGTTTCAGCTCTTCAGTCCTTCATCGAAGAACAACTGCACTTCGCGGAACAGTTGCATCCGATTCTTTTCCATCAGAACCGTGTGCGTGCCCTCGCCGATCGTCACCAGGCGCTTTTCCGGCGCGTTGACCAGCAGCGAATAGAGCGTGCGCGCCAGCGTGACCGGCGTGTCCTGGTCCCATTCGGCGCCGATCAGCAGAGTCGGCACGGTGATCTTTGCAGGATCGTAGACGGGTTTGCCGGCCTGCCAGAAATCCTTGCTGTCGGCGACCGTCCCGTTGGGCGCGCGCAGCACCGGCGGGTTCATTTTCGCGCCTTCCGGATCGCTGGCGAAGGTCGCGTCGGCCCACGCGTCGAAGAAGCCGGCCGGGATCAAATCCTTCTTCTTGTCTTCAGCAACGCCGGTCAGCCAACGCGCCAGTGCGGCCTCGCGTTTGACGCTGCGATACGCACCCAGCGGGCCGGGCTGCGCGGTTAGGCTCGGCGTGTCGCGCAACCATTGCGGCGCGTATAGGACAAGGCGATTTACCTTGGCGGCGTTCTCGGTCGTGTAGGTCGCCATGATGGTCGTGCCCCACGACCAGCCGAGCAGATTGAGCTTCGACAATTTGCGCTTGGCGAGAATGTGATCGACCGCGCTGCCCACGTCTTTCACCGCAGTGACGGTGCGCACCAGCGGCTCGTTCTGCTCAGGCGGCAGACTCATTTCTTTCGGGCGCGAAGACTTCCCGTAGCCGCGCAAATCAACCAGCCAAACGTCGTAGCCGCGCGACGCGATATATTCCATCCACGACGTGCCGGCGAGTTTGAGGTCGAACGCCGTCTCTGCCGGATAGGTCGATCCGTGCACGAACAGAATGGTGCGTTCGGGCGAAAAATTCTTCATGTCGGCCGGACGCTTGTTGCGCACATAGATCGAAATACCGGGCTCGCCGGTGGGCACCATCGCCTCTTCCATCACCAGCTTTGCCGCCGGTGGGGCGCTGGTTTCTTTGGCAATCGATGGGTGCGCAAACCCCAGCGCGACGGCGACTAGGATGCCGAGTCTCAACAACATGTTTTCCTCCCCTTTGTTGGCCTTTTTGTTGGCCCTGCTTGTTCTCGCGATCTTGCGCGCAAACCCACGAGAACGGTTCGCGGTCAAGAAAATGCGGACTGCAGGGCGGTCGTAGCCGACCCGCCAAATGCCTATTCCGTCTCTTGTCAGGAATGCCTATCTAAGACGGATCAGCCCCCGGCCGAGAAGCAACACACGGTGGGCTATGGAGGAAGATCATGCGTCGGTCGCGTTCGATCGCGCTTTTGTTCATGGCGGCGGCGCCGATTGCGCTCACCGCATGCGACGACAGTGCAAAAAAGCCGACACCGGTCGGCAGTTTTGCGTCGCCTGCTGCGTGTCGCGAGTCTGGACAATTCACCGACGAGCAATGCAACGCGGCGCTGCGCGACGCGCAGGCGCAACATGAAACCCGCGCACCGCGCTACGAATCGCGCGAAGCATGCGAAGCCGAACACGGCGCTGCGGCGTGCGAGCCGCGCGAACGCAACGGGCAAAGCTGGTTCATGCCCGCACTCGCCGGATTCATGATCGGCCGCGCTTTGTCGGGCGGTGGCATGATGCCGTCCGCGCCGTTGTACGGCAGCGCAAGCTGCGGCAGCGGTCTCGGCCAACGCGCTTGCGCATCCGGCAGCTCAGGTGCAGCGGGCGGCTTTCGTACCGCGACCGGTGCTGCAGTCAGTCCGGGCGTGACGACGATGCCGGCGGCTGCGGCTGCATCGACAGTGCAGTCAGCGGCAGCACCTGCGCGCACCGCGTCCTCGACCTTTAACAGCGTTGAACGCGGCGGCCTCGGCACGCGTGCGGAAAGCGGCACGATGGGACCGACTGGTCGTGGCGCTGCTGCGTCGGCTGGCGAAGCAGGTAGCTGAACCCACATGCAGCGACGTCCGGGCTATGCGCGCGACTGGCAAGCGTCAGCCGCACGCGCCAACTTTGACTTCCGTCGTGCCGACGGCAGCATGTGGTGGGACGAAAGCGCCTATTACGCGCTGACGATGGACGAGGTCGACGAGATCGAAGCAGCAACCACTGCAATCGAACAGCTCGTCTATCAGGTCGTCGCCGACGCGATCGAACAGCCGCCCTTGCTGCGCGCGTTGCAAATTCCGGATTGGGCACACGGGTTGGTGCGCGATTCCTGGCGCGGCCAGGAACGGCACCTCTACGGCCGCATGGATTTCGCGCGCGGCAAAGACGGCAGCCTGAAACTGCTCGAATATAACGGCGACACGCCGACTGCCTTGTTCGAAGCGGCCGTGTTCCAGTGGGAATGGCTGGAGACCGGCAAACAAACTGGCGCATTGCCGCGCGATGCGGATCAGTTCAACTCGATCCACGATCGTTTGATCGAAGCGTTTCGCATGTTGGGATCGCGCGAAGGACGTTGGACCTTCGCGGCACTTGGTTCGTCGGCCGAAGATCTCGGCACCGTCGCCTATCTTGCCGACACGGCGCTGCAGGCGGGCCAGGATATTCAGCTGCTTGCGATGCACGAAATCGGCCTCGCCGATGGACGCGTGTTCGTCGATCTGCAGGACCGTCCGATCACCGACCTGTTCAAGCTCTATCCGTGGGAAGATCTGCTGCGCGAAGATTTCGGACTGGCGATGTTGCGCGCGGCGCAGGCGCGCGAAATTCGCGTGCTGGAACCAGCCTGGAAGATGGTCGTGTCGAACAAGGGTCTGCTGCCCTTGCTGTGGCGCGCTGCCAAAGGCCATCCGAATTTGCTGCCGTCCTATTTCGCGCTCGACGTCGAGCAAGGCCGCGCACCGTCGGGTTGGCACGGCGGCAAAGGCATCGTGACCAAAGCGCTGTGGGGGCGCGAAGGCGCCGGCACGTCAATCTGGCTCGGCGCCGACGATCGCCCGCCGCGCGCAACGCCCGCCGACGCGCCCGTCTTCGAACCAGGCTGGTACATCGACCAGGCCTATAGCGAGCTTGCGACCTTCGACGGGCAACGTCCGGTGCTGGGATCGTGGACGGTCGCAGGTCAGGCGGCCGGACTCGGCATTCGTGAAGACAGCGAACTCGTCACCGGCGGCAACGCACGCTTTGTGCCTCATGCGATTGTCGGCTGACGCCCACGGGCACGCAATTGTCGGATAGCGCATTCTATGGTTTCTGAACCGCCGAAAGCGCGTCCAAGAACGCGCATCTAGGCGAGGAAACGATGGCACAAGTAACCACCCGTTCGAGCTGGGCTGACGACGATCTCGAGCTGTTCCGCGACTCCCTGCGGCGCCACATCGTCGATGAACTCGCGCCGCACGCCGAAGAATGGCGCGCACAGAAAATGGTCAGCCGCGAAGCGTGGAAGTCGCTCGGCGCGATGGGCGCGCTGTGCCCGTCCGTGCCCGAAGCCTACGGCGGCGTCGGTGGCAGTTTCGCCTATGAAGCGATGGTGATCGAAGAACTCGAACGCGGCGTCAGCGAGATGTCGGTCGGCTTTTCCGTGCACAGCGCGATCGTCGCGCACTACATCGTCGAATACGGATCGGAAGAGCAGAAGAAGCGCTGGCTGCCCGGCATGGTGTCGGGCGAGATCATCGGCGCGATTGCGATGACCGAACCGGGGGCCGGCTCCGACGTGCAGTCGATCCGCACCAGCGCGCTGAAACAGGGCAACGTCTACAAACTCAACGGGCAGAAGACCTTCATTACCAACGGCCAGCTCGCTGGCGTGATCCTGGTTGCAGCCAAGACCGATCCCAAACAAGGCGCCAAAGGAATCTCGCTGTTTCTCGTCGACGCAAAGTCGGCGGGATACCGGCCCGGTCGCAACCTCGACAAGATTGGCCTCGCAGCCTCCGACACGTCGGAATTGTTCTTTGACGACGTCGAGCTGCCGCCCGACACGCTGCTCGGACCGGAAGAAGGCAAAGGCTTTGCGCAGATGATGCAGCAATTGCCGCAAGAGCGTCTGGCGCTCGCCATCGGCGGCATCGCGGCAATGGAACGCGCGATCGAAATCACAATCGAATACTGCAAAGACCGCCAGGCCTTCGGTAAATCGATTCTGGAATTCCAGAACACGAATTTCAAACTCGCCGAGCTGCTGACCGAATGCCGCGTCGGTCGTGCCTTCGTCGATGATTGCATCAGCAAACACGCGGCCGGCACGCTCGACGGCGCTACGGCGTCGATGGCGAAGATGTGGATCTCGCAAAAGCAGAACGAGGTGGTCGATGCCTGCCTGCAGCTGCATGGCGGTTATGGCTATATGCGCGAGTACGAAATCGCGCGCCGTTTCGTCGACGCGCGGATTCAGAAGATTTATGGTGGCACCAACGAGATCATGAAGCTGCTGATCGCCCGCACGCTATGACGCTCATCACCTCGCCGCGCGACGAAAACCTCGAAGACGTTAAAGCGCTGCTGCGCGAAGATGCGGCGCGCCAGGTTCGCGGCATCGAAGAAGTGCGCCGCGGATTCGACGCGAAATTCACACCGCTGCCGGTTCCGCCCGGCTGCATGATCAAGCCGATCGCAAACGGCGAACAGATCACGCCGACTTGCGGTGAGACCGGCAAAGCGATGCTGTATCATCACGGCGGTGGATTCACGGTCGGCAGCCGCAACAGCCACCGGCATTTCGTCGCCCGTCTTGCCGAAGGCTGCGGCATCGTCGCCTTCAACATGGATTACCGGCTCGCGCCCGAGCATCCCTATCCCGCCGCGCTCGACGACGCGGTCGCCAACTATGAAGCGATCCTCGCAAAAGGCTTCGCGCCGAGCGACATCGTCGTGGCCGGCGAATCGGCCGGCGGCAATCTCACCGCAGCGCTGCTGCTGCGCTTGCGCGACGCGGGCATGCCGATGCCTGCCGGCGCCTATCTGCTAAGCCCGTGGCTCGACCTCGCCTTGCGTGGTGCGTCGTACCAAGAAAACGGCGACAGCGATCCGCTCTTCTTCCAGGCCGCTGCCAAAGCCTATGCGCGCGGCACGCCGCTCGACCAAGCATTGGTTTCACCGCTCTATGCAGACCTCACCGGCTTGCCGCCGCTGCTGCTGCAAGTGTCGAGCGATGAATTGATGTTGAGCGATTCCACCGACTTCGCGCGCAAAGCCGAAGCAGCCGGCGTCGCCGTGACGTTGCAAGTGTGGCAGAACACTGTGCATGCGTGGCCGTTCCTGCATGCGCAATTGCCGCTCGTCGCACAGGCCGCGATCGACTATGTCGCAGCTTGGGTACGGCCGGTGGTACGGGCGTAAGTCGTCCTAGAAAATCTTCCGGTACACGACGAACCCCGACGCGTCCGCGACCTTGTCGTAGAGCTGCATCGCCGTGTGATTGGTTTCGTGCGTCAGCCAGTAGACGCGTGGTGATTCCGCGCGTTGTGCCATCTCGTAGACACCGTTGATCAGCGCGCGACCAACACCCTGCCCGCGCGCTGCTTCGCTGGTGAACAGATCCTGCATGTAGCAGGTCAACGCCACCGCAGTCGTGCTGCGATGAAACAGGTAATGCGCCAGACCAAGCAGCCGCCCGCCGCTTTCGGCGACCAGCGCATGCACGGGCTCGTTCTGGTCGAAAAACCGATCCCAGGTCACACGCGTAACCTCGCGCGGGAGCGCGGTCGGTCCAGCGCGGCCATAGAATTCGTTATAGCCATCCCAGAGCGGCAGCCAGGCTTCGTAATCGGACACGGCGACAGGGCGAATGACGCAGTTGTTCATGCGATGCGCGTAGCACGCGGGTTGCCAGCACGACGCTTCCACTTGCACACGGTTGCAGGTGCCAATTCACAGGCGGAACGCGACCCTGCATTCCGCGGCAAACGCGATGGCCGCCTGCGCGAGGCGGCCGCGACTTGCATCAGCCGCGGCCCAAATCGCCTTTATTTTTTGATGCCGCCGCCTGGCTCGGCCATATCACGGTGCATTTCTGCGGTGACCGATGCAGGTAGGATATGCGCCATCGCCGCCTGCAGCTTGTTCTTCCACCCAGCAACGATTTCGCCGTCGCCATTCATCATCGCGTCGAAGCCGGTCTTGGCGACATCGGCCGGGTCGGCCTTGTTATCCGCACGACCGACTTTGGTGTCGAGCATGTCGGCACGGGCGAAAAATTCAGTCTCGGTCGGCCCGGGTTCGAGACAGGTGACCGTGACGCCGCTGTCTTTCAGCTCAGCCCGCAACGCCCAGGAAAAGGAATCGAGAAACGCTTTCGAGCCGTTATACACCGCCTGATACGTGCCCGGCATAAAGCCGGCGATCGAACCGGTGATCAGGATTTTGCCCGCGCCGCGCGCGCGCATTTCGCGTCCCACGAGCTGCAGCAGATAAATCGTGCCGGTGATGTTGGTGTCGATCACCTGCATCACCTCGTCAAAATCCTGATCCAGAAACCCTTTACCCAGGCCGCGACCGGCATTGGCCAACAGCGCGTCAATTGCGCGCCCGTTGGCTGCAGCATACAGCTCGTCAACCCCATCCGTGTCGGCGAGATCGACTTCGAGCGCTTCAACAGTCGTGCCATATTCCCGCAGCGCAAGCGCTGCTTCTTCAATTTCCGGTTCGTCCGCCGCAATCAGCAGATCAAATCCGTTCTGCGCACACAGTTTTGCCAGTTCAAAACCGATGCCGGTCGACGCGCCGGTGACGATTGCGAATTTCCGATCGGTCATATCCGGCTCCTCCTCAATGCGGCTTCAGAACGACTTTGGTCACGTCGTTCTGTTGTTCCTTGAACATCTTGTAGCCGTCAGGTGCTTTCTCGAGCGGCATGCGGTGGCTGATCAGGAAAGTCGTGTCGATCTTCCCTTCGCCGATCATCTCGAGCAGCTGCTTCGAGTATTTCTGCACGTGCGTCTGACCGCTTTTGACGGTCAGGCCCTTCTCCATCAGCGCGCCGATGGGGAATTTGTCGGCCATGCCGCCATAGACACCGGGAATCGAAACGCGTCCGCCCTTGCGCACACAGTGAATCACCTGCCGCAATGCGTGGGTGCGATCGGTCGCAAGCCCGACTTTCGCCTTCGCCATGTCGAGCACGTTGTCGATCGCCCAACCGTGGCTTTCCAAGCCGACGGCATCGATACAGGCGTCGGGACCGATGCCGCCCGTCATTTCGGCCAGCGCCTCATGAACATCGACATCTTCGAAGTTCAGGATCTCCGCGCCCAGCGACTTGGCGAGTTCCAGCCGGCGCGGATGGTGATCGATCGCGATCACACGATGCGCACCAAGGATGAGCGCGCTTTGGATGGCAAACAGACCGACCGGGCCGCAGCCCCAAACCGCAACCGTGTCGCCGGGCTCAATCGCGCAATTCTCGGCCGCCATCCAGCCGGTCGGCAGAATGTCGGACAGGAATAGGACTTTCTCGTCTTCCAGACCGTCGGGAATGACGATCGGGCCGACGTCGGAATACGGAACGCGTACATATTCCGCTTGGCCGCCGGCATAGCCGCCGGTCAGGTGCGAATAGCCAAACGCGCCGCCCATCGGATAGCCGTAGGCGATCTCCGACATGTCGGCTTTGTGCGCCGGATTGGAGTTATCGCACGCTGAAAACTGCAGATGCTCGCAGAAGAAGCACGAACCGCACGAGATCGTGAACGGTACGACGACGCGATCGCCAAGCTTCAGCTTTGCGTTGCCGTGTCCGACTTCGACCACCTCGCCCATAAATTCATGGCCGAGTATGTCGCCCGCCTGCATGGTCGGAATATAGCCGTCGTAGAGATGCAGGTCCGAACCGCAGATTGCGGTCGACGTGATCTTGATGATGCAGTCACGCGGATTGACGATCTGCGGATCGGGCACCGTATCGACGCGAACATCCTGCTTGCCGTGCCAGGTGAGTGCACGCATTCGACTTCTCCTTGCCTTCTGTAACGTTACGCGCGCGGTGCGGCGTCTGGCGGTTCGCTGGTGCTGATCTCGCCGGTTTCCATGAACTGCTTCAGGCGCCGCAGGTCGCGGCGTGCCTGAATCTTCGGTTCCTTCTGGAAAAGCTTTGCGAGGATGCGGCCGACTTCGCCGGCGGGCGCGTCATAGACGATGGTCGCCGTAACTTCCGTGCCGCGACCGGGTGGGCCATCGCGAAACTCGACGCGCCCCGTGTGGCGCACGTCTGCACCCTCAACCGATTCCCAGGCGAGCAACCGCCCCGGGTCGTCTTCAGTGATCACCGAGTCCCATTCAACGGTACGCCCTGCCGGCGCCGTGACGACCCAGTGCGAGCGCCGATCGTCGATTTTGTCGATGCGCTCGACATTCTCCATGACCCGCGCGAGGTTCGCTACGTCGCGCCAGAATAAATAAACGTCCTGCCGCGGCCGATTGATCGTGACGGTGCGTCCGACGAGCGTGCCGTTTTCCCAATCGCGATCCTGCTGATCGATCGCCGCGCGATCGGACCGGACGGACGACGAAACCGGCGCGTCGCCGATTTCTTTCTTGGCTTCAAGATCGAGTGTGGTCATGCGACGCGAACTTGCGAGACGCGCGCCGGTTCCATGGTTGGATCAGCGCGGACGCATCCAGAGCGGAACGATGTGCCAGAGCGCGGTCAGCCCGAGCAGCACAACGACGCCGCATGCGACCGCCAGGTCGGTCGCATGCAGAATCTTTTCGACTGCGACACAGCAATCCGCGGCAAGGCCCAGCGCCAGCGGAATCGTCGCCGCGAAGACCATGCGTCCGCCCAAGGCGAGAAACTGCGCACTGTTTTCACCAGCGTAGACTGTGCGGTGATACACGGCCGGGGCCATCAACAGAATGATCGCCAACGCCATAAGGCCCAGTGCAGCGAGATGCAGCCAGCGCGCATAGGGCGGCAGCGCGTCGAATCCCTGGGTCACGATGACGGCCAGCTGAAATCCCAGCATCGCCTGCACCCCCGGCAAGTTCGTGCGCGCTTCGGTCAGCATGTACGTGATTTTTTCGGACATCGGCGTGCCCTCCTCTTGCCGCCCCGCAGCAATCTTCCGCGCGGCTGCGCCGTACCGCGCGCGATCCCGAAACGCGAGCCCGTACCAGAACCACAGCGCCAGCGCGCCAAATGCGACGCCGCTTGCGAGCGCGAACATCGTGCTGTTCGTGCGCGAGAGTGCGACAGCCATGTCGATCGCAAGCGCCCCGGCCAAAGGCAACAGAGCGATGAATGTGCTGCGCGTGATGCAGACTTCGATCCGTCGCGTCGCTGTATAGCCGTCGACAGCACCGTGCTGTGCACCGGGCACAATCAATGCTGCCAGCGATGCAATCAGCAGAATCAACGCTGCTGCACTGGCGAATTTGGCCGTATCCGCCAGCGCGTCAAAGCTGCTTGAAATCCGGCCTGAAATTGAAACCCGATCAGAACCTGGCACCCGAGTACGAGCATGCGCGTCTCGTCGAGGCCGGTTTTGACTTTCTCGCCAAACTCCATCGTCAGCCGGAAACCTATACCGCCGTCGCAGGTTCCTGAGGTTGATGATTGACGCAGTAATTTTCGACGTCGACGGCACCCTGGTCGATTCCGTCGTCCACGAAATCGTGGCTTGGCACGAAGCCTTTGTCCGCAACAATTTTGACGTCACGCGCGATGCGGTACGGCAACAGATGGGCAAAGGCGCAGACCATCTGCTGCCCACCTTGCTGCCGCAGGAGAGCAAACGTACGCACGACCGGATCGCTGAAGCGCAAGGAAAGATTTTTCGTGCGCAGCACCGTCCTGATGTGCGCGCCTTCGCCATGTCCGCTCCGCTAATGACGCGCCTGCGCGAAGCGGGCGTGAAAATTGCGATCGGCTCGTCGGGCGACAAGGAAGATATCGAACACTATTTGCGCCTCACCCGCGCGACCGACCTCGTCGATGTTCTCGTCTGCATGGACGATGTTGAGCGGTCCAAGCCCGACCCCGACATTTTCCAGCTCGCGCTCAAACGTTTGGGCGGGCCGAACACGCAGCGCGTACTGGCCATCGGCGACACGATCTATGACGTCCAGGCCGCGACTGCGGTCGGAATTCGCACGATCGGCGTTTTGGGTGGCGCCTTCGGGATGGCAACGATGCGGAAGGCAGGTTGCATCGCCGTCTATCACGATGTCGCGGAACTCTTCGCACGGCTTTCGGCTTCACCCTTGCGTTTGGATGACGCCGATCTCGGTGCCGACGCACGCCTCGCGGCGGTGCTGACCCGTGGCTGAAGTTGTTATGAAGGCGAACAGATCGCCGTGACTCAGCAACGGTGAAATGAAGCGGCGGGCCGGCAATTACGCCGGCCCGCCCGAACCTCAACCGACTTCTTCTTCCTCTTCCGCGCCGGCCATCTCGATGGCCTTGCGGTTGATGCCGCCGACCGCAAGCTTGGTCAGCAGTTTGTCGGCATTGAGTTCTTCATTGAGCGTTTCGCCCATCAGCAAACCTACCGGGCGCAGATCGAGCGACTTGGCCAAGGTGGTCAGCGAGCCATAGGCCGCGATCTCGTAATGCTCGACCTTTTGCGCCGCGATGATCAGGCCGACATCGAGAAATTCCGGCGGCAGGTCTTCGTCGATCAGCTCCTGCGCCTCTTCGACTAGACCTTTCATCGCTTCGCAGGTCTTGGCGCGCGGCGCCGCACCCAACTCGGCAAACGCCTTTTCGAGCCGTTCGACCTGACCTTTGGTTTCTTCCAGATGCGTCATGAACGCGTCCTGCAGCTGCGGATCGGTCGCAGCTTTTGCCATCTTGGGGATCGCCTTGAGCAGTTGCTTTTCGGCGCTCAGCGTGTCGCGTAACTCATTCAGCAGAAAATCCTGCACTGATTTGATCGCCATCATTCGTCTCCCGTGTCGAAATCATGTCCCGCTGGCGTGAATGCGCAGGTCCGTGGTGGGTTCAACACCGGGCGGGCACAAACGGTCCCTGCGTCCGGTCGTTTCGTCAGGAAAATGAAATTTGCAGCTTCGGCAGGACGAACGGTCGCCTTGGCACCGCACGTGCCGTCAACCGCTAACAAAACGCTGCCGGAAATCGGCCGTAGACAAAGCAGATGGGGCACCGGATAGAGGCTGATCCAAGAACGCCAGAATTGGCGCGTGGAACAGGCTTCAAGTCGGGGACCCACCATGACGAAATCAATCTCGGCCGTGCTTGCGCTTCTCGCCTTCGCCGCAACGGCCCACGCCGAGCAGAAACCGGATGTCGAATACACCAAGCTGATCGAACAGCATCTGGTCGACAAACGGATTACGACCGAGCTGGTCGATCACATGCCGGCGTCCGACACCGTCCCCTCGCCGCTAAAATTCTTCGGCCGCATTCCCGGCACGCCCGGCGAACTGACCTACGCCAAAGACATTCAGCGCTATTACGAGACGCTCGCCAAAGCGTCGCCGCGCGCGAAGTTCTTTACCTTGGGCAAGACCGAAGAAGGTCGTGACCTGATCGTGCTCGCCATCGCCGATGAAGCGGTGCTGAAAGATCTCGACCAGAACAAGGCTGCGCTGGCTGCGCTCGGCGATCCACGCAAAACCAGCGAAGCGCAGGCGCGCGCGCTGATCAAAACCGCCAAGCCGATCTACTGGCTCACCAGCGGCATTCATTCGCCGGAAACTGGCGGGCCGGAAACGCTGATCGAACTCGCCTACCGTCTGATCGTCGAAGACACGCCCTTCGTCGAGCAGATCCGCAAGAATTCGGTCGTGTTCATCACCCCCGTCGTCGAAGTCGACGGACGTGAGAAACATGTCGACACCTATTACTACGGCAAGAAGACCAACAAGCCGAAGCCGCCGCTGATGTATTGGGGCCGCTACGTCGCGCACGACAACAATCGCGACGGGATGGGCCAGTTCCTCAAACTGACGCAGGCGATCACCGCCGGCATGTTGGAATGGCGTCCGACCGTGCTGCACGATCTGCACGAAGCGCAGTCCTATCTTTACGCTTCGACCGGAACCGGCCCGTACAACCCGTCGCTCGATGCGATTCAAAGCAACGAATGGTGGTTGCTGGCGCAGACCGAAGTGATGGAGATGGCCAAGCGCGGCGTGCCCGGCGTCTGGACCTACGGTTTCTATGACGGCTGGGTGCCCAACTACCTGTTCTGGATTGCGGTCACGCACAATTCCTTTGGCCGCTTTTATGAGGTGCAGAGCTACGGCCCTGACATCAACAAAGAACTGAAACTGCCGCCGACCGTCACCAGCCGCGAATGGTACCGGCCGAACCCGCCGCTGCCGTCGATCGCCTGGGGTCCGCGCAACACGGTCAACATCCAGCAATCGGCGCTACTCTTCGCGCTCAACAAGGTTGCGAGCGACCACGAGCTCTATCTCGAAAATTACTGGCTCAAGAACAAGCGCGCGATCGACGCCGGCAAACAGGCGGATGCGATCAATGCCTGGGTCGTGCCGGCGAAACAGACGGCGAAGCTCAACGTCGCCGACATGTTGAACACGTTGCGCCGGCAGGGTGCTGAGATCAGCGTAGCCGATACCGACTTCACCGCCGGGAAGGTCAAGGTTGCTGCCGGCGACTATGTCATCCGTGCCGATCAGCCCTATCGTACCTTGCTCGACATGTATCTCGGCGTGCAGGTCTACCCCGCCGCCAATCCTCGCCCCTACGACGATACGGGCTGGACGATGCAATATATGCGCAATGTCGACTTGAAGGTCGTGCGCGATCCCGCCGTGCTGCAGCAGAAGATGACGTTGCTGACTGCGGACATCGCGCCCAAAGGCACAATCACCGGCAGCGGCAATACGATTCTGATCAACCACACCGGCGACAATCCGTTGGTCGCGCTGCGCTTCAAACTGCCGAACGCCAAGATGCAGGCAGCCGAAGAAGCGTTCGAAATCGACGGCCGCAAATATGCTGCCGGCACCTTCATTCTCACCAACGCGGATCGCAACGCGGTCGAGAAAGTCGTGGCCGAGCTTGGCGTCAGCGGCGAAGCGGTCGCGACGGCGCCGTCGGTCAAATCTCACGCGCTGACGACGCCGCGCATCGGCTATCTCCATTCCTGGCTGCGCACGCAGGATGAAGGCTGGTGGCGCGCGGCGCTGGACGCGTATGGCGTCCCCTACACCTATTTCGCCGACATCAAGGTGCGCGAAGGAAATCTGCGCAAGAAGTTCGACGTGCTGATCTATCCGACGGTGAACGGCACGGTGGCCGACGCGGTCAACGGCGTGCCGCTGCACGGCAACGATCCGATCCCCTACAAGAAGAGCGAGCTGACGCCCAATCTCGGCGTGCTCGACCAGGCCGACGACATTCGCGGCGGTCTTGGCGTCGACGGCATCGCCGAGCTGAAAAAGTTCGTCGAAGCGGGCGGCACACTGATTGGCGACGGCACCACGGTCGAGCTGTTGACGCAGTACGGCGTTGCCCAAGGCGTCAGCATCAGCAAGCCGACCGATCTGTTCAGCAAAGGCTCGATCATGCGCGGCGTGCTGGCCGACCAGGCGAGCCCGCTTGTCTACGGCTACGAAGGCAAAGAACTGCCGGTCTATTTCTCGGAAGCACCGGTACTGACGGTGGGACGTGGCGCGGGCATCAATCCGTATTTCGATCCCAACGCGCCGGGCGCGCGACTGAGTCAGAACGTGACGCCGAACGCAGTGCTGCCTGCGGTGTCGCCGTGGAAACCCGATCCTGCGACCGAAGAGAAAAAGCCAGCGCCCAACCCGTCGAACCTGTCGCCGTTCGGCAGCAACAACCGGCGCTCGTTCGGTGCCGAGCCGACGCAGGAACCGCGCACCGTGATGCAGTTCCCGGCCAAGGCCGACGACATTCTTCTGTCGGGCTTGCTGGTCGGCGGCTCGACGCTCACCAACAAAGCGCTGCTGGTCGACGTCCCGTCGGGCAAAGGCCACATGGTGCTGTATGCGCTGCGCCCGTTCTGGCGGTGGCAGACGCAAGGCAGTTACTTTCTGGGCTTCAACGCGATCCTGCATTGGGATCATCTCGACGCCGGCACGCCGCCCAAGAAAGAAGCGGCGAGCGGCGGCCTGTGACATGAAGCTGTTCCGCTTCGGACCGAGCGGCAGAGAGCGGCCGGGCATTCTCGACGCGCAAAATCTGCGTCGCGATGCCTCCGCGCTGCTGCCCGATCTGAGCGGGACGTATCTCTATCCGTCGGCCTTGGCGCAGTTGCGCGACGCCGATTTGAAGCGCCTGCCGATCATCGGCGACGAAGTTCGTCTGGGTCCGTGCGTCAACAACGTTGGCAACTTCATCGCCGTCGGACTCAACTATGCCGATCATGCCGCCGAAGCGGGCATGCAGGCCCCGGCCGAGCCGATCTTGTTCAACAAGGCGCAATCCTGCGTCAGCGGTCCCAACGACGACATCGTGCTGCCGCGTGGCAGTAGCAAAGTCGATTGGGAAGTCGAGCTGGCGATCGTGATCGGCGCCGAAGCAAGCTATCTCGCCGAGTCCGACGTCGACACGGTCATCGCAGGCTATTGCGTTTGCAACGACGTGTCCGAACGCGGCTGGCAGCTCGAACGCGGCGGCGGCCAATGGATCAAAGGCAAAGGCTGCCCGACATTCGGCCCGCTTGGTCCCTATCTCGTGACGCCGGACGAAATCGCCGACGTGCAGGCCTTGCCGCTTTGGCTCGACCTCAACGGCGAGAAAATGCAGCGCGGTTCGACCGCGACGATGATCTTCACCGTCCGGCAGATCGTGGCGCACGTCTCACAATTCATGCTGCTGCGACCTGGCGACGTGATCACGACCGGCACGCCGCCTGGCGTCGGCATGGCGCAAAAGCCGTCGCGCTATCTGCGCGAAGGCGACGTCGTGACATTGGGGATCGAAGGGCTGGGCGAACAGCGGCAGCGCGTGGTCGCGTCGCCCTAACCGGAACCTGCGCCCGGCGACGCGGTTCAGTTTGTATGATCCGCAAACTCAAATCCGGTGAATACCGACTCTATTCGCGGAAGGTGAATCCGAAGACCGGCAAGCGCCGCAATCTCGGTACGTTCAGCACGCGCGCCGCAGCCGAAAAACACGAGCGCGACGTGCAGTACTTCAAACGGCACTGACTGCGTTTATTGGCATTTCAAACGGCGGCTGGTCGGATCGACCGAGCCGTTGTTGATCGCTGTGATCAGCGGATGCCCGCCTTCGAGCGTCTCTTCGGGTGGTGCCACGTTCAAGCTCAGCGACCGTTGGCGCTTCGGCGCCGGATCGCCCTCACCGCTATCATAGATCAGAATGCTGCCGCCGCCGAGCAGAACGCCCTGGAAATTCTTGTTTAGGAAATTCAGGTCGTCGCCGACGACGTTCTTCTCGACGCGCGCGTCGATGATGCTGCTGTATTCTTTCAAGAACTGCTTTTTGTCCTTGATCTGAGTCAGCTCGGCTCCGACGCAGACACGGATCGGGTAGCGCACATTCTCGGCGATCCAGTTGGCATCGTTGCGCTTGATCGCCGCCTGCACCGACGATGCAAAGGCGCGCTCACGCACCGTGACGTTGGGATTGTACGCCGCGTCGGCCACGGGTGCAGCGGCCAACAGCAGCGCGAGAAAAAGCAAAGTCCGGATCATCGAAGCTCCCGCACGGTCAGCGATACGGCGTCGAAATATACGAGATCCTGCTGGCATCTAACAACGCAGGCGCCGGCGGCGGCCTCCACTCGGATGCCCTGTCCGGGTCGCCCATACCCGTTGGAACGGCGCCGATTCGTGTTTCAACGCCGACGCCACCATCGCAGGCCTCTAATCGTTGGCGTAAGCGCGCAAGGCAACCACCGGCCACTTCCGGCGTTCCTCCCCAACGGAGGAACCATGGCAGCAGCAAAACGCACGACCTGGAAAGGTCACCTCAAACTCTCGCTCGTGACCGCACCTGTCCGGCTGGCGCCTGCGACGACCGCGGCCGAGCGGATCCATTTCCACCAGCTCAATTCCGCGACCGGCAACCGGGTCAAGCAGCGGCTCGTCGACGCGACGACCGGCAAGGAGGTCGATCGCGACGACATCGTCAAAGGCTTTGAGGTCTCGAAAGGCCATTATGTCGAGATCACGAACGAAGAGCTGGAGAAAGTCGACGTGCCGACCGCGCACATGATCGACATTGAACGCTTCGTCGATGCCAGCGACGTCAACGAGATTTATCTCGACACGCCCTACTACGTCGTTCCCGACGGCAACGTCGCCGAAGAAGCCTACGGTGTCATTCGCGATGCGATGGCGCAGACGGAGAAAGCCGCGATCGCGCGCGTCACTCTGTCGACGCGGGAACATCCGGTATTGCTCAAAGCATGCGGCAACGGTTTGATTCTCACCACCCTGCGCGACGAGCGTGAAGTGCGGCACGGCAAAGACTACTTTGCCGACATTCCCAAAAAGAAATCCTCCCGCGAATTGCTGAGCGTCGCCACCGACCTGATCAAGCGGCTCGAAGGTCCGTTCGATCCTGGCCTGTTCGAAGACCGCTACCAGGCAGCGTTGCGCAAGCTGGTAAAGACCAAATCCGCCGGCAAGGAGATCCCAGAACCCAAACACGCCGTGCGCGGCGACAACGTGATCGACCTAATGGACGCGCTGAAGCAGAGCCTGGGCAAAGGTGCGGCCGCGAAGAAGGCCACGAAGAAAGCGCCGGCGAAGAAGAAGGCGACTGCGAAAAAGCGCGCTGGTGGGCGGCGGTAGGAAACAGTCTTTTTCCATTCGCGCGTCTCCTGGGCGCGTTGCGGCGAGACATTTCGCTGCACGCGCAACAGGACCGCCCGCGCGGGCTCTTCCAACCAAGGACAAACAATGTCGCTTTCGATGTACGAGGTCACCGTCCCTACGCTGCTGCGTGGGTTCGAGGTTCTGACCAGCTATCTCGACAAAGGCGCCACCTACGCAACCGAGAACAAGATCGATCCAGCGGTCCTGCTCACCGCCCGCCTCTACCCCGACATGCAGCCGCTGTCGGCGCAGATCCAGCGCGCCAGCGACAATGCCAAAGGCGCGATCACGCGCTTGACCGGCGCGCCGACGCCGGGCTTTCCGGACACCGAGACGACCTTCGACGAACTGAAAGAACGCATTGCCAAAACCGCCGCGCTGCTGAAAGACCTGCAGCCGTCGCAATTCGATGGCAGCGACGCGCGGATCGTGGAGATGCGTTTGGGCGGCGCGGTTCGTACGCTGCGCGGCGACACCTACCTGCTGCAGGTGCTGCTGCCGAACTTCTTTTTCCACCTGACCACGGCGCACGACATTCTGCGCCACAACGGGTTGAAGATCGGCAAGCTGGATTATTTCGGCGAGCTGCACTTCCTCGACGCGAAAGCCGCCTGAGCGTCGCTCAAGCGATCGATACGACCAGCTTTCCGTTTGCCGTACGATCGGCGATCGCGTCATACGCGTTCGCCACCGTGTGCAGGTCGAACACACGCGGATCGAGCCGCGGTCGCAGCTTGCCGTCTTCGGCGAGCTGCGCCGCTTCGGCGAGAATGGCGCCGTGATGCTCGCGCCCCTCGCCGGTCAAAAGCGGGATCAAGGTGAAGATGCCGGAATAGGTGCCGTTCTTGAACGATAGCGGCGCCAACGCATGCGTGCCCCAGCCCAGCGCGCTGACGACATGGCCGAACCGTTTCACCGCTTGAAACGACGCATCTAACACCGCGCCGCCCACCGTGTCATAGACCAGATCGAATCCGCGGCCATCCGTGTGCTGCGCGACATAGGCGTCGACATCGTGCTTCGACACATCGATCGGCATCGCGCCCAGCGTGTCGATATAGGCGATGTTGGCGCCGCGATCGGTTGCGTACACGTCGGCACCGAATGCATGCGCGATCTGCACTGCGACATGACCAACGCCGCCGGCGCCGCCCTGCACCAGCACGGTCTGCCCTTCCTGCAGGTTGGCGCGATCGACCAGCCCTTCCCAGGCCGTGATCACAACCAGTGGCAAAGCGGCCGCTTCGCGCATCGAGAGGTTCTTGGGCTTGTGCGCCAGCAAGCGCGCATCGACCGCGGCGTATTCCGCCAAGGTCCCCTGCACGCCGCCGACGCCACCAACCATGCCGTAGACTTCGTCACCGGCGCGAAACGCGGTGACGCCCGCGCCGACCTGCTCGACCACACCCGCGAGATCCATGCCGAGCACGGCGGGCAATGGATGCTTTGCATGCGCGGCGGCACCAGCGCGGATCTTGGTGTCGAGCGGATTGAGGCCGCTGGCATGGATGCGCACCAGCACCTCGCCCGCACCCGCAACCGGCATCGGGATCTCGGTCAGACGAAACGGCGCGTTCGCCTGGTCGAGCAGCAATGCTTTCATTCTTGGACGCGCACGACATGCGCCGACACTGCGCGCCAGGTGCCCGCGCGCTTGACGTAAACATCGGCATAGTCGTTGGCGCTGGTGAAGGGCCCTTGCGGGTTGGTGCCGGCCACATGCGTGATCCCGCGTACCAATGCAACGTCGCCGAACACCAGGATTTTGAGATTGTCCCAGCGGATGCTGGTGATGCTGTTCGCCGGATTGGTCATCCCCTTGAGGATGTCCGCCTTCTTGCGGACCTGCTCGCCGGGATAGATCGCTTCGAACTCATCGGCGAGCACGCTATCGACCGCAGCAACGTCTCGCGTCGTGTAGGCGTTGAGCCAAGTGGCGTTGAGCTTTTCGAGGGCGAGCAAGTCGCCGGCCAAGGACGGCATCGATGCCGACTGCGCAAACGCAGCGGATCCGGCGAGGAAAACGAACAGCGCAGCAAGAGAAGCCAGCTTCTTCACGTTCGAACTCCTTTGCGCCGCTTATTTGCCGGCGCGCTGCGCCAGCAACTTGTCGATCGCAGCCTTCAACTTGTCGTAGTCGGCGCCCGAGATGGGGACACCGTCATTGACGATAAAGGCTGGGATGCCGCTGAACTTGTAGGTCTCGGCTTGCAGGCGCGAATTGAGGATCGAATCCTCGAGTTGTTTGTCGACCAGGCACGCGTCGAGCTGCGCATCCGACAGGCCGGCGAGTTTGGTCTGCTGGCGCAACGCCGCGATCGGGTCTTTCGAGAAGGCCCAGGATTCTTGCGTGCGGAAGAGATGCGCCTTGAGTGGAAAGAACTGCGCCGGCGGCAGGCAGCGCAGCGCGACCGACGTCTTCACCGCAATCTGGTCGAGCGGATAGTCGCGATAGACCAGCCGCACTTTGCCGCTGTCGATATAGTCGGCCTTGAGACGTGGTAGACCTTCGCGCTCGAACAGCGCGCAGGCGGGACAAGTCATCGACGCATATTCGACGACCGTGACCGGCGCCTTCGCGTCGCCCAAGGAACGTTCGGCGAGTTGGTCTTGGGTTGCGGCATGCGCGCTGATCGATAGCGCGACAGCCGCGATTGCGATTGCGATCAACCGCTTCATGCCGCCAACCGCACTTCGTCCGGACGCAAGGTCAAGACGCGCACGCCGTCGTGCGTGACCGCAACCGTATGTTCGAACTGCGCCGAGAGTTTCTTGTCCACTGTGACGACGGTCCATCCATCATCTTCGGTTCGTACCGTTCTGCGTCCCTGGTTCAGCATTGGCTCGATCGTGAAGACCATGCCCGTTTGCAAAGTGAGGCCAGTGCCCGGCTTGCCGTAATGCGGTACTTGCGGCGCTTCGTGCATCTCGCGCCCGATTCCATGGCCGCAATATTCATGCACGACCGAATAGCCGTTGCGCTTGGCATGCCGCTCGATCGCGAAGCCGATGTCGCCAAGCCTGGCACCGGGACGCACCGCGCGAATGCCGTTCCACATCGCCTCGTAGGTGGTGCGCACCAGCCGCTTTGCCGTGGGCGTTACGGTCCCAATGCAGAACGTCTTGCTGGAATCCGCGATGTAGCCGTGCTTTTCGAGCGTGATGTCGAAATTGACGATGTCGCCGTCGCGCAGAATGTCATCGTTCGACGGCACGCCGTGGCAGACGACCTCGTTCTTCGAACTGTTCAGCACGAAGCCATAGCCATACTGCCCTTTGCTGGCCGGCCGCGCGCCGAGCTGATCGACGATGAAGGTTTCGACCAGGTCGTTGACCTGCATCGTGCTCAATCCCGCGAGCGGCTGCGCGTCGAGATAGGCGAATACCGACGCAAGCAAACGCCCCGACTCGGCCAGCAGCTCAATTTCGGCTGGGGTCTTGGTCACGCGGCAGCTCCCCGACAATCGATTGCAGCTGGATTGATATGCGCCGGCCTGAAGCGCAGCAAGCGTCTACGCCGCCCGATTCACCCACTCGTTCTTGCCAAGCGTTTCCGCCGGCCAAAGACGCGCAGTCTATTCGACAGATAGCGATTGGGCGGCCAGGCGATGTGCAGCGGCAGTCGATCAACACGCCAAGCCTGCAGAAGCGGCAAGAAAAATTGCGCGCTGGAGCTGGCCGGTTGACGACTGGATCGAGCGACAGCCCGCTGGTACACCCGGCCGTGACGTTGCCGCGCAGGAGGAGGGATTGCCGTGACCGCCATCGCTGAACGACGACGCTCAGTTTCGCCGCGCGACGACCGCGGCTTTTTCCTTGCCGGCGCCATCGTGATGGCGGTCACGATCGTGGCCGGCTTCACCCTGAACCTGGCGATGGGGAGGTCGGGCTTCGGCGCGCCGCTGCTCGTCCACGCCCACGCCGTCGCCTTCATGGCTTGGGTCGCGATCTATCTGGCGCAGAACATTCTGGTGACGCGTGGCAACATCGCGCTGCATCGCCGGCTGGGCTGGTTCGCCGCCGGTTGGGTGGTTGTGATGCTGGTGTTGGGTTGCGCCATCACGGTGTTCGACATTCGCGTCGTGCACGTGCCGTTCTTTTTCCGCCCGCTGCATTTCCTGGTGTTCAATCCGCTGTCCTTGTTCGCGTTCGCCGGCCTCACCTACGCAGCGATTGCGCTGCGGCGGCGAACCGACTGGCACCGGCGGCTGCATTTCTGCGGCATGGCGATGATGGTTGCGCCGGCGGTCGGAAGGCTGTTGCCGTTGCCGCTGCTGACTCCGTTTGCGTGGGAAGCAACGTTCGCGGTGTGCCTGCTCTTTCCCCTGGCGGGCGTGGTCATGGATCTGCGACGCAGCGGGCACGTGCATCCCGCCTGGTTATACGGCCTCGCCGTCACCTTCGCGGTGCTGGCCGTGACCGAGGCCGTCACCTACAGCCCGATCGGCAAGGCACTGTACCAAGTCGTTGCCGCGGGCTCGAAGGGCGCCGACGTCGCGCCGCTCGCATTCGGCCGCCCACCCGGTCCGCCGCCGGGGCAATAGTTCGGCGTCTGGACGCTCTGCTCCGCCATGACGAGGTCGGCCCAGAAACGTCTGTGCTGCGCGTTCGTCACCAGTCGCGTGGATGCCCGGGCCAAACCCGGAGCCGCGCTGCGCGTGTCTAGCTTGCCCTTCGCACCCACTCGTTCTTGCTGAATGTCTCCGCCACCCAATCGACGAATACGCGCAAGCGGTTCGAGAGATAGCGGTTCGGCGGATAGACGATGTGCATCGGCAAGTTTTCGACGTGCCAATCGGTCAAGACCGGCACAAGCGCGCCGCTTTTCAGATGCTCTTGCACCATGAAACTGGCGGCCTGGATCACGCCCTGCCCGTGCAACGCCGCCGTGACATAGACCTGCGAGTCGTTGACCGCGACAAAGTACCGGCCCTGCACTTCGACGCGTTCGTCGCCTTTCACGAACTCCCACGGATACGGGCGGCCGGTGCGCGCCAAGAGATACGCGACCGTGTAGTGATCCTTGTCGAGATCGCTCGGATGCGTCGGCATGCCATGCTTTTCGATGTAAGACGGCGCGGCGCAGACGGTGAACTGCAGATCGCCAATGCGACGCGCGATCAGACTCTGATCCGACAACTCGCCGCCACGAATGACGCAATCGACATTTTCGCCAATGAGATCGATGGCGCGATCAGTCACCGTGATTTCAAGCTGGATGTCGGGATAGCGTTTGTGAAAGTCGCACAGCACCGGAATCAGAAGATGCGTCGCGATCGGTGTCGACATGTCGACCCGTAGACGACCCTTCGGTGCCGTCTGGCTGCTCGTCATGCTGCCATCCAGCTCGTCGATGTCGCCCAGCAGACGCGTCGCGCGCTCGTAATAGATCGCGCCGTCGGTACTGACGCCCACCCGCCGTGTGGTGCGGTTGAGCAGCTTGGCGCCGACATGGCCTTCGAGCTGCTGCACCAGCTTGGTCAGGCTGGGTTTGGGCACACGCAGGGATTCCGCGGCTTTGGTGAAGCTGCCGGTCTCGACCACCCGCACAAAGGCTCGCATCGCGGAGAGCTGGTCCATGCTCCAGTTAACCCCTGATTGTTAGCGGAGCGGAAATAAAGAAGCTCCGAGAACAGGACTTATTCCGTAGGCAGAAGTAATCCAGCTTCTGCCGCACCGCAACGGAGATTCGTCTCCGCCACATCTGTCCCTCGCCGGATCCCATGTCCAAGCCGTCCACCCTCACCAAAGCCAGCAAGACCGCCACCGGCGGACCTGCGCCTGCGCTCGTGGGCGGCCTGTCCTGGACCGAAGAGATGCTCGACGTTCCCGGCTTCGAAAAGCAGGGCTGGAAGTGCGAAGACCTGCGGCTGCCGCTGCGCGTCTACCGCGCACCGACGACGCCGCGCGGTGCGCCGCTGGTGCTGCATCTACATGGCGGGTCGTTCACCTTCGGCAATCTCGATAACGGCCTGACCGTCGCCTCGGCGTTGGTGCAGGCTGGTGCTGTCGTCGCCGCACTCGCCTATCCGCTGGCGCCCGCGCATCCGTTTCCGGCCGCGCTGCATGCGTCGCAGACCGCGCTCAAATATCTGTTCGAAAAACGCGTCGCACTGGCCGGTCGCGGCACGCGCCTGTTCGTTGCCGGTGAAGAATCCGGCGGCAATCTCGCTGCTGCCGTTGCGATGAAGGCACGCGATTACGGTGGACCGCCGCTTGCGGGCCAGATCCTGCTGTCGCCGATGCTCGATCCGCGCGTCGCAACCCGTTCGGCACGCGACGCTGCGTGCGGTCCGGTCGGTTGCCGCTGGGCCGATGGCTGGAAAGCCTATTGCGACACCGCTGAAAGCGCGGCCCATCCCTACGCATCGCTGGTCAATGCATCGCGTCTGGTCGGTTTGCCGCCGGCGCTGGTGCTGACCGCCACCGACGATCCGATGCGCGACGAAAGCATCGATTATGCCGCGCGTCTCGAAGCCGCCGGCGTCGCCGTGCAGCATCACACCTTCGCGGGCCCAACCAATTTTCCCTGCGCGCTGCTGACTCCGCCGGCTGCGTTCGCCGACATCGCCAAACCCGATGCGCCGGCCGGCCTGCCGTTGCGTCCAGCCACGATTGACGGTGGCGACGCAACAACTGGGTCGCTCGAACCGATTTGGCGCACCACGCTTGCCGACCGGTTCGCCGTTTTCTTTGCCGAATTTCAGGGACGTGCCGCCGCCGGCCGTCTCGCCACTGCCTAACGCCCGAGAGTTACGACGATGAAGCTTCCCAAATCCCGCCTGTTCTGGACTGTCGGCACCGTTTCGGCGCTGGCGCTTGCCGTCTATCTGCACATTCCGCGCGAAGGGTTTGACGCGCACGCCGCGACCCAACCCGCGGCACCGCCGCCGACGCCGGTGTCGGTTGCCACGGTCGAAGCGCGTGACGTTGCGACGTTCGAAGAATTCTCGGGTCGTCTCGAAGCGATCGAGCGCGTCGAAATTCGCGCACGCGTCTCGGGCACGGTCGACAAGGTGCATTTCCGCGAAGGCTCGCTGGTCAAAGCCGGCGACCTGCTGATCACGATCGATCCGGCACCCTACCAGGCCGAGGTCGCGCGTGCCGAAGCGCAACTGTCAGCGGCACAAGCACGCGTCGTACTGACCAAGCGCGAACATGAACGTGCAGTCCAGCTTCCCAACACCGCGATCTCGCAAAGCACGGTCGATCAGCGCGCCAACGCGTATCACGAAGCCGAAGCGAATGTGCGTGCGGCCCAGGCGCAGCTGCAGACCGCCAAGCTCAATCTCGACTGGACGCAAGTGCGCGCACCGGTTGCGGGCAAAGTCGGCAAACTGGAAATCACCACCGGCAATCTGATTGCCGCGGGCCCGGGTGCGCCGGTGCTGACCACGCTCGTATCGGTGAACCCGATCTACGCGTCGTTCGATGCCGACGAACAGCTGGTGCTTCGCACCTTGAAGTCGCTGCCGGCGGGCGCCGACATCAGCCAAATTCCCGTGTTGATGCAGACGGCGCAGGCCGGCGAAATCGAAGGCAAGCTGCAGCTGCTCGACAACCAGGTGAATGTGCGCAGCGGCACGGTGCGCGTGCGCGCCATCTTCAACAACGAGGACGGTCGCCTGATCGCAGGCCAGTTTGCGCGGTTAAAGCTGGGTCAGCCGAAAGCGGAACCGGCTTTGCTGGTCAGCGAACGCGCCATCGGCACCGACCAGAACAAGAAGTTCGTTCTGGTGGTCGGCGACGACAACAAGGCCACGTATCGCGAAGTGACGCTGGGCGCCAATGTCGGCGGCCTGCGCCTGGTGAGCGACGGCTTGAAGCCGGGTGAACGCGTCGTCGTCAACGGCATGCAGCGCGTCCGTCCGGGCGCGGTGGTCGCGCCGACTGCAGTGAACATGGACAAAGCCGAGGCCCCCGCCGCGACGCCGACCAAAGGCTGACCGGCGGGCGCTTCGCCCGCATCCGATTTGACTCTCCATCAGGGAGGCGTGTGCTCCGCACGCTGAACGCTATGAATCTGTCCAAATTCTTCATCGACCGACCGATCTTTGCCGGCGTTCTGTCGGTTCTGATCTTCGTGTCGGGCCTGATCGCGCTGCGCAGCATGCCGATTTCGGAATATCCCGAAGTCGTGCCGCCGCAGGTGATCGTGCGCGCGCAATATCCGGGTGCGAACCCCAAGGTCATCGCCGAAACCGTTGCGACGCCGATCGAAGAACAGATCAACGGCGTCGAGAACATGCTCTACATGAGCAGCCAGGCGACGACCGACGGTCTGATGACCCTGACCGTCACATTCAAGCTCGGCACCGATCCCGATCTTGCGACGCAGTTGGTGCAGAACCGGGTGCAGCGCGCTGAATCGCGCCTGCCCGCCGAAGTTCGCGCGCTGGGCATCACCACGGTCAAAAGCTCAAGCGACCTGACCCTGGTTGTGCATTTGCTGTCGCCCAACGGCCGCTATGACATGACGTATCTGCGCAACTATGCGCTGCTCAACGTCAAAGACCGGCTGACCCGCGTCGAAGGCGTCGGCGAGGTACAGATCTTCGGTGCCGGCGATTACTCGATGCGCATCTGGCTCGATCCGCAGAAGGTTGCCGAACACGGGCTGGCGGCCAGCCAGGTCACCAACGCGATCCGCGAGCAGAACGTGCAGGCCGCAGCCGGCATCGTGGGCGGTTCGCCCAACCTGCCCGGCGTCGACATGCAATTGTCGGTCAACGCGCAAGGCCGTCTGCAGACCGAAGAAGAATTCGGCGACATCATCGTCAATACCTCGCCGACCGGCGCCATCACCTATCTGCGCGACGTGGCGCGGATCGAGCTGGGCGCCTCGGACTATGCGCTTCGCTCGCTGCTGAACAACAAGCAGGCGGTCGCGCTGCCGATCTTTGCGGCACCGGGGTCGAACGCGATTCAGATCGCCGACAATGCCCGCGCGGTGATGGAAGACATCAAGAAAGACATGCCGGAAGGCGTCGAGTACCAGATCGTCTACGACACGACGCAATTCGTGAAAGCGTCGATTGAGGCGGTGGTGCACACGCTGCTCGAAGCGGTGTTGTTGGTCGTGCTGGTGGTGATCATCTTCCTGCAGACCTGGCGTGCCTCGATCATTCCGCTGCTGGCCGTGCCGGTATCGATCATCGGTACCTTCGCGATCATGCATCTCTTCGGTTTCTCGATTAACGCGCTGTCGCTGTTCGGCCTGGTGCTGGCGATCGGCATCGTGGTCGACGACGCGATCGTCGTGGTCGAAAACGTCGAACGCAACATCGAAGCCGGGCGTACGCCGCGCGAAGCGACGTATCGCGCGATGCGCGAAGTGTCGGGCCCGATCATCGCGATCGCGCTGGTGCTGATCGCCGTGTTCGTGCCGCTTGCCTTCATCAGCGGCCTGACCGGCCAGTTCTACAAACAGTTCGCGCTGACGATTGCGATCTCGACCGTGATCTCGGCGGTGAACTCGCTGACTCTGTCGCCGGCGTTGGCAGCGTTGCTGCTGAAAAGCCACGACGCGCCGAAAGACCGTCTGACGCGCGTGATGGACCGCTATCTCGGCTGGCTGTTCCGTCGCTTCAACACCGCGTTCAAGCGCGGGTCGGACGCCTATGGCAGCGGCGTGCAGCGCGCGCTGGGTCGCAAGGCCGTGATGATGGGTCTGTACGCGCTGCTGATCGCAGCCGGTGTCGGCCTGTTCCAGGCGGTACCGGGCGGCTTCGTACCGGCACAGGACAAGCAGTATCTGGTCGGCTTTGCGCAGTTGCCCGACGGCGCCACCTTGGATCGCACCGAGGAAGTGATCCGCAAGATGAGCGAGATCGCGTTGAAGACGCCCGGCGTCGACAATGCGATCGCGTTCCCCGGCCTGTCGATCAACGGTTTCACGAATTCGTCGAATTCGGGAATTGTATTTATGGGCTTGAAATCGTTCGACCAGCGCAAGACCAAGGACCTGTCCGACGTCGCGATCGCGATGTCGCTGAACAAACAGTATAGCCAGATCCAGGAAGCGCTGATTGCGATGTTCCCGCCCCCGCCCGTGCAGGGTCTGGGCACGATCGGCGGTTTCAAATTCGAAATCGAAGACCGTACCGGCCTCGGTTACGAAGCGCTGGACGCGGCGACGAAAGCGTTTCTTGCTAAGGCGCAGACCGCGCCCGAATTGGCAGGCCTGTTCTCGTCGTTCCAGATCAACGTGCCGCAGCTTTATGCCGATATCGACCGGCAGAAAGCGCGTCAGTTGGGCGTTCCGATCACCGAAGTGTTCGACACGCTGCAGATCTATCTGGGCTCGCTCTACGTCAACGACTTCAACAAATTCGGCCGCACCTATTCGGTGCGCGTGCAGGCGGACGCGCAGTATCGCGCCCATGCCGACGATATCGGCCAGTTGAAGGTGAAGTCGCAGAGCGGCGAGATGGTGCCGTTGGCCGCGCTGCTGCGCGTCAAGCAGAGCGCGGGCCCGGAACGCGCGATGCGCTATAACGGCTTTCTCGCAGCCGACGTGAACGGTGGCCCGGCGCCGGGTTACTCGTCGGGTCAGGCACAGGCCGCGGTCGAACGGATCGCTGCCGAGACGTTGCCGAAAGGCGTGCGTCTCGACTGGACCGATCTGACTTACCAGAAAATCCTGGTCGGCAATTCGGGCGTGTGGGTGTTCCCGCTTGCCATGTTGCTGGTGTTCCTGGTGCTGGCGGCCCAGTACGAAAGCCTGACCTTGCCGCTTGCGATCATCATGATCGTGCCGATGGGGCTGCTCGCCGGCATGACGGGCGTGTACCTGACGCACGGCGACAACAACATCTTCACGCAGATCGGCTTGATCGTGCTGGTCGGGTTGTCGGCGAAGAACGCGATCTTGATCGTCGAATTCGCACGCGAACTGGAATTCGCGGGACGAACGCCGGTGAAGGCCGCAATCGAAGCTGCCAAGTTGCGACTGCGCCCGATCTTGATGACGTCGCTTGCGTTCATCATGGGCGTGCTGCCGCTGGTGACGTCGGTCGGCGCCGGTGCCGAGATGCGCCAGGCGATGGGTATCGCAGTCTTCTCGGGCATGATCGGCGTCACCGCCTTCGGTCTGTTCCTGACGCCCGTCTTCTACGTGCTGCTGCGCCGGATGACCGGCAACGCCAAGCTGACTCAGCATGGTGAGGTGCATGATTTCGACGAGCCCGCGAACTCGGACCTCGTGCACGCGGAAGCAGCGGAATGAGCATGCGGCCACACATTGCGGGCGATCCGCGCTTGCGTCACCGACGGCGCTTGAATTGGCGCAGTTGGTTCGGCTGGGTTCACGAATGGAGCGCTTGAACCCGGCTTGAGCGACGGGGCTGTCTCGGCAACGAGGCAGCCCCGTTTCGTTTGGCCCGTTGGTTGGGGCGTCTTCGTGGCGGACGGCGCCGAACGTGGCAATTCACCGACATAGTTGTGCCGCAACTCGAAGCGCGGCATGCACGTTCGTGTTCAGAACCGATGGAGTTCCCGTGAAGTACGCCGCTCTCGTGTGTTTGCTGTTCGCCGCGCCTGCCATGGCGCAGATGCCGCCGCAACAAGGCGCGCCCCAGCAGCAACAGATGCCGCCCAGCATCGGTTACAAACTGACAATGCAGCCGATCGAAACCTGTCATAAGGCGATGATGACGTTGCTGCAGCGCGCGCGCACCGATGCCGCGATCCGTGCCGAGCAGGAACGAACCGAACAGCCCGAAGGCGACACGGTTGATCAGATCGTCAACTTCATGAAGAAGCAGGCGCCCGCATCGACCGCGATGATGGTCGCCAATGGCTGCCCGCCCGATCAGTATGTCAAAATCGGCTTCGCGACCGCAGAAGCCGCGATGGCGTTGCAGATGATCGAGCAGAAAGGCCCGACCAACACGCTGACGCCGATCGCCCGCGAGAACGCGGCCTTCATCAAAGCCAACGCAACCCGCCTGCAGCAGATCGACAGCGAAGCCGACGCCGCCGAAGCAGCCGCCGGCTTGCAAGGCGCCCAGCAAGGTGGGCCGCAAGGCGGCGCGCAGCCGGGCGGTGCAGGCAACTGGACGCCGCCGGGCGGCACGTCACCGGCACCGCAGCGGCGCTGATTACGGCGCTGCCGGCAGGCCGACGAACAGGATCGACGTATCGGGGTGGCGATAGGGGCCGCGCACGCGCATCCCCTCTTCCGCCAAAATCTGTTTCGCCAAAAAAGCGCCGACCGCAACCGCACCGCGTGAGCAGGTACCGTTCGGCGCCTGTGCTTGATCGGTCAGCGCTGCTTCGTCGGGCAGCGGCCCTTCCAGTTCGAGCAACACGTTGCTGCGCATGTTGGCGACGACGCGCAGCTCGAACTGGCTGCCGCTGGGCGCACCGGCAACCATCGCCGACAGAAGATGCATCAACGCACCTTCGGCGCGATGCGAGATCGGCAACGCCTCGTCGAAATCGTCCGGCACGCTGACCGCAAAGCCGATCTTCTCGTTCAAGGTAATCGAATTCACCATCGCCGCAGCCGATTGCATCAAGGCGCGCACGGGCAACAGATTGCCCGAAGGCGGCGGTGACGGATCGCTGGCACGGCGCACCAGTTCCAACATGCCGTCGATGATCGACGTCAGGTTGCGGCTGCTCTCCATGATGTGGCGGACATAGTCCCGATACTGCTCGTTGAGCGCGCCATGCGCTTCGAGCGCCATCAGTTGCGAGAAGCCCAGGATCGCATTTAGCGGCGTACGCAGCTCGTGGCTCGCATGGGCGAGAAACAGCGTCTTGCTGCGCGGTGTCACCGTGCCCGATTCCATCGCCTCGCACAGCCGATCGACCAGTGTCGCGAACTCGGCTTCGGCGCGGGCTCGCGGACGGCAATCATGCACGACCGCACCGAACGTCAGCCCGTCGGCATCGCGCCACCGGGTCAAAGTCAGGCGGATCGGAATTTCCGCGCCGTCACGCGTTGTAGCGATCAGGGCATGCGTTGCGTGGCCGGCCCGCAGATCGCCGCTGTCTGTTGCCCGGCGCAGACCATTGTCATGGGCGGCGCGCAGGCGCGACGGCACCAGCATCGATAGCGGCGAGCCGATCGCTTCTTCGGCGGTCCAGCCGAACATGCGCTCGGCGCCCAAGCTCCAACTGAGAATACGGCCGCCGGCGTCGGCGGTGATGATTCCGTCGGGCGCCTTGCGGATCAGCGCTTCAAGCCGGTCGATCGCACTTTGCGCGTCGGCTTGTGCCTGGCCGGCATAGGCGCCGCCAGGCTGCGCTGCACGCCAGTTATTCCCCGCCATGGCAGCAACGGCGGCGATTCGGTTCCAGACAGTACTGCATGGGGGCCGGCGTATAGCGCGCGTCGCGGCGCCCAGTCCAGACACTACTGTTTGGTTAGGCGCATGACAGATCCGCGCAGCAGGCGCCGCGACGTTTACGTAAGCTGAGAAAGGCCGGCTGGCGTTAGGGCAATGCAGCCAAATGGTCACGCAGCGCGGTCAGAACCTGCGCGGTTTGCTCGCGATGTGGTGAATGTCCGCACGCGGCAAGTTCGAGCCGCTGGACCGGCCCGCGCACGCCCCGCTCGATCCGGTCGAGTTGCGCCATCGTCGCGTATTCATCGTCGACGCCTTGAATCAGCAAGGTTGGAACCGTGATCTGCTGCAGAACCGCTTCAATGTTCCAATCGCGAAAGCGTGGATCGAGCCAGATATCGTTCCAGCCATAAAAGACGTGCGCCGCGTCACGATGATAGCGACCGAGTTTCGGCGCCAGCTCGTCGTAGCGTTCGCGGATCGCGGTGATCCCGTCGATCGTCACTTGTTCGACGAAGACATGTGGTGCTGCCAGCGCGAGACTCGCAATCTGTTGCGCGCGATCGTCCGCGGCTGCCAGCAGCGCGATGGTTGCGCCGTCGCTGTGGCCAAACAGATGGGCGCGTTCGATTTCGAGCGACGCGAACAGTGCCGGCAGCAACGCAGCCTCGCGGTGCATGTAATCGGGATCGCGCGGCGCGGCTCGCAAATCGGAGTCGCCATATCCTTGGCGCGACCAGGCAATCACGGTACGGCCGCACGCCCGCGCAAGGCGCGCGGGAAAGTCGCGCCACATCGCAACCGACCCCAAGCCTTCATGCAGCAACAGGATCGGCAGCGCCGTGCCCGGTTGCGTCCAGCGCGCATACCCAAGGCGCACGCCGTTGAGTGAAAGATGGTTCGAGTCGTCGGTCACGGCGCGAACCTAGCGGTGGACGGACGCACCATCCAAGTCTCGGAGCAATTTTCTGCGCGGTCAGCGCAATAAAGCGCTGCCAGGTCGCTGCCGACTCCCCGCAAAGTCCGACCGTTCTTCGCCGTTCTGCCGGAGGCCCAATGTTCAAACCAATCGCGCTGTCCCTCGCCCTCACCCTGCCTGTGTTGGCAATGCCGCAACTCGCTGCCGCGCAGGCAGAGAAGTTGGCTGGCGACGCCTATGTGCTGATCGGCAAGAGCGGCAATGTCGTGATCGTACCGGGACGTGACGGCGCCTTGCTGATCGACGACGAGCGCGAAACCGACGTCGAAGAGATCAAAGCCGCGGTCAAACAGGTCCAGCCCAACGGCGTCGTTCGCTACGTCATCAATACGCATTGGCATCTCGACCATAGCGGCGGCAACGAAGCGTTTGCGACCGCGGGCGCGACGATCATCGCGCATCGCAATGTACGGGCGCGCAAAAGCACCGAGCAATTCATGAGCGCCTACAACCGGCGCATTCCGACAGCGCCCGCGACGGCCCTGCCGACCGTCGTCTACGACACCTCGCTGGAATTGCATGTCGGCATCGAGACCATCCAGCTACGCCACACGCCGCGCGCCCATACCGACGGCGACACGCTGGTGCGGCTGGAACAGGCCAACGTGCTGCATATGGGCGACGTGTTTTTCAACGGCCTGTTTCCGTTCATCGACCGCGACAGCGGCGGCGATATCAAAGGCCTGATCCAATCGGTCGATGTCGGCTTGGCGATGGCGGATGACAAAACCAAGGTCGTGCCCGCGCACGGCGACATCACCGACAAAGCCGGGCTGCAGGCCTATCGCAACATGCTGAACGACGTCGCGACCAAGGTGCAGGCGATGATCGGCAAGGGAAAAACGATCGAGCAGGTTCGCGAGGCGAAGCTGACCGCCGCCTACAAGCTGGAAGGCAATGGCGAGCGTTTCGTCGACGCGATCTATCAAGGCCTCACGGCCAAGTAGGCTTCGTCAGCGCGGCTGCGCCGCCAGCCGAAAATAGGCTGCCGCTTTTTCGAGGTCTTGGGGCACGCCGCGGCCGCTTTGATACATGTAGCCGAGCGCGTTTTGCGACCGCGCATCACCGCGCAGCGCGCCGGCGTTGAAATACTCGACCGCCTTCGCATCGTCGGCCGGAACCCCTTTGCCGTCGCGATACATACAGCCGAGTTGGAAATTCGCCCCGACATAGCCGTGCGACAACGCCAATTCATATTGCCGTTTCGCCTGCGCCTCGTCGCGCGGTACGCCGCGACCTTGCATATAGGCACCGCCGAGATTGGCTTCGGCGACGTTCAGATTCTGGGCCGCCGCGCGCTTCCACATCGCCACGCCCGCAGCTTCATCGCGCGCGACGCCACGACCTTCGTAAAGGGCCCAGCCGAGCGCGTTTTCGCCCAGCGGATTTTTGAGGTCGGCTGCCTTGCGCCACCAGGACACCGCATCGCTCTCCGATTTGGGAACGCCGCGACCACGCAAATACAGTTGCCCGAGTTGCGCCATTGCAAACGCATTGCCTTGTGCAGCAGCGGTCCGGTAGCGCTCCGCCGCCTGTTGGAACAAGCGCTCGGCTTGCGCTTCATCCTTCGCAACGCCGCGCCCGGTCGCATACATACTGCCAAGATTGAGCGCGCCGCTCGCCTCGGTCGCCGGATCGGCTTCGCCAGCGATGATCCCCGGAACCACAGTTTGCGAAACTGCCGTCTGCGAAACCGGCGGCGATCCAGGCGCGTTGCAAGCGGACAAGCACAGGCCAACGCAGGCAGCAATCGCGGATCCGGTCGAAATACGCAGCATCGGGCATCTCCGGAAAGGGAACCGAAGCGGCAAACCCGACTTGAACCGAAAAGATCCGCTACAGGAGAAGACGCCGGATGCAGAAACTGCTACGCGGCATGCGCCGGTTCACGACAGGCCTTACTGTCGCCGGACTCACCTTTCTCGTGATGCAGCCGGTACAGGCGCAAGGCGTCGACCTGCCGGCCTACGCGCGCAGCGCAATGGAGGTGTGCGAGCCGACCGACTTTCTCTGCCGGCATCTGCGCTATGCGTTTTCACCGACATTGCGCAATGGACGCCGCAGCGGCCCGCTGCATCTATGGCACGGCACGATGCGCGTCGCGACCTCGGGCCTGTCCGACGACGGACGGGCGCAATTCGTCGACATTCTGCGCGGTCTGGCGATGCGCGCGCATATCGAGGTCATTGAAGTTCCTTCCGACGACGCAGCAGGCGGACGGTCGGACGCGAACGTGCTGTTTCTGGCCGGCGACGACATTGAAGCGCTGGCCAAGGCGCCGCGCGTTGCAAGCTTGAACCGACCCAACACGGATGGCGTCGACCGCACCTTGCTGCTGCGCGAGACGCCGTATGCGTTTCTTCTGACCCGGCCGAGCGATGACATCACCAAGCCGCGCATGGAACATTGCGTGATGGCAGCGACGAAGCAGCGCCTTACCGAACAGGCGGCGCTGACCTTTGCACGCCTGTCATTTCGCTGTCTGACCGGCGCGCGCACGAGCGATGTGATTCAGCCGTCGCTGCTCAACACGGTCACCGCGGCATCGCCGCTTGCATCAGCCGACGGCGCGCGCATGTCGGCGCTCGACAGTGAGCTGCTGAAGGCGATGTACGACCCAACGCTAAACCAGGAGCGCTTTCCCGCCAGCGAGACGACGGACAAGATCGTGGCGCGTCTGCACGCGATGGGATTCGGATCAGACGGCAAACAACGATAACTGGCCGATCTGGTTGGCGCGTCCGTTCAGCCCCGGACTTCGGTTTCGGGACGATCCGATCCGCTGACCGATTCTTCGTGCCATTTGCCGTTCGCGTCTTCGAACGAGATCACGGCGCCGTCACCCGGAATGCGCTGTTCGCGTGCCGCGACCTTCGCCGCATGGCGGGCAGCGTCGTGCGACGGAAACGTCTCGGAGAAGACGCCGTCGAGTTGATAGGCCCATCCGCCGTCGTGCTGCACGACGCGGTACACAACCTTCGACATGCTGCTTCTCCTCAGCGAGATGACCCGAGTTCGGTCGATACGGGCGCAGTGGGGATGAATCCCCTGCTCCCGTCAACTCCGGCTCGGCCGCGACCTAGCGTTGCACGCGCATCGCTACGTCGCGCCGGACAGGTCACGCCATGGTCTGCACTTCGCGTATCGACCTCGGCTCGACCGCAGCGACGTTGCGCATCCGGCCGATTGCAATCGCAGAAACCATGCTGACCAACGCCGCGAACGCCGTATAGCCGGCCAGCAGCCATGGCTTGCCCCCATTTTCGGCAACCAACCAGGTTGCGATGATGGGCGTGATGCCGCTCGCGAAGATGCCGGAGAATTGATAGACGAACGAAATGCCGGTGTAGCGAACGCGCGCGTCGAACAGATCTGCAAACAGCGCCGCTTCCGGCCCGTAGCACATCGCGTACAGAATTCCGAACGAAACGATCAGTGCGATCCAGATCGCTATGGGCACACCCGTGCTCATCAGCCAGTAGGCCGGAACCGCAACCAGCGCCAACAGCAACGAGCCGATGGCGTAGGTTTTCGGACGGCCCCAACTATCCGACAGGCGTCCGAAGATCGGAATGAAGAACACCATCACAAAGGCCGACACGCAGACTGCCAGCAGCGCTTCGGATCGCGTGATCTTCACCGTGTTCACCAGGTACGAGATGCTGAACACCGCGAAGACATTGAAGAACACGCCGTCGATATAGCGCGCCCCCATGCCCAGCAGGATCGCTTTGGGATAGCGGCGCAGCATGTCGACAAACGGAATCTTCGCTTGCGTGCCGTGCGCCTGCACGGCAGCGAATTCTGGCGTCTCGGTGATGCGCAACCGAACATACAGGCCGACCAGCACCAGCAGGAAACTCGCGCCGAATGCGACGCGCCAACCCCAGGCGAGGAAATCGGCCTCGGGCAGGAACGACATCAACGCGACGACGCCCGAGCTTAAACACAGGCCGATCGCGAGACCGATCTGCGGCAGGCTGGCGTAAAAGCCGCGACGATCCGGCGGCGCATATTCATACGCCATCAACACCGCCCCACCCCATTCGCCGCCGAGCCCGATGCCCTGCGCGACGCGCAGAATGAGCAGCAGGATCGGCGCCGCAATGCCGATCTGTTCGTAGGTCGGCAGCAGACCGATCAACAAGGTCGCGACGCCCATGATCAGCAGCGTCATCACCAGCATCGACTTGCGTCCGATCCGGTCGCCGAAATGCCCGAACACCACGCCGCCGAGCGGCCGCGCGATAAAGCCGACCGCGAAAGTGGCGTACGCGAGGAGTGTCGAAACCAACGGATCGCTGTTGGGGAAATACAGTTTGTTCAGAACGATGCCGGCGACGACGCCGTACAGAAAGAAGTCGTACCATTCGATGGTTGCGCCGACGACGCTGGCAATCAGAACCCGCCGAACGTCCTGCTTTGGTAGGTTGCTCATTTCATCCTCCCAGTCTTATTGGGCATCCTGTTGAATCATTGCGGACGCTTTTTCTGCAATCATGATCGCGGGCACGTTGGTGTTGCCCGAGACGATCGTTGGCATCACCGAACAGTCGACGACCCAGAGCCCATCGACGCCGCGCACACGCAGCCGCGGATCGACGACTGCGTCGTCGTCGATGCCCATGCGGCAGGTTCCAGTCGGATGAAAAATCGTGACGCCGCTCTGGCGCGCGAAGTCGAGCGTTGCGGCATCGTCGTCGATCTCGACTTCACGACGCGGCTGGATCTCTTCCGCAATATAATCGGACAGCGGCTTCTGCATCGCCAAGCGTCGCGCGAACTTGATGCCTGCAACGATGCAGCGTCGATCGAGCTCGGCGTCGAGATAGTTGGCGCGAATGCGCGGCGGCGTGCGCGCGTCGGCAGAGGCTAGCTCGATCGTCCCGCGGCTTTCCGGTCGCAACTGGCACACCGACATCGTAAAGCCGGAAAAATCGTGCACCTTCCCGCCCGCCATGTCGGCGCTGAGCGTGCCGACATGAAACTGAATGTCGGGCGTTTTCGATTCAGGCAGCGCGCGCGTGAACAGACCGCATTGGTTGATGCCGATCGCGAACGGGCCGGACCGGTGCAACAGCCACTGCAACGCCATGCGTGCGCGGCCGCCGAAGCTGCGCAGCCGGTCGTTGGTCGTAATCGGCCGGTTGCAGCGATAGATCATTCGTACCTGCAGGTGGTCCTGCAGACCGCGACCGACGCCCGACCGGTCGACGCACACCGGAATCCCGTGTTTGCGCAGATCCGCGCCGGGCCCGATGCCAGACAGCATCAGCAACTGCGGCGACTGAATGGCGCCTGCCGACAGGATGACGCCGCGCCGCGCATGGACGCGACGCACCACACCGTCGCGCATATATTCCACGCCGTGCGCACGCCCGTCGGCTTGCAATATGCGCAACGCGTGCGCGTCGGTGCGGATCTCCAGGTTGGATCGCCGTCGCGCCTCGCGCAGATACGCCGCCGCACTGCTCACGCGCCAACCGTTGCGCGTCGTTAGCTGGTAATAACCGACACCTTCCTGGCGCGGTCCGTTGAAATCCTCATTGCGCGGCACGCCCGCTGCCACCGCACTGCCGATCACCGCTTCGACCAGCTCGTCGCGATCTTGAATCGAGCTCACGTGCAGCGGGCCGTGTGCACCGTGCAACTGGTCGTCGGCGAAACGCGTATTGGTTTCCAGCTTGCGGAAATACGGCAGGACGTCGTGCCAGCCCCAACCTGGGTTCCCAAGCGCCGCCCATTGATCGTAATCCTCCGGCTGGCCGCGAATGACGATGAGTCCGTTGATCGAACTGGATCCGCCCAGCGTGCGTCCGCGCGGCCAATAAATACGCCGCCCCTCCATGTGCGGCTCGGGCTCGGTGTAGAACTTCCAGTTCAACCGCGCGTTCCACATCGTCCGGCCGTAGCCGATCGGAAGATGAATCCAGAAGCTGCGGTCGCGCGGGCCCGCTTCGAGCAACATGACTTGCGTCGCGTCGTCTTCGGTCAGGCGATTTGCCAGCACGCAGCCAGACGAACCAGCGCCGACGACGATAAAGTCGACCTCTTCCGCGACGACCAACACAAATCTCCCGACAGCTTTGTCTGGTCAGCGTTGATGCCGCAATTGACGAGGGTCAATCAGCGGTGGAACGATGCATCTCACCTGCTGAGACAAGGGAAAAATGCTGCCATGCAGCGTGACGACGATCAGCTCGACGATGCGAACCAGGAGGCGGACTCACGGCGCGCGCCCGTGTTCCGCATTCTCGACCTGCTTCGCTTCATCACCGTTTCGGCCCATCCGGTGACCGTGGCCGAGATCGCGAGCGACCTGTCACTGCCGCGCGGGACAGTGCACCGGCTTTGCGTGCGGCTGGAACGCGAAGGCTGGCTCGCCCGGGAACCCGATGGGCGGCACTTCACCATCGGCGCGCAGGCGGAAATGGTGGCGAGCCACGCGCAGCAGCACAGTTCGCGCCGCGCCAGCCGCCACTCCATTCTGGAACGACTGTCCGAGCGCGTCGGCGCGACGTGCAACTTCACGACATTGTCCGGCCAGGACGTGCTGTATCTCGACCGGGTCGAGACGAGCTGGCCATTGGCGCTGCAGTTGCGGCCAGGCTCGCTGGTTCCGACCTATTGCACCGCCAGCGGCAAGCTGCTGCTTGCAACGATCGACGATGCGCGGCGCAGCCGCTTGATCGAAACCATGGACATCCAGCGCCTGACCGAACGCACCGTGACCGATCGTGCACATCTCAGAACGATGTTGAGCAACGTCGCGGCATGCGGGTATGCGCTCGACGACGAGGAGTTCATGCCGGGCCTGATTGCGCTGGCCGTGCCCGTGATCGGGCCGCGCGGTCGCGTCCTCGGTGCGGTGGCGCTGCACGCGCGCAGCGATCAGTTGTCGCTCAAAGACGCGCTCGAATTGCGGCCGTTGTTGCAGGCCGCCGCGCGCGACCTGGTGCGCACGATGCGCGCCTGAACCGACGCCGGTTCAATCGACTGCCTACGCAGCCTGTTCAGCAGGCAGGTTCGCGAGATAGGTGGCGAGTTCGTTGGGCGTATCGACCACGCGCACGCCGACCGACTCAAGCGCCCGCCGCTTCGACTCGTAGCTGCCGCCACCCTCGGTCACGATCGCGCCCGCATGGCCCATCTTTTTTCCTGGCGGTGACGAGCGGCCGGCGATGAAGGAAACGATCGGCTTGCGCATGCGCCGCGCATACTCGGCCGCCTGTTCTTCCATCGCACCGCCGATTTCCCCAATCAGCGCAACCGCCCGCGTACGCTCGTCACGATCGAGCGCTTCGAGCGCGTCGCGCGTCGTGGTGCCGATCATCGGATCGCCGCCGATCCCGATGAACGCCGATTGACCCAACCCCGCCCGTGTGAGGTTGAGGCAGATCAGCGTGCCCAGGCTGCCGCTGCGCGAGATCACGCCGACGTGACCGGGCTTAAAGACGTTCGGGTTGTCGCCCGGCATGATGCCGATGAAGCCCTCGCCCGGCGTGACGATGCCGGCGGTGTTGGGCCCGATCATCCGGCTCGTCGAGTCACGCAGACGTGCGTGAATGTCGATCACGTCGCGCGCCGGAATATGCTCGGTCAAAACCACGATCGTGCCGATGCCGGCCTCGATCGCATCGAACACGGCGTCGCGCGCCATGCCCGGCGGAATGAAGATGACCGCAATGTCACAGTGTACCTGGCGCACCGCGTCGACCGCCGAACCGAACACGGGCAGTCCAAGATGCGTCTCGCCGGCGCGTTTGGGATTGACGCCGCCGGCCAGCTTCGTGCCGGCCGCGATCATTTTCTCGGCCCAGAACGTGCCCTGCTTTCCAGTGATGCCCTGGACGAGCACCGTCTGTCCCGCGCGATAGATCATGTCGCGGCCTCAACTGCTGCTTTCACCGCATCTTCCATCAGGTCGTAGCATTCGATGCCGAGGCGTTCGCGCACCAGAGCGACCGCTTCTGCAGCACCGGTGCCGTGGATCGAAAAGAACGCGGGGAGAGTCGGCTTCAACGACTCCCAGGCGCGTACGACGCCGTCGGCCATCACATCGGTTCGCGCGAAGGCGCCGCAGAAATTCACCACCAGGCTTTTGACGCCGGGATTCGACAGAACCAGATCCAGCGCGACTTCGGCTTTGGTATAGGCCTCACCGCCAATCTCGAGAAAGTTGGCTGGGCGTCCGCCGAAATGATCGATGACGTCCATCGTCGTCATCGTCAGCCCCGCCCCATTGGCAAGCAGCCCGACATTGCCGTCGAGCTGAATGAATTTCAGCCCATGCTCTGCGCCGCGCCGCTCCAATGCAGTCATCTTCGGCTGCGCCGCGGCAGCCGCCAGCACCGCTTGGCGCGCTGCAGCGGAATCGTCGAGCGTGAATTTGCAATCGAGCGCCACCACGCTGCCGTCCGTCAGCACCGCAAGTGGATTGATCTCGACCAGCTCGGCCTCACATTCGCGATAGGCGCGATAGAGACGGACCAGAATGTCGGCGACCTGCTGCGCTGCCGCGCCGAGATCGAGCCCGTCGAGCAGTGCGTTCGCCTGCGCAACGTCAAAACCGGCGCGCGGATCGACTAGCGCGCGGCGGATCGCGTCGGGACGCTCGGCCGCGATTTCTTCGATATCCATGCCGCCTTCGGTCGAGAACAAGACCAAGGGCCGGCGCGCCGCGAAATCAGTCAGCACCGCCGCATACAGCTCGCGCGCGATCGGTGCACGCCGCTCGACCAGCAACCGCTCGACATTGTAGCCGCCGATTTCGAGCGCCAGGATCTGCTGCGCCGCGATCGCTGCGGCAGCAGCGTCGTTGGCAAGCTTGATGCCGCCGGCTTTGCCGCGCTTGCCGACCGGCACCTGCGCTTTCAGAACCGACGGACCGCATTCCTGGACGATGGCGGCTGCTTCTTGCGGCGTCGTACAGACCCGTCCCCGCGGGATCGGAATTCCGACCGGCGCCAGCACGTTTTCCTTCGCCGCGTATTCTTCAAAATCCATGTCAGTCCTTTCCGTACCGATCCCAATGCGGCCCGAACAATTCCTCTTCGCTGGGTTTGTCCTCCGCGATCGGCACGACGAGGTGCGTGATGTTGATGAAATGCCGGTAGTTCAAATTCTCGGAGATGCTGTTCTTCTGCCAGGAACCGCAGCCCATCGTCAGCGTGAATTCGAGTCCGCTGTCGAAGCCGCCGCCATTGCCGAACGTATGTGCGAAATTGACCAGTACGCGCACGACCGGAAATCGTTCTGCCAGATCGTAGGCGCGCTGCAGGTCGGTCGTATGCAGGCCCAGCGAATGGCCGCGCCCTTGATAATCGAGGATCGCGCGCACCTTCTGCTCGGCCGCTGGAAAATCAGGCACGCGATAGACCGCCAGAACCAGTGACAGCTTCTCGCCGGACAGTTTGTAAGCCGGGCCGACGCCCTCCTCCTGGACCAGAATGAATTTCGAGTCCTTGGCGCCCGGCAGGCCGAGGCCGTCGGCCAGCACCGTCATGTCGCGTGCGATCAGATGCCGGTTGAGCTTGCCGTCTTTCCACAGCTCGTTGACGATCCGGGTCTTGTCGTCGTCATTGGCGAGATACCCACCCGCCTTTTGCAGTTCGGCGATCGCCGCGTCGAACACGCTGTCGACAATCACGACCGCATTCTCGGACGAACAGGACGTCGCGTTGTCGAAGATCTTCGATGCGCAGATCTTGCGCGCAGCGGCCGCGAGATCGGCGGTCTCGTCGATGATCACCGGGACGTTGCCCGCGCCGACGCCGATTGCGGGCGTACCGCTGGAATAGGCGCGCCGGACATTGTCCTGCGACCCGGTCACGACCAGCAGATCGGCCGCTTCCATCAGCGCTTGCGTGGTTTCCTTGCTGACCGGTGCGGGCAGGATCTGCACCAGGTCTTCGGGAAGACCGATCTTGCGCAGCTCGGCGCGCATCACATCGACCGTTCGTGCCGTCGTGTTGTAGCCTTGCGGCGACGGCGCAACGATCACGGCGTTGCGCCCTTTCAAGGCCATCATCGTTTTGTTGACCGGCGTCGCGGCCGGATTGGTCGATGGCGTGACGATTCCCACGACGCCGATCGGCTTGGCGAACTTGACCAGGCCGCGCCGGTCGTCGCGCGCAATCTCACCCACCGTTTTGACGCGCAACAGGTCGCGCAACGTACCGAACGTCTTGCGCTGATTCTTGATGATCTTGTCCGGCACGTTGCCGAGCCCGGTATCGGCCACCGCAAGCTCGGCCAGTTCGCGCGCGTGCGCCGGATTGTAGAGCGACCATGCGACGGCCCGCACCGCTTCGTCGGTGCGGATCTGGTCGGCGTCGGCGAACAGCGCCTGCGCGGCGCGCGCCCGCTGTAGCAGAGGCTGCACGACCTCGTGCGCGGCGGGCGGCGCGTCGGTACGCGCGCGTATGTGGTTCATGAATGCTTTCCTGAAAGAAGCGCCGCTTTGCCGACCGCATAGCCGCCGTCCGATTGCGTTCCCACGTCGGGTGCGATGAAGCGCTTGCCGGGTTTCATCGTGCAGGCGAGCACCGCGCCGAGCGGCAGGAAGACGAGCGACAGGATGAACGGCAAATCCCATCTGCCCGACATGTCGATCAGCGCACCGAACACGACCGGCGAGATGATCCCCGCCATGCCAAAGCCGAAATTCATGAAGCCGCTCGCGGCACCGGAATATTCGGGTGCGATGTCCATCGGCACCGCCCAGATCGGACCGACGATCAGCTCGCTGAAGAAGAACGCGGCTGCGAGACACGGCGCGACGACGGCGAGATCACCGCCACCAAACGCAATCGGCAGCATGCAGGCGAACGAGCCGAGGAAGCCGACGACAATCACCGACACCCGCGCTTTCCCGACGTCGCCGGTGCGTTTGAGGATCATGTCGCTGGCGATGCCGCCGACCGTGTCGCCGATCACGCCGGCAAAGAAGACGCCGGCGGCGAACACGGCCGACTTCTTGATGTCGAGATGGTATTCGTGCGTGAAGAACGACGGCAGCCAGTTGAGATACAGCCAGAGAATCCAACCATAGCAAAAGTCCGTGAGCGTCACCGGCAGGATCCGGCGCAGCAACGGTCCCCACGGAATCCGCTTGCGCGTCGCCGCCACCGTTGCGGGCGGAAGATCCTTCAACTCGTCCGGCGTCACGCCACGATGGGTGCGCGGGTCGTCGCGGAAATAGAAATACCAGACGATCGCCCACAGCAGGCTGATGCCGCCCAGAATGTAGAACGAGTCACGCCAGGACAGCGCCACCGAGATCGCTGCGATCAAAGGCGGCGTCACCGCATTACCGAGACGCGCGGCCGAATGCGTGATGCCCTGCGCGAAACCGCGCTGTGTCGGACTCATCCAATTGGCAAGCGCGCGAGTTGCAGTGGAGAATGCAGGTCCCTCGCCGATGCCGAGAACCAGACGCGCTGCGAACAGTGTCGCGAGGCCGCCCACGACGCCGGTACAGACAGTGGCGATTGCAACGAGAACCGCGCAAATGGTGAGGCCGAGCCGCGGCCCAAGGCGATCGCCCAACCACCCGCCGGCCAGTTGGAACAGCGCGTACGGATAGGCGAACGCGGAGAACACCAAGCCAAGTTGCACTGCACTCAAGCCGAGATCTTTTTGGATCAGCGGCGCCGCGGTCGAGATGTTTACGCGGTCGATATAGAGAATGAAGTAAAGCAGACAGATGATGAGCAAGACCGAACGACTGGCGACGTTGCGGATCACCATTCGATTCCTCCCGGTTCACGAAGTCACGGTCGCGGGTGGTTGACCCACCTTTGCGCTCACCGAGGCCGCCTGTGCGATGGCCTGCCCGCACGGTAAAGTTGTCAGCGCACAGCGTGAAATCTATTCTCTCAATGCAAACATTCGCGGCGATTATGACAGCAGTTGATTCATGACTTTGCCCGACTTGGACATCTCGCTGATGCGTACGTTCATCGCGATCGTCGAAACCGGCAGCATCACCGCAGCCGGCAAGTTGGTTGGGCGCAGCCAGCCTGCGATCACGCATCAGATCAAACGTCTCGAAGAGCGGCTGCAGCGCCCTTTGTTTGAATCGCATCGACGTCGCCTGGTGCTGACCAGCGAAGGGCAAATCCTGCTCGAATTCGCGCGCGCCATCGTGCGCCTCAACAACGACGCCTATACCAGCCTGACGCGCGGGCAGATCGCGCACCCGGTCAAGCTGGGTACGCCGGATCTCTACGCCGCTTATTTGCTACCGGACGTGTTGCGCAATTTTTCGATCAGCCATCCTGAGGTCGAGGTCGATTTGCGTTGCACGCGCAGCGTTCACTTGAGCAAGGCGCTGCAGCGCGGCGAACTGGATATTGCGGTGATGACCAACCAGCCCGAATTCGAGCGCGGCGAAGTCATTCGCGAAGAACCGTTGATCTGGGTGGCCGGCCGCAATGCCGAACCTGAAACGCAAAACCCGCTGCCGCTGGCGCTTCTGCCCGAAGGCAGCGTGTATCGTCAGTACGCGCTCGATGCGCTCAGCGCGGCTGGACGTAGCTGGTCGATCCGTTCGGTCTGCGACAGTATTGCGGGACTGAACGCCGCGGTTGCGTCGGGACTCGCAGTGTCGATCTTCCCCAACTGCGCGGTCGACCGGTCGGTGCGACGGCTCGGCCGTCGCGAAGAACTGCCGCCGCTGCCGCCGGTGCAGCTCGTCATGCATCGTCGGCCGGGCGGCGTCTCGGACGCAGCCGAACATCTGGCGCAGTTCATCGCCCGCGAATTGGCGTCGGTGTCGCCGCCCGCGCAAAGCGCCGACTAGCATTGAAGGCTCAACCGGCCGCGAATGCGCCCGCCTGCGGGCGCATGTCGTCGCGTGAAATTCCTGCGACCACGACGGGCTTTTTCATTGCGTCGCGGCGGAATGGCTCGCCCAGCTCCTGGTTCAGGATCACTTCGATGAAGGTAGTGATACGCTGCTGTTGGTCGGCGCAGGCTTTTTGCAGCGCCTCGGTCAAACCGCGCTGCGTGCGCGCAATCACGCCCTTGAAACCGCATGCCTCGGCGATCCGCGCATAGCTGAGATCGGGGTCGAGTTCGGTACCGACGAAATTATTGTCGTACCAAAGGATCGAGTTCCGCTTTTCCGCGCCCCACTGATAGTTGCGGAAAATCACCATCGTAATGCCGGGCCATTCGGCACGGTTGATCGAACTCATCTCGTTCATCGAAATGCCGAACGCGCCGTCACCGGCAAAGCCGACGCACGGCGTGTTCGGATTGCCGATCTTGGCACCGACGATCGACGGAAACCCATAGCCGCATGGGCCGAACAGGCCGGGCGCGAGATACTTGCGCGGCTGGTCGAACGACGGATAGGCGTTGCCGATGGCGCAATTGTTGCCGATGTCGCTTGAAATGATCGCGTCGCGCGGCAAGCCGGCTTGGATTGCACGCCACGCCTGGCGCGGCGAAAGCCGGTCGCTGTCGCGCTGGCGTGCATCCTTGTTCCAGCTCGTGCCGGGATCGTCGTCTTCGTGATCCATGCTCGACAGAGTCTGCAGCCAGGCCGACTTGGTCTGGTGGATCAGCGCTGTACGTTCGCTGCGCCCCGCATTCCCCGCGCTCGGCGCAAGCTGCGCCAGCAAGGCGCGCGCGACGGACGAGGCGTCGCCGACGATGCCGACCGATACTTTCTTGGTCAGGCCGATCCGGTCGGCATTGATATCGACCTGGATGATCTTGGCCTGCTTGGGCCAGTAATCGATGCCGTAGCCGGGTAAGGTCGAAAACGGATTGAGACGCGTGCCAAGCGCCAGCACGACGTCGGCTTTGGCGATCAGTTCCATCGCCGCGCGCGATCCGTTGTAGCCCAGCGGTCCAACCGCCAGCCGATGCGAGCCCGGGAAACTGTCATTGTGCTGGTAGTTGTTGCAGACCGGCGCATCGAGCTTCTCGGCAAGCGCGACGCAGTCGGCGACTGCATTGCCGATCACCACGCCGGCACCGGACAGGATCACCGGGAACTTCGCGTCCGACAAAAGCCGCGCCGCTTCGGCAATCGCGTGGGCGCCGCCTGCAGGACGTTCGAACTCAACCATCGCAGGCAGGTCGACATCGATGACCTGCGTCCAGAAATCGCGCGGAATGTTGATCTGGCATGGTGCCGACAGGCGCTTTGCCTTGCTGATGACGCGGTTCAGTACTTCGGCGACGCGCGACGCATCGCGCACTTCTTCTTGGTAGGCGACCATATCGCGGAACAGCGCCATCTGCTCCACTTCCTGAAAGCCGCCCTGCCCGATCGTCTTGTTGGCCGCCTGCGGCGTCACCAACAGCATCGGCGTGTGATTCCAGTAGGCTGTCTTGATCGCAGTGACAAAGCCGGTGATGCCCGGACCGTTCTGCGCGATCGCCATCGCGACTTTCCCGGTGGTGCGCGTGTAGCCGTCGCACATCAGGCCGCCGTTGGTTTCGTGCGCCACGTCCCAGAAGGTGATGCCGGCTTTTGGAAACAGATCCGAGATCGGCATGAAGGCCGAGCCAATAATGCCGAACGCGTGCTCGATCCCGTGCATCTGCAGCACTTTCACGAAGGCTTCTTCGGTCGTCATCTTCATCGACGTTTCCTCTGACAACTTTGTTTCGCCCCTTGGCGGAAGCGATTTGGCACCTCGATGCCATGCGTCCGTCGCGCCTGCGAAGACAAGAGCTGCGGAGCAGGCACGTCTCAAATTTTGAGACGGATTTCGCGCCGACGGTCGCTGCGGCACGCTTCATTCGCTTAGTTGATGAAGTCGATTTTCCATTTGAATTGGACCGCCCTGGAACCGCTCCCCAGAATGTGCGGACGCGCAGCCGCAGAGTTTCCCGCCTCGTGGATCTTCAAACGCCGTTTCAGACCGACCGAATGGACGACGCTGCAGATCGCACGCGATGAGCGGCGTCACGTCTTTTGCTGCGCATGCACAGCGTCTCGTGCCCGGTCTGGTGATGTGCGCGCTGATTGTGCTGGCGGCTGCTGCGCTCGAGATGCTCGAAGTACAGTTGTTCGGACGCGCCTGGATTGAGCGTCTCGTGCTGGCGATCCTGATCGGTGCGCTCGTGCGCAGCCTGTACGTGCCCGGCCCGCGCGTCGCGCCCGGGATTCGGTTTGCAGCCAAGACCGTGCTCGAAGTCGCAGTGGTGTTGCTGGGTGCATCGCTGAGCGTCACCGCAATCGTTGCGGCCGGGCCTGCACTTCTGATCGGCATCCTCGCGATCGTCGTGTTGACGACCACCGGTAGCTATTACATCGGCCGCGGTTTTGCGCTGCCTTGGCGCATGGCCGTTCTCGTTGCATGCGGCAACGCGATCTGCGGCAACTCCGCCATTGCGGCTGTTGCGCCGGTGATTGGCGCCAATGGCAAGGACATCGCATCGTCGATCGCTTTCACCGCCGTGCTGGGCGTGGTCGTCGTGCTGTGTTTGCCGCTGCTGATCCCGCTGTTCGGTTTGACCGGGCTTCAGTACGGCGCGCTCGCCGGTCTTACCGTCTATGCAGTGCCGCAGGTTCTCGCCGCGACGGCGCCGGTCAGTCCGCTGGCGGTGCAGATCGGAACGCTGGTGAAGCTGGTGCGCGTGCTGATGCTGGGGCCGGTGATCATCGCGCTGTCATTCATCGCGCGGCGCCGGGCTGCGCGCGATGCATTGCAGCAGACGCTGCCGCGGATTTCGCAAGTCGTGCCCTGGTTCATCGTCGGCTTTCTTGCGCTGTTCGTGCTGCGCTGGATCGAGGTTCTGCCTCGTCCGACCGCAGAAGCGCTGGCGGAACTTGGCACTGCGCTCACCGTGCTCTCGATGGCGGCGCTCGGGCTCGGCGTCGATGCAAGATCTGTCGTGCAGTCGGGCACGCGCGTCAGCATCACGGTCGTGCTGTCGCTACTGATGCTGGGCGTAAGCAGCCTGGCGCTCGTCTACTTCTGCATCAACCTGTGACCGGTATGCTCAGCGCCGCCGACATGACGCTCGCAGGGCCCCGGGCAACGCCGATGCCCACCGCGGTGGTCGGCGCCGATACGACGCTGGCCTTGGCGGGCGCCAAAGGCGCAACCGAACGTGGTTTGATCGAACCGATCCTGATCGGCGATCCGCAGCGGATTCAAGCCGCGGCACGCGCGCTGGATTGGGACATCGCGCCGTTCCGAATCGTTGCCGCTGACACCGAAGTCGCCGCCGCTGAAGCAGCCGCGCGACTGGCGAGCGACCGATCGGTGCACGCTTTGATGAAAGGCCACGTCCACACGGACACGCTGCTGCGTGCGGTGTTGAACCGCGCCTACGGTTTGCGCCGCGACCGGCGCTTGACGCACGTGTTTCATCTGTCGATGGGCGCGCTGCCGCGTCCGTTCCTGATCAGCGACGCTGCGATCAACGTCGCACCCGACTACGACACGCTGCGCGACATCGCGCTCAATGCAGTCGAACTTGCGCGCATGCTCGGCGCGCAGATGCCCAAAGTCGCGATCCTGTCCGCGACCGAGGTTTCAAGCGACTCCGTTCCGTCCTCGAAACGTGCCGCCGACCTTGCGAATGAACTCTGCCGCACGCTTGACGATCGCGCCGAAATTGCAGGACCGCTCGCATTGGACAATGCGGTCTCGCTCGAAGCGGCGCAGATCAAAGGCATCGGAGGGCGCGTCGCAGGGCAAGCAGACGTCCTTGTGGTACCCACGATTGAAGCGGGCAACATGCTGTTCAAAGCGATGGTGCAATTCGCGGGTGCGACCGCAGCGGGGATCGTACTCGGCGCCGCGGTGCCGATCATGCTCACGTCACGCGCCGATCCGCCCGAAGCACGCCTGGCCTCGGCTGCGCTGGCGCGCCTCGCGGTCGAAGGCGCTGCCTGACCGACGATATGCAAGCCGATGGCCTGCCAACCGAAGCTGCGATGCGTGTTGCAGCCCTCCTACGCTAAAGCTTCGGAGGGTCAACCTGCTCTGCTGCGCAGCGCAGGTTGGTGATCCCGGTGGGACTCGAACCCACGACCCCATGATTAAAAGTCACGTGCTCTACCAGCTGAGCTACGGGATCGACGTTTCGGGGTGGCGCGGAACCTAGGGGCGTCGGCCGCCGAGGTCAATTAAGGGCCAGCGCTCGTCAGGTCCTCATTCCACAGAAGGCAGCGGCGCATCGCCGCGCTTGAGCGGCATTTCCTCGAGAAACAGCGCCAGGACGAAGCCGATCACGGCGATCAAGCCGGCGCAGGCAAAAGCGGCGCGAAATCCATCGAGCGCGTCGGCGCGAGTCGCAACCGCCAATGCGGCACCGCTGCTGGCGGCACGGTCGAGCAGCACCAGCCCGCTCTCCCCATCGGCGCCGGTGCCGAACGCCACCGAGAACACCGCGTAGAGCAGTGCGACGCCCGTGGCGCCGCCCAACGAACGAAAGAACGAGACCGACGCCGTGGCGCTTCCCAGGTCGCGCCGTTCGACCGCGTTCTGCACGATCACCATCGTCGTCGGGAAGGTGAAGCCGATCCCCAGCCCCAGCGCGCCGAGAATCGGCAGCAGGCTCGCCTGGGTCAGGTCGGGCGCACGCCACGCCAACAGGGCCGCACCGACCGCGCCCAGCGCGAAGCCCAGCATCGGGAAGAATTTGTAGCGGCCGGTGCGGCTGATCCACCAACCCGCGACCAGCGAGCCCGACACCGATCCAAGCGTCGCCGGAATCAACGAGAAGCCTGCCGCTTCCGGATCCAGCCCGCGCGCCAACTGCAGATAGAGCGGCAGCAACACGGTCAGCCCGGTCAGCGACATGGTGGCGAGTGCGGTGCTGGCGATCGTCACGCGGTAGGGCGCGATCTTGAACATGCGCGGCGGCAGGATCGGGTCGGCAGCAACGCGCTGGCGCTGCACGAACGCGCCCCACAAGGCGACTGCGAACAGCGCAAGCAAGCCCATCTCGAACGAGCGCCAGGCGAAGTCGCGACCACCCGTCGACGCAACCAGCAACGTTGCCGTCGTCGCCAGGATCAGGAGCAACGCACCCAACCAATCGACGCGGCGTTCGACGCGCGGCGTATGCAGACGCTTCAACGCAGCGCGCGCAACGACGACGCAGATCAGGCCCAGCGGAAGATTGATCCAGAAGATCCACGGCCAGCCCGCACGCTGGGTCAGCACCCCGCCCAGGATCGGCCCCAGCACGTTCGACGCCGCGAACGCACCGCTGATGATGCCCTGGTAGCGACCGCGATCGCGCGGCGCCACCACGTCGGCGATGGTTGCATGCGCCATTGCGATCAAGCCGCCACCACCGACGCCCTGCAGCGCACGCGCAAGCGCCAAGGTCACGAAACTGTCGGCGAGCGCACACAGGATCGACGCCGCGACGAAAATCAGGATCGCCGTCTGCAGCATCGTGCGACGGCCATAGAGATCCGACAGGCGCCCATAGATCGGCGACGCTGCGGTCGAGGTAATCAGATACGCGGTGACGATCCAGCCAACATGATCCAGCGCATTGGTCTCGCGGCCGATCTGCGGCAACGCAGTCGCGACGATGGTGGCGTCGAGGCTGGCGAGAAACATGCCCAGCACGGCGCCGAAGACGACAGTGCGGACTTCGCGCGGCGTGAAACTATGAAGCGGTGGACTCATGGAAGCCGCACCCTAAAGCGCCCGGCACCGCGCGTGCCATGTCGCTTCCGCATGCGTGGCCACCACGCGTACGCGGTAGCGCGCTTATTCCGGCGACTGCGCGAACTTGTGCAACAGGCGCTGACGTACGCCGGGCGAGACGAATTGCCCGATATCGCCACCCAGCCGGCCGATTTCTTTTACGAAGCGCGACGAGATGAACTGCACATGTTCGCCGGCCATCAGAAAGATCGTCTCGACGGCAGGGTTCAGGCGCGCATTCATGCCCGCCATCTGGAATTCATACTCGAAGTCCGAGACCGCGCGCAGGCCGCGGATCACGATACCGGCCCCCGATGCGACCGCGAATTGCATCAGCAGCGTGTCGAACGGCTTCACCTCGACCGAGTGACCGGCTTTGAGGATCGGCGTGATCTCGTCGCGCACCATCTCGACGCGTTCGTCGGTCGAGAACATCGGCGCCTTGCCCGCGTTGCGCGCAACGCCGATGACCAGGTGATCGACCGTCCGCAACGCACGCTGGATGATATCCATGTGCCCCGCGGTGATCGGATCGAACGTCCCTGGATAGACGCCGACCCGCCGCTTCGCCGCGACCTTCGCAGCACTCATTGCAGCGTCTCGCCCGAATCGTTGCTGCCGCTGTCGCCGATGTCGCCGTCCGTATCGCTGTCCACGTCGTCATCTGCGCCCGGCGACTCTTCGAGATGCGCGACCGACACGACATGTTCGTCGGCCGACACGCGGAACAAGGTGACGCCCATTGTCCGGCGTCCCGCCACGCGCACATCGTGCAACGGCATGCGGATGATCTGGCCGCCGTCGGTGACCAACATCACTTGATCGGTCTCGCCGGCCGGGAAGGTCGCCGCCACCGCACGCGACTTCTCACCGAAGCGCATATTCTCGATGCCCTGCCCGCCACGTCCGGTGACACGATATTCGTACGCCGACGTGCGCTTGCCGAAACCGCGGTCGGTGACGGTCAACAGGAATTCTTCGTTGGCCTGCAGCTCGATAAAGCGTTCGGCCGACAAGGACGCTTCGCCGATTGCGCCCTCTTCGTCGCTATCGGTCGGCTCTTCGATTGCAGCCGCTTCGCCAGTGGCGCGGCGCAACGCGTTCGCCTGTTTAAGATAGGCGGCGCGCTCGTCCGGCGAGGCATCGACGTGACGCAGCACCGACATCGAGATGACTTCGTCGTCTTTGGCGAGCTTGATGCCGCGCACGCCGGTCGAGGTACGACCCGCGAAGACGCGCACTTCCGGCACTTCGAACCGAATGCAGCGGCCGGCCCGCGTTGCCAGCAGGATGTCGTTGTCGTCGCTGCAGGTGCGGACTTCGATCAGACGCTCGCCCTCTTCGAGCTTCATCGCGATCAAGCCGTTGGAACGGATGTTCTGGAAGTCGCTGAGACGGTTGCGGCGAACCGTGCCCATCGACGTCGCGAACATCACGAACAGATTTTCCCAGCTGGCTTCGTCTTCCGGCAGCGGCATCACGGCCGAGATGCCTTCGCCCTGGGCCAGCGGCAGCAGATTGACGAAGGCCTTGCCGCGGCTTTGCGGGTTGCCCAACGGCAACTGCCAGACCTTGAGCTTGTAGACGATGCCCTTGGTCGTGAAGAACAGCATCGGCGTGTGGGTGTTGGCCGCGAACAGGCGCGAGACGAAATCTTCGTCCTTGGTCGCCATGCCGCTGCGGCCTTTGCCACCACGCTTCTGCGCACGATAGGCCGACAGCTGCGTGCGCTTGACGTAGCCGCCGTGGCTCACCGTCACGACCATATCTTCGCGCTGGATCAGCGCTTCGATGTCCTGCTCGAATTCGCTTTCGACCAGTTCGGTCCGGCGCGGCGTGCCGAATTGCGCCTTCGCAGCCAGCAGCTCGTTGCGCAGAATGTCGATCAGCTTGTCGCGGTCGGAGAGGATGCCGAGATACTCGGCGATCTTGTCGACGACTTCCTGCAGCTCGTTGGCGATCTTCTCGCGCTCGAGGCCGGTCAGGCGCTGCAAGCGCAGTTCCAGAATCGCCTTGGCCTGTTCTTCGGACAGGCGATAGACGCCGCCTTCTTCGACCACGCGGCCGGGCTCGTCGATCAGCTCGATCAACGGACCGATATCCATCACCGGCCAAGTGCGCGCCAACATCGCTTCACGCGCCGACGCCGGATCGGGCGCGCGGCGGATGGTTTCGATCATCTCGTCGATATTGGCGACCGCAAGCGCCAAGCCGACCAAGATATGCGCACGCGCACGCGCCGCGTTCAGTTCGAACACGGTGCGGCGCGTAATGACTTCTTCGCGGAACTCGACGAACGCCCGGATGACGTCCTTCAGGTTCAGCATCTTCGGGCGACCGTGATCGAGCGCCAGCATGTTGACGCCGAACGAGGTCTGCAGCGGCGTGTGCTTGAACAGATTGTTCAGCACCACGTCGGCAACCGCGTCGCGTTTCAGCTCGATCACCACGCGCACGCCGTCGCGATCGCTTTCGTCGCGCAGTTCGGAGATGCCTTCGACGATCTTGAGATTGACGACCTCGGCGATGCGCTCGACCAGGCGCGACTTATTCACCTGATACGGGATCTCGGTGACGATGATCGCTTCGCGGTCTTTGCGGATCTCTTCAATCGAAGTACGCGACCGCATCATCACCGAGCCGTGCCCGGTATGCAGCGCTGAACGCACGCCGGCCTTGCCGATGATCAGACCGCCGGTCGGAAAGTCCGGGCCCGGGATCACGGTCATCAGCTCGTCGATGCCGACGGTGCGATCGTCGAGATACATGCAGCACGCATCGACGACTTCGCCGAGATTGTGCGTCGGGATGTTGGTCGCCATGCCGACGGCGATGCCGCCCGCACCATTCACCAGCAGGTTCGGATAGCGCGCCGGAAGAACCAGCGGCTCTTCCATCGTGTCGTCGTAGTTGGGGCCGAAGGTGACGGTGTCTTTGTCGATGTCTTCGAGCAACGCTTCGGCGCTCTTGGCCAGGCGCGCTTCGGTGTAGCGCATCGCTGCCGGCGGATCGCCGTCCATCGAACCGAAATTGCCCTGCCCGTCGATCAACGGCAGACGCATCGAGAAATCCTGCGCCATGCGAACCATGGCGTCGTAAATCGCGCTGTCGCCGTGCGGATGGTACTTACCCATCACGTCACCGACGATACGCGCCGACTTCTTGTAGGATTTCGAGCTGTCGTACCCACCTTCGCGCATCGCGTGGAGAATGCGGCGATGCACCGGTTTGAGCCCGTCGCGAACGTCGGGCAGCGCACGCGCCACGATCACGCTCATCGCGTAATCGAGGTACGAGCGTTTCATCTCGTCTTCGATCGCGATCGGCTGAATGTCGAACTGAGGAGCGCTTTTGCCGGGACCGTCGCTGGGCGGTCCGCCGGTATTATTCTGGTCGGTCAATGCATATCCGGGAGAGCTAGAGAAACCGCCATGGATCTAGCACCTACGGGGCCGAATCCAAGGATTTTCGTGACGGAGCATGACCATCTGCTCACACGAACCAAATGCGTGACGATCACTTTCTGGAGACGCAGCAACGACGGTGCGAGTTTGCGCTCGTCGATGTGGGCGATTCGTCGCGGCGTCGACCCGAAGCGGGCCCGTTTTCCGCTTCCGGACCGCAGATTTCAGCCGCGATGGAGCGCCGTCATGCGCACTCGATTCTTGCTCGCCGCCACGACCATGCTGGCCGCCACAGCCGCCTGGGCCCAGACCGTCGAACCGCCAGCGGCACCCGCCGCCCCGGCAGCGCCGGCGCAGATCGAAACCGCCCCGCTTCCAGCCCCGGCGCCCTTCGTCAATGAGCGCCAGAACGACTTCCGTCGCGATTTGCAGGAAATCCAGCGCGACGCGCAGCGCCAAGCGCGCGAAGCGAGCCGCGCTGCCCGCGAAGCGGCGCGTGACGCCGAGCGCGAGGCACGCGATGCCGAGCGGAATGCGCATGAAAATCTGCGCGATCTGGGCGACCGGATTCGCGAGAAAGTCGATCGCGTGATCATCGCCCAGGCCGGCCCACCGCTGCCGCCACTGCCGCCGATTCCCGATATCGGCCACGCCATGACGGTGCGTCTCAAAGACGTCGACAAGCAGCTTTCCCCCGACGACGCACGCCGCATCGTCGACGGCGCCATCGCCTTCAAAGGCAACAAGCGCCTGAAAGTCGGCAAAGCCGAAGCTGACGGAAATGATTGGGCCAAAGTCGAAGTGCGAACCGTCGACGACTCGCTGGTCGACACGGTGCGCGTCAACCGCAAAACCGGATTGATGGAGCGGACACCGTGAGCGAGATGCCCTTCAGCGAAAACATCGATCCGTCACCGACGGTGATCTGGTTTCCCAGCCTGGTGCAGTCGCACGCCGACATCGATGCCAGCAGCAAAGAGCCGCGTCGCAGCAAGCCGCGCCGCGTACATGCGACGCGCAACGATCGCAGCCGCCGCGCCGAAGACGAACGCGCACGTTTGATCCGCCTGATCGGCTAACGTCGCACAGCAAGAAAAAACGCGGCGCTGCCAACCGGCAGCGCCGCGTTCTTGTTTGTGGACGATCAGAATGGCCGGATCAGAATGGAACGTCGTCGTTGAGATCGGCCGCCCAGTCGGGTTCGCCCTTGCCGCCGCCGCTGCGCGCACCGCCGCCACCACCGCTGCTTCCGCCGCGATAGCCGCCTTCTTCGGGGCTGCTGAATCCGGACGACGCACCGCCGCCTTCACTGCGCGAGTCGAGCAAGGTCAGTTCACCGCGGAACTGCCGCAACACGACTTCGGTCGTGTATTTCTCGGCGCCGTCTTTGTCCTGGTATTTGCGCGTTTCGAGCTGGCCTTCGAGATACACTTTCGAACCTTTCTTCAGGTAGCGCTCGGCTACGTTGATTAGGTTCTCGTTGAACAGCACGACGCGGTGCCATTCGGTCTTTTCACGACGCTCGCCGCTTTGCTTGTCCTTCCAGGACTCCGACGTCGCAATCGACAGGTTGCAGACCTTGCCGCCGTTCTGCATCGAGCGGACTTCGGGGTCGCGCCCGAGATTGCCGATCAGAATCACCTTGTTCACTGAACCCGCCACTTCATCCTCCGCTTCCGTGCCTAGATAGTCATATGGGAATGTTCCCGATCCGTTCTCGGGAGACAAGTCTCTTCTCTAGCAGAGCCCTCGCGGCCCCGCACCTACCCCCGAAACTGGCCAATTGGCGCCGTCTCGAAAGCTGCCTCAGCCCTGCACTTTGCAGGCGTTGCCCGAGCACGTGGTGCGTTCGACCGAGCAGCCGCTGGCGTTCAGCTGCACTTTGGTTTTGACGATCGCTTCGCCGCCATTGTGCACCAGCACCACATCCTGAGTCGGGGTTTTGACCTCGCAGGCGAGTGCGCTGATGAAGCCTTGAATCGCGACGTACAACGGGAAGGTCGAACCGGCCGGGATGGTCTGTTCGCTCTTATCGTCTTTCACGTCGATGATCGCGACTTTAGCTTGTTTGGTGTTGCCGCGCAGAACCGTCGACTTGGTCGCGTTCGCGTTCTGGCTGTTGGCGATTTCCGCCTTGTCGATGTTGTTGGCGACGAACTCGACCCAGACTTCGGCTTTCCCGGCGAAGGCCGGCGTAGCAGCGAACATGGCAACGAGCGCGAGCGGAATCGTACGGAACAGATTGGCCAAGCGATCCTCCCTGATGCGGCGCCGTTCTGGTCATGTGGCGCTCTGAGGCGATCAGATCGGACATAGACGAAAAAGGAAAGCGACCGGCTACAGGAGCTACAGCCAGTCGCCTCACTTTTAGGCGGATCCGGGGAGAACGGCTCGGTCCAAGTCAGCTTCGCTTTTGCCCGGGGGCCGCGGCCGGCGCGGGCGCCAGCTCGTGGTGGGCGCGCGCTTTGCCAGGATCGTACGGCGCTGGCGGTAGAGCGGCCATGAGCAATGCCAGGGACAACAAGTCGGGAAAGGGGCGTTCGTCTTGCACCGCTTGCGCCCTCCGCTAGCTGCGCTTGCGCGCGAAGGCCAAGCCGCCAAGCGCGGCGAGCAGCAATCCGACCGAGGCGGGCTCGGGCACGTTCGGACCGCCGCCGGTTCCGACCTGTCCTTGGAATGCGTCATTGGCGCAGCTCATCGCCCACGACAGCGCGAAATCAAAACCGGTGCCGCCGAACAGAAATCCCGTGGCACTGGCGTCGAAATCGAAGGTCAGCGTGCCGGCGCCGACGGTGAAGCTGCCATCACCGACCTTGGTGCCGCCGGTCCAACCCGTCGCTTGTCCGTCGCGCCAGATGTAGCCGGCCGGTGCCGTCGACATCACGACGCTGCCCGTATCGGTGCGATAGATGTCGCCGGCATTCGGACCGGTGGCTTTGACGGCGTAGGTCCAATCGCCAGCGGCGTAGACATCGCTCGTGTACGGCGCTGCACCAGTCGGCGACCAGTTCGCGCTGAGCAGCAAGTCGCCGTACGTGGTGCCTTCGGCAGCGGCCGAGCCCGGCGCGCCGGCGAAGTTGGTCGCGATGGTGACGATCAGGTGAGTGCCGCTGCGCGTGACGGTCGCACCGGTCGTGTCGAACACCGACGTGCCGATCACGTCGCCATAGCCGTGGTCGTTACCGCCGACATAGGCGTCGCCGAGTGATACCGGCGCGGCTTTGGCGTGCGGCGCGACGCCGAGTGCGAGAGCAACGAGGGCGGTGGAAGCGAGGATCTTGAACATTTGGGTCGTCCTTGTGCGCGGAAGAGTAGAGATATCGCCTCTTTCGCAAGCACCGTGCCGCCCAGCATCTCCGCCTTTTACATGGTTAACAGTTGAGAACTGTAAAGGCGGCTTACGGACTTGGGACGAAGCTTGAACGGACTCGCATGTTCTTAGTACGTTCACGGTCCGAAACCCTCGCCGCGGGCGTCCTTCAACGCCATATACGGAGCCCCGGACCGGACGACTGGACCGGGCTTCCCCGACAGGACCGATATGACCGCCAAGACGATCAGCATTCGCGGCGCGCGCGAGCACAATTTGAAGAACGTGAACGTGGATTTGCCGCGTGACTCGTTGGTGGTGATCACCGGCCTGTCCGGGTCGGGCAAATCATCGTTGGCGTTCGACACGATCTACGCCGAAGGACAGCGTCGCTACGTCGAAAGCTTGAGCGCCTATGCACGTCAGTTCCTGGAACTGATGCAAAAGCCCGACGTCGATCACATCGACGGCCTGTCGCCGGCGATTTCGATCGAACAGAAAACCACCAGCCGCAATCCGCGTTCGACCGTCGCGACCGTCACCGAGATCTGGGATTACATGCGCCTGTTGTGGGCGCGTGTCGGCGTTCCCTACTCGCCCGCAACCGGCTTACCAATCGAAAGCCAGACCGTCTCGCAGATGGTCGATCGCGTGCAGTCGATGAAAGAAGGCACGCGCCTCTACATCCTGGCGCCGATCGTTCGCGGCCGTAAGGGCGAATATAAGAAAGAGCTGCTGGAGTTGCGCAAGCGCGGCTATCAGCGCGTGAAGATCGACGGCACGCTGTACGAAATCGACGAAGCGCCGGCGCTCAACAAAAAGCTCAAACACGATATCGAAGTCGTCGTCGATCGCCTGGTCACCAAGAAAGAAGGTCTCGGCAACCGGCTCGCCGACTCGATTGAAAAAGCGCTCGACCTGGCTGACGGCATCGCGATCGCCGAAGACGCCGACAGCAGCGAACGTACCATCTTCTCGGCCAAGTTCGCGTGCCCGGTGTCGGGCTTCACGATCGAAGAAATCGAGCCGCGCCTGTTCAGCTTCAACAGCCCGCACGGCGCTTGCCCGGTGTGCGACGGGCTCGGCGTGAAGATCATTATGGATGAAGAGCTGGTCGTGCCCGACGGCTCCTTGTCGCTCAAGGATGGCGCCATTGCGCCGTGGGCTTCGTCCTCGTCGCAATATTATACGCAGACGCTCGACTCGATCGCGCGCCACTACAAAGTCTCGACCACCAAAGCGTGGGACGACCTGCCGCAAAAAGTCCGCGACGTCATCCTGTACGGCTCGGACGACGACGAAATAACCATGCGCTACGACGATGGTCTGCGCAGCTACGACACCAAGAAACCGTTCGAAGGCGTCATTCCCAATCTCGAACGCCGGTTCCGCGAAACCGACAGCGCCTGGATCAAGGAAGAACTATCGCGCTTTCAGGGCGAAGAGACCTGCGAGGCCTGCACCGGCTATCGCCTGAAACCAGCCGCGCTGGCGGTCAAGATCGACGCCAAACATATCGGCGAAATCGCCAAGCTCTCGATTGCCGACGCAGCGACGTGGTTCGCCAAGATGCCGAAGGCGTTGACGCCGCAACGGCGCGAGATCGCAGCGCGCATTCTGAAAGAAATCGACGAGCGTCTCGGATTCCTGAACGCGGTCGGTCTCGAATATCTGACTCTCGACCGTACCAGCGGCACCTTGTCGGGCGGCGAAAGCCAGCGCATCCGGCTGGCGTCGCAGATCGGGTCCGGCCTGACCGGCGTCTTGTACGTGCTCGACGAACCGTCGATCGGCCTGCATCAACGCGACAATGATCGGTTGCTCGGCACGCTGCGGCGGCTGCGCGATCTCGGCAACACAGTGATCGTCGTCGAGCATGACGAAGACGCGATCCGCAGCGCCGACTATCTGCTCGATATGGGTCCCGGTGCCGGCCAGCACGGCGGCAATGTCGTGGCCCAAGGCACGCCGGCGCAGGTGATGCAGAATATGGCGTCGGTGACGGCGCAGTATCTCACCGGCATGAAACGCATTCCGGTGCCGCGTGTGCGCCGCAAAGGGCACAAGAACCAGTTCCTCGAACTGACCGGCGCGACCGGCAACAACCTCAAGGACGTCGGCATCAAAGTGCCGTTGGGGACGTTTGCTTGCGTCACCGGCGTTTCGGGCGGTGGCAAGTCCACGCTCGTGATCGACACGCTGTACAAGGCGGTCGCGAAAAAACTGATGAAGGCGCGCGAGCATGCGTCGCCGTTCAAGACGCTCAAAGGCATCGAACTGCTCGACAAGGTGATCGACATCGATCAATCGCCGATCGGGCGCACGCCGCGTTCGAATCCCGCGACCTATACCGGCGCCTTCACGCCGATCCGCGAATGGTTCGCCGGCCTGCCCGAAGCCAAAGCGCGCGGCTACGGCCCCGGCCGGTTCTCGTTCAACGTCAAAGGCGGGCGTTGCGAGAATTGCAGCGGCGACGGCTTGCTGAAAGTCGAGATGCACTTCCTGCCCGACGTCTATGTCACCTGCGACGTCTGCAAGGGCAAACGCTACAACCGCGAAACGCTGGAAGTGCTGTTCCGCGACAAGTCGATTGCCGACGTGCTCGACATGACGGTCGAGGAAGGCGTCGAGCTGTTCAAGGCGGTACCGTCGATCCGCGACAAGTTGAAAACGCTGCAGGAAGTCGGGCTCGACTACATCCATATTGGCCAGGCTGCGACGACTTTGTCGGGCGGCGAAGCGCAACGCGTGAAGCTGGCCAAGGAATTGTCGCGCCGCGCCACCGGCAAGACGCTCTACATCCTCGACGAGCCGACCACTGGCTTGCATTTCGAAGACATCCGCAAGCTGCTGGAAGTGCTCCACCAGCTCGTCGACCAGGGCAACACGGTGCTGGTGATCGAGCACAATCTCGAAGTCATCAAAACCGCCGACTGGATCCTGGACCTCGGCCCCGAAGGCGGCGACAAAGGCGGCGAAGTCGTTGCCAGCGGAACACCGGAAGAAGTCGTGCGCGAAAAGCGCAGCCACACCGGGCACTATCTGGCGCCCTATCTGAAACAGACGCAGGCAAAAAGCGCGTGAGCCTTCGCATCAATATCGTGACGCTTGGCGTCAACGACGTCGCGGTCAGCCGCAAATTCTACGAAGCGCTCGGCTTCACCGCATCTTCGGTGAGCAAGGACGAGATCGCCTTCTTTCAGGTCGGTTCTGTCGTGCTGGGTCTCTACAACAAAGACGCGCTGGCCGAAGACGCACAGCTGCCGCACGGCCATGGGCGTCCCGGTGCAATCACGCTCGCCTGCAATCTTGAAAGCGAAAGCGCGGTCGACGCGCTGCTCGGCAAGGCGCAGAAAATCGGCGCCACCATCCTCAAGCCACCGCAGAAAGCGTTCTGGGGCGGCTATTCGGGCTATTTCGCCGATCCTGACGGACACCCGTGGGAAGTCGCGTACAACCCGTTCTTCACGATCGAAAACGGCGCGGTAAAACTGCCGTGACGATTCATGTGATTGGCGGCGGCCTCGCCGGCAGCGAGGCGTCGTGGCAGATCGCCGAAGCGGGCATCGACGTCGTGCTGCACGAGATGCGCGGCGTGCGCGAAACCGAAGCGCACAAGACCGATCGGCTGGCCGAGCTTGTCTGTTCCAACTCGTTCCGCTCGGACGACGCCGAATACAACGCCGTCGGCCTGCTGCACGAAGAAATGCGGCGGTCGAATTCGCTGATCCTGGCCTGCGGCGACGCGCACAAAGTGCCGGCGGGCGGCGCGCTGGCGGTCGATCGCGACGGCTTTGCCGACGCGGTGACGGCAAAGCTCGAAGCCCATCCGCGCGTGACCATCGTGCGCGAAGAATTGACCGGCCTGCCGCCGAAAGACTGGGGCTCGACCATCATCGCGACCGGGCCGCTGACCGCCCCTGCCCTGGCCGAGGCGATCCGCGCCGAAACTGGCGTCGACGCGCTGGCGTTTTTCGATGCGATCGCACCGATCGTCTATCGCGAGTCGATCAACATGGAGCGCGCCTGGTTCCAGTCGCGCTACGATAAAGGCGACGGCAGCGACTACATCAACTGCCCGTTCGAGAAAGACGAATATCTGCGCTTCATCGCAGCGTTGCTGGCTGGTGAAAGCACCGACTTCAAAGATTGGGAAAAAGACACGCCCTATTTCGAAGGCTGTTTGCCGATCGAAGTGATGGCGTCGCGCGGCGTCGATACGTTGCGCTATGGCCCGATGAAGCCGGTCGGCTTGACCGATCCGCGCACCGGCCGCCGCCCGTACGCGGTGCTGCAGCTGCGCCAGGACAACAAGCTGGGCACGCTCTACAACCTCGTCGGCTTCCAGACCAAGCTGCGCTATGGCGCGCAGGCCGACGTGTTCCGCACCATTCCCGGACTGGAAAACGCCGAGTTCGCACGGCTGGGCGGTCTGCATCGCAATACGTTCCTGAACTCGCCGCGCCTGCTCGATGCGACGCTGCGTTTGAAGTCGCGTCCCGACATTCGCTTTGCCGGCCAGATCACCGGCTGCGAAGGCTATGTCGAGAGTGCTGCGGTCGGTTTGCTGGCTGGACGGTTTGCAGTGGCCGACGCGCGCGGCGTCGCGCTGGCGACACCGCCGGTGACGACGGCGATGGGCGCGTTGCTGTCGCACATTACGGGCGGCGCCGACGCGACGACGTTCCAGCCGATGAACGTCAATTTCGGATTGTTCCCGCCAATCGACGACAAGATCCGCGGCCGCGAACGCAAACGCGCCTACACGGCACGCGCGCTGACTGATTTCGACGGCTGGATCGGTGCGGTTCGTGAAGCGGCATAAAGCTCAGAAGAAAAACCGGACGCCGGCCTGCAGCTGCGTTTCGTTCGTGATGTAGCTTTGATAGGCGGGCGTGCGCAGCGCTCGTGCGGAGCGCACATGCACCGCTTCAACGGTGAAGCGCCATGACGTCGCCGGACGCCAGATATACGCCGCCGTCGCCGCCTGCCCGATTTCACCGCGATAGAGTGAGGTCGGCAGGCTGTTGCTGACGGTCCGGAACCAATCCCAGCGCGCCGTCACCTTGTGCTCGCGCGCCAGATCGTGGCTGACCGAGCCATAGACGCTTTCGAACACTGTGCTGATCGGCGAGAAGATACGCAGTGCTGTGTAGCCTTTCATGCCTTGCGCGGTCAGCACCGTGTGCAGATCCGGCAAGTCGTACTGCACGCCCAGCGTATTGAAATGCGTGCGCCAGCCGGCGACGTCGGTGCCAGCCGCACGCGGGTCGGCGAGATTGTCGTAATGACCGAACGCGATCTTGCCGACGCCGTCACGCGCCGCGGTCACCAGCCCGTACCAGCCCGGCCGGTCGTCGAGTTCGACAAAGGGACGCGTGATCGTTTGCCGGCGCACCGCGATATTGTCATACGCAGTCGGGCCCTTGAGGCGCGTCGTGGTGACGGCGAGCTGGTCGTGCAGCATCCAACCGCGTTGCGCCAAAATCGTGCCCGAGATGTCGTTGTCGGTGAACAGGCCAGCAACGACGTCAATATGATCGCGCTCGTCGAACCAATATTCGACTTTGGGTTCGACACCCAACGCGCGCACCTCCTCGCCCAACCACGTATCGATCGCCGACCAGGTCAAGGTCGTGCGCGACGTCCACGCAATGCCGTCATTCGACAGGCTGAACGGCGGAATCAGAAAACCCGCACGCACGGTGAAGCGCCAATCGCTGGTTGGGGCTGGCTTCCACCGCACATAGCCTTCGGCCAAACCGAAATAAGCCGGCTGACCGCCGTCGAGCACGAAGGTGCCGACTGCATCGAGTTCACCGCTGAACTGAATGACCGGCACGAACCCCGCTTCGGCACGGACCAGGCTGCGTGCACCGTTTGCGTCGCCGCCATAGCGCAAACGTCCCGTCCCGCCTTCACGGCTGGTTCGTTCGTCGTCGGTCTGGATCACACGCAGATCGGCGTAGCCGTCGATGCGCAACCAATCCGCCAGTCGCTCTGCGCGCGCCGATTGGGCTGCTGCAAGCAACGCCAATCCGATCAGCGCGCAGCGCCGGATCATGTGACCGCAAACTTGCTGGGAACCGGCGGCTGGCGTGCGAAGTCTTCGAACCGCGCTGCTTCGAGCGGCCGCGCGATGAAATAGCCCTGCGCCCCGTCGCAGCCAAAGCCTGCGAGCAACTCGAGCGAGTCTGCATCTTCGACGCCTTCGGCCACGACGCGCAGATTGAGCGCGCGCGCCAGTTCGACGATGGCGCGAACGATCGAGCGATCGTCGGCACTGGCCGCCAAGGGGCGAACAAAGGACTGGTCGATTTTCAGTTCGGCCACCGGCAAGCGACGCAAATACGAGAAAGACGATTGGCCGACGCCAAAATCGTCGACCGACAAATCAACGCCAAGCGCAGCCAAACGTTCGAGCACGACCAGTGCCGCGTCAGGGTCGCGCATCACCGCGCTTTCGGTGATCTCCAACGTCAGGCGATCGGGCGGCACCGCCGATTGCAGCAGCAGGTCCGAGACATGTTCGGGCAACGACCGGTCGCCCAGATCGCGCACCGATAGATTGACCGCAAGCTTGAGGTCCAAGCCCATCGTCCGCCATTCGGCGAGCTTGCGGATCGATTTGCGCAGCACCCAGCGCGACAGGAAGCGGATCGTGCCGGTTTCTTCCGCCAGCGGGATGAACTCAGCCGGAGACACCGGCCCGTGACGCGGATGGGTCCAGCGTACCAGCGCCTCGGCGCCACGCACTTGCCCGGTCGTGACGTCGATCTTGGGCTGGAACACCAAGGTCAGCGCATCGTCGTCGATGGCGCGACGCAGTTCGCTCATCAAGGACAGGCGTTCGGGACGATGCGGATCGCGCGTCGCGTCATAGGCGATGACGCGCGCTTCGCTCTGCTGCGCCGCGTAAAGCGCCACGTCGGCGTGTTGCAGCAAGGCGCGCGCCGACACGGCACCGTCGGGATAGGTCGCGGTGCCAATCGCGGCGTCGAGATCGATCGCCAGATCGTTGACCGCAAACGGAATGTCGAAGGCTTCGTGGACGCGGCGTGCAACCGCGGCGACGCGTTCTTCGGAATGATCGAACACGGTCACCGCAAACACGGTTTCGGCAACGCGCGCAATATTGCCGTCGATGCCAACCGCGTTGCCGATGCGATCGGCAGCGGCGGCAATGACATTGTCGCCGACTTCGTGGCCCAGCGTGTTCACGATCTCGGGCAGACGACGCAAGCCAATCAGCGCCATGCCTGCTTCCGGTTCCCCATCGTCGAGCTTGCCTTGCAGCCAGCGTTCCAAGGTCACGCGGTTGGGAAGACCGGTCAGCAAATCGTGTTCGGCCTGATGGCGAATGCGCGTTTCGCGTTCGCGCAGCGCGCGCAACATGGAATCGAATGCAGCCGACAAACGGCGCACTTCATTGGCGGCTTCACCGGGGCGCAAAGTACGGCGCGCAGGCACGCTGTAATCGCCGGCTTCGATGCGCAACGCTGCGTCGGCCAAGGCTTCGATCGGACGTGCAACGCCGCGTGCGATCAACACGGCGCCGATAAACGCAGCCAAGAGACCAACCGCCTGCACGATCAGTAGCGACAACACCCAGGGCCGGTACGGTGCCAAGGCAGCGTCGAGTCCGTATTCCAGCACGGCGCGCACCGGCGGGCTGGTTTCGACGGTGCGGATCGGCGTCGACAGGACGAGATAGGTTTCGCCCTGATGCTCGATGCGCGCAGGCGCCGCCGTCGCGTTCTGAATTGCTTCATAGTCGGGTTCGAACGCGCCGGAACTTGCGCCCGCGACGCGCCACAGGCCCGACGACCGTTCCGACACGATCGCAACCGATGCCGCGATCGGCACGCGCCGCGCCAATTGTTCGGCCAGCGCGGAATCGATTTCGACCGCGATCGCGATCCAGCCGATCGGTTCGGGCGCCAACACTGGCGCAACAACCAACCGCCACGGACGTCCGTCGATCACCGCGACGCCGCCGGCAGGTTGGCTGTCCGCAGTTTTGAGCAAACCGGGATACGGGAATTTTTCGTTCGAGATGCCGCCGTTGCTGTCGCCGCGCACGGTTCCGTCGAGGCCGATGAATTGCGCGCGCGACGCGCCGATGCGGCGGCCGAAATTGCGCAACGCTGAGGCGGCGGTGGCGCGCTCGTCGGTGGCGACCGCTTCGCGCAGTGCAAAGTCGAGCGTCAGAATGCGCGCGCTCTCGGCGAGACGATCGCCCAGCTCGGCAAGATGCTGGTCGAACAGAAGCTGCGCTTGGCCGAGACGGACTTGTGCCTCGGATTCAATTTGCGCGCGGGTGCGTGCGTACAGCACCGCCATCGTCGCGCCTTGGACCAAGGCGAGCGCAATAACCAAAAGAAGTGCGAGGCGCCGGCGAAGGCTCAACGCGCGGCTCCTAGTACCGTGCGCGTTCCGGGTCGCGCGCCGGCCCGACACCAGCACGCAAGGCCAAGGTGAAGGCCCCGCTGAACTTGCCCTCCGCGTCGAGGCGGATCGCCTGGGTTGGTTCGGGTGCCCCCGGCTGGGTACGTGGATGCCAAGCTTTTGCTTCCCATGCGCCAGTTGGTACGTCGGCGAAGGTTACCGTGCCGTCAGCGCCGGTCCGTGCCACGAAACGCGCATCGCTGACATAGAGCCAGGCGCGCATGTGGTCATGGATGTTGCAGCCCAGTGCAACGACGCCGCTTTGGTCGAAGGTCACAGCCGATGATTCGCCCGGCCCGAGCTGCAATTCGAACCGTTTGGGCTGCCGAAACGAATAAATGTGATGCCGGGTGGAGTCGCTGTTCTTGAACAGGACCTGGCCCCCGGTCCGGACCACGAGGATGTCAGGAACGAACTCTTCGTTGATCTGGTCGAGCACGACGGGCTTGCCCGAAGGCGCCGGCGCTGCGTGCTGGGCGTCGTTCAAGGCCACAACCGCGCCCGCGACCGGCGCACCCGCAACATCGCGGACCGTGAACGCAACCGTACCAGCCTCGGCCGTTCCCGCCCCCAGAAGCAGGGCAAGCCCGATACAGGCGCGCAGAATCATCCCTTACCCCGCTCTTGGCCATCGCGGCCTCGGCACGTCGACTGCGCACCGTTCGCCGGACTGTAAGATGGATTCGCGGTTCGCGTCTGCCTCTAGAAGCGTCCGCGAAGCCAACAAAACGCGAGCCGCAACGCCGCATCCTTGCGCGGCTCGGGCAGTTGAAACGGGTCGTATCCGGCGCGAGCCAGATCGGCGAGGTGCGCGTCAGCAAGCGTCGCCAGCAGCAACGGCGATCGCGCCCGACGCGGAACAGCAGCGCGCATCGCACGGCCTTCTTCGAACGCTCGTCGTGCGCTGTGCGCAATCGGTTCCACCACGAGTCTGATTCCGTTGCCAGCACGAGCCTCGAACAAAGACGTGGTCGTGACGCCATGTATTCCGCGCTGATCGGCTGGCAGCATCGTCTGTCGGCGTCCGGCCAGAAACGGGGTTGCGCGCACGATGCCAAGCAAGGCCCAACCGGTTCCGATTGCGCGCGCGGCATCGAGCGCAACCGCGTCGCTGACCCCGAGAATGCGCACCGCAAGCTCACAGAGGCCGCCGCCCGTCGCCCGTGCATACGCGTCGAGTGCAGTAAGATCGGCCGGCCCTTCCGGTTCGAGATCCAGTTCGCGCGCGTCGAGCAGTCGATCGAACGGCGCGCGCGGCAGCGCGTGGGTACGAATCGTGGCGGCGAGAAGCTGGGCCAGACCGTGATGCGGGATCTTGGCGCCGGCAAAGACGGCTTCGATCACATCGCGCCACCATTGCAGGCGCATCGCGCCGATCAACGGTTCGCGCGTGATCTCCCGGATCTTGGCGATCTCGAGATTGAACCCATACAGCGCGATCAGATCGGGCCGCAGCGCCCGCGGCGCCAATAGCACCGTCAGCCAGCGCTCAGGATCCAGCGTCTGGAGCTGCACTGCGACGTCGTCCGCCACGGGCGCGACAGGCCCTTCGGCGGACGACAGGCCCTTTTCGGCCGGTTTCGTTGAAAAGCCGGTCATTCAGTGTGAGATTCGCGGCCGCACCGAGTCGTGCCACACAAACCCGAACCGGGCCCAAAACCGGGCCGGCCGGAGCGACAGGGGGAGATCATGGGAAATATTTTGGGACATCTGTACCGGGCACTGACGCTCGGCGTGTTCTTGCTCGTCGTCGTCATTCTCGGCCTGCATGCAGCAGAGCTGGCGAGCCAGCAATGGATTCAGACGCTGGTGCGCGTGCTGCACGTCTGGGTCGGCATTCTGTGGATCGGCCTGCTCTACTATTTCAACTTCGTCCAAATTCCGACCATGCCGAAAGTGCCAGCCGAGCTGAAACCAGCGGTGTCGAAATTCATCGCGCCGGAAGCGCTGTTCTGGTTCCGCTGGGCGGCGCTGGGCACGGTGCTGGCGGGCCTGCTGCTCGCCCATCTGAACCCGTACGGCGTCATGGGCGGTCTCACCTTCTCGAATGGTGGCCGCACGATCGGCATCGGCATGTGGCTGGGCATCATCATGGCCGCCAACGTCTGGTTCTTCATCTGGCCGAACCAGCAAAAGGCGCTGGGCCTCGTACCGGCCGAAGACGCAGCCAAGGCAGCCGCTGCACGGACTGCAATGTTGTTCAGCCGCACCAACTTCGTTCTGTCGTTCCCGATGCTCTACTGCATGATTGCGCAGCAGAATATCGGCTGATCGAAACAGCAGCGAAAACCACGGGGCCCGCGTGCAAACGCGGGCCCTTTTCGTTTGTGCAGTGTGGGTTTGCGTTTCACGCGGGTCGGAACCGGCGCGTCGCCAGCTACGTTCCTATACACGTTCCCCGCATAAACCGACTCAGGAGCTGCACCGTGGCTTTCAAGCTGCCCGACCTGCCGTATTCGAAAGATGCGCTGGCGCCGATCATGAGCGCCGAGACGCTCGAATATCATCACGACAAGCATCACCTCGCCTATGTCGACACCGGCAACAAATTGATTCAGGGCACCGGCCTGGAAAACAAAAGCCTCGACGAGGTCGTGGTCGCATCGTTCAAAGATCCCAAGCTGAAGAAGCTGTTCAACAATGCCGGCCAGCATTGGAATCATCTGCATTTCTGGAACTGGATGAAGCCCAAGGGCGGCGGTTCGATTCCGGGCGAGCTTGAAAAGCGCCTGGTCGCCGACTTCGGTTCGGTCGATGCGTTCAAGACACAGTTCACCGAAGGTGGCGTTGGCCAGTTCGGTTCGGGCTGGGTCTGGCTGGTCGACAATGCAGGCAAACTTGAGATTCACGCCACGCCGAACGGTGAAAATCCGCTCGCGCATGGGTTCAAGGCCGTGCTCGGCTGTGACGTGTGGGAACACGCCTACTACATCGACTATCGCAACAAGCGCGCCGACTACATCAAGGCGTGGCTGGATAATCTGGTGAACTGGGAATACGCAGCCGAAATGCTGCGCACCGGCGGCAAGGTCGCCGCTTGAGCGAAACAGGGGCACCGTTCGGTGCCCCTTTTTTCAGTCGTCGGACAATTTCGTCATCGCGACGCCATAGGCGTAGATCGCGTCATCGGGTCCGTTCAAGAAGCGTTTGATCAGGCGCTGCATCGGCCACACTTGCAGCCCGTCGGCATAGGTCAGGCTGGTGCCCCAGAACTGATCGAGATCGTCGAACGCGCCGACCGACCAGCTGCCGCCGCGCGCATTGCGCAGCACTTCGCCGAGATACGCGCCAAGCGCCCACAACAGCGCCGCTTGCGGTGCGTTTGGTTCGCCTTGGATCGCATCGCGCGCGTCATCCACCAGCATGTCGAGAATGCGTAGCGATTCAACGCTACCGTCGAGCGTCACGCCGCGGCTGCCGACCATCGTTGCAGCCCACGCGGCAGCATCGGCGATGATTTGCTCGCGCGGTTCGGGCGGCGTCGTGTTCGTGCCGCTGCTGACTTGCAGAAGAAGTTCGGTTGCAACAGGGATCATGTTCAACTCTAGACAGGAAGCAACGCCGCACAGACGCGGCGATCTTCGGTCAACAGCACATTGAACGTACGGCAAGCCGCACCGGTTTCCATCGCATCGAGCACGAAGCCGAGTTCCTGTTTGCCGCGACGCAGATGCGCCGGCAGGAATTGCTGTTTCGGGCCGCAGCCCAACAGCACGACCTCGATGGTGGGGATTGCGGCGCGCACCGGCGCAAAACTGTCGGCGGTCAGCGACGCAAAGCCGGTGACGTTCCACGCTTCGACCCGGTCGGCGAAAACCAGAACCGGTCCTTCATAGACCACACCGTCAATCGCAAACCGCCCCGGCCCGTAGCTTTGGATGAGCTTCGTGCCGGCGGCGACTTGCGGTGTGACGTCGGTCAATGTGCGCTCACGCGGGCTGCGCGGTCGCCGCCGGCGTGCGGCGCAGACGGTTCTCGCCGAGGAACAGCAAGATCGGCGCCGCGATGAAGATCGAGCTGGTGGTCGCCAGCACGACGCCCCACAGCAACACGATGGCAAAGTCGCGCAGCGCTTCACCGCCGAACAAGGCCAGCGGCAAGGTCGACAAGAAGATGGTCGTCGAGGTGCCGATGGTCCGCGACAGCGTTTCGTTGATCGAAAGGTCGATCAATTCGCGCAGCGGCATGGTTTTATACTTGCGCAGATTTTCGCGCATACGGTCGTAGACCACGACCTTGTCGTTGATCGAATAGCCCATGATCGTAAGGATCGCGGCGACGGCAGTCAGATTGAACTGCACGCCGAACAGCTTCCCCATGATGACGTAGAAGCCGATCACTTTGGTGACGTCGAGGATCAACGTCACGACCGCACCGACGCCGAACTGCCATTCAAAGCGGAACCAGATATAGGCGAGCATCGCAAGCAACGCCAAACCAAGCGCCATCATGCCGTCGCGGAACAACTCGTTCGACACGGTGGCGCCGACGGCTTCGGTACGGCGGATGGTAGCGCCCGGGAAATCCTGAGTCAGCTTGGCACGCACCGTATCGACGGCTTTCTGCTGCGCGCTGTCGTCGCCGGGCTGGCGATCAAGACGGATCAACACGTCTTCCTTGGCGCCGAATTCCTGCAGCGCGACCGGGCCCAAGCCCAGACCGTTCAGCGAATTGCGCAAGGCACCGAAATCGGCCGGACCTTGCGTGCGCGCTTCGATGACGATGCCGCCGACAAAGTCGATGCCGTAATGCAGCCCCGGATGAAAAAACAGAATGAGCGAGATGATCGACAGCACCGCCGACGTGGCGAGGCCGGCGAACCGTCCCTTCATGAACTGGATCTTTGTGTCGTCCGGAACGAGGCGAAGAATTCCCGCCATGATTACACCGCCAACATCTTCGGCCGCGTGCGGCGCAGCCAAGTCGTCATCATCAACCGCACCAGAATGGTGGCGGTGAACATCGAAGTCAGAATGCCGATCGAGATCGTCACCGCGAAGCCTTTGACCACGCCAGTGCCGAACGCGAACAAGATCGCCATCTTGATCAAGGTCGTCAGGTTGGCGTCGATGATCGTCGACAGCGCGCGGCTAAAGCCCGCTTCCATCGCCGAGAACGCGCCCTTGCCGTTCTTGGTCTCTTCGCGAATGCGTTCGTTGATCAGAATGTTGGCGTCGACCGACATGCCGACCGTCAACAGAATGCCGGCGATACCGGGCAAGGTCAGCGTCGCCTGCAGCAACGACAACGCCGCCACGGTGAGCAGGATATTGAACAGCAGTGCGATGTTGGCGAACAGGCCGAACAGCCCGTAGCTGAGGATCATGTAGGCCATGACCAGCACCAGACCGATCACCACCGACATGATGCCGGCACGGATCGAGTCAGCACCAAGATCGGGGCCGACCGAACGTTCTTCGATAATCTTCAACGGCGCCGGCAGCGCACCGGCACGCAATAGCACCGCGAGATCATTCGCGCTGGCGGCGGTGAAATTGCCCGCGATTTGCCCGGTTCCGCCCGTGATCGGTTCCTGGATCACCGGCACCGAAATCGCCTTGTCGTCGAGTACGATCGCAAACGGACGGCCGACATTGGCGGTGGTGATGGCCGCGAATTTCTTCGAACCGATCGAGTCAAAGCGGAAGGTCACGACCCATTGGCCGGTCTGCTGGTTGGTCGAAGCGCGCGCGTCGGTCAGGTTCGAACCCGACACTTCGATCTTGCGCTTCACCAGATACTTCGCGCCGGGACGGCCGCGCTCGTCGCTGTTGATCCACATCGCGCCCGGTGGTGCCGGCTTGGTGGCATCGGGCTGCGAGTCATCGAGCAGATGGAAGTTCATCTTCGCGGTGGTGCCGAGCAACCGCTTGATGCGATCGGGATCGTCGACGCCGGGAAGCTGCACGAGAATGCGGTCGGCGCCCTGGCGCGCGATCTGCGGCTCATTCACGCCGGTTTGATCGATGCGGCGGCGCACGATTTCGATCGATTGCTCGATCGCCTGGCTGCCCTTTGCCTGCGCGGCTTGTGGCGTGAGCGTCAAACGCACGACCGCATCGGACGGGGTCGCGACCGCGAAATCATTTCCCTGCCCGCCCAGAATTGCAGGCTGGCCGTCACCGGTGCCGACGTCACGCAGCGCCGTCGCAGCAGCGTCGCGCTGCGTCGGATCGCGCAACGTCACCTCGATCGCGTCGTTGCGCACTTCGAGACCGCTATACGGGATCTTCGCTTCGCGCAGCTTGGCGCGCACCTGGTCGAGCGTGCCTTCCAGACGTTCCTTGGTCAGCGCCGACAGATCGACCTGCATCAACAGATACGAACCGCCGCGCAGATCGAGGCCGAGATTCACCTGGCGCGACGGCAGCCAGGCCGGCAGCGACGACTTGGGGAACAGGTTTGGCAGGCTGAACAGAATGCTCGCTGCGCAAACCGCGAGGATCAGCCCGATTTTCCAACGCGAGAAGTAAACCAAGATCAGCCCTCAGAAGCTTCTTTGCTGTCGGGCTTCACGTCGCCTTTGGTCAGGACCGTGGTGATCGCCGGCTTCAGCACGCGCACGCGCACGCCCTCGGCGAGTTCCAACTGCACTTCATCGTCCTGCACGCGCGTGACGGTGCCGATGAAGCCCGACACAACGACGCGGTCGCCGCGGCGCACGGCGGCGATCATCGCCTGCTGTTCTTTGACCTTCTTCTGCTGCGGACGAATCAGCAGCACGTAGAAGACGACGAACATCAGGCCGAACATCAGCAGGGTCGGCAGGGTTTCCGACAGGCCGCCACCGCCGGCCGGCGCGGTTTGCGCCAGCGCCGGCGAGGCCGCGAGAACCGCAGCCGAGATGGCGAGAATCTTGTTTTTCATGGGGTTGCGCAGCTCCAAAAGAGGCCGGACTATAACCCCCGACCCCAAGCTTGCAAATGCGCCCTCAACGGCCTGGAAGGACGCGATTTTCTCCGCATGACCGACCCCGATTTCCGGGCCCTGGTCGATCGCGCCGTGGCCGCGCTCGAACGCCTCGCCCCGGCCCCTGCTGCCGCCCTCGACCTGGCCCGCGCCGACGCTTTTCTGTGGCATGGCGATCGTGCCGCGCTGACTCCGGTGCCGCACGTCAACCGCGTGGCGCTGGATCTGCTGCGCGGGGTCGATCGCCAATCCCAGCTGCTGCTCGAAAATACCCGCCGCTTCGCGCGCGGCCTGCCCGCCAACAACGCGCTGCTGTGGGGCGCGCGCGGCATGGGCAAGTCGTCGCTCGTCAAAGCCGCGCACGCGACCGTCCTGGCCGAGGCACCCAGTAGCCTGGTGCTGATCGAAGTGCAGCGCGAAGAACTGACCAGCGTGCCCACCCTGCTGACCTTGCTGCGCGCCAGCGACCGCCGCGCCATCGTGTTCGTCGACGATCTGTCGTTCGAAACCGAAGACGCCGCGTACAAATCGCTGAAAGCCGGGTTGGAAGGCGGGTTGGAAGGACGCCCATCGAACGTTCTGTTTTACGCGACGTCGAACCGGCGCCATCTGATGCCGCGCGAAATGATCGACAACGAACGTTCGACCGCAATCAATCCCGGCGAAGCGATCGAAGAGAAAGTCAGCCTGTCGGACCGGTTCGGCCTGTGGCTTGGCTTTCATGCCTGCGATCAGCAGACCTATCTCGCCATGGTGGATTCCTACGCCGAACGGTTCGCACTCGGCGTCGAGCGCGACAAGTTGCACGCCGACGCCAATGCCTGGTCGGTAACGCGCGGCGCGCGTTCGGGCCGCGTCGCCTGGCAGTTCGTGCAGGACCTGGCCGGCAAACTCGGAAAGAAGATTGCCGACTAGCCGGTGTGCGTGAGCGCGCTCGCCATGCGCAGATCGACGTCGGCCTTCTGCAGACGCAATTCGTGACGGCCGAAATCAAGTTCGACCGACGCGAACAGTTTCAGCAGATCACAGCCGACCAGCATCGCGGGCCGGTCGCGCAGATCCCACAAATCGAACACGTGCAGGTCGCTGAACAGGATCTGCATGTTGCTGAAGATCGCCGGTCCAAGCTGGAAGCGTTTGGCGAAACCCAAGCGCGACATCGCGACCTGCCCGGTCACGCCTTGCAGCGGAACCAGCGTTTCACCCGCACGCGGCAAAGCGCCAAGCGCAGTGGCCAGCGCCTCATTACCGACCGACGCGTCGGCACCGGAGTCGATGAAGGCATAGACACGCGTGTCTTCGACCTTGGAGTCGACGAAGGTCAGCTGACCGAGACGCGACATGCCGCTGATGGTTGCTTCGCCGGGGCGCCGCATCGGGCCGGTGATCGACTCCCAGCGCGCCCGCTGCACCGTCAGCGTATGTTCGGCGAAGTCGAGCTTGACGGCACGATCCTGCAGCACGTCGAGTCCGATCAGCCCATCCACCTCCAACCGCGCGCGCGGCAGAACCGGCGTTTGCAGATCGGTGCTGCGCAGCCTGCCGAGGCTGAGTTCTTGCAGACGCACGGTGCGCGTGACTTCGGCGCCCGCAATCCCGTGCAGGCGCGCTTCCCGCGCCGATATCAACCCCAACCGGTCGGCGATTTCCGACGCGATGACCGACCGTTCCGCTGCGGTGTCGACGGCGAATTGATACGGGCCCTGCCCGTTCAGCCAGACGGGCAAGGTCAGACGGTCACGTATATCGACCTTGCCCGCCAATGCTTCGCCGTCGGCTGCGGGCGCTTTCGGAGTCGTTTCGGCGCGGCTGGAGCGTAGCGTGTCGCCGGTCTTCTTCGGCGTCTTCTCGGCTGCGAAGGCGGTCGTGCTGTGCGCGGCGATTGGCAGCGCGCACAGGCCGGTGACGAAGTTGCGGCGAAGGAGCATGGCGGAACGTCTTTCGTTGCCAGTTTTCATCTAACCCACCTGCGCGACCTGCATGCGTCCGCTGTCGGCACGGCGCACGCGCAGCTGGCCGCTACCGAAATCAAGCTCGACCGTCTGGAACAGCTTCAGCAGATCGGCGCCGACCAACAGCGCCGGACGGTCGCGCAATTCCCACACGTCGAACACGTGCAGATCGCTGAACAACAAATCCATCGACATGAACTGAACCGGACCGAGCGTGAATTTGCCGGCATGGCCCAAGCGCGCGACAGCAGACTGTCCTGTCGCGCCGTAGAGTTGCACCGGTTCAGCCTGCTCGCCTTTGGTTGGACGAAAGGCTTTGATCGCCGTCGCCAGCGCCTCGTTGCCCACCGACCATTGCGCACCGGAATCGACGAACGCGTGCACGCGCGTTCCGTCGACATAGCAATCGACGAAGGTCAGACGTCCGAGACGCGACAATCCTTTGACGGTCGCTTCGCCGCGCACGGCGTTGGCACCGATCTGCGCCCAACGCGACGGCGCTACGGTCAAGGTGCGACCGTTGAAATCCAGCACGACGCATCGCTCCTGCAACACGTCGAGCCCCAACACCCCGTCCATTTCCAGCCGTTGCCACGGCAGCGTAAGCGGTTCGAGATTGGCGCTGCGCAAGCCACCGATCGCCAGCTCGTTGACCAGCACCGTGTCGACCGATTCAACGCCGGCAATTCCGTGCAGCCGCGCCGTGCGGTTGGTTTGCAGTCCTAGGCGGTGCGCAAGTTCGACCGACAGGACCGAACGCTCAGCTGCAGTGTCGACGAGAAAATCGAACGGCCCCTGTCCGTTCACGCGCGCCGGAACCGTCAGGCGATTGAGTGCGGCGTCGCCGGCAATCTGTTCGGCGCCATGCCCGACCGGCAAAACCGGCGTGCGCGACGTGCGCAGCGTTTCGCTGCTGGACGCATGTGCGGCGACGGGCAGCGTGCAAAGACCGGTGAGGAAAGCGCGGCGCAAAAGCATGACCAAGCGTCATCCCGCGCGCGCCGCGCGGCAAGAACCAAATCGCTTAGCTACGCATGGCGGGCGCTGGATCGATCGCTTTCGCACCGCGGCGAAGTTCGAAATGCAACTGCGGTTCGGCGACCGACCCGCTACGCCCCACTGTGCCGATCCGCTGGCCACGCGCGACCGTATCGCCCTTGGTGACGTCGATTTTGTCGAGATGCGCGTAGGCGGTGACGAATCCGTCGTCATGTTTGAGCAAAACGAGATTGCCGAAGCCGCGCAGTTCATTGCCGGCATAGACGACAGTGCCGCGATCGGCCGCTTTCACCGGTGTGCCCAACGGCGCTGCGATATTGACGCCGTCATTGTGCAGCCCGTCCGGCTTGGGCCCGTAGCCAGAAAGAACACGCCCGGAGACCGGCTGCAGGAACCGCGTACCGGCCGGCGCCGGCGCGTCTTCGATCGCAGCGACTGCAGCCGGCGGTACAGCAACAACCGGCGCCGCGATTGCGGGCGCGGCTGGCGCGACGACGGGCGCCGGGAGGATGGGCGTGGGCGGCGCGATCACTGTCGGTGCAGCGATCTGGGGCGCCAGCACGGTCGGTGCGGTTTGCGGAACAATTGCGGTCGGTTGCGGTGGCGGCGGCGGCAGCGGCGACGACTGCACCGGCGCAGCCGGCGATGGCGCGGCGACGATCGGTGCGGGCTGCGGTTGCGGCGGCGGCGCGACGGCGGCGCTGCGCATCACGGGCGCATTGCCGCGCACCGGCAGACGCAACGTCTGTCCCGGTCGGATTTCGTACGGTTCGCGCAGCTGGTTCAGACGAACGATCTCGCTTTGATCGACCGCGAACAGGCGCGAGATGCCGTACAGCGAGTCCCCGGCCTGCACGACATATTCGTGCGGCACCGGGAAGATTAGTTGCGTGCCGGGCGCCAGCTTGTACGGCGCTTGCAGTCCGTTGACCTCGATCAGATCGCGCATCGGCACGTCGTAGCGACGCGCGAGATCGGCGATCGTATCGCCGGGCTGGACGCCGATCGTGCGCGGCGACATGCGCTGCGGCGCGGCCGGCGCGCGTTCGCTGCCGCCGCCGAAGCAACCGCCCAACAACAGCAGCGACAGAAGCGCGAGACGCTTCATCCCGGCACCAGCGGTACGAAGCGAACCGGAAACATCTCTTCCTGCTCGTACCCGTCTTCGGTGCGCGTGACGCGCACCACGATCTGTTCGCCCGCGCGCCAGGTCACCGGCGTCACGAGAATACCGCCGATCGCCAGCTGTTCGAGCAAGGGCGGCGGCGCTTCTTCGCCGGCGGCAGCGGTCACCAGAATGCGATCGAACGGCGCCTGTTCGGGCCAACCTTTGCTGCCGTCGCCGTGCCGGGTCGTGATGTTGGTGATGCGCATCTGCTCAAGACGCTGCACGGCCTCGTCCAGCAGCGGTTTGATCGTCTCGATCGTGTAGACGCGTCGCGCCAGGTGCGACAGGACCGCGGTCTGGTAGCCCGACCCCGTCCCGACTTCGAGCACCTTCATCCGGTCGCCGACTTGCAACGCTTCGCTCATCAGCGCAACGACAAGCGGCTGGCTGATCGTCTGGGCATGGCCGATCGGCAGGGCAACATCGTCCCAAGCTTTGTCGGCGAAACTTGGCGGGATGAAGGCATCGCGCGCGACACGCTCCAGCGCCGCCAGCACGCGCGTGTCGGTGACGCCGGACCGGCGCAACGACATCAGCAGACGGATCTTGCGCGCGTCGTTCACGCCAACACGCTCACTGGTCGAACATCCGGCCGAGCCGTTGCAAGGTCGCGCCATGCGTCAGGTCGAGGCCAAGCGGCGTGACGGAAATGCCGCCGCCCGCAATTACGCCGATATCGGTTTCCGGATCGGTATCGACTTCTTCGCGCAGCGGCCCGATCCAGAAATACAGACGGCCGCGCGGATCGGTGCGTTCGACCAGATCGTCGCCCAGTTTGCGTTTGCCCTGGCGCACGACGCGGATGCCGGTGACTGCGTCGGGCGCGACAGCGGGAAAATTCACGTTCATCAACACGCCGGGATCCCAACGTGTCGCGCAGGCACGCCGCACCACGTCAGCGCCCCATTTCTCGGCTGTCGCGAAATCGGCTTTGCGCCCATCCTGGTAGGCTTGGCTGAACGCAATCGCGGGCACGCCCAGCAAGGTCGCTTCCATCGCCGCTGCGACGGTGCCCGAATAGGTGATGTCGTCGGCGAGATTTTCGCCGTGATTGACGCCCGACAGAACCAAGGTCGGCTTGGTGTCTTTGAACAGATGGCGGAAGGCGAGCAGCACGCAGTCGGTTGGCGTGCCGTCGACCGCGTAGCGCTTCTCCGCCAGTTTGCGCACGCGCAACGGACGCGAAATCGTCAGCGAATGCGACGCGGCCGATTGCTCGGTCTCGGGCGCACAGACCCAGACGTCATCGCTCAGGCTGCGCGCAATCCGTTCGAGCACCGCCAGACCTTCGGCATGCACGCCGTCGTCATTGGCGAGCAGGATCCGCGCCGCACCCAAATCGATCGGCGTCTCGTTGCTGGTCACGGGGTGATGCGATCGACGCCGCCGAGATACGGACGCAGCGCGTTCGGAATCGCGATCGAGCCGTCGGGCTGCTGATGATTTTCCAGCACCGCGATCAAGGTGCGTCCGACCGCGAGCCCCGAGCCGTTCAGCGTATGCACGAAACGCGGGCTGTCGGTCGATCCTTTGGCGCGGAAGCGCGCATCCATGCGGCGCGCCTGGAAGTCACCGCAATTCGAGCAGCTGGAAATCTCTCGATACGCCGCCTGCCCGGGCAACCAGACTTCGAGGTCGTAGGTCTTGCGTGCCGAAAAGCCCATGTCGCCCGCGCACAACAAGACGCGGCGGAACGGCAGCTCCAATTCGCGCAGTACCGTTTCGGCCGCTTGCGTCATGCGTTCGTGTTCGTCGTTCGACTCGTCCGGCGTCGTCACCGACACCAGCTCGACTTTCCAGAACTGGTGCTGGCGGATCATGCCGCGCGTGTCTTTGCCCGCAGCACCCGCTTCGGCGCGGAAGCACGGCGTCAGCGCAGTCATGCGCAGCGGCAGCCTGTCGGCGTCGACGATCTGCTCGCGCACCAGATTGGTGAGCGGCACTTCGGCGGTCGGGATCAGCCAACGATCGTCGGTGGTGTGAAACAGGTCTTCGGCGAATTTGGGCAGCTGGCTGGTGCCGAACAACGCCGCGCCGCGCACCAAAATCGGTGGCGCCACTTCTTCGTAGCCGAAGCGTGTCGTTTGCAGATCCAGCATGAACTGGCCCAGCGCACGTTCGAGCCGCGCCAACGGTCCGCGCAACACGGTGAACCGCGCGCCCGACAGTTTGGCGCCGTCTTCCGCGCTCATGCCGAGACGTTCGCCCAACTCGACATGGTCCTTGGCGCCGGCCGCGGTGGCGGGATCGACCGGGTTCGGGCCCGGCCAATAGGACTGCACGACATTGTGGGTTTCGTCTTCGCCTTCGGGCACGTCCGCAGCCGGCAGGTTCGGCATGCCAGCAAGCAGCAGCTCCATCCGCTCGTCGAGCGTGCGCTGGCGATCTTCCAACGCCGGCAAGCGCATTTTCAGCTCGCCGACTTCGGCGATCATGTCGTCGGCTTTTTCGCCGCGCGATTTGGCGGCGCCGATTTCCTTCGACAGAGCGTTGCGGCGCTGCTGCGCCTCCTGCGTTTCGGTCTGGATCCGGCGGCGCTCGGAATCGAGATTGAGCACCTCGTCGGCCATGCCGGTGAGACCGCGCCGTGCAAGGCCGCGATCGAACTCGTCCGGATTGTCCCGGATCGCACGCAGGTCGAACATGTGGAGCTCGGAAATTCAGTCAAACGGGGACGGTTCTTCTAGCCCACCGCCCCGCTGGTTCCTAGCTCTCGGCTGCCTCTTCCGCGGCCTCGCGCTTGGCGCGGCTGCGTTCGATGGCGCGGCCGATCCAGATCGACACCTCGTAGAGAACGACGATCGGCAGTGCCATCGCGACCTGGCTCATCGGATCGGGCGGCGTCAGCACCGCCGCAACCACGAAGGCGATCACGATCGCATAGCGCCGGTTGCGCGCCAGCGCCGCGCTGGAGGTGATTCCAACCTGCACCAGCAAGGTCAGCAGCACCGGGAGTTCGAACACGAATCCGAAGCCGAAGATGAATTGCATCACCAGCGACAGATATTCGGCGACTTTGGGTTCGAGCTGGATCGGCAGTCCGCCATCGACCGGCGGTTGCTCGAAGCCGGTGAAAAAGTGCCAGGCGACTGGCAGCACGAAATAATAAACCAGCGACGCGCCGAGCGCGAACATGATCGGCGTCGCAACCAGGAACGGCGCGAAGACGCGCTTCTCGTTCTTGTAGAGCCCGGGCGCGACGAACATCCAAAGCTGGGTCGCGATGATCGGAAAGCTGACGATCAGCCCGCCGAACATGGCGACGCGGATGTTGGTGAAAAACTTTTCCTGCAACGCCGTGAAGATCAGGCGCTTGCCTTCACGCCCCTGCCACGCAACCGACAGCGGGCGCGTCAGAAATTCGAAAATATTGTCGGCGAAATAGAAGGCGACGAGAAAGCAGATCAGAAACGCCAGCGCGGACCAGATCAACCGCCGACGCAACTCCAGCAGATGCTCGAGCAACGGCATCTTCTTGTCGTCGGTATCTTCTTCCGTCGCGGTCACGAATTCGGCTTCTGCTGCGGTTCGGGCTTGGTCGCCGGTGCGTCGTCGAATTTCTCGAACGCGTAAGGTTCTTCCGGCGCCGGAACGATTTCGGGCTGCGGCGTCGTGGTCGAATGTTCGATCTCTGCCGTCGTCACCGGCTGCGTCTGCAGCGGATCGGCTTCGGGCGTCGGCGTGTCCGACATCGGAGTCAGGGGATCGCTGTTGAAGGTCTTTTTCAGCTCGCCGTCGGGATCGACGTGCTTTTCGACTTCTTCCTGCACCGACATCGCCATCTTGCGCGCCTGTTCGCGCATTTCGTGCAGCTCGCTTTCGCGCACGAAGTCGTCGACGTTCGACTGGAATTCGCGCGCCATGCGTTGCGCAGCGCGGATCCAGGTCGTGACCGTGCGGATGGCGCGCGGCAAATCTTTGGGACCGATGAAGATCAACGCGACAATCGCGATGATCACCAGCTTTCCGCTGTCGAGATCGAACATGCGAGCGGCTTTGGGCGCGAAACGCGCCGGCAGACTTAGGAGTGGCGAACCGTCTCGTCGCGACGCGCGGCCGAGTCAGCCGGCGAACCGTCGATGGTGCGCGGCTGCGCCGGCGGCGCGGCATTCGCCTCTTCGCCGTCTTTCATCGACTTCTTGAAGGAGGTGATGCCCTTGCCGAGATCGCCCATGAGACGGGACAGCTTGCCGCCGCCGCCGAACAGGATGAGCACAACGGCCAATACGATCAGCCAGTGCCAAATGCTTAGAGAACCCACGGAAAACCTCCCCGGAACGCCGGCCAGTTCTAAACCGCGGCAGTCGGAAACACAAAGGCCCGGCCGGCGTCGAGCGCAATCCAGACACGGGAGTCTTCGGCCGGCAGCCAGACACCCGCAACACGCGCATGCAGATGGACCGGCCCCGCCTGGGAATCTTCCACGGTCATATGCACAAGACTTGTACGTCCGAGCAGGCGCGCAGCCTGCACCCGCGCTTCGGTCGCAGTGCCGGTCACCGGCTTTTGCTCGGAAAGCGCCAGCATTTCCGGGCGGATCAACACTTCGACTGCAGTCCCGTCGGCGAGTTTGGTCGGGTGCACGCAGCCGAGCGGCGTGTCGACGCAGCCATTGCGCACGACGCCGTCGAGCCGATTGATCTCGCCGAAAAATCCGGCAGCGAACGAATTGCTGGGACGCAGATAGAGATCTTCGGGCCGGCCGACCTGCACCAACCGCCCCTGCTTCATCAGCGCAATCCGGTCGCCGAGGAACATCGCCTCTTCCGGATCATGCGTGACCAGCAAGGTCGCGATACCGTTCTGCTTCAACAGATGCAGCGTCTCGTCGCGAATTTGCGCGCGCAGCTGTGAATCAAGCCCCGAGAACGGTTCGTCGAGCAGCAGAACATCGGGCCGCGGCGCCAAGGCGCGCGCCAGCGCAACGCGCTGCTGCTGCCCGCCGGAAAGCTGATGGACATAGGATTTTGCGTAGCCGTCCATGCCGACCTGCGCCAACGCATCCATCGCGCGGCGCGTCGCTTCGGCAGGCGCAAGCTTGTGCAGGCCGAAGCGCACGTTGCGCAGCACATCGAGATGCGGAAACAGCGCGTAGTCCTGAAACACCAGCCCGATCGAACGGCGCTCGGGTGGGACCTGGACGTGTGGGCCCGCAACCAACCGGCCAGCCAGCGCCACCGATCCCTGCTGCAGCCGCTCCAACCCTGCCGCGATGCGCAGCAAGGTCGACTTGCCGCAACCGGACGGTCCGACGAGACAGACGATCTCGCCCCGCGCGATCGACAAGGACACGTCGTCGACGGCGCGAAGCGCAGCGTAGCTGTGTGAAACACGCTCCATCGCCAACGCCGGCGTCTGCGGCGTAGCCGTCGGCAGCAGCGATGGCGCGTCGTCGAGCGGCGACTTGCGCAGAGGAAGGTTCATGGCGGGGACCAGCTTTCGAACCAGAAGCTAGTGCGACTGGTTCTCGACTGCAATCTGTCCCGCTCGCGTGATCCCTAAGGATCACGCTCCCTTTCTAGCTTTGCGCGTTTTTCTTCCGCGAACCGGTACCCACTTCGCGGGAAAAACGCGTCAGTCGCGGCCCTCTTCGTGGGCGTCGTCGTGCGCCGGCTCGGCGTCGCCCGGGCGCAGATCCAGCTCGTCACCGTCGGTGTCGATCTCGTCCTCTTCGTGCTCGGCGAACTTATCGAGCGCGGCGATCGCCGGACGTGCATCGAGCAGGCCCGCGGCGCGCAGATCGTCGAGGCCCGGCAGGTCGGCCAGGCTTTCCAGCCCGAACTGGTCGAGGAACTGCTGCGTCGTCATCCAAGTCAGCGGCTTGCCCGGCACGTCGTTGCGACGTTTGCCCGGCTTGATCCAGCCCGTCTCGATCAGCACGTCGAGCGTGCCGCGCGATGTGGTCACGCCGCGAATGGTCTCGATTTCGGGACGGCTCACCGGCTGATGATAGGCGATCGTCGCCAAGGTCTCGACTGCGGCGCGCGACAGGCGGCGCGTCTGCACCTGTTCGCGTTTCAACGTGCCGGCCAAATCAGCGGCCGTGCGGAAGCACCAGCGATTGTCGCGCTGCACGAGATTGACGCCGCGACCGGCATATTGCTCGGCCAGCTCGGACAACAGGCCCGGCATCTCTTTGCGATAACCGACCTGCGCAACCAGCGCGTTCTCTTCGATCGGTTCGGCCGACGCGAAGAGGATCGCTTCGATCACGCGCAGCAAATGGTAGCGCGCAGCTTCGTCGAGCGGTTCTTCAGCAGGCTTCTTCGACTTGGACTTCTTGCCCTTGCCGGCGCTCGCTTCTTCGCTCTCGTCGCCTTCGCCCTGGGCGTCGCCTTCCTCTTCGTCGAGGTCGCCTTCTTCAAGGTCGCCCTCTTCCAGATCGGCGTCTTCGAGTTCTGCGTCTTCCGCAAGTTCGACGTCTTCGCCGCCCTCGACTTCGAGGTCCATTTCTTCTTCGTGTTCGTGGTCGTCGCGCGGTTTAGCCATCATTCTTCGTCTCGGTCTCGGGTTCTTCTTCAAACACGTCCACGCGATCGGCGGAACGCAGATAGATCGGTTGGAATGCGCCGTCCTGGCGGATGTCGAGCTTGCCGCGCTTGGCAAGTTCGAGCGACGCGCCGAACGTGGCGGCGATCGCTGAACGCGCTTCGGTGGCGTCGCGTGCACGCGTCGGCACGAACGTCTTCAACGTCGTCCATCCCGGCATGCCCGGCAGCAGGCTCGACAACCATTCGATCGCTTTTTCGACCGAATGGAGATTGTACTCGGCCATGCGCAGCGCCGGCTTGGCTTTGCGCGTGTGGATCGCACCGCGCAGCGCAAGCAGATCGTACAGCGTGACGCCCGCATCCCAGTGCAGACGGATCGCGATCGGTTCGACTTCGCCGCGCGCGAAAATTTCGCGGCCCAGCTGCGGCCGGCGCAGCAACGCGTTGCCAGCTTCGCGGATCGCTTCGAGACGGCGCAGCTGGAAGGCAAGCGCCGCCGCCATCTCTTCGCCGGTCGGCTCCGGATCGCCGGGCGGTGCCGGCAACAGCAGGCGCGACTTCAAGAACGCCAGCCACGCCGCCATCACCAGATAGTCGGCGGCAAGTTCGAGGCGGATGCGCCGCGCGCGTTCGATGAAGGCGAGATACTGCTCGGCCAGCGCCAGGATCGAGATCTTGGTCAGGTCGACTTTCTGATCGCGCGCAAGCGACAGCAGCAAGTCGATCGGACCGTCGAACCCGTCGAGGTCAAGCAGAAATTGGCCGTGTTCGTCTTCGTCCGGCAGCTCGTGTGCGAATGCGGTCATGCCGCCTCGCTCAAGCGCAGCAATTCATCCAGACGTGCACGTTCGGCCCGCACCTTCGCAACCGGCCGCCGCCAAGGCTTGGCGACGCGGCGCAATCCCACGTCATCGATCGCGCGTGTGCCGCGCATCGCATCTACCATTTCGTCCATCACACCTGAGCAATGCAGAGTCAGATCGCAGCCCGCGGCGAGCGTCGCTTCGGCGCGCGCAGCAAACGATCCCGAGAGGGCTTTCATGCCGATATCGTCGGCGATCAACACGCCGTCGAAACCAATGTCACGACGGATTACGTCGCCGATGATGCGCGCCGAGATCGATGCCGGCAGCGCGTCGATCGACTGGTACACGACATGCGCAACCATCGCCCAGGCCGAGCGCACGCCGCGGAACGCGATGAAGTCGCTGTCGCGCAACGCGTCTTCGCTGGCGGTCACGACCGGCAGTTCGAGATGCGAGTCCGACGTCGCACGACCGTGCCCCGGAATATGTTTGGCGATCGGCAGTACGCCGGCATCGAGAAATCCGTCGATCGCCGCGTCGGCAAGCGCCGCAACCAAGGCCGGATCGCCGCCATAGGCGCGGTCGCCGATCACCGTATGGGTTTCCGGCCGCAGCAAATCTAACACCGGCGCGCAGGCGCTGGTGAGGCCGAGCTCGGCAAGCATCTGTCCGATCAGTTGCGCGTGCAGCCGCGCCGCTTCGCGTCCGGCGGCAAGATCGCGCTCTGCCAATTCGCCGATGCGACGTGCTGCTGGCAGCGCCGGCCATTGCGGCGGACCCAGCCGCGCAACGCGACCGCCTTCCTGATCGATCAACACCGGCGCTTCGCGACCGACCGCTGCGCGCAACGCATCAACCAGCGCGCGCACCTGGCCCGGCGTGTCGACATTGCGCTTGAACAGAATGAATCCGAGCGGATTGGCGTCGCGGAAAAAGTCGCGCTCGCTGTCGCCGAGCAGCGGACCAGCGCAACCAAGCACGATCGCGGCGGGAGTCTTTGTTTGCTGGGGGCGATCAGCGCACAAGGCAACCCACCTTCTGCGCCGAAAGCTTCGCGCACAGATCTTTGGCGGTGGCGGCGTCGAGCGGACCGGCCTTGATGCGGTAGAGCGTGGTGCCGCCGCTTTGCACGGTTTCGGTCTGCATCGACAATTTGCCGAGCAGATCGCTATGCGAGGCTTTGAGCTTCGCGAAGGTCGAACGTGCCGCCTCTTCGCTCGGCACCGCGCCAAGCTGCAGACGATAGTCCGCGCTAGCCGTCGTTGCCGGTGCCGGCGCTTTCGCCGCCTCCTGTTTCGCGCCGGGCGGTGCGAGCGCTATCGGCGACGCGGTGTCGACTCGGGCCTTCGGCAGCTCGGGCAGTTTGTTCGGCGCAGCGCTTGCGACTTGCGGCGTCGGCGCCAGCACGGTCGGCGCTGGCGCGGTGATCACGGGCGCAGGCTGCAGCGTTTCGACCGGACGTTCGACCGCGGGACGCGTCGGCTCGGGGCGCGCCATCGGCGCTTCGGGCGGCGGCAGCAGGCTTTCGACCGGCGGCTTCTTGTTCTTGTCGGCGCCCGGTTGCAGCCGGTCGTAGACCATCGTGTCCTGATACGGGACCTGCATGCCGCCCGGCTGTTCCGGACGGGTCTTGGTCGGACCGGCATCGGCGCGGATCAACGGCGGCGGACCACCAGTACCGGCGCGGCCGCGGTCATAGGCAAACCAAACGATCGATCCAAAGACGAGCACGGCGCAGCCGACCGCAGCCGCCGGCAGCCAAGCACGACGGCCGGAAGCGCCTGTCCCCGTCGCCGAGGACGCCGCCGCGGAACGCGGAGTCGCCATCTCGGCCCGGAGCGTTGGGCTGCCGTCTTGCTGCGTCATGCGCGAAGTTCCTCCACCGGCTCGACGCCGATCGTGCCGAGGCCGGAGGCGAGAACCGTCTGTACCGCCTTCACCAGCCCGACGCGAGCGAGTGTCAGCGCGGGGTCTGATTCGATCAAGAAACGTAAGGTCGCGTCATCGCGCCCCTTGTTCCAGAGCGAATGAAATTCCCCCGCCAACTCGTACAAATAAAAGGCGATTCGGTGCGGCTCGTGGGCGATCGCAGCCTGCTCGATCACATTCGGAAACTGCGCCATCGCCCGAATGAGCGGCAGCTCGTCTTCCGTTAGCCGCGCATAATCGGCCGAGGCTAGCTCGGCTTCGTTTGGCGGCTCGGGCAGCGCCGCCGCATGGCGCAACACCGACCGGCAGCGCGCATGGGCGTACTGGACGTAGAAAACCGGGTTGTCCTTCGACTGCTCGACCACCTTGTCGTAGTCGAAGTCGAGCGTCTGATCGTTGCGGCGCGTCAGCATGACGAAGCGCACGACGTCCTTGCCGACTTCGTCGATCAGGTCGCGCAAGGTGACGAAGTTGCCGCTGCGCTTCGACATCTTCACCGGCACGCCGCCCTGCAGCAGGTTCACCAGCTGGCACAGCTTCACGTCGATCGCGGCCTTGCCGTCGCTGATCGCGGCCACCGCGGCGGTGATGCGCTTGACCCAGCCTGCATGGTCGGCACCGACCACGTCGATCAGGTTGTTGAAGCCGCGACTCCACTTATCGAGGTGATAGGCGACGTCGTTGGCAAAGTAGGTGAACGAGCCGTCGGCTTTCGCGATCGGACGATCGACGTCGTCGCCGAATTGCGTGGCGCGGAACAGCAACTGTTCGCGCGGCTCCCAATCGTCCGGCAACTTGCCCTTGGGCGGTTCGAGAACGCCTTTGTAGAGCAAGCCCTTGGAGTCGAGCGTTGCGAGCGCCTCTTGCACCTTGCCGGCTTCGACCAGCGCGCGCTCGCTGCTGAATCGATCCATCTTCACGCCCAGCGCCACCAGGTCGTCGCGGATCATGTCCATCAGCGCGTCGATCGCGAACGGACGCACGACAGGCAGCCAGACGGCCTCGTCGGCCGTCATCCATTTGTCGCCGTCGCGCGCTTTGAGCTTCGCGCCGACCGACTTCAGATACTCGCCGGGATAGAGGCCCGACGGGATCTCGACGGCCTCGCCGAAGGCTTCGCGGTAGCGGAGGTAGGCCGAGCGCGCCAGCACATCGACCTGCGCACCGGCGTCGTTGATGTAGTACTCGCGCGTGACGTCGTAGCCGGCTTTGGCCAACAGCCCCGCCAGCGCGTCGCCGACCACGGCGCCGCGCGCGTGACCTGCGGTCAGCGGGCCCGTGGGATTCGCAGACACGTATTCGACGTTCACCCGCTCGCCGATGCCGACCTTGCTGTCGCCGTAGCGCGGCCCGGCCGAAACGATATCGACCAGCCGCGCGCGCCAGAATTCGGGCGTCAGGCGCAGGTTCAGAAAGCCTGGACCAGCCACTTCGGCGCTTACGACGTCGGCTGAGCCGCGCAGCTTTTCCGCCAGCGCCTCAGCCACTTGGCGCGGATTCTTGCCGGCCGGTTTGGCCAGCACCATGGCGGCATTGGTCGCGACGTCGCCGTGGCTCGGATCGCGCGGCGCTTCGACGCCGATGCGCGATAGATCGAGCCCGGACGGCAGCACGCCGTCACGCGACAACTCCTCGACCGCCGCGCGAACCACGGCGGCTAAGTAACTGAACAAATTCATTTCAAATCTTGTGGTACGGGTCGAAAAGCCGGCGGTGCTCGTCGATCGCAAAGCGATCCGTCATGCCGGCCACGTAGTCAGCGATGGTACGGGCGCGGTGTGTCGCCCCGCCCGTCTCCGCCTGGGCGCGCCATTCGGGCGACAGGCAGGACGTGTCGTCCATATACAGCTCGAACAGATCCGTCAGCACCCCGCGCACCTTCCGGCGCATGCGGTTGACCCGGAAGTCGCGATAGACCCGGTCGTAGAGGAATTTCCGCACCGCCTGCTGCTGCGGCTGCATCGCGTCCGAGAAGGTCACCATCGGCCGTCCAGCCGCCCGGACCGCCTCGACATTGGCGGGATTCAGCTCAGCCAGGCGGCGGCGCGTCTCGGCCAGGATGTCGTTGACCATCCGGTCGATCATCCGCCGCGTCGTTTCAAAAATCAGGCGCCCTTGTTCCAGCCCCGGCCACTGGCCCAACACCTCATCGAGGATCGGGCCGACCAACGGCAGCTCGCGCAGCTCGGCGACGGTGATAAAGCCGGCGCGCAACCCGTCATCGATGTCGTGCGTGTTGTAGGCGATGTCGTCGCTGATCGCGGCGACCTGGGCCTCAAGCCCGGCATAGGACCCGAGTTCGAGGTCCCACTTGGCCCTGAACGCGTCGATCGTGGTCGGGTATGGCGGTTTTATGGGGCCGTTGTGTTTGACCAGCCCTTCCAGCGTTTCCCAGGTCAGGTTCAGCCCATCGAACGCGGCGTAGCGATGTTCGAGTTGGGTCAAAATCCGCAGCGCCTGGTCGTTATGGTCGAAGCCACCGTGGCCTTCCATGCAGGCATGGAGCGCGTCTTCGCCGGCATGACCGAAGGGCGTGTGACCCAGGTCGTGCGCTAGCGCCACGCATTCGGCGAGGTCCTCGTTGAGCGACAAATGCCGCGCCACGGTGCGCGCGATTTGCGCCACTTCAATCGAATGGGTCAGCCGGGTCCGGTAGTAGTCGCCCTCGTGGTACACAAAGACCTGGGTCTTGTGCTTCAGCTTGCGGAAGGCGCCCGAATGCACGATCCGGTCGCGGTCGCGCTGGAATGGGCTGCGGCTTGGGCTTTCGGGCTCAGGATTTAGCCGGCCACGCGAACGGGCCGGATCGCAGGCATAGGGCGCCCACGGCCGTGGCGCCCACTGACTTTCAGTCTGGGGCGCCAACAGCGGCGCTCCGGGCTGCGTCTCGGGCATGGGCGTCATGGCGGCGCGAACCTGCCGGACTCGTTGCGGCGTTGCAATCGCGCCCTAGATTGGAAGCCTATGGAATCAGTACTCGCCCACGACCTGACCCTTTCGCCAGCGGCAGCTCGCCGCGTTGCCCAGCTCGCCGAGCTCGAAGGCAAACCGGGGCTGATGCTGCGCATCACCGTCTCGGGCGGTGGCTGCCAGGGGTTTCAGTACGCCTTCTCGTTTGACGACCAGACCGCGTCGGACGACCGCGTGTTCGAGCGCGACGGGTCGAAACTCGTCACCGACGAAACCTCGCTCGATCTGCTGGCGGGCGCCGAGATCGATTTCGTCGAAGATCTGATGGGCGCCTATTTCCAGGTGAAGAATCCCAACGCGACGTCGTCCTGCGGCTGCGGCACCAGCTTCGCCGTCAACTGACGTGAAGATCGCGACCTGGAACGTCAATTCGATCAAAGTCCGGCTGCCGATCGTCAGTGATTGGCTGCAGACGCACGGCGTCGACGTGCTGATGCTGCAGGAAATCAAAACCACCGAATTCCCGACCGCGGAGTTCGAGAAGATCGGCTATCGCTGCGAGTTTGTCGGGCAGAAAGCCTATAACGGCGTCGCGACCTTGACGAAAATTGCCGGCGCCGATCCGGTCAAGGCACTGGCTGGCGACGCAGCCGACGAACATGCGCGCTTTCTTGCGATGACGATCAACGGCGTGCGCGTCATCAACATCTACCTGCCCAACGGCAATCCGATCGGCACCGAGAAGTTCGCCTACAAGCTGGCTTGGATGCAGCGGCTGAAAAGCGAAATCCAATCCATGCTCGACGCCGAGATTCCGTTCGTCGTCGGCGGCGACTTCAACGTCATTCCCGACGACATCGATTGCTCTGATCCCAAGCTTTGGGTGAACGACGCGTTGGCACAGCCCGAGACGCGCGCGTTGTGGCGTTCGATGTTGCATCTCGGAACCGTCGATGCGTTCCGCGCGGTCGATAAGCGGCCGGGCCAATATAGTTTCTGGGACTACCAGGCCGGTGCCTGGCGCCGGAATATCGGCATCCGCATCGACCATTTCCTGACCTCGCCGCAAATCACCGACCGCATCGAAGCCTGCGAGATCGACAAGGCACCGCGTGCGCTGGAGAAAGCGTCCGATCACACGCCGGTGATTCTCACGCTGCGCGCCTGACCGACCTGCGGGACGGCCGACGGAATAGATCAGGCGCGCTTATCCCTACATCAAGAAGGTTGGTTCATCGCGGCCGCAGAAGTGCGCTAGGCTTTTGCCATGCCGAATGACGAACCCGGATTGCGTCCACCCTACCTGGTCCTTGCCTTGAGTGTGGTCCTCGTCGTCACCGTGGCGATGTCGACCAGCCTTGATTTCGGATTTGGCGACGAAACGACCACCGAAGACCGCACCGTCGCGAGCGAAACACGCACGCTTGCCGAAGGGCGCGGTGTCGAAATCGCCGGCCCGATCGACACGGTGATCCGCATCGGCAGCCCGCAATCGATCGAGATCGAAGCACCGGACTCGCTGCGCCCACAGATCACGACCGAACTGCGCGACGGGCTCGTGCATCTGGGATTTGACGGCAAGGTGCCGCGCCGTACCAAGCTCAAAGCGCGCATCACCGTTCCGCAAATGGAGAAGCTGCACATCGCCGGCAGCGGCAACGCCGAGATCATGGGACTCGATGGTGGCACGTTCGCCATCACCATCGACGGGTCTGGCAGTGTCGATGCCAGCGGCACAGTCGAGCGCACCGACATCATGGTGCGCGGCTCCGGCGACATCGATCTCAGCTCACTGCAGACGCGCGATCCGACAGTACGCGTCCAGGGTTCCGGCAATGTCGAGCTGGGCGACATTGCCAGCGGCACGGCGCGAGTCGAAATCCGCGGCAGTGGGAACGTGACGTTGAGCGGTCGCGTCGACCGGTTGGAAACGACGATTGCCGGATCCGGCGATCTCGACGCCAGCGAACTCGAAGCACAGGACGCGCGCGTCGAAGTGCGCGGCAATGGCGACGCCGAATTGCATGTGCGACGCACGTTGGAAGTCATTCGCCACTCCGGCGACGGCGTCGTCACCAACACCGGAAGCGCGCACGTGACGACGACCGAACTTGGAAAGAAGCGCTAATCGCTGAGCGACGGATCAGTACGCCTTATCGATCCATCAGGACGCTTCATTTGTCGGCCACAGGCTAGGGCTGGTTCATTCGCATCTCCTGCTTGGAGATTCGCATGCGTTCGCTCGCCCTCGCCGTCGTGTTGTTGTCGCTCACCGCGTCGTGCACAGCCCCTGAACCACTGCCGACGATTTCGTCGCTGCGTTTCGGCACCGAGACTCGTCCGGTTGCAATCGGCACGCGCGGCGTGGAAGTCGACGGTCCGATCGACGTGACGCTTGCCATTGGGCCGACGCCTTCGCTGGTCCTTGAAGCCAACGACAATCTGCTGCCACGGATCACCAGCGAAACGCGCGACGGCGTGCTGCATCTGGACATGCGCGGCTGGACGATGGGTGTGACCAGGCTCAAAGCGACGCTGACTCTGCCGCAGGCCCAGATGATCAGCGTCCGCGGTGTCGGCAATATCGATGCGACGGGCTTCGCGGGCGGGCCGCTCGACATCGTCATCAGCGGTGCCGGACACGTACGCGTCGCCGGCATGGCGGAACGTCTCACGGTCACAGTCAGCGGCGTCGGCGGCGTGAATGCCGACGCGCTTGCGGTGCAGGATGCGACGGTGATGACGTCCGGTGCAGGCAACGTCAAACTGCAAGTGGCGCGCACGCTTGGCGTGACACACAGCGGTATCGGCTCGGTCGTGTATCGCGGCACACCGCAAGTCACGGCAAGCGGCAACGGCATCGGCGAAGTCCGCGCCGCGCGCAGTTAGAGACCGGCGGCGCGCCCCGGCGTGACGGTCAGCTTCACCGGCTTGCCCGAATCCGGCGCCCAGGTGAGCGTGCCTTTGTCGTCGAAGATGCGCGTGCAAACCGGCGGGTCATTCGACAGCGACGTGCAGAACGCGTCACCGCGCTGCTCCCACTTGCCGGCATAGTGGTCGGTGCCGACGCGCCCATACAGCGTGCCGTCCGGCGCGTAATGTTCCTGGAATCCGTCGGGCAGATGGGCCGTGTTCCCGACCAGCAGCGCGTGCACGCGATCGGCCGGCACCGGCGGCGGCATGCTGGCGCAACCGGTGAGCGCCAACAGCGCCGCCAGAATTCTACGCCGCATCAAATGTCGGCATAGATGTGCGTTTCCGCAGCGCCGCCCGGATGCGTAACCGCACCCTTCTCCGCGTCGCCCACCGTCTGCGCGAACTTCCACAAGGCGCCCGACTGGAAATCATGCTTGCGCGGTTTCCACGCCGCACGACGCTTGGCCAATTCGTCGTCGCTGAGTTCGACGTCGAGCGTGCCGTTCTCGGCGTCGATCACGATGATATCGCCGTTCTGCAGTAGGCCGATCGCGCCGCCGACCGCGGCTTCCGGACCGACATGGCCGATGCAAAAGCCGCGCGTGCCGCCGGAAAAACGTCCGTCGGTGATCAGCGCGACTTTGTCGCCCATCCCCTGCCCGTACAGCGCCGCCGTCGTCGACAACATCTCACGCATGCCGGGGCCGCCGCGCGGACCTTCGTAGCGAATGACCAGCACGTCGCCTTCCTGGTATTCGCGCTTTTCGACTGCAGCGAACGCATCTTCTTCGCAGTCGAAGACGCGCGCCGGACCGCTGAATTTCAGATTCTTCATGCCCGCGACTTTGACGATCGCGCCTTGGGTTGCGAGATTCCCGACCAGACCGACGACACCGCCGGTCGGCGTGATCGGCGAGGTCGCCGGACGCACGACGTCTTGGTCGGTGGGGAATTTCACGTTGGCCAGATTTTCGGCGATCGTTTTTCCGGTCACCGTAATGCAGTCGCCGTGCAGATAGCCGGCGTCGAGCAGCGTCTTCATAACAATCTCAACGCCGCCGACTTCGAACAGATCCTTGGCGACGTAACGGCCGCCCGGTTTCAAGTCGGCGATATAGGGCGTGCGTTTGAAGATGCGCGCCACTTCGTGCAGATCGAATTCGATGCCACATTCATGCGCGATCGCCGGCAGATGCAGCGCCGCGTTGGTCGAGCCGCCGGTTGCGGCCACGATCGTCGCGGCATTCTCCAAGGCTTTGCGCGTGACGATGTCACGCGGGCGCAGATTTTTCGCAATCAGATCGACGACGGCGCGGCCCGATGCTTCGGCCCATTGATCGCGCGTCTCATACGGCGCCGGCGCGCCGGCCGACCCGGGCAGCGCCAAGCCCATCGCTTCGGACACGCAAGCCATCGTGTTGGCGGTGAACTGTCCGCCGCAGGATCCGGCGCTGGGACAGGCAACACATTCCAGCTCGTGCAGTTCGGCGTCGTCCATCGCGCCGACCGCGTGCTTGCCCACTGCTTCGAACACATCGACGACGGTGACGTCCTTGCCGCGGAATCTTCCGGGCAGAATCGAGCCGCCGTACATGAACACCGACGGGACGTTGAGACGCACCATCGCCATCATCATGCCGGGCAGGCTTTTGTCGCAGCCCGCCAGACCGACCAGCGCATCATAGCAATGACCGCGCATCGTCAGCTCGACCGAATCCGCGATCACTTCGCGCGAGCATAGCGACGACTTCATGCCGGCATGGCCCATGGCGATGCCGTCAGTGACGGTGATGGTGGTGAATTCGCGCGGCGTGGCGCCGGCTGCTTTGACACCCCGCTTCACCGACTGCGCCTGGCGATTGAGCGAGATGTTGCAGGGCGCCGCTTCATTCCAGCAGGTCGCGACGCCGACAAAGGGCTGCGCGATCTCGGCCTCGGTCAGGCCCATCGCATAATAGTAGCTACGGTGCGGTGCGCGCTCGGGCCCGACAGTTACGTGACGGCTGGGAAGCTTGGATTTGTCCCAGCTGCGAGTCGGTTTCGGGTCGTCGAGCGGCATTACGTGATCTCCGGATACGAGATCCGGGACCATAGCGACCGCCGCTCGACGCGCAACAATCCCGCGCGGATTTGCCCTATTCGCGCAACGAATGGACTCGAAGCCTCAGTCTTCGAACGTGTAGTCCGCTTCATAGGGCTGGCTCAGCCAGGCGCCTTCTTTAGGGCATGCACCCGCGGCGACGCCGCCCTTGGTGTTGACCCGGTGCACCTTGGAGGCGCGTTCGAGCTCACCCAGCCCGTGATGCTCGGTGGCGGTCAGCACCAGATGCGGAATGTCGTCGGGCGTTTTGCCGGGTTTGCTTTCGGCGACTTTGCCGCGCACCAAACTGCCGTCGACATGTTCCCATGTCGGGCCGGCGTAATGACGACCGACCGTCTTGCCGGCATAGAACAGCGACGCGACCGGTTCGCGGAATTTCCATTGCAGCTCGCCTTTGTCGTTCGGCTCGCAGCGATAAATCTGCGAACCGACCGCGTGCAGCGTGATTGGATCTTTGGCTTGCGCTGTCGATGCCGCGACGGTCGCGGCCAATACGGCCATGCCGAAAACTGCTTTCATGACGAGCTCCTCCTGGTTGTTCTTGGCAGAAACTGCCCGCGGCTCCGGCTGGATGTCGATTGGCAGAAATTGTCTCCGGGGCAACGCGGTTTTGCTGAACGAGTTTCACCTGCCGGTTCGACGAAGTCGTTTGAACATCGCCCAACGCGTCATCACGGTGGCGCGATGGAGTTGCATATGACCGATGCCGTTACCGTCGTGCGTGGCTTTCTCGACGACGTGCGTTCGGGCCGCGCGCCGGATCACGCCAATCGTTACATGGCCGCGTCGGTGCGCGCGCATCAGATCGAATCGGAAGGTGAAACGACGGTGCTGCGCACGCCCGCCGATTACGCCGCGCATGTACGCGAATTTCTCGACGCTTTCGGCGCCTTCACGCTCGAAGTCACCGAATGTTTCGGCGCTGGCGACAAGGTCTATGCGCGCTGGCGCCAGACCGGCCGCCATCTCGCTTCGCTGAATGGCGAAACACCAACGGGGGCGCCGCTGATCTCGATCGCGTCCTGCGTCTATCGCGTCGAAGACGGCCGCATCGCCGAATATTGGATCCAGGTCGAACGCAAAGGTATGGAGCTGCAGCTCGAACGGCTGGCGGCTTAAGCCGCCGCCAGCATCTTCAACGCATCTTCCAGCTTGCTGCGCGCCGCGTCAGCATCGCTGCGTCGTTCACGCAGCTCGTCGACGACTTCTTCCGGCGCGCGTTCGACGAAGCTCGCATTGCCTAACTTCTGATCCATCTTCCCGATCTCGGCGACCAGCTTGCTGACTTCTTTTTCCAGCCGCACACGTTCGGCTGCGACGTCGATCAGATCGGCAATCGGCAACACGACCGTCGCTTCGTCGAGCACGAGCTGGATCGACCCAGCCGGCACCGCCGCCGCGACTGTCGCTTCACTGATCCGCGCCAGACGCTGCAAGATCGGTTGATAGCGGTCGAGACGCACGCGCGCCGCGTCGTTGGCGCCGACCAGCAACAGCGGCGGTTTGGCCGACACCGGCACGTTCATGTCGGACCGGGCGCTACGCACCAATTCGATCAGACGGATCAGCCAATCGATTTCGGTTTTCGCCGCCTGATCGACCAGACGGTCGGACACGACCGGCCACGGCGCCGTCAGCAAGGTGCTCTCGGTGCCGACCAAGGCGTCGTAGAGTTCTTCGGTTACGAACGGCATCACCGGATTCAGCAACGCCAAAAGCTGCTGCAACACCCAGGCCGTCACCGCACGCGTTTCATCGCGCGCAGCAACGTCGTCCCCCGCCAGCATCGGCTTGGCGAGTTCGAGCCACCAATCGCAGAACGTGCCCCAGGCGAACTGGTAGAGCGCCAAAGCTGCCTGGTCGAAGCGAAATTCTTCGAGCGCCTGGCTGGCGCGCGCGGCTGCAAGCGCGGTTTCGCCGACGATCCATTTCGCCGTCGTGCCTTGCACCTTCGACGGATCGAAGCCCGCGACCGGGCGGCATTCATTCATCAGGCAAAAGCGCGTTGCGTTCCATAGCTTGGTCGCAAAATTGCGCCCGCCTTCGACGCGGCTTTCGCCCAGCTTCACGTCGCGGCCCTGGCCCGCCATCGACACCAGCGTATAGCGCAGCGCGTCGGTGCCGAACTTGTCGACCAGACTCAACGGGTCGATCACGTTGCCTTTCGACTTCGACATTTTCTGGCCGCGCTCGTCGCGCACCAGCGCGTGGATGTAGACGGTGCGGAACGGCACCTCTTTCATCACGTAGAGCCCCATCATCATCATCCGGGCGACCCAGAAGAAGATGATGTCGAAGCCAGTGATCAGAACGTCAGTCGGATAGAAGGTTTCGAGTTCTTTCGTCTTGTCCGGCCAACCCAAGGTCGAGAACGGCCACAGGCCTGACGAGAACCAGGTGTCGAGAACGTCGTCATCGCGTTTCAGCTCGACGTCGCGCCCGTGCAGCGCGCGCGCAGCGGCAAGCGCCTCGTCTTCGGTTTCCTCGACGAAGACGTTGCCGTCGACGTCGTACCAAGCCGGAATGCGATGGCCCCACCAGATTTGCCGGCTGACGCACCACGGCTGGATGTTCCGCATCCACTCGTAATAGGTCTTGGTCCAGTTGCTGGGGACGAACTTCGTCCGCCCATCTTCAACCGCACGGGTCGCTTCGATCGCAAGCTTCGGTGCGTCGACATACCATTGGTCCGTCAGCCACGGCTCGACCGCAACGCCGGACCGGTCGCCGGTCGGCAAGGTCTGGTCGTGCGGCTCGACTTTGTCGAGCAGGCCCAGCTCTTCAAATTCGGCGACGACCTTTTTGCGCGCGTCGTACCGGTCGAGCCCGCGGAAACGTTCCGGCACGCTTTCGTCGTCGATGATCGCAGCGTTGCGATCCATCACGTTGATCAGCGGCAGGCTGTGCCGTTTGCCGACTTCAAAGTCGTTGAAGTCGTGCGCCGGCGTGATTTTGACGGCGCCCGAGCCGGTTTCTGGATCAGCATATTCGTCGCCGACGATCGGAATGCGGCGTCCGACCAACGGCAAGATCACATGCTTGCCGATAATATCCTTGTAGCGTTCGTCGTCGGGATGCACCGCGACCGCAACGTCGCCCAGCATCGTTTCCGGACGCGTCGTCGCAACGACGATGTAGCGATCGGACTCGCCTTCGATCGGATAGCGCAGATGCCAAAGATTGCCTTTGGTCGGGCGCTGTTCGACTTCGAGATCCGAGATCGCGGTGTGCAGCTTGGGATCCCAGTTCACCAGGCGCTTGTCGCGATAGAGCAAGCCGTCGCGATGCAGCTGCACGAAGACTTTGACGACGGCGCGCGACAGGCCCTCGTCCATCGTGAAGCGTTCGCGGCTCCAATCCGGCGACGCACCAAGCCGGCGCAGCTGGCGCGTAATCGTGCCGCCGCTCTCGGCTTTCCATTCCCAGACTTTGTCGATGAACTCGTCGCGACCAAAATTGTGGCGCGTCATGTTCTGCGCGGCGAGCTGGCGCTCGACCACCATCTGCGTCGCGATCCCGGCGTGATCGGTGCCCGGCTGCCACAACGTCTTGCGGCCCTGCATGCGGCGCCAACGCGTCAGCACGTCCTGCAACGTCATGTTGAGCGCGTGACCGATATGCAGCGATCCGGTCACGTTCGGCGGCGGCATCATCACCGAAAAGGGCGCGCCCTCACCGGTTGGTTTGAAAGCACCGCTCGCTTCCCAGCGCTCGTACCGTTTCCGCTCAACCGCGGCGGGATCGAAAGTCTTGTCCAACATGGTGACGCACCTTGAAGCAACGACGGGCGGCTGAGGCAAGCAATGCCGACAGCACAGCCCAAAACGACGAAGGCCCGCACGAGGCGGGCCTTCTGAGATCGATATGCCGACTGAGGGTTAGACGCCCTCGGCCTCGCGACTCATCCGGCGCAGCTCGCGCTCGACCAGACGCTCGACGATCGGCGGCAGATGCGTATCCAGCCAATCCTTGAGCATCGGGCGCAGCATCTCGCGTACGACGCTTTCCAGCGAACGATGCGGGATCGGCAGCGGGTCGTCCGTCGAATCGGACGAGTTGTCGACCAGGCGGGCGAACTGATTGGTGGCCTGCGCCGCCGTCGGTTCGGAAACCAAACGATCGTCGTACTGCTGATGCTGGCGCGGCTGTTGATACACAGCAGCGGCAGCGGCCATTGCAACGCCGGCGGCAGCCATCGGAGCGGCAGCGGCAGCCATCGACGGCGGCGGCGCCATCGCTGGCATCGGTTCCGGCTCGGGCGGCGCCTCTTCGACGCGCTCGGTCAGATCCAGCACTTCTTCGTTGGCCGCACCCGCCGCCTGGGCGTTCGGGTCGTCATCGTCCGAGATGATCCGGCGAATCGAGGCCAGGATCTCTTCGATGGACGGTTCCGCTTGCGGGCGCGTGTCGCTCATCCTGAGGTCGCTTTTTTATGTCTGAACGTCGGCGACCCTAGCCCCGACTGGTTAAGGAAATCAAACCGCTTGATGGGGGTCCTACCCCAAAAACTCGGCTTTCCTCTGTATTTAACGCGACCTCACTCGCCGATATCGGTACCGAACAGCTTGTTCTTCACCCGGTCGTAGTTCCGGTTGGCGTCGTAATAGGCAACGGCCAGTCCGAGATCCGGTCCGGTGAGTCGGCCAATCGCGGCGAGCAGCTGGAATGCTGCGACCTGCTCGTCATGCTGCACGCGGACGAGATCCGTCTGCGCATTCAACGCTTCCTGCTCGGCATCCAACGTATCCAGCACGGTCTTCGAACCGACCAGCGCTTCCTGACGCGTGCCTTCGAGCGCCAGATTGGCCGCTTCGACCTGCGTCTTGCGCGAAACGATGGCCGCGCGTGAGGCCTGCAGTCCTTCCCAGGCGCGAATCGCGTTTTCGCGCGCGAGGCGCTTCTGGCTTTCAAGTTCGAGCAACCGCTGGCCGGTCTGCTGTTTCGCCTGGCGCACCTGGCTCGACACCAGACCGCCCGAATAAAGCTGCCACGTCGCCTGCACGCCGAACGTCGCATTGTCGGTGCGCGCGATCGGGGCGCTCAGCGGGTTGCCGGTATTGCCCGCCCAGTTGCGCGACACCGTACCGACTGCGTTCACCTGCGGCAGACGCGAACCGTTGATGTCGTCGATATTGTCGCGCGAAGCGCGCTCGGCATATTCCGCCGCAAGCACGTTGGGATTCTGCGTCTCCGCCAATTCGACCGCTTCTTCGAGCGACTTCGGCAGCGGGAACGTGAAGTTCTCCTGCACGATTTTCTTCGGGAATTCGCCGACCACGCGCTGGTACGTCGCGCGGCTGGCGTTCAACTGTCCGGCAGCCGTGATCTTGTCGGCCGTGGCGCGGCTGAAGCGCGATTCGGAAAGACTCACGTCGGTGCGCGTAATTTCGCCGACACGAAAACGATCGCGGCTCGCCTGCAACTGGCGCTGCAGGTTGGATTCGTTGTTCCGGTTGAGCTCCAGCACGGCCTGATCGCGCGCGACGTCGAGATACGAAGTCGCAGCCGCAAGTAAAACTTGTTGCTCGGTCGCCTTCAACGACTGGCGTTGCTGCTGAACGCTGTTCGAAGCGCGGCTGATCTGGGCAGCGGTACGCCCACCGCGAAACAGCGGTTGCACGATCTGCACCGCAACCGACTGGCCGCTGTTCCAGAAACGGAACCGCTGATGCGTCGCGTCACCACCCAAAATTTCATTGGTGTAGCTGCGCTGCGCGTTCGCGCTGAGCGTCACGGTCGGACGCCATCCGGCCTGCGCCTGGGGCACCAGTTCGTCGGTTGCACGCAACAACGCACGCGCCGAATCGAGATCAGGGTTGCGCGCGTACGACATCGCCAACGCTTCCTGCAGCGTCTCTGCCGATGCCGGAATCGATACGAGCAGGCCGGTCGTCAGCACGGCCGAGAGAATCGCTTTATGCAGCTTCACGGGATCAGGTCCTTCTTGTCGCTGTCAGTAGCGCGGCATCGACGGGTCGATGTTGCGCGCCCAGGAATCGACCCCGCCGTCGAGATTGACGGCAGACGTGAAACCCTGACCGCGCAGCCACGTCGTTGCATGGGCGCTACGGCCGCCGTGATGACACACCACCACCAGCGAACCTTCGTTGGGAATTTCGGCGCTACGCGCTTCAAGTTGCGCCAGCGGAACGTTGACGCTGCCCGGGATCGACGCGATCGCGACCTCCCACGGCTCGCGCACGTCGATGATTGCGAACGTCTCGCCGGCATCACGCCGACGCTTCAATTCGTCGACTTCGATCGCGGGAATCACAGCGAGAATTCCTGGCCGCGCTCGAAGCCCGGCAGCACCGGGGTGCCGGCATCGAACAAGACGCGCGTCGACAGCGCACCGCCGTCGCGTTCGCGCAGAATGGCGCGGCCCAGCGTGCCGTTTTCACGGCGCACGGTCACAAGCCGGCCCGATTCGGCGAGCTGCGCATCCAGCGCCGCGGGAATTTGTTCGACCGCGCCGTCGATCAGGATCACGTCGAACGGCGCGGCATCCGCGGCACCGTCAACCAGCGCGCCCTGGCGCAACGTCACGTTGGTCACGTGGGCGAGTTGCATGCGCGCTTGTGCAAGCAGCGCTGCATCCTGTTCGACCACAATCACGGAGCTGACCAGCCGCGCCAGAATCGCGGCCGAATAGCCGCTGCCGCCGCCGATGATCAGCGCGCGTTCGGTTGGACGCGGCAGCGCCGCTTGCAGCAAACGCGCAAGCACGGCGGGTTCGGTCAGATAGCGGCCGCCACCGAATGACAGCGTTTCGTCGACATACGCGACGTCGCGAAAACGCGTGGGCGCAAACGATTCTCGCGGCACATCGAGGAACGCCGCGAGGATGGCGATGTCGGTGACTTTGTTGGGACGGATCTGCCCGTCGACCATATTGGTGCGGGCAGTCGCGAGACGCGCGTCGGAAACTTGCATGGTGGTCGCTGCAACCTGCTCGGGAAGGCACGGCACGTATAGTCCGCGCTCTGCGCCCGGACAATCGGCCCGCTGCCTCCGTGTTGGTGACGAAGCGTGCCGTTCTGAGGGCCGGACCCTACCCGCGCCATCTGTCCCGGGGCAACTGAAAGTGAACGATCCAGTTCAGCGCGGGGAGCAGGGCTGGCGCGCGCTTTGCCCCCTTCTTGACCATGGGGGGTCGAACCATCAGATTGCGCGGCCTTCACGGGGCGCGGTGGCGGAGTGGTCACGCAGAGGACTGCAAATCCTCGTACACCGGTTCGATTCCGGTCCGCGCCTCCACGTGAAATGGCTCGTCGATCGAATGGGTAGAATCGCTAAAGGCGCTCTGATATAGACCGCGCCTCGCGTTGATCCCGGGTAGCTCAGTGGTAGAGCAGGCGGCTGTTAACCGCCCGGTCGTTGGTTCGAGTCCGACCCCGGGAGCCATTTTGAAAAGGCCCGCTAAGTGAATGCTTAGCGGGCCTTTTCCTTATCTGCCGCATGACGCGCGACAAATTGTCGAGCAGTCCGCGGGGCGCGCACCGCGGGGCGAATCACGCAGCCGCGACGACCTCAATCTCGACCAGCCAATCCTCGACCAAGGTCGCGGCGACGATTGCCGTCGTCGGAATCAACCGTCCGCCCAGCGCGCGCACGCGCGCTGCCGCATTGGCCTCGGCATAGGACGGGTCGCGCAGATAGCTGGTCAGGCGGACGATATTGTCGACGGTCATGCCGGCGCTGCCGAGAATCACAGCGATATTCGACCAGATCAGCTCGAGCTGCCGTTCCAGCGTCGCGCCCGCGACGCCGTTCTGCTCCAACCCCATCGTGCCGCTGACAAACAAGAGCCGTTGCGGCCCCTGCACTTCCATCGCGTGCACATAATCCTGCGTCGCCGGGTAGATTCCGGATGTCGGGCTGTGCGGAACGAGTTTCATCGCCTGTCTTTCATCACGTGCTAGGAGCGGGCATGGCTGCCAATGATCCCAAATCCATCGGTACTGACGTCGAGATACTCGCGCGCGACGTTGCGTTCCAAGGCTATTTCCGCGTCGATCGCTGGCGTTTGCGGTTTCGCACCTTCGCCGGACCGATGAGCGCGCCGGTCGAGCGCGAAGTGTTCGAGCGCGGCCATGCCGTCGCAGTTCTGCCCTACGACCCCGTCGCTGATTCCGTGGTGCTGATCGAACAGTTTCGCGTCGGCGCGCTGGCCGCAGGACGCAAACAGCCGTGGTTGATCGAGATTGTCGCCGGCATTTGCGGCGACGACGAAGCGCGCGAAGAGGTCGCCCGCCGCGAAACCAAAGAAGAAACCGGCTGCGATCTCGGCCGCATCGAGCCGATCTGCGAATATCTGGTCAGCCCCGGCGGTACGTCGGAAAGCTGCGCCGTGTTCGTCGGCGAAATCGATTGCCGCCATGCCGGCGGCGTCCACGGGCTTGCCAACGAGCACGAAGATATCCGGACCCTCACCCTGCCCGCGGATGAAGCGATCGCGCGGCTCGATGACGGCACAATCGACAACGCCGTGACCATCATCGCGCTGCAATGGCTGGCCAGGGCCCGGCCGCGACTACGCCAGCGCTGGCTGCAATCATCGCGATCAGAGTAGCCTCACCGCCCGCCGCTCCGGAGTATCTCATGCAAGCGCTGGTTTCGACTGATTGGCTCGACACGCATCTGCGCGATGCCGACCTCGTTCTGCTCGATGCGAGCTCGAATTCGCCCGGCATGTCCGGGCCGCCGGTTCGCGAACGGTTTCTCGACGCGCATCTGCCAGGCGCGGCCTTCTTCGACATCGAAGAGATCAAAGACAAGAATTCGCCCTACCCGCACATGCTGCCGACCGAAGATGCGTTCGCGACATATGCCAGCGCGCTCGGCATCGGGCGCGATACGTTGGTGGTCGCCTACGATCAAAGCGGGATCGCATCGGCAGCAGCACGTTGCTGGTGGATGTTTCGCTTCTTCGGCCACGACCGCGTCGCGATCCTCGACGGCGGCATGCCGAAATGGCTGGCGGAAGGCCGCAAAACTGAACGCGGCGAAGCAGCCCAAGCCAAGCCGAGAAACTTCACTGCAACCGCGCGGCCCGCGCTGGTGCGCAGCATCAACGACGTCGCCAAGAACATTGCGTGCGGCGGCACGGAATTGCTGGTCGATGCGCGCTCGGCCGGACGGTTCGAAGCGACCGCGCCCGAGCCCTGGGCGAATGGACGCGCCGGTCACATTCCGGGCAGCGTCAACCTGCCCTTCACCGATCTGATCGATCCCAACACCAAGACGATGCTGCCGCGCGATCAGCTTGCGGCACGCCTTGCCAAGGCGGGCATCGAACCGAACCGTCCCATCATCGCCAGCTGCGGCAGCGGCGTCACTGCATGCGTGATCGCGCTGGCGTTGCATCTCGTGCATCACGAGAACGTTGCGGTGTTTGACGGGTCGTGGGCCGAATGGGGTTCGCGCACCGACCTGCCGCTCGAAACCGGCGCTGCGTCGTGACGTCGAACCTGTCGACGATCGCCGCGCACGCAGGCAGCGATCCGCAGGGACAGCACGGCGCCGTCAATACGCCGGTCTATCGCGCTTCGACGATTTTGTTTCCAACCCTGGCAGCATTGGAGCACGCATCGGCGACGCCGTTCGAAGGCGTGCGCTACGGCCGCAACGGAACACCGACGACGTTTGCGTTCGAACAAGCGATCGCCGCAATGGAAGGCGGTTGCGGTGCGGTCTCGTTGCCGTCGGGTGCGTCGGCGGTGTTCGTTGCGCTTCTGTCGGTTGGCGCACGCGCCGGCGATCATTTGCTGGTTGCTGACAATGTCTATGCGCCGACGCGAAATTTCTGCGACCGCGCGCTCGCCGCGTCAGGAGTCGAGACGACCTATTTCGATCCGCGCATCGGCAGCGGCATCGACGCGTTGATCCGCCCCACTACGCGCGCAATCGTGTTCGAGAGCCCGGGCAGCATCACGTTCGAAATTTGCGACGTGCCAGCCTTCGTCGCCGCCGCCAAGCCGCGCGGCATCGTGACGATCATCGACAATACCTGGGCGACGCCTGTGTTTTTCCGGCCGCTCGATCACGGCGTCGATATTTCGGTCATGGCCGCGACCAAATACGTCGTCGGCCACAGCGATGCCATGTTGGGCGTGATCTCTTGTCGTGACCAAGCACGATGGGAAACGGTGAAACGCACAGCGATGTTGTACGGCTACTGCGCCGGCCCCGACGAAGCGTATCTGGGCTTGCGCGGTTTGCGTTCGATGCCGGCGCGGCTGGTACAGCATCAGGCGACGGGATTGCAGCTCGCCGAATGGCTACAGACACAAAGCGAGGTGACGCGTGTGCTACACCCCGCTTTGCCCGGCGATCCCGGACATGCGCTGTGGAAGCGCGATTTTACGGGCGCGTCAGGGTTGTTTGGGATCGTGCTGGCGCCCGTGTCGCGCGCAGCCTTGGCGGCATTCGTCGACGGGCTGGCGATCTTCGGCATGGGATGGAGTTGGGGTGGACATGAATCGCTGATCGTCCCGTATCTTCGCCCGCCGACACGCACGGCAGTGCCCTGGACCGAGCCGGGGTTCCTGCTACGCATCCACGCCGGGTTGGAAGATGCAGGCGATCTGCGTCGTGATTTGGAAGCTGGATTCGAACGGCTGCGAAAAGCAGCGTGAGATGAGAACAGGGAAACGAGGAATGACGATGCGGACGATGTTGGCGGCGCTGGTTGCGCTGATGCTTCTTGGCGGTGCTGCAACGGCGCAAACGCAGCCGCAGCCGGCCCAGGCGCAAGAAACCGAGAAGCCGAAATTGCAGCGCACGGCACCGGGCTATCAGCGCGGCAATGAAAATCTGAGCTGCGGCGAACGCGAAGCGCGTTGCTACGATTCACGCGGCCTGTGCGAACGCTATTGCCAACCGCAACAGGCAAGCAAAGCCGACCCGCAATCGACCGGCGAATGTTTCTCGCGCTGCTCGCGCGGTGTGAAGCAATGTCTGGAAAAGCTGCCGGCCGAATGCAACGTCCTGACCGACAAGAATCCGCGTCCGCTGCCGAAGATCGAAGCGAAGTAAGCGGTGCTGCTGTGCTGCGCTGGCGACTCCGGTTGGACTTGAACCAACAACCGCCGGCTTAGAAGGCCGGTGCTCTATCCAGTTGAGCTACGGAGCCAGATGCGCAGCTTCAATTATTTGGAAGCGGGTGGCGGCTGGCGGAAATTGTCGGCGTAGCTTCTTGGCTTCACGCGACGCGCGTGCGGCTCTTCGACCGACCAGCCCCAGCCGTTCTTTTCGGCGAATCCGATTGCCAGCTCTTTCGTGTCGAAGCGCAGCTTGACCGAGTTCAACGTGTCGTTCGAAGAGGTCCAGCCCATCAGCGGCTCGGGACGACGCGCGGTCGGCAGCTCGTATTCCAGAAGCCAAGACGCAGTCACGGCGCGACCCGACTGCATTGCGCTCTTGGGCGGCTGATAAATGCGAACGTCCATTCCGTCCTCACCGAAGTAAATGGTCGGGGCGAGAGGATTCGAACCTCCGACCCTCTGCTCCCAAAGCAGATGCGCTACCAGGCTGCGCTACACCCCGAAACCAGCCGCTGCGTACACGATTGCCCCCGGTTGCGTCCAGCGACGGGCGGCTTAGCTTTGGCCCATGAGCCGTTCCTTCCTCGATTTCACGCCCGCGCTCGGCGCCTATCTCGACGCCCAGCTGCCGCCAGAACCGGCGGTGGAGGCCAGGCTTCGCGCCGAAACCGCGGTGTTGGGCGAGCGGTCGCGCATGCAGATCGGCCCCGACCAGGCGCAGCTGATGCGGCTTCTGGTCCTTGCCTTCCAGGCCAGGCGGATCGTCGAAATCGGGACCTTCACCGGCTACAGCGCGCTGATCATGGCCGGTGCCATGCCGACGGGCGGCAAGCTGATCACCTGCGACGTCGAAGAAGAAACCACCGCGATCGCGCATCGCTATTGGCGCGAAGCCGGCGTTGCCGACCGGATTGAATCGCGCCTCGGCCCCGCGATCGGCACGCTCGATGCAATGCTGGCGAAAGACGGCCCAAGTTCGATCGATCTCATCTTCATCGACGCCGACAAGCCGAGCTACGACGCCTATTACGAACGTTCGCTCAAACTTCTGCGCGTTGGCGGTCTGCTATTGATCGACAACACGTTGTGGTCGGGCAAAGTCGCCGATCCGTCCGCGCAGGACGAAAGCACCAGCGTCCTGCGCGCGCTGAATGAGAAAATCGCGCGCGATACGCGCGTCACCGCGTCGATTGTTCCGATCGGCGACGGGCTGACCGTCGCCGTGAAAAACTAGGCTTTCACGTCATCGGGCAACGACGCCAAAGCTTCCTTGGCGGCGCGGAACGAGTCGATCCCGGCCGGAATGCCGGCATAGACCGCGACCTGCAAAAGAACTTCGCGGATCTCGTCGCGTGTCACACCGTTGCGCAGCGCACCGACGACATGCAGCTTCAATTCATGCGGCCGGTTGAGCGTGCTGAGCATCGCCAGATTGACGATGCTGCGCAGTTTGGGCGGCAGCCCTTCCCGGCCCCAGATCGCGCCCCAGCAAAATTCGGTGGTCAATTCCTGCAGCGGGCGATTGAAGTCGTCGGCAGACGCCATCGACTTCTCGACATAGTCGTTGCCCAGCACGCGCTTGCGAATCTCGAGGCCGCGATCGAAGCGTTCCTTGTCCATCGCGCCTGCTCCTTATTTGAGGTCGGGCGATAGCAGCTTGTCACCGGCACGAATGCCGAGCTTCGCAGCAGTGCCACCAGGAAGTTCCAGCACGCCTTTGACGGCGCCTTTCGACGAACGCGACGTCAACGTTTCCGGCACGGCATTGGCTTCGATATTCACGATGCGGCCGTCGGTGTCGAAGAACACCATGTCGAGCGGGATCAGCGTGTTCTTCATCCACATCGACATCGGCCGCGCATCGCGATTGACGAACAACATGCCCGCGTCGGGCTTGAGGTCGGTGCGATACATCAGGCCCTGCGTCTGCTGCGCGGGCGTCAACGCAAGCTGCACGTTGAAGTGAAATTTCTGGCCGGCGGCCGTCTCGATATCGAGCGCGCTGGTGGGAAAGGATTCGGCCGCCATCGCAGGCAGCGTAGCGAGCATCATCAGCAAGGCGAAGATCAGGCGCATGGACGCGAACTCTCCATCAGGGCAACGGCATGGTGTAGCGCATCGCGGACCCGTCGCGGAACCGGCTCGGCGTCCGCCAAGGTGGTGAACCAATGGTCAGGCGGATCGCGCCCTTCGCGCCGGTTCCAGACCAAGGCGCGCAACACATCTTCGGCCGCTTCCGGCAGACGCGCCGGCGCGTCGTATCCGTTGAGCAGCCCCCAGATGCCCGTCCAGCAGCGCCCAACCGACCACGGATTATAGCCGCCGCCGCCCAGCACCAGCCGCCTGGGCGCCAAGGGAAGCAGACGTGCAATCGCGCGCCACAAAGCACGATTGCTGAGTTCGAGACGCGACAGCGGATCTTCGGTCAGACCGTCGGCGCCGCATTGCAGCACGATCACGTCAGGGTCGTGCTGTGTAACCGCGGGCACCAACACATGCGCGACCAGCAGATCGAGTTCGGCATCGTGAAAGCCCGGCGCCACCGCAACATTGCCCGCGGTTGCAGTGCGCCAACCGGTTGGTCCCGTCTTTGGCCAACGCCCCTCTTCATGCACCGACAGAGTCAAAACGCGATGGTCATCGACGAAGGCTTCTTCGACGCCGTCGCCGTGATGCGCGTCGAGATCGACATAGGCGATGCGTTCGGCGCCGCGATCCAGCAGATGCAGGATCGCCAACGCCGGATCGTTGAAATAACAGAAGCCCGACGCGCGATCGCGGCGCGCATGATGGGTGCCGCCGGCCGGATGATGCACCGTATCGGTGACGCCGTCGGCAAGCAGCGTTGCCGCCAACGCACTGCCGCCGGCGCTGGTGGCGGGCCGACGAAACATCTCGCCGAAAATCGGATTTTCGAGCTTGCCCAGATTGAACCGCTCGCGCCGGTCGGGATCGAGCGTCTGGTCGCGTTCGCCGTCGCGAATTGCCTGTACATACGCTGGATCATGAAACCGCGTCAGCTGCGCCTCGGTCGCGAGCGGGCTTTCGCGGAATTGCGCATCCGGCAGCCAACCCAAGGCGCGCGTCAGATCCAGCACGGTCGAGACTCGTGGAATCGCCAGTGGATGTTTGGCGCCGTAGCTCGACGCACGATAGATCTCGTGGCCCAGCAGAAGGGGCTTCTTCGCGGTCAAAAGAACACGAATGTCAGAAGGACGAACGCCGGCAGCAGCACCGCGCACGACCACCCAAGGAACGCGAAGAAGCTCGGCATCGCGACGCCACGCGCTTCGGCAATCGAACGCACCATGAAGTTCGGTGCGTTGCCGATATAGGTCATCGCGCCCATGAAGCAGGCGCCAGCCGAAAGCGCCGTCAACACGCGCGCCAGCTTTCCTTGCAACTGCACCGCATCACCGCCTGCCGCCTCGAAAAAGACGAGATAGGTTGGCGCATTGTCGAGCACGCTCGACAACAAGCCGGTGATCCAGAAATAGGCCGCGATACGCGGCTGGCCAGCCTCGTCGTTCAGCAGTGCCAAGGCCGGCGCGAACGGCCCGTCATGCTTGGCTTGCAGCATTGCAACCAGCGGCGCCAAGGTCAAAAACAAGCCGACAAACAGCAGCGCGACTTCGCGCATCGCCGCCCAATTGAACTCGTTCAACTCGCGCACACCGCGCGGCGTCAGCCACATCGACGCAAGTCCGAGCACAAACATACCGGCGACGCGCAACGCTTCTTCCAAGGTCAAAACGACCGGGCCGATTGGTACGGCGATACCGGTTGTAACGCTGCCTGAGACGACGACCACCGCCACGACGGCGAGCAGCAGGACCAAATTGATCGCGCCTTCGAGCAAAGGCCCGCCCGCATGCGACAGCCGCATCGGCGGCGACGCTTCCCGCCGTGCGTAATGACGATCGATCAACCAAAACACGACCAGCAGAAGCACCGACATGAACAGAACGGGCAGTGCCAGATGCTGCAGCGTCCACGCAAATCCGACGCCGTGCAGATAGCCGAGGAACAGCGGCGGACCGATTGGCGTTAGAGCGCCACCGACATTGCCAACCAGAAAGATAAAAAAGATCACGACGTGCGTCTGTTCGCGCCGCCAGGCGATTGCGCGCAGCAATGGCCGGATCAGCACGATCGCGGCGCCGGTCGTACCGATCAGCCCAGCCAGCAACGTGCCCAACGCCAGCAGCGCGGTGTTCGACGCCGGCAAACCCGACGGCGTACGCGTCAGGCGAATGCCGCCGCCAATCGCGTAGAGACTGCCGACGGCAACGATGAACGGCAGATAGTCACGGATCAGCGAGTCAAGAATGAGATGGCCGGCCTGTATCGCGCCGAATGCAAACGCCATTGGCAGCAGCAGAACCGCCATCCAGGCCAACGAAACAGTGCCGTAATGGCGATGCCAGAAGCGCGGGACTGCCATCGGAAGAATCGCGATCGACAGCAGCAGACCGATAAAGGGAACAGCCCAAATGGGCGTCAGCGATTCCATGTCTCTGTCGGTACTGGAACAACGTGCAGGCGACAACTAGGATCACCCGTCTATGCGCATCGTCGGTGACTATCACTTCGCAGCAGATCGGCTTTCGGTCTGGCGCGCGCTCAATGATCCCGAAGTCCTGCGTCGCGCCATTCCGGGCTGCGAGACGATGGACCGCGCCAGCGATGTGGAATGGCACGGCCGCGTCGTCGTGCGCGTCTGGCCGATCAAAGCGACCTTCGACGGCATCGTACGCTTGTCCGAATTGGCGCCGCCCGATCGCTATCGCATCACGATCGAAGCCGACGCACCGTTGCTCGGCACGGCCGGCGGTAGCGCAATCGTCACGCTAACCGCAGACCCAAACGGTGGAACCAAGCTGACCTATGACGCCGAGACGGAAATCGGCGGACGTTTGGCGCAACTCGGTGGGCGTCTCGTGCAAAGCGCGGGGACCAAATACGCCGACAAATTCTTCGCCCGCTTCGCTGAGGCGATGGACGAAGTGGAAGCAGAAAAAAGCTAGAGCCTCGGCTGCTTATAAATCACTGCAAGCAGCGTAAGCGTAAAACCGATCCCCGTCGGCACGAGCACGACGCCGAGCCACCAAGCGAAGGCATCCGGCCGGAACAACAGACGCACGCCCTGCAGAATCATCAGCCCGCCGATCAAAACGGCGCTGAGCGCCCGGCGTTTACGTTCGTCTTCAAAGAACTTCATCCGGTCGCTGCCTGCAGTTGCGTTCCATAGAGCCGCGCGTAGACACCGCTCACGCTGACCAGCTCGGCATGCGTTCCCTGCTCCACCACGCGCCCCGCCTCGAGCACGACGATGCGATCGGCTTCGACCACCGTCGATAGGCGATGCGCCACCACCAAGGTCGTGCGCCCCGTGCGCAACCGTTGCAACGCGGCCTGCACCGCGCGTTCGCTTTCGGTGTCGAGCGCGCTGGTTGCTTCGTCGAGCAACAGAATTGGCGCGTCGCGCAAAATGGCGCGTGCGATCGCCAGGCGCTGGCGCTGGCCGCCCGACAATTTCACGCCATTCTCGCCGACCATGGTTTGATAGCCGTCGGGCAGCGCCTGAATGAAGTCATGTGCAGCAGCAGCACGCGCAGCGTCTTCGATTTGCGCTTGCGAGGCCTGCGTCGTCGCATAGGCAATGTTGGCCGCGATCGTATCGTCGAAGATCGCGATCTCCTGGCTGACCAGCGCAATCTTGTGCCGCAGGCTTTGCAGCGTAACGCCACGCACGTCTTGACCCGCGACGCGCACGATCCCGTCGGCCGGATCGTAGAGGCGCGGAATCAAGGACAGGATCGTCGTCTTGCCCGCACCCGATGCGCCGACCAGCGCCACTGTCTTGCCGGCCGGTACGTGCAAATTGATTGCGTGCAGCGATGGCGGTCTGCCTTCGGCATAGGCGAACGACACACGATCGAGCTCAACCGACATCGGCGCCTCGGCAAGCGGTTGCGCCGTCGGTGCGTCGACGATCGTCGGTTGCACGTCGATCAATTCAAACAGGCGCTCGGCCGCTGCGAGACCCTGCTGCAGGATCGCGTTCGAGCGCGACAGACGCTTCATCGGCTCGTAGGCGAGAAGAAAGGCGGTGACGAACGCGACCAGCCCGCCGGTTGTCAAATGACCGTCGGCGATGCGCGAACCGCCGACGACGATCAGCACCGCAACTGCAAGACCGCTCGCCAATTCCGTCACCGGTTCGCCCAGCGCCGAAATACGAAAGGCGCGAATATTGAGCCGGAACAGCCGATCGATCGCCGCCTCGACACGTCCTTTTTCGAAATTCTCGGCGCCCGACGCTTTGACGTGTTTGGCGTTCTGGAACGTCTGCACCAGCAGGCTGGCAAAGCGGCCTTGTTCGACCTGGGTCGCGGTCGAAACTTTGCGCAGACGTTTTCCCAATCGGCTCACATAGAGACCGGTCAACGGAAAGATCAGGAAGGCGACGGTCGAAAGATACCAATCCTTCCAGAACATCAGCCCGACCAGCGCGATCAACGTGACCGTGTTCTTGCCCGCGTTGGTGACGCTTTCGACCACCGCATAGCGCATCAGATTCACGTCGGCGGTCATGCGCGTGACCAACGCGCCGGCGGCCTGGCCGTGCAACACCGACAGATCGGCTTCGATCAGCCGGTCATAGGTGTCGCGCTGAATGTCGGCGACGACCCGCTGGCCGAGCCGGTTGACCACGATGTTCTGAATGTAGGACGCGATCCCGCGCACGCCGAAGACGACGAACGCCGCGCCCGCGATCGGAATCAGCTTTGCCGACTCACGCGCGATGAACGTGTCGAAAATCGGCTGCATCAAATTCGCGACGAGGAACGTCATCGCCGCCGACACACCAGCCGCCACGAAGGCCAGCAGCAATTGCGCCCAATGTGGCTGCAGATAAGTGCGCAGCAACCGCCGCAGCAGGCCGCGCCGTGCGTCCGGTTTCGTCACCAGGCGAGCCGCTCCGCGACAAAGTCGGGCTGCACGGCAAAGCGCTGATACAAAGCCGCATCGTCGCGCTCTGCTGCGTGGATGCCGCCGCGCAGCCACAGGGTCGCGCAACCGGCCGCGCGACCGCCGGCAATGTCATGTTCCAGCGAGTCACCGACTGCGAGCACGCGCGACGGATCCGATACGCCAAGCCGTGCCAGCGCTTCGCGATAGATCGGGGCAAACGGCTTGCCGATATAGGCAACCTTGCCGCCCAACTCTTCGTAGCGCGCGGCGATCGCGCCCGGCGCCATCAAGGTTTCCCCCGCCTGCACAGCAACCCGATCCGGGTTGGCGCAGACTGCGATCAAGCCGCGTTCGGCCGCGGTCCGCAGCAGCGTCTCGTAATCGGCGACCGTCTTCTCTGGCGAATCCGCCGTGCCCATGACGATGAAGTCGGCGCGATTGATGTCGTGTTCGACGTCGTACGGAAGACCTTCGACCAGCTGCACCGTGTGCGGCTTTCCCAGTGGATAGGCGCGACGGCCCAGCGTGTCGAACGGTGCGACGGCCCGCTCCTGCAACGCGACGAAGGTCGCCTCGCCCGAAGTCACGACATCGTCGTACAGCGCATCCGCAATGCCTGTGCCGCGCAGCGTGACACGATTTGAGTCCGTGCGGCGCGCCGAGTTCGACAACAGCACGATCCGCTTGCCGAGCCCGCGCAATCCGTGCAGCGCGTCGAGCGCACCCGGAAATGCCTCGACGCCGTCATGCAGCACGCCCCATTGGTCGAGCAGCACGCCGTCGAAGTCACTAATGATTGCGGCCAGCCCTTCGACTGAACGCACCTTGTCGATCATGTTCACGCCTTCACCAGAGTCTTGGGCTTCAGCGCGCGTCGCGCCAACGCGTTGCGCGTGTCGACGACCAGCGAAGCCTGCGCCACCCGCGCCCAGTCCACATTGTCGTGATCAGTCACGACCAGCACCGCGTCGTAGCTGCCGATCGCGTCGAGGCCGATCGATTTGCGGCCGGCAAATTCCGGATGCTCGCGCAATTTTGGAATCGCGGGCACGTACGGGTCGTGGAAAAACGTGTTGGCGCCGCGTGCTTCCAGCAATTCAAGCAGTTTGAAGGCAGGGCTTTCGCGCGTGTCGTCAACGTTCTTTTTGTAGGCAACGCCGATCAACAAGATGCGCGCATTGCGCAAGCCTTTGCCGTGCGTCGCGTCGAGCGCAAGCGCGAGCTTCTCGATCACACGGCGCGGCATCGCCGTGTTGATCTCACCTGCCAACTCAATGAAACGCGTCGCGTGATCGAATTCGCGCGCCTTCCAGGTCAGGTAGAACGGGTCGATCGGAATACAGTGGCCGCCAAGGCCCGGGCCTGGATAAAACGGCATGAAGCCGAACGGCTTGGTCGCTGCCGCATCGATCACATCCCAGACGTCGATGCCCATCGAATCGAAGACGAGCTTCAACTCGTTCACCAGCGCGATGTTGACGGCGCGGAACACGTTCTCGGTGATCTTGACCGCTTCGGCGGTTTCGCACGACGCAACCGGCACGACGCGCGCGACGAACGCACCGTACAAGGCCGCCGCGATGCGCAGCGCATCTTCGCCGTCGCCGCCGACGACTTTGGGAATGCCGCTGGTCGAATAGTCGGCGTTGCCGGGATCTTCGCGTTCGGGCGAATAGGCGAGATAGAAATCACGCCCGCTCTTCAACCCGCCCGCTTCAAGGATCGGCTGCATCACGTCGCGCGTCGTGCCGGGATAGGTCGTCGATTCCAGCACGATCAACTGGCCTGGCTTCAACTGCGCGGCGACCGTGCGCGTCGTGTCGACGACGTAACTCAAATCCGGCTCGCGATGCGCGTCGAGCGGCGTCGGTACGCACAACAGCACCGCATCGGCGTCACGCAGACGCGTCGCATCGGACGTCGCTTCGAACAGGCCGGTGGCGCGCATCGCGGCGACGTCGGCATCAGGCAGCGTGTTGAGATACGAGCGGCCCTGATTGAGCTGCGCCACTTTGGCGGGGTCGATATCGACGCCCAGCGCGCGCAACCCGGCCTGGGTCAGCGCACGCACCAGCGGCAGCCCGACATAGCCGAGGCCGATCACCGCAACGGTGAAGTCGCGCGCTTGAATTCGTTCTACGAGTCGATCGGGATCGGCAGACATGCGCCGCACCCTACAGGCCGCCGCCGGCCGGGCAACCCGCGGACCGGAAGGTCAGATCAGTCGTTCGTGAAGCGCCAGACGCTGGCGGGCGGGACGTTGCCCCAGACCACCTTGGTCCGCTCCGGGCGCAGGCCAGCAGCCTGCAGGACGGCGCGTTTCAGGGGCACGAACCAGCTATAGGTGAACTGCGCCACGCCACCGCCGGCCGCCAGGATCGACTTGGAGTCGCCCAGCACCCGCGCCTGCACTTCGGCGCCCATCGACAGAAGCGGAATACCCGAAATCACCAGCTGGGCGCGGCCCGGCCCCCACAAATCGGCGGCTTTGAGCAGCGGTTCGAGCTTGGTGGCGTCGCCCTGGAGCGCCTTCACCCGGGGGAAGCGCTGGCGAAGGATGCGGTAGAGGGCCGGGTTGTTCTCGACCACAACCAGCTTTTTGGGGTCGAGGCCGGTTTCCAGCAACGCCGCGGTCACCGCCCCGGTGCCGCCGCCCAATTCCAGCACGTAGCCGTCCTTGTTGGGGTCGGCCAGCGACGCGACCGCCCGGGCCAGGCCTGGGCTGGAGGGCGCAATCGCGCCGATCGCGAGCGGATTCTTGAGCCATTGGCCGAAAAAGAGCCCCCAACGGCCGATCGCGCTTTGCGTATCGAACAGCTCGTTCTCGGGCTGCGATTCAAGGGCCACGGCGCGGCTCGCACCGCGGTCGGAATCGGTCATGCTTCGCTCGCTGAGAGGTAAGAAGAATCAGGCCTGCAGCAGGTGCAGGCTGAACAAATCCGCGCCATCGGTCCAGGCCGCCCGCGCCTGCCATCCGGCACTCGCCGCCATGCGCTGGAACTGGTCGATCCCGTATTTATACGAGTTCTCGGTGTGGATCGTCTCGCCGGCCCGGAATTCGAAGGCCCGACCGTCGATCGTCACGGTCTGGGCGACCGTGCTGACCAGGTGCATTTCGATCCGGCCCTGGGCCTCGTTCCAGATCGATTTGTGCGCGAACTGGCGCACATCGAAATCCGCGCTCAGCTCGCGATTGATGCGCGCCAACAAATTCAGATTGAACGCAGCGGTCACGCCCAGCACGTCGTCATAGGCGCGTTCGAGCACGTCGCGATCTTTCTTCAGATCGACGCCGATCAGCAGAAACGCGTTGTTGCCGAGCTGCCGGCGCAGCTGCGTCAGAAACGCGATCGCTTGCGCAGGCGCAAAATTGCCGATGGTCGAGCCCGGGAAGAATCCCAGCGTGTTGCCCCACCCTTCCAGGCTCGGCAACGCGAACGGCCGCGTGTAATCGGCCAGCACCGGCACGATGCGCAGATCGGTTCGTTCGTTGGCCAGCGCACGCGTCGCGTCGCGCAGCGCCGTCTCGCTGATATCGACAGCGACATAGGCCGACGGACGTTCGAGCGCGTCGAGCAGAAGCCGTACTTTGACTCCGGCGCCGCTGCCCAGCTCGACGATGCGCGCATGCACGCCCGCGATCTTTGCAATCTCGGGCGCGATGTCGCCGAGCAGCGCGGTTTCGGTGCGTGTCGGATAATATTCGTCGAGCGCGGTGATCGCATCGAACAGGCGCGAGCCCAGCGCGTCGTACAGCCATTTGCACGGCAGCGTTTTCTGCTGCGGACAGGACAGGCCGTTCCACACGTCAGTCAAGAACGCGTCGCGCGACGGTGCCTGGTCGATTGCCTGGTTCAGTTTCATGCGTCACGCGCCAAGCGGAATCCGCTGACCTGCCAACGCGCAGACGGCGGAAAAAAGTTGCGATAGGTCAGACGCGCATGCTCGGCCGGCGTGAAGCACGAACGGCCGCGCAGCACCTGCTGATTGATCATGAACTTCCCATTGTATTCGCCGACTGCACCTGGCTCCGGCGAAAAGCCCGGATAGGGCGCGTAGGCGCTCGCGGTCCATTCCCACACATCGCCAAAGGCGCGTGTCGATTCCATCTGGCGCGGATGCGCAGCGAAACCGGGTTCGGGCAGATCGAGTTTGACGAGGCCCAATTCCCACTCCGCTTCGGTCGGCAGACGCGCGCCGGTCCAATGCGCAAAGGCGCTGGCCTCAAACCAGCTCAGATGCGCGACCGGTTCACCCGGATCGAGCGGTCGCAGACCGTGCAGTCCGAAACGCAACCAGCCGTCACCGTCGCGCACCCAATGGAGCGGCGCTTCCAATTGTTCCTGCTGAACCAGCGCCCATCCTTCGCTGTGCCACAGCGAAGCGTCGCGATAGCCGCCGTCTTCGATGAAATCGAGATACTCGCCGACGCTGGTCGGACGCGTCGCCAGCTTGAAGGCGCGAACATAGGTCGTGTGGCGCGGCGTTTCGTTGTCGAACGCAAAGCCCAACCCTTCATAGCCGATCTCGTACAGGCCGCCGGCATGCTGGATCCAATCGAGCGGCGGCGGATCGCGCGGCGCCGGCGCTGCGACGACCTCGTAGGCCGGGCGCGTCGGGTTGATCGAAAACGCATGCAGAATATCGGTCAGCAGCAATTCCTGATGCTGCTGCTCGTGCGCCAGACCCAGCTCGACCAGCGCACGTTGGTCGGGCGGCAAGCGCGTTTGCAGATAGGTCGCCATCGCTGCGTCGACATGCGCGCGATAGGCCGCGATCGCATCGGCCGACGGCCTGGTCAACATGCCGCGCTGAGGCCGCGCATGACGCGGGCCGACCGCTTCGTAGTAAGAGTTGAACAGATAGGTGAAGGACGGATCGAACGGCGTGTAGCCGTCGAGATGCGGCGTCAGAAGAAAGGTCTCGAAGAACCAGCTCGTATGCGCACGGTGCCATTTCGCCGGGCTACAATCCGGCATCGACTGCACGCATTGATCTTCGGGCGACAGCGGCGCGGCACGGCGTTCGGTTTCGGCGCGGACCGCACGGTACGACGCCGCGAGGTCGCCAGCAGATGTGGCGAGCCCGTAGGTCTCAGACTGGTCCTCGTTCCGCACAGTCATTGCCGGGGTAACCTAGCTTGTTTCGGCCAGAGTCAACGGCGAGAAGCGGTTTAAGGTTCGGGGTACGCTCCGATACAATCTGCCAGCAGCGCCGGGTCGATATTTCCGCCCGACAGAACCAGGGCCACGGCCTTGCCGCGCGCATCAATCTTGCCCGCCAACAAGGCGGCCAACGCGACCGCACCGCCCGGTTCGACCACGAGTTTCAGCGTCCGTGCCGCATAGGCGACAGCCCGCCGGACTTCGTCGTCACTGACGGTGACGCCGCCAGCCAGCAGGCGTGAATTGACTTCAAACGTGATCTCGCCCGGTGTCGGCGACAGCAACGCGTCGCAGATGCTGCTGATACCGGTCGCGTTCTCGACCCGGTGGCCAGCTTCGAGCGAGCGGCCGTAATCGTCGAACCCGGCCGGTTCAGCGACATAGACGGCGGTACCGGGACTGTCTTCGGCCAGCGCCAGCGCGACGCCCGCGATCAACCCGCCGCCCGATGCAGGGACATAGGCAGCATCGAGTTCTTCGCCGAACCGTTCGGCCTGGCGCGCCAGTTCCAATCCGGTCGTGCCCTGGCCCGCGATGATGCGCGGATCATCGAAGGGCGGCACCAAGACTGCGCCGCGTTCGGCTGCGATCGCCGCGGAAATTCCTTCGCGACTTTCGGTCCAACGATCGTAGAGAACGACCTCGGCGCCGTACCCGCGCGTCGCGTCGATTTTGGCCGCGGGCGCATCGCGCGGCATCACGATGACCGACTTCATGCCGAGCAGCGCGGCCGCAGCGGCGACGCCTTGCGCGTGATTGCCCGAAGAAAATGCGACAACCCCGGCCGCGCGCTCTTGCTCGTCGAGCTGCACAAGCCGGTTGTAAGCGCCGCGGAATTTGAACGAGCCCGTATATTGCAGGCATTCCGCTTTGAGAAAAATGCGACCGCCGACGCGCGCATCCAGCGCGCGCGAACGGAGCAGCGGCGTCGGACCAATGATCGGCGCCAGGCGCTCGGACGCGGCCAGCACATCGTCATAGGTCGGCGGTTCCAGTGCGGCGGCGGATCCGCGCAGGAGGGAGGATGTCGAGATGGGATTCGTTGCCACGGAGCGCGAACCTGACCAGCATCGGCGCGCATGGGCAAGCCCGATCCGTACATAGCTGAAATCGCTCAACCCGATCTTGCGTTCTGGCGCAGCGGCAGCCACGGCACGCCCTATGTTTGGCGCTTCGACTCCGGCCGTCCGGGTCCGCGCGTGTGGCTCAACGCCCTGACGCACGGCAACGAAGCATGCGGCGCGCTGGCGCTAACCGCTTTGTTACGGCGCAACCCGGTTCCGTTGCACGGCACGCTGACAATCAGTTTCGCCAATCCGGCGGCTGCGTTGCGCAGCAGCGGCGACGAGCCGCTGGGTGTGCGCTGCATCGACGAAGACTTGAACCGCGTCTGGGGCCGGATGGCCGACCGCTCGCGCACCTATGAAATGCTCCGCGCGCGCGAGCTTCGGCCGTTGGCCCATGATTGCGATGTGTTGCTCGACCTGCATGCGATGACACATCCAACCGAGCCGCTTGCAATCATCGGCTTGATCGAACGCAAAGCCGCCCTCGCCCGCAGCCGCGCGCTAGCCGAGGCGATCGGCTTTCCCACCTTGCTCATCGCTGATGCGGGCCACGCATCCGGCGTGCGGCTACGCGATTACGGTCCGTTCGCCGCCGACACCGGCAACGCCGCCGCCTTGCTGGTTGAGTGCGGCGGCTGGTGGGAAGCGCGGTCGGTTTCGGTCGCGTTCGACGTTGTCGCACGCACGCTGGCCGCATTTGCGATGCTGCCCGATGATGTGATCGACACATATCGCAGCGAAGCGCCGCCGCTCGCGTCGCAGATCGTGCCGCGCCAGCGGCTGGTCGAAGCGGTACACACAATCACGATCGCCACCGACCAGTTTCGCTTCGCCGAGGATTTCCGCGGCGACGAAGTCATTCCCAACGCCGGGACAGTGATTGCGTGGGACGGCGATCAGGCGATCGAAACCCCGTTCGATTCCTGTTTTCTAATGTTTCCGACCACGAAGCCGCAAAAAGGCGCGACAGCCATTCGTCTCGGCCGTTTCGTGTGAGCTTGCAATGAACCCGCGCCGCGGGGGATTCTCAGGACAGCATGACCCACAAGATCGTCTTTCTTGACCGCCGCACCATTGCGGACGGGATCAAGGTCCGCCGCCCCGCCTTCCCGCATGTCTGGGTCGAACATGATCAGACGGCGCAAAGCGATGTCATCGCGCGCCTCGCCGACGCGACCATCGCGATCACCAACAAAGTGCCGATCCGCGCCGACGCGATCGCCGCGCTACCAAAGCTGCAGATGATCGCGGTGTCCGCTACCGGCACCGACAATGTCGACAAGGACGCAGCCGCTGCGCGCGGCATTCCGGTGGTCAATATCGCGGGCTACGCCGCGCGCACCGTGCCCGAACATGTCTTCGCGCTGCTGCTGGCGTTGAAGCGCAACATCGTCGCCTATCGCGAGTCCGTGCTCGAGGGACGCTGGACGCATGGCGGCAGTTTCTGCGTCTTCGCGGCGCCCATCACCGACCTCGCCGGCCAGCGGCTCGGCATCGTCGGCACCGGCGCGATCGGCGACAGCGTCGCCCAGATCGGTCGCGCCTTCGGCATGGACGTGGTGTTGAGCGAACGGCCGGGCGTAACGCAATTGCGTCCGGGGCGTTTGTCGTTCGACGAAGTGCTGACGACCAGCGACGCGCTGAGCCTGCACTGTCCGCTGACCGACGAGACGCGGCACATGATCAACGATGCAAGCCTGGCCAAGATGAAACCAGGCGCTGTGCTCATCAACACCGCGCGCGGCCCGCTGATCGACGAGCTGGCGCTCGAACGCGCGTTGCAATCGGGCAAGCTTGGTGGCGCCGGCCTTGACGTTACCGCGCCCGAACCGCCACCCGAAGATGCGCCCATCCTGCGCATCGCGCGCTTTCCCAACGTGATCGTGACGCCGCACGTCGCTTGGGCCAGCGAAACCGCGATGCAGACGCTCGCCGACCGCTTGATCGACAATATCGAAGCCTTTGTAGGCAAGGCGTGAGCGCGCAGCGCGCGCTGCTGGAACGTGCCTATCGCGACGCAGTTGCGGCCGCGCATCCATCGCGCGTCGTGCCGGCGCATCTGCCGCCACGCCCTGCCGGCCGCACCATCGTGCTCGCGGTCGGCAAAGCATCGGCAGCGATGGCGCAGGCGCTGGAAGCAGTCTGGGACGGCCCGCTCGAAGGCCTGGTCACCGCACGCCACGGCTACGCGCTGCCACTGCAACGGCTGGAGCTGATTCAGGGTGCGCATCCCGTGCCCGACGCGGGCAGCGAAGAAGCTGCGCGCCGTTCGCTGGCGCTGGCGAAATCGGCGACCGAACAAGACAGCGTGCTGGTGCTGCTGTCGGGCGGCGCTTCGGCGTTGTGGGCGCTGCCCGGCGAAGGTCTGACCTTGGCAGCGAAGCAGCAGCTGGTGCGCGCGCTGCTGCGATCGGGCGCCGACATCACTGAAATGAATTGCGTGCGACGCCATCTGAGCGCGATCAAAGGTGGGCGCCTGGCAGCAGCCGCCTTCCCCGCGCCTATCACCACTTTGGCGATTTCCGACGTGGTCGGCGACCGACCTGAAGCAATCGGGTCAGGCCCGACAGTGGCCGATCCGACAACGCTTGCCGACGCGCGCGCGGTGTTGGCGCGCTACAAGATCGACGATCCCGGCGCCGGCTGGTCGGAAACGCCGAAGAAGCTCGAGCGCGCCAACTTCAAGATCATCGCCAGCGCACCGCAGGCGCTCGCCAGTGCCGCCGACAGTCTGCGCGGCGCCGGCTACATGCCGGTTCTGCTCGGTGATTCCATCACCGGGGAAGCACGCGAGATCGGCGCCGCGCATGCGGCGCTGGCGCGCGCGCGCAAGGCGAACGGCGAACGCGTGGCCTTGCTGTCAGGCGGCGAACTGACCGTCACCGTCACGGGCGACGGGCGCGGTGGTCCCAACCAGGAATATGCGCTGGCACTGGCACGTGCGCTGGACGGCCTGGCTGGCGTGCACGCGTTCGCTGGGGATACCGACGGCGCCGATGGAAGCCACGACGTGGCCGGCGCCTTCGTTGCGCCGGACACGTTGGATCGCGCGCGCAAAGCCGGGTTCGATCCTGCGCGCAGCTTGGCCAACAACGACGCCGGGGCGCTGTTCGACGCGATCGGCGACTTGCTGGTCACCGGTCCGACGCAGACGAACGTCAACGATGTGCGTATCGTGCTGGTCGAATGAAATACGCCGCGCTCACCTTCGTGCTGCTGCTGGCTGGTTGCGCCAACATGGCCGACCCGCCCAAGCAGCAGCGCGTCGTGCGCGCCGCCCTGCCATGCACCGAGCCAACCTTGGAAGTGGTGGCTTTCGACCGCGTCAAGCTCTGCGACCGGTCGAGCAATCTCGCGACCCTGGTCGCGCGGCTGCGCGGCGCGCAGGACGTGCCGCATCTGCGCGTCGTCGCCGGGCCGCGCGCCAATTTCGTCGATGTGCTGCTGACCGTGCGCCTGCTTTACGACGCAGGCGTCACCGACATGGAATGGGCCGGACGCGAAATCGCGCTCTGACGCTGTTTGTACAGAAGCCACAGGATCACGGTCGCCATCAGCGTGCCGGCGAACAATTCGATCACCGACGCTTCGACGCCAAAGCCGCCGCCGGTCAACCAATCCGGCCCTTCGATCCGCGGCTGCAGCAAGCTCGGCGGCGCGGTGCCTGACACCGGCACGCCCAACACAGGGCCGCACATCCAGTTCCAGGCGAGATGCATCGCGACCGGTGCCCACAAGCGGCGCGTCAGCAGATACAGACCGCCCAGCGCAGCGCCGGCTTCGAGACCAATTGCCACCGCTGCCATTGCGCTGGCGTTGGGATTTCCAAGATGCGCGGCGCCGAACAATGCCGAGGTGAGGAACAACGCCCACCATGGGCCGAGCAACCGTTCGATGCGCGGCAGCATGACGGCGCGAATAGCGCCTTCTTCGACCAGCGCAACGCCGGTCATCACGATGAAACCGAGGAAGAGCGGCTGCAGTCCATGCACCGCAACGACGGTGTAGACGCCAAACAGCGCCATCATCAGCACGTCGAACGACAACTGTCCGGCGCCGAGCGCGAACCCGATCGCACCTTCACGCAGACGCTTTGCCAACGGCGCTGGCTTGATGTCGTCGCGCGGCGCCAGAAATTTCACCATGAACCACGCCGCCAGTGCGCTGGCAGCGAGGAACAACAGCGCGCCAAGCAGATCGTCCGGCGACTCCTCGCCGCGCATCCAGCGGCTGGGGAAATGTAGCAGCTTCTGCGACGGAGCTCGCGACAAGCCAACCAGCGCTAGCGCCACGAAGCTGGTCGCGATGGCGACCGCGACCTGGATCAGGACGCGACGCCAACGCGGAGCGTCGTTCAGTGGCCACCCCCGAGATAGGCGGCTTTCACCGCCGGATCGGTCTTCAACTGCGATGCCGGTCCTTGATGGCGGATATGTCCGTTCTCCATCACATAGGCATAGTCGGCGACTTCGAGCGCGGCGGCGGCGAATTGTTCGACCAGCAGCATCGTGACGCCGGCGGCGCGCAATTCGCGGATCGTCTTGAAGACTTCTTCCACGAGACGCGGTGCGAGACCCATCGACGGTTCGTCGAGCAGCAGGATCTCGGGATTGAGCATCAGCGCCCGGCCCATCGCCAGCATCTGCTGCTCGCCCCCCGACAAGGTGCCGGCATATTGCTTGCGCCGTTCCGCCAGGCGCGGGAACAGCGTGTAGACGCGATCGAAATCGCGCTGCAATTCGCCTTTCGGACGCGCACCCGTGACGCGCGCGAACGCGCCCAGCTGCAGATTTTCGTCGACGCTGAGCGAAGCGAAGACGCGACGTCCTTCGGGACTGTGCGCCAGGCCGATCTTGGCCACTGCGTGACTCGGCAGGCCGGCGATCTCTTTGTCGCGCAACCGGATCGAACCCGAGGTCGGCACCAACATGCCCGACAGCGCGCGCATCGTCGTCGTTTTGCCGGCGCCGTTCGAGCCGATCAGCGTGACCAGCTGTCCCTGTTCGACTTTGAAATCCAACGCGTGCAACACTTCGACTTTGCCGTAGCCGGCAACAAGTTTTTCGACTTGGAGCATCAGGCAGCCTCCCCGACCGAACCGCCGAGATAGGCTTCGATCACTTTCGGATCCGCCTGCACTTGTGCCGGCGTTCCTTCCGCGATCTTGCGACCAAAATCGAGCACCGTGACGATGTCCGAGATCGTCATGACGACGTCCATGTGATGTTCGATCAGCACGACCGTGATGCCGTGGTCGCGGATCTTTTTGACGATCTCGATCAGTGCCTTGATGTCCGGCGCGGTCAGACCGGCCGCAGGCTCGTCGAGCAGCAACAGCATCGGATCCAGCGCCAGCGCGCGGCCGATTTCGAGCAGGCGCTGTTTGCCGTAGGGCAGATTGCGCGCCTGTTCGCCCGCCAAATCGGCCAGTCCGACGAATTCAAGGATCTCGCGCGCACGTGCAACCGCAACCGCGGTTTCCCGCTTCTGCCGCGGCAGTGCGAAGATCATATCGACCAGGCTGGATTTGAACGTGTGGTGCAAACCAACCAACACGTTCTCCAATGCAGTCATTTCGCCGAACAGCTGCACGTTTTGGAAGGTGCGCGCCACGCCGCTATGGGCGATCTGCGCCGGCTTCAACGTGTCCAGCCGCTTGTCGATCAGCGAAACGGTGCCACCGGTCGGCTTATAGATGCCGGTCAGCACGTTCATCATGGTCGACTTGCCCGACCCGTTCGGGCCGATCAGCCCGTGGATCGTGCCCGGCTTCACGCGCAGCTCGACCTGATCGAGTGCGCGCAAGCCGCCGAACTGCATGATCACCTGATCGGCATTGAGCAACAGCGGTGCGTTGGCGAGAGTTGCGCTCGCAAACACGCCCTGCCCGCCCTCTGCTTCCGGCAGCGCCACCTTCGGTGCCAGCTTGGGGAAGCGCGCCGTCATCCAGCCGACGATGCCGTCGGGCAGATAGAAGACGACGAACAGGATCATCAAACCGAAGATGGTGAGGCGCCAGTCGGAGACGTTCTTCAGCGAGAAGGCGAACACCAGAAACGCGACGCAAAGACCGACCGGCAGAAGCAGCTTCTTCCAATCGCCCTTTTTCATCATCGTGTAGACGAGATTGCCGACCGCGATCGCCGCGATCGCAATCGCGATCATGCGGAACAGTCCAAGATCGGCGAGCAGGTTCGGCAGCATCACGATGATCGCCGAACCGACGATCGGGCCCAGGCGCGATTTACGTCCGCCCAGCGTCACAGCCAGCAGAAACAGGATGGTCAACTCGAACGAATAGGTGTTCGGCGAGATGTACTGTTCGCTGTAGGTGAAAATGCCGCCGGCCAGACCGGCCAGCGCAGCCGACACGACGAAAGCCAACACTTTGTAGCGATAGACGCTGACGCCCATGCAATCGCATGCGATCGGGCTGTCGCGCAACGCTTCGAAGGCGCGGCCCCAATGCGAGCGAATGATGCGGTTCATCACGATCACCGCTACGACCAGGAAAATCGCGGCGAGGTAGTAGTAATCGACCGCGAGCGGCGTGAAGCCGAACAGCTGCGGACGCTTGATCGTGATGCCGAGCGGACCGTCGGTCAGAAAGTCCATCTCGTTGATCAGGATCTGGCCGATCGTACCGAAGGCCAAGGTCACCATCGCCAGATACGGGCCGGTCACGCGCAGGGCCGGCAGCGCCAGAATGAATCCGAAGAACGCAGTGATCAGTACCGCGGCTGGAATACCGATCAACATGCCGATGATCTGCGCCGTGCGCAGGCCATTCTCCAGATCGCCGCCCAGCGCGGTGTAGACCAGAATCCCGACCTTGGCTTTGAACACCAGCACGCCGACCGTGTAGCTGCCGATGCCGAACAGACCAGCATGCGCCAGCGACACTTCACCGGTGTAGCCGACGACGATGTCGAGCCCGATGATCAGGATCGCGAAGATCGCGATCACTGTTGCGAGATGCACGTAATACGGATTGGTGACGATCAGCGGAAACACCGCCAAAGCCAGCAGCCCCACCAGCCAAAGCGGGGAACGAAGCAACTGTCCCATCGCTCAGACCTTCTTGATCGTGGCTTTGCCGAACAGGCCTGACGGCTTGACCATCAGCACCAGCAGCAACAGCACGAGGCCCGGCACGTCTTTGTAGCCGGTCGAAATGTAATAACCGGTCATCGTTTCGGCGACGCCGAGAATGATGCCGCCGACGATCACGCCAAGGCCGGATTCAAGTCCGCCGATGATGGCGACCGCGAATGCTTTCAGCCCGAGCACCGCGCCAAGATTGGCGTCGATTGCAGTGATGCGCGGCGCAACCAGCACGCCGGCAAGCGCCGCCGTCATCGACGACACGGCGTAGCTGAGTGTGATGATCTGCGACGTGTTGATGCCCATCAGGCCGGCCGCGTCGCGATCATTGGCGGTGGCGCGCACCGCTTTGCCCCAGATCGATTTGCGGTTGAAGAACTCGACTGCGAGCATCATTCCGAGAGCGCCAACCACAATGAGCAACTCGACCGGCAGAATGCGCACGCCGCCGAGGACATACGCGTCGGTCGGCAATGGCGACGGAAATGGCAGCGCCTCACGGCCCCACACGATCTCGGCCAAATTCTTGAAGATGATGCCGAGTGCAATCGTCGCCATGATCCAGCCGAACTCGGACTTGATCTTGATCGACGGACGCACGCCCAACCGTTCGACAATCGCGCCTTGCACAAATCCGAACAGCAGCACCAACGGCAGCATGGCCCAGTAGCCAAGCCACGATGTGAGCGACAGCCCGACGAGCGCGCCGAGCATCAGCGCTTCACCCTGGCCGAAATTCAGTGTCTTCGACGTCGCGAAGGTAAGTTGATACCCGAAGGCAATGGCGGCGTAGATCATGCCGACGGCAACACCGCTGGCAATCAACTGCAGCAAAATCTGCACGAGCGCTTCCCTATCCTATGCAATTCGTAGTTGCCGCTTATTGGCGCGGCTTTTCTTGGTCTTGGACGAATACGCCCCGGCCACGTGCGTGACCGGGGCGCGTTTCGTCAGCGCGTCACTGCGGAGCGACACCACCGGTGCCCGACTTCGAGCGAACCGGGTTCTTCTTGTCATCTTCGTTCGCGTACACGACGCGGCCGCCCTTCACGAGACCGAACACCGGCACGTTGTACGAGACGGCATCATGGTCCTTGGCGTTGAACGGCTTGTCGTAGGTCTGCACGACACCTTCGACTTTGGTGTTCAGATTTTCGAGCGCTTCGCGAATCTTCGGACCTTCGGTCGACTTGGCCTGCTCCAGTGCTGCCTTGAGCACGTAGAGTGAGTCGTAGCCCTGCGCCGCCGACACCGGCGACGGCATTTTATCGCCGCCGAACTTCTTGTGGTACGCGTCGATGAAGGCTTTGCGCTTCGGCGTGGTCGCATCTTCGATGAAGGTTTGCGGCATGCGCGCGCCGTCACCGTTCGGGCCGGCCGTGTCGATGAACGACGCCATCGACAAGGTCCACGAACCGACCAGCGGAACCTTCCAGCCCAGCTTGGCCATGCCGTTGGCGATCTGCGCCAGCTCCGGGCCGATGCCATACGTCAACACCACGTCGGCACCGCCTTCTTTGGCGCGCAGAAGCTGCGGCGTCATATCGGTGTCGCCGATGTTGAACTTCTCAACCGCGACGGGCTTCACGCCCTTCTTCGCCAACGCCGCTTCGAGATCGGCGCGACCAAGCTGACCGTAGTTGGTCGAGTCAGCGAGAATCGCCGGCTTGGTGAACTTCGAACGACCGATCGCTTCGTCGACGATCATCGCCGATTGAATCGTGTCGTTGGCCGAGAAACGGAAGACGTAGTTGTACTTGTTCTCCGGCGGCTCGAACTGCTTGGTGATCTGCGTACCGGTGGCGACGTTGTTCAGCACCGGGATCTGCGCTTCTTGGTAGAAGCGCTGCGACGCAAGCGCGACGCCGGTGTTGATGTAGCCAACCGTCGCGATGACTTTTTCTTTGTTGATCAGTTCCTGCGCGACCTGCACGCCGACTTCGTTCTTCGCCTGCTCGTCGCGTTCGACAAGTTCGATCTTCTTGCCGTTCACGCCGCCAGCGGCATTGATCTCGTCGGCTGCGAGCCGCACGCCGTCGCGCATCGAAACGCCCATCGACGACGAACCGCCGGTGAACGGACCGCTGACGCCGATTTTGATGGTTTCCTGCGCCCACGCGCCTGACGCCAACCCAAGGACTGCCGCAGCAGCGACAGTCGCCAACAGTCGATTCATCGAAACCCTCCCTAGGACATGCCGGTCGTACGCCGGTTGGCGGCCACTTTACTGGCGCTCGGGTCCTTGTCGAGCAGGGTTTCCGCGCAGAACTTACTGAGATTGGTCGCCGGAATCCGCCCAAAAATAAAGCAGGATCAGGGTTTCACGTCCGGACCGACGATCTCGACCCACTCGTCCGGACCGAGCGATCGATAGAAACATGTATGCCTGTTGGTATGGCAGGCGGCCCCGACCTGCGCGACCTGAAGCAGGATCGAATCGCCGTCACAGTCGATTCGGAAGTCGACCAAGGTCTGGGTGTGGCCACTGGTGTCGCCCTTGCGCCACAGCGCGCCGCGCGACCGGGACCAGTAGGTGACCCGGCCGGATTCGAGGGTGGCGCGGACCGCATCGCGATTCATCCAGGCCAGCATCAGGACGCGACCGTCCGTCGCGTCTTGCGCCACGGCGGGAATCAATCCCTGCCCGTCGAATTGCAGTGCAGCGAGCGCTTCTTCGATGACGATTGCCCCGGGCGGCGTCCATTCCGGCGCTGGGGAGGCTGATTTCACCAAGATAGGAACCCTTTTTTCAGCGCCGGATTAACGCATGTTATACCGCGAGGGACTGAGGCTCGGCGGGTCGTTTGACCGCTGATCGCCCGGTCTTCCGCGGCGAGAAGTCGGCCTGAAACGGTAGGCGGTTCGCTTGCGTTCATAGTCCCCCCGGGCGAGGATTGCCTGAGGGCACTACTACGAGTTCCCGCAGCCTTTCGAAGAGAGTTTCGGTCCGATGACCAAGTCGACCAGCGGCGATAGCAAAAACACCCTGTACTGCTCCTTCTGTGGAAAGAGCCAGCACGAGGTGCGCAAGCTTATTGCCGGCCCGACCGTCTTCATCTGCGACGAATGCGTCGAACTCTGCATGGACATCATCCGTGAAGAGTCGAAGACGCAGCTCGTCAAATCAGGTGACGGCGTTCCCACCCCGCGCGACATCAAGGCGGTCCTTGATGACTATGTGATCGGCCAGGAACAGGCCAAGCGCGTGCTGTCGGTCGCGGTGCACAACCACTACAAGCGCCTGGCCCACGGCCAGAAAAATAGCGACGTCGAACTGCAGAAATCGAACATTCTGCTGATTGGCCCGACCGGTTCGGGCAAGACGCTGCTGGCCCAGACGCTGGCGCGCATCCTCGACGTGCCGTTCACGATGGCCGACGCCACGACGCTGACCGAGGCCGGTTATGTCGGCGAAGACGTCGAGAACATCATCCTCAAGCTGCTGCAGGCCGCCGACTACAACGTCGAGCGGGCGCAGCGCGGCATCGTCTATATCGACGAAGTCGATAAGATCAGCCGCAAGTCGGACAACCCGTCGATCACCCGCGACGTGTCGGGCGAAGGTGTCCAGCAGGCGCTGCTGAAGATCATGGAAGGTACCGTTGCCTCGGTACCCCCGCAGGGCGGACGGAAACACCCGCAGCAGGAATTCCTGCAGGTCGACACGACGAACATTCTGTTCGTGTGCGGCGGTGCGTTTGCCGGCCTGGAAAAGATCATTGCTGCGCGCCATCGCGGCACCTCGATCGGCTTCGGCGCCGACGTGCGTGCGCCGGAAGAGCGCCGTACCGGTGAAATCCTGCGCGAAGTGCAGCCCGAAGATCTGTTGAAGTTCGGCTTGATCCCGGAATTCGTCGGCCGTCTGCCCGTCGTGGCGACCTTGGACGATCTGGACGAGTCGGCACTGCTCGAGATCCTGTCGACCCCGAAGAACGCGCTGGTGAAGCAGTATCAGCGCCTGTTCGAGATGGAAGACGTCAAGCTGACCTTCAACGACGAAGCGCTGAAAGTGATCGCTCGCAAGGCGATCGAACGAAAGACCGGTGCACGCGGCCTGCGTTCGATCATGGAAGGCATTCTGCTCGAACCGATGTTCGACCTGCCCGGCGAAACCGAGATCAGCGAGATCGTCATCAACAAGGAAGCGGCGGAGAAGCGGGCCGAGCCCCTCTACATCTACGCCGATCGCAAGAAAGAAGCCTCGAACCCGCGCGCTTCGTAAGCGCAGGCACCGAGCACACAAAAAAGGGCGGCCAATTGGCCGCCCTTTTCATATCTGCAAAACTTACAGCGGCTCGATCACGTCGATCTGATCGCTACGTTCGTTGCGGTCGCCTGCTTGCGGCGGGAACGGTTCGGCCAACGCATCGCCGATCGCAGCGCAAACGCCGCCGAACGCATCCACCACGCGTCCCTCCGCAGCCAACGTCGTGAACTGCGCGATCATCGCGTCGAACCGTTCTTGCGGTACGCGCGCTGCAACGCGCGCATCGACCAGGATTTCGACATAGCGTTCGGCCGTCGCAACAAAAAACAAGACCGCCGGCCGTCCCGCCGCCGTATCGAGCCCAAGCCGCGCGAATTGCAGTCGTGCCAGGCGGATTGCAGCTTTGCGTTTGACCGCGCGCGGAACGATCGCAACGCGCAGCGACGGGATTTGCAGCACCGCATAGGCGAACACGAAGCCGACCGTTTCGAGCAGCACCATCGCGCGCGCCGACGTGCCCGCCCAACCAAGCGCCAGGCCGCACCCGACCAGCAACGCGAACAGTGCGGGATAGATCAGCGCGAACGCGCCGTAGCGGCTCGCGACCGGCGCCAGCACCAGTTTCAGCTCGACTGAGGTTCGCGCCTCGGCAGCCGCAACGCAGGCCGCGATCCGCGCGCTTTCGCTTTCGGTGATCACCATGAGCCCGACGCGCCTCCACCGCCGCCTGAACCGCCGCCGCCGCTGAACCCGCCGCCGCCGCCGCCCCAGCTTCCGCCACTGCTTCCACCGCGCGATGACGAGGCCACGACCCAGATCACGTCGAGCAGCGTGCCCACCACGCCGCGCGTGCGCACGCGCCAGAACACGAAGAGAAGAAACAGAACAATGATGACATACCCGGTCCAGGCAGGCGGATCGGGTACCGCAACTGCGCCTTGCACCGGCGCCAGCTCTTCGGCGCTGAGCTCGCCCGTCAGCACGCGGAGCATTTCGTGGGCGCCGGCAAGCACGCCGGCCGGCAGGTCGCCGCGTTTGATCTGCGGCAGGATCGTGCGCTCGATGATGACGCGCGACGCCGCGTCGGTCAGCGATCCTTCGAGCCCGTATCCGACCTCGATCCGCACGCGCTTTTCATTGGGCGCGACCAGCAAGATCGCGCCGGTATTCTTGCCTTTCTGTCCGATTCCCCAGCCGCGGATCAGATCGACGCCGTACTCTTCGATCTCGACGCCTTGCAGCGATTTGACGATCGCAACGACGACTTGCTGACCGGTCTTTTGTTCGTGTGTCGCAAGCTCGGTTTCGAGTGCACTGCGCTGCGTACTCGACAATGCGCCGGCCTCGTCGACGACGCGGCCAGTCAGCGCCGGCAGCTTGATCGCTGCCAGCGCAACCGAAACAAATAGCAGCGCGACGAGAACGGTCGCGCTGAACGTACGCATCACGTCAGAACTTCACCTTCGGCGCCGTCTGCGCCTCTTCGGTGCTGGTGAAGGTCTCTTTGATCTTCGCATCGGGATAGAGGATCGCAGCGATCCAGCGCCCCGGGATGGTGCGCAGCTGCGTGTTGTAGGCCTGCACGGAATTGATGTAGTCGCGGCGCGCAACGGCGATGCGGTTCTCGGTGCCTTCGAGCTGCGATTGCAGCGCCAAGAAGTTCTGGTTCGATTTCAGATCTGGATAGGCTTCTTTCACCGCCAGCAAGCGCGACAAAGCACCGGTCAATTGTGCCTGCGCGTCCTGGAATCGCTTGAACGCTTCCGGGTTCTGCGTGATGTCCGCCGGGATCTGAATCGACGTCGCTTTCGCGCGCGCTTCGACGACCTTGGTCAGGACTTCTTCTTCCTGTTTGGCGTAGCCCTTCACCGTCTCAACCAGGTTGGGCACCAGATCAGCGCGGCGCTGATACTGATTTTGCACCTGGCTCCACTTCGCCTTCACGTCCTCGTCCAGCTTGGGCACTTCGTTGACGCCGCACGCGGCCAACGGAATCACCAGCAACAACGCAAACAGGCCTGCCCGTAGCTTTGACATGGGAACCCTCATCTCATTCGTCGTAGGTGATGATCGAATCGACCGCAACATCGAGCCGTTCGCGCCCACGCAGGAACGCGAGCTCGATGATAAAGGCGGCTGACACGACTTCCGCGCCGACCGACCGTAGCAGGGTAATGCCAGCCGCAGCAGTGCCGCCGGTGGCGAGAAGATCGTCGAGCAGCACGACACGCTGGCCGTGCTTGACCGCGTCGGCTTGGATCTCGACGCGGTCTTCGCCGTATTCGAGCGCGTAATCATGCCCGATCGTCGTGCCGGGCAATTTTCCGCGCTTGCGGATCATCGCGAAGCCAAGCCCCAGCTCGACCGCCAAGGGCGCCGCTGACAGGAACCCGCGGCTTTCGATTCCGACCAGCAAATCCGGCTGGTAGGCACGGACGCGATTGGCGAGACGGCGCACCGTTTCTTTCCACGCCGGGGCATCGGCCAGCAGCGTGGAGATGTCGTAGAAGAGAATGCCTGGCTTCGGGAAATCCGGGATGTTCCGGATGACGCGTTTCAGGTCCATCGTGTCGGAATCGGACGGTATGGGGCGCATGAAACGGGTCCTACGACGCTTGGACCTGCCTTGCCAAGCCGCGGCGCAACCTGCAGGTTCGATCACATTCCCATGAAGATCGTCGATGCAGCACGCACCAACGCAGATCCGGATTTGTCCGATCCGGATGCGCAGGATGCGGGCAGCTGGGACGTCGAGGCCGACGACGATCGGCTGACCATCCTGGTGCGCGGCCATTGGGATCTGCGCATGGCGCTACGCGCCGATGCCGAGCTGCGCGAAACCGACCTCGGCGGTGCGGCGCGCGGCGTGATCGATCTCACCGCCGTTTCGATGCTCGACACGATGGCGGCCTTGGTCGTGATGCGGTTGGCGCGGCGCATCGAAGCGACCGGCGCAACCGTCGAACTCCGCGTCGCCGACTCCGCGCATCGCAGCCTGCTCGAACAAGTCGAACAAGCGCAAATTCCGCCCCCACCCCGCCGTCGCATGAACGCGCTGACCGAGCGTGTCGCGCGCGTCGGAAAATGGGCGGTGCTGATGGCAACCGACACGCGCGACCTGCTCGCCTTCTTCGGCGAGCTGTGCGTCGTGCTGTTGCGCATCGTGCGGCATCCGCGCCGGCTGCGCTTCGTCTCGATGGTCGCCAACATGCAGGCGGTCGGATTGAACGCCGTGCCGATCGTCGGACTGTTGTCGTTCCTGATCGGCGTCGTGCTTGCCTATCAAGGCGCCGACCAGCTGCGCCGCTTCGGCGCTGAAGTCTTCACCGTCAATCTGCTCACCATTTCAGTGCTGCGCGAGATCGGCATCTTGATGACCGCGATCATTATTGCGGGCCGATCGGGCAGTTCCTTCACGGCGCAGATCGGGACGATGAAAATCAACCAGGAAGTCGATGCGATGCGCACGATGGGCCTGGACCCGATGGAAGTGCTGGTCGTGCCGCGCGTGCTTGCGCTGGCGCTGACTTTGCCGCTCCTGGGCTTCTATTCCGATATTATGGGACTGCTGGGCGGCGCGTTGATGTGCCGGCTCAATCTCGGCATCAACTTCGACGCGTTCCTGAACCAGATGAACCAGGTTCTCGCGATCTACGACACGTCGCTTTGGGTCGGTCTGGCGAAAGCGCCGGTCTTCGCAGTCGTCATCGCGCTGGTCGGATGTTTCCACGGGCTCGAAGTCAGCGGCAGCGCCGAAAGCGTTGGCCAACGCACCACGATTTCGGTGGTGCAAGCGATCTTCATCGTGATCGTGCTCGACGCGATTTTCTCCATCGTCTTTTCGGCGCTACAGATATGAGCGCCGCGTCAGACGACGATATCATCATCCGCGTGCGCGGCCTGACGACGCGGTTCGGCTCGCAGACGATTCATGAAAACCTCGATCTCGACGTGCGACGCGGCGAAGTGATCGGCATCGTCGGCGGATCCGGCACCGGCAAATCGGTGCTGCTGAAAGAGATCATCGGCCTGATGCAGCCGACCGAAGGCAAGATCGAGGTGTTGGGTCAGGACGTCACCGCCGACCCCGAAGGGCGCGACATCGACCTTCGGCAGCGCTGGGGCGTTCTGTTCCAGGAAGGCGCGCTGTTCAGCTCGCTGACCCTGCAACAGAACGTCGAAGTGCCGATGCGCGAGCTGTCCGACATTCCCGAATCACTGATGGAAGAGACCGCACGCGTGAAGATCGCGATGGTCGGCCTGCCGCCGGATTCGGCGGTCAAATTTCCGTCGGAATTGTCGGGCGGCATGAAAAAACGCGCCGGTCTGGCGCGCGCGCTGGCGCTGGATCCGGAATTGCTGTTTCTCGACGAACCGACAGCCGGACTGGACCCGATCGCGGCGGCAAAGTTCGATGAGCTCATCAAACATTTGCGGGAAAGCCTGGGGCTCACCGTCGTCATGATTACGCACGACCTCGACAGCCTCTACGCGATCTGCGACCGAATTGCCGTGCTGGTCGACAAACGTGCGAAAGTCGGGCGGCTGGAGGAGCTGTTGGCCGACGATCATCCCTGGATCCGCGAGTATTTTCACGGACCGCGCGGCCGCGCCGCGGCAGCGGGAAAGACCGCATAGTGGAAACGCGCGCCAACTACGTCCAGGTCGGAGCCTTCGTGCTGGCGGTGCTTGCCGGGCTGGCGCTGTTCGCGATCTGGATGACCCGGTCGGGCGACAAAGGCACCGCCTACTACACGTATTTTTCGGGATCGGTGACCGGCCTCAATGTCGGCAGCCCGGTGCGCTATCGCGGCGTGCCGGTCGGCAGCGTCGACGACATCGTGATCGACCCCGAAAATATCGAGCGGATTCGGGTCACGATGCGGATCCGTCCCGACGCACCAATTCAGGTCGATGCGGTCGCCAGCCTTGAAAGCGCCGGCATCACCGGCGGCTCCTACGTTCAGATCAAAGGCGGCCGCAAAGGGACCCCGCGACTCGAGTCCAAAGACGGCGAGATTCCCGTCATCCCCAGCGAGCCCGGCCTGCTCGGTTCGCTGGCCGACCAGGCGCCTCAGCTCCTGCAGAACCTGGTCACCCTGTCCGAGCGTGCGAATGAATTCCTCAGCCCGGACAATTCCAAGGCACTGGCTGGAATTTTGGCCGACCTAAAAACCCTGACGCAGCAATTGTCAGGCGCTGGGCCGGATCTGGCTTCGGCAATGAAAAATTTGGATCGTCTGTCGCAGGATCTGCGGACCGAGGTGCCCAAATTGACCCAGTCGCTGCAGTCCTCGCTGAAAGAGATCGACGGCATGTCCGCCGACCTGCACGGGCTCGTGCGCGAAAACCGTGCCCCGATCCGTGACTTTTCCAACAACGGGCTGGTACAGCTAACGGCGGCGATCGCCGATTTGCGGCGGTTGATCGACAGCCTGTCGCGCGTGGCCGAGCGCGTAGACCGCGATCCTCGCGAGTTTCTTTTCGGCGGTACGGGTCGAGGCGTGGACCCGCGCCAGGGAGTGCCGACGCGATGAGTATGACCCCGTCTTCAACGACCGCATCCAAAGGGCCGATGCTCGACGCATCCGTCGTGCAGCGCCTCATCGAAGACCCCTCTGCGGCCGGACGCAGCGAAGTCGCGATGCGCATGGGCGCAGCGCTCGACGAAAAACTGAATCCGACTGAACGCGCGCTCGCCGAACAGATCCTGGTGCTGCTGGCGCGCGATGCCGAAGTGCAGGTCCGCGCCTCGCTCGCGCAGAGCATCAAGAACTCGCCCAGCGTGCCGCGCAAAGTCGCGTTGAAGCTGGCGCAGGACGTCGAGAAAGTTTCGTTCCCGATCCTGCGTTTCTCGCAGAGCCTGACTGAAGAAGATCTGATTTCGATCGTCAAAGAGATCGGCGATCCCGGTCGCGAAGAAGTGGCGCAACGCGCCGTCGTTTCGCGTCGTCTCAGCGCGACCTTGATCGAGATGGGCGACGAAGCGACCGTGACGCGTCTGATGCGCAACCACAACGCCGACGTCGACGACGATGCGATGGGACACGCGCTCGACAAATTCGGCGGACAACAGGCGGTCGCCGATGCGATGGCCTATCGCCCGTCAATTCCGCTGGGCATCGCACGGCGCTTGGTTTCGCTCGTCGCCGACGAAATCAAACTCCAGGTGCTGAAGACGCAGCCCGGTGCCGCCGAAGCGGTCGATGCGATCAACATGTCGGGCGGCAAAGTGCTGAAACGCCTGACCGGCGAAGGCGAAGCCAAAGACGACGTCGGCACCACGGTTCTGCGTCTGCACAAAGACGGCAAGCTGAACTCGCCGGTGATCCTGCGCGCGCTGGTGCATGGCGACGTCGTGTTCTTCGAAGCCAGCCTCGCCATTTCGGCCGGCGTTCCGCTTCTGTCGGCACGCCGCCTCGCCCACGATCCCAATCCGCAGGCCTTCGCCGCGATCTACGCCAAAGCCGGCTTCCCAAAAGAAGAGATGGTTCTGTTCCGTTTGGCGCTGACCGTCGCGAAAGAAACCGCCTATGGCGGCCTCAGCTTTGAAGAACGCAAAAAGAAGCTGCTGGAACGCCTGATGACGACCAAGCTGCCGCCGAATTTGCAAGCCGACATGGGCGCGATGCTCACGACGCTCGAGGCGCTGTGATCGCTCGTCTTGCGGCTGTCACCGCACTGCTCGCACTGACCGGCTGCTCGTTGTTGGGGCCTTCGGGCCCCGCCCCGGTCTATTACGGTCTCAACGCACCGCGTGCCGCGACGGGCGCTAAGATCGACCAGCAATTGCTGGTCGACGTACCACGCACCTCGCTCGATCTCGATTCAACGCGCGTCGCAGTGCTGCAAAAGCCCAACGCGGTCGAATATTACGCCGACGTGCTATGGCGCGATCGCGTGCCGCAAATGCTGCAGACCTTGCTGGTGCGCACGTTGGACGGTGGTGGCCGCTTCCGCGCCGTTGCCGCCGCCAATAGCGGGCTGCGTGCCGATCTGCTGTTGCTGACCGATCTCGCGCATTTCGAAGCCGAAGCGTTTCAGAACGACGTGCGTATCGAACTGACAGCGCGCCTGGTTCGTGCCAATGATCGCAGCATCGTCGAAACGCGCGTGTTCAACGCAACCGCACCGTCTTCGTCCAAGTCGTTTGACGACGTGATTGCGGCATACGACCGCGCGACGAGCGACGTGCTGGTCAACGTCGCCGCCTGGGCCGCGAATGCGGCATCGCAGACTCCAAAAACAGACCGCACACGCTGATGAAGTTTCAGGTTCGTCGTGCCGCAGCGTTGGCTGCGGTTTCGCTGGCTATTGGCGCCGCAGCGCCGGCACCGCGCACCTTGGTTGTCGGCTCGGGTGCGGTTGCGGGCTACGCCTATCCTGTCGCTGGCGCCATCTGCCGCGCCGCCAATGCGACGCGCGACAAAAGCGGCATTCGCTGCGCGGTGGAATCGACCGACGGATCGGTCGCCAATCTGCAGCGTCTTGCGACTGGCGATCTCGACCTTGCGATCGTGCAATCCGACTGGCAGCGCCAGTTCGTGACCGGCACGGGAAAATTCCAAAGCGCGAAGCCGGACACCGAACTGCGCGCGCTGCTGTCGCTCTATCCTGAGGTGCTGGCGATCGTCGTGCGCGCCGATTCCGGCATCGCCGGCGCCGAAGATCTGCGCGGCAAGAAAGTCGTGATCGGCGAACCAAAACAGCCGGCCAATCCGCTGTTCGGTGATTTGCTGGTGGCGATCGATCTCGACCGCAAGGAATTCGCGCAGACAATCGAGATGCCGCTAGCGGACCAACCGAAAAGTCTGTGCGACAAGCGCGTCGATGCGGTGGTCACGGTGGTCGCACATCCCAGCATGTTCCTGCAGCAGATCGCTGCGTCATGCCCGATCAAGCTGCTCGAATTCAAAGGCGAAGCGATCGACCAGATGCTGCGCACGCGTCCGCATCTCGCGGCCGCCACCCTGCCCCCCAACGCCTATCCAGGCCAGGCGGAACCGGTTGCAAGCTTCGGCATTCGTGCAACCTTGGTGACGCGCAGCTCGCTACCCGATGAGGCCGCGGAAGGCATCGTCGCGTCGGTGCTTGCCGAGCTGGATGGGATCAAGCGCCAGCATCCGGTCTTTGCCGGTATCGACCGCAGCCAGCTTGGCACTGCGGCCCTGTCGGCGCCGCTCCATCCTGGTGCGCGGAAAGTGCTGGAAAAGGCCGGAATTGCGGTCCCGCCGCCGGCCACGGCCGAACCGCCCAGCCCGACGCGCTAATTCATGCCCGAATAATTCGCGGAATATGGCGACCGGCTCGGCCGCTCTGCTATCGTCCCCGCAATGTCTGAGAACACCCTCACCGCCGCCGACGTCCAACGCCTGCTCGAAGATCCCTCTGCGGACTCGCGCGGCGAAATCGCATCCAAAGTCGGGCGCTCGCTCGACGGCGCGCTCAACGAGGCCGAACGCGGTCTTGCCGAACAAATTCTGCTGATCCTCGCGCGCGACGCGGCGATCCAGGTGCGCGCCGCGCTGGCGCGCAGCGTCGAGAAGTCGGCGCATGTGCCGCGCGACGTTGCCTTCGCGTTGGCCCGCGACGTCGAACAAGTCGCGTTGCCGTTGCTGCGCTTCTCGCAAAGCCTGACCGAAGAAGATTTGCTGACCTTGGTTGCCAACACGACCGACGAAGGTCGCTTGGCCATGGCCGGTCGCGACACGGTCTCGTCGCGCCTGTCGGCGCGTCTCGTCGAAATTGGCAATGAAGCAACCGTCGTGCGCCTGATGGCGAATGACGGCGCCGAAATCGAACCGGAATCGCACGCCAAGGCGCTCGACCGTTTCAGCGGCAGCAGCGCTGTGCCGGACGCAATGGCGGCCCGCCGCACCTTGCCGCCGGCGGTTGCCGAACGTCTGGTCGAACTCGTGTCCGACGCGGTGCGCACGCATCTGGTCGAACATCACGCAATGTCGCCCGACATTGCGGCCGAGCTGGTGTTGGAAATTCGCGACCGCGCGCTGAAGAATATGATCGGCGATCAGGTCGAAAGCGCGACCTCGGTTGCAACCCGCCTGCACAAAGGCGGCACGCTGACGCCGCCGCTGATTTTACGCGCGCTGTGCCTCGGCGACGCGCCCTTCTTTGAAGCCAGCCTCGCCGTGCTTGCGGGCGTTCCGCTGATGAACGCGCAGAAGCTGTTGTATGAGGGTGGCAAAGCCGGCTTCGCCGGCCTGTATGGCAAAAGCGGCCTTCCAGCCGATCAGCTTTCGTTGTTTCAGGCCGCGTTCGACGTCGCCAACGAAACCGATTTCGAAAGCGAAGACGACGCGTTCGAGCAGCGCCGTCGTCGCGTCATCGAGCGCGTGCTGACCGCGCACGAAGGCAACGACGCTCCGGCTGCCGCCGAATGGTTGATTGCCAAACTCGAAGCACTCGAAGCCCCCGCGCACGCTGCGTGATGCGCGTCTGCGCACGCGCCGCCTGACGGCGGAAATTCGCTTGCACAGTTTGCTAGCGTAGGAACGGGGTTTCTTACGCGGCGTTGTTCCCCACGAGCGCCGGCTGCGCAACCACATGCCGCGCGAACTTCTGGGGAGAAATCATGAAGACGATCGCAATTTTGCTGGCGGGCACCGCGATGCTCGTCAGTGCGTCTGCGTACGCGCAGACGGCGAGCGACCGCGCGTCCAACACCGCGCGCGACGCAGGACAGACGGTTGGTGACGCTGCGCGCTCGACCGGGCAAGCAGCGAAAGACACCGCCAACAGCGTCAGCAGCACGACCAAACCCGCGATCAAGTCCAGCAAGGACACGACAACGGGTGCACCGATTGCCGGTGCCAACAGCTTCACCGAAGGCCAGGCGAAATCGCGCATCGAAGCGCGCGGCTATGCCAACGTGACCGGCCTCAACAAAGATGCGTCGGGCATCTGGCACGCCACCGCGTCGAAGAACGGCAAGCCGACGCAAGTCGCGCTCGACTATCAGGGCAATGTCGTTGAAGGCGCCGCTGCGGCAACCAGCACAGGCAGCAGCAGCAGCGCCACCACCTCGCCGTCGACTGCGCCCAGCACGATGCCCAGTACGGCACCGAGCACGACGACACCCAGCACCACCAATCCGGCAACCCCGCCGGCCGCGCGTTCGACAACGACGCCGAACAGCACCCGCTAATTAGGAGATCAATCCATGGCAATTCGCACTTTGGCTGCGCTGTATGATGATTACGGCGACGCCGCACAGGCGATCGCAGCGATCGAAGCAGCGGGTATCGCGCATAGCGACGTATCGATCATCGCCAACAATGCCGACAATCGGTACCGCCTCGGCTCGACCAACAGCGCTGTGACCGACGCAAACACAACTGTTGTTGACGAAGAGAGCGACGCGAGCGGGCTCGGCACGGGCGCCACGATCGGCACCATCGTCGGTGGCGGCGCTGGTCTGCTTGCAGGTCTCGGCATGTTGGCGATTCCGGGCGTCGGTCCGGTGATCGCGGCCGGTTGGCTGGTCGCAACGTTGGCTGGCGCGGGCGTTGGCGCCGCCGTCGGCGGTCTCGTCGGTTCGCTGACGGATGCCGGCGTCGATAACGAACATGCAGTCGTCTATGCCGAAGGCGTGCGTCGCGGCGGCACGTTGGTGACGGTGCGCGTCGACGATCTGCGCGAAGCCGAGATCCGCAAGATCCTCGACCATTACGAACCGGTCGATATCGAAACCCGCGGTGCGGAATATCGCAGCAGCGGTTGGTCGCCCGACACGACGGCAACCACGACCGAACCTTATCGCCGCGCCGCTGAATAAACGGTCGGACTAGGTCCAAAGAGAAAGGGCGATCCTGCCACGGATCGCCCTTTTTTCGTTCAGGAGTCGGGCCGCCGCCACTGCGGGCGCGGGGTCGCAATCCGGATGCCGCATGCCGCGCCTCCGCTTTCAGATAACACTGTAAAGAACAGATCTTCTGCGACTCGCGTTGGTGCGAACCGTGGGCGCAGTTGTAATGTTACTGTACAATCAGTCAATGGGAAAAACACCCACGCGTGGTCGCGCAGCCAAAGTGCGGTGTTGCGGCGTGCGAAACGAGAAAGGGCGATCCCGCGAAGGATCGCCCTTTTTCAAATGGTCGGGGCGAGAGGATTCGAACCTCCGGCCTCTACGTCCCGAACGTAGCGCTCTACCAGGCTGAGCTACGCCCCGACAGGGCGGCGGTTGTAGCGCCCGGGGACCGCCGGGGCAAGCACCCCGCCCCGCCCTAAAAAACACACGTCACCCCGGCGAAGGCCGGGGTCCATCGGCGCGGCAACACGCGACCATTTCGTCGGCGGAACCATGGGTCCCCGCCTGCGCGGGGATGACGAGTTTGAACCGCTACTGCTTCGCAGCGCGGTTCAAAATTCCCGTTCGATCGTGAAGGTCACGACGTCCAGCATCGCGTCTCGAATCGGGCTGGACGGAAACAGCGCCAACGCCGCCGTCGCCTGCTCGCCATAGGTCCGGGCGCGCAGAATCGCGTCGCGGAAGCCGTGCGTGCGGCGGATCTCGTCGATGGCACGTTCGAGGTCACCTTCGCGCTGGTCCTGGTCTTCGAGACAGCGGCGCCACCAGGCACGCGTCGCCTCGTCGGCGCGGGCATAGGCGAGCACCACCGGCAAGGTGACTTTGCCGTCGCGGAAATCGTCGCCGATCGATTTGCCCAGCCGCGCTTGCGCAGCCGAGTAATCCAACACGTCGTCGACGATCTGAAACGCGATGCCGAGATTGGCGCCGTAGGTCGCCAGCGCCTGAATTTCTTCGACCGGACGATCGGCGATCACGCCGCCGATTTCGCAGGCGGCTTCGAACAACGCGGCCGTCTTGGCGCGAATGACGTCGAGATACGAATTCTCGTCGGTGCCGAGATCGTTGGCAGTTGCAAGCTGCAGTACTTCGCCTTCGGCAATCACCGCCGACGCGTTCGACAGAATGCGCAGCACGTCGAGCGAACCGTCTTCCACCATCAGCTGAAACGCGCGGCTGAACAGGAAATCGCCGACGAGCACCGAGGGCTTGTTGCCGAACAGCGCGTTGGCGCTGGCGCGTCCGCGACGACGTTCGCTTTCATCGACGACGTCGTCGTGCAACAGCGTAGCGGTATGAATGAACTCAACCGCAGTCGCGAGCGCGACATGGCGATTGCCGTCATGGGCGCAAAGTCGCGCCGACGCCAAGGTCAGCAACGGGCGCAAACGTTTGCCGCCGGCAGCAACGATGTAGCTCGCAAGCTGCGGGATCAGCGGGACCGACGACTGCATGCGGGCGAGGATCGCCCGGTTCACTTCGGCCAGATCGTCAGCAACCAGGCTCGTCAGCCGATCGAGCCCATCGGGCGCAAGCTCACGCTCAGGTCGGATCTGGATTGCAGGGGCGGTCAAAGCTTCGTCGCTCCGAAAACGGGCACTCGTTCAGGCACTGTACCCGATCGGATTGGCATTGCTGCTAGCAACCGTGAATTTGACGGTCACAACGCTGGCGAAATGCCTGGAATTCCGGGCAAAATCCACGGTGATCGCAACATAACCGGGCACCTCGACCGGTCAAGCCCGCGCGCCTCGCGCCAACCCAGATAGCCCGGCGCCAAACCACATGACCGAACTGCTTCGAACCAACGATCTCGTCCTGTTGTCCTTCCTGCAGGCCCTGCTGGCCGATGCGGGCATCGGCTCCCTCATCGCTGACCAACATACGAGCGTGCTGGAAGGCTCCATTGGCGCGATTCCGCGTCGGCTGATGGTCAGCAGCGACGATCTGATCTCCGCGCGGCGTCTGGTCGCGGATGCCGGGTACGCGCTTGATGACCAACGCTGACGCGCGCCCGGCAACCAGCACCGACACGCTGCTGAACGGGCGTGTACAGCTGATCCAACCCACCGCCGGATATCGTGCCGCGATCGATCCGGTGCTGCTTGCCGCCGCCGTCCCCGCACGCGCCGGCGAAACCGTGCTCGAACTGGGCTGCGGCGTCGGCGCCGCCCTCTTCTGTCTTGCCGCCCGCGTCCCCGACATCGAACTGGTCGGCGTCGAAAGCGACGCCGAAACCGCGCGACTGGCGCGCGAAAACGCCAGCGCCAACGGCGTCGGCGCGCGCGTGCAGATCGTGCATGCAGACGTCGGCGCGGCACCTGCGGGTGCGTTCGCGCGCGTGCTGCTCAACCCGCCCTATCTCGAAGCGGGCGCGCACGATCCCTCACCCGAACCGCGCAAGGCGAAAGCACACTGCCATGTCGACGGCGACGATCTGGCTCGCTGGATCAATGTCGCGCGCACGCGCCTCGTCCATCGCGGCACGTTGAGCCTGATCCATCGCGCCGATCGGCTTGCCGTCATTCTGGCCGCGCTCGACCCGTATTTCGGCGACGTCCGCATCCTGCCGCTGTGGCCCAAGCGCGGCGTCGCCGCCAAACGCGTGCTGGTGCAGGCCGCAATCGGGTCGCGTGCACCGTCGAGCCTGTTGCCCGGGCTGGTGCTGCACCAAGACGATGGCGCGTATAGCGACGCGGCGCGGGCGATCTTGTGGGACGGGGCGGCCTTGCCGCTCGAAGCCCCCTAGCGCCCGGCATGATCCAGAGGATCATGCCTACCATTTGTTTGCGCGTTTTCCCTCCGCGAACCGGTACCCATTTCGCGGGAAAACGCGCTAAGCCCTAGCGATGTTCGCCAAGCTTCTCGTTCTCGCCGCGATTCTCTTTGCCGTTTGGTACGGCGCCCGGTGGATCGCGCGCGTCGACGCTGCGCGCAAACGCTGGGAAGCGGCAAAACAAGCGCCGGCGCCGGACGAAGCGCACGCGTCGCGCGTTGTCGATGCAACCGAGACCGTGAAGTGCCGGATCTGCCACGCCTACGTGGCGGCGGGCGCGACGCAGGGCTGCGGCCGGGCCGATTGCCCCACCGGCTGAGCCAGTCTACGAAGCCCAGCCTTTCTCATCCTCGATCGGGCGATTCCGGCCTTATGACCGTTGCCAGTTTTCAGGACGTCATCCTCACCCTGCAGCGCTTCTGGGCAGACCAGGGATGCCTGATCCTGCAGCCCTACGACGTCGAGATGGGCGCCGGTACGTTCCATCCGGCGACGACCTTGCGCGCGCTGGGCAAGGATCCGTGGCGCGCCGCCTATGTGCAGCCCTGCCGCCGTCCCGCCGATGGCCGCTACGGTGAAAACCCCAACCGGCTGCAGCATTATTATCAGTTCCAGGTGATCCTGAAGCCGTCGCCCGAAGACGCGCAGGGCCTGTATCTGAAAAGCCTCGAAGCGCTCGGCATCAATCCCAGCCTGCACGACATCCGCTTCGTCGAAGACGATTGGGAATCGCCGACCTTGGGTGCCTGGGGCCTGGGGTGGGAAGTCTGGTGCGACGGTATGGAGGTGACGCAGTTCACCTACTTCCAGCAAGTCGGCGGCATCGAATGCGATCCGGTCGCGGTCGAGCTGACCTACGGGCTCGAACGTCTGGCGATGTACTTGCTCAACAAAGAGAGCGTGTATCAGCTGCCGTTCAATCGCGCCGACGGCGCCGCGCACAAAAGCTACGGCGACGTGTTCCTGCGCAACGAACAACAGTTCAGCGCCTATAATTTCGAGCACGCCGACACCGCGATGTTGTTCAAGCACTTTGAAGATGCCGAACGCGAATGCGCGTCGCTGTTGGAGAAGAAGGTACCGCTGCCTGCCTACGACCAATGCATCAAGGCTTCGCACCTGTTCAACCTGCTCGACGCGCGCGGCGTGATCAGCGTGGTTGAACGCGCCTCTTACATCGGCCGCGTGCGGAATCTGGCGAAAGCGGTTTGTGAAGCTTGGATTTCGGCATGAGCGAGTTTTTCCTCGAACTGCTGCAGGAAGACATCCCGGCGCGCATGCAGCTGCGCGCTGCCGAAGATTTGCAGCGTCTCATCACCGAGAAACTGACCGAAGCCGGCCTGACCTTCGAACGCGCGCACGCGACCTCGTCGCCGCGCCGCCTCGCTTTGCAGATCGTTGGTTTGCCCGCACGCCAACCCGACAAGAATGTCGAACGCAAAGGTCCGCGCGTCGGCTCGCCCGACGGTGCGATCCAAGGCTTTCTGAAAGCCGCCGGCCTGGCCTCGCTCGACGAAGCTGAACAACGCGGCGAGTTCTGGTTTGCGTCGAAATCGGTGCAAGGCCGCCCGACCACCGAAGTCCTGACCGAGCTGGTGCCCGCCGCACTACGCGAATTGCCGTGGCCGAAATCGATGCGCTGGGGCGAAACCCGCGTCGCCTGGGTGCGCCCGCTGGTGTCGATCATCGCGCTGTTTGACGGTGCGATCGTGCCGCTGTCGTTCGAGCTTGGCGCCGACCGCGTGCTGACCGCCGGCGACACGACGCGCGGGCACCGTTTCCTCGCGCCCGAACCGTTCGGCGTCACCTCGTTCGCCGATTACGTCGCCAAGCTCAAAGCGGCCAAAGTGTTGGTCGAGCGCAGCGAGCGGATGCGCGAAATCATTCGCCAGCTGAACGAAAAGACCGATGCAGAAGGCTTGCTGGTCGAAAGCGATGACGCGCTGATGCAGGAAGTTGCGGGGCTGGTCGAATGGCCGGTCGTGCTGCTGGCCTCGATCGACCAGAGCTTCATGGATCTGCCGGTCGAAGTGCGCCGCACGACGATGCGCGCGAACCAGAAGTATTTCACCTTGCACGATCGCGACGGCAAAGCCGCGCCGCGGTTCGCGCTGGTCGCCAATATGGAAACGACCGACGGCGGCAAGTCCGTTGTCGCCGGCAACGAACGCGTGCTGCGCGCGCGTCTCGCCGATGCGCGTTTCTTCTGGGACCAGGATCGCAAGCGCAAACTGGAAACGCGCTACGACGATCTCGCCAGCGTCACCTTCCACGCCAAGCTTGGCACGATGCGCGACAAGGCCGAGCGCATGCAGGCGCTGGCCGAGAAACTTAGCAGCGCGTGCAAAGCCGATCCGCTGTCGGCACGCAAAGCAGCCAAGCTCGCCAAGACCGACCTTACCACCGGCATGGTCGGCGAGTTCCCCGAGCTGCAGGGCATCATCGGTCGCTATTATCTGCTTGGCGAAACCAACAGCGGCGCGGCACCGACCTCGGAACAGGCGCATCGCGTCGGTCCGCTCGAAGAAATCGCCGACGCGATTGCTGCGCATTACCGCCCGCTCGGCCCCGGCGACCAATGCCCGACCGCGCCTGTGTCGGTTGCGGTCGCGCTGGCCGACAAGCTCGACACGTTGGCGGGCTTCTTTGCGATCGGCGAAACCCCGACCGGGTCGAAAGATCCGTTCGCGCTGCGCCGTGCCGCGCTAGGTGCGATTCGCCTGATCATCGAGAACAGTCTGCGGCTGCATCTGCGCGACGCGTTCGACGCTGCGCTGGCGCTGCACGGGCGCAAAGACCCGGCGATCACGCAACAATTGCTCGATTTCTTCGCCGACCGTCTCAAAGTGACGCTGAAGGAACAGGGCGCACGACACGATCTGATCGACGCCGTGTTCGCACTCGGCAACGAAGACGATCTGGTGCGCGTGCTGGCGCGCGTTCGCGCCTTGCAGGACTTTCTCGGCACCACCGACGGCACGAATCTGCTGGCTGCCTTCAAGCGCGCCACCAACATCGTGCGCATCGAAGAGAAGAAAGACGGCGTCACCTACGATCAGGCGCCGAGCGCCGACGCCTACGTGCAGGACGAGGAACGCGCACTGGGCGCAGCTTTGGAAGCGGCCACGACGCGGATCGAGCCCGTTTTGGCCTCGGAAGACTATGTGGGCGCAATGCGCGCACTCTCGGAACTGCGCGGCGCGGTCGACGTTTTCTTCGACCGCGTCACCGTGAACGCCGATGAGTCTGCGGTGCGCGCAAATCGTTTGCGCCTCTTGTCGCGGCTCCGCGCCGTGCTTACCAAGGTCGCGGATTTCACGGAAATTCAAGGCGGATAAATCTCATGAGCAGCAGCGCAGTGCTGGCGGCAAAGGTGGGGGCTTCGGTGGATCGCAAATGGGTCTACGGCTTCGGTGCCGGCGGCAGTGACGGCACTGCCAAGATGAAGAATCTGCTCGGCGGCAAAGGTGCGAACCTCGCCGAGATGTCCAGCCTGGGCCTGCCCGTCCCACCCGGCTTCACCATCACGACCGAAGTCTGCACCGAGTTCTATAAGAACGGGCGCAATTACCCCGCCGGACTCGAAGACCAGGTCAAAGCCGGCCTGACCAAAGTCGAAGACGCGATCGGCGCGCGATTTGGCGACGCCAGCAATCCGCTGCTCGTGTCGGTGCGCTCGGGCGCGCGTGTGTCGATGCCCGGCATGATGGACACAGTCCTCAATCTCGGGCTCAACGACGAGACCGTGAAAGGTCTCGAAGCCCGTTCCGGCGATGCGCGCTTCGCCTACGACTCCTATCGCCGCTTCATTCAGATGTACGGCAACGTCGTTCTGAACATCGACCATCACGAATTCGAAGAAGTTCTCGAAACCCACAAGCGCGACGCCGATCTGCATCTCGACACCGACCTGAAGGCCGATGACTGGAAAGACGTCATCAAGGGCTACAAGAAAGTCGTCGAGCACGAGACCGGCAAGCCGTTCCCGCAGGATCCGCACGCACAGCTGTGGGGCGCGATCGGCGCCGTGTTTGAATCCTGGCTCAATCCGCGCGCCAACACCTATCGCCGCTTGCACAGCATCCCGGAAGATTGGGGAACCGCGGTCACCGTCCAGTCGATGGTGTTCGGCAATATGGGCGAAGACTGCGCCACCGGCGTCGCCTTCACGCGCAACCCGTCGACGGGTGAGAACGCGTTCTATGGCGAGTATCTGATCAACGCCCAGGGCGAAGACGTGGTCGCCGGCATTCGCACGCCGCAGCATTTGACCATCAAAGGCAAAGAAGCCAACGGTTCGAACCTGCCCGCGATGGAAGAAACCATGCCGGGCGTGTTCAAGCAGCTCGACGAGGTTCGCCTGAATCTCGAATCCCACTATCGCGACATGCAGGACATCGAGTTCACGGTGCAGCAAGGCAAGCTGTACATGCTGCAGACTCGCTCGGGCAAACGCACCGCCGCAGCCGCGCTGAAAATCGCGGTCGACATGGCGACCGAGAAACTAATCGACGAAACCGAAGCAGTGCGTCGCGTCGATGCGGCGGCACTCGACCAGTTGCTGCACCCGACGATCGATCCCAAAGCCAAGAAAGACATTCTGGCAAAGGGCCTGCCCGCCTCACCCGGCGCGGCTGCGGGCAAGATCGTGTTCGCGGCCGACGAAGCCGAACGTCGTGCCGGCCAGAATGAGAAAGTCATTCTCTGCCGCATCGAAACCAGCCCCGAAGACATTCACGGCATGCATGCGGCGCAGGGCATTCTGACGACGCGCGGCGGCATGACCAGCCACGCGGCCGTAGTTGCGCGCGGCATGGGCCGTCCTTGCGTCTCGGGCGCCGGCGACATCCGCATCGACTACAAGGCGCAGACTCTGACCGTGCGCGGTCACACGTTGAAGGCCGGCGACCTGATCACGCTCGACGGCTCGACTGGCGAAGTGATGCTGGGCGAAGTGCCGACGCGGCAACCGGAATTGTCGGGCGACTTCGGCACCTTGATGGGCTGGGCCGACAAGTTGCGCCGCATGAAAGTGCGCGCCAACGCCGAAACCCCGCTCGACGCCGAAACCGCGCGCAAGTTCGGTGCCGAAGGCATCGGCCTGTGCCGCACCGAACATATGTTCTTCGACGCCGATCGCATTCTCGCCGTGCGCGAGATGATCCTCAGCGAAGACGAACAAGGCCGCCGCGCGGCATTGGCCAAGATCGAGCCGATGCAGCGGCGCGACTTCGTCGAGCTGTTCAAGATCATGAAGGGCCTGCCCGTCACGATCCGCTTGCTCGATCCGCCGTTGCACGAATTCCTGCCGCATGGTGAGCGCGAGATCACCGACGTCGCAACCTCGCTCAAGATCGACGAAGCGCGCGTGCGCGACCGGGTCAAGTCGCTGTCGGAATCGAATCCGATGCTGGGCCATCGCGGTTGCCGCCTCGGCATCTCCTATCCCGAGATCTACGAGATGCAAGTCGTGGCGATTTTCAGCGCCGCGGTCGAAGTCAAAAAAGAGACCGGCGACACGGTCGTGCCGGAAATCATGATCCCGCTGGTCGGCACGCGCAAAGAGCTCGACATTTTGAAGGCGATCATCGATCGCGTTGCGACCGAGACGACGCACCAGGACGGCACGCGGATCGAATACCAGGTCGGTACGATGATCGAATTGCCGCGCGCTGCATTGCGTGCTGGATCGATCGCCGAAAGCGCCGAATTCTTCTCGTTCGGCACCAACGATCTGACGCAGACGACGTTCGGCCTGTCGCGCGACGACGCTGCGATGTTCCTGCCGACCTATCTGCGCCAGGGCATCTACGAGAACGATCCCTTTGTCACGCTCGACCAGTCGGGTGTCGGCGAACTCGTGAAGATTGCAGCCGAACGCGGTCGCGCGACGCGCCCGGACATCAAGCTCGGTATTTGCGGCGAACATGGCGGCGACCCGGCTTCGATCAAATTCTGCGAAACGGTCGGGCTCGATTACGTGTCGTGCTCGCCCTATCGCGTGCCGATCGCCCGCCTTGCCGCGGCGCAGGCGGTGTTAGAAGCGCAGGAACGGCCCGAGTGAGGCGCTTTGCGATTGCCGTTGCGTTCGTGACGGCGATCGCAAGCTCATCCGTGTACGCAGAGACGGATTGGCGTCTGACTGAGGACGGTGCTGGTCCGTTGCGCTTCGGGATGACGCTGACCGAAGTCGCGCGCATTGCCGGACCGCTCTCGTCGCGAGAGGAACAAGGTTCGGACTGCGAGCATCGCGTCGCCACGCGCGCACCGAAGAATCTCATCTTGATGTTCAACGACGAACGGCTGGTCCGGATCGATGTTGGCCAGCCCGACGTGCACGACGATCACGGCATGCATGTCGGCAGCAAAGAAGACGAGATCTTGCACACCTATCGCGACCGCAAGATCGCAGTGTCACCCCATCCCTACCTGGACGAGGACGGTCATTACGTGACTGTGTTCGGCCGCAAGCCGGACCGTCGCCTCGTCTTCGAAACCGAAAAAGGCGTGGTCACGAGCTTTCGCACCGGCCTCAACGGGCCGGCGCAATTCATCGAAGGCTGTCTCTGAAGAACTGGTGCAACGCCGCGATCGTCGCGCCGGGGTTTTGTTCGGCGAAGAAATGACCGCCTGACATAGCGCGGCCCGTTACGTTCTCGGCCCAGTCTTTCCAGATCGCGAGCGGGCCGCCGTCATACCAACGATCGAGCCCGCTAGCTTCCGCCCATAACAGCAGCGTCGGACAGATGATGCGTTTGCCGGCGCGACGATCGCTTTCGTCGTCCTTGCGATCGATCGTGGCCGCGGCGCGATATTCTTCGCAGATGGCGTGCAGCTTGGCTGGATCGCGTAGCGCATCGACATAAGCGTCGCGCACCGTGTCGGGAAAGCTGGCGCGATCCGATCCCCAGCCGCCCAGCGCGTCGTCGACCACCGCTTCGGGATTTGCGCCCAACAACCGTTCCGGCAACGGCGCAGGTTGAGCCAACAGCGACCACGGCCAGTAATCCAAGGTCAGCCGCGAATCGGCCCGATCGAAGGCTTCGCCGGTCGGGATGACGTCGAGCAGCGCCAGACGTTCGACGCGATCGGGATGATCGAGCGCCATGCGATAGGCGACGCGCGCGCCGCGATCGTGACCGGCGACGCTAAAGCGCGCGAAGCCCTGCGCCTGCATCAGCTGCACCATGTCGTTCGCCATGGCGCGTTTGGCGTAGGGTGCGTGCTGGTCGTCGGACTCCGGCGCGCCGCTGGCGCCATAGCCGCGCAGATCGGCGCAAAGCACCGTGAAGTTCGCTGCCAACGCCGGCGCAACGGCGCGCCACATCAAATGCGTTTCTGGAAAACCGTGCAGCAACAGCAGCGGCGGCCCCTCGCCTTTGCGCCGCACGAAGATTGTTGTGTCGCCGACCTCGACCGTTGCGGCCGAAAAACCGTCGAACACGTGCGCTTACACCACGACGCGCCGGATCGCTTCCGACAGGTCGCTCGACCGATACGGCTTGTGCAGCACCGGGCGATCGGCAAACGAGCCCAACATATCGACGCGCGCATAGCCGGTGCCGAATACGAACGGCACGCCGCGCGCAGCGAGTGCTTCGGCAACTGGCAACACGGTTTCATTGGCAAGATTGACGTCGAGCACGGCCGCGTCGATCGCCTCGCCGCGCACCAGCTCCATCGCTTCATCAACGCGTGCGGCCGGGCCGACAACGACGCAGCCGAGATCAAGCAGCATGTCTTCCAGCATCATCGCGACGAGAGCTTCGTCTTCGACAAGCAGAATCCGTGCGCCAGCAAGCAGGCTAGCCATGGATGCGTATGCTGAGCGGCTGCATGGATAGATAACCTAGGACGAAGCGATCAGATCCGCACGCCGGAAGACGCCAGGCGCCCGGTTGTCGGTTGGCCGTCCGACCGCAATGCAGCGCAACGCCGACGAAAGCGCGCAATTCCGCGCTTCACGCAGGGCAAGGCGATCACATGTGCCGGCGCGATTTGCCTCGTGCCGGCCGTCCGCGCGCTTCTATCCGGTCTGATGCTCTGCCGACTCGTTCGAATTCGCGGCGGCTTGGTGCAGCCGTTCGAGGTCGGCATGCACGTTACGCAAATACGGCCACGGCTCTTCGTTGGTGTCGTTGGATGGCGCGACGTGCCGCAACACGACCGCAAGTTTGGCGACCGCACCTTCCAGCGATTGCGCCCGGGTGCGAAAGATCGCGCGCGTAAATCGTTCGAGCTTGTCGCCCAACCGGTCGGTCACAGTTGCCTGGGCGCGAAACAGGCGTTCGGCCTCGTCGTCGCCTGGCGCATGAAACACGGCGCGTTCGCGCAGCGAGGTCAGGTGCAGCATGTCGTCATAGTGATCGCGATCGCGCGTCCACAATCTGCACATCGCAAGAGTCGGGTCGTCGTTCACCTTGGGCGCTGTCATGCACGCACCTGTGTCGGGTTCGAGTTGCACGGGGCCAATCGGATACTTCATAAGAAGTATACTTCCGATATTGCGCGACGCAACTGAAAAGACGCTACGACCTGCGCTTCACCCGAGCGCGATCTGGCGCGGTAGCGCCAAGCTCGCTTCGCACCAAGCCGCAGCGCGCAGCAGCTGCACGTCTTGCCCCCAGCGCGTTGCGAGTTGCAGGCCGAGCGGCAATCCGTTCGGTCCCACGCCCGCCGGCATCGTGATCGCGGGCACGCCGAGAAAGGTCCAGGGCGTGCAGAAGACGGGATCACCGGTGTCGCCGAGACCGTTCGGCGCTTCGCCGATTGCGGGCTGCGTCAGCACCGCGTCGACGCCGGCGGTCAGCGCCGCAAAGCGCGTGCGCAGCGATACTTGCAAGATGCGCGACGCTTCGAGGATTGCGGGCGCGACGACCGCGCCCTCTTCGACCAGCGCAACCAATGCCTCGCCCGCCTTGCCCGGCATCGCTGCAATCCGGTCGCGATGCACCTGGTAGGCTTCGGCCGCCATGATTGCGCGCGCCGCTTCCCACACTGCGTCGAATTCGGGCGGCAGGGTCAGTTCGACGATGCGTGCGCCAGCGCCTTCGAATTTGCGCTGCACCTCGTCGATCAACGCGCGTTGTGCGTCGCTGACCAACGCGTCGCGCGCGGTGCGTACGCGCGCCAGCACAGGCGCGTCGCTTGTCTTGACGTCGTACCACGCCGGCACGGCGGGCACCGCGTCACCGTCATTCTGGCCGAACAGCAACGGCGCGACCTGCGCGACGTCGCCGACCGAGCGCGCGAACAAGCCGAGATGATCGAGGCTTGGCGCAACCGGCAACACGCCGGTGCGCGGGATTGCGCCGAAGCTGGGTTTGAAACCGACGACACCGCAAAACGCGGCAGGACGGATCATCGATCCCAATGTTTGGCTGCCCAGCGCTACCGGCACACACCCCGCCGCAACCGACGCAGCCGAACCGCTCGATGATCCGCCGGGCGTATGGTCGAGGTTCCAGGGGTTGCGCGTTGCGCCCGGCGTGCGCCACGCACATTCGGTCGTCACCGTCTTTCCCATCACGATCGCGCCCAGACTTTTCAGTCGCGCGACGATCCAGGCGTCCTGGTTGGCGCGACGCCCTTCGAACAGGCGCGAGCCCATCTGCGTCGGCAGATCGACCGTGTCGATAATGTCCTTCACGCCGACCGTCACACCCGCGAGCGGCCCGCTCGACAAGGTGTCGATGGCTTTGCGCGTTACGCCTTCATCGAGCGTGACGAAGGCATGCAGCTTGGGTTCGAGAGTCAGCGTGCGGGCAAGGCAGGACTCGGCCCATTCGCGCGGCGTATCGCGCGCGAGACCGTCGCGCAGGTCGAGCTGGTACACGCCCTATTCGACCAACGGTGCGTAGGCGCCCTTGCTCCATCGATACATGACGTAGGGCTCGCCGATCACGTCGCCTTTCGCGTCGAACGTCACCGGTCCGAACACAGTGTCGGCTTTGTTGCTGCGAAGCATCGCGGCGACCGTCGTCGGATCGGTCGTACCCGCCTTCTGCACGGCCTGCGCCCAGGCCTGAATGCCGGCATAGGAATAGAGCGTGTAGCCTTCGGGCGGATTGCCGCCATTGGCGGTAAAGCGCTTCACGATTTCGGCGTTGCGCGGATCGGCAGCGAGATCGGGGCCGAAGGTGAACAAAGTCCCTTCACCGCCCGCACCAGCCGCGGTCCAGAATTCCATCGTGCCCAGACCATCGCCCGCCATGAACGCAGCTTCGAGTCCCTGTTCGCGCATCTGCCGCGCGATCAACGACGATTCGATCTGGTAGCCGCCGTAATAGAGCAGGTCGATGCGCGCTGCTTTGAGCTTGCTGACGAAGGCCGAGTAATCTTTCTCGCCCGGCGTCACCGTGTCGTAGAGCACTTCTTGAAGCCCGGCCGCGTTCATCGCCTTCTTGGTCTCGTCGGCGATGCCCTGGCTGTAGGCCTGCCGGTCATGCGCAATCGCGATGCGCTTGCCCGCATATTTCTTCGCCAACCATGCGCCAGCAACGCGGCCTTGCGCGTCGTCACGGCCGCAGATGCGGAAGATGGTTTTCTTTTTCGGATCGTCGGTCAGTTTCGGATTGGTCGAACCTGGCGACATTGCGATCACATTGGCTTCGGCATAGACGTCCGACGCCGGGATCGACGAGCCCGAGCAGAAATGACCGAGTACGAACGGAATCTTGGCCGCCGCCATCTGGTTGGCGACCGCCACCGCCTGCTTGGGATCGCAAACGTCGTCGCTCATGCGCATGACAAGTTTCTTGCCCAGCACGCCGCCGGCGGCGTTGATGTCGGCGACCGCCTGTTCGGCGCCGCGCTTCATCTGCGCGCCGAACACCGCGTTGAAGCCGGTGATGGGACCGGCAAAGCCGATCTCGATCGCGTCTTCCTTCTTGTCGCACGAAGTCAGCGTCAACACGCTCGCGACGATCGCACCTACAAGAAGTCGCTTCATCCCTTGCCTCCACAATTCATCGTTGGTCGCCTTCGCTCAGCGAAACCAGGATCTGTTCCAGCCACGCGCTTTGCTTTTTCGCGTCGAAATCTTCCAGCAGCCGGTCGAAGGCCGCAACACGCAGCCGTTCGGCGAGACCATTTTCCCGGCGCATGCGCAGGATCGCGGCCGCCAGCGCGTCGGCGTCGCCTTCGGGGAACAGCAAGCCGGTCTGTTCGTGCAGCACCGCCTCGGGAATGCCGCCATGCCGGCTGCCGATCACCGGGCATCCGACCGTTTGCGCTTCCAACGTCACCAGCCCCAGCCCTTCGGCATCGCCAGTGCTGGCGGTGCGGCTGGGGATCAGCAACATCGCGGCTTCGCGCATCCGCGCATGGACATCGTCCGGCGTATGCCAGCCGAAGAAATGCACGTTGGCGCCGCTGTCGCGCGCGCGCTGTTCCAGCACCTTGCGCAGCGGACCGTCGCCGACGATGCCAAGGATCAGATCGGGCGCTTCGCTTCGCAGCTTTGCCATCGCGTCGATCGCAACGTCGACGCCTTTCTTTTCGACCAGCCGCGCGACCAGCAGAATATTCGGCGAGCGCAACGGATATGCCGGCAATGCCGGCTTTTTCGGTAGCTCGATGCCGAGATAGTGCGTCAGCAACTTGGCGCCGGGAAAACCGCGCGCCAGCAAACGATCGCGCAAATAATCCGACACGCAGAAGATCAGGCGCGCACGCTCGACCATCGCGTCCATGCGGCGCTGATAGATCGTCGGCACCGGCCAGCGTTTGCGGTAATGCGTTTCCTTGGTCGCGTCACCACCATGAAAAGTGACGAACAAGGGCAGATCGAATTTCTGCGCGAAGGGCAGCGCCAACGCGCCGCCAAGTCCGAACTGCGCGTGGATGGCGCGGGGTTTGTGCGTTTCGATCCAGTGCGTGAGATCTTTGCCCGGAACGCCCAACTGCCGCGCGCGAAACCGACCGACCGGACCGTTGGCGATCAACATGCCGTCGCCCGGAACCTCGCCGCGCGTACCGACGAAAAACGGCTTCAACTGCGTGAAGCCGCTATATTGCATGGCGACGAACCCTTCGCTGCGCGCGCCCAACAGGTCGCGATAAACCAGCAACTCATCCATGCGTGATCAGCCAATCCGGTCGTTGCACGGTGAGCTTCGCCGTACCTGCATGAAGCGTTACGTCGCCGTTGATCGCGTCGGTGCGCAACAGCGCAAGACCACGTCCGCGATTCGATGAACGCATTTCACCCAGTTCTTTTCCGCTGGCATCGGACAGGATCGCGCCGAATGAAGGCGCATCACCATCGATCACAACTGGCGCCAGACGCTTTTTCACCAGCGCACGGAAATGCGTGCGCGCGGTCAGCTCCTGCCCGACATAACAACCTTTGTCCCAGGCGACGCCGTGCAGCAGATCGAGATTGCTTTCGACCGCCAACGCGTCTTCCACCGGACAATCGCGACTGCCGTCGGGCACGCCGACGGTCAGGCGATGCAGATCCCAATCGTCCCGCGTCGCATTGGCATGCAGATCCGCCCCGGCCGGAAGCAGCGCACGTGAGCCCAGCGCGTCGAGCCGCGGGTCGGGATGATGGATCGCGAGTTCGGGCCATTCTGTCGCATCTCTTGGCGCACCCCAACCGGCCCAGACGCTAAAATCAGACGTCACGTCGGCCAGCTCGACCTTGGCCCGCAGGCGAAACCGCGTGAGTCGTTTGAGCAGATCGTCGCGCCGTGCCGCTTCAACATCGAGCAGCAGCGAGTCGCCGTCATCGCGGACGATCATTTCGTGCAGAAACCGGCCTTGCGGCGTCAGCAGCCAGGCATAGCGCGCGGTGCCGGCAGGAATGGCGGCCACATCGTTGGTGATCAGCCCCTGCAGGAAATCGACGCGGTCGGGCCCGCCGACCCGCAACAGGCCGCGATCGTCGAGTTTGGTGCGGAAAGATGGGGTCGTCATGCTTGGCAAGGCGGGGCCTGGGGGCTACCAGAAGTCGCTCTTACCTAGTCCGGAAACGCCGTCCTTGCACGTCCTCTACGTCACTGCCACCCGGTTGGGCGACGCCGTGCTCTCGACCGGCGCGGCCGCGCGACTCGGCGAGAATGCACGCGTAACCGTGGCATGCGGTCCGGTGGCGGCCGAGCTGTTCGCAACCCTGCCCGGCGTCGTGCGCGTCCTTTCGATGGAAAAACAGAAGGCCGCTGGCCATTGGCGCAAGCTGTGGCGCGAGACGATTGGCACGCGCTGGGACCTGGTGGTCGATTTGCGCAATTCACCGATGTCGCGCCTGCTGCGCAAACGCAAACTGATCTCGATCGGCCGCGCCGACCCGACGCGCCATGTCGTCGAACAGATCGCAACCACGCTCGGCTTCGACACGCCGCCCGCACCGCGCGTCGCGCTCGACGATGCCAGCCGCGCAGAAGCTGCGTCGTTGATTCCAGATGACGGACGCAAATTGCTCGCGCTGGCACCCGGCGCCGCGTCGGTCGGCAAACGCTGGCCCGCTGCGCGCTGGTCGGAGCTCGCGCAGCGTTTGACCGGCAGCGATTTGCGCGACACGCGCATCGTGCTGCTCGGCGCCGGCGACGATGCAAAGATCACCGCCGAGATCGCAGCGCTTCTTCCCGGCGCGATCGATCTTGCCAATCGTACGCGGCCGTTGGTTGCGGCGGCACTGCTCGAACGCGCCGCGCTGTATGTCGGAAACGATTCCGGATTGACGCATCTTGCGGCTGCAACCGGCTGCAAGACGCTGGCGCTGTTCGGCCCCGGCCTGCCGCGTCGCTATCGTCCCTGGGGCGCGAACGCGGCCTATGCGATCGCGCACGAAGATCCGCAACGCACCACCGACCTTTGCAAGATCGACGACACGCTGGCGACACGGCTGATGGAAGCATTGTCGGTCGACGACGTGTACGACAAAGCCCGAGCGCTCGCTGCATGACGAAACTCACCGCCTGTATCTGCGCCCACAACGAAGAGCGGCATCTCGGTGCCTGTCTCGAACAGTTGAAATTCTGCGACCAGGTCGTCGTCGCGCTCGACAAATGCACCGACCGTTCGAAAGAAATCGCGTTGGCGCACGGCGCCACCATCGTCGAAGGTGCCTGGGCGACGTGGGGCGAACGGCGCGACGCGTCGAACACGCCTGCGACCGGCGATTGGTGTCTGGAAGTCGACGCCGACGAGCGCATTCCGCCCGAGCTTGCGGCCGAGATCCGGCGCACGATCGAAACCACTTCGTTCGATTATCACCTGATCCCGGTCGACAATTTCGTCGGCGAACGTCTGGTGCGCTACGGCTGGGGTGCGGCCTGGGGCAAGTCGGCCCATGTCGCGCTGTACAGACGCGGCTACAAACATTGGGGCCGCAATTACAGCCATCCCAAAGTGAAGATGGACGGCAGCAAAGGCCCGATGCTGGAAGGTCGCATCCAGCACAAAGTCGACGACGATATTTCCGATATGATCCATCGTCTCGATCGCTACACGACCGAGCTGGCGCTCGATCTGCGGCACAATTGGGCGCAAGGAAAACCCAAAGATCCGATGCGCCGTTGGGTCGGCCGTTTCTTCGCGCGCTTCTACAAAACCTACGTGCTGCGCAAAGGCTACAAAGAAGGCGGCTACGGTGTGCTGATCGCGCTGATGGCGGCGATCTATCCGATCCTGTCGTATCTCAAGGCGACGTTGGAAGACGGCAAGAAATGAGCGCGCATACGTCATGTCCCCTCTCCCCGAGGGAGAGGGCTAGGGTGAGGGTTCTGCGCTCGACGAACGAATCCTCACCCTCCCATCGCTGCGCGACGGGCCCCTCCCTCTCCTTCGAGGAGAGGGGATTATGAGCCCCGCCACATCCCTCGCGCTGTGGTTCGGTCTGATCGGGCCGATGCTGGTCATCGCACCGCTGGGTACGGCACCGTTGTCGTTTCTCGGCATCGTCGCGACGATCGTGTTGGCGCGCATCCGCGACAAGCAATGGCCGGTGCCGCCGCGCGCGGCGCTGGTGCTAGCGGTTGCGATTTCGGCCTGGGCCGCGGCCAGTGCGCTGTGGGCGTTCGCGCCCAAAGAAGTCTTCGCGAAAATTCCCGACCTGACTCTACTGCTGGTCGGCAGTGTGTTCGTGGCTGCGGTGAAGCTCGACGCGGCCGAGCAGCGCAAGGTCGAACGCGCCTTGCTGCTGGGCACCGGCATCGCGCTGGTGTTGTTCGCGGCGCAATCGTTTCTCGCCACGCCGGCAGCCCAGCTTTTCTCGAACCGCACCTTGAATTTCAGCTACGCCAATCGTGCCGCCGATGCGTTGCCGTTGCTGTTGTGGCCGGCGGCGCTGGTCTTGTGGCGCCAGGGCAAGTCGCACATTGCAGCGCCGTTGCTGCTGATTTTCGCTGCGCTCACGCCGTTGACGGAAAGCGCCTCGTCGCGCCTGTCGAGCGTCATCGCGCTGGGCGTGTTCGGGCTGGTCAGCCTGCTGCCCAACCTGGTGCGGCGTCTGCCGACCGTACTGGTCGTGTTGGCGATGCTGTTGTGCGTGCCGCTTGCGCGGACGCTGGACAAGGCGGGCGTCGCTGACAACGAGCATCTCTTTTACTCGGCCCGGCATCGGGTCGAGATCTGGGGCTTTGCCGCCAAGAAGTTTCTCGAACGTCCGATCCTGGGCTGGGGTCTCAACAATTCGCGCGTCGTGCCCAATGACGGCGTCGTGTCGCGCTTTCAGGCGCCCGACAAACCGGTGCTGACCTTGCACCCGCATGATGGCTGGTTGCAGGTGCTGCTGGAGCTTGGCGTCGTCGGCGGTGCGCTGGTGCTGGCTGCGTTCGTTGCGCTGACCACGCGCCTTGCCAACTTCGCGTCCGACACGCGCCGTTTCGCCATTCCCGCCTTCTGCGTTGCCTTCACCGTTGCCAGCCTGGCCTTCGGCGCCTGGCAAAGCTGGTGGATGGCGATGCTGGCGACCAGCGCAATCGCATTTCAGAAACTCGACAGATCGACATGACCGACAAGCTCACCATCCGCCAACCTGACGATTGGCATCTGCATATTCGCGACGGCGCGATGCTGCGCGCGGTGCTGCCCTACACGGCGGCGCAGTTCGGCCGCGCCATCATCATGCCCAATCTGCGCCCGCCAGTGATCGATGCGGCGCGCGCCCGCGCCTATCACGACGAGATCGTCGCCGCCCTGCCCGCCGGCTCGGCGTTCAAGCCGTTGATGGTCGCCTATCTCACCGACGGCACCGACGCGGCCCAGCTCGAAGACAAGATCTTCACCGCCGCCAAGCTCTATCCTGCGCACGCCACCACCAACAGCGCGCACGGCGTCACCGACATTGCCAAGATCCGCCCCGTGCTAGAGCGGATGGAGAAGATCGGCCTGCCGCTGCTGGTGCATGGCGAAGTCACCGATCACGATGTCGACGTGTTCGACCGCGAAGCCGTGTTTCTCGACAAGATCCTGACGCCGCTGCGCCGGGCGCATCCCGGTCTGAAGATCGTGCTGGAACATGTCACCACGCGCGAAGGCGTCGCCTGGGTGCGCGAAGCCGAAGGGCCGACCGCCGGCACCATCACTGCGCATCATCTGCTGATCGATCGCAACACGATGCTGGTCGGCGGCATCCGCCCGCATATGTACTGCCTGCCGGTTGCCAAGCGCGCCACGCACAAAGCGGCGCTGCTCGAAGCGGCGACGTCGGGTGACGGCAAGTTCTTTCTCGGCACTGACAGCGCGCCGCATCCGATCGCCGAGAAAGAGTCGGCCTGCGGCTGCGCCGGCATCTTCACCGCCCCGACTGCGATCGAGCTTTACGCCGAAGCGTTCGACAGCCAGGGCAAGCTGGACCGGCTGGAAGAATTCGCGTCGCTGGCTGGGCCGCGCTTCTACGGGCTGCCGGTCAACGAGGCGCGCGTCACGCTGATCCGGAAGGCCACTGCTGTGCCGGCGCGTATCGACGTGACCGCTGAGATCGCAGTACACCCTTTCCGCGGCGGCGAGACTGTCGCGTGGAGCCTGGAACGAGCATGACGTACGACCAAGCCACCATCTCGCGACTGACTGCCGAAGCGCTGCTTGAAATCGAAGCGGTGCTGTTCGCGCGCGGCGAGCCCTTCACCTTTACCTCGGGCCGCAAAAGCCCGGTCTATGTCGACATCCGCAAGGTCAATTCCTTCCCGCGCGTACGCAGCACCTTGATGGATTTCGCGGTCGCGACGTTGCAGCGCGATCTCGGCTTCGAGCGGCTGGACGGCGTTGCAGGCGGCGAGACGGCGGGCATCTCCTATGCCGCGCTGATCGCCGATCGTCTCGGCCTGCCGATGCAATATGTGCGCAAAGAGGCCAAAGGCTTCGGCCGCATGGCGCAGATCGAAGGCCATCTGCGCGACGGTGCGCGCACCTTGCTGGTCGAAGATCTGCAAAGCGAAGGCTCGTCGAAAGAGCGTTTCGTGAAGGCACTGCGCGACGCGGGCGCGGTCGTGTCCGACACGTTCGTGATCTTCCACTACGGCATCTTCCCCGAAAGCATCGCCACCAACGAACGGCTGGGCGTCAAGCTGCATGCGCTGGCGACTTGGTGGGACGTGCTGGCAGTGGCGCGCGAAAAGCGCATCTTCGACGACTCCGAACTGGATGCGGTCGAACGCTTCCTGCGCGATCCACACGGCTGGCGTCCGTAATGCTGGTTGCGCTGGCCTTCACCGTTGCGGCGGTGCTGAACACGCTGGCGGTGCTGCATGTCTATTGGGCGTTGGGCGGACGCTGGGGCAAAGACGCGGCCGTGCCGCGCCGCGCGACGGGCGAACGCCTGTTCGAACCTTCGTCGCGCAGCACCTGGCTGGTCGCGCTGGCGCTGGCCATCGCCGCCTATAGCGTGCGCCTCGCGGTGCGGGCCGGTCCGTTGCACACGATCGCGGCGATTGCGGTCGCGCTGCTCGCGCTCGCCTTTCTGGCGCGCGCCATCGGTGACTTTCGTTGGGTCGGCGCGTTCAAGCGCGAGCGCGAGTCCAAATTCGCGCAGCTCGATACGCGCTATTTCGTGCCGCTATGCTTGCTGCTCGCGGTCGCCTGCGCCTGCATCTCCTTGGACGCACTCGTATGATTGGCACGCTCGACGCGATCTGGCGCTTTCCCGTCAAGTCGATGCGCGGCGAAAAGCTCGATGCGAGCACGCTGCGCGGCACCGGCCTGTTCGGCGACCGGCAATATGCCTTCCTGCGCAGCAACGACCGTACGCGCTTTCCCTGGCTGACCGGACGGCAACTGCCCGACCTGATCCGTTGGGTCGCGCGCTACGACGCGCCCAATCCGCATGTCGCCAAACTGACCGTCGAAGCGCCCGACGGCAAAGTCTATGCGATCGACGACGCAGCGCTGCTGGCGCGTCTTTCCGAAGAAGCCGGCGAACCAGTCGCGCTGCTGCAGCTCGGTCGCGGCGCCTATGACTCGATGGCGGTGTCGTTGGTCGGCAACGATATCGGCGACCGGGTTGCAGCACTGCACGGCGCCCCCGTCGATCGCCGCCGCTTCCGCATCAATCTTGAAGTCTCGCTGCATGGCGACAACGAGACGGCGTGGGTCGGCAAACATCTCGCCATCGGTGAACAGGCGCGCGTCGCCGTCGTCGAGCCGATCGATCGCTGCGTGATGATCACGCTCGATCCCGACACAGCCGAGAAAGACCCGACCGTGCTGCGCACCGTGTCGCAGAAACTCGGCAATCAGATCGGCGTCTATGCGCACATCCTGACGCGCGGCGAGTTGCGCATCGGCGACGAGATCCGCGCCGTCTAACAACCGGCTTGAACGACTGTCATGCTGCGTTCACAGAGAACGCACGCAGATTCGCTTCGACGAGGCGTGATATGGCAGCGGGAAACGGCACCTTGCCGACCTTAGGCAGCGTGATTGGTCATGCCGAAACGGCGCTGACCAAGCTGTATGATTTGCGCGCGCAAGCCGACGCCGCAAAAGACACGGATTTGTCGGCACAGCTCGCGGCCAAATCGGCGACCTTTCGACCAGCGTGATGCGGCTCAAAATCGAACGGGTCGGCATCGTCGAAGCCGAGCTGCAACTCTTGACCCAGTCGCTACACGGCATCGCCGCCGCGACCGATGCCGAAACCACCCTGGCGAAAGTCACAGCCTTTCTCAAAATCGCCGACAAGGTGATCGCGCGTCACCTCCTTCTAGGCCAGCCGGAACTCTCGTCCGCGCGCTCAGTTCTGGTGGATCCGGGAGGATCCAATGACTCTGAGCGGCCTGCTTGACCTCGGCATCTGCTACATTCTGTTTTTTCTGATCCTGTCGCTGATCGTCACCGCGCTGAACGAATTCGTCGGCGCGTTGCTGAACAGCCGGCCGTCCTTTCTCGGCAAGACGCTGCAACGGTTGATCGACGATCACATGCTGGGCGCACGGATCATGGCCCATCCGGTGCTGTTGGCCGCCTCGCCGCGTGCCGCGCCTTCTGTGCCGCAGACCGAAGACGGATTCCGCAGCTTCAAGTTTCCCGCCTACATCAAATCGACCGATTTCGCGTTGGCGACGATACAGGCCGGTCTCGACTTGCTCGACACGCCGGTTGCGAAAGACCAGCCGATCGCCGATTTGCTGCAGCGGATCGAAGCCTTGCCACCGTCGAACTTCCGCGACGTGCTGCGTGCGCTCGCCAATGACGGCGTGACGACCGTCGAAGAATTCCGCACCCGGCTGGCGCATTGGTACGACGACACGATGGATCGTGCGTCGGGCCTCTACAAACGCAACGCGCAATATATCGCCTGCGCCTACGGAATGGCGTTGGCGCTGCTGGTCAATGCCGATCTCTATTCGATGGGCGTGCGCCTGTGGCAGGACGCGGCGCTACGCCAGGCGATCGCCGAACAGTCGGTTGCGGTGCTGCAAGCCGCACCCGCGGCGCCGGTCAGCACCGACTTGCTGAAACAGACGCGCGAGAAGATCGAGCAGCAAAGCCGCATGTTGCGTCCCTTCCCGATCGGCTGGGGTCCGGGCGAAACGCCGCTCGACTTTTTCGACGTCACGCGGCTCGGCACCAACGCCATTCGCCTGCTGGGCTATGTGATGACCGCGCTGGCCATCTCGCTGGGCGCGCCATTCTGGTTCGACCTGTTGCAGCGCTTCGCTAATATTCGCGCAACCGGCCCCAAGCCCGACACGCTGCGCGAAGAGACCGCTAGATCAAATCGCGCAACGTAAGCGCGTGCGTGCTGCGCGCGCCGTCGCGTTCGATCTCCAACGTCACCGGATCCTTGCCGCGCAGCCGGGCGCGGATCTCGACCAGAGTCAGCTCGGCCACGTCGCGCCCATCGACTTTGCGCAGCATGTCGCCGGCCGCCAGCTTGGCCGCGTCGCCGGGCGTGCCCGGTGCGACTTCTTGGATGCGGATGGCGTGGAAGTTGGCCGGATCGGCGGTCAGGAAAATGCCGCTGCGATCGAAACCGCGCACCAGCGCGTCTTTGCGCGGCAGCAGATACATCGCCTTGCGCGCGTAATCGAACACAGTGCGGTACGACGCAAAGAACTCGCCGCCGATCAACCCGGCATAGTCGCTGCTGCGCAACGCTTGTTTGAGCGACAATCCCACGACCGGCGCTGACAGGCTCGCCGCACCAACCGAAAGCTGCTTGGCGCGCACGAACGCATATTGCGTCGGGCCGCCGACACCAGCGCCGAGCCCGGTCGCGTATTGAGTCGGAAACGCAGCGCGCAATTGGTGCTGGTCGATGAAAGGTTCAGTCAGCAGCAAGGTCGCCTTGGCGCCAAGGTCGAGCACGAACTTGCCTTGCACGACCGTGCCCGACGGCAAGGTCAGCGACGCCTGCGCCATTGGAATCCCGCCTTCGAGTTCGAACGGAACCGCGATCGCGCCTGCGGGCGGTTTGTAGCTGGCGGGATCGTGCAGCAGCGCGATCTGGCGTTCGAAATCCAGCTCGACGACATGTTCGTGGAAGAATTGCGATCCGACGATGCCCAGCACCTCATGGCCGGTGAATCGCGCGAGCTGATCGTTCAGCGGCACGATCATCGCACTTGCGAGATGCATCGGAATCTCTTGTCCCGGGGCACCGATGCGGAGATCGACGTTGGCGGCGCGGCCAACCTTGCTGCTACCTGCGCCCGCGCCGCTGACCGTGCCACCGCTTTCGACCTGCAACTGCATCCGCGCAGCCCAGCTTGGGTCGATACCAGTCGGTGCAGCGCCGGTATCGAGAATGATCCAGGGCGATTTTTCGTGACCAACCGTGACAGGCACGTAGACGCGCGCCTCTTCGTAGCGAAACGGAAGGTGCAACGGCGCGTCCGCGGCGAATGAAGATGGCGCGATACCGCCAAGAAGCAGAACAAACAATCCGGCTAAGCCGATGCGGCCCGTGTTCGGAGCGACACACACGATGGACCTGCCCCAAAGGTTGGTTTGCGACGAGAGTTGCCTCTGCCAACGCACGCTGAATTCCCCCATGCTGTTGCGCAAGGGGTGGATCCGACCAATTAAAGGGAACTCGAGAATGCGGTCATCATTTGCTTTGCTCGTCACGCTTACGGCGTTGACGTCACCGTTGGCGTTTGCAGCCGACGCACCGAAGAACGTTGCGGCGGCAGTTGCCGATACGACGCGTCCCGAAACCGACACGAAACGCGACGCCGATCGCAAACCGGCTGAGGTTCTCGCCTTCACCGGCGTGAAGACGGGCGACAAGGTGTTGGATCTGGTTGCGGGCGGCGGATATTTCTCGCGCCTCTTCGCGGGTGCAGTCGGCCCGACCGGCGCGGTCTATATGTTCAATCCGACCGAGTTCACCAAGAACTCGAAGAACCCGGTTCCGGCCAACGGATCGAAGCCCGATCCGGCGCACCCGAACATCACCTTCGTGAACACGTCGATCAACGAACTGAAAGCGCCCGAAAAAGTCGACATCGTGTGGACGTCGCAAAACTATCACGACCTGCACAAGACCTATATGGGCGAAGGCTTCGACATCGCGAAGTTCAACAAGGTCGTGTTCGACCAATTGAAGCCGGGCGGCACCTTCATCGTGCTCGACCATTCGGCAAAGGCCGGCACCGGTCGCGCCGACATTGAAAGCCTGCATCGCATCGACGAAGCGACGGTGAAGAAAGAAGTCGAAGCCGCGGGCTTCAAATATGAAGGCTCGCTCGACGTGCTGCGCAACAAGAGCGACGACCGTTCGGCGAAAGTCTTCGACCCCGCCATTCGCAGCAAGACCGATCAGTTTGTGTTGAAGTTTCGCAAGCCAAATTAAGCGCGAAGCGCTTCCCGGTTTTCAACGCACGAGCTGAAAACCGGGAGGCGCTACGCACCTACTTTCACCAACTGTACGACGACCGCGCCGAACGGCGACACGCTTTCGATCTTCACCGGCACTTGCCGCTTCTGGGCTCCAAGCGGCGCCGCCCAGACCGTGATCGGCGGCAGCGAGCCGTCTTTCTGCGTGAACCAGCGTTTCTGATTTTTGCGCCAGAAGCCCGGGCCGGGCTCGACCCGTATGTCGCATTTGCGCGTCGCGCCGGCATAGGCGGTATAGCTCGACGGCTCCAGCGTCGCTGCACCACCATCGACGAACTTCACTTCAAAGCGGCGGCGCCCGTCATAGACCGACTGGCTTCCGTCGCACGTGCCTTTGTCTTCGATGCGCTTCAACGCGCCCGCAACCGCTGACAAGAGATCGACCGTGTTGGTCGTCAGCTCGGGCGCAACTTCGTCGACATTGTCTTCGGCTGGCGGCGGTTCGACTTTTTTGGTCAGAAACCCGCCGGCGCCGTCATAGGCGAGCGTGGTCGAACGTTTCTGCTCCTTCCACGTGCTCTCCACGACGTGCTTCTCGGGCTTCACCTCGCCCGCAGCGATGCGGCCCGCCGACAGCAAATGCGTCGACCAGGGAAAGGCAGCGCCAATCGTGCCCGCGGTCTTGCCGTCAATGTCGAGACTGTAGCTCGATGGTTCGAGCCCGTAGGTGATCGTCGCGGTCAGGGCTTCGAGCCCGCCTGCGTAGATCTTGTAGTCGAGCTTGAGCGGTGCGGCCGACGCAGTCGTCGTGGCCAGCAAGGTGGTGGCGAACAAGATGGCAAAGCGCATGGGGGCGATATGGGCGCAAATTGCGGCGAGAGAATAGACGCTTTCACGCCGCCGCTTCGTACAACGCGGGCGGCGCGCGATGTCTGCGCATCCAGACATTGGCCGCTGGCAGCTGCTCGCCCTGCCAGAATTTCAGCAGATGCACGTTGGTGAAGGCGGCAGCCGCTCGATCGAATAGAGATGGGTCCAAACTCCGTCCATCCGATGCACGACCGCGCAATAGGTCCAGACCCGGTTGCGTTCGTAGCGCGACCAGAAATGCAGGATCGAATCCTGCGGCCCCAACCGGACAGGACAGGCCGGATCATCGGCGCTGAGCAAACCATCGAACATCGCGCAACTCCGTGAAGGAGTGCGCCAACAAAGACGCACTCCGTTTCGGAGTGTGCCGGGCGAAATAACGCGGTGACGGTCCCGTTTGGTTGCCTGACCGGCCGCATCGTCCTTCTTTCGAAGGACCGCCACCTTGCCCGGGAAGGCAGGTTGGCGTGGGCGCCGGCCCACTCTTGATGCGGGGCGGAAGCTAGCGAAGCGCCGATCCCGTCGCAACGGGAATTTCAAGCTTCGGTCAGCGCAAACTTACGTGCGGCTGCAGGCAGAGCTGCGAACCAGTCGGCATAGGGCGTGTTGTGGACCAGCCGGCGGTTGTAGTCGGGCGTGCCGTCGTTCCACCACACGGGACCGCGCTCGCCCAATGCCGTCTTTGCATCGTCGACGCGCACCCGCGCCTCAAGGCGCAACGCAGGATCGCTCCGCTTTTTGGCGCGTGCCACATCACGCCGCGCCTCCATCAATTCCCGCGTCAAACGCTCGCGTTCGGCCGATGACAGATTTGGATTCGCGGCACGCCACAGCCGGCCGCGAATGATGATGTAGCGACCGTCAGGTGTGCGGAGCGGATCTGCAGGCGTGCGCGTCATACATAGGGAACGCGCCAACACGCCAAATTGCGCCAAGCATCATCCAGCCCAGGCCACACGCGCGGCGCGCAGGAAGTTTTGCCCCAGAATGCCGCGCAGCGCGGCATCGTCGTAGCCACGCTGTTGCAGCCCATCGATCAGCGCCGGCAGCAACGCGGCGCCGCCGCGCGGGAACTTGTTGCGATAGCCGAATTGCGGCGGCCACCAGACCGTACGATCGTCGGGCTCCGCATCTTTCACGCCCGGCATCAGGCTGGCATCGAATCCCAGCCCGACATGGTCGGTGCCGACCAGCGACACGACATAGTCGATCTGGCGCAGCAGGGCCGGTGCAAGATCAGCTTCGTCGGTGACGTCGAGAAACAGCCCGACAGCGGTAACGCCGATCACACCGCCGGTTGCTGCGCAGGCGCGGATCTGGTCGTCGCGAATGTTGCGCGGATGATCGGACAACGCACGCGCATTGGCGTGGCTGAAGACGACGGGTTTGGTCGACTGTTCCATCACGTCCAGGCTGGTGCGATAGCCGCTGTGCGAGCAATCCATCATCACGCCGAACTGATTGGCGGCGGCAACGATGCGCCGTCCCCACTTTGTCAGTCCCTGGTCGTTGCCAAACGCAGTGTCGTGGCAGCCGCCCGCGGCCGCGTTGTTGCGATTGTAGGCGAGATGGATCTGGCGCACGCCGAGATCGCGAAACAGCCGGAACAGCGCGATGTCGCCGTCCAGCAGCTCCGACCCTTCGAGATCGAACGCGATCGCCATCTTGCCGTCGCGCTTGGCTGCTTCGACGTCGGCGATCGTATCGACCAACACAAACCGTGCCGAGCGCGCCTGGATCCAGGCGCGGAACGACGCCACGACGCGCAACATGTCGGGCCATGGATTGAAATCCATCCCGACATTGATCGACACGAAATCGACGCCTGCATCGGCATGGCGTTCGAGCGCGTCGTAATCGAGCCCCGGCCGCAACGGCAGACAGGAATGCGCGTCCCAGACAAACGGTTTGGTCATCTATTCCCCGCGGAACGCAGTGACGGCGGAGCCGTCAAAGCGGGGATCCATTTCTCAGGTCGCGCCGCCATTGGCAATACCGCGCCGGTGGCACGATGGATCCCCGCCTCCGCGGGGAATTTTACTGCCAACCCTCAAGCACGCTCACGAACTTGCTCAGCCAGGCATTGGTCTGGTTGCCGTCGAGCACGCGGTGGTCGATCGACAGCGACACATAGGCCATCGGCCGGATCTGGATTGAGTCGACACCGTCGACTTCACGCACGACGACGCGCTTTTCCAACTTGCCGACGCCGAGGATCGCCGACTGCGGCTGGTTGATGATGATCGGTGCCGCGACCAGCGAGCCCGACACGCCGTGATTGGAAATCGAGAAAGTACCGTTCTGCACATCGGCGGGCGCCAGCTTGCCGCGCCGTGCTTTGTCGACCAGCTCAGTCAGGCGCGTCGCGATGCCAAGCAGCGACAGCTCGTTCGACTTGTGCAGCACGGGCACAATCAGCCCCTTGTCGCCAAGATCGGTGCCGATGCCGACATTGACGTCGCCGAAGACTTCGATCGCATCGTCATGCCAACGGCTGTTCACCGTCGGCACTTCGCGCATCGCTTCGACGATGGCGGCGACGAAATAGGTCGTGAAGGTCAGGTTGGCGCCGTTCTTGGCGAACGACTCTTTGTTCGCCTTGCGATGCGCGCTGATGGCGGTGAAGTCGCATTCGAACACAGCAGTCACGTGCGGCGCGACCTGCAGCGAATGCGACATATGCTCGGCGATGCGCCGGCGCATCGTCGTGTGCGGAATCTTCTGGCTGGTCCCGGCCGCAATCTTCGGTACAGCCGCAACCGGTGCCGCTTTCGGCTTGGCCAGGCTCGCCAACACGTCTTCGCGCGAAATCCGTCCGTGACGACCGGTGCCGGCGATGCCGGCGGGATCGAGATCGTTCTCGCGCAGCAGGCGCCGCACCGACGGCGACAGGCGCAATTCGCGGTCGAACTCGACCGGTGCGGATTCCTGGCGCCATTCGCTTTGCTTCGGCGCTTCGGCGGCGACAACGACCGGTGCCGGAGCCCCCGGAGCAGCGCCAGCTTCGATCCGCGCCAGCACGTCGCCCGGCCCTGCTTCGGCGCCGGTTTGCAAGATGATCTCACGCAGCACGCCAGCGGCGGGTGCTGCAACTTCGACGACGACTTTGTCGGTTTCGATTTCGACCAGCAGCTCGTCGAGCGCAACCGCGTCGCCGACTTGCTTGTGCCAGGTCTGCACCGTCGCCTTGGTGCCTTCCTGTTCGGCCGCCATCTGCACGTCGATCAGACGTGTCTTTTCGATCTGGTCCATGCTCAGAAGCCGATCAACTGGTCGATCTTGGCGCGGATTCCGTCAACCGACGGCAACACATGTTCCAGCAGTACCGGATTGTGCGGACTTGGAATATCCGGCATCGCCAGGCGCGCGACCGGCGCGTCGAGATCGAGGAAACATTCGTCGGCGACGAAGGCCGCGATCTCGCCGCCGAATCCACCGGTTTTCAGATCTTCATGCACGATCAAGCAGCGATGCGTGCGCTGCACCGATTGGCGCACAGTTTCGCTGTCCCACGGCAACAAGGTGCGTAGATCGATAATCTCGACCGACTGGCCGCTGGCTTTGGCTGCGTCTTCGCAACGTTCGACCATCGCACCCCAGGTCACGATGGTGAGCTTGTCACCGCTTTGCGTGATCTTGGCCTTGCCGAACGGCAGCACATAGTCGTCGCCTGGATACGGACGCCGCGCCCAGGCCTGATCCAGCATGGCGCGATGTTCGAGGAACATCACCGGGTCGTTGCCGCGCAACGCGGTGCGCAATAGGCCGACCGCATCGGCCGCGTTCGACGGCGCCGCAACCAACCAGCCCGGCGCGTGCACGAACTGGACTTCGTTGGTCATCGAATGCCACGGGTCGCCGCATTTGAAGAAGCCGATCGGCATGCGCAGCACCATCGGCGCTGCGAACCGGTTGTTGGTGCGCCAGCGCATCGTGCCGCAATCGTTGATCTGTTCGACCGCCGGATCGGCATATTTGCGGAACTGGATCTCCGGCACCGGCATCAAGCCCGCCATCGCCATACCGACGGCGCGACCGACAATGCCCTCTTCCGACAGGCTGGTGTCGAACACGCGGCTCTCGCCGAATTTCTGCTGCAGCCCCAACGTCACGCCGTGCACGCCGCCTTTGGGGCCGACATCTTCGCCGAACACGACGACGCGCGGATTGAGGCTCAGCTCGTGATCCAGCACGCGACGGATCGCAGTGACCATGTTGATGCGCGGGCCGGTGGTTGCGGCTTCGCCGGTTGATGCAGGGGGACGATAGCCTTCGGCCCACTGCCCGCCCTGCGTCTGCATCTCGCCTTCGAAGAAGACGTTGCGCGTCACGGTTTCGGGATCGGCGACCGGACGGGCTTCGGCTTTGCTGCGCGCAGCTTCGACCGCGTCCTTGGCAGCTGCTTCGGCTGCATCCCAGTCGCTTTGCGACAGGTGGTTCGGCACCAGAAACTCTTTGAGCTTGGGCAGCGGATCGCGTGCCCATTCGGCTTTGACCGTCTCGTCCGACTTGTAGGCCTGCGTGTCCTGAAAGGAGTGGCCCTGCAGGCGCGGCACGGTCAGGCGCAGCAGAACCGGGCCGCTGCGGCCGCGCACATGCGCCAGCGCCTGTTCGATCAGCGACGCGGCTTCGACCGGCTCGGTCCCGTCGCCCGACAGAACGCGCAGCCCCTGGAAGTTTTTCAGGTTGCGCGCGATGTCGGCGCCCGGCGTCTGGAATTCGCCCGGCACCGAAATGCCGAAGCCGTTATCTTCGATGTAGAAAAGCTGTGGCAGCTGCAGCGTCGTCGCGATCGTCAGCGCCGACCAGAAACCGTTGGTCGCAACCGACGCGTCACCGCCCAGCACGACGCCGATCGCGCGCGCATAAGCGGGATCGTTCAACACAGTGCGGCGATATTCGACCGCCTGCGCCCAACCCGATGTCGGCGTGTATTGCGCACCGACGCCGCCGCACATCGGCAGCGCCGACGCGCCGCGCACGTTCGGATAGTTGAACACGACGCCGATATCGCGCCCGTCGGAATAACCGCCCGCGCGTCCCATCGCCGAACCCAGCGCGTCGTCGAGTTCGACCCCCAACGCCAACAGCAACGGACGCGAGCGGTAATAGCCGCACACGGCATCGTTCGGATCGGTGAGCTGCGATCCGAGAAGGATCTGCGCCATGTCATGGCCGCGCGCCGAGAACTGGTAGAGGACCTTTTTTTCCGGAACGAGCCTGGTCTCTTCCAACGCGTCGAGCCCGCGCGACACATGAATCAGCCGAACGACGTTGGCCCAGTCGGTTGCGGGCGACTTGCTGTTGTCGCCCAAGGTGGGGGCTTTGCGTTCGGCCAGCTTTTGCATCGGTCGGTCCCTGTCGGCTTGTTCTGACCGAGTTTGGACCGGGCTGGGGTCAATTTCTGTCCTTTTCCGGTCTCGACCTGGTCCAGGAGAGGCATAAGATGCCCCGATCGGCCAGAAACGGGAAATGACCATGTCTCAGGATGCGCGCGGGCTGGATTCCTTTGAAGTCCGCATTCTGCAGGAGTTGCAGCAGGATTCGCGCCTGACCGCGCAGGAACTGTCCGAGAAGGTCGGCCTCTCCGCCTCGCCTTGCTGGCGGCGGCTCAAGCGGTTGCAGGATGACGGCTTCATCCAGCGCTACACGGTGCTGCTCGATCCGCAAAAAGCCGGCGTGCCCGAATGCGTCTTCACGCATGTGACGCTGACCAAGCACGATCTCGCCGGCATCGAAGAATTCGAACGCGCCGTTTCCCGCCGCCCCGAAGTGCTGGAATGTTATTCGACGACCGGCGACGCCGATTATCTGCTGCGTGTTGTGGCGCGCGACGTACGCCAGTACGAACAGTTTCTGCGCGACGTGATTTTCACGCAGAAAGCAGTCAGCCAGGTGAAGTCGAACTTCGCGTTGCGCGCCGTCAAATACGAAACTGCTCTTCCGGTGCATGAATGACAAAACGCATCGATATCGCCGCCATCGCCCCGATCGTCGGCACCTTCTATCCGCCGCCATACGACCGGCAATGCCGTTCGCGCGAACTGCGGAAACTCAGCGACGAAGCCGGCTTGACGCAATTCGGCGTCAACATGCTGCGTCTTCCGCCAAACCAATGGTCGAGCCAACGCCACTGGCACACCAAGACGGACGAGTTCGTCTATGTCGTGTCGGGGGAAGTCGTGCTGGTCACCGACGACGGTGAAGAGGTTCTGCGCGCCGGCGATGCAGCCGGCTTCAAGGCAGGCGACGCCAACGGCCACTGCCTGCAAAACCGGTCGAGCCAAGATGCGATGCTGCTGCAAGTCGGCACGCGCATTCCGGACGACGGCGCGTTCTATCCGGATATCGACCTGGTCTATCCGCCGGAGGGAAAGCCCGCGATCTACGTACGTCGCGACGGTACGCCCTACACCGATCTCAAACGGCGCGGTCCGACCGACGACTGATCAGGCTGCTTTCTTGCGCAGCTGTTCGGCGAGCACGGTCAGCATCCAGTCATTGTCTTCGCGCGTGCCGATCGAGACGCGCAGGAACGAGCGCGTGCCGAACGGGATTGGGCGCACGATCACGCCTTCGGCCAGCATCGCTTCGCTGGTTGCAACCGCGTCGGCGACTTCGAAGAGATGGAAATTCGCCTGACTGTCGGTTGGGGTCAGGCCCAGCTCGCGTAGTTTCGGCAGTAGACGTGCGCGCTCGGCCACGGTCGCTGCGACGGTCTTGTGCAAATGCGCCTGATCGCTCCACGCCGCCAACGCAGCCGCCTGGCTCAACGTCGGTACGTTGAAGAACGGGCGCAGCCGGTCGATATAGGCGACGAAATCGGGCGACGAGGCGATGCCGTAGCCGACGCGCATCGACGCAAGCCCATAGGCTTTCGAAAAGGTGCGCAACGCCAGCCACGTGCCGCCCCAGGCACGCAGCATCGGCAGCGGATCGAACTGTTTGTCGGCGTCGATATATTCGCGATACGCCTCGTCGAGCAGCAGCACGACGTCTTTCGGCAGGGCCGCCAGAATGCGCGCAAAGTCGGCGCGCGAGAGCAGGTTGCCGGTCGGATTGTTGGGCGTGCACAGAACCAACACGCGCACGCCGTCCTGCACGGATGCGATCACCGCATCGACGTCGAGGCTGAAATCCGGTTTGCGCGTCACGTCGCGCACGATGGCGCCGATCGCTTTGGTGACGATCGCATAGGACGGAAAGGTCGGTGCCGATTGCACCACCACGTCGCCGGGATCGACCGTCGCGCGCAGCGCGTAGTCGAGGATCGCTTCCGATCCCGGCCCGAAGACGAGCGCAGTGGGATCGACATCGAGATCAGCCGACAGGCGCGCGCGCAAGTCGGTGCAGGCAGCGTCGGGATAGAATTCGACTTCGTGCAGCGCGTCGCGCACCGCGGCGGCAACGTTGGGGCTGGGTCCGAACGGATTTTCGTTGCTCGCCAATTTGGCGAAGCGCGTCCGGCGATAGCGCCTGCCCGCCTCGGCCAACGACATGCCGCCTTTGTACGGGATCACCGCATCGAGGGCAGAACGGAACGGCGAACGAGGCTTCGACACGGGATGGGCTCTCCAGCTTGGATCGCCCAAGTGTGGCCCGGCATCGGGGGGCAGATCCTGTCTAATTGCCCCGGTTTTCGCCGCCGCGGGACACGGATGTTGCGGAACAGCCGGTCCTGCGACGAGAAAATTCCCTCTCGACAGCAAGGCGCTGCTGCGGACCTAATCGGCATGCGCTCTACGGGATGCATCGGCACGTCGCCGAAAGGGCTTCGCCCACCCGCTGATCCAATCAGCCGGAGCCGCCCATGCCCACGATCGACACCTATCGAAAACAAGCCAAGTTGCTGCAGCGCTGGCATCGCGAACGGAATTTTTCCGTCGGCGGAAAAATCCGCCTGCTCGCGCGCTACGCCGATCTCACCGACGTCCAAGCCCTCGTCCTGCCATTGCCGCTCAGCTTGGCGCAGGAGATCGTCGCGGTCGAAGCCGGCTTTGAAAGCTGGGCCGACCTCAAACGTGCAGCGGACGACATGCCGGCTGAAATGACACAAACCGAACCACGACTGACGCGCGTCACGCCGATCCTGTTCGTCACCGACGTTACGGCGGCGGCGCACTACTATGAATCGAAACTCGGCTTCGAGATCGCGTTCCTGCACGGCAAGCCGCCATTTTACGGCGCCGTGGCACGCGATGGCGCCAGCCTGCATTTGCGCTTCGTCGCGCGGCCGAATTTTGCCGAATTGGCTGCGCGCGAAGGCTCGCTCATTCTGGCGACGATCGAAACCAACAACGTCAAAGCGCTGTTTGCGGAATACGAGGCGCGCGGTGTGGAATTTCCGCAGCGCCTCGTCCGCCAGGCATGGGGCGGCCTCGATTTCCACATACGCGACCCGGATGGAAACCGGATCTCGTTTGTGGAAATGCGTAGCGCCTCGGGCTAGCGCGCCCTGGCTATTTTCCGTCGTACGCCTTCTGCAGCGCCGCGAGGTCGAGCTTCACCATGGTCATCATCGCCTGCATCGCGCGCTTCGCCTTCGCGGGCTCGCCATGGCGCAGCATGTCCAGCATCTGTCTGGGCACGATCTGCCAGCTGATGCCGTAACGGTCCTGCAGCCAGCCGCACGCGACTTCTTTGCCGCCTGCCTTGAGCCCGTTCCACAAATGATCGACCTCGGCTTGGTCGTCGCACTCGACGGCCAAGGATAGTGCCTGGGTGTATTCGCCCTTCGATCCGCCATTGAGGGCCATGAAACTTTGGCCCGCCAAGGTGAAGTCGATCACCAGAACGGTTCCCTCTTTCCCGCTCGGCGTATCGATGGGGGATTTGATGACGCGATCGATCTTCGACTTGGGAAAGAGCGACGTGTAGAACCGCGCCGCCTCTTCACCCTCGTTGTTGAACCACAGGCACGGTGAGATTTTTGAACTGATCGTTGCCATGTCGTGTCTCCTTTCCCCCTAGGACGGAACCAACGCTGGGATCTCGACATGGGTCGAGAAAAAAAGCGCGACGTTGCCGACTGGCCGTGCTGCCCGCCGCTTTGTGGCGGGCGTATCTATCCCCCGTACTGCTGCACCAGCGCGTCCAGCCCCTTGCGCAGCACGACTTTGCGCACGCCCGCCAGCAGCCCCTCGCCCACGTCGGACGGCGCGTCGAACAGCGCCGACCAAAGGACTTTGCTGCCGTCGCCGGCTGCTTCGACGCGCAAGGTCGAGCGGTAGTTGCGCACCGGCAACGGCCCTTCGACGATCCGGTAGGTCATCGACCGGCCGGCATCGTCGAAGGCGGTGATTTCTTCGCGCGTCACGCCGGGCGCCTTTCCCATCTCCAGCGCGCGCACGCAGCCGGCGCCGAACGGACCTTCGCCTTCCAGCTTGCTGGTCGAGAAGGACGGATGCCACGACGCGATGTCGCCGAAGTCGCGCAGCATCTTCCACACCGTCGCCGGCGACGCCTTCAGCACCGCCTGTTCTTCGACCGCGTAGGTCGAACGCGGCCGCGCGTTCATCGTCAGCAGATCGTAGGACGCAACCAACTCGTCATGCTGGTTGGTGATCGCAACGTCCCATTTGACTTCGCCATAGTCGGCGTTGCGCTGGCTTTTGTCTTTGCAGGTCAGGCGCACCTGCATCGTGTCGCCGGGCGACACGGGTTTGAGGAACCGCAGATTGTCGAGCCCGTAATTCGCCAGCACCGGACCCGGCGCCGGATCGACGAACAGGCCGGCCGCAAACGACAACAGCAAGTAGCCGTGCGCGACACGGCCCGGGAAGAACGGGTTGGCTGCCGCCGCTTCTTCGTCCATATGCGCGTAGAACGTATCGCCGGTGAATTCGGCGAAATGTTCGATGTCGCCCAACGTCACGATGCGCGGCTTGGTGCGATAGGTTTCGCCGATTTTGAGCTCTTCAAAATCTTTGCGGAACGGATGCGTATCGAACAGAAGCTCGGGCGCGCCTTTGATCCAGCTTCCGGTGATCTGCGCGATGCGCTTGGGCGAGCCCTGCAACGCGGTGCGCTGCATGTAATGCATGACGCCGCGAATGCCGCCCAGCTCTTCACCGCCGCCGGCGCGGCCGGGACCGCCATGGACCAGACCCGGCAGTGGCGAACCGTGACCGGTCGATTCCTTGGCGCAATCGCGATCGACCAGAATGATGCGACCATGGAACGAGGTCGCGCCGTGGACCAATTCGCTGGCGACGTCGTCGCTATAGGTGAAGACCGACGCGACCAGACTTCCCTCGCCGCGCTTCACCAGCTGCAGCGCGTGATCGACGTCGCGATACGGCATCAAGGTCGCGACCGGACCGAACGGCTCTGACGCGTGGATTTCGATTGCGTCGTCCGGCTTTTCACACCGCAGCAGAACCGGCGACAGGAACGCGCCTAGCGCTGCATCGCCACCGCTCAACTGGACCTGATCGGGGTCGCCGAACGCGATCGTCGCTTCTTTGCGCAACGTCGCGATTTTGCTGCGCACGTCGGCAAGCTGGGCCCGGCTGCACAAGGCCCCCATCATTACGTCGTCGCGACGCGGATCGCCGACCACCACCTTGGAAAGCCTTGCAGCAAGCGCATTTTGGGCTGCATCGAGCAGATGTGCGGGCACGAAGGCGCGACGGATCGCGGTGCATTTTTGCCCCGCCTTGGTCGTCATCTCGCGCACGACTTCTTTCACGAACAAATCGAATTCGGGCGAGTCCGGTGTCACGTCCGGACCCAGCACCGACGAATTCAACGAGTCGCGTTCGGCGACGAACCGCACCGCCTGCTGCGTGATGGTCGGATGGTTGCGCAGCTTCGACGAAGTATCGATCGAGCCGGTGAAGGACACGACGTCCTGGCCGGTCAGATGATCGAGCAGATCGCCCGTGCTGCCGACGATCAGCTGAATGCTGCCGGGCGGCAGCAAACCCGATTCAACGATCTGCCGGAACATTGCCTCGGTCAGATACGAAGTTGCCGACGCCGGCTTCACGATCACCGGCACGCCGGCCAGAATCGTCGGCGCCAGCTTTTCCAACATGCCCCAGCAGGGGAAGTTGAACGCGTTGATATGAACCGCGACGCCCTGCAGGGGAGTCACGATGTGCCGGCCAATGAAGGTGCCGCCCTTCGACAGATTTTCGACCGGTCCGTCGAGCAGCCAGCGCTGGTTGGGAAGTTCGCGCCGTCCTTTTGAGGCGTAAGCGAACAAGGTGCCGATGCCGCCTTCGATATCGATCCAGCCGTCCTTGCGCGTCGCGCCCGTATCGTAATTGAGCTCGTACAGCGCTTCTTTGCGCTCGTTCAGATACAGCGCCAGCGCCTTCAAGCGCTCGGCGCGCTGGTGAAACGTCATCTTGCGCAGCGCCGGCCCGCCAACCGCGCGCGCATAGGCCGCCATGCCACCGAAATCGAGGCCGGCGCTCGAGCAGCTCGCGATCAGGCGTCCGTCCACGGCGCTGACCAGCTCGGCCATCGTCCCCGTCGGTTCGATCCAGCGGCTCTCCGCGTAGCTCATCAATTTCATTGCGATCCTCGGATTCTGATGGGACCAAGACGGGGTGGACGGGGCCGGCAACATAAGACAGTTTTGCCGGGAAGATCCACCTCTACTGTATCGCTTTGGAGTCCAGCAAGGTGCCCGAGAGTCTGATCCAAGAGCAGCCAGCGCCGCGCGTAACGTTGCTGCGCATCAACCGGCCCGACGCACGCAATGCGATCAATCTTGAGGTACGAACCGCGCTGGCAGCGCGGCTGGAGACGCTCGCCGCAGATCCACAGACCGGCGTCGTAATCATCACCGGCGACGAGAAGGCCTTTGCCGCCGGCGCCGACGTCAAACTTCTGGCTGAACGTTCGTCGAGCCAGGTTGCCGAACTTGCGCTCGAACGTTTGTGGGCGCCGGTCGAACGGTTCCCCAAACCAATGATCGCAGCGGTCGAAGGATTCGCATTGGGCGCCGGCTGCGAGCTGGCGATGCATGCGGACATGATCATCGCGTCAGAAAGCGCGAGTTTCGGTCTGCCCGAAGTAAAGCTGGGAATCATGCCGGGTGCCGGCGGCACGCAGCGTCTCGTGCGCGCGATCGGCAAATTCGCAGCGATGCGGTTGCTGCTGACCGGCGACCTGTTCAGCGGCACACGCGCCTTCGAGCTGGGTCTGGCGAGCGAAGTGGTTGCGGCCGGCACCGCGGTTGCGCGCGCCTTGGAACTGGCAACGCAGATTGCCGCCTTGCCACCGTTGGCGTTGCGCGCGATCAAGCAGGCGACGTTGCAAGGTCCGGAACAACCGCTCGATCAGGCGCTCGCGGTCGAACGGCGGTTGTTTCAATCCTTGTTCGATACAAGCGACCAGAAAGAAGGCATGAAAGCCTTCATCGAGAAACGCAAACCGATGTTTGAGGGCAAGTAGGATGAGCCTGCCGAAAACCATCGCCGTGATCGGCGCCGGCGTCATGGGCCGCGGCATCGCGCAGCTCGCCTGCTCCACCGGCGCGGTGGTGCGCCTGTACGACGTACGCCCCGACGCGATCGACGATGCGATCGCCTTCATCGGCAAGATGCTGCTGCGCCAGGCCGAGAAAGGCACGATCGCGCGGGCCGACGCCGACCGGCAGATTGCCAATCTGCACGCGGCTGCGACACTTACCGATCTTGCCGACGTCGATCTTGTCATCGAAGCAGCGCGCGAAGATCTCGCCACCAAGCAGCAGCTGTTCAAAGAACTCGAAACCATCGTTGGCAAGGACACGATCCTCGCCAGCAACACCTCGTCACTGTCGATCACGGCGCTGGCTGCTGCCTGCGCCGATCCGGCGCGCGTTGCGGGGCTGCATTTCTTCAACCCGGCGCCGTTGATGAAAGTCGTCGAAGTGATTCCGGCGGTGCAGACCGCAGAGGTCACCGTCGCGCGCCTCACCGACTTCGTGCACGCTTTCGGGCATCGCGCGGTGCGCGCCGAAGACAGTCCGGGTTTTCTAATCAATCACGCCGGGCGCGGTCTCGGCACCGAAGCGCTGCGCATCCTGCAAGAAGGGATCGCACCGGTCGAAGAGATCGACCGCGTCGTGCGCGACGTGATCGGTCTCAAAATGGGGCCGTTCGAATTGTTCGACCTCACCGGCATGGACGTCTCTAGCGCGGTGCTGACGCAGATCCATGCCGGCTTCGAACAGGATCCGCGCTTGCGCTCGTCGCATCTCGCGCGACGCCAGGTCGAAGCAGGACGGTTCGGCCGCAAATCGGGCCGCGGCTGGTACGAATATGACGGCGACAAGCGCATCGAGCCGAACGAGCCACCGTCGAACGCCGACTTGCGGCCGGTCTGGGTCGAACCGAATGCTGACGCGTCGTCGTGGTTGCGTACGCTGGTCGTCGCGGCCGGCGCGCCGTTGGATACGGGCGCAACGCCGGACGATGCATCGCTGTTGCTGGTTTCACCGCTGGGACAAGACGCGACCGTCACCGCAACTGCGTTGGGTCTTGATCCGACGCGCACGGTCGCGGTCGATAGCTGGCTCGGACGCGGCAAACGTCGCGGCGCCATGACGACCAGCGTCACGCGGCCCGCGTATCGCGAAGCGGCACGCGCGGTGCTGACCGCCGACGGATCGCGCGTGACGATCACGCATGACAGTCCGGGCTTCGTTGCGCCCCGCATTCTCGCCAACATTGTCAACACCGCGGCCGACATCGCGCAGCAGCGCATCGCGACGCCCGCCGACATCGACGATGCGGTACGGTTGGGACTTGGCTATCCGATGGGGCCGCTCAGCCTCGGCGACAAATACGGGCCGACACACATCGTTGCGGTGCTGGATGCGATGGCGGATTTCTACGGCGACCCGCGCTACCGCGTGTCGCCCTGGCTGCGCCGCCGCGCCATGCTGGGCGTGTCGTTGCTGACGCCGGAGAGCTGAGGGCGGTTAGTACCGCCCGCCGCCACCGCCGAAGTGGCGTTCCAATTCGTGGCGAACGTCGTCGGCAAAACGTTCGCGGGCCGGCGGCGGTGCGTTGTCGCTGAAGGCGAGCACGATGAAGGCGTAGCCCGGCGCGTCGCAGCGGATCGAGATCGTGTAGCCGAACTCGCCGCCAGCGACAGACACCGGACTCATCTTTTCGATCGGCAAGCGGCGCGCTTCCAAGGTGCGCCGCGCTGCGTGCATGCAGCCTTCGGGCGGTCCCGAATAACGGCTCCAGCGCGTGGTCACATACGGCCCCGCTGCAGCCGGCTGAACGCTGGCGGCGAGAAGCGAAGCGGCGGCGGGCAACAGCAAAAGGGCAGCGCGTTTCATGGCTGCGAGCCTGCCGCCCAGCCCGGTGCGACGCAAGAAATTACGACGTACGACTGCGGTATTCGCCGAGCGGTCGCACATCGCTGACATTCTGCGGACGGTCGGGTTCGATCGCGCGCAACGGCGCGCATTCGCGCAGACCGTCGAGGCAGCGCCGCGCAAGCTCCTGATATTCTTCGGTGCCCCTGCGCTTCCAGGCCATTTCCTGTTCGCTCAGTTCGCGCAGCACGCGGGCCGGAATGCCGGCGACCAGCACGCGCGGCGGCACCTGCTCTTTGCTTTTCACGAAGCTCATTGCAGCGACGAACGCGCCCTCGCCAATCACCGCATCGTCCATGATCACGGCCTGCATCCCGACCAGCGCGTCGCGCCCGACCGTGCAGCCGTGCAAGATCGCGCCATGGCCGATATGGCCGTTGGTTTCGACCAGCGCGATGCGTCCCGGAAAGGAATGCATCACGCAATTGTCTTGGAGGTTGGCGCCGTCCAGTAATTGCACGCGACCAAAGTCGCCGCGCATCGACGCGCCGGGGCCGACATAGCAATTGGCGCCGACGATCGCATCGCCGATCAACACCGCGGTCGGATGCACGAAGGCGGTCGGGTCGACCACCGGCGTCAAACCATTCAACGCATAGATCGGCATCAGTTCTCTCCGACTTGCAGCGCGCCCACTTGCAACGCCAGGGCATGCGCCTGGTCGAGCAGCGTCGCGTCGGGCACGGAGCGCCAGATCAGGCCAACACGTTCGGCTTCGGCGGCGGTGAAGGCTTCGCCCAGCATCGCCATTGCGCGCGACCGGGCCAGCCCGATCGTGCGCGACACGGTCCAGGTCGAGCCTGCATCGGGAATCAAACCGAGCTTGCTGCCGGGCAGACGAAAGCTTGCGGACTCCGCGGCAATTGCGATGTCGCACGCGAGCGCGATGCCGACACCTGCGCCCACCGCTGCACCGTTCACCGCCGCGATCGTCGGCATCGTCAAACCAGCAATCGCGCGCAGCATCGGGTTGTAACGCAGCGACAGCGACTCCCCGAGATCGGGCATCGGCGCGCCAGCGGGCACGCGCCGTTCACTGAGATCCTGGCCGGCGCAAAAGGCGCGACCGTTGCCCGTGATGATCACCGCCCGCGCATCTTTGACGCGGGCCAATGCAGCGGCGAATTCGGCGTGCAGCTCGACCGTGAAACTGTTCAACCGATCGGGCCGGTTGAGCGCGATGGTCATAACGTCGTCGCGCCGCGTTTCTTCGACCAGACTCATCGGCGTGCGCTTTTGCGCGGTGCCGGTAAACCGCCGAAGCGCGCGCGGTGCCGTGCCGATGCGCCGGGCAACGGGCCTTCAGCGGTTTCGACCGTATCGAGCAGATGTTTTTCGGCCGGTTGTTCGGCTGCGAGATAGAGATTGCGGCACAGTTGGCGCGCCGTGCTGCCGGGCCAGTTGGGCGGCAACAACTCCGGCGGCAGATCCGGATCTTTCAACAGCACGCGCCGGAATTCGTGGATCGCCAGGGTGCGCAACACGAAGGCGGCTTCGGGATCGCTTGCCGCATGTTCCTGCAACACGCGCAGCGCCGGACGAAAGCGATCGAGGAAGGATTGGTACATCACCGACAGCGCGTCGAGATCCCAGGTCGTCTGCACCAGCCGGCGCAGCTTGTCGGGATCTTCGCGCTCCAACCCCGGCAATTGATCGCGGGTTGCGCGCAGCACGAGAACCGCGCCGCCGTGCGCGTCGTCACGGATCGCTTCGGCCAGGCTGGCGCGATCGGGATTGGGATGCAGCAACAGGCTTTGCGAGATTGCAGCGAAGCCAAGCCAACCAAGATCGCGGCGAATACGATCGCGCTGCTCGGCCGTGTCGGCATCGATCATCACGATCGACCAGTTGCCGTCCCACGGCACGCTGCCGGCCGCGTAAATCCGTTGCGCCGCTTCTTCGAACCGATGGCTGCCCGTGTCGGTCAGACGATAGTAGCTGCGGCGGCCGACGGAATCGGCGACCAACCAATTGTCGCGCGTGAGCCGCAACACCGCGGTGCGCACCAGCCGTTCGTTGACGCCGAACGGATCGAGCAGCGACACCAGACTCCCCATCCAGATCGAGCCGCCATGCGGCAGGATCGCGTCGCCGAACACGGTGACGATCAGCGACTTGGCCCGCGGGCTTGTGTCGGCGATCAGCGTGCGCAGCACGCGGCGTAGAGGAGCGGATTTGGTCATGAAAGTCCCCTCTCCCCGAGGGAGAGGGAGGGACCCGCGTGCTTCAGCACGTGGGAGGGTGAGGGTTTGCTCATGCGCGGAACCCTCACCCTAACCCTCTCCCTCAGGGAGAGGGGACATGAAGTTCGCGCTCACACTCTCTCCAGCAACAGCGCCACGCCCTGCCCCACGCCGACGCACATCGTGCACAGCGCGTAGCGGCCGCGCTTCCGCTGCAGCTCGTTGGTGGCGGCGGTGACGAGACGCGCGCCGCTCATGCCCAACGGATGACCCAGCGCGATCGCGCCGCCATTGGGATTCACGTGCGGCGCATCGTCGGCCAGACCGAGTTCGCGCAGCACCGCCAAACCCTGGGCCGCGAAGGCTTCGTTGAGTTCGATCACATCGACGTCTTTGAGCGCGACGCCGGTGCGCTCGAGCAGCTTGCGCACCGCCGGCGCCGGCCCAACGCCCATCACACGCGGCGCAACGCCAGCAGCGGCAAAACCCAGCACGCGTGCGCGCGGCGTCAGACCGAACCGTTTGGCTGCATCGGCAGACGCGACCACCAAAGCGCAAGCACCGTCATTGACGCCCGACGCATTGCCCGCAGTGACGCTGCCGCCTTTGCGGAACGGCGTGCCCAACTTGGCCAAGGCTTCCAAGGTCGTGTCGCGCGGATGTTCGTCTTGCGCCACGACAACCGGTGCGCCTTTGCGCTGGGGAATTTCGACCGCAACGATTTCGCCGGTGAAGATTCCGTTCTTCTGCGCAGCCAGCGCGCGCTGCTGGCTGCGCAGCGCGAACGCGTCCTGGTCTTCGCGCGAGACGTTGAAATCGGCGGCGACGTTCTCGGCCGTCTCGGGCATCGAGTCGATGCCGTATTGTTCTTTCAGGATCGGATTGACGAAGCGCCAGCCGATCGTGGTGTCGAAGATCTCGGCGTTGCGGCTGAAAGCTGTCTCAGCTTTCGGCATCACAAACGGCGCACGGCTCATGCTTTCGACGCCGCCTGCGAGCATTAACGACGTGTCGCCCGAACGAATGGCGCGCGCTGCCATCGCAACTGCATCGAGCCCCGAACCGCACAGACGATTGACCGTCGTGCCCGGCACCGACTCTGGCAGGCCTGCGAGCAGCACCGCCATGCGCGCGACGTTGCGGTTGTCTTCGCCCGCCTGGTTGGCGCAGCCCAGCACGACGTCGTCGATCTGCGCCGGATCCAGGCCCGGCGAACGCGCCAGCACGGTGCGCACGACCAGCGCCGCCAGATCGTCGGGACGAACCGACGACAAGGCGCCGCCGTACCGGCCGATCGGCGTGCGGACTGCTTCGCAGATGAATGCGTCGGTCATCTCGTCTCTCACTCGTGTTCGGATAGGACTTGCCGGTGCAGCGCGTGCGACCGGCCGCGAAACAGCGCCACGCGGCGCCGCGACTCAGTTTCAATGATCTCGATATCGTAGAGGCCGGTGCGGCCGCCCAGCGCGCGTTCGATTGCGATGGCTTCGAGCTCTTCGCCGACTTTGGCCGGCGACAGGAATGAAATGTCAGCGCCCGCAGCCACAGTCGCGACGTTGCGCGAGTTGCACGCATGCGCGAACGCGGTGTCAGCGAGCGCGAAAATCATCCCGCCATGGCACATCGCATGTCCGTTGGCGTGGTCGGGCGTCACCAACATGCGCATGCGCGCATAGCCCGGACGCACCTCTTCCAACCGGATGCCGAGCAGCGACGCCGCCGCGTCGCCGCCGCCCATTTTGGCGCTGACACGTTCGGCGAGTTCCTGCGGATCCATGTCAGCGGCCGGTGAAGTTCGGGGCGCGCTTCTCGAAAAAGGCCTGCACGCCTTCGCGGTAATCGTCGGTGCCACCCGCTTCGCGCTGCAGGTCGCGTTCGAGATCGAGCTGCGTATCGAGATCGTTGGTCAGCGACGCGTCCAATGCGCGCTTGATCAAAGCCAGGCCCGCGGTGGGCTGCGTCGCAAGTTGTTGCGCCAGGGCGGTTGCTTCGGCGAGCAGCGCGTCATCATCGACGGCACGCCAGATCATGCCCCAGGCAACCGCGGTTTCGGCCGAGACCTTCTCGCCCAGCAGCGCCAGCGCACGGGCGCGCGCCAGACCGATCAGGCGCGGCAACAGGAACGTGCCGCCGCTGTCGGGCACGAGACCGATTTTGCAGAAGGCCTGAATGAAATTCGCCGAGCGCGCCGCCAGAACGATGTCGCAGGACAGCGCGATATTGGCACCCGCGCCCGCCGCGATGCCGTTGACCGCGGCGATCACCGGTTTCGGCAGCGCGCGGATCTTGCGGATCAACGGGCCGTAGAATTTGTCGATCTGCACGCCCAGGTCCGGCTTGTTGCCGTTCAGCGGCGAGATCGACGGATCGGCGAGATCCTGGCCGGCGCAGAAACCGCGGCCGGCACCGGTCAGCAGCACGGCGCGCACCGCATCGTCTTTGCCGGCCCGGTCGAGCGCATCGGCCAGGGCCACATGCATCTCGGCGGTGAAGCTGTTCAGCTTGTCAGGACGGTTGAGCGTGATCGCGGCGACGCCCTTTTCGACGGCATACAGAACCGGTTCCGCGGACATCCTAGGCACTCCCGTGTGATACACCGCCAGGCGATCGGCCGTTTTCATACGTATCAGCCGGAAACCCGGCCAGCAACCCGGGCTTTGCCGGATTTCCTGCTCAACGTGATACAGTTTTCCTTGGCTGGCCATAAAAACCGTAGCATAGTCCGGCAGCGATCCGACGGAGGCTGCCGTGTACACGACCGAACTGCAGAAAAACGCCCAACCGACTGCCGTTGAAGACCCCGCCCGGGTCGCCGAGTTCGAGGCGCGGATCGCGCGCGACGAGTTCATCGAGCCCAAGGACTGGATGCCCGAGGCCTATCGCCGAACCCTGGTCCGGCAGATGTCGCAGCACGCCCATTCCGAAATCGTCGGCATGTTGCCCGAAGGCAATTGGATCACCCGCGCCCCGTCGCTCCGCCGCAAAGCCGTGCTGCTGGCCAAGGTGCAGGATGAAGGCGGCCACGGCCTGTACATCTATGCCGCCGCCGAAACGCTGGGCACGTCGCGCGAGCAGATGGTCGACGCGTTGCACAGCGGCAAAGCCAAATACTCGACCATCTTCAACTATCCGACGCTGACCTGGGCCGATATCGGCGCGATCGGCTGGCTGGTCGACGGTGCTGCGATCATGAACCAGGTGCCGCTGCAGCGCGCCTCGTACGGTCCCTATGCGCGCGCCATGGTGCGTATCTGCAAGGAAGAGAGCTTCCACCAGCGCCAGGGCTTCGAAATCATGATGGGGCTGGCTGCCGGCACGGCGGCGCAGAAGCGGATGGCGCAGGACGCACTGAATCGCTGGTGGTGGCCGTCGCTGATGATGTTCGGCCCGCCCGACGACAACTCGCCCAACAGCGCGCAATCGATGCGCTGGCGCATCAAGCGCGAGACCAACGACGAGCTGCGCCAGAAATTCGTCGACGTGACCGTGCCGCAGGCCGAAGCGATTGGCCTCACCATCCCCGACCCCGATCTCACATGGAACGAGGCGCGCGGCGCGTATGATTTCGGTGCGATCGATTGGGATGAATTCTATGCCGTCGTGCGCGGCGAAGGCCCGACCGCAAAGGAACGTCTGAAAGCACGCAACGACGCCTGGAACGAAGGCGCCTGGGTGCGCGAAGCCGCGACGGCGCATGCCGCCAAGCGCGCGCGCAAAGCGGAGGCTGCGTAATGTCGTCTTCTGGTGAATTCGCGCTCTGGGAAGTGTTCGTGCGCACGCGCAGCGGTCTCAATCATCGCCATGTCGGCAGCGTGCACGCCGCCGATGCCAAGATGGCGATCGAAGCAGCCCGCGATACCTACACGCGCCGGATGGAAGGGATCAGCCTGTGGGTGGTGCCGTCGGCATCGATCACCGCGTCCGATCCGGGTGACGCCGACGCGCTGTTCGCGCCGGCCGAAGACAAGGTCTATCGCCACCCGACCTTTTATCCGATCCCCGACCACATCAAGAACATCTGACCATGGGCGCAGACCGCAAAGACATCGCGCGCTACGCGATCTCGCTGGGTGACGACTCGCTCATCCTCGGCCAGCGACTGGGCGAATGGTGCGGCCACGCGCCGACCTTGGAGATCGATCTGTTTCTCGCCAACATTGCGCTCGACCTGATCGGTCAGGCGACGTTGCTGCTCGACTACGCTGGCACGTTGGAAGGCGAAGGTCGTGACGGCGACAAGCTCGCCTTTCATCGCGACGTGTTGGACTTCACCAATTGCCTGCTGGTCGAACAGCCTAACGGCGATTTCGGCCGCACCATTGCGCGCCAGTTCCTGTTTTCGAATTTCCAGCTGCTGCTGTTCCAGGCGCTGTCGAATTCGACCGACGCAACCATCGCCGGGATCGCGCGCAAGGCGGCGAAAGAAGTCGCCTATCACGCGCGCGTCGCAAGCGAATGGATGGTGCGGCTCGGTGACGGCACCGAAGAAAGCGCGCAGCGCGTTGCCGAGGGTCTCGACTGGTCGTGGCGCTTCGTCGACGAGCTGTTCGAAGCACCCGACGCAAAGCTGATCGAGGCTGGCGTTGCAGTCGATCCGGCCAGCTTCCGTCCTGCCTTCGACGCAGCGATCGACGCGGTGCTGCGCGACGCCTGCCTGGCGCGGCCCGCCGATCGGCGCGCGACGGTTGGCGGCCGCCGTGGGCATCACTCCGAACATCTCGGCCATTTGCTGTCGCAGATGCAGTTCCTGCAGCGGACCTATCCGGATGCACGCTGGTAGCATCTGGACGTTGCTCGACCACGTTCCCGATCCCGAGATCCCGGTGATCTCAATCGTGGAACTCGGCATCGTGCGCGACGTGACTGAAGGTGCGGTCGTGCTGACGCCGACCTATACCGGCTGTCCCGCGACCTTTGCGATCGAAAGCGCGGTGCGCACCGCGTTGGACAAGGCCGGCTTCAACGACATTGCCATCACGCGCCAGATCGATCCGCCCTGGACGACCGATTGGATCAGCGAGACGGGTCGCGAGAAGCTGCGCGCCTACGGCATCGCGCCGCCGCCGCATTCGAACAATCTGCGCGGCACCACGACGCCCGCCTGCCCCCAATGCGGTTCGTCGCATACGGAAGAGCTGAGCCGCTTTGGTTCGACGCCGTGCAAAGCGCTATGGCGCTGCCTGGACTGCGCCGAACCGTTCGATCACTTCAAGTGCCATTAGCGAGACGTGCATGTCGGTCGGATTCCACAAGCTGCGCATCGCCGAAGTCCGGCGCGAAACGCCCGACGCGGTGTCGATCCTGCTCGACGTTCCCAAAGACACCGCGCATCTGTTCAAGTTCCGCGCCGGCCAGCATCTGACCGTGCGTGCCGACTTCGACGGTGAAGAAGTGCGCCGCAACTATTCGGTCTGCGTCGCACCGCATGAAGGCGAGCTGCGTATCGCGGTCAAACAGATTGCCGGCGGTGTGTTTTCGACCTGGGCCAACGGCACGCTGCAGGCCGGGCACGAGCTGGACGTGATGCCGCCGCATGGCAGCTTCACCTGGGAATTCGACGGCAGCGCGAAACGCCACTACGTTGCTTTTGCCGGCGGCTCGGGCATTACGCCGATCTTGTCGCTGTTGCGCACCGGGCTTGCCGCCGAACCGAACAGCCGCTTCACCTTGTTCTACGGCAACCGCAACACGCCGCAGATCATTTTCCTCGAACAATTGGCGGCGCTGAAAAACCGGTACATGGACCGGTTCGAACTATTCCACTTCCTCGAAGACGAAGAAGAGGAAATCGCGCTGTTCAACGGTCGTCTCGACGCAGCCAAGATTCAAGAACTGCTGACCGTGCTGATCGATCCGGCCAAGATCGATGCGTTCTTCATTTGCGGCCCCGGCCCGATGATGGATGCGGCCGATGAACAGTTGCGCGCACGCGGCGTGCCGACCGATCGCATTCTGATCGAACGTTTCACCACTGGCGCACCGTCGGCGAGCCAAGCGGCCGCTGCGGCTGCTCTCGCGGCCAAAGCCAGCGGCGCGCGCATCTCGATCGGTCTCGACGGACGCCGCACCAATATCACCTTCGACGCTGCCAAAGGCTCGATCCTCGAAAGCGCGCGCGCGGCAGGCCTGCCGACACCCTATGCGTGCAAAGCCGGCGTCTGCGCCACCTGCCGCGCCAAGGTGATCAGCGGCACAGTCGAGATGAAAACCAATTACGGGCTCAGCCCTGCCGAAGTCGCGCAGGGTTACGTGCTGACCTGCCAGGCCGTGCCGACCAGCGACAACGTGGTCATCGACTACGAAGGCTGAGCCACACCGTAGCGCCGCCACAAGCGGCGTCTTCGACGACATGGTCGATCAACGTAAAGCCGCTCGATGCGAGCAGCGCCTCATAGTCGCTTGCGTCGAGGCTCGCGTGATACAGCGCCTCGCCGCGCCAGGTGCCGATCGTCACGTCGCGCTTCGACCCGCTGGTGAAGAGCAACGGCGCACCCGGCGCCGCGTGCTGCGCGAAAATCGGGAACATCGACGCCTGCTCATCTTGTGTGAGATGAAACAGGCTGTGCCACGCCACGATCCCGCCGAAGCGCCGGCGCAGATCGAGCCGGCGCATGTCGGCAACGATCCAGTCCTGCTGCGGAAAGCGCTGCTGACAAAGCGCGATCAGCGACGGTGACGAGTCGACGCCCGTCACCGCACAACCAGCCGCGAGAAGATCGCGCGCGATCGGTTCACCCGATCCGCAGCCGAGATCGAGGATGCGCGATCCAGGCGCGGCTGCGGCGACGAAGCGCTTGATCCACGACGCCTCGCCATCGGGACGACGATGCTGCCGGTCGGCGTCCCACCCCGCCGCGTTGCGCTCATAGATGTTGATGACGTCGTCGGCGCTCATGCCTGGACGTTGGGCTCCGGCTGTTGCGGCGGCATCCGCGACTTCAACGGAAGATGCGGCACCAGCAGCGTTGCGACCAACGCTGCGGCAACGACGATCAGGCTCAGCGTGAAGGTGTGCGTGATCGTGCCGGTGATGGTCGACCGTACAGCAGCCGGCAGATCCACCATCGTCGCCGCCATCGCATGCAGCTTGTCGAGATTCATGCCCGGCATCGTGTCGCCCAGATTGTCGCTCAGCCCATTGGTCAGAATGGTGCCGAACACGGCAACGCCGATGGTCGAGCCGATCTGGCGAAAGAACTGGTTCGAGCTGGTTGCGACGCCAAGCTGGTTCATCGGCAGCGCATTCTGGATTGCGATGTTGAACACGCTTGAGGTCGGCCCCAGCCCGACGCCGAGCACGAACATGCGCCAGCTGAGATCGAGGCGGCTCGTATCGGCATCCATGCGGCTGAGCAGAAAGATGCCGACGAAGGTCAGCACGACGCTGCCAATCATCAGCGGTTTGTACTCGCCGGTTTTCGACACCATCCGGCCCGCGACGATCGAACTGCCGATCAGACCCGCCATCAACGGCAAGGTCGTCAGGCCGCTGATCGTAGCGTTGACCGACTGGCCGATCTGCAGGAACAGCGGCAGAAAGGCGAGCGCGCTCATGAACGACATCGAGATCAGAAAGCCGGCGAAGTTCGCGGTGCTGAACACGCGGTTCTTGAACAGCGACAGCGGCAGGATCGGATGCGACGCGTAGCGTTCGTTGACGATGTACAGAACCAGCCCGATCGCGAACGTCGCGAACAGTCCCAGCACCAAGGCCGAATCCCACGGGCGGAAATGTCCGCCGAAGGTCAGCGCGAGCAGCAGCGGCACGATGCTGACGATGATCAGGCCGGCACCGATAAAGTCGATCTTGCCTTTGGCCTGATGCGACATCTTCGGCATCATCACGATCACCATGAACAGCGCCAGCAGACCCAGCGGCAGGTTCAGGTAAAACACCCAACGCCAACCGGCGACGACATGGCCGAACAGAGTCATCGTGCCGTGATCGGTGAAGTAGCCGCCGACCAACGGACCGATCGCGCTCGACAGGCCGAACACGGCGCCGAACATGCCGCCAATCTTGCCGCGCTCACGCGGGGGATAGAGTTCGCCGATGATGGCAAAGGCGGTCGTGAACAGACCGCCGCCACCGATCCCCTGCACGGCGCGAAAGGCGATCAGCTGAGTCATGCCGCCGCCCAGCAACGGAACGTCGCCCAACTCGCCCGACAGGCCGCACAGCCACGACCCGACGAGAAACAAACCGATACTCACCAGCAGCACCGGCTTGCGTCCGTAGAGATCGCCAAGCTTGCCGCAAATCGGCACCGCGACCGTCGAAGTCAGCAGGTACGAGGTCGTGACCCAGGAATAGAGCGCAAGCCCGTGCAGCTCGGCGATGATGCGCGGCATTGCCGTGGCGACGATCGTCTGGTCGAGCGCCGACAGGAGAAACACGATCATCACGCCGGCGATCGTGAATTTGCGCTCGGTCGAGGTGAAATGCGCTGCAGTCACGGGGGTAATCCTGTGTCGTGGGCCGCGCTCTATACACGCCCCTCGCCGCGGATTCCCACGTCATTCTGCGGTTTCGGCGGCAACACAGCGCTGCAAAGCTGGCTGTTGCCCCGAATCCGGTTTCGAGGTTCTATAAGGCAACAGGTTTGTGTCGCTGCATCATCCATGCACCGCGACCGGTGGATCCGCATAAAGCGCCCACGCACCTAGCGCTTTCACAGCCCCTCAGAAAAGAAATTCTTGTGCAGCCCGCGTAGGCTCGGTTCGAAATCGAGGGACCTTGCGATGCGCCTTGTTCGGACCGTTGGACTTTTCCTGGGCCTGCCCGTCGCCGCAATGGCGCAGTCGGCACCGCCGTCGCTGGACCTGCTGCTGACGCCGCACGTACAGAACGGCGCGGTGCGCGACGTGGGCGTCACGCTCAAACTCGAAAAGCCGAACGTCGCCGAAGGCACCGCACTGCTGCGCATGCCGACCTTGATCGTTTCGATTCCCGCCACACGCTATGACGGCGATGCGGTGCAGGCGCGCGACGATGCCGGTCCGTTGCCGTTGACGCAGAAAGACGAAGCACCGACCCCGACCGGCACCTATCGCCAGTGGTTGCCGACGCGCGCCACGGTGGGCGACGTCGTCGTCACCGCCAAAGCGCCGCCGCGCGTGGTCGACGCAACCACGCGTACCGGTCCGCTGTTCGATCTGCGCGCCGACGGTGGCGGCGTGTTGGGCGCCGGCATCACCTTCCTGCCGCTGCCCAACACCAAGAATCCCTATCGGCTGCGCGTGCATTGGGATCTTGCTGCGCTGGGACCCGACGCAACCGGCGCATGGAGCCTGGGCGAAGGCGACGTGCAGACGGTTGGTCCGGCCGAGCTGCTGGCCTTCTCGTTCTATGCAGCAGGTCCGCTCAAGACCTATCGCAACGGCAATTTTGCCATGTACTGGCTGACCGATCCGCCGATCGCACCGTCCGACGTCGCTGCGCGGATCCAGAAGCTCTACGCCTACATGTCGAACTTCTTCGACGACGCCAACGCGCCGTACCGCGTCTTCATCCGCCACAACCCGCATCGCGGCGGCGGCGGCACGGCGCTCGCCAAGTCGTTCATGTTCGGCTGGAACGAAGCGACCGCACCGACTCTGGACTCGATGCAGGATCTGCTGGCGCACGAGATGACGCACAACTGGCCCAAGATTGCGGGCGAGCATGGCGACACCGCCTGGTACAGCGAAGGCAACGCCGAGTTTTACTCGCTCGTTCTCTCCTACCGCGCCGGCGTGTTGACGCCGGACCAGTTCCTCGAACGCATCAACAAGCGGGCCGCCGATTATTATTCCAATCCGCTGCGCAACGTATCGAACGGCGAAGCGGCCAAGCGCTTCTGGAGCGATTGGAGCGCGCAGCGCATTCCCTACGGCCGCGGCTTTCTCTATCTGGCGCTGACCGACGCCAAAATCCGCGCCAAGAGCAACAACAAGCACAGTCTCGACGACATCGTGCTGGCAATCCAGGCGCAGCAGCGCGCGAAAAAGACGCCGGGCATTGCGGACTGGATTGCACTGGTCGGCAAAGAAATCGGCGCCGACGCACAGCGCGACTATGACTCGATGGCAGCAGGCAGGCCGGTGGTTCCGACCGGCGCCTTCGGACCGTGCTTCAAGTTGGTCGCGACGAAAATCCGTCCGTTCGAACTCGGCTTCGACGAAGCAGGCTTGATGGGCGACAAGAAAATCGTGCGCGGGCTGGTCGCAGGATCCGCGGCTGCACAAGCAGGCCTGCAGGAGGGCGACGAGATCGTGCAGGCAAGCGACACGCTGGAACTGTCGCGCAAGCCCGACGACGCGATGCTGGTACGGGTGAAGCGCGGTGACGGCGAGAAGCTGATCGCCTACGTCCCGCGCGGCGCGGCCGCACAGTCCTATGGATGGGTGCGCAACACGAAAATCGCCGACAGCGCCTGTCGCCTCTAGCGCAGTACGACGACGTCTTCGCCCGCGACGTAGTTCAGGGTCAGCCGTGCCCGCTCTTCGAGCAGATCGAGATCGAGCGCTTCGGGACGCAGTCCAGCAACGCGCTGCTGGGCTGCCTCCCGATGCGCTCGCACCTTCGCCATGTCGCCTTCAGCGCGCGCAACCTGCGCATCGAGCCTGGCCAGCGCTGCCAGGCCACGGTCGCCGTGCAGCGCGTAGTAGATAAAGTAGATGCCGATGAGCGCGCACAACAGGGTGACCATGCTGCGCGCACATTGGCGTTTCATTCGCTTTGACACACGATTTTGAATCACGGTGATTCACGGGCCGCAAGCCCGTGATTCAAGAGTCTGTTTTGACTCATGTTTTGAGTCGGCGGTGATGACCGGATTCCGCGTCAGGCCTGCCGAATCAATGTCATGTCCCCTCTCCCCGAGGGAGAGGGCTAGGGTGAGGGTTCAACATCCTCACCCTCCCACGCGCTTTGCGCGCGGGCCCCTCCCTCTCCTTCAAGGAGAGGGATTTTTCACCCGCAACCGGAACTGATGCAGCAGCGGTTCGGTATAGCCGTTGGGCTGTGCGGTTCCTTCGAACACCAGCGCGCGCGCTGCTTCGAAGGCGAGGCTCGATTTCGGATTGGGCGCCATCGGCTTGTAGAGCGGATCGCCCGCATTCTGCCCGTCGACCTTGGCCGCCATGCGCAGCAGTGCCGCTTCGGCTTCGTCCTTGGTGCAGACGCCGTGCAGCAGCCAGTTGGCCATATGCTGCGAAGAGATGCGCAAGGTGGCGCGGTCTTCCATCAGACCGATATCGTGGATGTCGGGCACTTTCGAACAGCCGACGCCCTGATCGACCCAGCGCACGACGTACCCCAGAATGCCCTGCGCGTTGTTGTCGAGTTCGTCGCGCACATCCTGCGGCGTCCAGTTCTTGCCCGCCGCCAACGGAATCGTCAGCAGCAGATCCAGCGCCGGCGGCGTCGAACCTTGCAGCTCTTTCTGGCGCGCGAACACGTCAACCTCGTGATAGTGCAGCGCGTGCAACGTCGCTGCGGTCGGGCTCGGCACCCAAGCGGTATTCGCGCCGGTTTTCGGGTGACCGATCTTCTGCGCCAGCATGTCGGCCATCCGGTCCGGCGCCGCCCACATGCCTTTGCCGATCTGCGCTTTGCCCGACAGGCCGCATGCCAGACCGATCGCAACATTGCGTTCTTCGTAGGCCTTGATCCAGGTCGCGTTCTTCATCTCGGCCTTGCGCACCATCGGGCCCGCTTGCATCGACGTATGCATTTCGTCGCCGGTGCGATCAAGGAAGCCCGTATTGATGAACACGATGCGGTCGCGCACCGCGTGAATGCAGGCGGCGAGATTGGCCGAGGTGCGACGTTCTTCGTCCATCACGCCGATCTTGATCGTGTGACGCGCAACGCCCAGCAGATCTTCGATCGCATCGAATAGACGGTTGGCGAAGCCGACTTCTTCCGGCCCGTGCATCTTCGGCTTGACGATATAGATCGAGCCGGTGCGGCTGTTCTTGAACTTGCCCTTCCCTTTCAGGTCATGAAGCGCGATCGCGCTGGTCATGATGCCGTCGAGAATACCTTCGGGCGCTTCCGAACCGTCGGCAAACTTGACCGCAGGGTTGGTCATCAAATGACCGACATTGCGCACGAACAGCAATGAGCGGCCGTGCAACGCAAAGCTCTTGCCGTCGGGCGCGGTGAATTCGCGGTCGCCTTCCAGCGCGCGCGTCATCACCTTGCCGCCCTTTTCGAACGAGGCTTCGAGGTCGCCGCGCATCAAGCCCAGCCAGTTGCTGTAGGCTGCAACCTTGTCGTCGGCATCGACAGCGGCAACCGAGTCTTCCAGATCGACGATGGTCGACAACGCCGATTCCAGCATGACGTCGGCGATGCCGGCGGGGTCGGTCTTGCCGATCGCATGGTTGCGGTCGATCACCAGCTCGATCGCGAGACCGTTGTGGCGCAGCAGGATCGCGCTCGGATTGGCGGCGTCGCCGCGATAGCCGGCAAACACCGACGGATCTTTCAGCGCCGGCGACAGCGCGCCGTTCGCAACCGAGAAGCCCTTGGCGTCGGTGTAGCTGCCCGACGCAAGCGGCACCGCTGCGTCGAGAAACTGCTTCACGCGCGCAACCACCTGCGCGCCGCGTTTCGGGTCGTAGCCTTTTTGCGCCGGACCGTCCTGCGGCAACGCATCAGTACCGTAGAACGCGTCGTACAGGCTGCCCCAACGTGCATTGGCTGCGTTCAACAAGAAGCGTGCGTTCAACACCGGCACGACAAGCTGCGGCCCCGCCATGCGCGCCAGCTCGGCATCGACATTTTCGGTGTTGATGGTGAACTTGGCCGGCTCGTCGACGAGATAGCCGATCTCGCGCAGGAAGGCCTGATACGCCTTGGCGTCGATCTCGCCTTTGTGCGCGCGATGCCAGTCGTCGATTTTGGCCTGCAGCGCGTCCCGCTTGGCCAGCAGTTGCTTATTCTCGGGCCCGTAGGTGTTGAAGATCGCGGCGAAGCCCAACCAGAATTTTGCGACGTCATCGATGACGCCAGGCAGAACCTGACCTTCGATGAAGTTCACCAGCGTCTCGGCAACCTGAATTCCGGCGCGATCGATCATACGGCTCATCGGACATCCTCAAGAATGAGCGGCGAGCCATAGAACAAGGCCCCGCCCCGCACCAGACGGAAAGAATTGAAAGGATCTTCTCCCTGGAGGAAAAGATGCCCGCATGGACGAAGATTACGCCTTGTTCGCGAGTGTCATCGAGGCCGGCAGCCTGTCGGCCGCGGGACGGCGGCTGCACCTGTCGCCGGCGATGGTGTCGAAACGCCTGGCTCGGCTGGAAGCGCGCCTAGGCGCGCGGCTGATCCATCGCACCACGCGCCGGCTTTCGACCACCGACGTGGGCCAGGTCTTTTACGAAGAAGTCGTCGCGATTCTGGCTGCTGCCCGCGCCGCCGAAGCACGCGTCGCGGGTCGTGCCGGCACGCCGTCGGGCCGGTTGCGTGTTTCGGCGCCGACCTCGTTCGGCCGGCTGCATATCGCGCCGCATCTGAAACCGTTTCTCGAAGCCCATCCGCGCATCGCGATGGAGCTGGAACTGACCGATCAATTCAGCGACTTGCTGGGCGATCGTTACGACCTTGCGATCCGCATCACACCGTCGCTCGAGCCCAACCTCACCGCCTACGAGCTGGCGCCCAACCGTCGCGTGTTGTGCGCGGCACCGAGCTATATCGAAGCGCATGGCGCGCCGAAGAAGATCGACGATCTCGCCAAACACCAGCTGCTTGCTGCAACCGGGCAATTGCCGTGGCGCCTGGAAGGTCCGGGCGGCGAAGCGATCGTCACCGGCAACAGCCGCGTGCGCACCAATTCGAGCGAAGTCGCGCGCGAGTTGGCGATTGCGGGCCTCGGCATTGCGCTACGTTCGACCTGGGATGTCAGCCGCGAACTGCGCGACGGCGTGTTGAAGCGCGTGCTGCCCACTTATCAGGGCGCGACCAATGTCGGCATCTATGCCGTGCATCCACTGACGACGATCGTGTCGCCCAGCGTGCAGGCCTTCATCCAATTTCTCACCGGCCTGTATGCGCCGGTCCCGCCGTGGGACCGGGCGCTAAACCAGAAGTCGTCGCGTAAACGCAGTAGCTGACCTCACTTCGGGCAGCGCGACTGGATCAGCCGAACTGCATCCCGATAGCTGGGTTGAACGCCCGGCTTTACGTTCGACGCTTCAACGCACGCAGATTTCATATCGCCCGCACCTGCGAGCGACATCGTCAGCAGAGCCATCGCGTCCGGCGTTATGCCGTCGATCGCCACCGCCTTGCGCAAGACAGGTACGGCATCGGCATAACGTTCCTGCAACGCAAGAAACCGCCCGTAGTCGACATACACGCCGTTCGAATGACGCGGTTTGTTCAATGCTTGTTGGAAAAATTTGTCGGCGCTTGCAGCGTCCTTGTCGCGCTCAAGAACGACCACTGCAAACCCGTGATAGACGTCCCCGTTCGCGGGATCCGTCAGCCAACCTTGATTGAAACGTTGAATCGCGGCGGCTAGATCGTTTCGACGCAAATAGGTCCAACCAAGTTCGACGGATTTGTTCGACGCTTGTTGCGGCGAGTATCCCTGTTCACGCACGGCGCGCAAAAATTTATCGTCAGCTTCGACCATCGCAGGCGTCTTGTTGATCCCGCCATACATCGGCTGCTGATTGGCCGGATACTCCGTCGCATACGCAACTTGCACGAAAAAGAAAGTGACGGCAGCAAGGGTCCGCATCCGCGTCCTCCGTTGTTACCGATATCAATATCGCCGCGGTAAATTGGCGTAAAGCGCAGAAAATCGCACCTGCCGAAATCTACCAGTGCGACGCCGGTCCACACGGGAGCGGCGCCGCGCTGGCCTAGTCCTACGGCATCACGTCGAGTTCGAGGAAGGACGGCGTCTTGGCGCTGTGATGCACTTCGTTATGCGCCACCACCGGCTTTGACTCCGACACGTTGTCGCCGCCCGTATTCAGGTTGCGTGCGAACTTGGGGAAGTTCGACGACGTGACCTCGACGCGGATGCGATGGCCGACGCCGAACTGCGTGCTGGTCGTGTTCGGCGTCAGTTGCAGGCGGTACGTCTCGCCCGGCTGCATCATCACTTCCTTGTCGTAGCCGTCGCGATAACGTGCACGGATGATCGTGTCCGCCACGATGTACGCCGTGCCGTCAGGCATCACGTCGACCAGCTTGACCGCGAAGTCGGTGTCTTTCGCGTCCGAGCTGACATGCAGCACCGGCGTCACCCACCCAGTCACGGTCAACGGCGCGGTCAATTTCTCGCTGCTATAGACCAGCACGTCCTGGCGCGCCTCGATGACACGTTGGTCGTAGATGCCGCCCGGCGTCAGCGCACCGTTGCAGCAATCATTGCCGCCGATCGTTTGCACCGGCACGGTCGGATCGTAGGTGAACTTGTCCGACGCTTCGGTCGCCGCGGGCTCTTTCTGGTCGAGACGCCCGTCGCCATAGAGGCTGTTCGCCTTGCCGTCGCTGTGCAGATAGAAGCGCAGTTTCTTTGCTTCGCGCGGCGGCCACTGGGTCGCAGCGTTCCACTTATTCTCACCGATCGTGAAATAGCGCACGCGCGGCGTGTTGTCGGCGAAGGCGGTTTTGTCGTTCTTCAGCCAGCGATCGAACCAGGCAAAGACCTGACCTTCGACGTCGAAGCTCGCATCACCGACCGAGCGGTCGCCGATCTTGGTGTTCGAATCCAGCTTGGCAAACTGGCAATGCGTGTTCGGTGCGATCACCGCATATTGCGTGTCGGCAATGCCGGGGCGCGCACGCAGATTGTTGAACAGCTCAATGTTGGGGCCGCTCGACACGTCGTACCACGAATTGAACCACAGCGTCGGAACGCCCCAATCCTCGTTGTCGTGATAGAGGCCGCTTTTGAACCAGGCCGGATCGTTCGGCTTGCGCACGATGAGCTTCTCGTACGTGCCCGGCGGTTCGCCCATGCCGGTCAGAAGTTCGGTCAACGGCAGATGCGCGATCCGCTTCGTCCAGTCGACCTTCGGCTTGGTCGCGGCGAGATCGTTGTACTTGCCGACGCGCGCACGCATCGCCGCATCGAGATCCTGCGGCAGCTGCGCGCGCAACGGATTGTCGACGCCGTAGAGCCAGACAAAGAACAAGGTGCGCGGCACGCCGCCCGTATACCAATTGCCCTGTTCCTGAAAGCGGCCGACGCGACCGATGCCGGCGCCCGATGCCATCGGAATTGCAGCGGCGTGGGCCGGATGTTTCATCGACGCCAAGCCGAGTTGCCACTCCGCTGTCGACGAACAGCCGAGCGTGCCGACTTTGCCGTTCGACCATTCTTGTTTGGCGAGCCAGGTCAGCGCGTCATAGCCGTCGGTGCGCGGATGACCGAGCAACTCGAACTCGCCCTGCGAGTAATAGCGGCCGCGTTCATTCTGCTCGACATAGGCATAGCCGTGCTTCACCGCAGCGACCGCGTTGGCGAGTTCGCCGCCCTTCATCTGCTGAAAGTTGTAGGGCGTGCGCACGAAGATGATCGGCAGTTTACCGGTGGCGTTCTTCGGCCGGATGATCGTCGTCGACAAGCCGACGCCGTCGCGCATCGGGACCAGAACTTTCTCTTCGATGGTGGCGCTGTCCCTGAGCATCTTCTCGAGAATTTCAGGCGCGTATTTCGAATAGGTCTCAGCCGAGACGTCGCTCGTAACGAGTGATGTCAACAACAGCAGCAAGCCAGCGCGCTTCATACGTCCCTCATTGCGATTCTGCTGCGAACAATAGCGGGCTGCACCAAACAGTGCAGGATTATTCAAGACTCGCCGCCGGCCTGTCGTGGTTGACGATTTCGGCGCGCGGTAGAGCCGTTGTGGGATGAAGCCCGACCAGTAGTCGCAACTTTATTTCGATCTTCTGACCGATCACCCCCGGGCGTAGCGTCATTGCTCTTCTGCTGCAGGAGCGAGGGCGCCATGGCGACGTTGAAGATCAACGGTGAGACCAAGAACTTCGAGGCGACGCCGGACACGCCTCTTCTCTGGGTGCTGCGCGACGTGATCGGCATGACCGGCACCAAGTTCGGCTGCGGCATCGCGCAATGCGGTGCCTGCACCGTGCATGTCGATGGCAAGCCGGTGCGTTCCTGCCTGCTGCCCGTCAGCGCGGTTGGCGATCGTTCGGTCACGACGATCGAAGGCATCGGCGCGACACCGGCAGGCGCCGCGGTGCAGAAAGCGTGGCTGGAGCTCGAAGTGATCCAGTGCGGCTATTGCCAGTCGGGCCAGATCATGTCGGCCGCCGCTTTGCTGGCGACGACGCCCAATCCAGACGACTCCGATATCAACGCAGCAATGGCGGGGAACATCTGCCGTTGCGGCACCTATGTGCGTATTCGCGACGCGATCAAACGCGCCGCCGGCAACGCAGCATAAGGAGGCGGTGATGCAGCTCGACGATCTCACCATCTCCCGCCGCAACCTGCTGCAGGGTGCCGCTGCCTCCGGCGTGTTGCTCGCCTTTCACATGCCGGTGCGCGCCGCAACGGGACCGTTTGCGCCCAACGCCTTCATTCGCATTGCCGCCGACAATACGACGACCTTGGTGATGCCCCAGGTCGAAATGGGCCAAGGCACCTACACCTCGATTTCGATGATCCTGGCGGAAGAGCTCGACGCAGACTTCGCGAAAGTCGCGCTCGAACATGCGCCGCCCGACGACAAGCTCTACGCCAACCCGCCATTCGGGCTGCAGGCGACCGGCAACTCGAATTCGATCCGTGCCTTCTGGACGCCGCTGCGCACCGCCGGTGCGGCTGCGCGCGCGATGCTGCTGCAAGCGGCCGCGTCGCAATGGAAGGTCGATCCCGCAACATGCAGCGCGGCCAACAGCATGGTCACGCATGCCGCAAGCGGCCGTACCATCGCCTTTGGCGCGTTGATCAATGACGCGGCGCGGCTGACCCCGCCCGAAAAACCGGCGCTGAAAGATCCCAAGAACTTCACGCTCATCGGCAAGCCGTTGAAGCGGCTTGATACGCCCGAGAAGACCAACGGCAAAGCCGTCTACGGCATCGACGTTCTGTTGCCGGGCATGAAATTCGCCGCCGTCGCACAATGTCCCGTGTTCGGCGGCAAAGTCGCGAAAGTCGACGACACGGCCACGAAAAAGATCGCCGGCGTCTACAAGATCGTGCAGCTCGACGACGCGGTCGCGGTCGTTGCCGACACGACCTGGACGGCGAAGAAGGGACTCGCCGCGCTCGACATCACCTGGAACGAAGGCGCCAACGCCAAAATCTCCTCGGCAGAGATCTGGGCCGATCTACGCGCGGCGAGTCAGAAAGATGGTTTGGTTGCCAAGCATGAAGGCGACGCCGCCAAAGCGCTTGCGCAAGGCGAAAGGATCGAAGCCGCGTACGAGCTGCCCTTCCTCGCCCATGCGCCGATGGAGCCGCTCAACTGTGTGCTGCAATTGACCAAAGACAAATGCGAGATCTGGATCGGCACACAGGTCATGACGCGCGTGCAAGGCACGGTGGCGCAGCTACTGAACTTCCCGCTCGACAAGGTCGTGGTGCACAACCATCTGCTCGGCGGCGGTTTCGGGCGGCGGCTCGAACCCGACATGGCGCTGCTGTCGGTGCGCATCGCGCAAAAGCTCGACGGAGAACTGGAGGGCTCGCCGCTCAAAGTCATCTGGTCGCGCGAAGAAGACATCCAACACGACGTCTATCGTCCGGTCTATCGCGACACGATTGCGGCAACGTTGCGCGACGGCAAAATTGACGCGTGGAACTACCGCGTCACCGGTTCGTCGGTGCTGGCGCGCTGGTTGCCGCCTGTCTTCGAAGCACTCAAAGGCGTCGATTTCGATGCGGTCGATAGTGCCGCGGACATGCCGTACGACATCCCGAACAAGCATGTCGAATTCACCCGTGCGGAACCGCCCGCCGTACCGACCGGCTTCTGGCGCGGCGTCGGTCCCAACAACAACGTCTTCGCCACCGAATGTTTCATCGACGAGTTGGCGAAGAAGGCCGGCAAGGATCCGGTCGCCTTCCGCGTCTCGATGCTCGACAAGGAACCGCGCCTTAAAGCGGCCGTGCAAATGGCGGCAGAGAAATCCGGTTGGGGACAGGCGCTGCCCGCGCGCGTCGGTCGCGGCATCTGCGCCCAGGTTTCGTTCGCCAGTTTCATCGCAACCGTCGTCGAAGCCGAAGTCGACGAGCATGGCGAAGTCAGGTTGCGCCGCATCACCTCGGCGGTCGATACCGGCATCGCGGTCAATCCCGATACGGTGATCGCGCAGTTGCAAGGCGGGCTGATCTTCGGCCTCACCGCTGCCTTGTGGGGCGAGATCACGATCGAACGCGGCCGCGTGCAGCAGTCGAATTTCCACGACTACCGCATGCTGCGCATCGACGAAGTGCCGCGCATCGACGTGCATGTGATCAAAAGCGGCGAAGCACCCGGCGGTATCGGCGAGACCGGCGCCAATGCGGGTCCGCCCGCCTTGCGCAACGCGATTTACGCTGCAACTGGCGTCGCGCTGCGTCGCCTACCCATCGATCGCGCCGCCTTGGCCGGAAAGAGGAGCGCCTGACCGATGCGCCGTACCCTGCTTACCATCGTCGCCATTCTGGTCGTGATCGCAGGTGCGGTCGCGCTCTGGTTTCTCAGCGCGCCCGGCCCGCTCAGCTTTGCCGGCGGCAACAAAGTCGCGCTTGCGTCCTACAAAGACGGCAAGCCGACCGGCGTGCCGGCCGAGCTGCAACAGGCCAGCATCGAAAAGCGCGGTGAATATCTGGCCCAGGCCGCCGACTGCATGGTGTGCCACACCGCGCCAGGCGGCAAAGAATATACTGGCGGGTTTGCGTTCAAGCTGCCGTTCGGCACGCTCTATTCGACCAACATCACGCCCGACAAGGAAACCGGCATCGGCAATTACAGCGACGCCGAGTTCCTGGCGGCAATGCATCGCGGCGTTCGACGCGACGGTGCGCGCCTCTACCCGGCCATGCCGTACAATTCTTACACCTACGTCACCGACGAAGATGCGCTGGCGATCAAAGCGTATCTGTTCAGCCTGCCGCCGGTGAAAGCGCCGGCGCGCACCAACACGCTCGCCTTCCCGTTCAACCAGCGTTGGGGCATGGCGTTTTGGTCGGCGTTCTTCAATGAAGATGTTCGCTTCCAACCCGTGGCCGACAAAAGCGCGGATTGGAATCGCGGCGCTTATCTCGCAGAGGCGCTGGCGCATTGCGGCGATTGCCACACGCCGCGCAACCTCGCTTTCGCGCTCGACAACCGCAAAAAATTTGCGGGCACGGTCAGTGCGGGCTGGTACGCCTACAACATCACCACCGACAAAGGCGCCGGCATCGGTGCGTGGACCGACGAAGCGCTGCTGTCGTATCTCAGCACCGGTCATGCGCCCGGCCATGGCACCGCGTCGGGCCCGATGGGCGAAGCGGTCGACCATAGTTTCAGCAAACTCGCAGCCAGCGACGTACGCGCGCTGGTCGCCTATCTGCGCAGCGTGCCCGCCAAGCCATCGTCGGATCTGCCGTCGACGCTCGCCGGCGTCGCCGCCACGTCGCACCGCCAAGGGCCCGACAATGGGCGCGGCAAGCAGATCTTCGCGGGCGCTTGCGCCAGTTGTCACGACTGGAGCGGCGTTAGTGCGATTACACCGACCGCAACCTTGACCGGTGCACGCGCGGTCAACGATCCCGGCGGCACCAATGTCGTGCAGGTCATCTTGACCGGCATGCAACGGCCGAACGGTCTGGTGTCGATGCCGTCCTTCGGCAGCATCTATTCCGATGCGGATGTTGCGGCGCTCGCCAACTACGTGACGGCGCGGTTCGGCAGCAAGGGGTCGACGCTTACCGCAAAGGACGTCGCCAAGCTGCGCCAGCAGACGGCGCAATAGCGCCGTCAGAGGTTGAGCAGGACCTTGGCGTAGATCGGTTCGAGGCGGATGCGTTCCGCTTCGGACTCGCGGATCGCCAGCGTGTAGTAGCCGATCTGGTGGAAATAGATGACGCGCGCGCGGATGAAGGCTTCTTCGCCTTTGAAGCCGTAGGCCTTCATCATCTTGGTCAGCGCGTCGATGCGCTTTTCGTCGACACGGCGCACCGCCTTGGCAACCGCCGCGTCCTTGCGTGCCCAGTCGCGGATCGCGGTGTCGAAGGCCGGGCTATATTCCTTTTCCGCGATCCACATTTTGGCGACGTCGTGGAAATGCGACTTGTCGTGGCGCGCCGCCTCTTCAAAGGCACGCAGCAGCGGACCGGTGTTGGTCGCTTCCCAATGTTCGAGCAGCGCTGCCAATAGATCGGCGCGATCGGTAAAGTGCCAATAGAAGCTGCCGCGCGTCATTTTGATGTCGCGGGCCAGCCGGTCGACCTTGACCCGATCGACGCCGCCTTTCAGCAGCGCCGACTTTGCCGCTTGCAGCCAATCTTCGCGCGTCAGCGACGGCAGCGTTTTCTTGGCTTTTCCTTTGGCGTGCGAAACCGGGGTTCGCGAAGCAGGCGCGCGCGACGCGGTCTTCTTGGTCGCGGCTTTTTTGGTCGCCATCGATCTTTCCCGAAAGTTCGAGCGAGCGACCATACAAGCGGCGCCCTTCTCCATCCAGGCTTGTATGGAGACGTTTTTGCGTCGTTGCCAAGCACCGGCCGATGTCAGCGATGTGAATGACGATGTTTAAAATGTAATTGGATCGCAGATTTAAAACCGCTGATCCTATTTTTGGATTGAATCGTTCGTCGGACCGTCCGGAGACGCGATCATTTGCAACACGATGACCGGACTCGAGGAAAAACTGTTCCAGATCGCGTGCAGGTGCGACGGATTGTCGACAATCGCGCTGCTGCGTCGACCGGCGATGCGTGCGGCATACAGGCCGCGTAAAATCTGCACTGTCGCGGAATATCAGCGATGGTACGTGCGTTCTATCGTTGCCTGACCCTCGCGGTTCGAAACGCGGTGATTCGCGCTCGTCAATTTGTGGGAACCGTACCCACGCAATCGCTCAGTTGCGGCGCGCTTGCTCCAGATCGACGATCAGCGGCGCGTGACATACCAGAGTCAGCCAGCGCACCAGTTCGGTGCCGCGTAGGATTGTCGTGGCACTGTTGCGCAGCGGATGCACGCCGACATCGTCGTCACCGGCAAGCGTGCGATCGAGCACGACGCGCACCCGACCGTCGCGATCGTTGAACGCAGCCAAGGTGGTCACCGAACCAGGCTCGACACCCAACGTCTCGATCAGCAAGTCTGGACGGCCGAACGAGAGACGCTTGGCGCCGATCAAACTTGCGACGCGCTTGAGGTCGAGCGGCAGCAGTGCCGGCGCCGTCACCAGGAACAGCGCACCGTCCGCATCTTTGAGAAACAGGTTTTTGGTGTGCAGTCCCGGGATCTTGTCGTGCAGTGGCGCGCTTTGCTCGACCGTGAAGACCGGCTCGTGTTCGATGGTGGTGAAGGCGACGTCAGCCGCATCCAGGCTGGCGCGCAGCGCCTGTTCGGCCGGCGTCATTGCCGCACCAGCCAACCGCGATAGCGCACGATCAGCCCCGCCAACGGATGGCTGATTTCGACGAAGAAGTGAAATTTGCCGTCTTCGACATGCTCGTGCGCGTTCGAGCGCGGGCAGAACCACATCGGCAGCGGAATACCGAACGCGCTCCAGCGGCGCAGCACGAGACGCAAGGTCCCGCCATCAACGACCAGCGCCATGGCAAAGATCAGCGGGCCGAACCGTTCGCAAACGAGATGTTCGGAGCGGCCACGCCCCGCGAACTGATCGCTGGAAAAAGTTTCGCTGCCGAAGCTGCGCGTCCAGGTCTCGGTACCGTCGCGCTCGGTGAACTGCACCTGCACCGGAACGTCGGCGTTCGCTGCGGGAAATCCCATCAACCGCCCCGCCATCCGGGCGAGCCAACTCGTACCGCGTTCGACGCTGGCGTGGCCGCGCGCCGCGCCGGTGAAATCGTGCATCGCGCGAATCTCCGCCGGCAGCGCGTCCCAGGCCGTACCGAGAATGCGCGCATAGAGCGGCGCGTTCGGCGCCGGCTCGTCGCGCACGCCGGTGTAAATCGTGCGGCTGGCGAAAAGCCGGTCGTACGCGTCCAGTTCAAGGTCGTGCAGGCCGGCGCGCGCGCCGACCGGTGGCGGATCACCGTCGAGTGCACGACGCACCAAGGCCGCAACCGCCATCGACGGGATCAACGGCCCGTCATCGCCTTCGGCAAGCAGATGCCAGGATCGTTTGCGCGCAACGCCCGCCGCGTCGGCGCCTTCGACTTCGACGAACATGCCGCCGCGATGTTCGCCCCATCGCACAGTGTTCGTCGCTTCGTGCATCAAACCCGCGATTGGCAAAACGCTGCGCAGCACGTTCCAGCGCACGAGCCAGGCCAGTGCGATCAGCGCGCGATGCAGAAGTTCCGGAACCGGTGCCGCTCCCATCCAGATCGTATCGACCTCGGTACGGACCTGGGGAAGCACGTGCGGCTCGGGCGCGTCGACCAGCGAGAATAGTCGGCTGTGCAACGGCAAACGTCCTGGCGGCGCGATTGTGAAGCGCATCTGCTCGGTGAATGGATAGGCGGTCGTTTCGTGACCGTCGCGGCGCAAGGTGATCGCTTGGCCGGCATAGCTTGCGATCGCGCGGATCACATTCTCACCGACACCAGCGAACGGCGAAGGCGCGATCCCGCCGCGGATCGCATCGACGCGGACAAGATCCTTCGCCAGATGACGCACGACCGCCGCACTCAACACCGGAAAGCTCGATACGCCCGACAGAACATAGACGCCCGCTGCGCGCGCAGCCGCATCAAAGTCGGCAATGCCGGCAACGAAGTCGGCTCCGTCGGCGAGATCGAGATACTGCACGCGCTGCGCAAGGCAGGCTTCGACGACGCGGTAGCGCGCTTCGCCATAGGTCTGGAACGGACCGCTGGCATCGATCAGAAGGTCCGGCTGTAACGCGGCGAGCTGCAGCGCGACGTCACCGTCGCGATCGAACTGCGCCGCGACCAACGTCGCTTGTGCCTGTTTGAACCCGGCGCATGCCGCGCGCGCTTTCGGCAACGAACGTCCCGCGACGAGGATCGTCAGGCGCGGCTCGTCCTGCAAAAGCTCGACGATGCGGCTGCCGAAAATTCCGTAGCCGCCGACGATCAGAAGTTTCATCCGAGGAACCGTTCTCGTTCGTCAGGATCGGGCGGGCGTCGGGTAAGGACGGAACAGCGGGATCGGTCCGGTAGCGATAGGCGTGCGGTACCGAGGAGTGGATGGCCTGCCATCCGGAGCTGCGCTTGGCAGGGTCAGTCCTCCTTCGCCAAGGCTTCGGAGGACATCCTACGCGCGCAGTCGCGCTGCGTAGGATGGTGGGCGCGGTAGGGATTGAACCTACGACCCCACCCGTGTGAAGGGTGTGCTCTGCCGCTGAGCTACGCGCCCATCCGAGCCGCGCTGTATACCGGCGCCCCCCAGGCCCTGCAAGGGGATCCCCCGCGGCGGGCCGCCGCTGCGCCGCTCAAGCCCGCGCCAGCAGCTGCGCGCGCATCGGCTGATCCAGGATGAAACCGCCCTGCCCGCCCGGCTCGGCGGCGGCATGGAACGCCGCTTCGATCTCGTCGCGGCGCGCCGCGATGATCGGCGCGCGCATCATGTCCGCGGCTGTGATGCGCACGGCGAACTGGCCGAAATTCTCGAAGATCTCGCGGCGCACATACTCGACTTCGCGCACCAGCCGCAGACGCTGCGACGTCACCGCCTGCTTGATCGCGTCTTGCGCCTGGTTACGCACGATCGTCTCGTCTTCGACGATGCGCAGCGCGTCGAAGAAATTGCCGGTCGGCAACGGCTCGATCACCACCACCGGTCCGGTCGCAACGCGCGCCGCATCCTGCAGCGCGGGCACCATCACCGGTGCGGGCACGTGATGCAGCGAGTTGAGAAAGATCGCGGCGTCGAACGCGCTGTCCTCGAACGGCAGGTCTTCGCCCGGCGCAACCAGAAACGTCGCCTCGGGAACGGACGCGCGCGCTGCGTCGATCATGTTGGCGGCAGGATCGACGCCGGTCACGCGCGCACCCAGTTTCGACAGCGCCTTGGCAAGCGTTCCCGGCCCGCAGCCGATATCCAGCACGCGCTTGCCGTCGAGCGGCGCCAGCACATCGCGCAGGAAGGACATCGAGTCCATGCAGATCAGCGCCGTTTGGTGGCGAGATAGGCGACGGTGAGCAGACCGAACCAAAGCGGCGTCGCGTAAATCGCGACGCGCGTGTCGGCGTCGAAGCCAAGCAGCACATAGACCAGCGCCAGCACGCCCAGCACGATCCAGTTCGAATAAGGCGCCCACGGCATCTGAAAGCTCGACGCGTGTTTGGTTCCGGCGGCGACTTGTTTGCGATAGCGCAGATTGGCGACCAGGATCACGCCCCAGGCCCAAACCTGCACCACCACCACGACGCTCATCACATAGCCGAACGCCTGTTCCGGCACGAAATAGTTGAGCACCACACCCGCCAGCATCAGCAGCGCCGACACTGCAACGCCACGCGCGGGAATATGCTGCGCGCTGACCTGGCCAAACGCGCGCGGCGCACGGCCGAGCTGCGCCAAGGTGTAGAGCATGCGGCCGGCGGTGAAGATGCCGGTCGAGCAGGCCGATGCGGCGGCGGTGATGACGACGAAATTGATCACGTCGGCCGCGGCCGGAATGCCGATCTGCTCGAACACCAGCACGAACGGGCTGCCATGCTTGGACATCTCGTTCCACGGCAGCAGGCAGAGAATGATCGTCAGCGCGCCGAGATAGAACAGCACGATGCGATAGACGATGCCGCGAATGGCGCGCGGCATGGTGCGCGCGGGATCTTCCGCCTCGCCGGCCGTGACGCCGACTACTTCGACGCCGCCGAACGAAAAAAGCGCGATCGGAAACGCCAGCAGCAACGCCACCAGCCCGTTCGGCGCAAAGCCACCATGCGACCAGAGATTGGCGACGCTGGCGGTGCGGCCGAGATCGCCGAAGCCGCCGAACAGAATGGCGGCACCCAGCACGATCATCGCGACGATGGTGACGATCTTGATCAGCGCGAACCAGAATTCGAATTCGCCGAACAGACGCACTGCGTTGAGATTGACCGCGGCCAGCAAGGCCAAGGTCACCAGTGCCGGAATCCATTGCGGCAGGTCGGGGAACCAGTGATGGACGTAGACGCCGACCGCGGTGATTTCCGCGATGCCGACCAGAACCCACAAACACCAATAGGACCAGCCGGTGACGAATCCGGCCCACGGTCCGAGGAATTCTTCGGCATAGGTTGCGAACGAGCCCGTCACCGGACGGTAGAGCAGCAACTCGCCCAAGGCGCGCGCGACGAAGAACACGGTGATGCCGGCAACAAGATACGCAAGCAGCGCGACCGGGCCGGCAAGCTGGATCGCACCGGCCGAGCCGAGAAATAGGCCGACGCCGATCGCGCCGCCGAATGCGATGAGCTGCACATGTCGGTTCTTGAGCCCGCGGACGAAATCATGCTGCTCCGCCGCTTCCTCAGCCCCAATTCCCTTTGGCCGAAGATTCTTCTGCGAATCGCTCACTACATTGCCCCTGCTCGGTTTGGCGGCGATGTTGACGGCAGATGCCGGGGACGCAAGCGCAATCCACCAACGTTGCAGCAAAGAGGCAGATCCATGCGGCGAAGGGCGATAAATCGAGGACTTGCGGCAAGCCTGTTTGGATTTTTTGCAGCAATCGGACCCGCGATTGCGGCGGTCGACGTGGTGCCCTGGCACCAGGACCGCATCGCCAGCCCCGCTTACGAATCGCACCCTGCGTTCGATCCGCGGACGGGCGATTTCTACTTCGTGCGCAGCGCGCCCGATTTTACCGGCTGGCGCATCTTCATGAGCCGCTGCACCAAAGACGGCTGGTCCGAACCTGTGTCGCCGAGCTTTGCCGGTGACGGTGTCGAAGCCGACCCGTTCTTCACCGAAGACGGCAAGAGCCTCTATTTCATCTCGACGCGCTCGACCGACGGGATCGTGCGCAAGGAACTCGACATCTGGCGTGTCGATCGCGACGCAAACAACGTGTGGGGAACGCCGGTGCGTTTGCCCGCGCCAATCAATAGCGACGGGCGCGAATGGTTTCCGCGGCTGATGCCGGATGGCTGGCTGTATTTCGGATCGAACCGTCCGGGCGGGTTCGGCAAGACCGACATCTATCGTGCGCGCCAAGACAAAGACGGCGCCTGGCAGGTCGAAAATCTCGGCCCCGCCATCAACGGCCCCAACGACGAATTCGAAGCCGAGCTGTCCAAGGACGGCAAGCGCATGATCATCAACGCCAATGACGGCTTCTATGAATCGCACCTGACCAACGACGGTTGGACGCCGAAGGTGAAGATGGGCGCCGAGATCAACGCGAACGGCAGCGAAGTCGGCGCGCTTCTGTCGCCGAGTGGCCGGTCGATGTTGTTTGCGCGCGATACGAAAGGGCCGAACTCGGGCGAGTTCTTCTTGCAGCGCGATCCGCGCGACAAAGATTGGCCGCCGAGATGTCCGGCCAAATGACCGGACGCAACGACACCGCCACTGTCGTTGCGATCGGCGTCGTTGCGGCCTGCGCTGCCACGGTCACGCATGAAGCGATCGGCCATGGCGGCGCGCGTCCCGCGACCGTGTCACGTCATGGTGATCGCGCAATCAAACTCGCCTATGTCGCTGGAACCGCCGCTGCGATCTTTGCCGCTTGTTTTTATAGCGCCGACCGCACCGGTGCACTGCGCGACGCGGCCCTCGAAATCGGCGGCGCGTCGCTCGGCCTGTTGTTCGTGCGAACTGGAATGTCGCGAGAGATCCCGCGCAACTGGGCGTGGATCGGCAGTGCCACGATCGTACTGCTGGTCTTTACGGCGACGCTCGGACGTGGTCTGCGCTGACTTAGCGGGCGACGACGTAGCGGTAGGCGCGCTCACAGCACCAAAATACGAGCTTAATGAGGAACCAGGCGAGAACCAGAACGCCGAGGACCAGCGCTATCTCCTCAGAAGATCCAAGCACGGATGCAATCGCATCATTCCGCGCGTCGCGCCAGACGGATCGGTCTCTGTCGCCTTCGAGAGGAGGTTCGTACATACGCCCTCACTGTCTTAGACTCTGCACGTGAGGAGCTAGGGCGCCGGTTTCAACTCGACCTTGCCGCCTTTCATCACGAACGAAACGTTGCGCACCGCTTGAATGTCGGCGGTCGGGTCGCCACTCACCGCAACCAGATCAGCAAGCGCGCCCGCTTTCACCACGCCCAACTCGCCTTCCTTGCCGAGGACCTTTGCATTCACCGTCGTCGCTGCCGCCAGCGCCTGCACCGGGGTCATGCCGTGTTTCACCATCCAGGCAAGTTCGCGCCAGCTATCGCCGTGGCGGAACACGCCCGCGTCGCTGCCGCACCCGATCACGACGCCAAGTTTCAACGCTGCTTTGAAGGTGCGCGCAGCAGCCTCCATCTGCGGGCTCAGCGCGCCGCCTTCGGTGTAGCGTTTGGCATAGCGGCTCGACGCTTCGACCGCGGCCAAGGTCGGCAGCAACGCGACGTGGCGATCGCGCATCAGCTTCAGCGTTTCGTCCGATGCGGCATAGCCGTGTTCGATCGTCTCGACGCCGGCCAACACCGATCGTTTGATTCCTTCGTCGGTTGCTGCGTGTGACGCGACCGGACGGCCGAGCCCGTGCGCGATTTCGACCAGCGCGTTCAACTCGCGCTGGGTGAAGGTGGCGCGTGCCGAACCATCCGCACCGACACGATAGTCGGCGTAGAGCTTGATCCAATCGGCGCCACGCCCCGCCTGTTCGCGGACTGCGCGCAAAATCTCGGCTTCGCCGCTGACTTCCTGCGCGCCTTGCGGCACGTCGACGTCGTCACGAAAATCGCGTCGCGGTGGTCCGTAACTGTCGCTGGCGACGATCGCGCGGGTCGCGACCAGCATGCGCGGGCCGCGCACGACGCCTTCGTTGATCGCGCGTTTGATCTGCACGTCGGCATAGCCGGCGCCTTCGCTGCCGAGATCGCGAACCGTGGTGAATCCCGCCAGCAACGTCGCCTCGGCCTGTTTCGCGGCACGCAGCACGCGATAGGCTTCGGCCTCGCGCAGCACCTGATCGTTCCAGCTCGTCTCGTCGTACGGATGCAGCAGTAGATGCGTGTGCAGGTCGATCAGGCCCGGCAGCAACGTCGTGCCCGGCAGCGCAATTTCCGTGGCGCCCGCCGGCGCCTGCGATGCGGGACCGGCCGACAGGATCCGCTCCCCCTGCACGACGACGATCCAGCCGGACTGCACGGCACCCTCGCCGGTCCAGACGCGATCGGGTTTGAGCACAAGGATGCTTGGCTCAGCGCGCGCGAGGGTCGCGGTGCAGAACAAAGCGAGGCAGAAGGCGCGCAGACGCATAGACTTCTCCAATCGACCCCCGAACCATGACCAGGGCTTCTCAACCTAGCAAGCGGACGGCACAGTCGGCGCGCCTGCCACGGAGGATTCTCGATGCGTCTGCTCGCTCTCGCCTTGCTTGGATTTGCTGCAATTTCGGGCGCAGACGCCTCCGCCGCGACGATCGATACGGTCCGTGCACGCGGACAGTTGCTCTGCGGTGTCAGCAGCGGCCTGCCCGGTTTCAGCGCGCCCGATGAACGCGGTGCCTGGAAAGGCCTCGACGTCGATGTCTGCCGCGCCGTCGCCGCCGCCGTGTTCGGCGACGCGACCAAAGTGCGTTTCGTACCGCTATCGACCCAGCAACGCATCACGGCGCTGCAGACCGGCGAAGTCGACGTGCTGTCGCGCAACCTGACCTGGACGATGGGACGCGACGCGGGCAACAGCATCAATTTCGGCCCGACCGTCTATTACGATGGCCAGGGCTTTCTGGTGAAGAAGTCGGCCAACGTCACCTCGATCAAGTCGCTCAACGGCGCCACGGTCTGCACTGGCAGCGGCACCACCAACGACCAGAACATCGCCGACTATGCGCGCGCCAACGGTATTTCGCTGCGCACGTTGACCACCGAAAAAGAAGAAGACGGTGCGCACGCCTTTTTCGGCGGCCGTTGCGACGCGTTGAGCGCCGATGCTTCGCAGCTCGCGAGCTTTCGTGCGTCGATGGTGAAAAACCCCGACGACTACGTGATCCTACCCGAGCTGATTTCGAAGGAGCCGCTGACGCCGGCGGTGCGGCACGGCGACGACCAGTGGTTCGACATTCTGAAATGGACTGTGTTCGCGCTGATCCAGGCCGAAGAGTCGGGCGTCACGTCGGCCAATATCGACAGTTTCGCCAAGACGACCTCGCCCGAATTGCAGCGCCTGTTGGGCTACACCGGTTCGATGGGCAAGCCGCTGGGCCTTGAAGACGGCTGGGCACGCAACGCGATCAAGCAGGTGGGCAATTACGGCGAGATCTACGAGCGCAATGTCGGCAAGGGATCGGCGCTAAAACTCGATCGCGGTTTGAACGCGCAGTGGAACAAAGGCGGCTTGCTCTACGCACCGCCCATTCGCTAGCGCCGGAGGTGATCGAGCGGGATCGCGGTTTCGAACTTGGTTTCTTTCAACCCGACCAAAGTGACGAAGCGCGCGACATTGGCGTCGTTCAGCAGCTCTGCTTCGATGAACCGCTCGTATTCCTGCATTGAGGTCAGACGTAAGGTCAGCGCGAAATCGAATTCGCCGGTGACCGACATACATTGCGTGACATAGGCGTGCGCGCCGACGCGTGCGGCGAAGCCTGTCCCCAGCCCCGACGTTTCGACTTTCAGCGCGACCAAGGTCATCACGGTCAGACCGCGTCCCAGCGCGGCATAGTCGAGCAGCGCGGCGTCGCGCCGGATCAATCCCGACTCGTGCAGCTTCTGCAGCCGGCGCAAGCAGGCCGAGGGCGATAGATTCACCCGCTCGGCCAACGCGGCGCTGGTGATCTGGTTGTCGCTCTGGACTTCGCGCAACAGCGCGAGGTCGAAACTGTCGAGATCGTCGGCGTTCATCTTGGTCCTTCGGCGCGGCCTACGCGCGTTTTCTACGCGTCTAGCGACCGGTCTTCGCACAAACAAGGCGTCGCCGCGTCGCTAGAGTCGCCCCTCGATTGCAGAGGGAAGTTCATGTTCGATCACGTTTCACTCGGCACGTCGGATCTCGATCGCGGCGCTGCGTTCTTTTCCTCCTTGCTTGCCTGCGTCGGCGCCGGCGTGACCAAGCGCGATGCCGAAAGCGTTTCGTTCGGCCCCAACGGTACCGAATGGTTCTATCTCTATCAGCAGGCGCCGGGCGTCACGATTGCGGGTGGCGGCACGCATGTCGCGTTTTCGGCCGCGTCGACCGATCAGGTTGATGCGCTGTGCGAAGCGGCGCGCGCGAACGGCGCCACCATCCGCCGGCCCGCCGGGCCGCGCCCCGACCTCAACGAGCGCTATTACGGCACCGTCGTGGTGGATTTCGACGGCAACGTCATTGAAGCAGTGGCCTATCTAAAATAACTCGTTAACTTTGTAATTGCGTACACGATTACGTCCTGCGAACGTAGATCCGTGGAGGCGACTCCATCGCGGTTTTTGATTGGGCAGCTTGCGCCGCGTCACCAATGCTAAAGCGCCACGGACACTGAATCCGTGGGCCCGCAACCGTTCTGAACGGAGCTGCGCATGGTCTGCTTGATGTGTCCCTGCTCTCACCGACGCTGAATTTCGTACGCGCTGACGCGCGTTCTCCTTCTTTCGTCCCCGAGAGTTTCATGACCGATGCATTCGTAATCGAGACGGCAACCGCCGTCGCCGGGATCGCCGTGCGTCAACGACGCGGATTCCGCTTCTTCGTTTCCGACAATCGTTTCGCGACGCTCGAACAGCGCGTATTTTCTTCCACGCAAGCCGCACGGCGCGCTGCCGAATTGATCGAACGCGCCCAACGCCGGAGCACCGCACGATGAAAACAATTTTCGCAATCGCGCTGAGCCTTGTACTTGCAGTCTCCGCAAGCGCGACCGAGCTGCGCATCTCGCAGCAATTCGGTCTGTCGTACCTGCCGATGATCGTCGCCAAAGAACAGAAGCTGATCGAACGGTTTGCCACCGAGAACGGCGTCAAAGATCTCAAGATCGAATGGCGCGTCGTGTCGGGCGGCAGCTTTACCAACGAAGCCTTGCTGTCGGGCACGATCGATCTCGTCTCGGCCGGTGTGCCGCCCTTCATTACGATCTGGGCCAAGACGCGCAATTCGATCGACGTGCGCGCGTTGGCAGCGCTGGGCTCGGTGCCGAACGAATTGAACACCAACAATCCGAACGTCCGCACGTTGAAAGACTTCAGCGACAAGGACCGGATCGCGCTGCCCGCGCCCAAAGTCGGGTTCCAGGCCATCGTGTTGCAGATGGCGGCGGAACAAGCCTTCGGTCCGGGCCAGTTCGCCAAGCTGGATACGTTGACGGTCGGTCTGACCCATCCCGATGCGACGGCGGCGTTGCTGTCGGGCGGCGCCGGCGTGTCGGCGCACTTCACCAGCCCGCCCTTCCAGTCGTTGCAGCAGAAAGATCCGCGTGTGCATCGCGTTCTGTCGAGTTACGACGTGCTGGGCGGTCCGCACACATTCAACGTTCTGTACGGAACCAAGAAATGGCACGACGCCAATCCGCAAGTGGCGCGCGCGGTCGTGCAGGCGCTGGACGAGGCGAACCGATTCATCCAGTCGCAACCGCGACAGGCGGCGGCGTTGTACATCGCAGCGGAGAAATCGCCGCAATCGATCGACGAGGTCGAAGCACTGATCCGCGATCCACGCATCCACTACACGACGGCGCCCGAAAACGTCTTGAAGTTTGCGGCGTTCCAGGCCCGCACCGGACAGATTCCGGTTGCACCGTCCCAATGGGAAGAGCTGTTCTTCCCCGAGCTGCATGAGAAGGCAGGAAGCTGATGACCAAGTTCGTTGACCTGACTCCGTCGCTCGGCACCGAGATCCTCGACCTGGATCTTGGGCAAGATCTCGACGACGCGACGATTGCAACCTTGCAACGCCTGCTGGCGCTGCGCGGATTGTTGGTGTTTCGCGACCAGAGCAAGTTGAGTCCCGACCGCCATGTCGAGGTCAGCCGTCGCTTTGGCGGGCTCGAAGTGCATGTGCAGAAGCGCTATCACCACGCGGCCCATCCCGAGATTCTGATCGTGTCGAACGTGATCGAAAACGGCACGCCGATCGGCCTCGCCGACGCGGGCAAATATTGGCATTCGGATCTGTCCTATTTGGCCGAACCCAGCCTGGGTTCGTTGCTGCATGCGCAGGAGCTGCCGAAAGACGGATCGGGCGACACGATCTTCACCGACATGCGCGCCGCCTATGACGCGCTCGACGACGAGACCAAGCAGAAATTGATCGGCCTCACCGCTGAACATTCCTATGTCGCGCGCAACAAGGCGCAGGCCGCGGTCAATCCGGACCGCAAAATCGACGCAGCCACCGCCGCGACCGTGCCGCCGGTCAATCACCCGGTCGTGCGCGCGCATCCGGTAACCGGCCGCGCGGCGTTGTTCGTCAGCGAAGGTTTCACCACGCGCATCAACGAGCTGGACGACGGCGAAAGCCGTAGCCTGCTCGACCGGCTGTTCGCGCATTCCGTCGAACCGCGCTTTCACTATCGCCACAAATGGCGCGATCACGACCTCGTCTTCTGGGACAACCGGTCGACGATGCATCTCGCGACCGGGTGCCCGGCCAGCGAGCGGCGCACCTTGTATCGCACGACCGTTCGCGGCGATCGGCCGATCGCCTACGCGGCCTCCGGACGCGAGGCTGCAGCGTAAGCACAGCGTGAACAGGTCCGTTCGCAGCGCTTGATCCGGGCGCGGTTCGGAACAAGTTGTTCGACGTGAACAAGAAGAAGATCGCTCTAGCGGCGGTCGCGCTGGTCGCGGTCGCCGCTTATTCTTTGTGGCCGACGCCCAACAAGGCGCCGTCGCTGCATACGCTGCGCATTGCGGTAACGCAGTTCCCCAACAATCTGCATCCCGCAATCGGCGACGACATGGCGAAGAGCCTGGTGTTGGCGCCGGCGCGACCGCAGCTGGTCGGCTACGACTCCAAGCTCGAACCTGTGTGCCTGGCTTGCGAAGGCGCACCGCGCATCGAACGCAACGGCGCCAATGACGATGTCGTACTGACCTTGCGCGACGGGCTGGCCTGGGACGACGGAGTCAAAGTCGGGCTCGACGATTTCGCTTTCACGCTGGAAGTTGGACGCGCCTCGGCGAGCGGCATCGTGCATGGCTCGCTCTATCGCGACGAGATTGTCGGCATCACTGCACGGGATGCGCGCACGATCGTGCTGCAGCGGAACGGTCATCGTTGCGACGCGGCTGCGTTGCCGATCCATCTTCTGCCGGCGCATATCGAGCGCCCGGTATTTCTCGCCAACCCGGACGACTATCGCGCAGCGACGCGCTTCGACACGGCGCCCGCAACGCCCGGCCTGTCCTGGAGCGCCTATCGCGTCGAACGGCTCGAACCGGGCGAACGTCTGTTGCTGGCGCGCAATCCGCATTGGCCCGGCCCGCCCGCTTTCTTCGACCGGTTGATCGTCAGCGTGCGCGGCAGTGGCGCCGCGTTGCGCGCATCGTTGCTGGCTGGCGAAGTCGATCTGGTTCCCGGCGAAGCGGGACTCGGCACCGAACAGGCACTCGAAATCGAGCAACGCCACAGCGACCGGTTTCAAGTTCTGTGGCAGGACACGCTTGCCTTCTCGCGCCTGACCTGGCCGTTGGACGATCCGCGCTTTGCCGATCTGCGCGTGCGGCGCGCATTGGCCTACGGACTCGATCGCGACGCGCTGTTGCGCACGGTGCTGGCGGGGAAAGCCAAAGCAGCGACGTCGTCGACGAGTCCGATCCTGCCCTACGCCGCCAATGTCGAGTCGTACGGGCACGATCCCGCGCGCGCCAACGCGCTGCTCGAAGAAGCAGGTTGGCGTCGCGGCACTGACGGCGTGCGCCGTGACAAGAACGGCAAGCGGCTTGAGTTCGAAATCGTCACCACTGCGGGCAACCGCGAGCGCGAATTGGCGGTGCAGGTGATCGCCGCCGACTGGGGCAAGCTGGGCGTCGCCGCGCATATTCGCCTGGTCGAGCCGCGCGTGCTGTTCGGCGAAATGCTTCCGAAGCGAACCATCGCAGGCGTGGCGCTGACTCACTATGTGCAGGAGCCTGACGTGCCGCCGCGCGCACTGCGCCACAGCAGCTCGGTGCCCGATGACACCAACGGCCATGCCGGCGTGAATTTCAGCGGCTATCGTTCGCCGCAGATGGACGCGCTGCTCGACCAGTTGGCGACGGTTTGCGACCCGGCGGCGCGAGCGCAAGTCTGGCGCGCGCTGCAGCAGCTCGAGGCCGCCGAATTACCCGACCTTCCGCTGTGGTTTGCACAACGTCCCACAATCGCGGCGAAATGGCTGCAATCGATCGAGCCGGTTCCCAGCGTGCCATACGGAACTGCTTGGGCGTTTCGCTGGCGCGATAGCCGCACGCCGGTCCAGTAACCCCGCTTCATCGCACCGGCCGGCAATCGGCCGTTTGCGGATAACCGCTGCTGTGGCACGATTTCTCGTAAGCCACGGAGGGGCCGCGCCCGATGTCGGGACTCGTCGTTTCGCGCAACGTCGTCAGTTTCGAAGATTTGAGCGCCGTCGTGATGGGCGCCGATCTGCGTACGACGCAGCTCGATCCTGGCTATTGCCGCGGCCAACTGCTCCACGCCGATCTCGGCGCGATGCAAGTCAGCGCCGGCCGCTTCGAGACCGAGAACGACATTCGGATGCGCGGCATTCTGTCGACCGACCGCGTCGTGCTGGCGATGATCCTGTCGCCGTCGGGTCAGATCAGTCAGTGGCAACAAGAAGCGTTGCAAGGCGACATCTTCGTGTTCCCGCGCAACGACGAACAGGATGGTCGCTTCGCCGGATCGACCTCCTACGTCACGATCGACATGACGTTGGACGAGCTGGCTGCAGCCGGCGCGCAATATCATCTCGATGAAGGCAAATACTGGGAGCATTCAGTTCGCTACCGCGCAGCGCCGCATATACGGCATGCCGCGACGCGCCGGCTCAGCCAATCGATCGGTCTTTTGCAGCAAGCCGCGACGCCGTTGGCTGCGCCGCTGCAGACGCAGTTGAAAGAACAATTCCTGCACGCGTTTCTAGTGCAGACCTCGGACTCGGTGCATGGCGGTCGCTACATCCCGCCCGTGCGCAACGGTATGGAGCTGGTGCGCCGCGTCGAAGACTATGTGCGCGCCCATGCCGGTGTGCCCGTCGACATCCACAAGATCTGCAGCGAACTCTGCATCTCGCGTTCGACGATCCAGCGCGCCTTCAACGACACACTCGACCGGCCGCCGAAACTTGCGCTGCAGCGTCTGCGCTTGAGCCAGGTGCACGCAACGTTGCGTTCGGCCGATCCGCAATCGACGACGATCCGGCAAGTCGCGCACGCGCACGGCTTTTACGAGCTCGGCCGGTTTGCCGGCGACTATCGACGTCTGTTCGGCGAGACGCCGTCGCAGACCCTGCTCCGTCCACGTGGCCCGGCGCGCTTCGCCAGCGCCGCGCCGGATTGGCGGCACTTGATGGAAGTCGACCTGATCGAGGCTTGAGCCTCATCCCGGGTCGCCGGGTAAATTTCCCTAGACGAAAACGAGAATTGCTCTCAGCTTGGCGGTTCGCAGCTTGAGGTGGCATTTTCGCACCGAAAATACCTTTCTTTCGGTCCCCAACGCCCTCGAATAAGCAATGTATTGTCTTTTGTAGACTCAAAGGTCAAAGTTCGAACCAGAGGCGGAACCGCCCGAGGGTCTTGAGCAGGGGGTATTGGGCATGCGGGATCTTGGTCGCGCGAACTGGGCACGTCGTTCCAACCTGAAGCATGGAGCAAGCGCGCTGGCGCTTCTCTTCGGCGGTATCGCGCCCGTCCCGGCCGCCGCACAGCTCGCCGCTGCTGACGGTCCGCAGCTCGAAGAAATTCTGATCACCGCCGACCGCAAGAAAAGCTTTAGCGCCAACTACGTGCAGGCCGGCACGTTCCGCAACGCGCGCCAGCTCGACACGCCGCTGACGGTCACGGTCATTCCGCGCGAAATCATTGAAGCGCAGCAGGCGACCAACCTGTTCGACGCGGTGCGCAACTCGGCCGGCGTGACGATGAGCCAGGTCGGCCCGTCAGTCGCGAGCAACCTGCAAGCACGCGGCATCAATTTCGAAGCGCGCAGCTCGTACCGTCTCAATGGCAGCCTGCCGACCGTCAACCTGATCGACCTGCCGCTGGAAGACAAAGAACGCGTCGAAGTTCTGAAAGGCGTGGCTGCGATCTATTACGGATTCGTGCCGCCGTCGGGCATCGTCAACATGACGACCAAACGTCCGACCAACAGCCCGATCAACGATCTGACTTTGTTCGGCAACAATCACGGCACGATCGGCGGCCATGCCGACATGAGCCGCCGCTTCGTCGACGACAAGGTCGGCATTCGCGTCAACGCAGTCGAATCGGGCCTGGACTACGGCATCGACAAAGTCGACGGCAATCGCCGTCTCTATGCAGTCGCAATCGACGTCGACCCGTTCGAGAATTTCCACGTCAAACTGGATGCCGAACACATCCACAAAAAAGTCAGCGAAGTCGCGATCATTCGCCTGCCGACCTTGACGGCGGCGCAGATCGCGGCGCGCGTGCCGCTGGTGCTGCCGCCGACGCCGAGCAACTCAAGCAATCTCGGCGACAAGTGGATGTATACCGACGCCGACTCGAACAACTTCCTAGCGCATGTCGACTACAAGTTTCTGCCGAACTGGTCGGTGACGCTCGAGGCCGGCGAGTCGTATCTCAATCGCGACCGCCGCTTCCCGGTGTTCCAGAACTACAATCTGGCGACCGGCGCCGGCACGACGAACGTGACCTTCACCAACAAGGGTGAGTATCGCAACGTCAACTACCGCGCGGAATTCGCAGGCGCCTTCCAGACCTGGATTCTGGAGCATGAGATCTCGTTCGGCGGCACGCGCAACGTGCGAAAGCAATATGTGCCGGTCACCAACAACGCGACCAACCTGGCACAGAATCTCTACGCGCCGATCGAACATGCCGAAGTCGTGATGCCGGCCGCACGCAGCATCACCAACCCGCAGAAGATCGACGACAAAGGCCTCTATGTCTTCGATCGGATGAAATATTCCGACTGGCTTGAAATGGTGGTCGGCGTGCGCCGCTCGATCTATTCGAGCGTGACCGCCGCAACCGGCCGCTATTCTGCGGCGGAAAACAGCCCGACCGGCGGCGCCGTGATCAAAGTGCTTCCGTGGTTGAGCTTCTACGGCACCTATATCGAAGGTCTGGAAGAAGGCGGCGTTGCGCCCTTGGTTGCGGCGAACGCCAACCAGACCTTGCCGCCCGCGCTCAGCACGCAGTGGGAAGTCGGCATCAAAGCCGAACCCATCGACAAGCTGCTGCTGACTTTGGGTCGTTTCTCGATCGACCGTTCTGCGTCGTTCCTGAATTCGTCCAACGTCTTCGTGCAGGACGGCCGCACGACGTATGAAGGGTTTGAATTCAGCGCCACCGGCGAGATCAACGCGCAGTTCTCGGTCTTCGCCACTGCGATGATCCTCGACGCCAAAGTCGGCAACACGTCGGATCTCACCTTGATCGGCAAGCGTCCGGAAAACACGCCGCGCTTCGCCGCTTCGCTGTTCGCCGAATACCGCACGCCCTGGGTCGAAGGTCTGAGCCTGACGGCCGGCATGTTCCACACCGGTGGACGCGCGGTGAACGCGGCCAACCAGGCCTACATTCCGGGCTACCAGACCTATGACATCGGCGCGCGCTACACGACCGACATCCGCGGCGCCGACGTCACCTTCCGCTTCAACATCGAGAACTTGCTCGACAAGAACTACTACGCCGCGACGGGCAGCTCGCTGCTGGCAACCGGCCTGCCGCGCACCGCGAAGTTCTCGACCACGTTTAGATTCTAACGGGCCGTTTCTAACGGGCTCTCTCCTCCCGTTCTCCTGGGGCGGCATTCTTCGGAATGCCGCCCTTTCCTTTCTCGCGCGCAGCGGAGATCTTTGAACCGTGCTTTCGCCGCGGACACGTCGCTTTCTCGTCAAGTTCCATCGCTGGACCGGGCTGCTGATCGGTCTTTGGATCGTTATGCAGTCGCTGACCGGACTCGCGATCGTTTGGCGCGAAGATCTAGATCGGCTGCTGATGCCGTCGCTGTTGCGCGGCTCCGGCGGTCCGGTTGTGATCGACGTGCAGACCGCGCTGGATGCGGTGCGCGCGGTTGCGCCCGACACGCGCGTGTCGCGGATCGAACTCCCTGCTTACAAGGACGGCGTCTATCGCGCCTGGCTGGGCTCGTCTGGCGGCTCGCTCAACGCACGGATCGCAACGGTCGATCCCAGCAACGGCAATGTGCTTGGCGTGCTGCCGCTTGCCGCAATTCCAGGCGAGCTTCTGTTCCGCCTCCACTACGCGCTGCTCGCCGGTGACGACGGACGCTTCGTCGTCGGCTTGCTCGGCACCACCTATTTGCTGTTTCTGCTGATCACCGGCCCGCTTTTATGGTGGCCAGGGCGCGCGGGGCTGCAAGCGGGCTTCAAGATGAAGCTCGACGCAGGACGCGGCCGGGCTCTGCTCGATCTGCATCGCGTCATTGGCGTCGTCGCTTGCGTCGTGCTGATTCCGTTGGTCACGACCGGTGCGTTGACCGCGCTCAAGCCGCAACTGCAAGCGGGACTGGCGCTGCGCAACCTGAAAATCCCTGCCGTGCCGGTGCAGCCGGGCGCGAAGTTGCTGCGCGCCGACACGTTCGTCGCAACCGCGCTCGCCGATGGCGGCGTTGCACGCGACGTGCGCTTCGCAGGCAAAGACGGCCAGAGCGTCACCGTCGTGGTCGGCAACCAACACGGCGAAGCGACCGGGCGCGTTTATTTCAACGGATATGACGGCGCAGTGATCGCGCGCTACGGCCGCGCCGACGTGCCGCCCGCGGTCGACGTGCCCGAAACGATCTTATGGATTCATAAAGGCGACGCGCTGGGCACCTTCGGCCGTCTTCTGATCTGGCTCACCGCGACCGTCCCGTTGCTGTTGGCGGTGACTGGCGTCTGGATGTGGCTGCGCCGTACGCGTGCGCGCCGACGCAGCGCGGCTGCACGCGCGGCAACGACATGATCCGCGCCGCCGTCGAAAGCGACGCTGAAGCAGCCGCGCTGGTGCTGCGCCGCTCAATCACCGAACTCTGCGCGCGCGACCACAACGGCGATCCTGAACGTATCGAACGGTGGCTTGCGAATAAGACGCCGGACCAGCTGCGTGACTGGATCAAGTCTGCGACCAATGCCGCGTTCGTCGCGACGCGCGACGACAGCTTGGTCGGGTTCGGACTGATCCGCGATGACGGGCATATTCTGCTCAACTATGTCGCCCCCGACGCGCGCTTCACCGGCGTCAGCAAGCAGCTGCTTGCGGCAATGGAAGATTGGGCGCGTTCGCACGGGCTGACGCGCTGCACCTTGCAATCCACCGCGACCGCGGCGCGCTTCTATCGCGCCCGCGGCTACCGCGTCGGCAATGACGACGCGCTACGTAAATCTCTCTGATTGGCACGACGATGCAATTGACTTTGGGTACCGCTCTCCCGCGCGCGACGCCGTCATCGCAAGGCACCGATCCCGGCGGGATCAGCCGCTTTCTCGACGAGGTGCAGGCGAACGAACTGGAGCTGCACAGTCTGATGATCGTGCAGAACGGTGCGGTGATCGCCGAGGCGGCGTTGCAGCCCTACCGGCTGGACGTTCCCCACATGCAGCATTCCTCCACCAAAAGCTGGACCGCGACCGCGGTCGGCGTTGCGATCGACGACAAGTTGCTGCGCTTCGACGACCGCGTGGTCGATTTCTTCCCCGAACATCGTCCGGCCAAGGTCAGCGACAATCTCGCCGCCATGACGGTGCAGGATCTGCTGACGATGCGCACCGGACATCGCACCGGCATTTCGGGCGGCGAATGGCGCGGCAGCGCGGAAAGCTGGATCCGCCTGTTTCTTGCCGAACCCGTCGACGACGTACCCGGCGATCATTTCATCTATAGCAGTGCCACCAGCTACATCCTGTCGGCGATCGTGACCAAGGTGACCGGTCGCACCGCCTACGATCTGCTGCGCGAACGTATGATGGATCCGCTCGGTATGGGGCCGGTGTCGTGGGACGTGTCGCCCGAAGGCTACAATACCGGCGGCAATGGCCTCGTCTGCACGACCGAGGACATGGCCAAGTTCGGCCTGTTGCATGCGCAAGGCGGCGTCTGGAACGGCGCGCGCATTTTGTGGGATGCGTGGGTGCGCGATGCGACGCGCAACCAGGTGCGCGAAGTCTGGATCGGCGATCTCGACGGCAAACGCTATACGCGTCCCGACGGTCCGATCGATGCATCGCTGCGACGCCCCGGCTATGGCTTTCAATGGTGGATGACCGCGGATGGCGGCTATTACGCGTCGGGTCTGTTCGGCCAGATGTGCATCATCTGGCCCGCCTTGAACGCCGTCGTCGTCACCACCGCGGGGCTGCAGCCGCGCGACCGGCGACTGTACCAGGCGATTGCGACGCATCTTGTTCCCGCGCTTGGCGGCGGACGCAGCGGCACGGACGCGGCGCTTGCCGCAAGGCTGCGCACGCTGGCTCTGCCCGACAAACCCCAAGGCGAAACCACGTCGCCGCGTGCCGACGCACGCCGCAGCTGGCGCATCGAACCGAACGAAGACGGCGTGACCGATGTCGAGCTGCAGTTCAGCGCCAATCGCTGCGTCTTCGCCATGACCGACGCGCGCGGCACGCACCGGATCGAGGTCGGGCTGGGCACGCCGGTCGAAGGCACGACGACGATGACAGGCGCGAAGTTGCACCACGCCTATCAGCCGGATTCGATGCGCGTCGTCGCGCAAGGCGCGTGGGAAACTCCGGACCGGTTCGTCATGCGCTGGCGGTTCATCGAAACCGCCTTCTGCGACACGGTCGTTTGCTCGTTCGCCGGCGACGAATTACGGCTCGACCGCAGCGTCAATACGAATAGCAGCGCAACGACGCGACCGACGCTGGTCGGTCGCTAAGACTTTAGCGCCGTCTCCAGCCGCCGCCACATGCGGCGATAGCCTTCGTCGTTGGGATGCAGCCCGTCGGGCGCAAGCTCGACAGGCAGATAGCCGGCCGGATCGGCAAGCGACATGAAGGTATCTGCAACCGGATAGGTGCGCGCTTTTGCGAACGACCGGATCCAGTCGTTGAGCGCCAGCACGGTGCCAAGGTCGCGCTGCAGCTTCGGGTCGGAACCAAACGGCGGCACGGTGCACAAGATGACTTTGATGCCTTGCGCCTGCGCAATGTCGGCCATCGCGGTGAGGTTGCGCGTCGCGCGCGCGACAACGTCGTCACGTGCGGCGGCCGGTTCGCCTTCATAGACGCGCAGATCGTTGGTGCCGCCCATCAGCACGACCGTTTTGGGCGCAAGCGCAACCACGTCGTCTTCGAAGCGCAGCAGCATCTGCGTGGTGTTCTGTCCGGGGATGCCGCGATTGATCAGGTTCAGCTTGGCTGGTGCGGGCAGCTTGTCGTCGGTCCAATGAAACAGGATCGAGTCACCCAGCAACACGATACGCGGCCGCGCGTCGCTGCTTGCCAGCAAGGTGCGATTGTCGGCGCGGTAGCGGTCGAGTTCGGCAACGTCGTCGCGCGCCACGATGCGTTTGAACTCGTCGAGCTTGCGGCGATCTTCGGGCGCGGCGTTGGCGATGTTGGTCAACCCGAGCAACAGCAGCGAAGCCAGCCCTGCCCTAGTTGCGCTTCGCATCCAGCGCCCGGTCGAAGAACCGGTTGACCGCATCCATAATACCCGTCGTGCCTTTGTGCCCGACGCCCGCGGCCAGTTCCAATTCATTGTCGATGCCGTTGCGTTTCCAATTGTCGGACAGCGTACGCAACCGATCGATGCGCGTGACGCCGGCATCGTTGGCACCGTCCATCCACAAGGGCGAGTCGGGTTCGACCGTGATCTCGTCCGTGTCGGTATCGTCGGCGCCGACGATCAGCTGCACGTGCAGATGGCGCAGCGCTTCGCGGTCGATCGGCCGGCCGAAGCGGCGTTCGACGTCGCGCGTACCGACCCACCAGTCGCGATCATCGTCGAGCAACGTCACCTTGCCCGGCGCACCGACCGAAATCGCATGCAGCCGGTGCGCGTGCAGATAGGCGAAGCGATGCACGAATTGTCCGCCGCCGGAAAAGCCATGGATCACGATCCGTTCGAAGGCGACGCCGTAGCGCGTCTCCAGCTCCTCGACCATCGCCCACAACAATAGGTCATAGCGCAAGCCGCGAAATTCGAGCCGCTTGAACCCGTCCGCGTCGCCCACTTCGACCAACCCAATCGGAAAGAGCGGCGACAGAACGAACGCATTGCGCCGTTCAGCCAGGTCGGCAAAGCCGTTGCGATATTCGCGCACCAAGCGCGCGCTGCCATGCTGGCCGATGATCAGATCAAAGCGCTGCGTCTCGGACTTGGCGACGTCGTAGCGCGACGGAATATAGGCCGCGTAGCTGACGCGTGGATCGGCCTGCAGCGCGATGATGCCGGTCTTGCCGAGTTCGTACCGCCCAAGCTTGCGCATCACGCGGCGCAATCACGCTGCTACGGCGATGCGATGGCCGGGCGCGATCTCGATCAGATCGACGGGCGCCAACCCGTCTTCGATGAAACTGCGCCCGTCCGGTGGCGGCACGCGTTCAAGGTCGCGCACTTCGACATGCCAGCCGCCGCCAGGCGCCGGGCGAATGTCGGGCACCGCCGACAATAGCGCGCGTGTATAGGGATGGCGCGGATCGTCGAAGATCTGGTCGCGCGTGCCCTCTTCGACGACGCGGCCTTGATACAGAACGACGACGCGGTCGCTCACCTGCTCAACCACGCCCAGATGGTGCGAGATGAACAGGTAGGAGAATCCAAACTTGACCTGCAGGTCGCGGAACAAGGCCAGGATCTGGGCCTGCACCGTCACGTCGAGCGCCGACACGGGCTCGTCGGCAATGATCAGCTCCGGCCGCATCACCACCGCACGCGCAATCGCGACGCGCTGACGCTGCCCGCCCGACAATTCATGCGGAAAGCGGTCGTAATGTTGTTCGGTCAGGCCGACATCGACCAACGTTTGCCGCACCAGTGCAGCGCGTTCCGCCTTCGGCACGTCGGTGTGGCGCAGCCCTTCGCCGACCACGCGTCCGATCCGCCAGCGCGGATCGAGCGACGAGAACGGATCCTGGAACACCATCTGCACGCGCGACCGCAAGGCGCGCCCGCCCTGCTCGACCGGCGTGCCGTCGAACAACACACGCCCCGACGCCGCCTTGGCGAGACCGGCAACGGTACGGCCGAGCGTTGTCTTGCCCGATCCGGATTCACCGACGACGGCCAAGGTCTCGCCTTTGCCAATCGACACGTCGACACCGGCCAGCGCGCGTTTGACGATCGGCGTCTGCCAGAAGAAGCGCCGCTTCTTGAAATGGACCTCGAGATTCTCGACGCGTAGCAGCTCGTCGCCGATCGCCGTCGTGCGCGGTCCGCCCTCGCCGCGCTTGGGCAGCGAGTCGAGCAGCTTGCGCGTATAGGGATCAGACGGGTTCAGCAGAATCTGCTCGACCGAACCGTCATTCAGCACTTCGCCATACCGCATCACCGTGACCTGGTCGCAATAGCTCGCAACCACGCCAAGATCGTGCGTGATCAACAGGATCGCGGTGCCGAGATCGCGACACACCGACGCCGCTAGATCCAACACCTGCTTTTGTACCAGCACGTCGAGTGCCGTGGTTGGTTCGTCGGCGAGCAGCAAGGCCGGCCGCGGCAACAGCACCGACGCAAGCATGATGCGCTGGCGCATGCCGCCCGAAAATTCGTGCGGATAGCGCGACAGACAGCCTTCCGGATCGGGCATGCGGAATGCAGCCAGCATCTCGATCGAGCGTTTGCGGATCTCCGCGTCGCTGAGATCGCTGTGCAGCGCCAAGGACTCCGCCAGCTGCTTGCCGATCGGCAGCGCCGGGTTCAGCGACGTCAGCGGCTCCTGAAACACCATGCCGATGCGGGCTCCGCGCAGCTTGCGCAACGACTCATTGTCGAGCCCCAGCAGCTCCTGCCCGTCAAACTTGATCGAACCGCCATCGATGCGGCCGCCCGGCGGCAACAGACCGAGGATCGCGCGCGCGATCATGGTTTTTCCCGAACCGGATTCACCGACCAGCCCGTGCACTTCGCCTGGCGCGATCGTCAGGCTGGCGCGTTTGACGACTTCGTTGCGCCCGCCGGCCGGCGTCGGGAACGAGACGGTCAAACCGTCGATCGTCAGAAGTTTGCTCATAGCTGATTCATCCGCGGGTCGAACCAGTCGCGCAGCGCGTCGCCGAACAGGTTGATGCCGAGCAGCGCGATCGTGATCGCAAGGCCGGGGAAAATGCAGAACCAGGGCGCCTGCTCCATATAGGCGCGGCTCTCTGCCAACATGCCGCCCCAGGTCGGGGTCGGTGGCGCGACGCCCGCACCGAGAAACGACAAAGCGCTTTCGGCCAGAATGGCGCTGCCGAACATCGAGGTGGCGAGCACGGTCAGCGGCGAGATGCAGTTCGGGATCACATGCACCAGCACGGTGTAAAGCGGGCCGTTGCCGATCACTTTCGACGCTTCGACATATTCGCGTTCGCGGATCGACAGAACCTGGCCGCGCACGACGCGTACGACGTTCGGGATATAGGCCATCCCCAACGCCAGAATGACGCCGGTCGGATCGGGCTCGAGGATCGCCATGATGCCGAGCGCAAGCAGAATTCCCGGGAAGGCCATCAGCGCGTCGGTGACCAGCATCGTCAGATGGTCGACGACGCCGCCGACGAAGCCCGCGACCGCGCCGAGAATGGTGCCGATCGACACCGCCATCAGCACTGTGCCGAAACTGACCATCACCGACACGCCTGCAGCGACCAGCACGCGCGAAAAGATGTCGCGACCGAATTCGTCGGTGCCAAGCAGATATTGCAAGCTCGGCGGCTTCAGCCGTTCCGACATTGCGGCGATGACCGGATTGTGCGGCGTCCAGATCTGCCCCACCGCCGCAGCCAGCAGCACGATCGCGATCAAGATGATGCCGATCACCGCATTGGGGCGGCGCAGAATGCGTTTGAACTTGCTCATAGCCGCACCCGGGGATCGAACAGCGGATACAGCAGATCCACCAGCAGATTGACCATGACGCGGATCAACGCGACGAGCAGCAAACATCCTTGGATCACCGGGTAATCGCGCGACGAGATCGCATCGACGAGGAAGCGTCCCAGGCCGGGCAAGGTGAAAACAGTTTCGATGACCGCAACGCCGCCCAGCATGTGACCGAGCAATAGGCCGATCACCGTCAAAGTCGGTGCGAAGGCGTTCGGAAACGCGTGCTTCCACAAGACGCGACTCTCGGGTGCGCCCTTGGCGCGCGCGTGGGTGATGTAATCGAGGCGCAGCACTTCGATCGTGCTCGACCGCGTCATGCGCGCGACGGTGCCCATCTCGACCATTACCAAGGCCGCAACCGGCAGGATCAGATAACGCACGCCGTTGATGAAATCGTCGCCGATCGAGACATACCCCACCACCGGCAACCAATGCAGGTTCACGCCGAACACCAGCATCAGCAGAATGCCGACCCAGAAGCTCGGCACCGACAGCGCAACGATGACGCCGGTGACGATCGCGAAATCGACGCGGCTGTTCTGACGCCAGGCGGCGTAGATGCCAGCCGGCAGTGCGAACAACAGCGCGACCACGATCGAGGCCAGCACCACGCCGGCGGTGACGCGCAACCGCGTCAGCATTGCGGGCAGAATGTCTTCGCCGGTGGTGATCGAACGGCCGAAATCGCCTTCGAGCAGATTGCCGAGCCAGACGAAGAACTGCACCAGCACCGGCTTGTCGAGGCCGAGGCTTTTGCGCACCTGCTCGATCATGTCGGGATCGGCGGAGTCACCGATCATGATCGAGGCTGGATCGCCCGGTACGAGACGGATCAGGCCGAACACAATCACCGCGACCAGAAACAAGGTCGGAATCGTGGCCAGCAGACGAAGGGCGGCGTAGCGCAGCATCGCTCGTCAGTCCTTCGTCACGCCCCAGAGGATCGGCATATTCATGCCCCAAGGCCGATAGCCTTTGATCTTCTGCGACAGGCCGGTGACCGTGTTCCCGTTGTAGAGACCGATGATCGGTACGTCTTTCATCATCAGCCGGTGCAGATCGTCGAACAGCTTCTGCCGTTCGGCCTGCACCGTCGTCATGCCGACTTGCTGAGTCAGTTTTTCGGCTTCGTCATTTTCCCACTGCACCGTCTTGCGTGCAGCTTTCTTGCCGATAATGCCGTCATACGTGAGATACGGATCGGGCCGCGCCGAATAGGCGAACGCCGAGAGCTGGAATTTGCCGTTCTGGTAGTTCGACAATTGCGTCGCCCAGTCGAGCACCTGCAGCTGCGCGTTGATCCCCGCCGCATGCAGCATCGATTGGATCACCACCGCATTGTCGAACATGTTCGCATAACGACGGTTGGTCTGGATCTTGATCAGCTCGCCCTTGTAGCCGATCTCGGCCAGCAGCGCCTTGGTCTTGGCCGGATCGTAGGGCAGCCATTCATCGTGCAACGGCGTGTGATATTTGGTGTGCGCCGGAACCGCCGATCCGTTCGGCTTCGAACGGCCATGCGTCGCGGTCTGCGCGATTTGCGTGCGGTCAATCGCATAGGCGATCGCCTGGCGCATGCGCGGATCTTTGAGCAGCGGATCGTTGGTCTGGATCAGCATCGCGGTCCACCCGACCAGCTCATGTTCGGGCAGCTGCAATGTGCCGCGCAGGCGCAGACCTTCGATTGAAGCCGGCGGTACGGTCGGCAGAATGTCGATGTCCCCCGACACCAGCGCGTTGCGCGCCGCGTTGGGATCGGCGATCACCATGAACTTGACGCGGTCGACTTTGGCTTCGCGCTTGCCGGCATAGCCATCCTGCGCATCGCTGCGCGCAACGTATTTGTCGAACTTCTCCAGCATCACATATTCGCCGCGCTTCCACTCGCCCAGCTTGAACGGGCCGGTGCCGATCGGCGTCTTCCAGCTTCCGTCAGGATTGACTGAGTCCTTGTGCACGATCGCGGTCGGGCATTGGACGCTGGCCATCAAAGTCAGGAAGATCGCGCTCGGCTTGTCCAAGGTGAACACGATCGTCTTGGCGTCGGGCGTCGCGATCGAAGCAAGCTTGACGCCGCGTTCTTCGTCGCCGCTGCCGCCACCGGTAAACGAACCGCGGCAGATCCAATTGGTCTTGGGATCGAGCCAACGATCCCAACTCCATTTCACGTCGGCCGAGGTGACCGGCTGGCCGTTATGGAACAATAGCCCGTCGCGCAGCGTGAACGTGTAGACGCGCTGATCGGGCGAAACGTCGACTTTCGCGGCCAGCAACGGCGCGACGTCGAGATCCTCCTTGAACGCGACCAGCGATTCCACGATGTGATGCATGACCGTGTCGGTCTCGGCGTCGCGATTGACGCCGGGTTCGGTCGAACGAATGTCCGACCTGATCTGCACCACGATTTCTTTCTTCGCCGCCTCCTGCCCTGCTGCCGGCCCCCCGGGAAAAAGAGGGGACAACAGCGCAAGGAGAACGGTCGCGCCGGCGAGAGCGGATCGCATCAGGCCTTGTCCTTCCACACGCCCCAGAAGCGCGCTTCGTGCAGCACCCACGGCACATAGCCGTGCACGCTGCTGCGATAGGCGTCGTACAGCTCCCACTGATTCAGCCACACGACCGGCACGTCGTCGATCATCAGCTTATGAATCTGTTCGTACAGCTTGCTGCGCTTGGCCGGATCGGGTTCAGCGCGGGCCTGATCCAGGATCGCCATTGCCTTGTCGCTTTCCCACTGGACCGACGTACGCAGGCCTTTCTTGCCGGCGAAATGGTCGTAATTCGCTTCCGGATAGCGGCGGCCCGAATAGGCGAAAGACTGCATCTGGAACTTGCCCGCATTGTAATTGGCGAGCTGCTCGTCCCACTGGCGTTCGACCAGATCGACCTTGAACCCGACGGCTTCCAGCATGCGCTTGATCAGCAGCGCGTTGGGATACATCAGCGGATAGCGATCGCGGTTGGCTTCGAGCTTGATCGGCGAGCCGTCATACTTGGCCTCGGCCATCAGCTTCTTCGACAGAGCCGGGTCGAACTTGTAGCCCTCGTCATGCACTTTGGTGTGGAAGATCGACTGCAGCGGCAGCGCCGACGGGTTCGGCTTCACGCGCCCCTGCGTCGTCGCTTCCGCCAGTTCCTTGACGTTGATCGCATGCGCAACCGCCTGGCGCAGCTTCTTGTTCTTGAACAGCGGATCGGTGTTCTGCATCAGGATCGCATACGCGGTGCCGCTGGGGCCGTTCGAGACTTTGATCCCGTCGACGTCCTGCAGGCCGTTGTATTTTTCTTCCGTGACGCGCGGCGCGAAATCGATGTCGCCCTTGCTCAGTGCTTCCGGCACCAGGTCGCGATTGATCACAATGAATTTCAGCGTGTCGAGATAGGCGGTGCGCGCACCGGCAAAGCCGCTACCCTTCTCGTTCGGCGCCACGTAGCCGTCGAACCGTTTCAGCACGACCGGCTGGCCATGCTCGGCCGAGTCCAGCACGTAGGGACCGGTCGCAATTGGCTTGTCCCAGCTACCGTCGGCTTTGAACGACGACTTGCTGATGATGGCAGGCAAGCAATCCGGCTCGGACATCAGCTGCAGCAACACGCCGCTCGGCTTGTCGAGCGTGAATTCGACCGTCTTCGGATCTTTGACGTCAATCTTGACGATCTTCACGCCGATCGTGCGCTCGGCCATGTTGCCAGAGCCGTCAAAGCGCGACTTGCAGCCATAGCCGCTTTTGTCGCTGAGATAGATATTGTCCCACGCCCATTTGACGTCGTCGGCCGTGACCGGCTTTCCGTCATGGAACTTCAGGCCGTCGCGCAACACGAACGTGTAGCGCTTGCCGTCGGGCGACCAGGTGAAGGATTTGGCCGCGGCCGGACCGATCGACAGATCGTCGCGAAAGCCAACCAGACCTTCGGCGACGTGATGTTGAATCACGTGCCACGGACCGCCGTCGATGCCGGGCCGCGTTCCTTCCATCGCTTCGGCGATTGCGACTTTCAGTTCGCCACCTTTGACCGGCGTCTCGGCCGCAATGGCCGGGTTTGCGGCGAACGACGCTGAAACGGCGGCGGCGAGTACGAGTGTTTTGTTCATCTTCCCAGTCCCTGTTCGTTCGTGCGGCCGTTTAGTCCAGCCGGTATTCGGTGAATTCGTGCACGCCGTAGGGTCGCGGAGCGATCCACATGCGCTTGTCGGTCGTGTCCATGATGATCGTCGCAACGGTCGACGAAATACGTCCGCCCATCCCCTGCGTCGGAAAGCGCAACACCGAACGCGGCCAACCATAGCGATCCTGGAACGCTTCGATCATCACGTCTTTGGTGATCTTGCCCGCATGTTTGGCGAGATGCCGGCGCACGCGAATGTCGCGATAGATCGTGTCGGGCGACATCGGCAGATGCTGATCGACCACTTTGGCGCGCGCTGCGTCGCTGATGAAATGGTTGGCGTGCACCAGCAAGCCGTCCTCGCCCATCATGATCCAGAAACACTCTTCCGGCGTTCCCTCGAGGTCGACCGCCTCGCCGCCAGCGTGACTGATCATCAGATTGTTCGAGAAGGCGCGCGGCGCGTGCGTCACCGCCTGAATGCCAAGCGCCAGACCGTCGGCCATCAGCACCTGGCGGCGGATCAGCGGAATCGGCACGCCGTCGCGCGTGCCATCTTGTTCGCAGGCGAGAAAATTTCCGGTAATCGCAACGCCGTGCTCATTCAAGCCAGCGCGCGCCAGCATGCCCGCTTCGACGAAGCACAAAATGCGCGGACCGTTTTCGGGCGCGATGCGCAGCACGACACCGACATCGGCGCATTCATCGCGCCAATCCCAATTCTGCCCGTGCAGCGTATGACCGTTGGCCGTCTTCGACGCATGCACGATGGCGCCGGTGCAGCCGTCGGGTTCGTTGTCCTGTTTCTTCTTCTTGGGCGGCCCTTTGCTGGCGCCATAGAGAAGTTCGGTGCGCGCGTTCAGCGCGACGATGTCTTCGAACGGAAGTTCGGCGCCCGCGGCAATGCCGCGGATTTCGCCGATCGCCTGCGGGTCATAGGCTTCGATCCGCGCTGCAAAGCCGCGCGCAAGTTCGCGCGCACGATCCCAACTGACCCCCTGCGCTGCGAAGGCGGCGAGATAGATTTCGGCACAACGACGGATCCGGTCGCCGGCAGCGCGGCCATATTGGCGGCCACGCTCTTCCGGGCTGCCCGACATCTCGATCAACGGAAAGGCCGGCGTTTTCGCCTCGCCATAAGGCTGATTCATAGAGAGAGACCACTCCACCGGCGGATAACGGGTCGTTCTGTACTTTACGTGCTCAAAATGCATCGTCAAGCGAATTGAATTTTGGTGCTAGAAAGTACCGATGCCTCGCGACCCAGAGCCTACCAAGCTTCAATCCGAACTCGCCGGCCGGATCCTTCGTCTGGCCAAGGAACGGGCCATGCCGGCCGGTTCGCACCTCACCGAACTGGAGCTGGCTGCCGATTTCAAAGTTTCGCGCACGCCGGTGCGCGCGGCGCTGAAACTTCTCGCCGAACGAGGCCACGTCGAAGCGCGGCCCAATCGCGGTTATTTCCTGCGCCGCCCGGTTGAAGACATCGAAGACGACGATTCGCACGCGGCGCGCGATCAGCAAGCTGACGAGCTGTATCTGCAGATTGCGCGCGATCGCACTGCCGGCTCCCTGCCCGAGTATGTGTCCGAAGCCGACATGCTGCGTCGCTACGGCGTCGGCCGTCCGGCGCTGGTTCATGTTCTAAGTCAGATGGCGCAGCTCGGCGTGGTCGAGCGAAATCCCGGTCACGGCTGGAGTTTTCTGCCGTCGATCGATTCGCCCGAAGCGCATGAAGAAGCCTACCGGTTCCGCATGGTGTTGGAGCCGGCTGCGATTCTCGAACCGAAATTCGCGCTCGATCAAAGCTGGATCAAACGCATGCGCGACCGGCACCAGCAGGTGCTGGATCGGCCCTGGCTCGATCGCTCGGCGATCGAGTTCTTCGAAATGAATGCTGAGTTCCACGAACGGATCGTGGCGGCGTCGGGCAACCGTTTCTTTCTGTTGGCTGTGCAGCAGCAGAACAAGCTGCGCCGCTTCCACAATTACAACTGGACCTACGGCAAAGAGCGCGTGGTCGGTTCAGTGCAGGAGCATCTCGAAATTCTCGAGAAGCTGGCCGACACCGACCGCGAATGGGCGGCCCATCTGATGCGCCGCCATCTGGAAAAGGCGGCCGGGCTCAAACCGCGATTCAATGGACCCGAATAAACCGGGCTGAGCAGAAGCAAAGCCGGGCGCAAAACCATCCTCTTGCGCTCTAGTTTGTATTTTGCGACTATAAAGTTCAATAAGCCTTTGGGAGGGCGCCGTGACCCAGCCGGCCGTGGATGGTGCGAAAGATTGGAGCGCGATCGATCGCGCCGTGTACGTGCATTCGAGCACGAATTTGCAGCAGCACCTGGTCGACGGGCCGATGGTTCTGACGCGCGGCGAAGGCGTGCGTGTCTTCGACGGCGACGGCAAAGCCTATATCGAAGCGATGTCGGGCCTATGGTGTGCGGGGCTGGGTTTCAGCGAGAAGCGTCTCGCCGATGCTGCGTACAAGCAGATGACGACCCTGCCCTACTACCACAACTTTCAGGGCAAGACGGCCGACGTCACGATCGAACTCGCCGAACGTTTGGTTGCGCTGGCGCCCAAGCCGCTGACCAAGATCATGTTCGCCAGTTCAGGATCGGAGGCGAACGACACCGCGATCAAGCTCGTCTGGTACTACAACAATGCGCGCGGCAAGCCCGCGAAAAAGAAAATCATCTCGCGCGAACAGGCCTATCACGGCGTCACCATTGCCGCCGGCAGCCTGACGCGGCTGAAAGCGATCTATGACGGGTTCGATCTGCCAATCGACCGCATCCGTCACGTTGGTTGCCCGCATCATTACAAACTGGCGCAGGACGGCGAGAGCGAAGAACAGTTCGCGACGCGTCTTGCCGACGAGCTCGACGCCAAGATCCGCGAAGAAGGTCCCGATACGGTCGCGGCCTTCATCGCCGAACCGATCATGGGCGCCGGCGGCGTCATCGTTCCGCCCGCGACCTATTTCGAAAAGATCCAGCGCGTTCTGAAAACCCATGACGTGCTGTTGATTTGCGACGAAGTCATCACCGGCTTCGGCCGCATCGGCACGATGTTCGGCGCCGAGAAATTCGGCATCGCGCCCGACATCATGACCTTGGGCAAACAGATGACGAGCGCCTATGCGCCGATGTCGGCGATCTTGATGCGCGAGTCGATATTTGAATCGATCGCCGCGGAATCGGGCAAGCGCGGCACGTTCGGCCATGGCTACACCTATTCCGGACATCCAGTGTCTGCTGCCGTCGCACTCGAGACGCTGCGCATCTACGAAGAGCGCGACATTCTCGGCCACGTGAACCGCATCACCCCGACCTTCCAGTCGTTGCTGGAGTCCTATTCCAACCATCCGCTGGTGGGCGAAGTGCGCGGCGAAGGATTGCTGGCGGCGGTGCAACTTGTGCAGTCGAAATCGCCGAAGAAATTCTTCGATACGACCGCCGGTCTCGCAAAGTATCTCGTCGCGCGCGGGCACGAGCACGGCGTCATTCTGCGCGTGCTGCAGAACGACGCGGTTGCGTTCGCGCCGCCGCTGATTTCGACCGAAGACGATTTGAAGCAGATCGCCGATCTGTTTGGACGCGCGCTGGACGATACGCTGAAAGTCGCCCGTGAACGCGGGCTCGTGAACTGAACTCACGCCGGCCTGAACAGGGCTAGCGCCGCCAAGCATTGCCGAGCTGTGCGGCGGCCCTTATCTGGGACCGACACCGCAAGGACATGACCTCAATGCTTCGCGACGATCCCCTCTATATCGATGGCGCCTGGCGCCGTGGTTCGGCCGGTACGCACACGGCGATCATCGACCCCGCCACCGGCACCGAGCTGGGCAAGCTGAGCCATGCCGGCGCCAAAGATCTCGATGACGCGGCTGCGGCGGCGCTGCGCGGCTTTCAGGTCTGGTCGCGCACCTCTGCGTACGATCGCTCGCGCGTCCTGCGCGCCGCGGCGCAGAAGCTGCGCGAACGCGCCGACGACATCGCCGCGTCGATGACGCGCGAACAGGGAAAGCCGCTGCGCGAAGCCAAGATGGAAGTCGTCGCCTCGGCCGACATCGTCGACTGGTGTGCCGAAGAAGGCCGCCGCGTCTATGTGCGCGGCATCCCCGGTCGCCGTCCCGACATTCGCCAGGTCGCTGCACCCGAACCGGTCGGTCCGGTTGCTGCGTTCACGCCGTGGAATTTCCCGGTTTCGCAGCCGATCCGCAAAGTCGCCGCTGCCTTGGCCGCCGGTTGTTCGATGGTGCTGAAACCGTCGGAAGAAACCCCGTCCGCCGGCATCGCGATCGTCGAAGCGTTTCACGATGCGGGCTTACCGCCCGGCGTGCTGAATCTGTTGTTCGGCGATCCCGCCTTCGTGTCGTCGTCGCTGATTCCCGATCCGCGCATTCGCAAAGTGTCGTTCACGGGCTCGATCCCGGTCGGCAAACAGCTGGCTGCTTTGGCGGCGCAGTACATGAAGCCCTGCACGATGGAGCTGGGCGGACACGCGCCGGTCTTGGTGTTCGACAATGTCGGCGTCGAAGCGACCGCAAAGGCAATCGCAGCGGGCAAGTTCCGCAATGCCGGTCAGGTCTGTATCTCACCGACGCGTCTGTTCGTGCAGCGCGGACAGTACAAGGATTTCGTCGATGCGTTCAGCGCGCGTGCATCGTCGATGCGCCTTGGCCCCGGTCATGACGACAAGACCGAGATGGGACCGCTCGCCAATGCGCGCCGCCTGTCGTCGATCGAAAGCTTCACCGAAGACGCGCGCAAAGCCGGTGCGCGCATCGCCGCCGGCGGTGCACGCCACGGCAATGCGGGTAACTTCTGGTCGCCCACCGTCGTCGCCGACGTGCCCGAACATGCGCGACTGCTGACCGAAGAACCGTTCGGCCCGATCGTTGCGATCCTTCCCTTCGACAGCGAAGAAGAAGTGATCGCGCGCGCCAACGCGCTGCCGTTCGGCTTGGCTGCCTACATGTTCGACGGCGACGCGCATCGCGCCGATCGCGTCGCTGCAGCGCTGGAAGTCGGCATGGTGTCGATCAACCAAGGGCCGCTGGCGCTTCCCGAGACGCCGTTCGGCGGCGTCAAGGAAAGCGGCTATGGGCGCGAAGGCGGCGCCGAAGCCCTGCTGCCGTACCTGGTCACCAAATTCATCTCCCACGCGCCGCCGGTCTGACGGCTGCGAAAAATCCCGCGTCGAGCGGGAGCTTTCGGCTGGGTCGGGTGTTCTCCATGCAAAACACGGAGAACCAAATGCACCGCGTCGCCCTGCTGCTCGCCCTCGCCCTGCTCTCTTTCGCCGGTTCTGCGTCCGCGCAGTCGGTCCCGGGCGGCACGTGGCGGGAGACCTGCCGCGATCCCTATATGCGCGGCGATACGCTGACCGCGCTGTGCATGACGCGCGATGGCCAGTGGCGCGAAAGCCGGATCGACGCCGGCGACTGCCGCGGCGGCGGCATCGAGAACGACAATGGCCGGCTGAACTGCGCCAGCGGCGGTGGCTGGGGCGGCCGGCGCGCGGGTGGTTCCTATCTGGCGACCTGCCGCGACGTCCGCCAGGACGGCCCGATGATTCGTGCCCGGTGCCAGGATCAGGATGGCGAATGGCGCACCAGCCGCATCGATGCGCGCGACTGCCGCAACGATATCGCCAATATCGACGGGCGTTTGGCCTGCTTCGACCGGCGCTGACCAGCAAACTTGATCCGCCGCACGACTGGAGCGAGTGTGCGGCCGCATGCTGCTGTCTCGCCTTCTATATGTCAGCGCCGCCGCGCGCGCCTACGATGAGGACGACTTGATCGCGCTGCTGCGACAATCGCGGCAGCGCAATCTTGAGGACAACATCACCGGGCTGCTGCTCTACGGCAACGAACGGTTCGTCCAGACGATCGAGGGTCCGCCCGGCGCAGTCGATGCGTTGCGTGCGCGTTTGCGGCGCGACACGCGCCACCATTCCTATCGCGAGCTGTTTCTGCAGGAAGCGAAGACGCGCGCCTACAAAGACTGGTCGATGGCGTTTCGCCACGTGATGCCGGAAGAGATGCTGGGCTTCACGCCGCTGGGCGAATTGCTCCAGGCCGCCGATCGCGGTGCCGCGACCGACCTGCCAAATGCTGCTGCGATTTTCGACGGCTTCGTCCGCGATCGCGATGCGCGCCACGGCGCGGTGGATTCGCTCTAGCCGGGTCCGATCGGCTCGCTCGGTTTCTTCTCGGCGGGACGCGTTTCTTTCGGGTGATACCAGTCCGGCTTCCGATCATCGGGATCGAGTTGCCGCCGTAACGCCGGTCGCGTCGCTTGCACCTTTTGTCGTGCGGTTTCGATCGTCAGCACCGCAATCGTCGCCGCGATGCCGAGAAACACCCAGTTGCGCCAATGCATCGAGGTCACCAGACCCGGCACTGGGTCGTGCGCACCATCTTGTCGCCCGCTTTGCACGAAAACGCCTGCGCGAATTCACCGAGATTGGCGACGACGCCGTTGACGCGCCATTCGGCGGTCGAGTGCGGATTGGTCAGCGCCATCCGCTTGGCAAATTCCGGCGTCAGGTTGGTGCACCAGCTTTGCGCATAGGCGACGAAGAAACGCTGCGTCGGCGTGAAACCATCCATCTCCGCCGACTTGGTTGCCGCCGCGCGTTTCAAATACGCCAACAGCGCCAGCCGCGTGCCGCCAAGATCGGCGACATTCTCGCCCAAGGTCAGCTTACCGTTGAGCTTGGTGCCCTGCACCGCTTCGTAGCCGTCATATTGTTTGGCAACGCACGCAGCTTTGTCGTCGAACCGTTTGCTGTCGTCCGCGGTCCACCAATCTTTGAGATTGCCCTTGGCGTCAAAGCGACGGCCTTCGTCGTCGAAGCCGTGCGTCATTTCATGGCCAACCGTTGCGGCGGTGGCGCCGTAATTGACCGAGTCATCAAACGACACGTCGAAATAGGGCGGCTGCAGAATGCCGGCGGGGAAATTGATGTCGTTCTTCTGCGGGTCGTAATAGGCGTTGACGGTCGGCGGCGTCATTTCCCACTCGCTGCGATCGACCGGCTGGCCGATCCGGTTCAGCTGTCGCTGCAGTTCAAACGCAGCGCCGCGCTGGAGATCGCCCATCCAATCGTCGCGACGAATATCGAGCTTGCTGTAGTCGCGCCATTTGTCGGGATAGCCGAGCTTGTTGGCGATCGCGGCCAGCTTCTCGCGCGCTTTGCCTTTGGTCGCGGGCCCCATCCAGTCGATCTGGTCGATATCTTCGGCGAAGACCTGGTCGAGCGCTTTGACCAGTTCCTGCATCTTCACTTTGGCGGCAGGCGGGAACGCGTCGGCGACAAAGGCGCGGCCGAGATCTTCGCCCAGCACCCCATCGGTCGCGATCACGCAGCGTTTCCAGCGCGGCTTCAACTCTTTCGCGCCGCTGAGACGCGTGCCGAAAAAGTCGAAGGTTTCTTGCACGAAACGCTGTGGCAACCCGTCGGCCAGCTGGTGCATCGCCTGCCACGCAAGATAGGTGCGCAGGCGCGGCAGGTCCTTGTCGTTCAACAGCGCGTCGATCGCTTGCGGATAGGTCGCGTTGACGACGTTGAGCTGATCGATCTCGGGCGCACCGACGGCACGCGTGTAGGTCGTCCAACCGAATTTCGGCGCCTTGGCTTCGAGCACGCTGGTCTTTTGCTTGTGATAGAGCTTGCGCGGATCGCGCCGTTCGACGACGCCCATCGACGCTTTGGCGAGTTGGGTTTCGATCGCCAGCACCGTGGCAGCGTTCTTCTGCGCCGTCGCTGCGTCATTGCCCGCCAACACGAACATGCGCGCGACATGGGCTTCGTAATCGCGCTTCAGATCGGCGCGATCGGCCTTCAAATAGTAATCGCGTTCGGGCAGGCCCAACCCGCCTTGATCGACCGCTGCAATCTGCTGCGTCGCGTCGCCGAAATCCAATTGCGAGCCAAAGCCGAACAAGGCGCCGACGCCCATGCGATGCAGCTTGGCCAGAATGTCGGCAGCGTCGCGCGTCGTCTTCAAGCCCGCGATCAAATCGAGCGCGGCCTGCAGCGGTGCGGTGCCTTTCGCTTCGATCGCAGCCTCGTCCATGCAGGCCGACCAGAAGTCTCCGATCTTTTTCGTATCCGGCGTTGGCTGCGTCGCCGCGCGTTCGAGAATCGCGCGCAGCTTGCCGCGAATTTCCTCGGCCATCTTGGTGTCGACGCCCCAGACGGCCTGGTCGCCGGGCACCGGGTTGGCTTTCAGCCAGCCGCCGCAGGAGAAGCGATAGAAGTCGTCGCAGGCGCGGACATTGCGGTCCATGCCGTCGAGATCCAGTCCCGATTGTGACGCCGCCTGCGCGGAGGCTGACAACATTGCCAATGCCGCAACGCCGACCCAAGCGAACTTCCGCATCGAACCGCTCCATCTGTCAGGAACTTCAGCCCTACAGAAGTTCGCAGACCGGTTCCAGACTTGCTGTTTGACGAAACTCTCGGCGCGCGCCGGGGTTTGTAGTTGCATGAAAAAGCTGTTCCACCAGTTCGCGGCCTGGACTGCACGCGCGTCCGGCAGGCCAAGCGCATTTCTGCTGGCGGTCTTGATCGTCGTCGTCTGGGGCGCGACCGGTCCGATCTTTCACTATTCGGACACGTGGCAACTGGTGATCAACACTGGCACGACCATCATCACCTTCTTGATGGTGTTCCTGATCCAGAACACCCAGGACCGCGATACATGTGCGATCCATCTCAAGTTGGACGAGTTGATCTCGGTCAACCGGCGCGCGCGCAACAGCCTGCTCAATCTCGAGGACCTGACCAGTGAAGAGCTGGAAGAGCTGCGCGACAAGTTTCGCAGCATGGCCGCCAAAGGCGACCCGGTGAGCAGCGTCGACGCGGCCTTGGTCGAGCAGGAACAGGAAGAACGCGACGAAGAGCGTCGCGGCTAGACGGCAGCCGCAGATCCTGCGACGAGGACGGCATGGATCTCGACCTTGCCGCCCTCCTCCCCGAAGTTCGCGCGCTGGCGCGTGCAGCGGGTCGCGCCATTCTCGCACATTACGATTCGCCGCCGGCGCCGACACACAAGCAGGACGGCAGCCCGGTGACGCAGGCCGATTTCGATGCCGACAACATCGTCAGCCCCGGCCTGTTCAAACTGACACCCAACATTCCGGTTGTGTCGGAAGAAAGCCGCCACGGCGATGCGACGGGCGCGCGTGGATTCTGGTTGGTCGACCCTCTCGACGGCACGCGCGACTTCCTCGCCCGGACCGGCGACTTCACGGTGAATATCGGACTGATCTGGGACGGGCAGCCGGTACTTGGCGTGATGTATGTGCCGGTTGGCAATCTTTGCTACGCCGCGACGACGCCCGGCGGCGCTGTGGTTGCGCGCGGCGACGGTCGCGATTCACCGATGCGCACGCGCGCACGCCCCGCAGCGGGATTGACCGTCGTGCAAAGCCGCTTCCGCGGACGCACGCAGGGCGTCGACGAGTTTCTCGCCGCGCACAAGGTGCACGAAGTCGTGCAACGCGGCAGTGCGGTCAAATTATGCGACGTCGCTGCCGGCATCGCCGACGTCTATCCGTGTTTCGGACCGAGCTACGAATGGGACACGGCCGCGGGTCACGCGATCGTGAACGCCGCCGGTGGTCGGGTTGAACTGCCCGACGGCGGCGCATTCACGTACGGCAAAAAAGATTTCCTCAACGGGCCGTTCGTGGCCTGGGGGAAATAGGCGCGAAGCGCCTCTGACTTCTTGCAGAAGAAGTGAGAGCCTCGCTGCGCGAGGCTAGATTCTTAGCCCGCCAGCTCGGTTTCCTTCACGCGCGCAGCCAAAGCGGCGGCGAGAAAATCGTCGAGATCACCGTCGAGCACGCCCTGCGCATTGCCCTTTTCGACGCCGGTGCGCAGGTCTTTGACCATCTGGTACGGCTGCAACACGTAGCTGCGGATCTGGTGACCCCAGCCGATGTCGCTCTTCTCGCCCTGGAACGAGGCGAGTTTTTCTTCGCGCTTTTTCAGCTCCAACTCGAACAGCTTGCCGCGCAGAACCTGCATGACTTTGGCGCGGTTCTGATGCTGCGAACGTTCCTGCTGCGACGCGACCACGATGCCGGTCGGAATATGCGTGATGCGCACCGCAGAGTCGGTCTTGTTGACGTGCTGACCGCCGGAACCCGACGCGCGGTACGTGTCAACGCGCAGATCCTTGTCGTCGATTTCGACTTCGATCGCGTCGTCGATCACCGGCGACACTTGCACCGCAGCGAAGCTGGTCTGGCGACGCGCCTGGCTGTCGAACGGCGAGATGCGCACCAGGCGATGCACGCCGCCTTCAGTCTTCAGCCAGCCATAGGCGTTGTGACCGCTGATCTGAATCGTCACCGATTTGAGACCGGCTTCTTCGCCCGGGCTCTCTTCGATCAGGAAGACTTTGTAGCCGTGCTGCTCGGCCCAGCGCGTGTACATGCGCAGCAGCATCTCGGTCCAATCCTGCGCCTCGGTACCGCCGGCGCCGGAATTGACTTCGAGGAAGCAGTCGTTGGCGTCGGCTTCGCCGGACAGAAGGCTTTCAAGTTCCTTCTTCGCTGCGTCGGCTTTGATCCGCGCCAGCGCAGCTTCGGCTTCGGCGACCAGAGCCGCGTCGCCTTCTGCTTCGGCCAGCTCGACCATGTCGAGATTGTCGGCGAGTTCGCGTTCGATCTGGCGCACGCCGTTGATCGCCTGCTCGAGCTTGGTGCGCTCGCGCATGATGGTCTGCGCCTTGGCGGCGTCATTCCACAGGTTCGGGTCTTCCGAGAGCGCGTTCAGCTCGTCCAGCCGGCGCACCGCGACTTCCCAGTCGAGATGCCGGCGCAGCAAAGCGAGCGAGCGATTTACGTCCTCAGAAAGGGTCACCAGTTCAGCGCGCATGCGACCGTCCTACGTCCGTCCAAGACAAAACAAAAGGGCGGCCCTTTCGGGACCGCCCTTCCAAATATCGCGAGTTCCGGCGTCAGGCCGCGTCGCGCAGCTCCGGAGCATTGGCGAACAGCTCGATCGTGCCGGCAATGAAGCCAGCCGTGTCGGCCGCTTCGGTCGCGGTCAGCAACTGATTGTCGATCGTCTGGGCTTCGCCCGAGGCCTTGGCCCCGGCTTCGGCCAGCTTGGCCACCAGCTCGCCTTCGACGGCGACGGTACGGCCCTGGGCGCGATCGCTCAGCGCCAGAAGTTCAACCGCAGCGCCCTTCAGCGCCACCGGCTTATCGGCGTCGAGGAAGCCGCGAACGATGCGCTTCGAGTGGGCCGTGCCCGCCAGTTTCAGAATGCCGCGCGTGCCGTCCGGCACGACCAGCATGTCGAAGTCTGCCGACAAGGCTTCGGCGATCGACTTGTCGACCGGGAAGTAGTGGCCCCAGCCCGTGCCGTGCCAGCCGTTGGCCAACCCGTTTTCCGGGCTGATGGTCTTCACCGTCGCGCCGGCAGCCAACAAGGCGCGCTGGGCGTCGGTCATCACGATCTCGTCGAATCCATTCGCGATCAGGATCGCGACTTTCTTTCCGGCGAGTGGTTTCTCCATGTGCAAGTAAGGTCCTCTCGTATGCAGCCCGGTAACGGCAGGGCGCGCTCCGCCAAGCGAGGCGGCGAGAGATCTCGCTTAGTCGCGTGCTTGGATGACTATTGGAAGTCGGCGACGGATGTCGTCGCGCGGGCGTTGATATGGCCCCGACTCGAGGCGTGTCAACGATTTGCGGCCCATTTGGGCTGCGGCAGAGCGCATCGCAGCATTGCGCGCCGCCCCTATATCTAGCGTTTCGCAGGGTTCTCCCGGATTTCGCTCGGCGAGCAGAAACCCGGGAGCCCGCTGCGTGGTCTAGCTCAGTGGAACTGGGCGGCTTCGGTCGATTCCTTCAGCGCCGTGGTCGAGGATTTTCCACCTGACACGGCCTCGGCGACCGCATCGAAATAGCCGGTGCCGACTTCGCGCTGATGCTTCACGGCGGTAAAGCCGTCCTTCTCAGCCGCGAACTCTTTCTGCTGCAGCTCGGAATACGCAGCCATGCCGCGCTCCTTGTAACCACGAGCAAGATCGAACGTCGCGTAGTTGAGGCTGTGGAAGCCGGCCAGCGTAACGAATTGGAATTTATAGCCCATCGCGCCCAGCTCACGCTGGAACTTGGCGATCGTGGCTTCGTCCAACTTCGCACGCCAGTTGAAGGACGGGCTGCAGTTATAGGACAGCATTTTGCCGGGGAATTTCTTGTGGATCGCTTCGGCGAACTTGCGCGCGTCGTCGAGATCCGGGTGCGACGTCTCCCACCACAGCAAGTCGGCGTACTCGGCATAGGTCAGGCCGCGCGCGATGCAGTAGTCGAGACCGACACCCTTCTTGATCCGGTAGAAGCCTTCGCTGGTCCGGTCGCTGCGATCGATGAACGGATGATCGCGCTCGTCGACGTCCGAGGTCAGAAGCTGCGCCGACTCTGCGTCGGTGCGTGCGAACAACAAGGTCGAAGTGCCTGAAACATCTGCCGCAAGTCGGGCTGCGTTCAGAGTCCGCACGAACTGCGATTGCGGCACCAGAACCTTGCCGCCGAGATGGCCGCACTTCTTTTCCGACGCCAGCTGATCTTCGAAATGCACGCCCGCAGCGCCCGCTTCGATCATCGCCTTCATCAGCTCAAACGCGTTGAGCGCGCCACCGAAGCCGGCTTCCGCGTCGGCGATGATGGGCGCGAACCAGTGGGTCTTATCGCCCTTGCCTTCCATGTGATGGATCTGGTCGGCGCGCTGCAGCGCCTGGTTGATGCGCTTGACCACCAGCGGCACCGAGTTGGCCGGGTAGAGCGACTGGTCGGGATACATCTGGCCGGCGACGTTCGCGTCGGCCGCCACCTGCCAACCCGACAGATAGATCGCTTCCAGCCCCGCTTTGACCATCTGCATCGCCTGGTTGCCGGTCATGGCGCCAAGCGAATGGACGTAGGGGCGAGTCTTCAGCAGCTCCCACAAACGGCGGGCGCCGAGTTCAGCAAGCGTGTGCTCGATGCGAACCGACCCCGACAAGCGCGCAACGTCGGCGTCGGTGTAGTCGCGTTTGATGCCGGCAAAACGGTCGGTCTCGAGGGCCGGGAAGCGGCGGGATGTATCGTCCAAGGGGCTCATGTCGGGCTCCGAATGGTGCAAGTGCGAAAGAAAGATCATTACAATCCGGGCCGATTTACGGCAATGGATGAATAATGCCGAAACCCGGTTGGAGTTCCTGGGGCCCAAAAAATCGGCCGAATTTGTGCATCCAAAAGATCAGGTCGCGATTCTAAGTCGCTGAAACCAAACCAGACGTTGGCGAAGCCTCGCGGCGCAATTCCCGAACGTCCGGCGGGCTCGCCTGTTCGCGGCCACGCACTGAACAACCGGTGTCATCAACGCGCTGCAGCGAGGCGGGTTCGACCTGTCCGGCGCAGAAAGCGCGACTCGACCCGGCGTGACCGTTCGGCGACGTCCGACGCACGACGCACACGGAACGCATCTGGGGCGTTTGCGCGATGCGAGCGTGATGCTAGAGCCGGTTGCCGATTGGCAACCGGCTCTAGCTCGGCTTTTGTTGGCGCGTTTTTCTGCGGACTGGTTCCCAATCCGCAGAAAAACGCGCTAGGCATCGGCGCCCAACCGGCCGTTCAGCGCCGGGGATTCTCCAAAGAAGGTTCTGGATCGTCCGTATGCACCGCCGTCGTTCGTTCGCGATCCAAGTCGGGCTTGTCGCCCTCGCCATCTCTGCCTTTGCCGTTCCTGCTGTTGCCCAGCAGGCCGCGACCAAGACTGCCAAGACAACCAAAGCGACCAAGGCCGCGCCGGCTGCTGCCAAGCCAGTCAGCTTCGACGCCAAACCGCAACTCGCCGCCTATGCGCAGCTTGCGGCTGAGAGCTACGCCCAGGCAGCGACGGAATCGGAACGGCTGAAGCGTGCAGTCGACGAGTTCCTCAAGACGCCCAGCGACGCGGCGCTGAACGAAGCGCGCGCGATCTGGGTCAATGCGCGCCCGTCCTGGCTGCGCACCCTCGCCTTCCGCTTTGCCCAGGGCCCGGTCGATGTCGTCGACGCCAAGGCCGGCTCGCCGGCTCGCCGCATCGACGCCTGGCCGATCGACGATTCCAGCATCGATTATGTCGAAGCCAATCCGACCGCCGGCCTGATCAACGACACCAAAGTCGCGCTGACCCGCGACGAGCTGATCAAGCGCTCGCTCGCCGAAGGCCGCAGCGGTGCGGTGCTGGGCTGGCACGCGGTCGAGTTTCTGCTGTGGGGCCAGGACATGGCGCCCTATGCGCCGGGCCAGCGCGCCTACACCGACTTCCTTGCCGGCCAGGTCAACAACGATCGCCGTCGCGCCTATTTGAAGCTCGCAACCGATCAGCTGGTCGACGACCTGAAAGCGGTCGCAGCTGCGTGGGACGCCAAAGCCAAGCAGAGCTACACAGCGCGCTTCCTGCTGCTGAGCCAGCGCGAAGCGTTGAGCAACACGCTGACCGGTCTGGCGCGCACCGCCTACGCCGAGATCGCGGGCCGTGCGATTGCGACGCCGCTCGATAGCGGCGACCAGCGCGATGAGTCCTCGGACGCGTCGGACACGAGCGACCGCGACATCAGCTTCGCGCTGCGCGGCATCCGCGCCGTGTGGACGGGTGAAGCACCGACGGGCACGCAGCGTGCCGGTTTTGACCAGCTCGTCGCGCGCGTCGATCCGGCTTTGGCCGCGCGCGTGACCGCGACCTTGCACCGGGCCGAGAACGCAGTCGCCGCAATCGAAGTCCCGTTCGACCGCACCATCACCGCGCCTGTCGATTCCGCGATGCGCCAGAAAGCCGAAGCCGCCATCACCGCGTTGCGCGCGCTGGGTACGACGCTGCGTGAGGCCGGCACACGCCTGGGCGCAACCGTGCAGGTCGAGGCGACGACGGCGCCTTAATCGTCGGGAAAGTCGTCGGTGCCGCGGATCGCGCGCTGCGGCCAGTTCCTTGGATCGTAGCGGCTAAATTTGCGACCTTCGCGTGCGGCTCGCGTCAGCCGTTCGACTTCGACCATTTGGTCCGGCGGCGCCTTGCTCAGCCGCCATTCGAGTAAACTATACACGTCGCAAATGACTTGTGGATCGATGCGCGCAAACAGCATCGGCCAAGCGGCACGATCACACGTAACGATGTCTTCAAAAAATGAAACGCCGGCCGCGTTGCGGAGCGCCCTTGCCTTCTGGTTCGCACACCAATTGGCATACGCCATGATTTGGTCGATCTGCGCGACGTCATTCTTCTTGATCGCGATGTCCAACATCCATTTCAGCTCCATAAAAGCGCTGTAGATGTTGAACGAAGGATTCTGGCGAAGTTGAAACCCAATCTCGTCAGGCCAGACGTCTAGGAGTTTGCGCAGCCAAGTCCCGTCACCGTGATCGCCTTCATTCATTCGCGCCAATCCAGCGCGAGATCCAGCACTGGAGCGCTGTGCGTGATGCGGCCGATCGAGATCACGTCGACGCCCGCCTCGGCAATCGCGCGTACTGTGTCGAGCGACACGCCGCCGGACGCTTCGGTGATTGCGCGGCCAGCCGTGCGCTTGACCGCTTCAGCCAAGGTCGGCGGATCCATATTATCGAGCAGCACGGAATCGACGCCTGCCGCTAGCGCTTCGTCGAGCTGATCCAGGCGATCAACTTCGCACGCAACTTTGGCCATGTGGCCCGCATAGGCGCGCGCACGTGCGATCGCTTTGGTGATCGAACCACTTGCGGCGAGATGGTTGTCTTTGAGCAGCACCGCGTCGAACAGGCCGTAGCGATGCGGTTCGCCGCCGCCGATCCGGACCGCCCATTTCTGCGCGCTGCGCAGGCCCGGCAAGGTTTTGCGCGTCGCCGCAATATGCGCCTTGGTGCCCGCAACCGCGTCGACATAGCGGCGCGTCAGGGTCGCGACGCCAGATAGATGGGTCAGAAAGTTCAGCGCGTTGCGTTCGGCCGCCAGCAGCGCGCGGGCATTGCCCTGCACCTCGGCCACCACGTCGCCGCGCTTGATCGCGGTGCCGTCGACGATGCGCACGTCAAACTGCGCGCCTGGATCGAGCTGCCGGACCGCTTCGCGCGCGAATTCGATACCGGCCAGAATACCGTCGCCGCGCGCGACGAAAGCGGCGCGCGCCAGCGCGTTGGCGTCGATCGCGGCGTCGCTTGTGAGATCGCCGGCCATGCCAAGATCCTCTTCCAGTGCGATGCGCACCAAACGTTCGATCTCGATCTGCGGCAGTTTGGGACGGTCGGTGCTCATGCGGCTTCTCGTTCGCGCGCGCACGCAGTCGCCAGCGTCCAGCGAATGCGCGTGCGGGATTCTTCTTTTGAGACAGGAAAGTCGCTACGGAAATGGCCGCCGCGGCTTTCTTCGCGTGCCAGCGCCGCGGTCGCCAGCAGATAACTCACGGTTGCGCGACGGCCGAGTTCGCCCGGCGCGTCCATCTGCGCAGCGAATGCTTTGCGCGCCGCAGTCAGGCCGGTCGCGTCGCGCACGACACCGACCAGGCTGAACATCAAGGTGCGCAACGCCTCAATCCTCGCCGCGTCGCGCAGCGGATCGATCAGGCGCGGTGCATCGGGCAGCGACAGCGGTGCCGGGCCCGACGACGCGCACATATCCGCTGCAGCGATGCCGCCCGCGACCAAGGCTTCGAGCAGCGAGTTCGACGCAAGACGATTGGCGCCGTGCATGCCGGTCGACGCGACTTCGCCCGCAGCCCACAGACCGCTGAGCGAGGTGCGGCCGCGCGCGTCGGCGGCGATGCCGCCCATGTGATAATGCGCCGCCGGTGCAACCGGGATCGGTGTCACGCGCGGATCGATCCCGTGCGCAGCGCACAGCTTGAACACGGTGGGAAACCGCTCCGGAAAACGATCGCCGATCGCGCGTGCGTCGAGAAAGGCGCGCTGCTGCGCGAAGATTGCACGCGCAACCACGTCGCGCGGCGCCAGCTCGGCAGCCGGATCGATCGCGGGCATGAAGCGATGCCCGTCGGCATCGATCAACGTCGCCCCCTCGCCGCGCAGCGCTTCGGTCGCAAGCGGACGCGGATTGGCGTCGACGTCGATCGCAGTCGGATGGAACTGCACGAATTCGAGATCGACCAGCTCGGCCCCTGCCCGCGCCGCCAGCGCAAGGCCGTCGCCACGCGCATCCAGCGGATTGGTGGTGCGGTCGTACAACTGTCCGATGCCGCCGGTCGCAAGCAGCACGCCGCCCGCCGCAATCGCGATGCTGCGTCCACTCTGTTCGACCAGCACGCCGACGACGCGGCCATTCTCGACCAACAATGCGCGTGCGGCTGCTTGCAGCAATTCGATATGCGGTGCCTGGCGAACCGCATCGGCCAGGGCACGCGTCACGGCGAGACCGGTCGAGTCACCGGCGACATGCGCGATGCGGCGGCGACCGTGCGCGGCTTCGCGGCCCAGCGACAGCGATCCATCCGCGTCTTTGTCGAACACGACGCCGCGTGCGACCAAAGCTGCGATTGCAGCCGGCGCACGCGCCAGCACTGCTTGTGCTGCGTCGTCATCGACCAGCCCCGCGCCTGCAGCGCGCGTGTCGGCGAGATGTTCGGCGACGGAATCGTCGGTGCCGATCGCAGCCGCGATGCCGCCCTGCGCCCAGGCGCTCGATGCACCTTCGGTCAGTGGCGACGAGGCCAGCAACAAGACGCGCCGCGGTGCTGCTTCCAGCGCCGCCGTCAGTCCGGCGATGCCGGCGCCGACCACGACCAGGTCGGCGCGTAGATCGGGGTTCACGTCAGTTTCTTGGTTTGACGGCGAGCATGCGCTCGACCGAGGCGCGTGCGCGGTCGGCGATATCCGCGTCGATCGTCACTTCGATACGATCGTTTTCCAGCGCGTCGAGAATGTTGGCGAGCGTAATGCGCTTCATGTGCGGACACAGATTGCACGGACGCACGAACTCGGTCGCCGGATGGTTGGCGGCGACGTTGTCGCTCATCGAACATTCGGTGACGAGAAGCACCTTGGCCGGCTTCTCGCGGCCGACATAGTTCGACATGCCCGCAGTCGAGCCGGTGAAGTCGGCTTCGGCGATGACCTCGGGCGGGCATTCGGGATGCGCCAGCACCGTCACGCCGGGATTGGCGGCGCGGAAGCTGCGGATCTCGGCTGCAGTGAAGCGCTCGTGCACTTCGCAGTGCCCTTTCCAGGCGATGATCTCGACCTTGGTCTGGGTCTGCGCCCACTGCGCCAGATATTCGTCCGGCAAACAGATGACGCGCGGCACGCCAAGGCTTTCGATCACTTCGACGACATTGCCGGACGTGCAGCAGATATCGACTTCGGCTTTCACCGCAGCCGAGGTATTGACGTAAGCGATCACCGGCACGCCCGGATATTTCTGGCGCAGCAAGCGCACGTCGTTGGGCGTGATCGACTCGGCCAGCGAACAACCGGCGCGGCTGTCGGGGATCAACACGCGTTTGGACGGATTCAGCAGCTTCGCGGTTTCGGCCATGAAGTGCACGCCCGCCATCACGATGACGTCGCCCGTCGTGTCGACCGCTTTCGCAGCCAGCGCCAACGAGTCACCGACAACGTCGGCAACGCAGTGGAAGATTTCCGGCGTCTGATAATTGTGCGCCAGAATGACCGCGTTCTTTTCGCGCTTGAGCTGGTTGATCCGGTGGATCAGCGGCGCGTGCGCCGGCCATTCGATCGCGGGGATGACGCGTTTGACGCGCTCGTAGAGCGGCTGGGTCGCAAGCGCGATCTCAGGCGTGAAAGCGAGGTCAGACTGACCAACGGCGCGCAGAGGCTGTGCCATGGGAAACTCGCGTGCGCCGGGGCCACCCCCGGACTTGTGCTCAAATTGAGCATTAGCTGCCGGAAGTCAACCCGCCGATCTGTAACAAGTCAAAATCGCAGGATTCCTGCGGGGCTACGCGTCCTCGGTCTCGTAGCGGAACGTCTCGGTGTCGTAGTCGTAGGCAAACAGCTCGGCGTAGCGGCCCCAGTTGATCAGCCGGTCCAAGGTGCGCTCGGCCTCTTCTTCCGACAGATGGTCTTCGAGTTCGCGCAGGAAACGCGCCGCCGGCGCTTTGTGGTTGGGGCGTTCGCGCAGCACCTTGTCGATATGTGCCGCCAGCGGAACGTTGAGCAGCAGCGCTTCTTTGAACATGCGCTTGCGATCGTCGATCTCGGCGTCGCTGAAGGTCTTGCCCACCGCGGTCAATTCGATGTCGCCGCCGCCGACACGTGCGAAACCCAGCAACTGCATCGCGTCGATCAGCGGGAAGAGATCGTCGGCCGACAGGTTTTGATAGTCGGCCAGTTCGGGCAAGTCGGCGCGGCCGCGGAACTTCTCTTCCATCAGCGTGTCGATCAGCGCTGCAACTTGCTGCGTCGGTGCTTCAGGCAGGCGTGAACCGAATTCCAACTGATCGCCGCGCATGCCGCGCTTGCCGCCGCCGCCGATCGTCGTGGTCAGCAAGGTGTAGACTTGGTCGACCGCTTGGCGAAATCCGGCTGAGTTCCAGTCGCGCGGACGCGGCAGCGGAATATGAATCTGCGCGCGAATGCGACCAGGATCCGAGGTAAACACGACGATGCGATCGGCCATCTCGACCGCTTCTTCGATATTGTGGCTAACCAGCAAGATCGACCGCGTCGGGATCTTTTGGTCGAGCCACAAATCGACCATGTCGCCGCGCAGCGTTTCCGCCGTCAGCACGTCGAGCGCGCTGAACGGTTCGTCGAGCAACAAAACGTCGGGATTGGTGACCAGCGCGCGCGCAAAGCCGACGCGCTGGCGCATGCCGCCCGAAAGCTCTTTCGGATAGGCGCTTTCATAGCCGTCGAGTCCGATCAGATCGATCGCGGCCAGCGCGCGTTTGCGCCGTTCAGCCTTGCCGACATTCTGCGCTTCGAGACCGAGTTCAACATTGCCCAGCACGGTCAGCCACGGAAACAGCGCGAAGCTTTGAAACACCATGCCGGCGCCGCGCACCGGGCCGGTGACCTTGCTGCCCATATAGGTGACTTCGCCGCCGCTCGGCTTCGACAGGCCCGCAACCAGACGCAGGAAGGTCGACTTGCCCGCACCCGACTTGCCCAACACGGCGACGATCTCGCCCGCACGCAAGGTGAAGTCGATATCTTCCAGCACCTGCCGCTCGGATCCATCGGCGGTGACATAGCTTTTCGCCAGGCCCTGCGTTTGGATCAGCACATCTTCGTTCGGCATCGCGTTGCTTCCTCTAGTCCAGGCGCGAGCGTTCGGCAGCGTATTCGTAGAGGCGCCGCCAGACAGTCCGGTTGAACACGATCACATAGACACACAGCACGGCGGTGCCCAACCACAGGCGCGGAAAATCGCCGGCGTGGCTGGCTTTGCCGATATAGGCGCCGATGCCGGTCGCCGACAATTCAATGTCGCCCCAGGTCACGATCTCGCTGACGATCGCTGCATTCCACGCGCCGCCCGCCGCGGTGACTGCACCGGTGACATAGGCCGGCAGAATTCCGGGAATGATGAATTTCCGCCACCACAGCCAACGCGGCAGATGCAGATTGTCGGCGACCAGTTGCAAATCGCGCGGCAGTGCCGACGCGCCACCGATCACGTTGAACGCGATGTACCATTGCGTGCCGAGGACCATCAGCGGCGACAGCCAGATCTCGTCATTCAGATGGAAATAGACGATGCCCGCGACCGCGATCGGATAAAACAGATTGGCCGGAAACGCCGCGAGGAATTGAAAGATCGGTTGCGCGCGCCGCGCCCAGGCTGGCCGCAGGCCGATATAGACACCGATCGGCACCCACACGACGCTGGCGATCGCGACCAGCACGAACACGCGCAGCGCAGTCAGCGCGCCGTAGAAAAAGACCTGCACGATCTCGTCGCCGGGCACGGATTCGCGCACGAACTCGCCGATCTTGAGCGCAATGGCGAGCGCGCCCAGCAACAGCAACGCGTCCCAGCCGCGATCGACCCAAATCGATCGACGATCGTGGCTCGTATTGGCTTCGGGCGGGAATTGCGGTTGCGCGCGCAACGGCACCAACGCGCGCACTGTGCGCAGGCTGCGGCTCGATCCGCGATAGATCCACGATGCAACTGCGCGTACGGCTTCGGCCAGGCGCGCTTTCTGCAGCATGGTGAGAAACCACGGGCGCTCGAGAATGTCGGGCGTCGCACCTTCGGGTTTGAACTTCTCGGCCCAGGCCAGCAGCGGGCGGAACAGCAGCTGGTCGTAAGCGAGAATGACCACGAACATGACGCCGATCGCCCAGGCGATGGCGCCGAGATCTTTTTGCTGGATCGCAACCGAGATGTAGCTGCCGATGCCGGGCAGCAGGATCGTCTGGTCCGACACGGTGATCGCTTCCGACGCGACGACGAAGAACCAGCCGCCCGACATCGACGCCATCATGTTCCAGATCAGCCCTGGCATCGCGAACGGAACGTCGAGACGCCAGAAACTTTTCCACGCACCGAGATGCAAGGTGCGCGCAGCTTCGCGCAGCTCTTTCGGCACGGTGATGAAGGATTGGTAGAGCGAGAAGGCGATGTTCCAAGCCTGGCTGGTGAACACCGCAAAAATCGACGCGCATTCGACGCCCAGCAGCGATCCCGGAAACAGCGCGATGAAGCCGGTGACGGTGATGGTCAGGAATGACAGGACCGGCACCGATTGCAGCACGTCGAGCATCGGCACGATCAGCTTCTCGGCGCGACGCGACCGCGCCGCTGCAATCGCAACGATAAAGCTGAACGAGATCGACAACGCCAACGCGGCGAACATGCGCAGCACCGAGCGCAGCGCGTAATACGGCAGGACATGCGGATCGAGCGTGACGTCGAGCGGATCGCCGATGTCGTACGGCGTCGACATGCCCGCGCCGCCGATCGTGAGCAGGATCAGCGCACCCAGCACGAGCGCGAACGCCGGCACGTCCCACAAATTGAGACGCAGCCGTTCGGGCCAGCCCAGCGTAATGGTGGGCGCACGCCAGGCGTTGCGCGGATCCGGCAACGCCATTCAGCTCACGATGTCGGTTGGTTTCCGCACGTTCGGGGCCCTCGTGCGTTGCGGGGAAAGATAGAGGCGCGGCCTTGTGGCAGCCGAGGCCGGCCGATGCAACCTCTACGAACGGATCTCGGGCAGCCCGACGCCGGGTGCCGGTCGTTCCAACAGCACCTGCGTGCGGAAGCGGAATCGTTCGGCCGGGCGTCCACGCGTCGATGCGGCCGGACCACCGGCCGCCTCAACCAGCCCGCCCTTCTCCACCAGCCGGCGAAAATTCTGCGTATGCAGCCGCACGCCTGACAGAGCTTCAATGGTTCGCTGCAGCTGTCCCAAAGTGAAGGTCGGCGGCACCAGCTCGAATACGACCGGGCGGTATTTCAGCTTGCCGCGCAGACGCGAAATCGCGGTCGCCAGCACGCGCCGATGATCGAGCGCCATGGCTTCGCCGATGGTCGGTGCGCGCGGCGGCTTATCCGCACGCCAGCGCGCCTCTTCGACCAGCCCCGCTTCCCACAGCAGCTCGTAGCGTTCGAGCGTGCGTTCCGAATCCCATCCCGCTTGCCCGACGCCGAACAATAGCTGGATGCGCGCTGCGCGCGTCTTCAACTGTTCAGCATCCTGCGCCTTGTCGCGCCAGGCCGACAGGAACGGCAGAATCTCGTCGAGCACAGCCGGTCGTCCGCTGCGCCAATCTTCCCACGGCAGAAAGTCGTACCAGTCGCGCCAGCGCATGCCGTCTTCGGCGTCGCTGCGTGTCAGCGCGAGATAGCAGATCGAGACTTGGCGATGCCCGTCCTGATCGAGGCGCGGATCGCGACCGCCATCGCCGAACGTGTAGAGCTGTTCGACATAGCCCAGCCCGAGCCCAGTCTGCTCGGTGACCCAGTCGCGCAGATTGCGCTCCATCTTGCGATGTGCGGCGGGATCGAGCGGGCCGGACGGCAAGGTGGCGGGTCCGTCGACGGGCCGGGTCAGGATCAGCGGACGGACCTCGGTCTCGGCGACCGCCACAATGACGGCGTTGAGATCGACATCGATCTTGGCCGAAGCGGTCCTGGTTTTCGCTACCATGAAGGTCACCTGCCCGGTCCGGGCGCGTCACGTCAATCTACCCGCTGGCCGTCCCGACCCCCGCGATGGCCCGGCCCGGTTGCCGCGATCGGCGCTGCCTATTCCAGTTTAGACATGTGCAACTTTAGTCATGGACGCAAACGGCATGCGTGAGCTTCTTGCCCAATCCGAACAATTTTTTGCGCTGGCTTGAACCATTGCCGCGTTCGAGCGATGAAGAGTCCGTGCGCGTTCTTGTCGTAGAAGACCAACAACTCATCGCCCTCGAAATCGCCTCCATGCTCGAGGAGCTTGGGCATGACGTGATCGGGCCGTTTGGATCGCTCGAAGATGCCGATCGTGCGGTGACGCGCGGCGGTTTCGACCTCGCCGTGCTCGACATCAATCTCGAAGGCGCCTTCATTTTTCCGCTCGTCGAAACGCTGCGCCAACGCGGCGTGCCCTACGTTTTGTCGTCGGGCTATGACGATATGAGCCGCTTTCCCGAACATCTGCGCGACGCGCCGCGCATCGAGAAACCGTACGGCGTCGACACGCTCGCCGCCGCGATGAACCGCGCCGAAGCGAGCGTCGCGTAAAGCTTCTTAGACCGCGCCTTCCGGCTCGTGCGTGCCCAGCTTGGGCCACGGCAGGCTGATCGTGCAGGTCACGCCGGTCGGTGCGTAAAGCAGCTCGGAACGGCCTTTCAGCTGATAGCCGATGATGTTGCGGATCAGATAGCTGCCGAAGCCCTGCTCGCTCGGCTCGGTGACCGCAGGTCCGTCATATTCGTGCCAACGCAGAACGAGATCGGTCGAACCGTCGGTGACTTCGCTCGCCCACCGAACCTCGACGCGGCCGCCCGGCGTCGACAGCGCGCCGTATTTGGCGGCGTTGGTCGACAATTCGTGCAGCACCATCGAAAAGGTCAGCGCGATGTTCGGCCCCAGCGCCGCATCGGGTCCTTCGATCACCACGTTTTCGGCTTGGCGATAGGGTTTCAGCGCCATCGCAACGATGTCGCGCAGCTCCGCACCTTCCCAGTTGCCGCGCGTCAGCAGGCTGTGCGCGGCCGCCAGCGAACGCAGGCGCCCATTGAACGTCTCAGCGAATTCTTCCAGCGTGCCTTTGCGGCGCAAGGTCTGCGACGCGATCGACTGCACCGTCGCCAGCGTGTTCTTCACACGGTGATTCAGTTCGGCCAGCAACAGCGCCTGGTGTTGCTCGGCGCGCTTGCGCTGCGTCACATCCAGCATCGCGCCGATCATGCGCGCCGGCGTTCCGTCCTGGCCGCGCACGACGTAGCCGCGATCGAGAATTTCGGCATGGGTGCCGTCATGGCGTGCGAAGCGATATTCGGCGGTCCAGCGTCCGTCGCCGTCGCGTTCGGCCAGCGCACGATCGATCGAGGCCAGAACACGGTCGCGATCTTCTTCGTGCAGGCGCGCAACCCACCAGCTGCGCGTCGCTTCGAATTCATCGGCGGGCCAGCCGAACAACGTCGAAATCGCTTCGTTCCACACGACATGACCGGTGCCGATATCCCAGTCCCACACCGCGTCGTTGGTGGCTTGGAACACCAGGCGCAGACGTTCGGCGCTTTCGCGGATGGTGCGTTCGGCTTCGCGATGCTGCGTCGTGTCCAGCATGGCGGCCGTCAAGCCGACGACGCGGTCATATTCGTCGCGCAACGGCTCGGCGTTGATCAGCAGGCTGCGTGCGCCCGACGCGAACGGCACGACGATTTCGGTCGAGGCGCCTGCTTCGCTGGTCAGAACGCGCTGCTTGAAATCGTGCAGCTCCTGGCCTGCGTCTTTGCCCAGAATGTCGATGTCGGTGCGGCCGATCGCGCGCGCCACCGACACGCCGTCGAACAACGGATTGTACAGCCACGTGTAACGAAGATCGCGATCGGTCTGATAGACGCAGATCGGACTGTCGCGCAGTGCGGTGCGGAAGCGCGCTTCGCTGCGGCGGAGTGCTTCGTCGGTGCGACGCTGATCGTCGATATCGGTGCAGGTACCAATCCAACGCACGATGCGATTCTGCGCGTCGCGCAACGGCACGCCGCGCAACATGTGCCAACGCCAATCGCCTTCCACCATGCGCACGCGCGCTTCACCGTCGAGAATGCCGCCCGACGCGCGCGCCTGCGTCCAGGTCGACAGCAACGGCGCGCGGTCCTCGGGATGCACCGCGTTCAACCAGCCTTCACCAGCCGACTGGCGCGGATCCAAGCCAACGCGTTCGACCCACAGATCGTTGACGAAATACCAGCGGCCTTGCGCATCGGCCATCCACACGAAATGCGGAATTGCGGCAGCCAGCTCGCGATAATGCTGGGCGCTGTCGCGCAAGGCTTTTTGCGTCGCGCGCCGCGCGGTTGCTTCGCGCACCGTCAACACGCCGAACGCCAAAGTTCCGTCGGGACCCGCAACAGGTACGCCGTTATACGAACCGATGACGCGCCGTCCGCTCTCGCGCGCGCGAATGCCAACTTCGAGATCGACGAAACTTTCGCCGCGCAGCACACGCACCATCGGCCATTCGTTGCGCGGCAACGGACGTCCGTCGGGCGTTTCGACGTCGAACCAGGAATCATATTGGTTGATCGAGACGCCGATCTCGACCGCGTCGAGATCGTGCAGCTCCATCGCCGCTTGATTGAACGCAACGATCCGACCGGTCGCGTCGCACACGATCAGCCCGTCCCGCAGACTGGCGAAGATCGCCTGCATCTGGTCGAGCGTAATGGCCGGCGGGGACACCAGCGCATCACCCATGTCGCGAACGGGCGCGATCAAGCGGGACCTCTCTCAAGGGCAGGAAATTAACCGAAGGTTTACCGTAAAGTTCGCGAGCGCGAAAGAAGTTCGGCGGACCCAAACCAGCCAATCCCGGGGCATTCGGGTGAGAACGCCTGGCTGCGGGTCCGATTACCGCGGAATTAGCGGACCAACGTCAATGGCGTGCTGGGCATGACCAGGCCAGGCATCCCCTGGGGATAGAAGACCGGCGGCGGCGCTTCGGCGGCCAGGATGTCCCGGACCTGCCGGCGCTTCAGCGCCTCTTCGAAGGCATGGTCGCCCAGACCTTTGATCGTCTTGGTGCAATGTTCGGTGGCGCCGTCAAAGGCGAGATCCGCTTGCACGCCCGGCGCCTGAATGGAGTCGATGCGGACGAACCGGTCGCCCAGATGATGGCGCAGGAACACCATCAACAACTGCTGCTGCGCCGCCATGATGGTCGAGAAGACGCGGCCGCCTTTGAGCCAGCGGAAGGCGCCGTATTCGCGGCCCCAACGATGCGGCATCGAGAATGCGGCGGTGGTCGTGCCGATCGACAGGACTTCAATGTCGTCGAGCGGCTGCTGCAGGTAATATTGCGCTTCGTGCACGCCGACGAGATCGGGCGCGTTGGCATAGACGGCGCCGTCGACATAGAGACTGTCGCGCACCTCGGCCAACGGGAAGAAGGTCGGCGCCGCTGCTGCCGCCAATCCGACATCGACCATTTTCAACGGCGCGTGATGCGTCCAGGTCGCCAGATGCGGTGTTTTGAACACTTCGACCTGGCCCGAGGTCATGTTCACGACCGGCAGGACCAGCCGGTATTTTGAATCCGCAAGCGTGTGGTCTTTGCTGACCAGCGACTCGATCGCGGTGCGCAGCGGACCGTCGCTATATTTCGGTTTGAACAGCGACCGGCCGAACGCATAGCCGCGCTTGATGCTGCGGAAGCGTCCGCCGATCTGCGGAAAGATGTTCGGGCCGTGCGAGATGAATGCGTGTTCGATTTCGGCTGCCGGCACTTCCAGGGACAGGGCCAGCGCCGTGATGGCGCCGATCGATGTGCCGCAGATCATGTCGAAGCTGCGTGCGATCGGCCGACCGATCGTCGCTTCAAGGCGCGTCAGCACGTGGGCCGAGTAGAGACCCAAATACCCACCGCCAGAGAGCGCCAGGATGCGAAACGTCATGGGTCGAGATTCACAATCAAAAGCTTTACGCTTCGGTAATGCCGCGGCGTTTTGAACGCCAGCTCTTTTCCCCACGACCGCCCTATATAGTCGGACCATGTCACTCGCGATCCGCACCTTCACCCATGACAAGGCCGCGCCGTTGAAATTCGGCGGTGAAACGCTGTTCAAGGCGCTCGGCCATCCCCTCGTCGCACCCCTGGCTGCTGCCTTGCTGGCGCGGCTGGAAGCGGCTGGTCCGGTCGCCTTCTACGATCCGGACGGACATCTGGAGTCGTTCGAAGCGCTTTATCCACTGGCCAAGGTACAGCCGGCCGGCTTCTACGTGCAGCGGCTTGAAGAGCTGGGCCGTTCTTTCCGCGGTGCAGCAGCGCAACCGATCGATACGATCGCCGACAGCGGTGTGAGGACGATTCTGCTCGCCTCGTTCGACGGCGCGCGTCACGTCCAGCAGATCCGTCACTTGCTGCCGCAAGGCGCGACCTTGATCGACTTCGACGCGATCAAGCTGCCGGCGGAGATGCTGTCGAACCCGCAGCGCTATCTCGACCCGACCAACTTCGCGACCAATTTTGCGCTGCTGCTTGAAGACAACGATCTGCACACGCGCATCGTCGGGTCGAATTACTGGTCCGGCTACGGCGCGACCGATCCGTCGCTGTGGTGCCGCCTCTACGACAAGAGCGGCAAAGAACTCGCGACCTGGAATGAAAGCCTGCCCGGCCCGCACGCATGCTGGACACTCGACAGCGCCGAGATCCGCAAGCGCTTCGGTCTCGGCGCATTCGAAGGCTCGCTGTTCATTCACGCCGTGCGCATCAAAGGCCACGGCGTCGTCAAATATGCGGTCGACACCTACAACAGCGCCGGCACCGATCTGTCAGCGACGCACGACGCCAATGCCTGGCCCGCCGATTACTATGCCGGCCTGCCCGCGCCCGCGCCCGGCGAACGCGTGCGCCTGTGGGTGCAGAACTCGCATCCGGTTTCGATCCCGGCCGGCGGCATCGGCTTCGCGCGCATGGGATCGAACGACGTCGCCTGGCACAACCAAGAAATCGCGCCCTTCGCCTGCGAAGCGATCGACGTTGCGAGCTTGCTGCCGAACTTGAAATGGCCGGACCAGATCGAAGTCCATGCCGGTCGGCATTTCGTGCGGCCGCGCTACACGATCGACTACAATGGCCAAAATGGTTCGAAGGGGCGGACCCGCATCGCGCACGCCAATGTCGAGCGTGTCGATCTCGAACCCGACGCCAATCTGCCGAAGCTGCCGCAACTGGGACGCGGCTTCCTGCTGCCTTTTCCGATTTTGCCGCACGCCGATTTCACCACCGAGATTCTGCCGACGCCGATGGCGCGCGGACAAAGCGACCTGCCGCTTGCGCTCGACATCTTCGCGGCCGACGGCACCAAAGTCGCCGAGACGTTTCTCGGCAAGCTCGATCGCGCCGACAGTCTCGCAGTCGCGATCGGTGACGTGCTGAACGGTTCGATGGAGAAGCTCGGCGGCTACGGCCATGCCGAGCTGCGCTACGATTTTCGCGATGGCGGCGGCGGTGATGGGTGGCTGCACGCAATCGCGCGCTATCGCCGTGGCAAAGATGGTGCAGCGGCGGAGACCAGCTTCGGCAGCCACATCTACAACATCGCCGTCACCTATCGCGACGAGCCGCAGTCCTACACCGGCGCACCGCCCGGCCTGACCACGCGCCTGTTCCTGCGCATCGGCGGCTCGCGCGCCGACACGATGTGCCATTTGATCTATCCGGCGTCCAAGACCTGGCATCCGGAATCGACCACGTCGCTGAACCTGTTCGACGGCCAGGCGAAACAGATCGCGTCGCGCGACATCAAGATCGCATGCGGCGGCAGCCATCATTTCCGCGTGCGCTCGACCTTCACCGCAGACGAGTTGGCGCGCGCGGGCGAACATGGCTACGTCCAGGTACGCGACGTGACCTGCCGCTTGTTCGGCTTTCACGGGCTGATCAACGACGCCAGCGGCTTCTCGCTCGACCATATGTTCGGCTTTTGACGCAACGCGTCACCCCGGCGAAGGCCGGGGTCCATGGTACGAGCGATACGAAACCGCCTCGTACTGCCCCGCCGGTGGGCCCCGGCCTTCGCCGGGGTGACGATTTAGAGGAACGGCTGTTGGATACATCGTCAATCTTCGCCGTCGCTGCGACCAACAAGACCGAGAAATGGGTCGACGCCTTCCGCAAGCGCGCGCCCGAGTTGCGCGTTGAAGCGTTGGACGACGTCGCCAACCCTGACGACGTGCATTGGATCGCGACGTGGGAAACCGCGCCGGGCCGGTTCGCGTCGCTGAAAAACCTGCGCGCGGTATTTGCGATGGGTGCCGGCGTCGAGAAGTTTCTCGGCCGCGACGATCTCAGCGATACGGTCCCGCTGATCCGCCTCAACGATGCGGGCATGGCCGAGCAGATGTTCGACTATGCGCTCTACGCCGCGCTGACCGTGCTGCGCAGCTTCGATCAGTACGCACGCGACCAGGCCGAGTTCACCTGGAAGCCGCGCGCGCCGCGTTCGCGCGCAAGCCTGCGCGTCACCGTGCTGGGGCTTGGCACGTTGGGCGGCTATGTCGCGACGCACCTAGCGCAGCACGGCTTCACCGTGTCGGGTTGGAGCCGCACCGAAAAGACCCTGCCCGGCGTGCGCTGGCACGGCGCGCTCGACATGTTGCTGGGCGAAACCGATCTACTGGTGTCGATCCTGCCGTTAACCGACGAGACGCGCGGATTGCTCAATGCGCGACGCCTGGCGCTGTTGCCGCGCGGTGCGTATGTCGTGAATGCCGGGCGCGGCGATCAGCTGGATCTCGACGCGCTGCTCAATCTGCTCGATAGCGGTCATCTGCGCGGCGCACAGCTCGACGTGTTCCCGATCGAACCGCTGCCCGCGACGCATCCGGCGTGGGAAAATCCGACCTTGCGCATCACGCCGCACGCGGCGGCTTTCACCTTGATTGACGAAGCGGTCGACCAGATGGTGACCAAGCTGGCGCAATTCGAACGCGGCGAGACGGTCGAAGGCACCGTCGATCGTTCGCGTTCCTACTGATCAGCGCAGCAGCGGCAACAGCACCAGCAACGTCGCGAAACAGCCGAGCACCACCGCCGAGCCGCGATGAAACCAGCGCGGTGCGGCACCGGCATTGGCGCCGGCCTTGCGTCCAAGCACGGCGCCGGTCGCGATCCAAAAACTCGCAATCGGAAGCACGGTCGCGGCGAAGACGGCGAGAAACATCGGCAACTCGCCAGGCGGAACCATCGTCAAGGCGAAGATCAGCCCTTTCGGGTTCAGCAACGTCGTCACGAAGACGTGGCGGAACTCGACCACCTGCAAATTCTGCTCGACGCGCGTTTCGTAGGTCCACAGTCGCCAGGCGAGATAGCAGAGATAGACGCAGGCAACACCGCGCACGACCCAAGCGAGTTCAGCGTTGGCGGCAATGATCGGCCCCAGCGCCAAGTTCAGCACGCTGATCGAAATCAAATAGCCGCTGATCTCCGCCAGCGAAAAAATCAGCGCGCGCCAGAAGCCGCGCGACGCACCGCCGACAACCAGCAGCGTATTGGTTGGCCCCGGCGTCAACAGCACGCCGGCCAGCGCCAACCAGATCAGCATGCTTGGCATCAGACCATCGCTCCGTTGACCGAGATGATCTGCCCCGACACGTAGCTGGCTGCGTCGGAGGTGAGAAACCGGATCATCGCAGCGACCTCGTCGGGCTTCCCGGCGCGTTTCATCGGCACCAGCCGGCCGATCGCGTCTTTGTCGAACACACCGTCGGTCATGTCGGATTCGATGATGCCGGGTGCAACCGCATTGACGGTCACGCCGCGGCTGGCGACTTCGATCGCCAAGGTCTTCGTCGCGCCGTGCAGCCCCGCTTTGGCGGCGGCGTAATTTCCCTGACCGCGATTGCCGACGATGCCCGCGACCGAGGTGACGTTGACGATGCGGCCCCAGCGCGTCGCCATCATCGGCAGCAGCAAGGGCTGCGTCACGTTGAAGAAGCCGTTCAGCGACACGTCGAGCACGCGCGTCCATTGCGCGCGCTTCATGCCCGGCAACACGGCGTCGTCGGTAATGCCGGCATTGTTGACCAGGATCTGGATCGGCCCGTCGGCGAGGATCGTCTGCAACGCTGCATCGACAGCATCGCCATCGGTGACGTCGAACGCAACCGCCGTCGCATTGCCGAGCTCGGCCGCCAGCGCCTGCGCCTTGTCGAGCGACTGGTTGGCGTGGACATAGATGTGATGCCCGTCCGCTGCCAGCGCACGGCAAATCGCACTGCCGATCGCACCGCTGCCGCCCGTAACCAACGCGCGTTTCATATCGCCTCCAACACGACCGCAGCCCGTCCGGTCAGCAAGGTTTCGTCGCCCGACGACAGGCGGAATTGATACAGCACGCGCTGCGCTTCGATCGACAAGGCTTCGACCTCAACCATCAGCTCGTCGAGCCCGTCCAAGGTCGCGCGCGAAATCTGCACGTCGCGCGCGCTGGCAAGATAACCGCGACGCGGCTTGGCACCTTTGGCGCCAGAGAGTGCTCCATGCACCGCCATCGCCTGCCCCGCATATTCCAGCCCGGCCAGCGCGCCCAGCGTGCCGTCCGGCGAGCGTAGCGGATTGTCGGCTGCATGATGCGAGGTCGCACGGCAGCGCAGCCGCGTCGCATCGAAACTGTCGACCGTGTCGAGCAGCACCATGCTTCCGGCATGCGGGATCAGGTCAGCGATCACGGCGCAACCGCGATCCGCAGCATGTGGTTCGCGGTCTCTTGCAGTTGGACCTCGGCGGCGACGCCGCGCGCAATCGCGGTCAGCAAGGACAGGCTGCGCGCAGCAGGATTGTGCGTGCGCAGCCGTTCCAGAAACGCATCGTCCAGCGCCGGACCGTTGGGAACACCATGCACGCGCTCGATCGACAGGCTGGCGATGCCGCCGCTGGGCGCCAGCAGCAAGGCGACGCCGAAACTTCCTTCAATCGGACGCACACGGTTCAGCGGACCGGGATAGGCGCCGTCATAGGCGACCAGCAGCACCGGCGCGTTGCTCGCCAGCATTTGCGACGCGGCTTCGAGCAGGCCGGCGCCGAAACTTGCGTCATGCGCGGCCAGGCTCGTCGTCGGCGCGTGGCTGCCGGTTGCGATGCTCCAATAGCCCGCGGGTGCGTTGTGCACCGAATTGTGGAATTGCGTCGGCGACATTTCGCGCGCCGGCTGCGCCAACGTGTCGAGGATCGCATGCATGGTCGATCCGTCGCCGCCCGACGAAGTGAACACAGTCGGCAAGGTCGCGACGTCGGCCTTGCTCGCCTGCAGCGCTTCTTGTCCGACCTGCAACGCCAGCCGCACCGACGGCACGGCGCGGCGACGTTCGGCCGACGGCAGCAGATCGGGCGCCACGATGCGCGGCGGCGTCGCCTCGTACGCTGCGCGACCGGCAAGGATCGCAGCGCTGTTCGTCCAGCCGTCCAGTCCGGGTCCGCACAGGCCGATCGCGTCGATCGATACGCGCATCAGCCGGCTCCAAAAATCAGCGAGCAATTGTTGCCGCCGAAGCCGAACGAGTTGCTCATCGCGCGCGTGAAGCGCCGCGCTTGCGGCGCACGCAGATAGGTGGCGCCGAGATCGGGGTCGAGCGTGCCGAGATTGGCGGTGCCGGGCATCACGCCTTCGCGCAACGACAACATGGTCAGGATCGCTTCGACGATTCCCGCGGCCCCTAGCGTGTGGCCGGTCTGTCCTTTGGTCGAGCTGCACGCAATCTGGTCGCCGAACAGCGACAGCACCGCCTTGTCTTCAGCACGATCGCCGACCGGCGTCGCAGTACCGTGCAGATTGAGATAGGCGATGTCGGACGGCGCCAGGCCGGCACTGTCGAGCGCGCGCTGCATGGCAAGCTTGGCGCCCAGCCCGTCGGGATGCGGCGACGACATGTGATAGGCGTCGCTGCTTTCGCCCATACCCAGCAGCAACATCGGATCGTTGGAGGAAGGTTTCTCCAGCAACACGAAGCCAGCCCCTTCGCCCAGCGAAATCCCGTCGCGCGTTGCGTCGAACGGTTTGCACGGGTTGCGCGACGTCAGACACAGCGCGTTGAAGCCGTAGAGCGTCGTCAGGCACAGCGAGTCCGCACCGCCGACCAGCGCCGCGTCGCACAGGCCCGCTTCGATCATCCGATGCGCAGCGGCAAAGGCCTTCGCGGTCGTGGCGCATGCAGCCGACAACACGACCGAGGGACCTTCCAGCCCCAGACGCTGCTGCAGATAGGCGCCCAGCGAAAAGGTGCTGTGGCGTTCGTCGTAGATGAACCCCTTCGGCAAACTCCCATCGTCCTGGCGGTGGCGATAGGCGATCTCGGTTTCGAGAATGCCCGACGTGCTGGTGCCGACGAAAATGCCGATCCGCGCCGCACCGTAACGCGCGCGCGCAGCGGCGACGCGATCGAGAAACCCGTCGGCTTGCAACGCCAGTTCGGCGACGCGGTTGTTGCGGCAATCGAACTTGTCGAAGCCGGGCGGCAGCAGATCGTCGCCCGCTCCCGCTACTTCGCCGACATAGGTCGGCAGTTGCACGGTTTCGAACCCGCACGGCGCCAGACCGCTGACGCCGCTGCGCAACGCCGCCAAAGTCGGCGCCTTGCCTTGCCCTAGACAGGTGACGATTGCGCTGGCGGTGATCTCGATCGGGTTCATCGCATTGCGCCCAGGCGCGCCTGCTGCGCGCGGATGAAGCTGCGATATTTTTCCAGGAACGGTTCGAAGCCGGCGCGCTCTTCCGGCTTGGCACGTTGCAGCGCCGTGTCGGCATTGGCCCCGGCCCGGCGATAGAGTTCGTCGAAATAGGCCAGGTTCGCATCCAAGCTGGCGAGACGCGGCGACGACATCAATTTGGTGAAGCGGCCGGCATAGGTGCCGAAGATCGGCTCGTCGTAAAAAATCAGCGCCACATCGGTACGGTACATTTCGTTCGGACGATGCGCCGGCACCGCCTCCAGCACAGCACCCGGCCGTGTCGGCAGATTGCCATGCTGCATCAAGTTCTGGCGTGCGCGCGCAATCCGGTAGAGCGCCAATGGATCGTCGACCGGCAGGTCGTTGGTGGTTTCGACCAGATCGACGAACTCGTTCTTGGGTACGGGGAAATTCAGCGCCGCTTCGAGCAGGTTCTGCTGCGGCCACGTCTCCCACAGCCCCAGCACGCTGAACGCGTCATGGATGAAATGCACGCAATTCTGGCGCAGCACATCCCAGGCGAAGTCCTGTTTGCGTTCGCGGTAAGGCTGGTTGACCGTGTTCAGATACTGCACCACGCGCTGCAAGCCCGATTTGTCGGTCGGCACGCGCGCGCAATAACGGTCGCGCGCCAGGCCGACGCCGTAATCGGTCCCGATCGACACGTCATAGTGATAGGTCTCGTCGTCCTGCCCCGGCGCGCGGTCTTCGAACAATTTGTCGTGGAAGATGACGCCGTCATAGACGCCGCGCTTGCGCGCCTCGTTGCGCGTCGCTTCGTAATTCTCGAGCGTCACCGCTTCGTCGGAGCGCAACACGCCGTCATAGAAGAAATCGCGCCCTTCGGTGGCGACCCAAGCGGCATTGCGGAAATGCGCGTTGATGCTGATGCCGACGCCGCGCCCCGGCACTGGTGCGCCTTCGCACAGCTGCAGCACCGGATAATTCGCACCCGGCACTTTGCAGACTTGGCTCAGATACAAGGTCGCGTGCCCGCCAATGCCGCCGACAATGTCGGGCGGATGCGCGGGCGACTTTTTGATCTGCGATAGGGCGCAGCTTTCGACGTAGTACGGGAACGACGCGGTATAGGTCGCCTCCGATTGCTGAATCGGTGCCGGCGCCTGGAAGCCGGTTGCGCAGCCGCCGAGCCCCAACGACGCGAGAAGGACGAGCCGCTTCACGCCTCCTCCTTCCGCGCCAGCAACAGCGCGAAGACGAGGCTCAGCGCGGTGCCGATTGCCACCGTGCTGCCAAGCCCGCGCAACACCGGGGTCGAGGAAATCGAAAGAACGCCAAAGCCGATCACGGTGCACAGATTGGCGACGATCAGCGACCGGAACAAGCGATCCCGCTCGGTCGGCTGTTCGAGAAACAGCGCGTAATTGGATCCCACCGCCACCACCAGCAACAGACCGAACAGGTGAAACACCGACAGCGCGCCCGCAAGGGCGTGGCTGATCGCGGCCGACGCGAATGACGCCGCGCATAGCGGCGCCACAACACATGCAACCCGCGTGGCGCTGCGCAAGGCGATCGCGAGCAGCACCAGGATCCCGACGCCGCCGATCAGAGCCAACTGAATCGCCTCGTGCAGATACCGCCCCAGCAGCGCGTCGCTTTCCTGGCGCAGATCGACCAGCACGCTGTTGTCGATCGCGCGCAACCGCGCCGGATCGGGATTGCCATAGACCGGCACCAACATCGATCCGTCGCCGCGCAGCATCGTGCGCAGCCGCAGCCCCAAGGCCGATCCATCAAAGCTCGCCAGGTTCAACAACGGTCCGGTGCGGGTTGCTTCGACGGCAGCGAAGAATGGTTCGAACTGATCGCCGCGAAACGGCAGATCGCGCCGCGCTTCGTCGAAGCGGGCACGCAACGTCGCGGACTCCGGCAACGCGGCTTGCCGGCGACGCTGCACCTCTTGGCTCGGCAGCAAATTGTTCGGCGCATCGAACGACAGGCCGGCGAGCACCGTCTCCACATCGGTATCGACGGGCAGAACCAGCAAATAGCGGAATTCCGGCGTGCCCAGATCGGCACGCAATTGTCGGTCGAGCTGTTCGACCGCAGGCGGTACCGGACTCATACTGTGCAGCGACGCGTCGAACAGAACCGGCCGCGTCAGCAGAAAAGCGAGACTGGCCAGTGCGAACAACCCGACCAACACAGGCGCAGCCCGACCCGAGTTGGGGAGCTGCAACGGACGCGCCGTCGCGTGAATGTTCAGCGGCCGCAGAATAAAGCGCGTCACCGCAACCGCCGTGCACAACCCGACGATGGTGAACAGGCCGAGCTGCGCCAGCCCGTCGAAATCCGAAAACAACATCGCCGCGAAACCGACGACCGAGGTCGCCGCTCCCAGCAACAAGGTCGGCCAGATCGATTTGCGCGCGCCGGACTGCAGGAACAGATAGATCGCGTAATCGACCGCTTCACCGATCAGAGTGACGCCGAATCCCAACGTGATTCCGTGCACGGTGCCAAAGCCAAGCGCGACCGCGGCGAAACCGAACAACACGCCGCTCGCAACCGGCAGCAGCGACAAAAGCAGCAAGCGCGGATCGCGATAGGCGACCAAAAGCACGATCGTGATGCCGACGATCGCGACCGTCGAAAGCAGCCCGACATCGTGCTTCATCTGCCGCCGCGCTTCGACCGCGAATTGGCCCGGCCCGCTGACCGTGACGTTTGCCGGCGCGGCAAGGCGCTGGATCGCTGAGATGGCGCGTTCCTGTGCGTCGAGATCGGTCGCCTCGGCGTTGGTTTCGACCAGCAGCAGCGCGCGTTTGCGATCGGGCGAAATCCAGATCCCGTCTTCGCTCGCTGGACGCGCCGTGCCGCGCAACAACAACGGCAGCAGCCGCGTCATCTCGCCGGTCGGATCCGACGTGACCAGCGACCGCGCCGCCATGCCGCCGCTGCCAGCCAGTAGCGCCAGGCTTTTCTCCAGCGAAGCGCGCAGCGCCGGAACGTCGAAATGCGCCGCGTCGATTGCGGGGCTCAGCAGATAGCGGTTGGTCCAGATCAGCTCGCGGTCGCGCGCCGTCGCGGCTGCGTCGCCATTCTGCACCTGCGCGAAAGCCGGATCGGCGCGCAACTTCTCGCCCAGCTGTCGTGACTGCTGCGCCAGAACGGCGGCGTCGGCGCCGTCGATCGCGACCACCAGCAAACGCGCCACGGCACCACTGCGCATCTGTTCGACCAGCACTTGCTGGGCCGGCGACGCGCGGCGCGGCAGGAAAGCGCGCATGTCGGTGCTGATCGCGACATGCACGACCAGCCACAAACTGCCCGCGACCAAGAGCGGCCAGATGAGATAGGCGAGCCGGCTCACTTGGCTGCGGTAATCGTCATCGACGCGCGGTCGCCGCTGGCATCGACCGTGTCGACTTTGCGGATCGACGTGCCGCTGCCTTCGATATGCAGGCTGCGCACGAGCTGCTGCAGCCGGCTCGATTTCGGCACCAGATCGAGCTGCCACGCGTCGGCGCGGCCAGAAAACGTTGCGTCGTAGGACCGCAGCAACGCCCTCTCGTCGCCGGCCAACGTCGCACGCAGCCCATCGACCAGCGCACGCAGCTCGGGCGCTTGGTCGAGCGGAATGACCGTCGGTTCGGCATCATCGGGCGCGATCGTCACTTCGCGCGCGGTTACGGTCATGAGCTCGCGTCTTGGTTCGAGTGTCAGCTTCTCCAACCGGTCGGGCGCGACATAGGTCAGGCGACCGCTGGTGTTGATCGGCACGCTGAGCAACTGGATGTCACGACGTTCGACGAAGGTCGCGTCGGCTTGTTTTACGCCGCGCATGGTCTGCAGCAGATCGGCGAGCGTGAACTCGGCCGGCGTTGCAAACAGCAGCAGCGTGAGAAAAAGGTTAGCGCCAGAAATCATAGAAATTGAACCAGTTGAACGGGGCGTCGCGGCATTGGCTTTCCAGACGCTCGACATAGTGATCGAGCAGACGCGCCGCGCGCGCCGCGTTTGCGCCGTCAGCGCCGAGATGATCGGTGGCGCGTTCGAACGTTACTTCGTAGCGATTGCCGCCACGATAGACGCCGAACATGAACACGACCGGTACGTCCAGCATCGAGGCGACGCGAAACGGCCCGAGCGGAAAGCCGGCTTCGTGCCCCAGGAACGGACGCCGGCGCAGACGATCGTTGGTCAGACCGCGATCGGCGAGCAAACCGACGAACGATCCCGCACGCAGCCGTTGTTCGATCCTGGTCATCGAGTCCGCACGACCCAGCGGGATCACGTCGAGATCCAGCGCCGGATTGATCGCCGACAGGGCGGCCGAGATCTTGCGCGCGTTCTCTTCGAACATGCCGATGCTGACGCGCAGCCCGCTATGGCGGCGGCCGGCTGCACGCAGAATTTCGAAACTGCCGAAATGCGCCCCCAGCAACAGACACCCCTGCCCGCGCGCTGCGATGTCGAGCACGATCTCTTCGCCGTGGATCACAACGTCGAACCGGTTCAGCTCGTCATTGAGCAGGTAAATCCGGTCCAGAATGACCGCGCCGAAATTTGCAAAATGCCGCCACACATCGAGCAGCCCGACCGGCCGCGCCAACGCACGCGTCAAATAGGTGCGCGATGCGGCGCGCGCCGGCCCGGCCGCGACGGTGAAATACGCCGCGATCAGCGGCACAAAGAGTCGCATTACGCCGCGCCCTGCCGTCAGTGCGACCACGACGCAAGCGCGCATCACCCAAGCGACACCGCGCTCGGGCTGGGTACGCCAATCTTGGACCTCGATGCTCATACGGTGAACCGTAGCGAGCCGTTCAACGCGGCGCGGTCGCCGCAGCGGCAGTCAAACGCGACGTCGCCATCGGCACGGTCGCGCCAGGTGACGTGCACCGCCTCGCCCGGACGCACCGGCGACAGAAACTTCACGGACGTCACTGCCGCCAACCGTGCTGGCGCGACCGCGGCACCAACCAGCGCAGTGACGCGATCGAGCAGCACGACGCCGGGTACGATCGGATCGCCCGGGAAATGCCCCGGCAACGACGGATGTTCGGCGACGATGGTGAATTCGGCGCTGCTCATGCGACACGCGCCGCAAGCGCCAGCAAATCTTCGCGCTGGATCTTGCCCGTCGCGTTGCGTGGCAGCGCATCGACCAGATGCAGCGGTCGCGGCAGAAAGACGGGGTCGATGCGGAGGCGCAGCGCCGCCAAGATTTCGCCCGCGCTTAGGGATGGCGCAACGACAAACGCCATCAACCGCGCCGCGGGATCGTGATCGTCGCCGGGCGAAAAGAACACGCCGTCGACGACGCCGTCGATCGAGGTCAGGTGATGCGTCAGATACGCGATCGAGCTGCGCCGCCCGCCGATATTGACCAGGTCCTGCAACCGTCCGCGCAATTCGAACTTGGTGGCTTTGTTATGATCGGGGCCATCCAGCTCCAGCACATCGGCAAGCCGGGTTGGCTGATCGAGGAAGGTGCCTTCGGCAATCGTGACGCCCTGCTCTTGCCGCAACGTCACGCCGTCGAGACAGGACCAGCGCGACGACGAGGTCGGCGTGCGCGTCGCCAGCTGCCCTGCTTCGGAACAGCCATAGATTTCGTACAGGACCGCACCGAACCGTCGTTCGGCGGCAGTCGCAAGTTCCAGCGCCAGCGGTGCAGTCGCCGACACGATGCCGTCCAATGGCGGCAGCTCGCCCGCTTCGGCCAGCAGCGCATGCAAATGGATCGGCGTCGTCACCAGCCAGCGCGGACGCGGGCTGGCTGCGATCCGGTCGCGCACGTCGCGCGGAAAGAACGGATGCGCCGTGTCGATCGCGCCGCCATGCAGGGCCGGCAACAGGATCGACGATTCCAGACCGTAACTATGTTGGTGCGGCACGGTCGCGATTACGGTCGAGCCCGGCTGCAAACCAAACCGCCGCTGCACCGCGTGTGCGCTTTCGAGCAGCGAGTTCCAGCTGCGCGGATGCGGCAACGGCCGTCCCGTCGAACCCGACGTGTAGAGGATCGCGGCGATGCTCTGCCGATCGACGCTCGGTAGATCGGCAGAGCCGCTTGTGCCATCGGCGTCGACCATCACGGTCGCGATGCCTTCGATCACCTCGCCGTCGCTGAGCAGATAGGCGTCGGGCTCGTCGGTCAGAAGATCGCGGATCAGATGGGCCGCACTGCTGGGCGGCAGAATGCACGGGACCTTGTTCACCGCGCTGGCGGCAAGACCGACAAAGAACCGGTAGCGGTCGCGACAAAGATTGAGCGGCCGTCCGTTCGCAGGCAGACGCGCCGCCAGCGCAGCAACGTCGGCGGCAAATGCGGACGCCGCAATCTCGCGCCCCGCTTTGCGCGCGACGACGGCGTCACCTTGCAACAGCAACACGCTCATTTGCCGGCTTCGGCCAAGGTCATGCGCAGCACCTTGGCGAGATCGCGCAACCGGTCGCGCGGATGGTGGCGCAACAGAATGCGGCGCACGACGAATTCGAGTGCGAACACCAGCACGACTGACAGCGGGCTGATCCAGGTGACGAAGGCGGCCCACCACGCCAATGGCGCCAGCAACAGCAATGCGACCGACAGCACGAGCTGCGCTGCAAAGACGGCGACCCACAACAAGGTGACGTTGCGCGTGTAACGGTTGATGTCAGGCGGCAGCACGGTGCCGCGCACACGCCGCGCGATGTTGGTGATCAACGGCTCCTGTCCCGCGCGCAACGTCGTCGCGAAGGCGCGCAGCAGAAATCCGTAGCACAGCGTAAACAGCGCCTGCCCGATCACGACCGGTGCAAGTCCGCCGACCTCGAACAGGCGCAGCGCCCACAAGGTCAAGCCCGCGAGCACGAATCCCACAAGCGGGAGCCGGCTCCGGCGGAGCTGGGACATCAAGCAGCCTTTGTGGTCATTAGGCTGCTTTCAGCATTTGCACATGCAGCGCCAGGCTGCGCAGCGACTGAAAAATCTTGGTGTTGTTCTCGTCGTCGGCGCGCAGCTCGACGCCATAGGCCTTCGACACGGCCAGCGCGATTTCGAGCATGTCGATCGAATCGAGCCCCAGCCCTTCGCCGTAGAGCCGCGCTTCCGGATCGATCGAAGCGGCATCGACTTCGAGGTTGAGCGTCTCCACGATCAGCCGTGCGAGGTGCAGTTCTGCGTCGGTCTTGGCTGTCATCAGTTCGCTCGAAACCCAGTTCTTGTTCGTCTTTTGCAAAGTTCTAATCGAACCGGCCAGGCCTAGGCCAGATCAAATCCGGCCCGACTCTTAACGCGGTTTGCGCGCCAGATAGTTCCGGAACATGCCCAGCTCGGTGCGGCATTCGACGTCTTCGAATCCGGCTTCATGCAGCGCTTCGAGGATGACGGTCGGCGCGACGCACTGATCGATCGTGTCCCAATAATAGTGCATCAGCGCCGCACCATCCCGTCCCGTCGCCACCCGCGCCAGCGCGGGAATCACGTGGCCAAGATAGAGTTTGGCGAAGCCATAGGCGAATGCACCCGACGGGCGCCCGATTTCGAGCAACACGACGCGACCACCCGGCGCCAGCACGCGCTTGAATTCGGCGAAGGTGGTGGCGAGGTCGGCCACGTGGCGCAGCGCATAGCCCATCGTCAGCGCGTCGAACGAACCGTCGGGCAATGGCAGCGCTTCGGCACGTCCCTGCACCACGTCGAGCGGCAGGCGCGCACGCGCCACCGCCAGCATGCCGGCGCTGAGATCGAGGCCGACGATCTTGCCGTCGCCCTTTTGCAGCTTGGCGATTGCGCGGGCCACCAGCCCGGTGCCGGTCGCCACGTCCAACACGCGCTGGCCTGGTCCAAACCCCGCCTTCGCGAGAACCCGGCGGCGATAGGCGTCGCCCGATCCGAACGAGAACCAGTTGTTGATCCGGTCGTAGTCGCCGGCGGTGCGGTCGAACAGCGCGCGCACGAAGGCGACCCGTTCGCCACGGTCGGCATAATAGGCGCTGAGCAGCGGATGCGGTTCGATCGTCACGGGTCCTCCGGCCGGCCAATTGGCCGACGGGTGCTGTAATCCGAATCAAGGATATGCGAAATCAGCACTCCAATGCTCGATCGAATCAAATCAGCGCCCGAAGCCAGCCTCTGCGACATTCTGGTGATCGGCGGCGGGCCCGCCGGTTCGACTGCCGCGACCGTTCTGGCCGACCGTGGCTACAAGGTCGTGCTGCTGGAAAAAGACCAGCATCCGCGATTCCACATCGGCGAATCGCTGCTGCCCTTCAACCTGCCTTTATTCGAGAAGCTGGGCGTCAAAGAGAAAGTCGCGTCGATCGGCGTGATCAAATACGGCGCCGAATTCGTGTCGCCCTTCCAGGACAGCACGACGACGTTCCAGTTCGCGGGCGCGCTCGACGATCGCCAGCCCTTCGCCTACCAGGTGCGGCGCTCGGAATTCGACGAGATGCTGCTGCGCAATTCACAGGCGCATGGCGTCGAGGTGTACGAACGCACACGCGCTTTGTCGGCCGACCTCGACCGCGACGATGGCGTGCGCGTCACCGCGCGCGACGAAACCGGCACCGAAACCGTCTGGCATGCCAAGTTCTTGGTCGACGCATCGGGACGCGACACGTTGCTGTCGAACCAGCTCGGCATCAAGCGACGCAGCAAGAAGCACAATGCCGCTGCGATCTTCGGCCACTTCACCGGCGCGCACCGCAACGAAGGCCGTGCGCACGGAAATATCAGCATCTTCTTTTTCCCGCATGGCTGGTTCTGGTTCATTCCGCTGCATGACGGCACGACCAGCGTCGGCGCCGTGTGCAAGCCGCAATATTTCAAAACCCGCACCGGCGATTTGAAGCAGTTCTATTTCGACACGATCGCGCTGTGCCCGAAGCTGGCGCATCGACTGCGCGACGCGAAGCTGGAAGGCGGCGTCACCGGCACCGGCAACTACTCGTACAAGTCGGACAGCATGCTGGGCCGCCGGCACATTCTGATCGGCGACGCCTTTGCCTTCATCGATCCGATGTTTTCGACCGGCGTCTATGTCGCGATGAGCAGCGCCTTCATGGGCGCCGACGTGGTCGATGCGGCGTTGAAAGAGCCCGCGAAATACGCAGCCGCGCAGCACAAATTCGACCGCAAGATCCGCTCGGCCTTGTCGCTGTTCTCTTGGTACATCCACCGCATGAACATGCCGACGATGCGGCGCATGTTCATGGGGCCGCGCAACTTCTTCAAGATCGAGCAGGCGATGCTGTCGCTGCTGGCCGGTGACGTCTATGTCAACCCGACCATCCGCATCCGACTCGCTGTGTTCAAATTGATCTATTACTTCATGAGCGCGCGCAGCCTGCCGGAAACCTGGGAGGCGGTGCGCACGCGCCTTGCCGGTATTCGCACCAACGTGACCGAGACGAACTGAGCATGTTCGACGTCCGGTATCTCAGCGCGGCAAGCCTGCCGAGCGCAACCAACTTGCTGTTCGTCGCCGGTCTCGGCAGCGCACCCAAACCGGCCGGACTCGCCTGTCCGTTCGTTCCGGTCGGACTCGATTTCCTCCAAGGCAGCGGCGCCTACGAAGCCTGGATCACCAACGACACGGTGCGCTATGGCAGCGCGCACGGTTTCGCGACCGCCTCCACCGACGAACTGTTGTTCGCGGGCGTGCAGATCGACGAAGGCGGCGATCTCGAAGCCGCCTCGCGCCGCGCCTATGACGCGCTGTTCGCGTTGCTCGACGACAGCGGCTATCCGCATCTGCTGCGCGTCTGGAATCATTTCGCCGGCATCACGCAGCATGTCGGCGGGATGGAGCGCTATCGCCGCTTCACCATCGGCCGCCATGCCGCCTTCGAAGCGCGCAACCGCGCCGTCGAAGCGGCACCCGCGGCCTGCGCGGTCGGCACCGAGGACGGTCCGCTGGTGATCTATCTCCTGGCGTCGCGCAATGCCGGCACGCCGGTCGAAAACCCGCGCCAGGTCAGCGCTTATCGCTATCCCGAACGCTATGGTCCGAAGAGCCCGACCTTCTCGCGCGCCATGCTCGGCACGACCGACAAGGTGCTGTTCATTTCGGGCACGGCCAGCATCGTCGGCCATGAAAGCCAGCATCCGAACGACCTGATCGCGCAAGCCAACGAGACGCTCGCCAATATCGATCAGCTGTTGCTGCAGGCCGGCCGCAGCGAAAGCCGCGGTCCGTTGCGCTTGAAGACGTACCTGCGCGATCCGCACTATCTGGGGCTGGTGCGTCCGGTGATCGACGCCAAGCTGCGCGACGGCGACAAGGTGATCTATGTCGCGGGCGAGATCTGCCGCGAAGAGTTGATGCTCGAAATCGAAGGCGTCTGCCTGTCATGAGCGATGCGTCCCCGACGCATCTCGTTCTGATCCCCAGCTATAATTCCGGTCGGCTGCTCGAAACCACGGTCGACGACGCGCGCAAGGCCTGGTCGCCGGTCTGGGTCGTGATCGACGGCAGCACCGACGGCAGCGACGAAGCGATCGTCGAACGCGCCAAGACCGATCCGCATCTGCGCGTCATTCGCTTGGCCCAAAATCGCGGCAAAGGCGGCGCGGTGTTGCACGGCCTGACTTTGGCGCTCGAACTTGGCTACACGCATGTGCTGACGATGGATGCGGACGGGCAACATCCCGCCGATCACATCGCGCCCTTCATGCAGGCGTCGCAGGCGCATCCAACCTCGTTGATTTTCGGCCAGCCCATCTTCGCCGCCGACGCGCCCAAACTGCGCGTCTATTGGCGGCGCCTGTCCAACGGATTGGCGCAGCTTGAGACGATGGGCGCGACCAATGCGGATTCGCTGTTCGGATTCCGCCTTTATCCGGCGCGCGATCTCTACGCGGTGATGTGCCAGGGCCGCTTCATGCGCCGCTTCGATTTCGATCCCGAAGTTGCGGTGCGCTTGCTGTGGCGCGGCCTGCCCTGCCGGACGATTCCAACGCCGGTGCGCTATCTGACGCGCCGCGAAGGCGGCATCTCGCACTTCAACTATCTGCGCGACAATCTGCTGTTGGGCTTCATGCATCTGCGCCTGCTTGCAGGCTTCGTCGTGCGCCTACCGTCGATGCTGGCGCGGCGACGGGTGATGGCCGCGGGCGCGGATTAAAGCCGCAGCAGGTCGGCGTCGGTCCACACCGTCGTCACCGCATCACCAACCGCGAAGGTGCAGTCCGTCGACGCCGTCGCGCGCAGCGTGCCGTCGATCACGTAGCTCCACCGGTCGCCGAGAAACACTGCTTCGGTCACGCGCGATGAACCACCGGCACTGAGACGCACGCGCTCCGGCCGGATCGCGCGGCGATCGTCGAGGAAATTCATTTCGCCGAAGAAGCCCGCGACGAAGCGCGTTGCGGGGCGCGCATAGAGATCGGCGGGCGTGCCGACCTGTTCCAGCTTGCCCGCCTGCATCACCGCGATCCGGTCGGCCATCGACATGGCCTCGTCCTGGTCGTGCGTGACCAGCAGGAACGCGATGCCGACGTCACGCTGCAGCCGTTTCAGCTCGCTTTGCATTTCGGCGCGCAGCTTGCGGTCGAGCGCCGACAAAGGTTCGTCGAGCAGAAGCAGCTTGGGCCGTTTGACCAGCGCCCGCGCCAGCGCGACGCGTTGTTGCTGGCCGCCCGACAATTGGCTCGGCATCGCGTCGCCGCGCTGGTCGAGCTTGACCAGTGCCAGGGCTTCGGCGACGCGCGGTGCGATTTCGGCTTTGGGCGTGTTCGTCACTTCCAGCCCGTAGGCGACGTTGCGCGCGACCGACAGGTGCGGAAAGACCGCGTACGACTGGAAGACGAGATTGACCGGGCGTTGTTCGGGCGGCGTGCCCGCAACGTCCTGCCCGTCGAGCAGAACGCGTCCCGCATCCGGCGTCTCGAAGCCTGCGATCATGCGCATCGCGGTGGTCTTGCCGCAGCCCGATGGACCCAGCAACGCGAAGAACTCGCCCGGCCGAATGTCGAGCGTCAGGTCGTCAACCGCGGTCGTGGTGCCGAAGCGTTTGGTGACGCGATCGAGCGCGAGCAAAGTCATGTGCTGGGCTTCTGGAATTTATAGGCGAGTGCCGCAAGCGCGAGCGTGACCGCGATCAGCACCGTCGAGGCGGCGTTGATTTCGGGCGTCACGCTGAACCGGACCATCGAATAGACCAGCACCGGGAAGGTCGTGGTGCCCGGCCCGGTGGTGAAAAACGTAATGACGAAATCATCGAGCGACAGGGTGAAGGCCAGCAGCGCACCCGCAACCATGGCCGGCCGCAGCAACGGCAACAGCACACGCGTCAAGGTCGCCCACTCGCCCGCACCAAGATCGCGGCTCGCCTCAATCAAGCGCGGATCGAAGCCGGCCAATCGCGCACGCACCACGATCGCGACGAAGGGAAAGGCGAACGCCACGTGCGCCAGCGCAATTGGCAGCAGCGACGCTGGATAGGGCAAGGCCGTCATCAGGCCGGTGCGCGCGAACACGATCAGCAACGCGACGCCGAGACAGATTTCGGGCACCACGACCGGCACGCCGAGCAGGCCGAACAGAACCGACTTGCCGCGGAACGAAAACCGCCACAGCGCGATGGCCGTCGCCGTGCCGAGCAATGTGGAGATCACCGTCGCGATCGCCGCGATGGTCAGCGAATTGCCGAAGGCTTCAATCAGCCGCGCATCGTTGGCGGCGCGCACGTACCAGTCGAACGAAAACCCCTGCCACACCGACACGCGCCGGCCGGCGTTGAAGCTGAACGCAATCAGCACCGCGATCGGCGCGTAGAGCACCAGCAGCGCGGCGCCGAGCACGAGTTTGAGCGGCAGCGACAATCTCATGGTGCGCGCTCACGCGGGAAAAGCTGCTTCACCGCTGCGACGATGACGAAGCTCAAAATCACCAGCAGCGCCCACGAGCTGATCTTCGCGGGTCCGACGATCGCCCAGCCGCTGCGCTGGTGCGGATAGACCCAGGCGCCAAAGAAGGTGCCGATATTCTCGGCCACCCACACGAAGAAGCCGATCAGCAGAAAGGAAAGCGCCACCGGCATGCGACGCACGCGTTCGGCGGGGCGGAATTCGACCCAGCTTTTGCGGAAGACGAGCAGCACCAGCGCGATCAACGGCCAGCGCAGATCGACGATCCAATGGTTGCTGAAGAAGTTGGCGTAGATCGCCAGCGCCAGCGCGAAGGCAAGCCACAACGGCGGAAAACTGGTCAGCCGCACATCCAGCAGACGCCACGCCTGAATCATGTAGCTGGCGATCGCCGCATACATGAAGCCGGCATAGAGCGGCACGCTGCCGATGCGAAAGAAAGCGGGCTCGGGATAGGCCCAGGATCCAACCATCGGTGACGTCTTGAACAGTTCCAGCAACGTCCCGAGCAGGTGGAACAGCGACAACATCGCGACTTCGCGCCATGTCTCAAGCCGCAACGCAATCATCGCAAGCTGGATCGCAATCGCGCCCAGAAACAGCAGATCGTAGCGCGCCAGGCCCGGCACCCGCAGCCAACTGCTCAAGGTCAGCAGCGCCAGGAACGAGCCCGCGAAGACGCAGGCTTCGAGTTCCTTGAACCCGAACAGCAGGAATTCGCGCAGGCGCGGCGCGCGCGTCGCGAGCGGCTGGAGCGCCGTCTGTGCGATCTGCGCGATCATCGCCGCTTCGCCCGCGCCAAACTCGCCAGCGCGACGACGCCCGCCGTTGCATAGACCAGCAAGAACGACAGCGCGCTGCCGAACGGCCAATCATTGGCGCTTTTGAATTGGCGTTCGATCACGTTGCCGATCATCTGCGTCCCCGCGCCGCCCAGCAGATCGCTCTGCAGGAACGATCCAAGGGTCGGCACAAAGACCAGCACTGCGGCAGCAGCAAGGCCGGGCGCGGTCAGCGGCAGCATCACGCGACGGAAGGTCGTCCAGGCGCTGGCGCCGAGATCGCGGCTGGCTTCGAGCAGCCGGCGATCGAGCCGTTCGAGTTGCGCGTAGAGCGGCAGCACTGCGAACGGCAGACTCACATAGACTAGCGACAGCACGACTGCGACCGGCGTGTAGAGCAAGCCGGTCGGCGACAACACGATGATCAGCGCGTAGGTGCGCACCAGCAGGTTGGTCCAGAACGGCAGCACCACCAGCAGCAACAGCAGGTCGCGGCGTTTGGGCGGCGCCAAGGCGATCGCCAACGCCACCGGATAGGCGATCGCCAAAGTCGCGATTGTGGTCGCCAGCGAAATCCACACTGACTGCGCAACGACGCCGAGATAGAGCGGCTCCAGCGCGCGGGCGTAGCTGGCCAAGGTGCCGGTGAACGCAACCTGGGTCAGGCCGCGCTGTTCGCTGAAGGACAGCGCCAGCATCAACGCCATTGGCACCACGATCGCAAACGCCAACATTGCCAGGCCCGGGCCCAGCAACGATGCGAACGCGCCGCGATGTTTGCGCCAGTTCTCGTTCATGTCCCCTCTCCCTGAGGGAGACATGAGGTACGACGCAGCACGATCGCCTACGCCGCGCGCAGGCGCGTCAGCGTTTCGTCGTAGAGACGCTGGGTCGCTTCGCCCGGATAGGTCTGCGTCTCGCTCTTCGCCAGCGCGTCAGCCGGCGGATAGATCGCGGAGTCGTTCAGATAGTCGGCCGACATCAGCTTCTTCGCCGCCGCGTTCGGCAACGGATAGCGGATCGTGGCTGCGATCGCGGCGTGCACGTCGGGACGCAGAATGAAATTGATGAAGTCGTGCGCAGCCGCAACGTTCGGCGCGCCTTTCGGAATCGCCAGACAATCCTGCCACAACAGGCCGCCTTCTTTGGGCAGCGCAAAGCCGAGATCCGGGTCTTCTTTCATCACCTGCAGAATGTCGCCCGAATGCTCCATGCACAGATCGACTTCGCCGCGCAGCAAACGGTCCTGCCCGTCATCGCCCGCGATCGTGAGGAACGTCGGCTTGGCTTTGATCAGCAATTTTTCCGCTGCAGCGATCTGTTCCGGATCGCGCACATTGATCGAGTAGCCGAGATATTTGGCAGCGATGCCGACCAGCTGCGCCGGTTCGCCCAACACCGAGATCCGTCCCTTCATCGAAGGATTGTCGAAGATCGATGCCCAGCTTGTCGGCGGCGTCGGCACTTTCGACTTGCGATAGCCGATGCCGACCGTGCCCCAGAAATAGGGCATCGTGTATTTGCGACCCTTGTCGAAGGCTGCATCCTGAAACGCAGGTTCGAGATTGGCGAAATTCGGAATCTTGGTGCGGTCGAGCGCCACCAGCATGTCGGCGCGGATCATCCGTTCGACCGTGTCGTTCGACGGCACGATCACGTCGTAGCCGGGATTGCCTTCGCGCAACTTGGCGAACAGCTCGGCATTGTCGGCGAACAGATCGTAGCGGACCTCGGTCCCGGTCGCTTTGGTGAAATCCTCAAGCGTCGTCGGCCCGATATAGGTGTCCCAGTTATAGACACGGATCTGGGATTTCTTATCGCCGCAACCGACCAGGGCGGGCAGCGAAACGGCGGCGGTAAGTCCACCGGTGAAAGCACGTCGTGTGATCTTGGGGCTAAGAAGGGATCGCATCAGCTTCCTCTAGCGGCGACGCCCCCGCCCCGGAAGCAAAATGTGGCTAACCGAACAGACGGCGCCGGCTGGGCTCGGCCAGCAGTGCCTCGACCTCGGCCCCGTGCGGCACGTCGCGGCGTGCGACGAAGGCCTCGTGGTTGGCTTCGATCGAGCTTGGGTCGTAGAGATAATTGACCATCACGCCGAACGACTCGCGCAGCCCCTTCTCCGACAGATCGGCGCGCGCATGGATCCGCTCCAGCCGCGCACCGTTCGACAGGTGGAACTTCGCCACCGGATCTTGTGCCTGCCCCACCAGCCAGCGCGCCGCCGCCCGGCGCAGCTTCTCGTCGTACGACTCGTCGACGCGCGCGCCGTCGGCGAAGAGCGGCGCCAGCGCCGGATCAGCTTCCGCCTTCAATGCACGCGCCAGACCCGGCACCGGCGACAGAGTCGCGAAGCGAGTCAGGTTCGGCAATTCCGCGCGCAGGTCAGCGACCACCTGCTTGATCAGGAAATTCCCGAACGAGATGCCGCGCAAACCTGGCTGGCAGTTGCTGATCGAATAGAAGATCGCGGTGTTGGCCTTGGCTGGATCGACGTCACCCACACGCGGTGCAAGCAACGGCGCAATCGCTTCGGCGATGCCGTCGGTCAATGCGACTTCGACAAAGATCAGCGGTTCGTCGGGCAAGGCCGGATGAAAAAACGCAAAGCAACGCCGGTCGCTTTCGAGCCGGCGACGCAGATCGTCCCAACCGCGGATTGCATGCACCGCTTCGTAGCGGATCAGTTTTTCCAGGATCATCGCCGGCGTCGACCAGTCGATCCGTTCGATCTGCAGGAAGCCGCGATTGAACCAGCTTCCCAGCAAATGGCGCAGATCGGCTTCGAGCGGCGCAAGTTCGGGCGCGTCGCGCAACCGCTCCAGCACCCGTTCGCGCAAACGCACGATGGTGGCGGTGCCGCCTTCGGCCATGTTCATCCGGCGCAGCAATTCCTGGCGCGGCGGCTCGGAGACTTCATTGAGGCGCATGGCGGTCGCGGGCGTCGCGTCGGCGAGATAGGCGCGCGCAGCAGCGGCCAGGCTTTCGGGATCGGGGCTGAAGCCGACCGCGAGCCGCGTCAAAAACCGGTTCGATTGGTCGGCGTCCATCGCGCGCCAGGCGTCGCACAGCGCGGTGGCAAGCAAGGTGCCGGATGCTTCGCCGGTTTCCGACAAAAGCCGCCGGGCCAGCCCTTCGGCTTGCGTGACGGGATCGTCGCCCGCGGGCGTGCTGCCGAGCAAACGGCGGCTGCGCTCGGCGACTTGATCGACGAGACCACCCAACCAACGACGTGCGAGCGAAGCTTGAACCATGTCGCTCTCCTAACGGCGGCCGACGAACAACGTATCCCAATCGACACAAATCCCGGCGCAGACGAAGCGACGCACGCCTGCCATGATGCGCCATTCCGTCCTCAAGCAGAGAGCAAGAATGCAAATCTCCACCATGCTCCGGCCGCTATTGTTGGGCCTGACGCTCGCCGGCGGTCCGGCTTTGGCGCAAACGACGCCGGCACCGACGCCACCGCCGTTCGAAGCAAAAGCGTCCGACGTCGCGACGCCCGAAGCGATCGTCACCGCGCTCTACGACGTGATCTCCGGCCCGGTCGGGCAAGCGCGCGACTGGGACCGGTTCCGGTCGCTGTTCGCCGACGGTGCACGTCTTGTGCCCGCAGGTGCGCGTCCGGACGGTACCAGCGGCTACCGCGTGATGACGCCCGAGGACTACATCACGCGCGGCGCCAAGAGCCTGGTCGAAAGCGGCTTCACCGAACGCGAGATCCATCGCGTGGTCGAAAGCTACGGCCCCGTCGTGCATGTGTTCAGCACGTACGAAGCGCGTCACAACGGCGAAAAAGATCCGTTCGCGCGCGGCATCAACTCGATCCAGCTCGTCAATGACGGCAAGCGTTGGTACGTGCTGACGATCTTCTGGAGCGCGGAAACCGACAAGCAAAAGGTTCCGGCGAAGTATCTGCCGAAATAGTCCCTGCGAAAGCAGGGATCCATCAGGCCGCAGCCGAGATGGATCCCTGTGATCGCAGCGTCGTCACAATGGGCCCCTGCTTTCGCAGGGACGACATCAGTTGAACGTATCTTTGTACTGATCGCGCAGCAAATTCTTCTGGACCTTGCCCATCGCATTGCGCGGCAGGTCGTCGACGATCCAGACGCGCTTCGGCACTTTGAAGTTTGCGATCTCGCCTTTGAGCGACGCGGCGATTGCGGCACCGTCCAAGGTCGCGCCCGGGCGCGCTTTGACCACGGCGGCGACGGCTTCGCCGAAATCGGGATGCGGCAGCCCGATCACCGCAGTCTCCTGCACCCCGTCCATCGCGTCGATCGCGTCTTCGATTTCCTTGGGATAGACGTTCAGCCCGCCGCAGATGATCAGATCCTTGGCGCGGCCGACGACGCTGACATAGCCGTCTTCGACGTCGATCGTGCCCATGTCGCCGGTGACGAAGAATTTGTCGGCGCGGAATTCCGACGCGGTCTTCTCGGGCATCCGCCAATAGCCCGCGAACACGTTGGGGCCGCGCACTTCGATCACGCCGACCTCGCCCGGCTGCAGACTGCCGCCCTCGCCGTCGCCGATGCGCAGCTCGACGCCCGGCAGCGGCTTGCCGACCGTGCCGGCCCGGCGCGGGCCGTTCAGCGGGTTGGAGCAGATCATGCCGGCTTCGGTCATGCCGTAGCGTTCGAGGATGCGCTGGCCGGTGCGCTTCTCGAATTCCTCGAACGTGTCGACCAGCAACGGTGCCGAGCCCGACACGAACAGGCGCATATGTTTGGCCGCGTCGCGCGTGAAGCGCGAATCCGACAGAAGCCGCGTGTAATAGGTCGGCACACCCATGAAGACGGTGGCTTCGGGCAGCCGCGCTAGCACCGCGTCGGCGTCGAATTTCGGCAGCCAGATGATCTTCGAGCCGTTCAGCATGCTGGTGTTCAGCGCCACGAACAGCCCGTGGATGTGAAAGGTCGGCAGCGCGTGCAACAGCACGTCGTCGTCGTTGAAGCCCCAGATCTGCACCAGGCTCTGGGCGTTCGACAGAAGATTGCCGTGCGTGACCATGGCGCCCTTCGAGCGGCCGGTCGTGCCCGACGTATAGAGAATCCCCGCGAGATCGTTCGCGCCCATCGGCGCGATCGCGTCGTGCGGATCCGACGCTTCAACCTCGTCGTGCCAGGTGCCGCGCCCGTTGGCGTCGAGCGTGCGCACATGGGCCACGCCCGCAGCCGCCGCAACCGGCGCCAGCACGGCGTGATCTTTCGGGTCGCAGATAAAGACGGTCGGCTCGGCGTCGCCGAGGAAATAACCGATCTCGCCTTTCTGATAGGCGGTGTTGAGCGGCAGGAACGCGGCGCCGATTCGCAGCGTGCCGTAGAACAACGCGGCGGCTTCGACCGACTTCTCGACCTGCGCTGCAACGCGGTCGCCCTGTTTGACGCCCAGTTTTTTCAGCGCGCCGGCCGCGGCGCGAATGTCGGCGTCGAATGCGCCGGCGGTCCAAACACGTTCACCCGCATCAATCGCAACGCGCGCTTTGTCGTTGGTCAGTTTGGCGGAAATCGCTTCGACGAGATTGGTCATGGGATTTCTTTAGTCCCTGCGAAAGCAGGGATCCATCGATGCGCAAACACCAGACCGACGGATGGAGCACGGCGGCGGTGCAATGGATCCCCGCCTTCGCGGGGAATTAAAAAGCGGCGGGGCGTTGTCGCAAGCAACAACGCCCCGCGCCCCCCTCGTATCTTTCAGATACTACGAATCAGCTCTTCTTGACGAGCGGGCATGTGCTCTTCGCTGCGGGCGTGAAAGATTCCGCAGCCGGGATCGTCTGCAGCAGCTTGTAGTAGTCCCACGGCGCCTTCGACTCGGACGGCTTTTTCACTTCGAACAGATACATGTCGTGGACGAACGAGCCGTCGGCCGCGACCTTGCCCTTCGAGAATGCGTCGTCGACCGGCAGCTCGCGCAGCTTGGCTGCAACCGCATCGGTTGCATCGGTGCCGGCCGCTTCCACCGCCTTCAAATAGGAACGCACCGCCGAATAGGTGCCCGCCTGAATCATGTTCGGCGCGCGCTTGGTGCGCTCCATGAACTTCTTGGCGAACTCGCGGCTCTTGTCGTCGCGATCCCAGTAATAGGCTTCGGTCAGAACCAAGCCCTGCGCCTTTTCCAGACCCAGCGCGTGCACTTCGCTGAGCGTGAACAGCAAGCCCGCGAGCTTCTGTCCGCCTTTGACGATGCCGAAATCGGCCGCCTGCTTGACCGCGTTGGTCGTGTCGGTGCCGGCGTTCGCCAGACCGACGACCTGCGCCTTCGACGCCTGCGCCTGCAGCAGGAAGGACGAGAAGTCGGCGGTGTTCAGCGGATGGCGCACTGCGCCCAGCACCTTGCCGCCCGCTTCGGTCACGAAGTTCGACGTGTCCTTTTCGAGCTGGTGACCGAACGCATAGTCGGCCGTCAGGAAGAACCAGCTATTGCCGCCCGCCTTCACCAGCGCGCCGCCGGTGCCGCGTGCCAACGAATAGGTATCGAAGGCCCAGTGGAAGCCGGTCGCCGTGCAGGCGTCGTTGGTCAGCGCCGAGGTCGCCGCGCCAACCACCATGTCGATCTTGTTCTTTTCCTTCGACAGCGACTGCACCGCCAACGCCACCGACGAGGTCGTCAGTTCGGCGATCATGTCGACGCCGTCGGCGTCATACCATTGGCGCGCAATGTTCGAGGCGACGTCGGGCTTGTTCTGGTGGTCGGCGTCAACCAGCACGATCGGCTTGCCCGCAACTTTGCCGCCGAATTCCTCGATCGCGATCTTGGCTGCTTCGACCGACGACTTGCCGCCGTAATCCGCATAGGGACCCGACTGGTCGTTCAAGATGCCGATCTTGACCTGACCGCCCGAGAATTTGTCCTGCGCAAGCGCCGGCATCGCCAACGCGGTGGTCGCGGCCAGTGCGACAGCAAACATGGTTTTTTTCATTGTCCGACTTCCTCCCGATAAAAGTCTTATTGAAATGCGCGGTCGTAGAGTTCGACCATCTGGTCCACCGTTGGCACGACCGGATTGTTGCCGGGCGATCCCGACGCAAGCGCCTGCTCGGCCATCAACGGCCGCAGCTGGCGCCAACGCGCCTCATCGATCCCGTATGTCTTTGGCGTCGGCACGTCGAGCCGCGCATTGAACGCGACCAGCGCATCCAGCAACGCGCGGCCGGCGACATCGTCGCTCGCATCTGCTTTGGCTGCACCCATCGCACGCGCGCAATCGGCGTAGCGCGCCGTTGCCGAGGCCAGCGAGAATTCGGTGACGTGCGGCAGCAGCATCGCGTTCGACAGGCCGTGCGGCACGTGAAAGAAGGCGCCGATCGGCCGGCTCATCCCGTGCACCAGCGCGACGCTGGCATTTGAAAAAGCGAGACCGGCCTGGGTGGCGCCGATCATCATCTCTTCGCGCGCAGTGCGGTTGTCGGGTTCATTGACCGCGACCTCCAACCAGCGTGCGATCCGTCCCATCGCCGCCAGCGCCATCGAATCCGAATAGGGATTCGCCTTCTTCGAGACATAGGCCTCGATCGCATGCGTCAGCGCGTCGATGCCGGTATCCGCGGTGAGACGTTTGGGACAGGTCAGGGTCAGTTCGTAATCGACCAGCGCCGCCGACGGGACGAGGCCGAGCCCGGCGATCAGCATTTTCTCGTCGGTGTCAGGATCGGTGATTACGGTGAAGCGCGTCACCTCCGATCCCGTGCCCGCGGTCGTCGGAATTGCGACCAGCGGCGGTGACGGCACGGTCGCCTGCGCCGGCACTTTCCAGTCGCGCACCTTGCCGCCATTGGCGACCAACAGTCCGATCGCCTTGGCGGTGTCGATCGGACTTCCGCCGCCCAGCGCGATCAGCCCGTCATGGTTGCCTCTTTTGAAGGCATCGACGCCGGCCTCTACAACCGCGACGGTCGGATCCGGCACGGTGTCGGCGAAGACCGCGTACGGCACGTTGGCTTTGCCCAACGGCGCTGCGACGGCTTCGATTTTCCCGCTCGACAGCATGAACGGATCGGTGACCAGAAGCGGACGGCGCACGCCGAGGCGTGCCAGCACGGTCGCGATTTCAGCGACCGCACCCCCGCCGATCAGCATCGACGCAGGCGCAGCGATCGTTGCGATCAAATCGTCGTCCTCCCCAGGCGCTACGTAATTTTCTTATTGGTACCGACCGGTAGCAAAGCACGAACTGGCATGGAAGGCACATTGCGCCCATCCGGCGACTCCCGTAGGACGGACCTACGCATGTCGATCTTGCTTGAGACGAAGGGGCTGACGAAGGAATTCCGCGGCTTCGTCGCGGTGCGCTCGGTGGACTTGGCCGTAGAACGTGGAGCAATTCACGCGCTGATCGGCCCCAACGGCGCAGGGAAGACCACGGTCTTCAACCTTCTCACCAAGTTCCTGAAACCGACCGCCGGCCGCATCCTGTATGACGGCCGTGACGTCACTTCGCTTGCACCCGCCTCGATCGCGCGGCTGGGTGTGGTCCGTTCTTTCCAAATCTCGGCGACCTTCCCGCAGTTGACTGCGCTGGAAAACGTACGCATCGCGCTGGCCGCGAAGGCCGGCGGCAGTTTCGCCTTCTGGCGTTCGGACAAAACGCTCGAGCGCCACAATGCGCGGGCCCTGTCGTTGCTCGAAGACGTCAACCTCGCCGAATTCGCCGACACGCGTGCGGGCGAACTGTCCTACGGGCGCAAACGCGCGCTGGAAATCGCCACCACCCTGGCGCTCGAACCCGACTTGCTGCTGCTCGACGAGCCGATGGCCGGCATGGCGCATGAAGAGATCGGCCGCATCGCGGCGCTGATCAAGCGCATCGCAGTCGGCCGCACCGTGCTGATGGTCGAGCACAATCTCGGCGTCGTCGCCGATCTTTGCGACAAGATCACGGTGCTGCGCAGCGGCGAGATTCTGGCCGAAGGCGATTACGCCACCGTGTCGAAAGATCCGCGCGTGATCGAAGCCTATATGGGCACGGGCCACGCATGAGTACCGAACCAGTTCTGCAAATTCGCGATCTCGAAGCCTGGTACGGCGAAAGCCACGTGCTGCACGGCATGGAATTCGACGTGCGCGCGGGCGAAGTCGTGGCGCTGATCGGCCGCAACGGCGCCGGCAAGACGACGACCTTGCGCGCCATCACCGGCATTGTGAAAAAGCGCGCCGGCTCGGTGAAGATCGACGGCACCGAAGCGATCAAATTGCGCTCGGACAAAATCGCCAAGCTCGGCCTCGGCTATGTGCCGGAAGAGCGCGGCATCTTCGCGACCCTGTCGGTGCGCGAAAATCTGCTGCTGCCGCCCGCGGTCAAGCCGAACGGCATGACCGAAGCGCAGATCTACGAACTGTTCCCGCGGCTGCAGGAACGAGCCCGCAGCCAGGGCACCAAATTGTCGGGCGGCGAACAGCAGATGCTGGCGATTGCGCGCGTGCTGCGCACCGGCGCGCGCCTGCTGTTGCTCGACGAGCCCAGCGAAGGTCTGGCGCCGGTGATCGTGCAGCATATCGGCCGCATCATCTGCAGTCTGCGCGACCAGGGTTTCACCATCGTGCTGGTCGAACAGAATTTCCGCTTCGCCGCCACCTGCGCCGACCGGTTCGTCGTGGTCGAACACGGCAAAGTCGTCGACCAGGTCGCGTCTGCCGACATGGACGCGAAGAGCGGCGAACTCGCCGCGTATCTCGGGGTGTAGGCATGAGCTACCAAGCCCTCATGGCGCAGCTCGCCATCGGTGTTTCGAACGGCGCCTTCTACGCGATGCTGTCGCTCGGCCTGGCCGTGATCTTCGGCATGCTGAACGTGGTCAATTTCGCGCATGGCGCGGTGTTCATGCTCGGCGCCTTCGTCGCGCTGTTTCTGAAATTGCAGCTCGGCCTCGGCTATTACGCGTCGCTGATCCTGGTGCCGATCATCGTCGGTGCGTTCGGCGTGCTGGCCGATCTGGCGCTGCTCAAACGTCTGCGCGGTCTCGATCCGCTCTACGGCTTGCTGCTGACCTTCGGCATGACGCTCGTTCTCGAAGGTATCTTCCGCTATTTCTACGGCTCGGCCGGCGTGCCGTATTCGGCGCCCGAAGGTTTGGTCGGCGCGGTCGATCTCGGCTTTATGATCATGCCGCTCTATCGCTTCTGGGTGATCGTGGCCTCGGCGGTCGTGTGCTTCGGCACCTGGTACGCAATCGAGCGCACGCGGCTTGGCGCGTACTTACGCGCCGCCACCGAGAACGCGACCTTGACCCAATCGTTCGGCATCAACGTGCCGGTGTTGCTCACCCTCACCTACGGTCTCGGCGTGGCACTGGCAGGATTCGCGGGCGTGCTTGCGGCGCCCATTTATTCAGTCAATCCGCTGATGGGCTCGAACCTGATCATTGTCGTGTTTGCAGTCGTGGTGATCGGCGGCATGGGTTCGATCCTGGGCGCGATCGTGTCGGGCTTCGCGCTCGGCATCCTCGAAGGCTTCACCAAAGTCTTCTATCCCGAAGCGTCGAACATCGTGGTGTTCGTGGTGATGGCAATCGTGCTGCTGGTCAAACCGGCCGGCCTGTTCGGACGCGCAACATGACGAGCAAACGATCCGAACTGCTGCTGGTGATCGCCGGCCTCGTGCTGCTGCTGGTGCTGCCGCACATTCTCTATCCCGTGTTCGTGATGAAGGCGTTGATCGCGGGCCTGTTCGCCTGCGCCTTCAATCTGATGCTGGGCTATGGCGGCTTGCTGTCGTTCGGCCACGCCGCCTTCTTCGGCACCGCTGCCTATGCAATGGCGCATTCGACCAAGTTGTGGGGCTGGCCGTTCGAAGCGGGTTTGCTGCTCGGCGTAGCAGCGGCTGCTGCGGTCGGCGTCGTGATGGGCGTGCTCGCGATCCGTCGCCAGGGCATCTATTTCGCGATGATCACCTTGGCGCTGTCGCAGATGCTCTACTTTCTGTATCTGCAGACGCCGTTCACGCATGGCGAGGACGGCATTCAATCGGTGCCGCGCGGCAAGGCGCTGGGCTTCATCGATCTCAGCAACGGCCTCAACATGTATTACACGTTGCTGGTCGTCGTACTGGCTGGCTTCTGGTTGATCTGGCGCACGGTGCATTCGCCGTTCGGCCAAGTGCTGAAAGCGATCCGCGACAACGAACCCCGCGCCACCTCGCTCGGCTACAATGTCGATCGTTACAAGCTGCTGGCCTTCATTCTGTCAGCAGCGCTGGCGGGCCTCGCCGGCGCGCTCAACGCGACCGTGTTCCAGCTGGCGTCGCTCAACGACGTCACCTGGCAGCATTCGGGCGAAGTGATCTTGATGACGTTGCTGGGCGGCGTCGGCACGATCCTGGGTCCGGTCATCGGCGGCGCGCTGGTGGTGACGTTGCAGAATTACCTGGCTGCGTCGGGCCTGCCGGTCGACGTCGTGATCGGCCTGTTCTTCATCGCCTGCGTGCTGCTGTTCCGCCGCGGTCTGGTCGGTGAAGTGATCGCGTGGAACGAGCGGCGCAAAGGCTCCTAAGCGCGCACCGCGCGCTGTTCTTGTGACCACACGCCTCCCCATCGAAGACGTGCTGCCGGCGATCGTTGCATCGCTGGCAACGACGCCGAACCTCGTGCTGCAAGCGCCGCCCGGCGCCGGCAAAACCACCGGCGTGCCGCCGGCTCTGCTCGACGCGAACTGGCTGGCTGGCAAGAAGATCGTGATGATCGAGCCGCGCCGGCTGGCGGCGCGCGCCGCTGCGTCACGCATCGCACGCAATCTCGGCGACGAGGTCGGCGGCATTGCGGGCTACCGCGTGCGCATGGACACCAAAGTGTCGGCACGCACCCGCATCGAGCTGGTCACCGACGGCGTCTTCACTCGCATGATCCAGGAAGATCCGTCGCTGGAAAAAATCGGCGCGGTGCTGTTCGACGAAATTCACGAACGCAGACTCGAAACCGATCTCGGCCTGGCGCTCGCACTCGAAAGCCAGGCGGCGCTGCGTCCTGACCTGCGTTTGATCGCCATGTCGGCGACCTTGGACGCGGCACCCGTCGCACGCGCCTTGCGCGACGCACCGATCATCACGGCGCAAGGCCGCGCCTTCCCGGTCGAGATCCGGAATCTTCCGGCGCCCGCAAGCGGGCTGGACGCGTTGGCAGTTGCGATGCGCGACGCGATCCTCGATGCGCTGTCGGGCGGTGACGGCGACGTGCTGGTGTTTCTGCCCGGTGGGGCCGAGATCCGGCGCGTCGAGCGCGCGCTGCAGGCGGCGCGCCTTGCCGACAATATCGACGTGATGCCGCTGTTCGGCGATCTGCCGCCGGCGCAACAGGACCGCGCCATCGCACCGTCAATCAAAGGCCGACGCAAAATCGTGCTGGCGACCTCGATCGCCGAAACCTCGCTCACGATCGAAGGCGTGCGCCATGTCGTCGATAGCGGCCTGGCGCGCAATGCGCGCTACGACCCCGCCACCGGCCTCACCAAACTCGTCACCGAAAAGGTCAGCCGCGCCGGCGCCGAACAACGCGCTGGTCGCGCCGGTCGTGTCGCGCCCGGCACCGCGCGGCGGTTGTGGCCGGCCGCCGCGCATGGCGCGCTGCCGGAATTCACCGCGCCCGAAATCGCGACCGCCGATCTGGCGCCATTTGCGTTGGAACTTGCGGCCTGGGGCGTCGAACATCCAAGCGCGCTCAACTTGCTCGACCAGCCGCCCGCGTCGGCGTGGAACGAAGCGCGTGCGCTGCTCACCGAACTCGACGCGCTCGACAAAGACGGGCGCATCACCGCGCACGGCAAAGCCATGTCGCGCTTCGGCGCCCATCCGCGCCTGGCGCATATGTTGTTGCACGCGAAGAGCGGAACCGCCGCTGCGCTTGCAGCACTGCTCGGCGAACGCGATGCGGGTCCCAACGACGACGTCGATCTGCGCCCGCGCATCGATCGCGTGGCGAAATTCAGTGACGAGCCGTGGCGGCGGATCCGCGAACAGGCCAAACGCTTCGCGCGCCAGGCGCATGCCGACTTTGCCGACATCGCCAGCGAAGATGCGGGCGAGACCTTGGCGCTCGCCTATCCCGATCGTGTCGCGCAGCAGCGCGGCGGACGCGGCCGGTTTCGGCTCGCCAATGGGCGCGGCGCCGCGCTGAACGAACGCGACCCGCTGGCGGGCGAAGCATTTCTCGTCGTCGCCGAACTCGACGGTGCCGGCGCGGATTCGCGCATCCGCCTCGCCGCACCGTTGACCGAGACGGCGCTGCGCCGCGTGCTAGGCCCGCATATCGAAGAGATCGACGAGATCGAACTCAACGATGCGGGTGCTGTCGTCGCGACGCGCCGTACCAAGCTGGGTGCGCTGGTGCTGGCCGAGAAAGCGCTGCCGAAGCCGCCGCCCGACGCACTCGCCGCCGCCTTGCTCGACCGCGTACGCAAACGCGGCCTGTCGGTCCTGCACTTCTCGGACGCGGCGCGCGAGTTGCAGGCGCGTGTCGCCCTCTTGCGCGACAAAGACAGCGAGGCATGGCCCGACTTGTCCGATGCCCATCTGCTGGCGACGGTCGGCGATTGGTTGACCATCGGCAGCGCGCGCAAGTTGGAAGAGATCGCGATCGAACCGTTGCTGCGCCAGAGGCTCGACTGGAAACAGGCGCAGGAACTCGACGCGCGCGCGCCGACACATTTCACTGCGCCAACCGGGTCGCGCGTGCCGATCGATTACAGCGTCGCCAATCCGACCGTGCGCATCCGCGTGCAGGAATTGTTTGGCCTGACCCAGCATCCCGCGATCGACCGCAACCGCATTCCGCTGACGCTCGAACTTCTGTCGCCGGCGCAGCGCCCAATCCAGGTGACCCGCGACCTGCCCGGCTTTTGGGCCGGTTCGTGGAAAGCGGTGCGCGCCGACCTGCGCGGTCGCTACCCGCGCCACCCCTGGCCCGAAGATCCCGCGGCGGCCGAGCCGACTAGGCGAGTCAAACCGCGAGGCACGTAAGTGCCGAGCGCCCCCGCGCAGGCGGGGGCCCAGGCGTCGCCGTGTGGCGATCTACGTTCGCATGCTCCCACGACCTGGATCCCCGCCTACGCGGGGATGACGATAAAGAGCGCGGTCGTAGCCGGTCTTCACCCGGCTGGCGGTGACGCGCGCGTGACAACGCGCATTCGACTCCGTGACACAGCGTGCAGCGCACAGTTTCGCCGGAACTTACGCCCTGCCTTGTTCTTTTACCGTGCGTTCCCTGCGCACGAGATCCCCCATGCCGCTCACCTTCCCGTCCAACTTCCGCTACTTCGACGATAAGCGTGATGCGATCACGATCCCGGCACGCGATCCTGACAGTGGTCGACGGGTGCTGGTGCGCGTGGCGATGGACTTGCTGACCGGCACGTGCGGCGCCGCCGACCTGCAATTGCTCACCTTGTTCACCGCCTATGACCGCCACCGCGCCCAGCTCCAGGCACGCGCCTCGCGCGCCTACGACCAGGGCAAGATCGAACGCGACGGTTCGGTGGCGCTGACGGTCGAACGCGAAACCGATCGCGCTGCCTTAATGCCGGCTGCCACAATTGTCCCGGGCACGCGCCGCGGTCTGGGCCGCCTCTTCGCCGCGCTCCGCACCTAACCGGCACATCGACCATGTGCGGTCTGGCTGGACTCTTCGACCTCGAACATCGCCGTCCGATCGACGAAACGATTCTCCACGCGATGACGCGTGCGATCGCGCATCGCGGCCCTGACGGCGAAGGGTTTCATCTCGCGCCCGGCGTCGGGCTTGGCCATCGCCGGTTGGCGATCATCGATCCCGCCGGCGGCCATCAACCGATGTTCAACGAAGACGGTCGCATCGCGATCGTGTTCAACGGCGAGATCTATGGCTTTCGCACGCTGGTTACGCAGCTCGAAGCGCGCGGCCATGTCTTCAAGACGCGCTGCGACACCGAAGTCGTCATTCACGCCTGGGAAGAATGGGGCCCGGCCTGCGTCGAACGGCTCGACGGCATGTTCGCGCTGGCGCTGTGGGACGAGGCGAAACAGACACTGTTCCTGGCCCGCGACCGGCTCGGCAAAAAGCCGCTCTATTACGCGCAGCTTCGAACCGGCGAATTGATCTTCGGCTCGGAAATGAAAGCGCTGCTGCAGCATCCCGCCTGCCCGCGCGTGTTGGATCCGACTGCGATCGACGATTTCCTCGCCTTCGGCTACGTGCCCGATCCCAAGTCGATTTACGAAGGCATCGAGAAACTGCCGGCTGCAACCACGCTGACGATTCAGCGCGGCCGCAAGCTGCCGTCGCCGGTCACCTATTGGAAGCCGAGCTTCAAGTCGAAGCCGATCAACGAAGACGCCGCCGTCATCTCGCTGGCCGAGAAGCTCGAACGCGCGGTTGAAGCGCGCCGCATTTCCGACGTGCCGCTGGGCGCGTTTCTGTCGGGTGGCGTCGACAGTTCCGGTGTCGTGGCCTTGCTCGCCAAACGGCAGGGGGCCGACCCGGTCAAAACCTTCGCGATCGGATTCGAAACCGGCGTCGATGAGCTGCCCTATGCGCGCACCATGGCAGAGCGCTACGGCACCGATCACACCGAAGAACGCCAAACCTTGTCGTATCTCGATGCGATCGACCGGCAGGCTGCGATCTTCGACGAGCCGTTCGCCGATTCCTCGTCGGTCCCGACTTTGCGTGTCAGCGAACTCGCGCGCCGCCGCGTGACCGTTGCGCTGTCGGGCGACGGTGGTGACGAGCTGTTCGCAGGCTATCGCCGCTACCGCCTGTTCCAGACCTTGGACCGCGTGCGCACCCATGTGCCGCAAAGCATGCGCACAGCGCTGCTGGGGCCGCTCGGCCGCGCCTATCCCAAGCTCGACAATGCGCCGCGCTGGCTGCGCGCCAAACACACCTTGCTCGAACTTGCCTCTGACAGTTCGCACGGCTGGTACCGCACCGTCTGCAAAATGTCGGACGAGCTGCGCTGCAGCCTGATGTCGCCCGCGCTGCGCGCCTCGCTCGACGGCTACGATCCGGCCGACACGATCAGCCAGCATTGGAACGAGGCCGACGCGTCGACCGCGCTGGGCCGCGCCCAATATGTCGATCTCAAAACCTGGTTGATCGGCGACATTCTGGCCAAGGTCGATCGCGCCTCAATGGCGGCGTCGCTCGAAGTGCGCGTGCCGATGCTCGATTATCATTTTGTCGAGTGGGCGGCTTCGCTGCCTGATGAGCTGAAAATCCAGAACGGCCAGCAGAAGCATATTTTGAAGCGCGCGCTCGAGCCGCTCGTGCCGCACGAAAATCTCTACCGGCCCAAGACCGGCTTCGCGACCGATCTCGCCGATCAGATGCGGCGCGAGATGCCGCGTCTGCGCCAACGGCTGTGCAGCGACGCAATGCAGGATTCGGGCTTGCTCGACATGCAAGCAGTGCGCAGCCTGCTCGACCGCCACGAAAGCGGCAAGCGCGATCACGCAGCACCTTTGTGGTCGCTGGCGATGCTGGAAGGTTTCCTGCGCGTCGTGCATGGCAGCGCCGTGCAATCGCCGCCCAAACGCGCGGTCGAACGCGCCGCGTAAACCACTCGCTGCTATCGGCTTCGTTTCGGACTCGCGCGCAGCAAACATTGCTGGCAGCGTTTGTGCGCAATGACCGCAATCGCTCGCCGTACCTGCACGCTCTTTGTCGTTCTGTGTCTCGCTGCCTGCAGTTTCGTCGCGTCTTATGACGAGACGATCGACCAGCAGATCACCGCAGCCGTCGCCAAAGTCGACGCCTGGGCGTCCGACATACGCGTGGCGAAACCCGCCAGCGCGACCTACGCCGCATCGGCGAAATTCTATCAGGAACTTGGTCTCAGCCTCGACGCGATCGAGTTTCGCACCCAGCGCTATGACAAGAACGACAATACGCTGACTCAGATCGTTCTGATCCGGCGCTCGGTCGAACGCGTGCGCGCCGTGCATGAATCGACCGGGATCATTCTTGCCGACGAGGCCGAGGCGTTCAAACGACAGATGCACGACCAGTTCGGCCTGCTGCTGGGTTGGGAACTGGCCAAGAAAAATCGCGTCGGAGGTCTGTGAGATGGCGTTCGACTTCGACCAGACGCTGCAAGCGATCGGCGATGCGATCGTCAACCAGTTGCGGCTCGACGGCAAAGCGGCCGGTGACTATGCGCTGACCGGCGCCAAACAGATCGCAAGCACGGCCGCCTACATCGTCGCCAACTACGCGATCGGAAAAATCCGCCCCGCAATGGCCGAGGCGCTTTTCGAAAACCAGAAAGACTCGGTCGCCATTTTGTTCGAAGGCGTGCACGGCATGACCGCACTCGCGGCCGAGAACGCGATCAATGCCGGCCTTGCCGTCGCACGGAGCGCGGTCAATACGGCGACCGGGTTAAGCCTCTGATGCATACGCGTCTCATCGCGCCTCTCCTCGGAGTCACGATCCAGCAAACCACCACGACACCAAGAACACCACGGCGCACAGACGGTGGCGCGGTCACATCGCAGGACGACAGGGTTTTATCGACGCGCAAAGCGCGTCAGGAAATCCAGTGCCGGCTTGCGACGGGAACGGCGGCGTCGATCTCGGTACCGTGGTGAAACTTGGCGCCCGTGGCGTCGTGGTGGTTCCTGCTTCCTGTAAGACAGATCGCTTGACCCCACCCCTGCGCACGATACCGTGACGTCCGGCCGTACCGGCGGCCGCCGGTCCGCGGAAAGGGCGCAGCCCACCTGACGCGTTAGAGATTTTCGCGCCACTCTTTCCTGCCCGTCACTGCGGACACCGGGCACCTTGGGAAAGGGTTGCACATGGCTTCTACGCCGCACCGGCCGCTGCCGGACAATCCATCCGCCGAACATCTGCGCAAACAGGCCAAACGTCTGGCCAAAGAGCTGCACATCCAGCTCGCCGCCGCGCAGCATCAATTGGCGCAGGCCTATGGCTACAAAAGCTGGGCTGCGCTGCTGCAGGCGGTCAAAGACGCCGAACCCGTGTCGCCACGCTCGGAATTGGGCGCAGCCGCTGCGCGCGGCGATCTCGGTGCGATCCGCACTCTGCTCGCGCGCGGCGACGCGGCCGACGGGCATGACGGCGAGTCCCCGTTGCAGCTCGCCTGCCGCGCCGATGCGTCCGACGCGACGCGGTACGAAGCAGCGCATCTACTGCTCCAGGCCGGCGCCAATCCGCGCAAACAAGGCGACGGCGGTACGACCGCGATGCATGAAGCCGCGGCACGCGGCCCACGTGAACTCGTCGAACTGCTGATCCGCAATGGTGGCCTGTCCTACCTGGCCGACGCCGACGGTCGCACGCCGCTCGATCACGCGCGCGCGGCGAAACAGACGCGCATCATGCATCTGCTCGACCGGCCGGTGCTCGACGATGCGCGCTTCAAAGCCGCGGTCTTCGCGCTTCAACATGGCAGCGTCGCAGCACTCGACCGGATTCTCGACTCCTATCCCGCGCTGCTGCACGACCGCGCCATCGAGCCCGACTGTTATCCGCAGGATTATTTCCGCGCCCCCAAACTCTTCTGGTTCGTCGCCTTCAATCCGACGCCGACCGAACCGGTGCCGCCCGAAATCGTCGACATCGCGCGTTCGATGATCCGGCGCGGCGTCGAGCCGGCCGATTTGAACTACACGCTCGAACTGACTCTGACGGGCGCCACCATTCGCGAAAGCGGCTACCAGGACGCGTTGGTCGCAACCCTGCTCGAAGCGGGCGCGGTGCTGAAACCGTCGATGGTGATTTTCGCGCTGTTCGAAGGCGCGACCGCGACGGTCGAACGCCTGCTGCAACAGAACGGGCTTGCGGTCACCGCACCGATTGCAGCGGCGCTCGACCGGCGCGACGATCTCAAACATCTGCTGCCGGCTGCATCGCCCAGCGAGCTGCATCAATCGCTGGGGCTGGCGGTGTTTCACCGCAATCTCGAAGCGGCGCGGATCTGTCTCGATGCGGGGGCCGACGCCAACGACTTCCTGCCGGTGCACAAACATTCGACGCCGCTGCACCAGGCGGCGCTGAACGACGACGTGCCGATGCTGCAGCTTCTGATCGAACGCGGCGCCCGGACCGACGTCAAAGACACGTTGTGGAACGGTACCCCGTTGGGCTGGGCCTACCATCAAAAGGCCAAGGCAGCCCTGGCCTTTTTGAAGGACGCGACCCCCGCCTAAAAAATCTTTCGGGTCGATGTCGATCCCGGTCTCCCAGGTTCGTCTTTAGGGCAGAACCCAAGGAGGAGACCGTGCAAGCCTATATCGAACTGTACCAATGGGGTGAGCTGTGGCTGCGCGATCCGCGCGTCCAGGCCCTGCTCACCCGGCTCGTTCGCCGCACCTAAGCCGCGCCCGCATTACAGATGCGCGGTGCGGCCGGCGACGGCGTGATCGATTGCGGCGCGCACTTTCGGCGATAGCTGGCGCGACGCGGGATAGACGGCAAAGAAATCGCGCGTGTCGGGCGTCCAGCCATCCAGCTCGATCCGCACCAAGGTTCCATCTTTCAACGCGCCATCGACCAAGGTCGACGGCAGATAGCCAAGCCCCAACCCCTGCCGCACGGCTTTCTCGGCCAGCGCCATGTCGCTGATCGTGGCGCCCAAGGTGCGCGGCGTCAGGCTCACCTCGTCTTTGTCGCGCTCGAAACTCCAGACTTTCATCGGCGGCGTCACCACGCAGGGATGATCGGCAAGCTGACGCGGATGCGTCAGCTGCAGCAATGCGGGACGTTGCGCCAGCAGAGCCGGGCTGGCGCATAGCACGTGCGGGATCGCCCATAATTTGCGCGCGACATGACGCCCGTCGCGCAACGGCCCGAGTTGAAACGCGAGATCGACGCCCTCTTCGACCAGGTCGGGCGCTGCGTTGGTGAAGTGCAGATCCAGCACCAGTTCAGGATGGCGCGCTGCAAATTCGAGCAGCGACGGCGCGAACGTGTCGGGACACACAAAGGGCGGTGCGGTGACGCGCAACGTGCCGCGCAACACTTCGCCCGTCTCGCGCAGATTGTCTGCGGCGGTTGCGATCTCGTCGAACGCCACGCCGCAGCGATCGGCAAAGGCGCGCCCGTCGTCGGTCAGACTCACCGCGCGCGTCGTCCGGCGCAGCAACTGCACGCCCAGCCGTGCTTCCAACTGCGCGATCCGCCGGCTGATCGTGCTGGTCGGCAGGTCCAGCGCCCGCGCCGCCGCAACGAAACTCCCCCCGCGCGCCACCCGCACAAAAATCGCGACGTCGTCAAAGCCCAAGCTCATGGCAGCTCCAGTCGCATTATCCCGCTCCTGCAATTCGCAATTCCATATTGGCCGCTTTGTTGCGCCGGCCAGGGTCCACATCCTCCTGTCCGCAACAACCAGAGCAGAAAGCAAAGAAATGCAGGCGGTGATGTTCGACTCCGTGACGACGCTCGCGGACGGGTACGGCGCGCTCGAATTGCGCGAAGTCAAACGGCCGGTGCCCGGCCCCGGCGAGGTGCTGGTGCAGCTCGCACGTGCCTCGATCAATCCGGGCGACTTTCTGTTCGTCAGCGAGCTCTATCCCGAACCGCGCAAGCCCGCCTATCCGCAGATCGCGGGCACGCATGGCGCCGGCTATGTCGTCGAATGCGGCGACGGCGTCGCGATCGCACCCGGCACCTTGGTCTATTTCGGCTACTACCCGGCCTGGACCGAATATTCGCTGGTGCGCGCCGCCGACGTCGTCGTTCTGCCGTCCGACTATCCGCTGGAAAAAGCAGCGCAGTTCCTGAATCAGATCACCGCGTGGGACTTGCTCGACCGCGCCAACGTGCAACCGGGCCAGTTCATCGCCCTCACCGGCGGCAACTCGACGGTCGCAACCATGGTGACGCAGTTCGCACGCCAACGCGGCGTCCGCTCCATTTCGATCGTGCGCAAACCGCAGCAGGATCTACGCGCGCTGGGCGCAGATGCGGTGCTGGAACATGGCGACGCGCTGCTGCCAAATCTCGACGCGTTGCTGCGCGGATCGGACGGTCTCCACGCCGTGATCGATTGCGTCGGCGGCAGTTTGCTCAGCGCGCTGGTGCAGCGTCTGGCGCTGGGCGGGCGTGCGATCATCTATGGCGGCTACGACACGGCAAAGTTCGAGCTGCATAATTTCGACGTGCTGATGCGCGATGTGACGATCCAGGCCTATATCTATCGCTTCTTCTTCGAGGCCCCGGCTGCGTCCGACCGTCCGTTGCTGCAGCAGATCATCGACGCGACCGCGGGCGACGACTTCGTCGTGCCGCTCGGCAGCCTGCATGCGCTGGCCGACTTCCGCACCGCGCTCGATGCGACCTTGGCGACGCCCGAACGGGGCAAGCGCTTTCTGACCTTCAGCGATGCGCGCTAGGTGCCCTCTTGCTCCGTCCAGCACGGTGCCAGCACCGCTTCCAGCTCGGCGCGGAATTCTTCGCGCAGCAGATTGGTGTTGGCGCCGTTGCCGCGCGCTTCGACCTGGTCGCTTTGATGGTTCAACAGGCGGAAGAACACCGGCCCTGCCGACGGGCACACGCCTTTGATCCAGCGCAGCCGCGACGAACCCCAATCGTTCCGGCGCAGCACTTCTTGCAGCATCACGCCGTTCGCCTTGGCCGGATCGGGGATCGCACGAATGAAATAATCGACGTCCGCCTTCCGCCCGGTCTGCGCGTCCTGCATCCACCAGCGATCGACGAAAACGGCGTCCTGATAGACTGGCGCGAGCGGCTGCAGCGAAGCGCAGCCGGAAAGCACGCCGCCCAGGGCGAAAACAACAGCATGGGCGATCGGCCGGCGCATGGCGCGACTATAGAGATTCGGCAGCAGCGGTCAGACGTGGCTGTTTGACACGCGACCCGCGCACAGTTTCTGGCAAAGTCACGCGCGTGTCCGAATCGCCGCGACCCCGCTCCGTCCCTGCCATGCCGCCGACGCGCGTGCCGGCGCAACGCCGCGCCAAGGACGATCTGCGTCTGCTGATCGAGACCGCGCGCGCCTTGCCCGCACGCATTGATCGCGCATTGGCGCGGCCGGGTACGGCAGGTGCGGCGCTGACCTTCGCGCCGATGCTGGTCGTGTTCGTTGCGATCTATGTCGACAACGTGCTGACGCGCACCGATCCGGAATGGGCGGTGTGGCTGCTGTCATTCTGGTGCGCGCGCAAAGCGTTCGGGCGCGTGCCGCCGGAAGATCACGTGCTGCGGCTGGCGCGGCGTGTGGGGATCGTTCTGTATATCGGCGCGATTGCGATCGTACCGATCTTATCGACCGACCTCGTCGCGGGTTCGATGTCGTTGCGGCTCGACATCTGGGTTCTGCTGCTGATCTTGCAGGCGATCTTGGCGTTCTTTGTGCCGAAGCGTTTCCGCAAGCCGCTCGGCCGGATTGCGCTCTGCCAGTTCGGCGTCTTTCTCGGCATCCTCGCCTGGGGCATCGACCTCGAAGGCCGCGAGTATGAAGACTTCAAGATCACGACGTATGTGTTCCAGACGCTGCCAGGACAGGTCGGCGATCTGCTGGGGCGGATTCTGGGCTGGTTCGGATTGGGGTAACGCGTCACGCGAAGCTCACCACAACGCGCCGGTTCTTCGCGCCCTTGCTTTCGATCTTGTCGACTTTCACCGGGCCGATCTCTTCGATCGAGCGCACATGCGTGCCGCCGCAAGGTTGCAGGTCGATGCCGTCGACTTCGAGCAGGCGCACGCGGCCGGTGCCGACCGGCGGTTTGACCGACATGGTTTTCACCAGTTGCGGTTGGGCTGCCAGCTCGTCGTCGGTGATCCAGCGCACGGACACGCCTTTGCCTTGCGCGACGTAATCGTTCAGCGCGCGCTCGATCGTCGCTTTGTCGAGTGACACGCCCTCTTCCGAATTGGGGACGTCGAAATCCAGACGGCCCTTCCCGTCCGACACCTGCCCGCCCGTCACCGGAAACGGCACCGCGGCGCTCAGCAGATGCAGCAACGTGTGCATGCGCATCAGGCGATGGCGACGCTCCCAATCAATTGCAGCGGTGACTTTGTCGCCGACGTGCAGCGCCGGCATGTCGGGTGCGGGAATGTGCACGACGGTGCCGGGCTCGGCGCCTTTGCGTGCTTCGGCGATCGTGACCTTGCGCCCGTCAGCCGTGGAGAACGTACCGCTGTCGCCGGGCTGGCCGCCGCCGGTGGGATAGAAGACGGTGCGATCCAGCACGACGCCGTTGGGCTCGACCGCAACCACGGTCGCGTCGCAGCTTCGTAAGTAGGAGTCTTCGCGGAAGAGCGGTTCGGTCATGGGCGCGACTATACACAGCCGCGCCGCGGCGGTTACAGCCCCGCCACCAACACCAACCCCGCCCCAATCGCGACGACACCAAGCGCGCGCGCGACGCGCAGGCCGGCGAGACGTTCGGCGGTGATCGCGACCGTCACCGCCGCCATCGCACGCAAATCCATCATGCCGAGCACCAGCAGCACCGCCGTCGGACCGGCGCAACACGCCACACATTGCAGCCCGTGCCGCACGCCCCAACGCAGCGCGCTTTGTTGGCCGCAGCCGCCGCGGCAACAAGCAAGCGTGCGCGCTTTCCAGCCGGTGAACTGCAATGCGCCCGCGGTCAGCATCACACAACCGACCGCGAACGGCGTCGCCGATGCGAGCGACGGCAACGCAGTTGCAAGCGCCAGAACCACCACACCGCAGAGCGCCCAGACAAAGAAATAGCCGGCGCTGGCCAGCAAGGTCGCAACCCCCAACCGCTCCGTACCGCGCGCAGCATCGCGGTAGCGGCACAGCGCGGGCATCAAAGACGGCAACATCATCGCGACCATCATCACGGTCCACATCGCGACGAAGGACAGGCCGCCCCCCCTCTCGCGAAGATGGCCCGCAATCGCGCCGCAGATCTGCATCCCCGCGATCGTTGGCGCGCAGGCGACGATCGTCATCGCGACGCTGGCGGTAAAGACCAGCGCCGCGACTCCGGCAAAGACGAGATCGGCGAAGGGCAGCCGTGCGTCATCTGCGAACATGACCAGACCTGCTCAGCGCTGGTCGTACTCGTCGTGGCGCTTCCACCAGACGCCGTTTTCATTGCGGCCCTTGGAAGCGCGATCGAGGAACTGATAGGCACCCCAGATCGCATCCACGCCGCGCGCATAGGACGAATAGGTGTGATAGACGACGCCGTCTTCGAGCACGAACGAGCTCAAACCCGGCCGGTCGCGCGTGTAGGTCAGCGGATCGGTGCCGACGCTCTCAGCGAACCCGACCACCGCTTTCGGCAAAGTCTTGGTTGCCATCGTCGGCGTGCCCGGGCGGAAGTTGTATTCGAAACTGCCGTCGCGCTGCTGCTCTTCGGTGATCGACACGTTGAAGTCGAAGTTGAAGTCACCGCCCAGCGACGACGCCCAGGGGAACGTCCATCCCATGCGCTTTTTATAGGCTTGCAGCTTGGCCAACGGCGCACGCGACACCGCCGTCAACAGCACGTCGTGATTGGCCAGATGCACCGCAAAGCCGTTGAACCCGTCGGCGATCATCGAACAGGACGGGCAACCCGCTTTGTAATCGGGCCCAAACATGAAGTGATAGACGAGCAGCTGCGAGCGGCCTTGAAACAGATCCGCCAGCGCGACATTCCCCGCTTCGGTTTCAAACCGGTAGGCTTTGTCGACGCGCACCCAGGGCAGCGCCTGCCGTTGTTTCGCCAGCTCGTCGCTACGCCGCGTCAGGTCTTTTTCGGCTTTGAGCAGATCGAGCCGCGCCGCCAACCAATCTTCGCGTGTCCCCGTCGCGTGCGTGGTCATTGCGCGCTCTCCTTGCGGAAGGCCGCTTCACCCGCGTCCGACACCGCGACCCATGTCGGATCGGGCGCTGCATTGGCGACGTAGCTGTCGTGCCAGTTCCACCATTTGTAAGGACGTTCCTGCGGATAGCCTGCGGGCGAGTTTTCCCATGCCTCCTGACGGCCCAGCGCGGTCATGTCGAGATACGACCAGACCGTGCCCATCGCCTCGTCGCCGCGGCTGTTGATCAGATAGGTGCGATAGATCTTCTCACCGTCGCGGATGAAGGCGTTGTGGCCGTGCCATTCATCGACGCCAAAGTCGGCATCGAAACTGTCGGTGATCGTGTACCAGGGCATCGTCCAGCCCATGCGCGTCTTCAACCGCGCAATGTCGGCCTGCGGCGCGCGCGACGCATAGGCCAAGGTCGTGTTGCGCGCGTTCAAATGCGCGAGATGCCCGACCTGATCGGCGCCCAGCGAACAACCGATGCAGGCGTGATCGGGCCAACCATGCACGCCGGGTTCGAAGAAGGCGCGATAGACGATCAGCTGCTGGCGGCCTTCGAACAAGTCGAGCAGACGCACCTTGCCGGCCGGCCCGTCGAACACGTAGTCCTTGTCGATCGCCTGCCACGGCATGCGCCGGCGCTCGGCATGCAGCGCGTCGCGGGCGCGGAGTGCAGCCTTCTCTTTCACCAGCAGCGCCTTGTGCGCGGCGGCCCATTCCTGCGGCGACACGATGGGCGGATGCGCGATCGGCGCGGCCTCGGATTTGGATTCAGGCGACGTCGTCATGGTTCTTGCAACCTCCGAAAATTAGGTCAGCACTCATGCTTCGCGCCGACATACGATTCCTTGTGGCGCCGGCGGATCGTTCGGTGGGAGTGACAAGTGTGGCGGGATTTCGAATCTCATCCCCTCTCCCCGACGGGGAGAGGGTTAGGGTGAGGGGGTTGTCGACACATGCGCGCACACCAGTCGGTGAAAGCCCCCGCACCCCGGATCGCGTCCGGGGCAAGCTCTTCCCGCGCCTTCGTCGCGGGCCCCTTCCTCTCCGGCGAGCAATGATTTGATGGACTCGCTGATCACCGCCGCCGCACGCGCGCTGGCTGCGGGCGATCCGTTGGGCGCGCTCAAACGCGTGGCGTTGCGCGAAGACGCGCCGGCCCTGGCCTTGCGCGGCATTGCGATGGCGCAGTTGGGCGATCTGGTGCGGGCCAAGGCGCTGGTGCGTCGCGCCGCGCGCGCCTTTGGCCCCAAAGAAGCCTTGGCGCGCGCGCGCTGCGTTGTTGCCGAAGCCGAAATCGCACTCGCCTCGCGCGATCTTGCGGGCTGGCCCGCCAAGCCGCTCGACGCGGCGCGTGCAACGCTCGACGCAAGCGGTGACCGGCGCAACGCCGCCCATGCGCGCTATCTCGAAGTGCGGCGCTTGCTGTTGCTGGGCCGGCTCGACGAGGCCGAGCGGATTCTGGCCGACCTCGATCCAACGCCCTTCCCGCCTGCATTGCGCACTGCGCACGAACTGGTCGTCACCGGCATCGCGATGCGCCGCATCCGCGCCAAGCCGGCACGCGAAGCCTTGGCGCGTGCGACGCAGGCCGCGCGCGCGGCACGAATCCCGGCGCTGACGGCCGAAGTTGAAAGCGCCGCACGCGCCTTGAACGCGCCCGCTGCGCGCTTGCTGGACCAAGGCAGCGAACGTCCGCTGCTGCTCGACGACGTCGAAGCTTTGCTGGCGTCGAAATCGCGCCTGGTGGTCGATGCCTGCCGCCATGCGGTGCGCGACGGAAGCTCAGTTATTTCGCTGGCAACGCGACCGGTGTTGTTTGCGCTGGTGCGTGCGCTCGCCGAGGCTTGGCCTGGTGACGTGTCGCGCGACGCGCTGGTCAAACAAGCATTCGGGGCCAAGCACGCCGACGAATCCCACCGTGCACGGTTGCGGGTGGAGATCGGCCGGCTGCGCGCGATGTTGCGCCCGCTGGCCACGCTCAGCGCGACCAAAGACGGCTTCACCCTGGCGCCCAAACGCGCACGCGATATCGTCGTGCTGGCCCGGCCGGTTGAAGAACAATATGCGGCCGTGTTGGCGTTTCTGGCCGACGGCGAATCCTGGTCCAGCTCGGCCTTGGCCATCGCCTTGGACACCAGCCAGCGCACGGTGCAGCGCGCGTTGGATGCGTTGGCGGCCGAGGCGAAAATCCAGTCGGTCGGGCACGGGCGCGCGCGCCGTTGGATGACCCCGCCGGTGCTGGGTTTCACGACGTCGTTGTTACTCCCGACCCCGCTACCGACCGAGTAGGTTCGCCCCATGACAACTACATCTGCAAAACCTGCCGAGATACTCCGTGAATACGGACCGTTCCCCGGCGTCGAGTCTGTGCATGGCGTCACGTTCGACGGCAGCCATGTCTGGTTTGCCTCGGGCGACAGGCTGAACGAAGTCGATCCCACAAGCGGCGAGATGGTGCGCTCGATCGATGTGACTGCGCATGCAGGCACTGCGTTCGACGGCGCGCATCTCTATCAGCTTGCCGGCGACATTATTCAGAAGATCGATCCCAACACCGGCACCGTCGTCGGCACCATTCCTGCACCCGAAGGTGGTGGCGCGGGCATGGCGTGGGCGGAAGGCACGTTGTGGGTCGGCCAGCATCGCCGTCGTCGCATTTTGCAGATCGATCCCAACACGGGCGCAACCTTGCGCACGATCGAGTCCAACCGTTTCGTCACCGGCGTCAGCTGGGTCGAGGGCGAGTTGTGGCACGCCACCTGGGAAGGCGATGAAAGCGAGTTGCGTCGCGTCGATCCCGACACCAGCGACGTGATCGAACGTCTGGCGATGCCCGACGGCATGTTGGTCTCGGGTCTCGAATCCGACGGCAATGGGTGTTTCTTCTGCGGCGGCGGCAATAGCGGCAAAGTCCGCGCGGTCAAACGGCCCAATAAAAAGACAGCGAGCAAACAATGAGCGCGCCCTACACCGGCGGCTGCGCGTGTGGCGCGGTTCGGTATGAAGTCGATGCCGAACCGTTGGCGATGGTCGATTGTCAGTGCCGCCAATGTCAGCGCGACAGCGGCACCGGCCACCAGTCGCATCTCGCTTTTCCGAAAGCGTCAGCGCGCACGCAAGGCACCGCAAGCCTGTGGGAGTCGGTCGGCGATGGCGGCACGGTCAAGATCAACGGCTTCTGCCCCACCTGCGGAACGACGGTCTTTATGACCTTCCGCGACCGCGACGTGTTCGCGGTGCGTGCGGCGAGCCTGGACGATCCGAGCAAGTACAAGCCGCAAATCGTGACCTGGACCGATGCGGCGGTGGCGTGGGATCGCGTCGATCCAAAGCTGCCAAGCTTCGCGCGGATGCCGCCGCAAGCGGGATGAACGGCGACTACAGCCAGCTTCCGGTGACGGCCATCCCGGCCATGAACCCGACACCCAGCGTCAGCAGCGTGTTGATGGCGCCGAACGCAACGACGAACGGCCGCGCACCTTGCAGGTGTGCGGCCAATCCAAATGTCAGGACGAACGACAACAACATCGACGCCCAGATCGGATAGATCATCCACGCTGGGTTGGGTTGCGAACCGGCGCGCGAATCTTCCCAGAACACGCCGCCATACAGCCCAACCAGAATCCAGATCAGCGGCAACAGCAGCACGATGGGCAGCCTGCGCCGAAGCGAGCGGTCCATTCGCATATAGTTTGCCGCCATCACCGCCAGCATGATCGCGGCGGGGATCAGGAAATAGACCGCACCCAATCCGCCGACCTGCACGGCCTGCGAAAAGAACCAGATCAGCGCCCTGATCGGCGCCAAGATCGCATCGAGCGTCATTGTCGGACATCCGTCACGGCACGCACAAACAAACGCCGGCTATGCGATTTGGAGCCCATGCCAACCGCACGGACGTGCGCGCTGTCCGAACCGCGCGCGAACGCAAACGCAGCGCCTGTTACGTCACGACACACATCGCCTTCAAAGCACCTTGATCGTTGATGGATCGAAGCACGCGCCCTTCGTGTTGATCCCATACATCAACCGGAGTTCCCCATGCGCTTGTCCGCCCTCGCCCTGATCGCCGCCGTTGCGTTGGGCGCTCCGCTCGCCGCCGAAGCTGCACCCGCCGCCGCTGCACCGTCAGCAGCGACGACGATCCAAAGTGAAACCGTGCAATTCGTAGCGGGCCGTTGCGGCCGGCATGCGCACTGGGTGCGCGGGCATCGCACGCGGCGCGGCTACGTGCGCGGCCATTGCGTGCCGAACCGTCGGCACCGCTAGTCGTTTCTAGCTGTGAGAAAGCCGGCGCGCGGTTGCGCGCCGGCTTGCATGTTCTACGGCGCCTTTGCCGGACAGATCACGGTCGCGCGTAGCGCCGGTTGCCCCGGACTTCCAGACAGCGGCATCGGTTCGCCGCAAGCGACGATCGCGCCGTACCGTACTTTTCGTTCCGGTCCGGACTCAGTCGGATAGAACAAATCCATCTGCAGATCGATGTGACCGCCCACCGCTTCTTCGGTTTTGACCGTTACGCGCGCCGGCAATCGCTCACGCGGAACGTTCGGCACTCTGTCGGCATATTCGATCCCGGCACCGCCCGCACCTTTTGCGTCGAGCCGAAGGCGCGTTTGCCTGCCGTATATTTCGAGATCGACAGCGGTTGCGCGCGATCCTGGCTTCAACTCGGCGCCCAGTGCAGCCGTCGAGATGAGAAGAATCGCGATCGCCACACCGCCGCGCACGCACATCATCGGCAACTCGTCGTTCCTCCGGCAGTCACGCAAGTGAAGCCTTTCGCCCGCAGGAAGTTCGCGTAGGACAATTCCCAATTCGCGTAGCGCTGTTCGGCGAGTTGCTGTTCTTGCAGGCGGCGTTGTTGGTCCGCGATTCTGGTGGCCTCGACCCAAGATTGCTGTGCGGTACCCGCCGCCGCCGTGGCTTCGCCGCGCTGCTTGGCGAATTCGGCGTAGGTGATTTTGCCGTTGTACAGCGCTGCGGCGAGCACCGTTGTTTGCTGCACCGAACTGTCGATGAACGAGCCCCAGCGACGCCACGCCTCTGCCGACCAACCCGGCGGCGGGCTGCCGCGCTGGACGTGCCACGTCTGCGCGAGGCAGGTCTCGCGCTGCGTCGCCCACGCCGACAACGCCGCCTTCTCGGTTGCGGTCGGCGTCTTCTCGTTCACCAGCAGCGCGAACGGGACTGCTTCGGTCGAGACGACGCCGCGGCGAAGTTCAATCTTGTCGCGGATCGGGTCGTACTTCGACTCCTGCAATTCGGCCGCGCATTGCTCACCGATCGCACGGAGCTGCGCCTGCACCTGCTGATAGTGATCGATCTCCGCCTGGCGCTTCTGCGCCGCGCAACCGGCAAGCAACGACACAACCGACAACAGCAAAGCAGCCCGGCCAACCAGCCGGGGTACAGAATTCGACATGTCCCTCACCCAACGCGTTCGTGATTCTTGCCTGCGATCCTATTGGATCGTTTCGCGCCTCGCGAAGCTTTGTCGTGGTTAATTCAGAAAAACGCCGCGCGCGGCTTCGGCATGCTCGGTCAGGACTCGCTGCGCCCCGTTACCAGGTGCAACAACTGCCGCGTCTGTTTGGCGAAGGTCGCTTCGGCGTCGTTCAGCGTGAGCGTTTCGAGCCGCGTCAGAAGCTGCGCCAGCACCTCCCATGCTTCCGCATCGACCGCAGTGCGCATGCGCTGGATCAGCGGTTCGGCCCAGCGCGGATCGGCGTCGATGGCACGATCGAGATGCAACAACGCGCGATCGGCACGCGCCTGCACGCGCGCTGCATGCGCCGCGTTGAACCAGGCGTCGGCCATGCCGGGATCGAGATGCGCCGCGCGCTCGAATTGCAGCTCGGCCTCGCGCGGCGATCCCGCCTGCAACAAGGCGCAGCCCAAGTTGAATCGCAACGTCGCGTCGCGCGGCGCCGCAGTGGCAGCAATCTGCCACCAGCGCACCGACTCGCGCGGCAGGTCGTGCGCGTCGGCTTCTTCGGCGCGCGCAATTGCATCGTGCAGGTTGGGCGCGTCGGCGGCGAGATCCAGCGACGCCTGCCCGCTGGGATCGAGATCGGGCACGCCCGCCCCTGCATCCAGCACCGTACCCGTGCGACGCGCGGTGGCGACGTGCCCGGCCAGCTCGTGCAACGGCACGCCGTCGGCAAGCCAGCTTGCGACCGTGCGCGCGGCGCGCAGGTCGGCGAAGGTGAAGCGCCCGTCGACCGGTTCGATCGCGCCCGCGATGGTCAGGCTTTCGACGTCCTGTTCGGCGATGCGTGCCGACCGCGCAACGTCATCGCTGCTGAAGGCGCGCGCCTGCGCGTCGGCGCGCAACGGCTCCATCACGCCGACCGCGCGCAGCAAGGCGATTTCCGACACGGGCTCGGCGCCCGACGCGCGATAGCGCTGGAGCGTCTGCGCCAACGTACCGTCGCGGATCAATGCCGCCGTGCCGCGCGTGCCGAACACGGCCAGCGCGCCGCCCGCATCGCGCCCACCGAAATCGCGCAGACTGACCAAGCGTCCGCCCGCGCGTTCGACCAGGCGGCGCGCACGTTCGCGCGTCAGGAATTGCGGCCGCCCGACCAGAATGACCGCGCGCGCTGCGAGCGTGCCCGCATTCATCATTGTGAACCGCGCCGCGTCGCGCCGCGATCAGCGCCGGCCCTTGCCGCCCGACGCGGTTTTCTTGGCCGCGCTCTTGGCCGGCGTTTTGGTTGCAGCTTTGCCCGCACTTTTCGCAGCGGCACGCGCCGGCTTGGCAGCGGCGGGCGCACTGCCGCCGCTTTGGCCCAGGCTGCGTTTCAGCGCATCCATCAGGTTGATCACTTTGCCGGTCTCGGTTGCGGCTGCGTGTTCGGGCAGTTTGCGTCCGGCCGCCTTGGCATCGACCAGTTCGCGCAGCGCGGTTTGATAGCGGTCTTCGAACATGGCAGGATCGAACGGGCCTTCCAGCCGCTTGATCAGCGCCTGCGCCACGTCGACCAGCTCTTCCGACACGTCGAGATCGCGCACGTCGGCGAAGTAGTCCTTGGCCTGCCGCACTTCGCGCTCGTCGCGCAGGGTCGTCAGGATCAATCCGTTTTCGCACGGCTTGATCAGCACCGGATGTTCGCGGCTCGACAAGGTCACACGCGCCACCGCGGCCTTGCCGCTGCGATGCATCGCTTCGCGGATCACGACATAGGCTTCGTCGGCGACGGCGCCGTCGGGCACGACGTAGTATGGAGACTCGAGATAGATCTCGTTGACGTCGGCAGCGTCGACGAAGCGTTCGATCTCGATCATGTGCGAGGTCGGCACTTGCACCTTGTCGAGATCCTCTTGCGTGATCTCGACATATTCGCCTTTGCGGATCTCATAGCCTTTGATCGTGTCGCTGCGTTCGACGACGTCGCCGGTTTCGCTGTCGATCAGCTGCTGCTTGACCCGGTTGCCGGTGTCTTTGTTCAGCATGTTGAAGCTGATCCGTTCGCCGCCCGTCGTCGCGGGCGACAGGCGCACCGCAGCCGTGACGAGCGACAATTTCAGGTGCCCTTTCCAGGACGAGCGGGTCGATGACGGTGCGGCCATGGGATCCTCCAGGCACCGGGAACGCCGCAGCGCCGCCGATTGCTCCGCCGCAATCGCGCCACCGACGGCGCCACCGCGCAAATTCCACAGCCTCCGGCGGTTTTTCCGTAAAAACGGCACCAAACCGCACCGCGCGGGATTGATGCAGCATGGCGCCCCGTCCACGCAAAACCGCCCCGGCCAAGACCGGGAAAGCGGCGGCCAAGCCGCCGGCAGCGGACGCTCCGCGCGCGCCCCTGCCCGACCGGCTCGATCCCGTCGTCGTCGTGCCGGTGAAGACCTTGCCGCCCGGACGGTGGCTGCACGAGTGCAAGCTCGATGGCTATCGCGTGCTGGCGCGGATCGATGCAAATGGCGTGCGTTTGTTCGCGCGCAACCAGGCCGACTGGACGTCGCGCCTGCCCGCGCTGGCGACCGCGCTCAAGAAACTGCCGCGCGGCACGTGGCTCGACGGTGTCGTCACCGGCGACGATACCAATACACGCACCGCCGACTATGCAGGCCTGTCCGATGCAGGTGACGACGCGGTCTATCATGTGTTCGACGCGCCCTATCTCGCCGACGAAGATCTGCGCCTGACCTCGCTCGATGCTCGCAAGGAAAAGCTGCGCGACGCGGTGGCCAAGCTGCACGCACCGCGCGTGCGCTTGGTCGAACCGGTCGGCACCGCCAACGACGACGACAAAGCGATGCTGGCGCACGCATGCGCGCGTGGTCTGGAGGGTATCGTGTCGAAGGATCGCGACAGTGCCTATTTCGGCATGCGGTCCGGCACCTGGGTCAAACGCTCGTGCATCCAGCAGGAGTCGTTTCTGGTGCTCGGCATCGCGCCCAACCAGGGCACAGCGAAAGGCTTCGCGATTCATGTCGGCCACCGTTCGATCGGCGGGCTGATCATCTATGACGGGTTGGTGAGCGACGGGTTCAGCGACGAAGCGATCCGGCGCATCGAAGCACATGTCGCCAAGCATACAGCGCCCACGCCCGAGCTGTTCCTGGCTACCGGCCGCAAAGTCGCTCCCAAGAAATACGCGGGCGGCGTTTGGGGCGTGCCCGAGCTGGTCGTCGAAGCGTCGTTCGTGCGGCGCGTTGCGGGGCTGTTGCGCGAGGGAAAGTTCAAAGGGTTTCGCGCGGATATGACGGCGGCGGAGTTGGTGCGGTAGGCGAACCTCGCCCGGCATTGTGGACGGCGCGCCGTTTATCTACCGTCGCGCCCTGACAAATCACCAGCAAGACAGTGCTCATGAGTGACCGCAGCTCTCCCGCGCGCGCTTCTGAAACTCGCGACGACCAGCTTGTCGAGATTGCTGGCAGGGCCGCACTCCAAGCCGCCTTTGCGCGGCACCGAATCGAATCAGCGCGCCCCGAACGCGACAAAGGAATTGATCTGATTATTTATCTGGACGAACCAGAGCAGCCTTTCGCTGGCGCTCCCTTGCAACTCAAATCAAGTTCGAAGAAATGGTTTGGAGTCGATCGTAAATATGAGGGAATGTCCGATCTTCTCATGGCGTACGTCTTCGGCGCCCAATCGGACTTGCCGTCGATTGCAATGCTGACGTGGGCTGAATCTGCGTCGCTGATCTCGCTGACAAAAAAACTCAACAAGTCGTGGGCAGGACAAACGTCCACGCCGGGCCAAGGAAAACCCCGAAAGGAAAAAGGCTGGGGTAGCGAATTACCGCGATATCTGGAGCCTTCCTTCGCACCATTTTGGCTCCAACGCGCCGAAGACAATTCTCTCCTTGTGTTCCCGGATCGATGGGAATGGGTGCGCGGCATGCTTCGCCTTCAGCGCCGCCAATCAACCTCTTCCAAAGTTGAGTGGCGAGAGAACGTTCGGGGACAAGCGTTCGACCGGATACGAGAATTTCCGTCGAACGAGGACGCGCAGGCGTTTAGGCAGCGTCTTTTGGCGCGCAATCAACCGCAAACCTAGCGGCGACGATCTCGCAGTCGGACGTATGACCTGCCGCGCGTCGATGGCCGGTTAGTAGGAGCCGGCGCGCGATGCGCGCCGGCTCCCTCACCTTTCAGGTTACGCGCCGGCGGTGTCGTCGTTCGCTGCCGCGTTCTTCAACGCGGCAATCAAGCGATCGAGATCGGCGTGTACCGACCGCAGATGCGGCCATGGCCGCTCCGGGTCATCTGGCGACGTTGCGTCGGCGCGGATCGCGACGGCGAGTTTCGCGGCGGCGCCTTCGAAACTCTGCGCCTTGGTTTGAAAGATCGCGTCGAGAAGAATGTCCAGTCGATCGACCTGCCGGTCGCGTACCTTCGCGGCAGCGATATAGACGCGTTCCGCTTCGACCCGTTCGTCTTCGTTCGCCGCATTGATGACCGCGAGTTCGCGTTGCGAAGCGAACCGCACCGCCTCTTCCAGACGATCGCAGTCGTCCTGCCAAAGCGCGCTCATCACAAGCGCGGGGTCTTTCGGATTGGTGGATAGATCGCTCATCCCGCCCCTCCTACCCGGCAGAGGGCCGGTTTCAACGAAGGGGTGTAAGCGCGCGCAGTTCGAGTATTCTCGGAATCAACCATGATCCAAGCTCCCTTGGTTTGTGGCCAGGCCGGGCGGGGTGTTACCGCACCCCGTTCGGCCGCTCTCGTCACGAGAACATTCCGTGATCACGGGATTTCAGTCAAATATTTTTCCACAACAGACGCAAACAATGACCTGCGCTTCGTGAAATCTAGCCAGATATGAGACGTGCATCAGCTCGCGGGTAAAGGGACGCCGATGGACTACGAAGATGAGTTCGTGATGGGGCTCTCAGACGACAACCTGGAAGCAGCATGGCAGATTTGCGAAAGATATTTCGCGCAAACGATCTACGACTCTGAGTCTCACGAGCAGTGGATCGCAAAGACATTCATTCTGATAAAATCCCTAGCGTCAGCGCGCTCACTTCCGTTGCCGAACGAATGGACGGCGGCATCGCTAACGCCAGAAAGGAAATTTGAGCTGATCAAGCAGCTCTCCAAAGTCGCGCAAGATTATCTCACCGATCGACGCAACGCTGAAGATGAAGAACGGTTCACCGCACTTCTGGGTGGAACCTTCGCATATGGATTGTCCGGAGCAGACATCCAGCGCCTTACAACGCTACTCGATGAACTTGGCGAGCTGCTTGAGACATCGAAAATCGATCCAAAAGTCAGAACGAGACTGATTTCCCGATTGACGAAAGTGCGCGATCAAATTCGACCTAAGATGACTGATGTTAGTGGGCTATATGGACTGATCGGAGATGTGGGGATCGTGCGAGCCTCTCTTGGTCCCGAATCTAACCCGTATGTCGATAAAGTACGCGAGATCGTGGAAATTGCATGGCGCGCGCAAGCAGCCGCTCAAGGTCTCCCAACAAGCACGAAGCTCTCGCTCAGTTACCTTTCTGAGGAGACTCCAAAATGAGCGCGCTCGTTTCGGAGATCGTGAAGTACGCCGAGAGCCGATCGAAGATTGCTCTTCAACCTGATCCACCAAGAATCCTCTGGCACTACACGACTTCGGCTGGATTTGAAGCGATTGTGCGCACCGGGACGATAAAGCTAAGCAACGTGCGATATTGCAACGATAGCAAAGAGTTTCTGCATACAATTGAGTTGGTCAAAATCGCAGCTAAGCGGTACGCCGAGCTTCACACGGAGACATCGGCGCAGATCGTTATCTCGAAACTGCTCGAGAAGATCGACTCTACGGACGACAGCTTCGTTCCAATGACTTTTGTTTTTTGCTTGAGCGAAGTGGCAGATGACCTAAGCCAGTGGCGGGGATATGGAGGCCCAGGCCAAGGTTTTGCCATCGGTTTTGATGGCTCACTGCTTGCTGCTAGTGCCGTACGGAAAACCCAATTGTTCCGCTGCGAGTACAACACTCATCGGCAAATCGAACTACTAGCGGAAGTGGTCGGCGCGCTGATAATGATCTTTCTGGAGCACGGCCCGAAGCCGCCAGCAACAGAAGATGAAATCATTGCTGCCGCTGCTCTGGCAGTCGATCACTTCTTAATGTGCCTGGGAGATTTTACTGTCGGGCTAAAACACGAGGCGTTTGCTGCAGAACGAGAATGGCGTCTGGTTGCATTCAATCCACCATTGAAGAGCCTCGAGTTTGCCGGCAAGCAGGATAGTTTGTCGCCAATCTTGTTTGCCAATCCGGAGGTCAAACTCCCGATTGTTGCTTTTTACGCGGGCCCGGGACAACACAATAGAGCATCTGCAGTAGCAGGGTCACTTCAGCTCAACCGCTACGAGTTTGTAGACGTCCCGCCCTACGTCTCCACCATACCGTTCAGACCGATGAAATAAAGCATAACGTCCAAGATGCGACTGACTGCGAGCGCCATAGCGCATTGATTGCCACGTACACCTAGACACGAAACAATTGGCGGTCGCATCCATGAGAATTCGACCATCGCCTACTTCCATCCTCGACATGACGAGCCTCTGCAGATGACACCTCCTACGCAGCGCTTAGTCCGTTTAACTCGTCGCCGAGCGCAACAAGCTTATCGAGATTCTCTTCAATAACGTTCGCCATAGAAAGCAGAAGCCGTTCTGCGTAATCGAATTTTCCGGCTTCTCCTGCCTGGCGGGCGATCATCAACTGAATTCGCAACGTCAACGTCACGTGATACATCTCGATAATACGATCAATCGTTCCACTCTCGAAGTGACCGATATCTCCAATTAGTTTGTCGAAAACCGGCGTGCCACTGTACTGCCCCACCGGCAAAAGAAGCCACGCCTCGCGGACATTCTGTGCAACGTCGCGGTAAGATTGAACTGTATTCTTTCCGATCACAGTTTTCTGAATTGCACGAACCTCTGACGCAAGTGCGGCTGCAATTTTTCTCCTCTCACCGGCTCGCTGTCTTGCGCTTTGGTTTGCGCCCGCGCGACGAGCGGCTTCGATGCCGAGAAAAACACTTAGAATCGCAAAAAGAGACGCTGCCATCTGCGCCAGAACTTGAGCCTGGTTTTGTTCCGACGCGAGACAAACGGCCGCCGCAGTGGCAATGACATATAAAGCGAATAGCCCAAGTGTCGCGAATAGCGGTGCGTGCGGCTGCTCTTTCAACATTCGGCCCTCCCTTCCTGCCACTTCAATTTAAGTCAGCGCTAGAGTCAGGCGGATGCTTCTTGATAGCGCTTCAGCGCGATCTGCACCGGTCCCAATCGTTTTATCGCGATAGCCGTAGCTACATAAGCTCGCGTGCCAAGTGCCTTTAGATCCGTTGGCGTAGATCCGCCGGAGCAAAATGACTGCGATGCTTGGTTTGGAAAGCCATTCGATGGCGATATTCCGCCGAACACGTTCTGAACTCGCATACCCGAACATTGGTAGAAATTTTGCGTGAGCGTATCACGTACGAGTTCGCTTCCGATTTGATTCCCGTTTTCTGACGCGGAAACTTCAAACGCATACTCGAGCTCTACGCCACCTTCGCGCACGTCAATCATCGTTGACGCTCCTTTCGGCAGTAGCAGCGCAGCAAACAGAGGATCGCTCTCGTAATATCCAACGGTTAGCGTCCGCATCCGCTCTGACTGCTGACGCTCCGCCCACCGGAGCTGTTTCACTTTTACCGTCAACGCGCCCTTTTCTGGCGCGTCGATAAAGACAACAGCGCCTTGCAGATCGCTCAGTTGGCGCTTGACGTCATCTACGATCAGCCGATTGTCCGGCTCGGACACGAGATGCAGACGTAGCGGCTTAAGTGCAGCGAGGCGCTTTGCCCTTAATGCATCCGCAACTGCCTTCTCGGCGCGGCGTTTGTCATCGGCCGCCGTGGCGATTTTGATTAGGTCTGTTGCATCAGCATCGGAAATCAACCCCGCAGCCGTTGCAGCTCGCATATCCTCGTTGACCCCGGAAGCGCCGCGTGAATCTTCACGCGCACGCTTGAAGAGCGCCTCTTTGATAGCCGGGCCGATGGTCGTTCCATTCTCTTGCAGGAATGCGATCGCCTGCGCACGGCGCGCGCCGTTCAAATCCTTTGCGGCATAGTCGTACGCGGCAACGGGATTCCCTGACGCAAAGACTTTTTTAGCCGACTCTGTCCAGTTCGGATCTGCGGGCTTTGATGCGCAACCGGTAAGCAACAACACCCCGGCAAATGCCAAGGCCAATCCCTTCAGCACGGTCCCCTCCCTTATTCATTGAGAGGACTATCGGACGAAGTTCGCGATAACGCTATTATTTTTACAAGTTAATGTCGTATTTAAAGGTCGACCGTACTGGCACCGTAGGTGGCCGCTGGTTGCATTGGTTGCGGCACCTAACCTGGGCACTGCGGATTTCTTATCGTGCAGTATTGGGTTCAAGTCCCACCGGGATCACCATCCGCAAGGCCCCAATGATCACCTGCTTCATCCGCTACACCGTCAACCAAGCCAAACTTCCCGAGTTCGAAACCTACGCACGCATGTGGCTCGATCTCGTGCCGAAATTTGGTGGCACGCATCTCGGTTACTTCCTGCCGTCGGAAGGTGAGAGCGATGTTGCGTTGGCGTTGTTCAGCTTCCCGTCCCTCGCCGCCTACGAAGACTATCGCACGCGCAGTGCGACCGATCCGGAGTGCTTGAAGGCGGTCGCGTATTGGCGCGAGACGAACTGCTTTCTGCGTTACGAGCGCTCGTTCTTCCGGCCGCTGCTGCCAGCTTGATCTCCGAACAGCCTTGAGTCACGCGCGGCGCGAACGCGGCGTCAGCGATAAACTCCGACATGATGGGCAAAAAAGGCTGGTCTCCGCTACGCAATGAGTGATGACGATGAACGACGAAGAGATCCGTCCTCATACTGATGCAATCGTGAACCGCATGTTCACGACGACGGCAGATCAAAACTATATTCTTGCGCGTGTAGCGTTCGTCGCCAAACTTGACTGGGACTTCTTCTGGCTGAGCCTTCATGCTCTCGAGAAGTATATGAAAGCTACGCTGCTGCTGAACGGCCTCGCAGCAAACCGAAACCGCGGGCATGATCTGATTGCGCTCTATAAAGAGATTAAAAAGATCGATCGCAGACTCGAATATGGACCATTTGTGCAGCCGCCGTACGAAGGATTTTTCTGGCGGGAAATCACCGTCGACAAATTTCTCGTGCGGCTGAACGCCTACGGAAGTCCTGACAATCGCTATAACCTATATGGATACACAATCAGTTTGGATGACCTCTTTAAGGTCGACCAACTGATCTGGAGCGCGCGTCGCCTATGCAAACGCTTGAAAGAACATCTTGCTGACGGAGATTGGTCCACCGACGTGGACTGGATTGACATCTTGCAACGTAACCCAGAGCGCTGGTCGATTGATCAATCTCTGCCCCTTGAAAAGCTACTGCTCTCAGACGACGACGCTCTACTTCAGCCTTTCGTGCGAAACATGAATTTCGCATTCGCGCCGGATCATCTCCATCAAGTCGATACGATACGGCTTACGGCGCACAATCCACCACTTGTGGCGTGGTTCGATCGTCTCAAGAGCAATGACGCCAGTATCGAGACGAAGGAAACGTCTGCCGCCGTTCTTGGCTGGGTTAAGAAGAACATCAAACTAAGTAAGAACGACGCGCACGAACTCGACGACGTGCTCGCTGCGTACCGCTCGGGTCGGTCAACTTAACCTCTTCGCGCGCTTCACGTACCTTCAAGAGGCTCGTTCTTCCGTCCGCTGGTGAAGTGAGCGTTCACCTGGACTTGTGAAGAATATTTCCGCCGTCGCTGCGGAATTTTGCTGCGCGTACGTCTAGAGATGATGAGGGCCATGTCGGCGGCGATCGCACCCCGTGTTGTCGCCGGCCGGACCTTACGGCACCGCTGCCTCCCAGGGCGGCGGTGCCAGCCTTCTCTCTAAGCGCAAGAAGAAGTGAGAGCGCGCTGCGCGCGCTAGAGTCTAAACTGCCGGATCGACCTCAATGCGCGGCGTCGGCACCGGTGACACGCCACCGATGCGCTTGGTCAGAGCTTTGCGCATCCAACTGCGCCCCGGCTTTTCGACGCCATAGAACAGCGCGACCGACGCGACGAAGGTCGCACCCAGGAACACGAACAACGGCAAGGTCGCGCCGTAGTGGTCCATCACCAGGAACTTGGTCCAGTCGCGCACGAACCAGTGCGCGAGGTATGTCGAGTAGCTGATCTCGCCCAGAAACAGGATCGGTCCCCACGCAAGAATGCGCGCCGGGCCTTTGCCGGTTGCGAGCAACACGATCGTTGCTACGAACGCAGTCGGCAGGAACAACCAGTCCGGCCCGGCTCCCATCGCGAACGCAGCGATAGCGCATGCTGCGACCAGCGCGAGCGCGACATGCACCATTGGCACGACGCGACCGAGGCTCCAGGCGCGATACAGGAACAGGCCGGTGGTGAATTCCAACAGGCAACGCACCAGGCCGTATTTCGGAATGTCGTGATCGACCGAGCGCGCACCCAGCGCGTTGAAGACCAGCGCGGTCAAGATCAACATCGTGATGACGCCGACCGCTGCAGCAAAGCGCGTGCGCGCAACGCGCCAGGCGAAGGCGACGAGCAACGGGAACAGCAGATACGCCGCCCATTCGGTCGAGATCGACCAGGCCGGCACGTTCCAATCCATCTTGGTGGTGAAGCCCCAATTCTGGACCAGGAACAGACCCATCACCCAATGGTCGAACGGATAGCGGCCGGCCAGACTCTTCTGCGTCGAGAAGAACAGGATCGCGATCGGATTGATCAGGAACAGCACGCTCATCACCGCATGCAACGGCCAGATGCGCGCGACGCGCGCGATCAGAAAGGCGCGGACCGTGCCGCTTTCCAACGTGCCGACCTTGTTGGCGTAGTTCAGCGCCAGGATGAAGCCCGACAGGATGAAAAACAGATCGACCGCGAGATAGCCGCGCGACACGAGCGGCAAGGCCCAGTCCGGCATGCCGGCGGGAAACTCGAAGCGGAAATGGTAGAGCGCAACCCACCACGCGGCGATGCCGCGGAGCCCCGTGAGGGCGTTGAGGTGACCCGTCTTCGTGTCGGTACTCATCGCCCCTCGGAACGTCGCTCCGCGCCAGTAGGTTCGCTGAGTTTCTCGAGACGGCCCTGCCGCGACGGACGGTCCCAGACGTAACGCCAGATAGCGCGGTCCGGAAACAGCGTGGCCAGCCGCGTCTGGGCGCCGAATTCGTAGTGCACCGGATCGGTGGCAAACAGCACCGGCTGCGCAAGATCGGGATCGTTGCGCGCCAGATCCCAATATTGCATCGGCCGCGCCGTGCCGATCGAGCTGGGCACGATCACCACCACTTGGCTCAGCCCGGCCCGCTCGATCGCGATCTCCATCTGCCGCCGCTCCCAGATCATCTGCTGGGTGAAGATCGCCCACCCGATCCCCAACGCAGCAGCCATCGGCACGCAGGTCACCAGACCGGCGCGCAGCCACCGTCCGCGCGTGGGCGCATCGCTGATCGCGAGGGCGATGGTCAGCACCACGAACGGATAGGCCGGCAGGTAATAGCGCGGCCCATAGCGTTCACCGCCGCGCACACCCGACAGCGCGTACCAGACGAGAAAGCTGGGATAGATCCAGTCGATCCAGGTGGCGCGGCCGCGTACAACGCGCACGACGAAGGCGACGCCCCACAGCGCGATCAACACCGGCATCGTCCATTCGACGAATTCGAACTGCCGCGTCAGCGTGCGCAGGATTGCTTCGCCGAGCGGATGGTCGGGACCGAAACCGAGCTTGGCGATCGCCTGCGTCGGATACCCCCACTTGGTCACCGCCAACAACGCGTGCCCCGTCACCGCCTGGTTGTAGGCGAACAGGATCAGCAGAAACGGCAGTGCACCGAGACCGAAGCCAAGCGCGGGCGTGAGCGTGCGCGGCTTGCGCACGATCTGCCACGCCAACACGACAAAGAACGGCGTCGCCAAAGCCAGCACGTCGAGATAGCGCGCGATGCCGATGACGCCGAGACAGACACCGCCCGCAAGCGATGCCGACCAGCTTGGCGCGCGTTGGAAGCGGATGGTGGCCAGCACGAACAGCACGCCCGAAACCGCGGGGAGTTGGTGCGAGAAATAGCTGCCATTGTTGAAGACGATGAAGGGCGTCAGCGCAACGGCGCAGGTCGCAAGCGCGGCCTCGGTGGTCGGCAACAAGCGCGTCGCGAGACGTGCAGTCACAGCGAGCAGCGCCGTGCCCAGGAACACGTTGGCGACCCAAGCCGGCACGTGCAGCAACCGGAACGGCAACAGCACGACGGGCCAGCCCGGCGGATATTGTCCGATCCATTTGCCGTCGCGCATGAAGATATGGATCAGAAAGAACAGGCCCGTCTCTTGGTCGGGCGGCACTGCGTTCCACAACCGGCCGCGCGCATAGGTGTCGGCCTGGAACAGGAAAATCCATTCGTCGGCCGAGTTTGGGAAACCCTGCAGGATCACCGCGCCGACAAACACCGAGAGCAACGTGTAAGCGCCGAGGCAGAGCCACGCGACGCGTCCGGTCGGCGGCGCGAGCTCGATCCGCGAGCGCACCACCCACGCCATGCCCGCCAGCTGCACCACAAACAGCACTGCGACCAGCACCAACCGCATCCGGTGATCGTCGTCGTGATAGCGGAACGGCGCGGTCCAGCCGGCGAAATACGGCACAGTGATGCAGGCGCTGGCGACAAACAGCAGCACAAGTTTGCGCGGCCAGTCAGCCACGCGCGCGCGCGACGTGTCGATCGCGATGCTCATGCGTTGGCAGGCGCGCGAAACACGAAGCTGCGATAGACGAGAAATTTCAGCACGACGCTGCAGGACACGACGAGCATATAGGCGACCGGGTACGGCAGGCCGAACTGGTCGAGCAGCAGCAAGTACGCGCAGTACTCGACCCCACGAAAGCCGAGCGAGGTCAGCACATAGCGCACGAACTCGCCGCCCGCGGGGCCGCGCTTGGCGAAGACGAAGCTGCGCACAGTCAGGAAATTGAGCAGCAGCGACGCAAGCAGACCGCCGCCGCCAGCGAGCTGCGGCGACAGCCCGCCCAGCTCGCGCAGCGCCACCGTCGTGCCGAAGCCAACGCCAAGACTGAGCGCACCGGTTGCGATGAAGCGCAGGAAGCGAACCCGCGCCAGACGCTGCAGCAGCGCCTTCATCCTTTGGCGGTCCGCTTGTCGATCATGTCGGCGAGCAGCGCAAAGGACGCCATGTTGAACAGGAAGAAGAAGACGATCAGCGTCTTCTCGGTCAGGTCGTGCAACACCGCCACGTCATAGAAGAGACAGCCGAGGAACACGAAGAACAAGGCCGCGATCAGCGGCGCAAAGAGCCGGATCGGCGCGAAATAGATGCCGGTGCGCGCAATCAAAGACAGGAACAGCAACGTGTCGCGGATCGGCTTGATCTTCGATTTGCCAATCCGCGGGTGATAGGTGATCGGCACGAACACGACGGCGTGAAAGTTGGTCAAGGTCGCCAAGGTGATGGTGAGCGTAAAGCTGAACGCGTTCGGCAGAATGCCGAAATACTTCATCGCAATGTCGCGGCGGAAGACGCGCAGGCCCGAATTGATGTCGGGGATCTTCTGGCGCGCGATCCACGAGGCCCAAATGCGCAGGAAGATCTTGGGGAATGCGCGCAGCTTCGAATACTGCACGCCGGCTGCGGTGCGTGCGCCAACCACCATGTCGACGTCGCGGCAGCGATCGACCAGTTCGGGAATCCGGTCGATCGGATAGGAGCCGTCGGCGTCGGTGATGACGATCAATTCGCCGGTCGCCTGGCGGATGCCGGTTTTCAGTGCAGCGCCATAACCGCGATTGCGCGTATGCGCGAAGACGCGCACGTCGCTGCGTTCGGCCGCGATGCGGGCGAGGATTTCCCCGGTCGCATCCGACGAACCATCATTGACCATGATGATTTCGTAGGCACGCCCGTGCACGGCTTTGCGCAATTGTTCGAGCGTGCCGAGAAGCGCGTGCTCTTCATTGAAGCACGGCACGATGATTGAGAAATCTGGTGGTTGGTTTGACTCGGCCATCGTCCTGACACCGGTTGCGGCGTCAGGAACGCGTCAGCTTCATGATAATCTCGCACTGCAGTGCGAGTTTCTCGTTACTGCTGTTTTCGATCCGGATTCAATGTTGGTCGCGAGACGCGACGGCTGAACGAAACAGCTCCAACTGCCCCTGCGTGGTCGGCTCCCAGCCGAAGCCTTCGGCGTACAGCCGCGTCAGCGCGCGATCGGGCAGATGCGCCAGCAGGCGCGACGCTGCATCGGCGATTGCGCCCGCGCTGCGATCACGCGTCAGCACGCCGGCTGCTGGACGCGACACGACTTCGGGATTGCCCCAGATCGGCGTTGCAATCACCGGCGTGCCGCACGCCATCGCTTCGAGCAGCACGTTGGCCCAGCCTTCGCGGCTGCTGGCCAGCACCAGCGCGTCGGCCGCACCGTAGAGACGTTTGAGTTCGTCATGGGGTTGCGCGCCCAGGAGGCGCACGCGACCATCGACGCCGCGCGCGCGGGCGAGCTTCTCCAGCGCCGCATGTTCCGGCCCCTCGCCCGCGATCCACAAATGCACGTCCGGCAACTGCGTCAGCGCGTCGATGATCAGGTGGTGGCCTTTGCGTTCGATCAGGTGACCGACCGAAAGCAACAACTTCTCTGGCGCGCCCAGTTCGGCGCGCAATCGCGCGCGATCGGCGGGCGGGGTGAAGCGCTGCAGATCGACGCCGTTGCGCAGCACGCGGATCTTGTCGGCTGGACCGCCCATCGCGACCAGCTCGTCGCGCAGCGCCGCCGACACGGTGATCACGCCGGCCGCCTGGCTGCACGCTTCGAGGATCGCGCGGCGCGGCCCGTCGAATTTCGGAATCAGATTCACGTCGGTGCCGCGCGCGGTCATGACGAACGGCACGCCCAGCCATTTGGCGAGCTTCGCCGCGGCGACTCCGTCGGGATAGAGATAGTGCGCGTCGATCAGATCGATCCCGCCCAGATCGCGCTGGGCGCGCAGCAACGCGCCGCGCGCTGCATAGGCGAGCGTGCTGGGCGTGATGCGCATGCCGAATTTCGGCACCACCAGATAGCGCGGATGTTCGACCGACAGGCCGCGCACGGTCGAAATCGACGGCACGCGCGCATTGCGCGCCCAATCGCCGAACATCGGATTGGTCGACGGGAAATACGGTACCGGCGCAATCACGCGCACCTGCACTTCGCCGGTCGCGACCAGCTTCTCCAGCCGGTTGGCGACGAACACGCCGTGTTGCGGCCGCTGCGGATTGGGAAACAAGGTGGTGAAGACCGCAACGCGCAGCGGCTGCTTTGAACCCCTCTCCCTGAGGGAGAGGGCGGGACCCGCGACGAAGTCGCGGGAGGGTGAGGGTTTGTTCGCGATATGCGTGCCTTCGAATTCAACAACAGACATCAGAGAACCCTCACCCTCCCGCACACGATGTGTGCGGGCCCTTCGCTCTCCCGCGGGGAGAGGGAAGATTTGTCACGCCGCCACCCTTCGCAACGAAGTGCCGTCCGCCTCGCTGCGCAGCAGCGCTTCGATCGCCAAGCCGGCCGAACGACGATAGGTGCCGTTGCTGAAGCGCGACGGGCCGATGAAATGCAGGAACGACGTGTCGGGCGGCACCTGCCCGCCGGGATAATTCAGATAGCGCGGCGCCGACAGAACGATCGCACCCGGCGCGTTGGCGACGACAAAGTTCGAGCCGACCTGCTCGCTGCCCCACTCCGTCCACTTCGCGCCCAGCGCCTGTTCCATGCGGGCCGAGAAATCGCGCACGCGCGGGCCGACATCGCTGCCACGCGCAAAACCCGCGAAGCCGGAACAGCCGCGCACATAGCGCGCGCCCGCATCGAGACCGATCTGGGTCAGTGCGCGCTCGGCCAACGTCTGCACGTGGGTCGAGGGATCGTTCGCCATGCGCAGCGATGAGACCGCGACCGGTTCGATGGCGCTGTCGGGATCGCCGTTGATCGTGAAGGACGCATTGGTCTGAATCTGGCGCGCCACTTCAGGGATGTCGCGCAGCGCCAACGTGTCGGCGTCCATCTGCACGACATAGGAATGTTCGGTCAGTTCCGCGATCAGCGCCAAACGTTCCCAGGTCCCGCCTTTGGGCAGGCCAGCGCGGTCGATCGAACGAATCGGCACGATGTCGACCAGCGGCAGATGATGCCGGATGCGTGCTTTTTGTGCATCGGTCAGGGTGCCGTCATCGACCACCAGGAACCGTCCACGGCCGAGTTGCCGGTGCAACGTCTTGGCTGCGACCAGGTACATGGTGACGTGGTTGGTATTGAGCATCGACAACACGACGAGTTCGGAATCGTCGACAGATATCGGTGCCGTTTCATCGATCGCGCGGCAGGCCCGGTCGTACCACCAGTACTGAAGCGCTTTGCGGAGTCGTGTCTTCACGGCGCCTGTAACGCTGCAGAAACGGGTTTGTTCCACACAAGAAAACTGCACAAAAAGCCAAATGGCATAAGCCGTTTTCTGCGAACACCGTTCACCAGCCCTTAAGTGCGGAACCCGCAGCTTCGCGCCCAACGACGGGTGACGCTCTCTCCGGCAGTTGCTCGCGCTCAGGACCTACTCAGAACGAGGATGTTGATGGTCGCGATGAATGACCCGAGCTTTGGCTCGGAGTGGGCGCTTGGTGCAGGCGCCTGGTCGTTGAACGTGCAGCCGGTGTGGGCGCGCGGCTATACCGGAAAAGGTATCCGCGTCGCCGTCATCGATAACGGCGTGCAATATACGCACCCGGATCTGGCGCCGAACTACGACGCTGCGCACAGCTATTCGTATCGCGACAATGTCGCTGATGCAGGTCCGAAAACTTCGTCGGACAGTCACGGCACCCTTGTCGCCGGCACGATTGCAGCAGCGGCAAACGGCACCGACGCGGTCGGTGTCGCCTATGACGCGACGATCCTGTCGTACCAGATCGGGTATGGCAGCGCGGGTTCGCCGACCCAGTACGCCAATGCGATCAAAGCTGCGGCGCTGAACGCCGACATCGCCAACAATAGCTGGAGCTACACGACCCAGTTCCAGGACAATTTCTTCGGCTTTTCCTTCGCCGCCGCCAAAGCGGCGGTCGAACAGGCCGCCAACCAAGGCCGCAACGGGCTCGGCACGATCCTGGTCTTCTCGGCCGGCAACAATGCCGGTGCCGGCGACGACACCAACTATCATTCGTTCCAGAACGCACCGTCGATCATCTCGGTCGCAGCAACGGATTCGTCTGGTGCGCTGTGGTCCGGCTCGACGCGCGGCGAATCGATCCTGATCGCGGCACCGGGTGCCAACATCGTCACCAGCGACCTGATGGGCAGCAGCGGCTACGGTAGCGGCAACGTCGCGACCGTCAGCGGCACCTCGCTCGCCGCCCCCGAACTGAGCGGCGTGGTTGCGTTGATGCTCGACGCCAATCCGAATCTCGGCTGGCGCGACGTGCAGGATATTCTGGCGCTGACCGCACGGCAGAACGTTCCGACCCAGGCGACCTGGCGCTGGAACGGCGCCACCGATTGGAACGGCGGCGCACGCCATTTCAGCAACAATTACGGCTTCGGTCTCGTCGACGCCGCTGCAGCAGTGCGTGTCGCCGAGACTTGGACGCAGAGCCAAGTGTCGTCGAACCAGGCGCATTCGAGCATCACGGTTTCGTCGGCTCTTACGATTCCCGACAACGGCACGGTCAAGAGCACCGTCGCCAACAGCAGCCACATCGCGGTCGAAAAGGCCGTGGTCGATCTGAATTTGGCGCATATGGATCTGGGCGATTTGATCGTCACCCTGACCTCGCCCAAAGGTACGGTCGCGACCTTGATGAACCGTCCCGGCGTGACGGGATCGAACACCAACGGCGTCACCTCGCCGCCGACGTTGAGCTTCGAGTTTTCGGCCAACACGTTTTGGGGTGAAAGCGCCGACGGAAATTGGACGCTGACCGTCACCGACGCGCACGGCAACAATATCGCGGGCGCGCTGAACAGCTGGACCTTGCGCCTCGACGGCGACGCGGCGGCAGCCACTAAGACGGTCTATTACACCGACGAATTCGCGACCTTGGGCCTGACCAGCCGCCAGCTACTCAACACGGGCGGTGCGACCGTCGTCAACGCAGCCGCCTTGTCGGGCAATGCGACGTTCGATCTCGCGCATAACAGCGCGATCATTGCGGGCAAGCCGCTGACCGTTGCCGCGGGCACGGTCGTGACGCAGCTCTTCACGGGCGACGGCAACGACACGATCACCGCCAGCGACGTTGGCGTCTGGATCGATGCGGGCCGCGGCGCCAACACGATCAAAGGCGGCAGCGGCGCCGACACGTTCGTGGTGCGCGGCAGCGGCGACGTGATCGACGGCGGTGCCGGCAACGACACGGCTGTCTTCACCGGCAAGTTCGCCGACTACACGATCACGGCCGCCGGCACCGGCGTGCTGATCAGCGGCAACGGCGTTTCTGCGACCTTGGCGCATGTCGAGACGCTGAAATTCAGCGACACGGTCTACAACGTGCCGCAGCCGACGACGCCGCCAATCGCGCTGGCGGATGCCGTTGCGACGACGCAAGAAGCACCGGTCACCTTCGCGCCGCTCGCCAACGACACGCCGACGCCGGGCGCGACGATGCATGTCGGCAGCACCAGCGCGGCGGCACACGGCACCATCATCAAAAACGCCGACGACACGCTGACCTATCGTCCGAATGCGGGCTATGTCGGCGCCGACAGCTTCACCTACACGATCGTCGACGGGCTGGGCGGCAGCTCGACCGCGACGGTGACGGTGCAGGTCGGTGCAGTGACGCCGGTTGCGAACAACGACACCGCCAGCACCAAGAATGCGACGCCAGTCACCTTGGCGCTGCTCGCCAATGACAGCGATCCGGTCGGCAACAGCCTGACTGTGTCGGCGATCGTCACCGGTCCGACGCACGGCAGCGTCGTGATCAATGCCGACAAGACCGTCACCTACACGCCGGATGCGGCGTGGAGCGGCGCCGACAGCTTCACCTATGTGATCGACAATGGTCATGGCGGCACGGCCAGCGCGCTGGCGACGATCAATGTGGCCGCGCCGGTCGTGACCACACCGCCCGATGGCGGCGGCACGCCCACGCTGACGCTGACACCCGACACTGTGTTCGCGATGAAAGATGCGGCGCTGCCGATCTATCCGTTGGCGAATGACGCAGCCGGTTTGCACTTCAACGCGATCGAAACCGGCCCCGCGCATGGCCAGATCGTTGTCGGGCTCAACAACGAACTCGTCTATCTCGCGGACGCTGGCTACACGGGCAGCGACAGTTTCGTCTATTCGGCCAAAGACGCGACCGGTGCGACCGGCACCGCGACCGTGTCGATCACGGTTGCCAGCGCATTGCCGAGCGGCACGCTGAAAGGCACCGGCAGCGGTGCGACGATCGTGGGCGGTGCCAACAACGAGATCCTGACCGGATCGGGCACCGACGTGCTGCAAGGCGGCGGCGGCAACGACAATTACTTTGTCAGCACCTCGAAGACGACCGTCGCCGAAGGCGCCAGCAGCGGCAACGACACAATCTTCAGCACGGTCAGCTACGCCGCGCCGGGCAATGTCGAGAACGTCGTCACCTACTACACCGGCTATGTCGTCGCGACCGGCAACGACCAGAACAATATTCTGGCGCTGCGCGGCAGCGGGCAGATGGTCGGCGGCGCCGGCGACGATTTGTTGATCGCGGGCGTCGGTGCAGCGGAAATGAATGGCGGCGCCGGTGCCGACAAATTCGTGCTGCGCGCTGGGTCGGTCGGCTCCAAGATCACCGACTTCCAGGCCGGCGTCGATCAGTTGGACCTGCACCTGCTGCCCGGTCTCGGCAGCGATCCGATTGCGAGCGGCGTGCTGAAGGCAATCGCGAATTCGACCTCGACCGAGATCTGGTACGACGCCGACGGCACCGCCGGCGCTGGTGCGGCGGTGAAGTTGCTGACTCTGTCGAACTTCGCGCCGGGCGGTTTGACCGGGCACTGGTGGGGCTGAACGCGCGACCGTCATGCCCGGGACAAGCCCGGGCATGACGACGTGAGAAGCTAAACTTTCGCGGCCTTACCGACTGCAAGTTCTCGCTTCGGGTTTACGCCTCCCCGGTCGTACCAGCCGCGGATCGCACGCAGCGCGGGTTTCTCCACCGCCTTGTTGATCAAGGCGGCGACCGCCAGCGATGCGACGATCGCGACGGGGACGAAGAGAAACCGCGACATGCCCAGATCGTCGCCGAGCCGGATGACGCGATAACCGATCATCTGATGCGTCAGATAGAACGGGTACGAAATCACGCCGAGCCAGATCAGGAACGGTTTGCGGATCGCGGTCATCCGTCCGGTGATCGCCAGCGCGAACATGGCGCAGAAGAGCAGCATCGGAATCGTCTTCCAGACGCCGACGATGCTTGCCTGGGTTAGCACCGACGCGACCAGCAACAGCGTATGGATTGGCTTCCAATCGTCGCGCGACCAGGCGTCGAAAAACACGATGCCGCAGACGAAGAACTGGGCGTATTGCACGATCAGCAACTCGCCGACGCGGCCGGGCAGATAGACGCCCATCGCGGCGCTTGCGCGCCACAGCGCGACCACGACCAGCCACGCGCAGCACACGAACAGAATGCGATGCACGGCGCGGCACAAAAACACGCCGATCATCAGCGCGTAAAACGCCAGCTCGACCGCCAGACTCCAATAGACGCCGTCAATGTCGCCGATGAACAGAAACCGCTGCACCATCGTTGCATTGGCCGCGACCTGTACCGGCGTCAGAACCTGGTTGGGCAGCGGCGCCAAGGTGATCAGCAAACAGGCGAGCGCCAGCGACAGCCAATAGGCCGGATAGAGGCGCGCGAAACGATGCACCGCAAAGTCGACGGCCGAGCGGCTGCGCTGCAACGTCATCAGAATTACGAAGCCCGAGATCATGAAAAACAGCTGCACGCCGTAGGTGCCGTCGAGGAACGGCTTCAACGGAATCGGCTGATCGAGAAACGCCTGGTCGAAACGCAAGGTGAAATGAAACATCGCAACCCACAGCGCCGCGATGCCGCGGAACACATCGAGTTCGAGGAAGCGTTTCTTCTCGCTCATGCCTATGCCTGCAGCACCGGACAGTCGCGCAGGCGCGACGCCCAGATTTTGTAACCGGTCGCGTTGAGATGAACGCCGTCGCCGCCATGCCAGATCTCGGGCAAGCCGCCCGCTTGCGGCAGCGACTGCAAGAAGATCGCCTTATGGGCGGCGGTGCGCGCCGCGATCCGTTCGTTGAAGTCGGCGATGCGGTGATTCATGTCGCGGCCGAATTTCGCAATCACCGACGGCATCGTGAGATCGACCGGAAAGACCGAGCAGACGCAGATTTGCGGTGCCGCGATCGCTTTCAGCACGTCGTCGAACATGTCGGCGGCGCGTTCGGGTGACGCACCGGCCAGCTCGTTCAAGCCGACCGCGATCACCGCAGCGCGCGCGGTCTTGGCGGTTTCGTAAAAGCGCAACCGGAAGGCAAGGCTGCGCACCGTGTCGCCGCCAATGCCGAAATTGAGCGCGCCGGTCGTGACCGACGCGACGTCGAGTCCGGCAACGTGACTGTCGCCAAAAAACACCGCCCTGCCCGGCCCCGCTTGCGCATCGACACGCAGCTGCACCGCCAGCGTGTCGCGCCAGGTTTCGGACCGGTCGGGTTGATAGAGACCGAGGCGCTCGCTGGCGCGACCGACAATGTCAGGACGCGCGAGCGCGCCCGCGATCGTGGCTGCGACGCCGACACCGGCCGCAAGCGCCACGCGTCGTCCGATTGGATCGGTGTCGAACAGCATCGCCTAGGCTTTTGCAGCCGTCGGCCAAAGCGGTGCTTTGCGCGGCACGTCGACCGGCCCCTGCACCGTCGCGACTTGGTTGACGAGCTGGCGCATGGCGATGCCGCGCAATCCGATCGACAGAGCCAGAATGTCGTAGGGCAGATTGAACGTCGCGCACGAGCCGAAGAAGCCGCCTGACGCGTAGGCAACCAGCGCGATACGCAGCGCGCGACCAAGATCGGCTGCCCATGCCAAGTCGGGATGTTCGCGGCATCGTTTGATGACCCAGCCGCAATTGACCCAGATACCGGCGAGCAGCGCCACGAACAGGAACAGGCCGACGAAGCCGTGTTCGGCCAGCACTTCGAAGAAGCTGTTATGCGCTTCGAGCCAGTAATTGCCGCGCTTGTTGAGCTGGAAGACTTTGTAGCCGCCGCCCGTGATCGGATGTTCCTTGGCGTAGTTGTAGGCCCAGGCCCACGACTCGACGCGCGACACGGCGCTTTCGTCGCCCTGGTAGTTCTCGATCGAATCGGCGCGCTGGAAATATTCGGCCGGTGCAAATGTCAGCGCCAAGGCCAACATGACGATGCCGCCGATCGCGGTGATCATCTTGCGGTTCGAATGCCAGACGAACATCGCGAAGGTGCACAGGCCGGCCACGATGCCAGTGCGCGCATGGGTGCCGATGACCGAAATGATCACCGCGACGATCAGGCCTTTGATCACGTAGTTGCGCCATTTGAAGCGCGCCAGCAGCGTGTCGTGTTTGCCCAGATACCAGAGCAGCGGAATCAGCGCGCAGAGATAGAAGGCAAAGGCGACGCGATCGCTCATGAACGTGTCGTAGGCACCGACGACGGTGGTGCCGCCGCCGCCGCTGAGGATGGTTTTGGCCGCGCCGCTGAGCGCGAAATATCCGATCGCCAGCGCCATCGTCCATAACAGCGACTCGATGCGCACGCGCGTCGTCAGCATCGCCGCGGTCAGCAATGAGATCAGAAAGACTTTGTTGGTGCGTTCCCACTTCACCGCTGCGTCGGTCGGGAACACCGCCAGCGCTGTGGTGAGCTGCGTCCATAAAACGAAGCAGAGAAAGATCGCCAGCAGCCAGACCGGGCGCGGCACGATCTTCTTTTCGGTGAAGGCCCAGACGCCGATCGTGATCAGCGCCACGAACAGCGAATACTGGTTGGGCAGCGCGTTGGCGTAATACACGACCGACGGCGGCATGTATTCGAGCCACTTGTAGACGACAATCCCGACGAAGGGCGAGACGAAGATGCACGGCAGCAGCGTCAGATAGACCATGATGAACAGAAGCTGACGCACGGAGGCTTGTCCTTGGGGCGAAGACGTACGCACCAGAAAGCCTGCGACCGGCGACGGTTCCATGCGAGTTCCGGAAACCACAGGACGGAACCGTTGCTTGGGCCCGCTTGGTGACCCAAGGTGGCGCCCATGGCAGCCAAAAAAGCAGCGGCGAAGCGCGCCGCAAAGAAGAGCCCGACCCTTCCGCCGAACAAGCCAGCCCCGAAGCCGGGCACCCTGCTCGACCTCAAAGCGGCGATGGCCGCGCTGGAACGGCACGGAACCGCGAAGGGCCGCGAAAGCCTGGCGCGTTACGGCATCGTCACCCAAGACAAGGTGCTGGGTGTCGGGATGAAAGACGTCCAGGCCGTGGCCAAGCTGATCGGCACCAACCACACGCTGGCTGAAGCGCTGTGGAACACGGGCTGTTACGAGGCGCGCATGCTCGCCGCCTTCGTCGCCAACCCGTCGCGCGTGACGCCGGTACAGATGGAGCGCTGGGCCAAAGAGTCCGACAATTGGGCAGTGGTCGACACGCTGTGTTTCAAGCTGTGGGACCAGACCCCGCATGCCTGGGACAAAATCGTGAAATGGACCGGCGCGCGTGACGAATGGGTCAAGCGCGCGGGTTTTGCGTTGCTGGCCAGCGTCGCGCTGCACGACAAGGCGGGCAAGGACAAGCCGTTCCTGGACGCGTTGAAGCTGATCGCACGCGAAGCCGAGGACGAGCGCAACTTCGTCAAGAAGGGCGTGTTGTGGGCGCTGCGCGGCATCGGCAACCGCAACGCGACCTGCAAGCGCGAAGCGACTGCGATGGCAAAGCGCCTGGCCGCGTCGGAGGACGCGACGTCGCGCTGGATCGGCAAAACCGCGATCCGCGAAATGGCGAAGCGCGCTTAGCGCTTTAGCCGGCAATCACAAGCCAGCAAACCGCCAAGACGCCAAGATTCGCCAAGAAAGCGAGCCTGTGGCGCCACAACATCGCAAGCCGCGATTGGATTTCCTGACGCGCTTTGCGCGTCGATAAAACCCTCTCATCGTGGGACGCGCTTACTACGCCTTCTGTGCCTCTTGGCGAATCTTGGCGTCCTTGGCGTCTTGGCGGTTTGCTGATTGGTGACTCGTGTCACCGCAGATACAGGTAATCCCGCTTCGGCGCCGGTGTCGTGCCGGTGTCGCCGAACAGGTCCGCCAGACGCAGCTCCAACGCGGCGCTCAGCTGTTGCAGCTTGTCGTAGGTCAAGGTCGCGCGGTCGCGTTCGACCTTGGACAGAGTCGAAACCGGGATGCCGGTCTTCTCGCTCATCTCACGCAACGTCCAGTGACGACGTGCGCGCAGGCGGAACAACACGCTGCCGAGTGTCGTGCGACCCGCCACCGGATCGATCTCGCGATGTGCCACGTTACGCATGGTCGATATCCCCCAGCGTCTTGTTGGGCCCCTGAATTGGGTCTGCGCGCCAGACGAAATACGAATAGACGCAGCAGATGACGACGACCACGAGCAGCGGCACCGTGATCATCCAGATCATGTGTTTGAGGTCGAACAGAAACGCCGCTGCAACACCCCACAGACCGACCAACATCAGCAACCGCCCCGCCAGGCGCTGCGTCTTTTCCCAGGACAGGTCGCTGGTCAAGGTCCAGCGCGTGCGCACACCAAGCAGGAAGTTGCGGCGCGTCTTCGGCATCGAGTCGGCGGTCGCGACGATCAGCAGAAAGCTGCCCGCAACGATGCCGCGCACCCAAAGGTCGGAATAGTCGCCGACTGGCAAGGTCATCTGGCGCGCGATCACGAAGGTGGTTGCGACGATCAGCAGATCGACACCGATCCAACTGATCAGATAGAGGCGCGCGCCCATCTGCAGATTGCGGCGGAACGGTTCGATGCGTGGTGCGACCGCCATCAACAGCGCGACACCGGCGAGGATGGCGGGAAACAAGGCCAGAATGCGCACGGCTTCGGCGCCACTGCCGAAGCGATCGGGACCGTTCGGCCCCCAATGCACCGGCACGGTTGCAGTTGGATCGACATGCGACGCAGCCCAGAACCAGATCGCCAATGTCGCGATCAAACAGGCGAACGACGCCACCAAACCACGACGGATCATGACTTGCTGCCTTTCGACTTTTTGCCTGCGACGAGGTCGAGCAACATCGCCGCCGTATCTTCCAGAATCGACGCATTCAGCCGGTACAGAATGTTGGTTCCCGACCGTTCGGCCGTGACCAACCCCGCCTCTTTCAGCTTGGTCAGATGTCCGGTCATGGTCGGCCAGGCGACGTCGAACGCGTCGGCAATCTCGCCCGAGGTGAGCGGTCCTTTGCGTAACATCGCCAAGACTTCCCGCCGCAACGGATGGGCGAGCGCGGTAAATGCGTCCATAGGTATATGACTAATTAGCCTGTAGGCTAATGTCAAGCGCGCACTGGTAAGCGGTGCTGTGGCTTGGCATAGAGGCGCAATGACCCCTTCGCAAAAAATCGACCGCATGATCGCGGACATTCCCGATTGGCGCGGCAAGACCTTCGCCGCGGTGCGCAAAGCCATCTGCGACGCCGATCCCGCGATCGTCGAAACCTGGAAATGGATGGGCAGCCCGGTGTGGGAATGCGACGGCATCATCGCGGTCGCCAACGCGCACAAAGGCAAAGTCAAAGTCACCTTCGACTATGGCGCGCGCCTGCCCGACCCCGACAAGCTGTTCAACGCCAGCCTCGAAGGCAATCAGCGCCGCGCCATCGATCTGTTCGAAGGTGACAAGGTCAACGCACGCGCATTGAAAGACCTCGTCCGCGCCGCAATCGCGTTCAACCGTGCGAAGAAAAAGCCCACCGCAAAGAAAGCGCCGGCGGCCAAGAAGGCAACGCCGGCGCGGAAGAAAACAGCACGAAAAACCAAAACGAGCTGAACTCAGTACTCCAACGAGACGCGCAGCAGTTTGTAGGCGAAGCCGACCCACACGATGTCGAGGCACGCGATCGTGAAGACGAGCGCGCCGGCCCGACGCCACCAGCCTGGCGCGCGGAAGCTTTCGCGCAGATTCCACAAAGCGACGCCGGCCCCTGCGATCGCCAACAGACCAAACAGCTGCAGCACGCGCAGCACCGGATCGAGCCCACTGTCGAACACCGACAGGCCGTTGCCGATCTGCAGCACGACAAAGAAGAAGCCGCCGACGAAGAGCAGCCCCACCAGCGCCGAGGCACCGACCAGCCGGTGCCGCAGCGCCGCGCGTCCCTGCAACGGGAACGGCGCACGCGCACGACGGCGCAGCACCGCGCGTACGGGCCGCACCAGCAATGTCAGCGCCAAAACCGCGAGCGAGAACAGCACCAGCGGCAGGTTCCACGACGCGCTCAACGCCGGCGGTGCACGCAGGCCGACATCGGCCAGCGGATGATCGTCGGTGGCGAAGGCAGCCACGCGCCCATCTTCGACGCGCGCGGCGATGCGGCTGGTGCCACCGACTTCGCGCCACACGAAGGGCGCGGTTTCACGCCAACGTTTGGGCTCGCCGTTCAGGCCCGGCAGCGCACTCACCGCAATCGTACCGTCCGGCATCGGCACCACCGTCATCTCGCCGAGAAGCGACAGCAGCGACATGAAGTTCGAGCTGGCACGCCGTGACGACCAATAGCGTCCCGCGATCGCTTGCGCGTGCGCAGCCGCGGTTGCTTCGGTCGGCGGCGGCGCTGCGGCGTCGGGGAAATAGCGATCCATGAAATCATGGAAGACGGCGCCGCGCAGTGCGCCGGCTGCGGGATCGCGGCCGGTGCTGTTGGTGACGAAGTAAAAGCCGATCTTGTCCTCGGGCACCATCTGCAACGACGCATGAAAATACTGACTGTCGCCGGCATGGCCGTACACGACGCGGCCGTTGCGATCGTCGCGGAAGAAGCCAAGCCCCATCGCGGGCAATTGCTTCATCGCCGCATAGGTCGGCGTCCACATACGCTCGACCGTTGCTGGTTTGAGAATCGCCGCATTGTCGAGTTGTCCGCCGCCGAGATAGGCGCGCATGAAGCGCGCCATGTCCGCGACCGTGGTCGAATGACCGCCGGCAGGACCGACGCCAAAATTCTCGAACGGCTGCGCCGGTTGCGACGCACGGCGATAGCCAGACGACAAATCCGGCGTGAATTGCGCCGGCACCGGCTGCGACGATGCCGAGCGCGTCATGCCGAGCGGCGCAAAGACGTTCTGCTCGATATAGGTGTCGTACGGCACACCGGTCAGGCGCTGCACGATGTAGCCCGCCAAGGTGACGCCGTAATTGCAGTAGGCGATGGTCGAGCCCGGCGCATAGATCTGCGCCGGCGCCCAGCGTTTGACGTAGTCTTCCAGCTTCACCAGGCGCTGCGGATCGTCGGTTTCGAGATGCTTGATCCGCTCTTCATAGCCCGGCGTGTGCGTCATCAGATGACGCATCGTCACCTTCTGCGGCGACGGTAATTTGAAATCGAGATACTGATTCACGTCGGCGTCGAGATCGAGCTTGCCCTGCTCGACCAGTTGCATCACCGCAGTCCAGGTGAACAGCTTTCCCACCGACCCGGTGCGGAACAAGGTGCGTTCGGGATCGACTGGCCGCTCGGACTGGACGTCGGCAAAGCCCCAACCGCGCTGCGCCAGCACTTCATTGCCGCGCACCACGACGACGCCGATGCCGGCGTAATCCCCGCTGCGCAGCGCATACGGAATATAGCCGTCGAGCCAGCTATTGAGATCGGCTGCGGTCAATGGTTGCGCGGTTTGCGCCGTCGCCGCTGTGCTAACCAGCGCCGCAAGCGCGACGAGAATCCAGCGTGTTGCCGCTCTGCGCATCTGTATCTCCACGATCGAATTGGAGTCGCAGCCTGACATTGCGGCGCGTGTACGCATTGTGATTTATCGAGCATGAGCGCTTACTCACGACGCTGCGTGTCGAGCGCCTGTCTGCGCATGCGGTACCAAAACGATCCAATTCGGCGACTCTTGTTTCGCTGCGCCGCGTGCACCGACAGATTCGCAACGATTCGCGCGTCTTCAGTTCCACGTTGGCGTCGTGCCGCCGATCGCTGGCTGCGCGTTTCGTCAATACTGGTCAGCGACCAGCGAGCGCAAAGCGCCACGGCATTTTCTTGCGCTGCGACGCGAGCTTGCTGCGCAGCTGATCGTCGGCCCAGCGGAACGAGCTGCGCGCTTCGTCGACGCCAAGCTGCGTCGCCATCGCCAACGCAGCGCGCGTGAAGGTCAGCGGCGTCAACAAGCCGACCCAGTCATCGCTGGGTTCGGGGAAATTCTGGACGCGCCGGTTGAGCGCCCAGGCCTCGGCCCAGTTGGCGCACCATGGCGAGTCCTTGTTGGCGCGCAGCATGATCGTGCCCGGCGTAGCCACGGCGCGATTCCAGCCGCTGCGCCCGTCGGTGCGCGCAATCGTCTGCGCCACCTTCCAACGAAAGATCGGCAGGAACCCTTCAAAGCCCAGCATCGTGATCCAACCCAGCGACAGGCACTGAAAGTCCTCTTGCCACGGCGCGATCGAGACGCCGGGCGGCACCGCGCCGCCGCCACGATCGTCGAACGCGGTCTGCGTCGTGTGGAACACGGTCTGCGGAATCTCTTTGCCGTCGACGAAGCGCGTGCGGAAGGAGTCGCGCAGCTGCAGCAGCATCGACGACCATGACGCTTTGGGACGCAGCCACGACGGCACGTTGTCGGGCGTCATGGTGGTGACCTGCGCCAAGGTGCGCAGCGACCAGGCGCTGGAACGTACTTGCCCGACTTTCTGCTTGTAGCCGGGTGGATCGGCGAGGTCGTCGAACGTCGCCTGGAATTGCAGCTCTTCGAGGAAATACGGATCGCCCGTAATCGCGTAGGGCAGATAGGACAACGCCGGTTGATGCGCCTTGTCGGGCGTGAACAGCGTCTTGTCGGCCATCGCGATTTTTGGATTGCCGCCATTGGGATGACAGCTTGCTTCGGGATAGGCCTGCAGATCGATCGGCGCGCCGGTGCGCTCGTCGCGGAAATGCCACGGCACGCTGGCGGCCGCTTCGGCCTGCGCCAGCAAGGTTTGCAACGATCCGCTATCGCCGCCGACCCAGGCGGCTTGCGCTTCGGTCAGTGGCCCGATGTCGGGACGATCGCCCGTCGTCGGCATGTACGCGGTGACACCTGCCGCTTCGGTCGGGCGATAGAGCTGCGGTTTCGGTGGCGGCTCCATCGCGCCGAGCGACGCAAAGGCCGGGATCAGATGCTCGCGCACCAACCCATTGGCGTCGCGCACGACGCGACGCGGCGCGCTTTGCCAACGCCAGCGCGTACGCCAGTCGGCGCGCGGGACGTCGATCTGCGCCACCTGGGTGCCGCCACGAAAAATCGAGGTGCGATACGGCGCGCCATTCGCGGCCGGCGTCCATAGCCGGCCATATTCGACCACGACCTCCATCCGCGCGTCGCCGCGATCGGGGCGGAAGAACACAGTGAACGGCGCGTCGGTGGCATCGGCGCGCAGGCAGCGTTGCTCGAACTTGCCGATCGGCGACACAAACGCGCCCATGTCGCGCGCCGCGCCCATCGCAAAACTGAGCGTGCGTCCTTGCGTTTCGATTTCGACACGCCAGTCGTCGGCGGCATAGGCGGACGGTGCAGCAGCAAGCGCGGCACTGCCGAGCAGGAAGGAACGGCGCTTCACGCGGCCAACCTGCGCAACATCGCTTTGACGCCGCCCAAGGACAGGGCGCGGTGCGCGTCGATCCATAGCTGTTCGTCGATGCGCGTTGCGAGGCTGCGCTTGTAGCGCGCTTCGCCCGCGAGAAAATCGTACTCGCCCAAGCCGCGCTGGGCGTAGTGGCGCATTGCGGCGAGATGCGCGACCAGGCCGGGTTTGGCTTTGGAATTTGCGTCGATGTCGACTCCCGCCTGATACGCAAGGACGCGACCGCGCCAAAGAAAGCTGTAGAGATGCGCCAGCACGCGATCGCCGGCGCGCACGGTCACGATCTCGGCGTGACCCATCGGCACCGCGCGTTGCAGCAGCGCGCGATGAAAGCGCACGAACGCCTCGGTCGCGAAGGCGCCGGGTGCACCGCGCGAGGTCCAGCGCCGCTGATGCAACCGCGCCAGCGCGTCGAGCCGCGCCAGCTGTGTGTCGACATCGCCGCCCGCTTCGATCGTCACCGTCCCCGCTTCTTCCGCGCTTCGTTGGGCGCGACGCGCCTGCGCACGGAAATTGGCGCTGGCTGCAGCCAACGGATCGCGGTCGAGCCGCGCGGCAAAATTCGGACGCGAGATCACGGTCTGCAACGGCCGCACGCGCGACAAGGCGGTGCGATGCGCCGCATCGGCGCCCGCAACCGACCAGATGGTGCAACGGCGCGCGGCTGGATCGCTGCTCAACGTGTCGGTGATTTGCGCCAGCACCTCGGCCGGCTCTTCCCCACCCGCGATCAGCACGCCGGCGCGTTCGGTGAAGACCGAATCCTCGGCTGCGTCGCCGGTCTGGTTCAACCACAGCCGTCCGCGTTTGGGATCGATCGCGACCAGCGCCAGCGCAACCGTCACGTCGCGCCGCTGCACGCGCAGCAGGCGTGCGCCGGCAAACCGGCGCGTGATGTCGCAGCCGATCCAGCTCCAGCTTTGGAAAAACGACGCGGATGCGCGCTGGACGAGCCCGTCCCATTCCCGCGCCAGGTCGGTTTCGGCAGGCAGTTCGTCGAGCGATGCAACCAAGCCGGCATGCTCGGCATTCAGGCGGGCGTGCAAGCCCAATCCTCCCCAGATCTTCACAGCGTCCGCACCGAACCGCGTGGCGCATCCCATAGTTCCCGCACACGGGTCGCCGTCATCGGCGCCGGTGCGATTTCGGCCGCGCACCTTGAGGCGCTACGCGCCACAGACCGCGTCGACATCGTCGCCGTGGTCGATCGCGACCAGGGCCGCGCCGAGAAGGCTGCGCGCGCGTTTGGTGTGAAACGCACCGAGCGCGATGTTGACGTGTTGCTGAACGAGGGCGCGATCGACGCTGCCCACGTATTGGTGCCGCCCGATCTGCATCGCGCGGTGGCGCTGCCGCTGCTGGCGCGCGGCATTCACACGCTGGTCGAAAAGCCGCTCGCCGATTCCGCCGCCGCCGCGCGCGAGCTGGTCGAGGCCGCCGATGCGGGGCGCGCGGTGCTGGGCGTGAACCAGAATTTCGTACTGCAGCCCGCCTTCGTGCGTGCGCGCAAGCTGCTCGAGTCGGGCCGCTATGGCCGCATCCGGCACGTCGCTTTCACCTATGCGATGCCGTTACGCCAACTCGCCAGCCGGCAATTCGGCGTCTGGATGTTTCAGAAGCCGATCAACATTCTGCTCGAACAGGCGGTGCATCCGCTGTCGCAGTTGGTGACGTTGATTGGTCCCGTCCACCGCGTCGCGGGCATTGCTGCACCGCCGCTGCTGCTCGAGCACGATTTGCGCTTCCCCGATCGCTGGAGCCTGGACCTCGATGGCGCCACGTGCAGCGCGCAGCTTCATCTCGCCTTCGGCCATTCCTTCCCCGCCTGGGGCTTCACCGCACTGTGCGATGACGGTGCCGTGACCGTCGATCTGCTGCGCGATCGCATCACCGCGACCGGCCGCAGCGAACATCTGGAAACGATCAGCGATCTGCGCGACGGGTTGCGGTCGGGGCTGGGGCTGGTGCGCGACAGCGCGCGTGCGATGGCGAGCTATGCCGCCGGCACGTTGAAGCTGGTGCCGCGCAACGACTCGTTCTTCGTCTCCATGCGCGCGTCCGTACGCGCGTTTCATGCGTCCTTGCCCGCCGGCCCCGCGCCCTTCACCGGCCGGTTCGGCCTGTCCTTGCTGGAGATCTGCGAACAGATCGACGCGCTGCGCCCGGCCGCTTCGTCGCGCGTCGCGATGCCGAAGCCAGCACCTGCCGTCACCGACGGTCCGCTGGTGACCGTGTTCGGCGGCACCGGTTTTATCGGGCTGCCGACGGTCGAGAAATTGCGCGCAGCCGGTTTCCGCGTGCGCGTCGCGGCGCGTGGCGCCAAACAAATCGACGGTGTCGAGACCGTCCGCGCCGACATTGCCGACGCAGCGTCGGTGACGCGCGCAGTGGCGGGATCGCGTTACGTGATCAACCTCGCCCATGGCGGCGGTGGCGACAGTTACGAAACCGTGCGCGCTGCGATGCTGGACGGTGCGCTAAACGTGGCGCGCGCGGCGCGTGAAGCGGGCGCCGAGCGATTGATCCATGTCGGCACCATCGCAAGCCTCTATCTCGGCGATCCCGGCGACGTGATTACAGGCGACACGCCGGTCGATCCGCAGAAAGAAACGCGCGCGCTCTATGCCCGCGTCAAAGGCGAGACCGATCTCGCGGTCGAAGCCTTCGCGCGCGATAACGCGCTGGCGTTGGTGTTGCTGCGTCCCGGCCTGGTGGTCGGTGCAGGCACCAGCCCGTTCCATTCCGGCGTTGGATTCCAGAACAACGAACAGCATGTGATCGGCTGGAATGCCGGACGCAATCCGCTGCCGTTCGTGCTGGTCGACGACGTCGCCGACGCCATCGTCGCGTCGCTGCGCGCACCCGATGCGATCGGCCGCGCCTACAATTTGGTCGGCGACGTGCGGCTGAGCGCGCGCGAATACATTGCCGAGCTGGCGCGCGCGCTGGGCCGTCCGATCCGCTTTCATCCGCGCAGCGTGACCGGGCTGCATGCGGGCGAAGTCGGCAAATGGGTGATCAAGCTGGCGGCGCGCCGCCCCGGCAACGTGTTTCCGCCCAAGCGCGACCTGCATTCGCGCGGCCTGATGGCCCGGTTCGACATCAGCGACGCCAAGCGCGACCTGCATTGGCATCCGGTCGCCGATCGCGCCGAATTCATTCGCCAGGCGATCACGCCGCACGCCAATCCGTTCGCGCGCGAGGCAATCGTCCCTTCTCCCCTGGAGGGGGATTCGTCCTCAACCTTTCCGGCTGCTCGCCCCCTCGCGACAACCCTCTCCCCCAAGGGAGAGGGAGCAGAGGCCGCCTGACATGCAGCGCGCGGTCGATCGTCCGACATTGCTGCATGTCTTTTCGACCTTCGCGATCGGCGGGCCGCAGACACGCTTTGCGGTGATCGCCAACGCGCTGGGCATCCATTGGCGGCACCGGGTTCTGTCGCTCGACGGGCGCACCCAGGCGAAAGAGCTGCTGCATCACGAGATCGATTTCGAGTTGGTCGAAGATCCCGGCCACAAAGGCCAGGCGTTGCGCAACGTCGCGCGCGCCATCGCCTTTCTGCGCCGTACGCGACCGGCATTGCTGATCACCTACAATTGGGGCGCGGTTGAGTGGGCGCTGGCGGCGCGGCTGCTCAACTATCCGCATCTGCATGTCGCCGACGGGTTCGGGCCCGAAGAAGCCGACGGACAATTGCCGCGCCGCGTCCAGGCACGCCGAATCGCATTGGGCGGCCAGACGCGCGTGCTGGTCCCGTCCCGCACGTTGCTGACCGCAGCCGCCGCCTGGCGCGTGCCGCGCGCACGGTTGCGCTATGTGCCCAATGGAATCGATGTGGCGCGGTTCGTGCCGGCCGAGCACGCGTCCTCCACGCCCGTACGCGTCGGCGCGCTGTGCCCGCTGCGGGCGGAGAAGAATGTCGGGCGGCTGCTCGACGCCTTTGCCGCAGCGGCACGCACCCACGCGCGGTTGGACATCTGGGGCGACGGGCCCGAACGTCCGATGCTGGAAGCGCGCGCGACCGCGCTTGGCATCGCCGACCGCACCACCTTCCACGGCCATGTCAGCGATCCGGCCCCGGCGCTGGCGCAGCTCGATCTGTTTGCGATCACCTCCGACACCGAGCAGATGCCAATGGCGCTGCTGGAAGCGATGGCGACCGGCCTGCCGGTCGCCGCCACCGACGTTGGTGACATCGCGTCGATGCTGAGCGACGCGAACCGTCCGTTTGTGGTGAGCAAGCACGACATGGTCGCGCTGGCGGGCGCTCTGGCGACGCTGATCGACGATGGTGCGCTACGCACGCAACTCGGCAGCGCGAACCGCGCCAAGGTCGCGCGCGATTTCACGCTGCAGCAGATGGTCGATGGTTGGGAGGAGCTGTGGCGCAGCTTCGCCGCGAAAGCGGGACGCCAACCCGCTGCGAGCGCTGCACACCTAGAAGGCTGACAAATGGATCCCTGCTTTCGCAGGGAATTCTAATGCTTGGTGCCGCCGCCGACGCCGAGCGCGCTCTTGATCTGCTCGAGCTGCCAGGGCTTCGGTACCAACGGCAGGTCCGGCTTCTGATCGACTTGATACCCCGTGGTCAGCACGACCTTCACGCCCGGATGACGGTCGCCAACGATGCGTGCGAGCTCGGTCCCCGACATGCCGGGCATGCGGATATCGATGAACATGCAATCGATGGGCGGATTGGACGCGGCGACGAGCTCGAGCGCCTGCGATCCGTTGTACGCATCGAGCACGCGAAACCCCAACTCACGAAACAGCTCAACTGCCGTTGCGCGAACGCGGGGATCGTCATCGACGACGAGTACGGTTTTCTGCGTGTTGGTCATGTCCCGTGCTTTTGTGCGCCTGCTGACCAACTGAACAACCCTTGCCACGAGCTTGTTCCGCGATGCGGTTGGATCCTGGCATGTCCAAACGCCGTGACGGTGCGTTAGTTCTGCCGCTAGGCGGGCTTTAGGACTGTTCTGGCCGGTCGACAGGGCGCAGGCGCCGTCGGCCGGTAACCGATGCGGCGGCAATCACGAGCAGGGTCAGCGCGGGCGCGCCGCCGACTTCGGCCAGCTGCCAGCCGCCATAGCGAATCATGCAGCGTGCGACGGCGAAGAAACCTGGCGTTGCACGCGCCGTGCCTTGGTCGGCGAGTTCGACTTCGATCGCGCGCTGCTCGTCCACCTGGGTCTGGATGCGAGAGCCGACGACCGCCATCGCGGCGACGAGCCACAGTGCTGCAACACCCGCGACGATCTCGACCCAACCCAACCCGATGGACGACTTCTTCTCCATGCACGCGCAACCATGCGCGACCGCAGAAGTTCCACATGGAAGACCAGTATTGTCACGGCGGCCGGCACCGCAGGCTGGATCTGGGTTCCATCGGGAACAGTACAGCCCGATGCGTGCTTCTCAGGGCCATGGGCGAAGTCATCCGTTTTCCGATCGAACGCAGAGGCCAGTCGCATGACGGCATCGAGCCGTTACATGGCAGCCGTCTGCGCGTTCGTTCCGGCGGCCGCAAACTGACGCTTCGCTATGTCGAAGCACCGGCGGCGCAAGCCTGCATCGTCGATGTGCCCTTCCCCGCTGCCTGGGACGATGGCGACTTGATCGATGCCGATGAATTGGATCGCGCGTTGGATCACGTTGCGGTCTGGTGCGCTGCGCGCGCACGCCGCATTCGTCTGTCGTGGAGTTACAGTGGTGTGGGTTGAGCGCTACGCACGCGGGGGCGTCGGCTAAGCGCGAACGCGCTTACGCGTCTTGCTGCAGGATCTGCTGCGCGATCACGGTCGCGACTTGCGTCCATTCAATCGCTTCGTCGCTTTCGTCCAATTCGATGTGTGACGCGATGCGCTTCAACGCCATATCGAGCGACGCAGCGCCGTAGCGGTGCTTCCAGTCGATCGCGATCATCAGAATGTGGTTTGGGACGCTCACGGCCTCACTCTGCCAGGACAACGTGCACGGGGCGTAACCGGGCTGCGAAGGAGTTGCGAATGGCGCTGGATACGTCTCTGGCCAGTTGGGTTGGCGGTCTAGCTACGATCTGTTCGACGGCGAGTTTTATTCCCCAGGCCTGGAAAATAATCCGTGAGCGGCGCACCCACGACCTGTCGGTCGGCATGTATGCGGTGACCGTGGTGGGGTTTGCCCTGTGGACCACCTACGGGGTCGCGCTGGGCCAATGGCCCTTGATCGTCAGCAACGCGATTTGCCTCGTCGTGTCGGCGTTCATCTTGGCGATGACGCTGTTACCGCGTCCCAAGAAAGAGCAAGTCGCCGACGCGCTGGACCCGACGGCTTAGCGCGCGAAATCAACGGGGGCGCAGCACCAGCCAAGCGGCGCAGATCGTCAGGTCGGCGTCGCTCGCGTCGCTGAATGTTTCATGCAGCGCTTCGCGCGCGATGCGCGGCTGCGGCCAGCGCAGCTCCCACACTGTTTCGACATCGAAGCCGGCGCGGTCGCACGCGGCCAGCACGCGCGAATGCAGCATGCGGTTGGTATAGAAGCCGGCATCGGCGACAGCGCGCCGTTCCCAGAAGGTTGGCGCGAAGCGCAGATGTTCGAGTCCGCCGCCGAGATGGTCGTGATATTCGATGCCGTGGCTGGCCAAACCGCCTGGCGCCAGAACGCGTCGCGTCTCGTGCAGGAAGTCGTCGAACTCAGCCGCCGGCAGATGTTCAAGCACCGCGTCCGAGAACACGAGATCGACCGATTTGTCGGGCACGCGGCGCAGGCCCGCCAGCCCGTCGGTCGTGAACTGTGCATGCGACGCAGCCAGTACGTCGGCGAGATCCTGCACCTGTTCCAGATCGGGCGCCGGCGTGCCGCGTTCCCACAAACGTTGCGCGACGGCGCGATAGTGATCGAGCGAGCGCGTTGCATGATCGCCAGCATCGACGAACCAGCTACGCTTGGCACCGTTTGCAGCAGCACAGAGCGCGCGTCCGACGCTGTTGCCGGGACCAAGTTCCAACACGCCTTCGGGCTTTTTGCCGGCGCGATCGCAATAGACGCCAAGATGTTCGGCAAATCCGTCGACGACGCGTTCGACATTGCTGGCGAGATCGCCGGGCCGAAACAGGCCCAGCCGCTCGGCAAACCGTCGCGCCCCCGGCGTGTGATGCAACACCAGCTTGGCCCCAAGCTTTCCCCACCACGGGATCGGCAGACCACGCGCATGGTCGGCCTCGGCGTATTTGATGAGCGCTGTCTGGGGCTGGTCTGACATTGCGACCCACCCTCACGGGCAGGTGTTGATTGTTTCTAAACATTGCGGACTGTGACCCAACGGTTTCATGGGCCAGTTCGATCCGTCCAGGAGTCAGCCAATGCGACCCGCACCGGTATCTCTCGCGCTTCTTCTCTTGGCCGGCTGCGCCCAGCCCGCGCCGCCGCCGACCCAACCGGTCGCGGATGCGCGGATTTCCTTCTTCACGCTCAGCGTCGACGACTGGAAGGCCGAGGACAGCAGCGCGGTCCTGATCCGGACCAAGGACCGGCACTATTACCGCGCCACCATGCTGGGCCCGTGTCCCGATCTGCCTTGGGCAGGCTTGGCGCTGGGCTTCGACACGCGCGGTGGTCAGGATCTCGACCGGTTCGGCGCGGTCATCGTCAAAGGCCGTCGCTGCCCGTTCAAAGATTTCTACGAGATCCCGCCCGTCGCGGGCTGGTAGCGGCGTGGCGCGCGCGCTACGCCCAGCGCATGACGCTGCACGACACGCCGCAGAAGCACGGCGTCAACTATGCCGAAGCAACGCGCGTCTGGGCGCGGATTGCCGCTTTGTCGTTCGGCGGTCCGGCCGGACAGATCGCGGTCATGCATCGCATTCTGGTCGACGAGTTACGCTGGGTCAGTGAAGCGCGATTTCTGCACGCGCTGAATTTCTGCATGTTGCTGCCCGGTCCCGAGGCGCAGCAGCTCGCGACGTATCTCGGCTGGTCGTTGCACGGCGTGCGCGGCGGCGTGACAGCAGGCGCGTTGTTTGTGCTGCCCGGACTTCTCTGCCTGATGGCGCTGTCCTGGATTTACGTTCTGTACGGGCACGTACCCGCGATCGCGTCGATCTTCTTCGGCCTGCAATGCGCGGTGCTGGCGATCGTGGCGCAGGCGCTGTGGCGCGTCGGCAAACGCGCGCTGCGCACGCGCACCGCTTTGTTGGTTGCGGTTGCATCGTTCCTTGCGCTGCGCGGATTCAACCTGCCCTTCCCGCTGGTCGTGATAGCTGCTGCTGCAATCGGTTGGATTGCGTTGCGCCCGGCAGTGATCGAACCGGCCACAGACGCGACGATGCAACGCGCATCGCCGCTGCGCGCTGCGATCGTTGCCGCTGTGTTGTGGCTGTTGCCGGTGGTGGTGCTGTTTCTGCTGTTTGGTCCCGACGCCACCTTCACGCGCGTCGCCTCGTTTTTTAGTCGGTTGGCTGTGGTCAGTTTCGGCGGCGCCTATGCAGCGCTGGCCTATGTCGCGCAGCACGCCGTCGAAACCGAACATTGGCTTAGCGCGTCGGAGATGCTCGACGGGTTAGGCATGGCCGAGACGACGCCCGGCCCGCTGATCATGGTGGTGCAGTTCGTCGGGTTTCTTGCCGGCTATCGTCCGTCGGGGAGTCTTCTGGCCGGCACCTTGGCCGGGCTGCTCACGACGTGGGTGACGTTCGCGCCGTGTTTCGTCTGGATCTTTCTCGGCGCCCCCTATGTCGAACGTCTGCGCAGCAACAAGAAGCTGGCGGGCGTGCTGGCTGGAATCACCGCTGCCGTCGTCGGCGTCATTGCCAGCCTGGCGGTCTGGTTCGCGCTGCATTTGCTGTTCGCAGCAGGCAGCATGACGCCTGATTGGCGCGCGTCCCTGCTGACCGTGCTTGCGTTGCTGTTGTTGTTCGCCGCCAAACGCGGCGTGTTGACGGTGCTCGCAGTGTGCGCCGCGGGCAGCGTGGTTCTCGCGCAGCTTTAAGGACCGGCGCGCATCAGCTCGTGCAGTTGCATCAGTCCGACTCCTGCCATCGCAACTTGATGACAAGGCTCTGGCCGATACCCGCGTACGGGCAAGTCTGTTGGCGGCATTTGCATTCGCGGTCCGTTCAAAACCGGCCGTGTTTTCGGACAGGATGTGGCCACGGCGCGGTCTTCGGCCTATCTCTCGACGACACGAATGCGAGGGCGCGATGCGTACGATCTGGGGCCGACGAAATTCGTTCAACGTGCAAAAAGTGCTGTGGCTCGCCGACGAGCTGGGCCTGACCTACGAACATGTCGCAGCCGGCGGTAGTTTCGGCGGCCTCGATACCGACGAGTTCCGCGCCCGCAATCCGCACCAGCGTGTGCCCGTGCTCCAGGACGACGACGTCGTCTTGTGGGAGAGCCATGCAATCTTGCGTTACCTGGCGGCGCGCTATGGCAGCGGCACCATCTGGTCGCCCGATCCTGGTGTCGAGTCGCGATCGGATCGTTGGGTCGAATGGTCGTCGACGACGTTGCTGCCCGCCTTCACACGACTCTTCTGGGGCTTTTTCCGTACGCCCGAACAGGAGCGCAACCAGGCTGCGATCGACAAGGCGCTGGCAGAAACCACCCGCGCCTACGCGATGCTCGACGAGCAATTGTCGTTGCAGCCCTATGTTGCCGGCGACCATCTAACGCTTGCCGATATTGCCGCAGGTACGCCGCTCTACCGTTGGTACAATCTCGACATTGCGCGGCCCGACATGCCACATGTCGACGCTTGGTACCGCCGCCTGCAAACGCGCAGCGCATATCAAACCAACGTGATGGTTTCGTTCGAAGAACTGCGGGGCCGCAGCGCTTTCTGACAAGATCATGCTTAACGACGGACCCTTTCGGGAATCGCGACGTTGGTCCGTAGAATAGGCTTGGCGATGCAGGTGAACATGGCGCAGGCAAACCCGCCCAAACGGGTGTTGGTGGTCGAGGACGAGATGCTGCTGGCGCTGGATTATGCGCGCGCGCTCGAAGATTGGGGCTTTGTACCGCTTGGACCGGCGTCGACCGCCGATGAAGCGGTTGCGACATTCGAACGCGAAGGCGCCGACGCAATCACGATGGATGTGCGACTGGCGGACGGATCCAACGGAATCGACGCAGCCCGCCGCATTGCGGCGCTGAGCAGCGTGCCGATCGTGTTCGTCACTGGGAATGCCGACGGACGGTCGATGGTCGCGATGCGCGAGATCGAACCGCTCGCCATTCTTCCCAAACCGCTCGACGAACCGTCGCTGCGACGCGTTTTGGAGCTTGCGTTTCAGATGACACCGGTCACCTGAGTTAGCGCACAGCCCGCTGTAACAAAGGTTGCAGCGTTGTTTGCAGCGGCGACAGTGCGCGCAGCAATGCGATCGCTTCATCCTGCGCATTGTCCGACGCAGGCACCAGCACGGCGACTGCAGCGCGCGGCAGGCGCGTTGGTGCCATCGCTGCGCGCAGACGCGCCGCACCGCCGATCGATGCAGGCTGTCCCTCGACCAACGGCACGACGAACAGAACCTGACGCTGCCCGTGCGCTTGGAAGTCGCGACGCAGCGACGGCAAGCTGACGCCGTCGACGAGCAGCGGCTGCGAACGGTCGCGGCTTTCGATCGGCTCGCCGTCATGGTCGCGATCGACTGTCAGATCGGGTTTGAGCGCGCCGAAATCCGACGCCATCACCAGACGCAACGAACCCGGTCGCACATGCGGGCCAACCAGATCGAGTTCGACCGGCGCCTGCGCGAACAGGTGTTCGCCGATTGGGTGCGCTTCCAGCGCACCGACCTGCGCACCCGCCAACACGTCGACGCGCAGTTGCGGCGACAAAGCCCGCGCGGCGAGTTGCGGCAGCGCCACCAGCAACAAAGTCGCAGCAGCGATCGCGGGCAGACGCGCACGCGATGCGGGCAGCGGTGCTGCGATCGGCGCTCCGGCGCCGCGCTGTTCGCGGAACGGCAAGCCCAGCGCGATCAACAGAAACAGAACCAGCGTGAAGAAGATCCAGCCATACAGAACATGGTCGGTCGCGGCGGCTTCGGCGCTGCCGATCCAATGGCCGACCAGCACGATGCCCAGCGCGCGAAACCCGTTGGCGATGATCGGCACGACCAGCGACACGCCGAAGAAAATCAGGCGCCGCGTCCAGCTGCGGAAAATCAGATAGGCGTAGAGCGCACCGAACGCGACCGAGGCGATCAGAAAGCGCAAACCGGCGCAGGCTTCGGCGACGAAGAAACGGCCTTCCGGAATTTCGATCATCGTCGCGTCGAAGAAGACCGGCACCTGCATCATATGCAGGCCGGTGACGATGAAGTCGCGCGTGAAATTTTGCAGCGCCGGCACCAGGAACTCGCCGGTCGGCACCAGAAAGAAGAGATACAGAAACTCAAAGATGAAAGCGCGCCAGAAGCGCGGCCCCAGCAACGTTGCCAATACGATCTGCAGCATCAGCATCAAGCTGAGCTGGCGTCCTTCGAGCACGCCCGCACGTTGCGCCAGCAACCAAAGTGCCGCCGCAACGGGAATGAGCAGCAAGGGCCAGGCCGATGGCGACGGCGTCCAGACCTGCAACTCGCGTCGCCGTTCCCAGAAGAGGTAGGCGACGATCGGTAGGATCAGCCAACAATGCGTATAGGCGGTCGACTGATCCCAGACGCGCACCGCACCCGCGATTTCGGTCGGATAGAGAAACGCGAACAAGGCCAGCGCAACCGCAATGGTCGCCAGCACCGCGCGCCAAACCGCTGCACGACGCGGGGTCGTGTCGGCGACAGCAAGGTCGAGCAGCGCCATCAGGCCGCCTGCTGCCACACGGCGCGCAGGCCTTTCAGCCGTTCCGACCAATCATAGCGCTGCACCACCGCTGCACGCGCTGCCGGTCCCAGCTTGGCCCACTGCCCGTCCAGCACTTCGCAAACGAGACGTGCGAAGCCTTCTTCGCTTTCGCTGAGCAGCAATTCGCGCGCGTGGTCGGCTTCGATCCCTTCGCGCGCCTGCGGCGTGGCGACGACGATCTTTCCCATCGCCATTCCTTCCAGAACCTTGTTCTGGATGCCGCGCGCGATGCGCAACGGTGCGACCACGACGCCGGCATATTGAATCCACGGGCGCGTATCGGCGACGCGGCCGGTCACGTGCACGTCGCTTCCCGCCAGCCCCTGCACACGCTCGGTCGGGTTCGATCCGACGATCCAGAATTGTGGCCCTTCACCAAATTTGAATCGCGGCATGGTACGCAGGATCGGCATCACGCGCGTGACGAACCATTCGACCGCGTCGATATTGGGCGCGTAATCCATTGCACCGGTGAAGACGATGCGGTTGGTGCTCGCCGGGTAGGGATCTTCGTAGGACGAGGTTGGATCGAAGCGTTGCCAGTCGACGCCGTTCGACATCCAGGTGACACGCGCCGCCAGTTCGGGTGCGATCTCGAGGAAGCGGCGCATCTCGGCTTCGCTGACGAAGATGGTTTCGTCGAAGCTCTGCGCCAGTTTCTTTTCGTAGGCGAACAAGGTTCGCCATTCGCGCGACCAAACCAGATTGGCGGGAAAGCGCGACGTCTCGCCCAGCTCGCGCCATTTCAGCGAGTCGACGTCCACCATGTCGAGAACGCGACGCTTCAGTGCAAGCCCGTCCAGGTACGGCGCCATCGCCGAAGAAAAAACGAACGCCTTCTGGATATTGTTTGCACGAACCGTAGCACGCACCCACCGTTGCAGTTCTGGATGATGAAAATAGCCAAGCGACAGCGGCTTCCCCGGTCGCAAACGCAGCAGCGCATGGATCTTCTGCTGTAGCGGCGACACCTGCACCGCTTTCACCTCGGCGCAGACTTTCTGCAGCGAGTCGAGATAGCGCAAGTCGTGCGGATCATCGATCAGGCAACCAAGCCGCACGCGATGCGTGCGCGCCAGCTGCTCCAACATATGCCACGACCGGATCTTGTCGCCTTTGTTGGGCGGAAACGGGATGCGGTGCACGAGAAAGAGAAGTTCGTCCACGCTCACCCCAGATTGCGCACGACCAACGGGCCGAGCGCGTTGGCGACGGGAAGCGGCAGACGTTTCCACGCAGCGATGAAGAGTTTGAATTTCGGATTCAGCGGATTGAGATCCGGCACGCTCTGCCCTTGCGGCAATTGGAACGAATAGGTCAGCGGCGTCGGTTCGAAGCCCCAGTTCTTTTTGAACGAATAGGCGCCGGTGCCGACTTTCGAGCGGCCGAAATCGAACGTCCCGCCGCCCTGCTCGGCCAAGCGGTTCATAACCGACCAATACAGAAGATCGTAGCCACCGCCGCGCGCCGCATGCGTACCGCCGCCGTAATAAGGCAGCACTTCACCGCGCCACCAAAAGCTCAATACCGACGCGATCGGCGTGCCGCGGTCATGCACGGTGGTGACGTCGGCTGCTTCGCCGAACACGTCGAGCAGCGCTTTGAACCAGCGTTTGGGAAAGACCGGCGTGCCGAGATTGCGCACGCTTTCGGCGTAGACACGGTGGCACGTCGCCCAGTCGCGCGACGCGCGCGCTTCGAGATCAGTGTCCAAGACTTTGCGCAGCACCGCGCGCTGCTTGCGCGGGATCGCTTTCAGATTGTCGTCTCGGTTGGTGCCGACCTGGCGGCGGAAGATCGCGTAGAGGCCTTCTTTCTCGGTGAAGCCAGGCAGCTTGCTGCGCAGCTCCAGCCGCGTCGCACCGCTTTGCTGCAGCTGGTCGCGCGCGTGGTCGGTCAGCGCAGTCAACGCCGCACTGTCCGAAGCCAGCGGTCCGCCTTGGACCGAAAACGCGTTCGAGATCAGCGCATGACCGAAGACGCGACTTTTGATCTCGGTCAGCGGCAAGACGCCGACCAGCGCACCGTCGCGTTCGGCGAGCGCATAGCGCGTGCGATGGCCGAAGCCACGTTGGATCGCCTCAGACCAACCGCTGCGATGAAAGAAGGTCGCGTCCGGATGGGCGTCGACGAAAGCGTCCCAACGCGCGCGATCGTCGTCGCGCATTGGTCGTACATGAATGGTCATTTGCGGGGCGCCAGAGAGACATTTGCGTGTTCGAGCACCGCCCCGGAACGCGCGCTGTGTCCGCCTAGTTTCGCTCCGATCTTCGATCGTGATAATAGATCGTTCTGAGCCAATAAATCCATTGGACCGATCGGATGCTGGCGCCCACCTTTTCCAGCATGACGCATGTAATTGCCCCGCCGGCAGCGACGGAAATCCGGCGGTTTTCCTGGGTTGCGGGCTTGGCGCTGGCCGCTGCCTTGGCGCTTGCCGGGCTGGCGCTACGCCAATTGCCGGGCCTGGCCCTGTTCAGCCCGATGATCCTGGCCCTGCTTCTGGGGCTGGCGCTGCGCGCGATGATCGGCAGCAAGCCGGTGCTGACTCCCGGCCTGCGGTTGGCCGCACGTCCGGTTTTGCGCGCGGGCATCATTCTGCTCGGTCTGCAGCTCACCGCATCCGAAGTCGCAACGATCGGCGCGCGCGGTCTGCTCATCGTCGCGACGTCGCTGGTCGCCACCTTCTTCGTCACGCGCCGTCTCGGTGTGTGGCTGCGCGTCGAGCGCGGCCTGGCCGAATTGCTGGCTGCTGGTACGTCGATCTGCGGCGCGTCAGCGATCGTTGCAACCAACGCCGTGACGCGCGCACCGGAAGAAGACGTCGCCTATGCCGTCGCCTGCGTCACCTTGTTCGGCACGATTGCGATGCTGCTTTATCCGGTGCTGCCGCTTGGGCTGAGCGCGACCAATTTCGGCCTGTGGAGCGGCGCTTGTATTCACGAAGTCGGGCAAGTCGTCGCCGCCGCCTATCAGAACAGCGAGCAAGCGGGTGAAACCGGCACGATCGCCAAGCTCGCGCGCGTTGCAATGTTGGCGCCGCTGGTGCTGAGCCTCGGCTTTGCGCGCCGCACCGCCAAGGAGCGAGATATTCCGGCCGCGGCACCGCCCGTGCCGTGGTTCGTGTTCGGCTTCGTCGCGATGATCGTCGTCGCCAGCCTCTATCCGATTCCGCACGCGGCCAAACAACTATCGGCGCAGATCGCGGCGTTTCTGCTGGCCACTGCGCTGGCCGCAATGGGGTTCGAAACCAGCTTCGCCGCCTTGCGCAGCAAGGGAATTCGCCCGCTGCTGCTGGCCGCCTCGGCGTCGCTGTTCATCGCGCTGTTCAGCTTCCTGCTGTTGTGCGTCAGCACATGACGCTCGAACAACTTCGCCTGTTATTCCCCGCGAAAGCGGGGATCCATCGTCGGCACGGCACAGATTTTCGCGATTACGCTGCAGCGGCGGTTGCATGGATCCCCGCCTTCGCGGGGAATTTGACATGACGCTCGAACAACTTCGCCTGTTCATCTCGGTCGCGTCGCTCGAACATATGACGCGCGGCGCGGCTGCTGCGGGCCGCACGCAATCGGCGACCAGCGCGGCCATCGCGTCGCTGGAGCGGCATTTCGGCACCAAGCTGTTCGACCGTGTCGGCCGCCGCGTCGCGCTGACCGATGCTGGTCGGTTGTTGCTGCAAGAAGCGCGCGTGCTGATCGCGCGCGCCGACGCGCTGCAAGTCTCGATGCAGGAACTGGCGGGCCTGGCGCGCGGCCGCGTCGCGATCCATGCCAGCCAAACCATCGCGGCCTATTGGCTGCCTGCGAAGCTGGCGGATTTCCGCAACAAACATCCCGACGTCGAAGTCGCTGTCGCGATCGGCAATACGCGGCAAGTGGCGCATTCCGTGCGCGACGGCAGTGCCGATATCGGCTTTGTCGAAGGCGCGATCGGTCTCGACCATCTCGACGAGCGCAGCTTTGACGGCGACCGGTTGGCGTTGCTGGTCGGCGCGCGGCACGTCCTGGCGGACAAAAAGAAACTCGACGCTGCGACGTTGGCGAACGCCGACTGGGTGTTGCGCGAACCGGATTCAGGCACACGCACCGAATTGGAAGCGGCGCTTCCGTCGTTCGGCGTCGATCCGTCGAAATTGCGCGTCGTGCTGGAATTGCCGTCGAACGAGGCGGTGCGCGCCGCCGTCGAAGCGGGCGCCGGCCTGACTGCGATTTCCGAATTGGTCGCCGAAGCGTCGTTGCGCGCCGGCACGCTGAAACGGTTGGAGCCGACCCTGCCCGCGCGCCATTTCGCGCTGGTCACGCATCACGAACGCAATCTCAGCGCCGCAGCGCAGGCCTTCGTCGCAGTGGCGTTACCGCGGCTCTAAAAAAACGCGGTCCATCCGGTCCCAGGCAAAGTCGCGCACGAGACGCTGCAACTTGCGCTCCATATGGCCGAGGCCCGTGTAATGGCGTACGCGCGTCTTCCAGTTGATATTGGCGACGCGCGGCTGGTCCGCATCGATCTCCCAGGGATGGAAATAGAACACGGCCGGGCGTCTCTCGCCGTCGACGACGCGACGCATGTTCGAGCGTGAAATGCCGTAGGGCAGCAGACGGAACCAGCCGCCGCCCGATGCGGGCAAGGTCTTTCCCATCCGCACGCAAGTCGTCATTGGTACTTCCAGCAAACCGCCACGCTGATGCGGTTCGCGCGGCGCGTGCACGTCGCCGTAGAAATCGTGTTTCACCGGGTAGGTCGAGCTGTCGTAGCGATAGCCTTCTTCGGCCAGTACTTCGAACGCCCACGGATTCTTCGGTCCGATCGAAAAGGTCGCGGCGCGATAGCCGACGACTTCGGTTTCGCCGGCTGCTTCCAGCGCGCGTTTGGTGCGGCGAATGTCGGCGCGAAACTCGTCCGGCGTCTGCGCATCAGCGCGCGTGTGGTTCCAGCCATGGCTGGCCAGCTCGTGCCCCTGCTCGACGATGCGGCGAATCAACGACGGATGGCGTTCGGCGACCCAGCCAAGCGTGAAAAACGTCGCTTTGACATTGGCGTCGGCGAACAGGCCCAGCAAGCGGTCGGTATTGGCCTCAACCCGGCGCGGCAGCGAATCCCATTGATCCCGCGCGATCGCACCGCTGCCTTCGAACGCCCAGACCTGAAACCAGTCTTCGACGTCCACCGACATGGCATTGACCACACGCGCTGGTGCGCGCTGTTGCATCAACCGCCCTCGACATAGCGCGAGGCGATTTCGATCGCGCGCTGGATGGTTTGATGATGCTGCTCGACGCGGTCTTCGACGGTGCGCAGCCGGCGCAGCACATCTTCGTCGCAATTGCCGCTGCGCACCGAGCGTCCCAGCTCGGAGACGAGCTGCGCCATGTCGCCCCGCGGCGTGCCGTTGGCGGCTGCGCGCAGCGCGCCGACGCCGCGATTGTCGACCACCTGCCCGATTTCGCGTTCGAGGTCTTCGGCGACCTTGACCACGTCCTGCGCGTCGATCGACGCGCGCTCTTCCAGGAACGCGAACAGCAGCAGGCGCGAGCACAGCGTGTTGATCTTGCGCGGCACGCCGCCGGTGGCGCGGTGGATTTCGACGAAGGCGCCGTCGGTGAAATGCGGATTGTCGTTCCACTGCACCGTGTGCAGACGATGTTCGATATAAGCGCGTGTCTCGGTCGCGCTCATCGGACCCAGATGGTACGAGGCCAGCACGCGCTGACGCAGCTGTTCCAGTTCGGGCGCAGCCAGCACGGCGCGGAATTGCGGCTGGCCCAGCAAGAAGCTCTGCAGCGGCGGCGTCGATCCACCCGAGGTGAAGTTCGACAACATGCGCAGCTCTTCCAGCGAAGACACCGCCAGGTTCTGCGCTTCGTCAACGATCAAGAGGCAGCGTTTGCCAAGCTGGTGATTGCTCGCCAGCGTCTTTTCCAGACGCGACAACACAGTCGCCTTCTCGACGCCGGCCGTCTCGATGCCGAACGCATTGGCGACCAACCGCAGCGTGTCGTCGGCGGTCGTGTTGGTCGTGGTGATTTTGGCGGTGATGTATTTCTCGGGATCGAGCTCGGCGCACAGATGTTCGACCAGAGTCGTTTTCCCGGCGCCGACGTCACCGGTGATGATGATGAACCCTTCGCCCTGATTCAGGCCGTAGGTCAGATGCGCCAGCGCACGGCTGTGCACCGAGCTGCCAAAGAAGAACCGGCTGTCCGGCGTAAGCTGGAACGGCAGGCCGCTTAGATGGAAGAAATCGGTGTACAAAAATGCGCCCTCTAGAATGTCTTACGAAGGCCGACCGTAATCACGTTGGTGTGACTATCGTCCTCGACACGAAACCCACCTCGGAACGACGTGGCGCCCGGTGAGGTGCGCGAATAGTAGGAATAGCGCGCGTACGCGGTGAATCCGTCGCCGAGCTGCCGGTTGTAGCCAACGCCGACATTCCACTCATTGTCGTCGCCGCCGATACCAGTAGCTCCGGTTCGAACGCGATAGCCGAGGTTGAAGTTCCCGCTGGAATAGGGATTGAACTCACGCGAGACGTTGAATGAAACGCCGCGCGTCACCTGCAGCGGCTGGCTGACCGGCGTATTGCTCACCGCCACGCGTCGTTCGCTGAAGGCGCTCAAGGTCATGCCGGTCCGTTCGATGCCGGTCCAGGTCACGCCGATCCGGCCGCCGCGCGCGCGGTAGACCGCGTTGTCGATGCTGAAATTGCTGTCATCGAGATTGAACAGCGGGTTGCGCGCTTCATCGAGCGGGCTGCCCGTAATGTCGTCGCGTTCGAAGATCGCGGTGTTGTTGGCGATCTGCTCGGCGCTGGTGGTCAGGCCTTCGCGCCAATTGCCGAACACGCGCACGAACGGCGCAACCTGCCACGACGCATTGGCTTGCAGGCCGTTGATGCCGTCGCGACGGCCGTAGGTGATGCGCACCTGACTGTCCGCGTTCGGCGTCCAATGGATGCCACCCAACCACGTGCCGCCTTTGACGCGCACGCTGGTGCCGCTGCCATCGAAGGTCGCGAACTTGACGTCTTCATAGCCGGCGCCGCCGATCAGCCCGATCGAACGATCGATGTGATACTCGCCTTCGCCGCCGACGCGATCGCGACGCGCATTGTTGAGCACGCCGCCGCCATCGATGCGTTGGCCGATTGCATAGCCGCGCGCTTCGAGCCGTCCAAACTCGCTGCCCGTCGTGCCGGTCAGCGCAAACATCTGCTGGCGCGAATCCGCGCCCGAACCAAAGCGGCGGAAGCTGCTGGAGCCGACATTGTCGAACTGGTTGTCGCCGGTCGCGGTCTGGGTGAAGCGATAGCGCGCTTCGAGCTGCGCCGTGCCGCTTAGATGGACGCGATAGAAGGGCGAGATCGAATAGGAATAGACCTGCGTACGGTCGTTCTCGGCCAGCGGCGCATTCTCGTCGCCGAAGCGGCGGTTGCCCGAGATCGAACGTTCGGTGCCGAAGGCGCGCGCATCGACGAAGAAATTGTCCAGCGGGTTGACCAAGGCCGTGCCGCTGAAACGCTGCTCGACATTGTTCTCGCTGGTCTGGTTGGCGTAGAGCCGCACCGTTGGCTGATAGTCGAAATTGACGCGCGCGCGGGCGCCGTCGCTGCGCAGATTGAAGCCCGGCGCGATGGTGGTGATCCAGTCGCTGCGCTTGTCCAGGTCGGTATCGAACGCATTGTCGGTGAACGACTCCGACACTTCGATACGCGGCGTGAAGGTCCATTCGGCATGCGCCGTGGCGCAGACGAACATCGGGAGCGGCGCAAGCAACGCCACACGTGCGAAACGGCGAGTTGATGACATCCTTGTTCTTCTCTTCGTCGTTCGGGCCTGCTGCTGACCCGAACTGGTTGGTCCGAAGATCAGTAGAAGGCGTAGTTGCCGAACCCGCGCGTCAGCGAGGGTTCGCTTTTATTCAGAAGTAGACTGATATCGGGGCAAGACAGCAATCCCAGCCCGGCTTCGATTTCATTCTGCTGTGTCGTCCCGGCCTCAATCACGTAGAGGACCTGGCCGACCAGCGCCGACAGGGTTTGCGGGTCGGACGAAGCCAGGCACGGCGGGCCGTCGAAAATGATGATGCGGTCGCGATAAAGACGCGAAAGCTCGTCGACCACGTCGCGCATCCGGCGCGACGCAAACAACTCCGCCGTCTGTTCGTGCGTACGGCCAGCCGGCAGAATCGAAAGCTTCGGGATGTTGGTCTTCAACACCAGGTCCGACACTTTCGCACGCGGATCGGCGATCAGGTCGATCAGCCCCGGACGATCGTCGACGCCGAGATTGCGCTCCAACGTACGGCGCTTGGTGTCGGCTTCGATCAACAACACGCCGTAATCTTCTTCGACCGACATCGACAAAGCGAGATTGGTCGAGACGAACGTCTTGCCTTCTTTCGGCTTGGTCGAGGCAACCAGAATCAACCGCTGGCGCGGATCGGCACCGGCTGCGAACGCTTTCTGCACCAGGCGGCGCTTGATCACGCGCAGCTCTTCAATCACTGCCGAACCGTCGTCAGACCAGTCGAGCAATCCAGCCGCAGCCATGCGGCGCGCATCGAGCGTGACGATTTCCGGTCCGGTCGCAACGTGATCTTCGCTCGGCGCCGACGGTTGTTCGGGCTTGGGCGCGAAAGTCGCGACCATGTCGGCCAAGGTTTGCGGCTTGTCCTTTTTCAGACGCGCTGCGGCGCGTTCGATCAGATCCATCGAGTCAGCCATTAGATCACCTTCCGGAACAGCGCCGCGCCGCCCGCCACGAAGAACGCGTACACGACGAGCAGCGCCCCGATCGACGCAACGAAGATGACGCCGGCGCGATCCATGGCACGCGCGCCTGTGTTCGGCAGTTTCGACAGGCCGCCAATCACCGGCAGACCGAGCGAACGAAGATCGTCGAGATTGGCGAACGACCGGTCGAGCTGGTTGAGCACGAAGATCAACGCACCCGCCGCCGCAATGCCGGCCAGCAACACGCCCGTCACCAGCAAAGTGCGTTTCGGCGCAACCGGGATGAAGGCGATTTCGGGCGGATCGATGACGCGATACTGGATCTTGTCGGCTTTGGCGTCGGCAGCTTCGGCGATGTTGGTCGCTTCGCGGCGCGTCAGCAGCTCTTCGTAATTCTTGCGGATCACCGTGTAGTCGCGGTCGAGATTTTGGTACTCGGCCGCAACGCCCGGCGCTGCGCGCGCGATGCTATCGATCCGGTCGCGTTCCTTCTCGCCCTGCGCCAGACGATTCTTCATCGCCGCGATCTGCGATTCGGCATCGACGAGCCGCAGCTTGATCATGTCGTAGGTCGGGTTGCCGACGCTGGTGCCGCCGGCACCGCGCGACAATTCTTCGACCTGGCGACGCGCCGCGATCACGTCGGGATGCTGGTCGGTAAAGCGCATGCGCAGCTCGGCTAGTTTCTGCTGGGCTTGCGCATAGAGGCCGCCACCGACACCGCCCGAAACGCTGGCGGGCGTCGATTTCAGCTGCGCCGCAATCGCATCGCGCCGCGCGATCGCTTCCGACAGTTCGAGATTCAGGTTCTCAACATTGGCGCGCGCGGTTTCGAGGCGCGAGGCGCCGCCATTTTCGGCCGGCAGAATGTCGATATATTTGGCGCGGAACTCGGCGCGGCGTTTTTCCGCGTCGCGCAGCTGGCGCTCATAGGTGCCGAGCTGGTCCTTCAAGAATTTCTGCGCATTGTCCATCGCCGTACGACCGGCGCCGACATTGCCTTCCTGGAAGATCGTCAGCAGCGCATTCACCACGTCGCGCGCCAGACGCGGCGACGGATCGCGATAAGTGATGGTGAACAGGTTTTTGGCCTGGCTTTTGATCTTGATGTCTTGCTGCAGCTTCTGGATCAGCGCTTCGCGCGCACCTTGATCGGTGCCGACGCGCTGTTCGAGATCCGTCATGCGGATAAGCTTGTCGAGATTGGGCGCCGACAACAGCGTGCGCTGCATCAGGTCGACCTGATTCAGCGCGTTGGTGTCGGCCGCAAGGCCGCGCAACAGCGGCGTCAGTACCGCGTCGGCGTCGACATAGACGCGGGCCTGGCTTTCATACTGGTTCGGCAGGCTTGCGACGACCAGCCAACCCAGGGCGCACACGCCCCAGGCGGCTGCAATCGCCAGCCAGCGGCGGCGCCACGCGCCGCGCATCTGTTTCAGGACGAGGACTTTGACGTTTTCCAAGTCAGCTCTCCTGCGTGCTCGATTAGAACCAGGCTTGCGGGATGATCAGCACGTCACCCGGACGCAACGCCACGTTCTGCTTCACGTCACCATCACGCAGAAGGTCATCGAGACGCACCGTGTAGCTGTTCTGCGAACTGCCTTCGCGGCGCACCAGCACGGCGCGATTGCCAGCGGCGTATTTGGTGAGACCACCCGCTTCGATCATCGCGTCCAGCGCCGTCATGTTGGCGCGGTACGGAATTGCCTGCGGTTTGGTTGCTTCGCCGACGACGCGCACCTGTTGGTCAAATGGACCAACGAAGTTCTTCACGATCACGGTTGCGGTCGGCTGCTGCACGTATTTGGCAAGCCGTCCTTCGATTTCACGCGTGAGCTGCGTTGGTGTTTTGCCGACCGCGACGAGATCTTCGACCAACGGGATCGAAATCCGCCCGTCGGGACGAACCGGCACGTCGACCGTCAATTCGGGCGCGCGAAAGACGTAAATGCCGAGCACGTCGCCCGGACCGATCAGATAGTCGGCGGTCGGTCCAGTCGGTCCGATGCCAGGGGAAAGCGGTGCCGGCGGTTGCGATGCGCATCCGGCGAGCACCAGGCCAAGGACCATGCCAAGGGCCTTCGAGCCCCAGCGGAATAGCGGCATTCTTCGCCCCGTTCTGCGGTTGATCAGAAAACGAGCCAACCGAGAGGCCGGTTCGTTCGAGGTCCCTTAAAAGTCTGGTAAGGTCATAAGTTCCACCCTGCCGGCCTGGGTTAGACGGTTGGTGCGGAGATTGGGCGATGACTTTGCGTGCAGCGGTTGATGGTGTGATGCGGACTCGCAGCGTGAATGCCGCGGTTGCGACCGACATGATTTCGGACGATCGCCTTTCGCCGCGCGTTGCGCTGCTTGGTATTCTCGGCCTGTCGACGAGCTTGTGGGCCGTGTTGGTGTACGTGATCGGCTGATCCCTAGTGCCGTGTCGCGTTGCCTAACGCCCGCCTCAACAGGCGGGCGTTTTTCTTTTTGTGACCTTGCTGGTCACCGCCACATCACACTGTCTTCCAGGGGCGCCGGTTTCCGCCGCAACTATTGTCCGCGCGACGGCGTTGCCACGCGACCATGCAGCCGCACGCGACCGAGCGCACGCTCGCGGCCCCACTTCCCTTTGACGCCAGGGCCCAGTCCAACGACGAGCCGCCCCGTCCAAGCACAGCGGGGCCGACTTCGAGCTTCCAGCCGATCCGCCTCGCGAACTTCGCGCGCGAGACGGCGCCGCGTTTGATCGTCGTCATCGATGCCGAAGAAGAATTCGACTGGTTCGGCGAATTCTCGCGCAATGCCACCAACGTCACCTCGATGGCGCATCAAGGGCCTGCGCAAGCGTTGTTGAACCGCCACGGCGTGGTGCCGACCTATGCGGTCGACTATCCGGTTGCGGCGCAGGAAGAAGGCTACGCGTCGCTGCGCGACTGGGTGAAAGACGGCGCCTGCGAAATCGGCGCGCAATTGCATCCTTGGGTGAACCCGCCCTTCGATGAAGCGGTCACGCCGCGAAACTCGTTCCCCGGAAACCTGCCGGCCGATCTCGAAGCGGCCAAGCTGCAGGCGCTGACCGATCGCATCGAAGCGACGTTCGGCGTCCGTCCGCGCGTCTATCGCGCCGGCCGCTATGGGATCGGACCGAACACCGCCGCGCTTCTGTCGCGCGCCGGCTATCTGGTCGATTCCAGCACGGTCCCGTTCACCGACATGCGCAGCAAGTTCGGTCCCGACTTTCGCGCCTTTCGTCCGCATCCCTATTGGTTCGGTCCCGGCGCACGCTTGCTGGAACTGCCGGTGACGTCGGGCTTGGTCGGCAGGCTTGGCGCACGCGCGCCGTGGCTGCACGACGTTGCCGAACATCGTCTGGGACGCGCCTTGCGCCTCGGTGCGGTGCTGGCGCGAACCGGCGCGTTGATGCGCGTGCGCTTGACGCCCGAAGGCGTGCCGATCGACGAAGCGATCAGCGCAACCCGCAGCCTGTACGAACAAGGGCTGCGCGTATTCACCTTGTCGTGGCACACGCCGTCGATGGTGCCGGGCCACACACCGTATGTCCGATCGGCGCGCGACCTGTCGTTGTTTCTCGACTGGCTGCGGCGCTATCTCGATTTCTTCTTCGGCGAGCTCCAGGGCAAAGCATCGACGCCACTTACCTTGCGCGACGAACTGCTGGCCGACGATGCGTAGATTTCTGTTGCTGGCGTTGCTGCTTTCCAGCACGGCGCAAGCGGCAAAGATTGACGTGCATCCAGGCGGACTCGCCGATGCGGCGCGGCATGCGAGCGATGGCGACGAGCTGGTTCTCGCGCCTGCGCGCTTCGAAAACGAAAGCACCACGATCGACAAGCGGCTGACCATCACCGGCACGCCGGGCAAGACGTTGCTGGCCGCGACGCAGCCGCTCGCCAACGGCAAAGCAATTCTGATTCTGCGCGGCGACGTCACCGTGCGCGGCATCACTTTCGACGGCGCGCAGGTCGCCGATCGCAATGGCGCCGGAATTCGCGTCGAACGCGGCGCATCGCTCGACGTCAGCAACAGCGTCTTCACGAACAACCAGGACGGCATTCTAGCGGCCGACGGACCCGGCATGGTCACGGTTCGCGGCTGCACCTTTCGCAGCAACGGCGCCGGCGATGGCTATAGTCACGCGATCTACGTCAATCACATCGCGCGGTTGACGGTCGCGAACAGTCAGTTTCTAGGCACGCGCGTCGGCCACCATGTCAAAAGCCGCGCCGCCGTGACCCGTATCAGCGACAGCAAGTTCGAGGACGGGCCGAACGGCACCGCGTCCTATGCGGTCGACCTGCCCAATGGCGGCGACGCGACGATCGCGAACAGCGAGTTCCGCAAAGCGGCGACGTCCGGCAATCGCGCAATCCTGCATGCCGGCGGCGAAGGCACGCTGCAGCCGAATTCAATCCTGCGCCTGACCGGCAACCGCTTTGACTCGGCGCGCAAGAATGCAACAGCGCTCGAAGCAATGCAGCCTGTCCGCGTCGAGGCGAGTGGGAATCGATTTTCGGGCGTTCCGCCGATTGGGCCGCACTAAAGGCGCACACAAAGGATCTCCGTCGATGCCGAATGCTCGTTTCGCTTGCCTCGCCGCCGCCGCTTTGGCGGGCGCGGTTGCGTTGCTCGCAACTGTCAGCGAATTCGCCAACACGGCCAGCGCGCGCGGTGCGTGGCTACGCACAGGCTGGCCAGAACCAGCCTCGTCGCTGCTGGTCGCAGTTGCGGTCGGGTTTGCCGCCGCCGCGCTTGTCGCCACCGTCGCCTTGTCGGGAGTCGCGGTCGCCGAACTGACGCGGCTGGTGCGCAAGCTCGAAGTCTTGTCGCTCTCGGACGAACCGGTGCGCGCACGGCTGCAGCAATATTTTGCTGCCACGGTGCTGGCAAAGGACGGCGACGCGCTGTTGAAAAACACGTCTCCCGATCCCGATCTGTCGATTGATCGGGCGCTGGCGACGCGCAGCTTCCGGTCGCTGTCGCTGCTGTTGCTGGGTGCGGGCGTCGTGCTGGCGCTGTACCGGCTTGCGTTCGCCGATGCGAGCAGCGCCGACATCGCGCGTCTGTTGCTGCCGCCGGTTGCGGCCGCGCTGTGCGTCGCGACGACGCTGCTGGTGGCGCGCTGGATGTTGCTGCCGCTGGCCCAGGACGCGCTTGCGGCTGGTGCTGCGGCCTTGACCTGGACCAACAGCGAACGCGCCATCGTGGGTGCCGAAGACGACCCGGCGCCGCTGACTGAAGCGATCGAGCTGTTGCGCGGCGATCTGCATCGCTGGCGCGCCGCGTTGGAAGCGCGCCTGCCGAGCGCGCTCGACGCCGCCACCTTGCGCCTGCGGGCCGCTGCGCCGCCCAGCGCCGATGAGATCGGTGCCGCAGTTGCGCGCGCGGTCGCAGCATCGCTGCCCGCGACCGTGCCGATGCAGCTCGACCACGAGCTGCTGGCTTCGGCGTTGCGCGACGCCCTGCCCGATCCGACGCCGCCGCTCGACACTGCGCTATTTGCGCGCATCGTTGCCGACGCGGGTACCGAGCGCACGCAGCGTCTCGACACCGTGCTGCAAGAAGTACTGGCGACGGTCACGCAGCAGCGCGACTTGGTGCAACGGTTGGACGAGCGTCTCGACGCAGTCGCAACCAGCAGCGTTCCGCGCATCAACGACAATCGTCTGCACGCCGCTTTGTCGAGCTTTCTGCGTGACGCGAAGGACGAGCGCACCGGCACAAACGGCTAGTCGCCGTGCGCTGATTGCACATTTGCAAACTGCAGGTTCCATGTTGCGGCGTGACAAAGCCGTGACCGCGGGCGCGTTCGCCTAGGCATCCAAGTTCTGTTCAGTCATTAGCAACCACGATCGACGCCAAGAAGAAGCGTCACGCGCAAACGCACATCGCCGCGCTGGTTCGAGACCAACAGGACAAGGGATGTTGAGATGGATGAACGCCTCGCGCTCGCCCGCGATTTGACGTCGACCGAAGCTGCGTCCGGCGCAGCGCCCAATTCCGTGGGTGGCGGCGAACCAAATTTTTCCTCGCAATGGGCGCTTGGCACTGGGACGTGGAGCCTCGACATCGCCAATGCCTGGCTGCACGGCTACAGCGGCAAAGGCATCAAAGTCGGCGTCGTCGATGACGGCATCCAGGCCAGCCATCCCGATCTCAACGCGAACTACGCCAGCGCGCTGTCCTACAGTTATCGCGACGGAAAAGCCGACGCGACCTCCAAGAGCGGTGACATTCACGGCACCGTCGTTGCGGGCGCGATCGCGTCCGAGATGAACGGTCAAGGCACAGTCGGCGTCGCCTACAACGCCACCCTCGCCTCGTTGCAGATCGGCTATGGCAATGCCGGCAATCCGGCCCAGTACGGCAACGCGCTCGCGGCCGGCGTCAAACTCGACGTGCTGAACAATAGCTGGAGCTTCGACGAACCGTTCCGCGACAATCTCAGCAGCTGGAGTTGGTCGGTCGCGAAGACCGCCTTCGCCGATCTCAGCACCAAAGGCCGCGGCGGGCTGGGCACCATCGTCGTCTTCTCGGCGTCGAATTCGCGCGGCTCCGGCGACGACGTGAACTATCACAATCTGCGCAACGCGCCGACCACGATCGCCGTCGCTGCAATCGATTCCAACGGACGAAGCACGGCAGGTTCGGCGCCGGGCGAAGCGTTGCTGGTGTCAGCCGCTGGCGCCAACGTGATGACCACCGACACGACGGGCAGTGCCGGGTATGGCAGCGGCGATTACGTCTCGGTCGGCGGCACGTCGCTGGCGACGCCGCTGGTGTCGGGCACGGTCGCGCTGATGCTGGAAGCGAACAAGTCGCTGGGCTGGCGCGACGTGCAGGAAATCCTGGCGATCACCGCACACAAGAACGACAGCGCCTCGTCGACCTGGCAGACCAACGACGCCACCAACTGGAATGGCGGCGGCATGCATTTCAGCCGCGACTATGGATTCGGCGCGGTCGATGCCAGCGCCGCGGTACGGCTGGCGGAAACCTGGACGCAGCAACAGACGTCGGCGAACCAATGGTCGACGAGTCTCAGCGCCACGCCGAACGTGTCGATCGACAACAAGTCGATGACGAGCAGCGTCACCGAAGGGCAGCACGGCACGATCGAACGCGTCGTCGTCGATCTCGACATCACGACGTTGAAGGCAGGCGACCTGGTCGTCACCTTGACCGGCCCGGGCGGTACCAAGGCGACCTTGATCAACCGACCCGGCAATGGCGGCGCGATCAATACCGGCGGCGGCGTGATTTTCGAAACCACCGCCAACACGTTCAAAGGCGAAGACACCGCCGGCACCTGGACCTTGACCGTCACCGACGCCGCCAGCGGCAATGTCGCGGTGGTGAAAGACTGGTCGATCACCTTCCTCGGCGACGCGCCGGGAAGCGCCAAGACCTATTACTACACCGACGACTATGCGACCGCGGTTGCGTCCGATGCGAACCGCAGCACCTTGTCAGCCGGCGGCAACGTCGCGGTGAACGCAGCCGCCAGCACGCAAGGCGCGAATATCGATCTGCATAGCGGCGTCACGTCGAGTTTGGCCGGCGCGAAATTCACCATCGCCAGCAACACGACCGTCAAAACGCTGTGGCTGGGCGACGGCAACGACATCGTCAAAGCCAACGATGCCGGCGACTGGATCCATCTCGGCCGCGGCACCAACAACGCCACCGGCGGCAGCGGCAACGACACGTTCGTGACCTTCGGCGGCACCGACACGATCGCGGGCGGCAACGGCACCGACATTGTCGTGTTCGACGGCAAAGCGAATGCCTTCACGATCAAGACCGCGAACGGCATCACCACCGTCACCGGCAACGGCGAAACCGCAACGTTGAGCGCGGTCGAAACGCTGCGCTTCGACGACAAGGACGTTGCAATCAGCGGCGGTAGCTCCGCCCCGCCCACGACGACACCGCCGACCACGACACCACCGACGACGACGCCCCCTACTACGACACCGCCGACCACGACGCCGCCCGTGACCACGCCGGCTGCGGGCGACGTCACCGACTGGACGGTCAAAGACGGTATCGCCGTGCTGCATATCGGCACCGGCGCAGTGACGCAGGCGTCACACGGTGACGTGCTTGCCTATGCCGACGGACGCACCGTCTACCTTCCCGACGACAACTTCACCGGCAGCGACAGTTTCAAACTCGGCAGCGCAACCGTTGCAGTGACGATCGCGAACAATCCCAGCACGGTGACGGTGGGCACCAGCGGCGGCGACGTGCTGGCGGCCAAGAACCCGAACGTCACACTGAGCGGCGGCGCAGGCGACGACAGCTACATCGTCAACACCAGCAAGACGACGGTCAGCGACAGCGCGGGCGACGACACGATCTATTCGTCGGTCAGCTACACCGCGTCGAGCAATGTCGAGACTTTGGTGCTGACTGCGCGCGGTTCCACCAATTGGGGCACCGGCAATGACGGCGACAACGTCTTGCTGGCGCGTGCCGGCGGCGGGCTGGACGGCAAAGGCGGCAACGACATTCTGATTGCGGGCAACGGCAAGATCACACTGACCGGCGGTGCCGGCGACGACATGTTCGTGTTCCGCGACCTGCGCGCTGCAGGCAGCACGATCAGCGATTTCCAGACCGGTCACGATCACATCGATCTGCGCCTGGCGCTGGCGGGTGCCGGCTGGCACGGCAGCGACGCGGTCGCCGACGGCACGGTGAAGTTCGCGGTGAATGGCAGCGGCACCGACGTAATGCTGGGCGCCACCAAGCTCGTCACCGTCACCGGTGTCGCGCCCGCCTTGCTACATGCGAGCGATCTGCTGATGAGCTAACGCGCTCAGCATTTCAGCGCGGGATTCCAGTCGGAAAAGATGCCGGCGCTGTTGTTCTCCCACAGCCAGACATGCAGATACCAGATCTGCAGCGTCTCTTCGCGCCGCATCGTCTGACCGAAGGCGACGGGCGGCGTGGGCTGCGTCCACGCATCGAGCGGCACGACATATTCGACACCGGTCAATTTCAGCGCGCCATTCGGTGCGCGCGCGTAAAGCAGAATTTCGGGCTGCTCTTCATCGACGATCGCGTCGCGCAGCGACGGCTTCTTGTAGTGAAACCCCATCGCGCCATGCGCCGGATGCGACACGCAGACGTCGGTCGGCTGATAGCCGGCGTCGAGCGATGCCTGCACGTCTTTGAAGCGCGCCGTCGCCGCGCGGGCCCGCGCCAAGTCGCGTTGCACCTCTTCGCGCAAGGGCGTGTCGCCGTGGCCGGGATCGTGCGCGGAGGCAGCAGCGCTCGCAACGAACGCTGCAGCCAACAGGATGTTCAATCGTCGCATGGCGACCATTGTTTCGGACGCGAGCGGCGCCGGCAAAGCACCGGAATGACGGCGTCCGAAGTCCACGTAACAAAGCGTCCCATCGCGGCGTTTGCGCCGCTATGGATCAGACCGCAAATGAATCCACACGTGTCGTTCTGGCCGCACTGGCTGGCAATCTCGCCATCGCGCTGACCAAATTCGCCGCCGCCTTGTTCAGCGGATCGAGCGCGATGTTGTCCGAGGCGATCCACTCGACCGTCGATACCGGCAACCAGGCGCTGCTGCTGTACGGGCAGCGGCGCAGCGCGAAGCCGCCCGACGAAACCCATCCGTTCGGGCACGGGATGGAATTGTTTTTCTGGGGATTCGTCGTCGCCCTGCTGGTCTTTGCTTTGGGCGGCGCGATGTCGATCTGGCAGGGCGTGCGCAAACTGGACAGCGACGCGCCGCTCGAAGACGTCTGGATCAATCTCGCCGTGCTGGCTGCATCGGCACTGTTCGAGTTTCTATCGTTTCGAGTATCGGTGCGCGAAGCGCGTCGTCGCTTTGGCGACAAGCCAATTCTCGCTTCCATTCGCGCCAGCAAAGATCCGAGCTTGTTCGCAGTGCTGGTCGAAGATTCTGCGGCACTCATCGGGCTTGCGATTGCAGCGGCCGGCGTGACGCTGGCGTGGCTGCTGGAAAAGCCGATGCTCGACGGGGCTGCATCGATTGCGATCGGTGTTTTGCTGGTTGGCGCGTCGCTGGTGCTGGCGCGCGAAACCAAAAGCCTGCTCACCGGTGAAGCGGCGTCGCCCGCAATTCTCGCCACCGCGCGCACGGTGCTGCGCGGGGACAAACGTCTGGCGCAGCTCGACGGGATCGCGTCGTTGCAGCTTGGACCCCGCGAGGTGCTGCTGGCGGTCACGGCCAGGTTCGACCCGGCGCTGGATGCGGCCGCGGTCGAGGCGGCGATCGGTGAACTGACCGACCGGATCAACCAGGACCAGGTCACCACGGTCCGGATGTTCCTGCGCCCGGCCCAGACCTGATTCCGATTCGTTCTTTCTGAATCGGGCCCGGCACTTAGCCAGGGTCGTAGCTGTCGGCCAGTCGCTGTACCGCTGTATTTCGTGGGTCGAAGCTGGGTTTTCGGCCCGTCCCCGCTTTTGCGGCCGGCAGCCGCGATTCCGATTCGTTCTTTCTGAATCAGGCCCGGCACTTAGCCCCGGCCGTAGCTGTCGGCCGATCGCTGTACCGCTGTATTTCGTAGGCTCAACTCCTTTGAAAGCGCGGGTTTCTGCGAATCACCGGCAGTATTTGCCGGGTTCGCGATTCCGATTCGTTCTTTCTGAATCGCGTCCGGTACTTAGGTGGTGCCGTAGGTGTCGGCCGGTTGCTGTACCGCTAGTGATGGACAGCCGCCCCCTAGGGCAGCGGCGGCATGAGGTCCTGGATATCGAGCTTGATGCGCTCGCCCAGCGCCTCGACGACCAGGCTGCGATGGCAGTGGCTGGGGTCGCGTTCGAGGCACAACAGGCAGGCGCGCGTGCCGCCCGCGACGATCTTCTGCAATTCGCCCAGCGCCGCCTGCGCTTCGACGCCGGCGAGATGTTGTTCGAAGACACGATGCATCTCGGCATGCCGTCCCGCTTTGGCGGCGGCACGGCCCGCAGCGGGCGTGCCGAGGTCGCGCAGATGCAGGTAGGAAATCCCCGCCTCCGCCAAACCGGCGCTGAGCTGGGATTTCGCAAAGCCCGGACGCCGCGATGCTGCAACGGCGCGGACGTCGACCAGAACTGAGACGTTTGCTGCACGTAATGCGCCGATAACTGCCGGTAGGGTCACGCCCTCGTAACCGATCGTGCAGATCGTTCGAACGTCTTTCAGTTTTCCTTCACCGCGACCGGTCAATTTGCCCGCCATGTTTCCTCCGTCTCCGCGATTCAGTCGTCAGCGCCAGGATGTCCTGGCTGGTACTGCGACCGAACTTTTGACGGAAATGGGATCGCGCATTCGCGCGCTCCAGCATGCGTTGGCGCAGGATGACGAACATGCGCTGGCAGCGATCCGCGAAGCACTACCAATAATCCGGACCGCCATCGAACGGTTGGTCGCGACCGGTCTCGATGCTGGGTCGCTGGCAACGTTGAGCGCCGCGGTGCGCGCCCTGCCCGATCATCAGACGGTCGGCTGACTACCAGCCATTCGTGCGCGACCAGCAATCGACGACTTGGTCGCCGTCAACGACGTAGAGACGATCGTAGGCAGCAGCCGTCATGCAGGCATGGTTCGGCAGAATGCGAACCTTGCTGCCGATGCGAAGTTGCTCCAGCTGCGCGCCGCGCAACTCGCCATGTTCCTGATGTACGCCGGCGACGATCGACTCGCCCAGCGATGCGCCATGCAAATCGACGACGAGACCATAACCGCGATCCTGCGTGCGTTCGGTCGAACGGTCTTTCGACAGCGCCAGGCCGCCCGCATCGACCATCATCCGGTTCGCCTTGTGGCTGATCACGGTGGCCAGCACCGACAGTGCAATGTCGTCTTGCGCGCCAGAATGGATCGACGCCTGGAACAAGTCGCCGGCCATATAGACGCCGGCGCGAATTTCGGTGACGCCGTCGACCGATCGCGCATGCAGCGCAGTCGGCGTTGAGCCCACGCTGACGCCAGGGCACGGAATGTTCAGCGCGCGGATCATCCCGGCCGCGCGCACGGCCGTGGTTCGTTCCTGTTCGGCGACGTCGGCGATCTCCTCGATCGTGCGACAGCGATAGGAATGGCCGCCATGGGTCGCAACACCCGCCAGTTCGATCGCGGGCGACTGATCGCAAAACTTGGCCAACACCGGCAGCATCGGATCGCCCAGCTCCAGACCGGTGCGATGTTCGCCGCTGTCGAGTTCGATCCAGACGCGGAACCAGCGATTGTTGGCGCGACCGAATGCGTCGATCGCCTCGGCCGTCGCAATGTCGTCGACCAGCAGGCTCAAGTCCGGTGCGCGCTGTGCGATCTCGGCGGCGCGGGCGAGTTTGTCTGGCGTAATGCAGACGGCGTAGAAAATATCGCTGATCCCCGCGTCGGCGAAATAGGACGCTTCGTCGAGCGTGGCGACGGCGATGCCGCCATGCGACGGGTCGATCGCGACGCGCGCCGCATCGATCGATTTCAGCGTCTTCATGTGCGGCCGCAGCTTCACGCCCAGGTCGCGCACGCGCGCCAGCATCATGTCGCAATTGCGCTGAAACTTGGCCCGGTCGAGCAACGCCGTCGGCGTTGCGAGTTCTTCGATCTTCATGACGGACGGACCATTACCGCGCTTCATCCAAGGTCGCCAGCCAAGCGTCGATGCGGCGACGATTGGTGCCGAAATCAGCGTGTCCGTACACCGACGTCGAATAGGCAAGCACGCGCGACCCGGTGGGTCCGCTGCGCACCGACAAGGTGATGAAATCGGGAAAGCCCAACAGCGGCGTGCGATCGAGTAGCGCGAAATCGTTTCCGTTGCGCGCAAGAATGCGATCGCCAAACAAGGTCTGGATCGTGCCGGCAACGATCTGTGGCGCTTGCGGCAGCAAAAGCGGCGGCGCGTCGGCAGGCGCTTTGGGTGCGTCTTCCGCCAGCGCGCGAAGATAGTCGTGCGGGGCGTTGCTTCGCTGCAACGTCGCAAAATCGACCGGCCGCCCGTAGCGCTCGATCAGCGCGGGCATGTGCAGATGCAGGTACAGGCGCCAGCCCAATGCGAGCAGGACCAGCGCGAACAAGGTCGCCAACAGCGATTTCAGCAACATCATGCGTCGGTTGATACCGCAATCTCGGCAGCGAGCGACGATGTTTGTTGCGCCAGGAGCGCGTCCAGTGCGGTCTGGAGCTGGGCCACCGTGAACGGCTTGGCCAGAACCGGAAATCCATCGGTGACGAACCCGCCCGCGTAGCCGGTCATCAACAGGATCGGCAGGCCCGGCCGCGCCCGCTTGAATTCGCGCGCGAGTTCGAGACCGCTAGTGCCGCCCGGCATCACCACGTCGCTGACGACGAGATCGATCTGGGCCGCGGCAAGACGTTCGCGCGCACTCGCCGCGTCGCGCGCCACCTCGACGCGGTAGCCGCTCTGCAGCAGCAGTTCGCAGGTGGTGCGCGCGACCGCTTCATCGTCGTCGACCAGAAGCACGGTACCGCCGCGCAAGTGTGGCGTCGCCTTGTCCCGCTTCGGCGTCGCGAGCACGGGCTCGAAGCTGCGCGGCAACAGAAGCTCGACCTCGGTTCCTTTGCGCGGCGCGCTGACGATGCGCACCGTGCCGCCCGACTGATGCGCGAACCCATGCACCTGGCTGAGCCCGAGGCCCGAACCTTTGCCGACTTCTTTGGTGGTGAAGAACGGATCGAAGGCGCGCTTGGCAACGTCGTCCGCCATGCCGGCACCGCTGTCGCGCACGATCAGGCGAATGAAATCACCGGCCAGCCCCGACGGATGTTCGCCCAGCGGCAAGGTCACGTTCGACGCTTCGATCGTGAATTGACCGCCCGCTTCCATCGCATCACGCGCATTGACCGCGAGATTGAGCAGCGCGAGATCGAATTGCGTCGGATCGACTGCGACCGGCCACAGGCTGTCGGGCAGCGACAAGTGAAGTTCGATGTCGCTACGCAGGGTGCGGCTCAACATGTCGTCGAGACCGCGCATGCGGTCGGCCAGGCAGATTGCTTGCGGCCGCAGATCCTGGCGTCGCGCGAAGGCCAGCAATTGCCGCGTCAGGCTGGTGCCGCGCTCGGCCGCAAGCCGGATCGATTCCCGCCGCCGCTCGAGCGTCGCATTGCCGACCGTCGCCTGTTCCAGCAACTCGGTATTGCCCAGCACGACCGATAGAAGATTGTTGAAGTCATGCGCGACGCCGCCGGTCAGCTGGCCCAGCGCTTCCATCTTCTGCGCCTGGAACAAGCGCGCTTCGGCGTCGGCCAGCGCGCGCGTACGTTCGGCGACCAGCGCTTCCAGCTCGTCGTTGCTGCGCGTCAAGGCTTCGCGTGCACGTACGATGTCGTCGATATCGGCGTCGACGCCGACCCAGCGCGTGACTTCGCCGCGATCGTCGTAAATCGGATGGCCGCGCGAATGGAACCATCGATAAACGCCGTCATGGCGGCGCATGCGCACGATGACTTCGTACGGCTGGCGGGTCGCGACGGCGTCTTTCCAATGCCCCAACGTCGCGTAGCGATCGGCCGGATGCAGCGCGTCAATCCAGCGTTGGCCGAGATGGTCTTCAAACGGCACGCCGGTGAAATCGAGATACGACTTGTTCAGGTAGTCGCACATGCCGTCTGCGTCACAAGTCCAGGCCAGCAGCGGCATGGTTTCGATCAGCACGCGGAACCTGTCTTCGCTGGCGCGCAGCGCCGCCTCGCCCTGTTTGCGCTTGGTGACGTCGCGCGTCGTGCCGACGATTTCGACCAGCGCGCCGTCTTCGTGACGCGTCTCGCCGCGCATCACCAACCAGCGTAGACCGTGTCCCGGCAGGTTGACGCGAAACTCGACGTCGACGAAACCATCGCCGGCGCGGCCGATTTCTTCGCGGACATGATCGAGATCGGTGGGCAAGATCAGCGCTTCGATCGCGGCGATCTCGACCGGCGTGCCGGGTGCAAACCCGTACAGCTCGCGCAGCTTGTCGTCGCATTCGAGCAGCGTGTCGCCGCGCCGCCACCGCCAGGTCCCCATTTGGGAAACATCCAGCGCAACGGCCAGCCGTTGTTCGTTGTCGACGACGCGGAACAGCAATTGCCGCACGCCTGCACCGCCCGCGGCCGCGACCGTCGCCAGGATGAGATAGACCGCAATGCCCAGCTCGTCCGATGGCACCCCGATCGCAAACGAGTTGAGCGGCGCGATGAACAGATACAGGCCGGCAATCGCACAGAGCACGATCGTGAGCAGCGACGGGACAAAGCCGCACAACAGGCCGGCTGCCATCGCAGCGATGATCTGAAACGCGAACGGCGCAACGAATTGCAGGACCGGCAACAGCGCGGTGCGTATCCCAGTCGCCAACAGCGCAAGCGCGATCGCCAGCCCAGAGCGGCCGAGCAAGGACAAGCGCATCAGGCCAAGTAAGCGTGCTTCGTTCACAGCCCCATACTCGCTCTTCTGCCAGTTGGCGCAATCGCCCGTCCTGCGGGCACAGAACGCAGAGATCCCTCGCCCGTCCGCATCCGCCCGCTTGGTCACCCAGCGGTTGACGAAGCGAGATCGACGGTAACGCCGCCCAGGCGGGAGCATTATGCTGCGCGATGCAACCCGCGTCCCGCCCGCCCACGTTGCCGCCGATCGCGGGCTCGCTGCCGTTGCACAACGCCGCGCACACGCCGCTTGCTGCATCGGACATCGGCAAATACCGCCTGCTCGAGCGCGTGCATGCGTGCTGGCTTGCGGGCCATCGCGACGGCCAGCCGCCGGCCCGCCTCGATCCGCTGGAGCTGCCGCCGTCGGTGCTGCCCTACGTGATGCTGTTGCGGCTCGACGATGATGCGCGTCTCACCGTCACGTTGGCTGGCAGCTTTGTCTGCGCACTGCATGGCAGCGAGCTGCGCGGATTCAGCACCGACGATTTCTTCGCGCCCGAACAAGCCGCCAGCGTGGTCGAAGCCGCCCGCGAAGTCGCGCGAGACAATCAGCCCGGCTTGGCGTCGCGCCGCTACGTCGCCCTGTCGCGGCGGTCCTGGTCGTATGTCCGGCTGTTGCTGCCGCTGGCCCCCGACGCCGAGGGACGGCTGCGTTTCTTCAAAGTACTGGACCCGGAATCGCTCGAAGGCAGCGACCAATACGCCTGGGTATCCAGGAAAACTTGACTTGAAGGGGCCCGGCGGGGTGCTTCCCGCCCGTGCCACCGCTTCTTGCTCTCGATCAGATTCGCCTCGGCCACGGGGCCGCTCCCATTCTCGACGGCGTCGACCTTGCGCTCGGGCGTGAGGACCGTGCCTGCCTGGTCGGGCGCAATGGCGCGGGCAAATCGACGTTGCTCAAAATCGCCGCCGGTCTGGTGCAGCCCGACGGCGGCACGCGCTTTCTGCAGCCGGGCGCCAAAGTCGCGTATCTGACCCAGGCGCCCGATCTCGGCAGCCACCCGACCATTGCCGATTACGTCGCGACTGGATTGCCCGACGAACAGCGCCACGATTTATGGCGCGTCGACGCGGCGCTAGCGCCGTTCGATCTCGACCCGGCGCGCAATCCTGCGCATCTCTCGGGTGGTGAATCGCGTCGCGCCGCGCTGGCGCAGGCGCTGGTCGGCGAACCCGATCTTCTGCTGCTGGACGAACCGACCAACCATCTCGACATCACCACGATCGAGACGCTGGAAACCGTGTTGAACGAGTTTCGCGGCGGCTTCGTCGTGATCAGCCACGATCGCGCCTTCCTGACGCGCTTGACCGCCGTGACGCTGTGGCTCGATCGCGGCAAGATGCGGCGTCTGGAAAGCGGCTTCGCGCGCTTTGAAGAATGGTCGGAGACGATCCTCGAACAAGAAGCGGTCGAGCGGCACAAGATGGACCGCAAGATCGAAGCCGAAACCAAATGGTCGCGCGAAGGAATCAGCGCCCGGCGTAAACGCAACCAGGGCCGCTTGCGCGCGCTGTATGCGCTGCGCGACGAACGCAAAGCGCAGCTGGGCCAGGTCGGCCGTGCCGAAGCGACCATCTCCGCCGGGCCGCGCGCCGCGACCTTGGTGATCGAAGCCAAGCACATCGAAAAAAGCTACGGCGACAAATCGATCGTGCGCGATTTCTCGACCCGGATCCGGCGCGGCGACCGCGTCGGTTTCGTCGGCCCCAACGGCGCCGGCAAAACCACCTTGCTCAATATGCTAACCGGCACGCTGCAGCCCGACGCGGGCTATGTGAAGCTGGGCGCAGGTCTGGTCGTCCAGACGATCGATCAGCATCGCGCTGCCTTGGATCCGCAGCGCACCGTCGCGGACTTTCTGACCGACGGCGCTGGCGACCAGCTCGAAGTCAACGGCGTCAAACGCCATGTCGTCGGCTATCTGCGCGATTTCCTGTTCGACGGGAATCGCGCGCAGTCGCCGCTTTCATCGTTGTCGGGTGGCGAGCGCGGACGTCTGTTGCTGGCCAAGGCGCTGGCGCGCCCGTCGAACGTGCTGGTGCTGGACGAACCAACCAACGATCTCGATCTCGAAACTTTGGACCTGCTGGAAGAGTGGCTGAGCGCCTATGATGGCACAGTGCTACTGGTCAGCCACGATCGCGACTTTCTCGATCGCGTCGTGACGTCGACGATCGCGTTCGAAGGTGACGGGCGTGTCGCCGAATATGCGGGCGGCTGGAGCGACTATCTGCGCCAGCGTCCCCCTGCGGCGCAGGCCGCAAAACAAAAAACACCCGCCGAAACAGTGCGTGTCGCAACGCCGGCCGCAAAAGCAGCACCTGCACCGCGCACCTCGACGCAGCCGGCCAAACTGAACTTCACGCAGAAGCGCGATCTCGACCGGTTGCCGGGCGAAATCGAGAAGCTGACGGCAGAGATCGCAAAGCTCGCAGCCCAGATGGCGGATGCCGATCTCTATGCGCGCGATCCGGCCGGATTTCAGAACGTCGCGGCCAAGCTCGACGAGACGCAGCGCAAATTGGCCGAGGCGGAAGAACGCTGGTTGGATCTCGCTTCCTTGGCCGAGTCACTCAGCTAAGCGGCGCTGGCGATCTGCAGCACGCGCCGCGCCGGTACGATCAGCGACACGCTGGTGCCCGCGCCTTCATGGCTTTCGATTTCCAGCCGCCCATCATGCCGTTCGGCAACGCGGCGCGCGATTGCCAGGCCAAGCCCCAGCCCTTCGGCGACGCGCGAATAGGTGCCGTCGAGCTGGGTGAAGCTTTCGATGGCGCGCGCAATATCGTCGGACGACATGCCGACGCCGTGATCGCTGACGGTGAAGCGCATGTCGCCGTCTTCGTTGCAGCGCGCGGCCAGTTCGATCGACTCGCCCTTGGGGCTGAACTTGATCGCGTTATCGATCAGATGCATCAGCGCATAGCTAAGCCGGCGTTCGTCGCCGAGGATGGGCGACACGGCGTCGGTCGAAACCGAAATCCGCAAGTCGGCCGCTTCGGCGTTGGGCTCCAGACGGCGCGCAAGCAAGGTCAGCAGACCGCGCGGATCGACCGGTTCTTCCTCCATCTGCTCGTTGCCAGTTTCGAGTTGTGATAGCGCAATCAGGTCGCTGACGCTTTGCATCAGGCGATCGTTGGAACGGCAAATCTCGTCTGCGTATTCGCGCACCTGTTCAGGCGCCAGATCGTCGGCATGGTCGCGCAGCATCTGCGCGAAACCGTTACCGATATGGATTGGCGTGCGCAATTCATGACTGATGTTGGCTAGAAACTCGTTCTTTGTGCGGGTGGCACGCTCGGCAACGTCGCGCGCTAGTTCCAGCGCTTCGGAGAAGCGCCGCGCCTCCGTGACGTCATGTAGCTGCACCAGATATCCCGCTAGGTCGGGCTGGTCGCGCTGATCCTGGAGTTTTACCTCTAAGGTGACGCGCCGGCCGTCACCATGAGTCAAATCGATGTCATGCTGCAACATCGCGCCGCCGCCGGTTGCGGCCAGTGACTCAAGCGACGTGTCGAGTTTTTCGATGCCCGGCACCTTGTCGCGCAGCCGGCGATTCAGTAGCGAACCCGACTTGACACCAAAGAAGCGATCGACCGGTCCAATTTCAAACCGGACATAGCCCGCTTCATCGAGCAGCATCGTGACGACCATCGTGTGCTGCGCCAGCGCCTGGTAGCGCCGGTCGCGGCGGTTGATCGCGGTCGCTTCGCGCGTTGCAAGCTGATGTTCGAGCCAGACCGCGCCGAGCGCGAAGAACGAGCCGATCAAAAACGCGGCTGCGATCCACAGCCCCAGCACGATACGATCGACGCCATCCGGCGTAACGCTCCGTGTGGCATCGGGCATAAACTGCGCTGCTTCCATGCCGGTATAGTGCATGCCCGCAATTGCGGCGGCCATCAGCAGCGCGGCAACAGCGCGCACAAACATCGTACGCTCAGTCCAAACGATCGCGAGCGCAGCCGTTGCGGCAGCGATTGCAATCCCGACCGACAGCGCAAACATCCCGATGTCGTAGACCACCAAGGCCGCGCTATGAACCGCCAGCATGCCGATATTGTGCATGGCGGCCACGCCCAGCCCGACGACTGCGCCAGCGACGAACAGGCTGGGCAATCTCCCGCGCGCGCGATCGACGATGTCGAATCCAGCCGCGACTGCTGCAATCGCGATCAACCCCGACAGCAAGGTCAAGCCTGGCTGGTAGGCAATCGTGGTCGGCAACTGGAGCGCCAGCATGCCAATGAAATGCATTGTCCAGATGCCGCCGCCCAACGCCATCGCCGCAACCAGCAGCCAAGCGCGCCGTCGTTGCGCTGGTGCGGCGTGCGCGTGCTCAGCAAACGTCAATGCCGAGAACGACGCGACCACTGCAACGATGAGCGACAAAACGACAAGACGATGATCGTACGACGCGTCGAGTGCGGCGAAACCCGTGCCCTCGACGTGATTCAGCATTTCGTTAGCGACTGTCCGAATGTGTGTAGAATTTCGGTGAAGTGACGGGCCGCGAAATCGAGACGTCGATAGAGATGTTCCATTCAGCCGATGTAGGCCTTGCCCGTGTACCAGCCAATTCGGCGACACGGCCTAGGCCATTCGGCTGCGTACGCGCCTACGCTGCTTCGTCCTTCTGGCGCACGCGCAGCGCGGGCAGAACGATCGAGGCGCGCGTCCCCTCGCCTTCGACGCTTTCCAGCTCCAGCCGGCCGCCATGCCGTTCGGCGATCCGGCGCGCCAAGGACAGGCCCAGCCCAAGCCCTTCGGCGTTGCGTCGGTGGCTGCCGTCGCCCTGGGTGAAACTGTCGGTGGCGCGCGCAATGTCCGCGACCGACATGCCGATGCCGGTGTCGTGCACCGCGATGCGCAAGTCGCCGCTGAGATCGCGCGTCGTCACCAGGCGGATCATCCCGCCCGCATCGCTGAACTTGATTGCGTTGCCCAGCAGGTGCCACAGCGCATAAGCGATCTTGCGTTCGTCCATCAGCACGGCCGGCGCCCCGACCGCTTCGATTTCGAGACTCAAGCGCGCCCGTGTCGCGGTGGTTTGCAACCGGCGCGCTGCGCTTTGCAGCAGGCTGTGTGGATCGACCAGGTCTTCTTCCAGCAGATCGTCGGCTTCGAGACGCGTCAGCTCGATCAGATCGCCGACGATATGCATCAGGCGATCGACCGAGCCGTGGATCTCGCCGGCAAACTCGGCCACCTGCGCGGTGTCGAACCGGTCGGCATTGTCGCGCAGCATTTCGGCGAAACCGAGCGCGACGTGAATCGGCGTGCGCAGCTCGTGGCTGATGCTGGCCAGAAATTCGCTTTTGGCGCGGTCACCGCGCTGGGCTGCGTCGCGCGCCGCCGCCAAGCGCTCGGCTGCCAGCCGTGCTGCGGTGACGTCATGCAGCTGCATCAGGCGGCCGCGCAGGTCGGGTTCGTCAAACGCATCCTGCACCGTCGTTTCGAGGATCAAGCGCCCGCCGCTGGGCAGCGTGACCGCCGCATCGAGGCGGCGCACGTCGGCGTCGAGCTTCAGATCGGCCTCGCGCGCCAACGTATCCAGCGACTCTGCACCGGGCACAACGTCCAGAATCCGGCGGCCGGTCAACGCACCCGGCGACACACCCAGCAAGCGACTGACCGGTCCGCTTTCAAACCGGACGCGCCCGTCGCGATCGAGCAGCAGCACAACGTCGGTCGCGTGCTGCATCAAGGCGCGGAACCTCCGCTCGCTGCGTTTGGTCGTCGCCGCTTCGCGTTGCGCCAAGCGGTGTTCGACCCAGACCGACAGCATGGCGAGAAAGCTGCAGGCGAGAAACACGACGGCGATTGCCATCGCAAGCCAGAACCGGTCGATGCCGACCGGAGTTTCAGCAATCGTCGCGTCGGGCAGAAACCGCGCCGCCGCCATGCCGGTGTAGTGCATGCCCGCGATCGCAGCCGCCATCACCAGCGATGCGACGACGCGCAGCCAAAGCAAGCGCACGGTAAAAGCGATGGCCAGCGCCGCAGTCGCAGCCACGATCGCGATCACGACCGACAGGCTGAACAGCCACGTGTCGTACAAGGTGATCGCCTGCATGCGCATCGCGTACATGCCGGTGTAGTGCATCAGCGCGACGCCGATCCCGACGATCGGGCCGGCCAACAGCCAGGCGCGCCAGTTTCCTTCGGCGCGATCAACCAGCCAGATACCCGCCGCCACGACCAGCACCGCCAGCAGCATCGAGACCAGGGTCGCAACCGGGTCGTAGGCGACCGCCAGCGGCAACTGGAAAGCCAGCATGGCGACGAAATGCATGGTCCAGATGCCACCGCCCAGCGCGAGCGCGGCGGCGAACAGCCATAGACGACGGCGATTGGTCAGACCGCTGCGGGCGCGCGCGGTCAAAGTCAACGCAGCAAACGACGCCACCGCCGCAACCACGACCGACAAAATGACCAAACTCGTATCGTGCGACGCATCCAACGCGCCAATGCACGTTCCGGTCGTCAGTTGAACCATGGATCCCTCAACAGCTCTTTCGAGCCACGCGATTCCCGCGCCGTGATTGTCGACGCTGTTCGTTAGTTACTGGTGATGCGTTGCGCCGGATTGGCTGCCACGTGGTCGCACGTGGAAGCATACGGCGCTACCGGAAATTCCCGCGCGAAATGCGCCGGAAGCCGCGACCTGCACGACAAAATTAGCATGGGCCGCAAGCGATTCGCTGCGCTGCAGACGTATATCGGCGCGACGGCGACCGGCCGCCGTCGCGCTCTCAACTGGGACGTTCGCCGGGTCTTAGCCTTCCAGCAACTTGGCCTTCTCACGCTTGAAACGTGCGCCCATTTTTTCGAGCTCGTCCTTCGAGAATTCGGCGTGGGCGCGCTCGAATCCGTCGCTCTCTTCTTCTTTGACGTGGTGGCGCAGCACCTCTTGCAGCACCTGCGCCCGCGCCGTCCATTTTTCGGACGTCTTGTCCCGCATCGCCCACAGCTTATCGAGCTGCTCGGCCAGCACCTCGTGCTCGACATCGCCTTCGAACGCGAACAGGCGTGAATCCTCGTTCTCGGTCTTATCGAGCTTGCGATAGAGGATTTTTGCTTCGGCTTCCGAATGCGCCTTCAACTCGGCGCGGACTTGCGCGAACAGCTCGCGCCGCTCTGCGGCGTCGTCGCTGTCGAGAACACGCTGCAGCAGCTGATCGACCGCTTCGTGATCCGCGTGAAGATCGGCAAGAATTCCTTCGCGGATCCGCAACAATTCCTTCAAAGCCATTTTGTCTCCTTCCGACGATTCCCTTTCGGGTGAACGCCGTGAAAACGAAATTGTCTTTACCCCTCGGCAAGTTGCAGTCGGCCAGGCTCGCGACGCCGGCCGAACATTGCGGGTTGCGGCTTAGGCCATTCGGCCGAATGGCGAGGCATTTGGCTGCGGCGTAGGTGTTTTCCATCAAAAAAAGGAAACCGGAGGGGCGAGAATGTTCGGCACCAGCACTTACGAACTAAAAGCCAAACTCAAAGCACTCGACGCCTCCCAGGCCGTGATCGAGTTCAGTCCCGACGGTACCATCCTCACCGCCAACGACGCGTTTCTGAAAGCGACCGGCTACACGCTAGCGGAACTTCGCGGCCAACATCACCGCATGTTCGTCGACGCCGCGACGCGCGACGGCGCCGAGTACAAACAATTCTGGAACCGGCTTGGCGCCGGTGAATTCCAAGCCGGCGAATTCAAGCGCGTGCACAAAAGCGGTGCCGAGCTTTGGCTGCAGGCTTCGTACAACCCGATCCTGGGTCGCAACGGCAAGCCGTTCAAAGTCGTCAAATTCGCCAGCGACGTCACCGCCCAGAAACGCAATTCGGTTGATGCGCAGGGCCAGATCGATGCGATCAATCGCAGCCAGGCGGTGATCCAGTTCAGTCTCGACGGCACGATCCTCAACGCCAACCCCAACTTCCTGGGCGCGGTCGGCTACACGCTCGAAGAAATTCGCGGCAAGCATCATTCGATGTTCGTCGACGCCGCCTATCGCGACAGCGCCGAGTACAAACGTTTCTGGGAAACGCTGCGCCGCGGTGAATATCAGGCCGCCGAATATAAACGCTTCGGCAAAGGCGGCCGCGAGATCTGGATCCAGGCCTCGTACAACCCGGTTTTCGATACCAGCGGCAAGCCGGTGAAGGTGGTGAAGTTCGCCACCGACATCACCGCCCTGGTGCATGCACGCATGCAGCGCGAAGAAGTCGGCAAGGCCGTCGACACCGATCTCGGCAGCATCTCGTCGGCGATTACGATCGCCAACGAACAGGTCAGCAGCGCCGCCAGCGCGTCGATCGAAGCCTCGACCAACGTGCAAGCGATGGCGAGCGGCGCTGAACAGCTGGCCTCGTCAGTCGGCGAAATTAGCCGCCAGACCAACAGCGCCTCGCGCATCACCGAAAACGCGGTCGCCCAGGCCGAGCGCACCAACGAGATCGTGGTCAGCTTGACCGACGCAACCAACCGGATCGGCGAAGTGGTCAAGCTGATCACCGCCATTGCCAGCAAGACCAATTTGCTGGCGCTCAATGCCACGATCGAAGCGGCGCGTGCGGGGGAAGCAGGACGAGGATTTGCGGTCGTCGCAACCGAGGTCAAAGGCCTAGCGACGCAGACCGCAAAAGCGACCGACGAGATCGCGGGTCAAATCAGCGAAGTGCAGACCGCGACCGCCGAAGCGGTCGGCGCGATCAAGGACATCACCGGCACGATCGCGCAGCTCAACGAAATTTCCGCCGCAATCGCTAGCGCGGCCGAAGAACAGAATGCAGTCACGCGCGAGATGTCGAGCAACATGCAAACGGCGGCGTTGGGCGTCAGCTCGATCAGCCAAAGCATGACGCAGATCGCCGATGCAACCCGCACCGCCGAAAGCGCAACCGTCAAAGTGCGCGAAGCATCGCGCCGTCTGGCGTCTTAGACGCGCGCAGCGCGGCTCCCGGCCATCATCTCTTGAAGTGAAGCCGGGAGCGCGCTGCGCACTCGTTTACTTAGCGGGCCAGCTCGTGGCCCAGCAGCGCGCCGCCGACACCACCGGCGACCGTCGCCGCCGTCTTGCCTTCGCCTTTACCGAACTGGTTGCCGGCATAGGCGCCCGCGCCCGCACCGATCGTCTCGGCACAAGCCGCCAAGGTCAGCGGCAGCGCGACGATCGCGGCCAGAGCGGCGATGCGGTTGAATTTCATGTTACGCATAGGTTCCTCCATTTACGCCAGGAACAACCCGCACAGCGCGGCGCGGTTCCCCACATGCGCGCTGTTCTTTGATCGTCGCGAACTTGTCACGGCGCGGCCCCGCAATCGCCGCGATCCGATTGTTTCCTTCTCATGCGTGCAACGAGGAGGATGTAATGCGTAGCTGGAAAACCGTTCTTGCCCTGACCTTGGTCGCGGGATCGCTCGGTGCCGGCGTTTCGACCGCGCAGGCGCAGGACGCCTGGCAGCGTGACCGTTGGGACGATCGTCGCGCCGAAGCGCGCTTCAACATGGACAGCCGCGACTGGGCGCACCAGTTCGAGCGCCGTTTGAACCGCGTTGCGATGCGGATCGACGAAGCGGCGCAGCGCGGCGATCTCAGCCCGCGCGAAGTGCGTCACTTGTCGTGGCAGCGCGATCGCCTGGCCGCGCGCGAGCAGAATGCGATCTCGGATCGCTATCTCAGCTCGCACGAGCGCGAATATCTCGACCAGGAATTGTTCGCGCTGGCGCGACAGTTGCGGATCGACGTCGCCGACGCCTGGTAGCGTCTAGCGCGACGAAGTCGCGCTCTGACTTCTTGCAAGAAGTCAGAGCGCACTTCGCGCGCTAGAGTCCAACGCCCGCCGCACCGTCTGCGTCAAGGCTTCGGCGCGGAACGGTTTCTGCAGCACGTGCGCTTCGCCGGCCGCGTGCAGCGCGCCGATTTCGGCATAGCCGGTGACGAAGATGATCGGCAGATCGGGCCGGATCGCGCGGGCACGGCGCGCCACTTCGGCGCCGTTCATGCCCGGCATGGCAAAATCCAGCACCAGCAGATCGATGTTTTGCGTGCGTTCCAGCACGTCCAACGCCGCACCGCCGCTGCCCGCGGTCAGCACGCGATATTGCGCATCGCGCAGCATGGTGCTGGTGACTTCACGCACCGCATCGTCGTCATCGACCAGCAGCACGGTTCTGCCGGCGCCCCCATCTCCCGCGACCGCACGATCGACGACATGCGGCGCTTCGGCGGCGACGATTGCGGCGCGCGGAAGATAGACCTGCACCGACGTACCCTTGCCCTCTGCGGTCACGATGCGCACGCCACCGCCCGACTGTTTGGCAAAGCCATAGACCTGCGCCAGGCCGAGGCCCGATCCTTTGCCGACTTCCTTGGTCGTGAAGAATGGTTCGAACGCTTTCGCCAGCACCGCGTCGGACATGCCGGTGCCGGTATCTTCGACTTCGACCATCACATACTGGCCCGGCAGCGGTTCTTCCGGCCGCCGCGCCATGTTGGTGGTCTCGACATTCGCGGTGCGCACGGTCAAGGCGCCGCCGACCGGCATCGCATCGCGCGCATTGATCGCGAGATTCAGAATCACCAATTCGATCTGCGTCGGATCGACCAGCGCTGGCCACAATTCCGGCGCCAGATCGGCCTGGAACGCCAGCGCGCCGCCGATCGTGCTTTGCAGCAGACCGCGCATCTCGGCGATGACGACATTGAGATCGGTCGGTTTGGGCGCCAAGCGTTGCCGGCGCGAGAAAGCAAGCAACTGTCCAGTCAAGGTGGCGCCGCGATCCGACGCTGCGCGCATCAGCTCCAGCCGCCGCGTCTGCGCCGGATCGGCGACGCGCCGCTCTAGCCATTCGACGCTGCCCGTGATCACGGTCAGCAGATTGTTGAAGTCGTGCGCGACGCCGGCGGTCAACTGTCCAACCGCTTCGAGACGCTGCATCTGCGTCAAGGTCGCTTCGACGCGTTCGCGTTCTTCGATCTGGGTCAGCAACTGCCGGTTGGCAGTCGCCAGCTCTTCAGTACGCGCGGCGATGCGCTGCTCCAAGGTTTCGTTCAGGTCGCGCAGCTTGCGTTCGCTGTCCTGCGCGGCCTGAAACAAGCGCGCATTGTCGATCGCGATTGCGGCCTGCGCCGAAATTCCTTCAAGCAGTTGTTCGTGCCGTTCGGTGAACATGCCCGGCGTCGAATGGCCGAAGAACAAGCCGCCCAGCACTTCGCCACTGCGCGACACGACCGAACTGGCCAGATACGACCGCACCGGGAGATGGCCCTGCGGCATGCCGTGATGCGGCGCGCTTTTGCCGTAGCGCGGATCTTTGGTCACGTCATCCAAGCGCACGATCCCCTCACCGCCGAAGGTCGGCGCGAAGACGGCGGTGTTGCGCGGCATCGGAAAAGACGAGAAGGCTTCACGCGGCACGCCCGACAGCGTGTAGAGCATGTAGCTCTCGCCGCGGTCGTTGATGACGTTGTAGAAAAACGCGCCAAACTCGGCGCCGGTCAGCTGCGTCGCAGCGTCGGTAACGATCTGCACTGCGCGGTCCAGATCCAGCTCGGCTGCAACTGCAGTGCCGACACGGTTCAGCGTTTCCAAGGTGCGCGCCTGGCTGCGCAAGGTGGTTTGCGCTTCGCGGCGAACGCGGGCTGCCTGCAAGGTTGCACTGACACGCGCCAGCAATTCGCGCGCCGAGAACGGCTTCACCAGATAATCGTCGGCGCCCGCATCGAGCCCCTCGATCGTCGCCTCTTCACCCGCCCGCGCCGACAAAAGCACGACCGGCACATCGGCGGTCGCAAGATCAGCGCGTACGGCGCGCAACAGCTGGAAGCCGTTCAGCACCGGCATCATCACGTCGCTCAGCACCAGGTCGGGCTTGCGCGCCTGGATTGCCAACAGCGCAGCTTCGCCGTCACCGACCGCTTCGACCTCGTAGCCGCGCCCGGCCAGTATACGGCGGACATAGTCGCGCATGTCAGCATTGTCGTCGGCCAGCACGATGCGCGCATGGCCGACTGCCTCCTCCGTTTCGCTCGACGCAAGATCGTCGGCGCTCGATCGCGTCGGTACTGCATCGGGTGCGTGCGCATCTTCGCCCGGCAACCACCGCAGCGCCTCTTCGACATAGGCTTCGGCGCGCGAACTGGCCCAATCGGAATCGGCGTTGCCGAGACGGTCGGCCGGCAGATGCGCGGCGCCAAACGGAATCTCGACACGGAATTTGCTGCCGCGTCCGAGTTCGCTGGTTGCGGTGACGGTGCCGCCGTGCAGCCGCACCAATTCCTGCACCAGCGCCAGACCGATGCCGCTGCCTTCGTAGCTGCGCCCTTGCGCGCCTTCGACCCGATGAAAGCGTTCGAACAGACGCGGCACTTCGGCGGGCGGAATGCCGGTGCCAGTGTCTTCGACTTCCAGCACCGCCGCCTCGCCGTCGGCACGCGCGAACACGCGCACCGTGATGCCGCCGTTGAACGTGAATTTGAACGCGTTCGACAGCAGGTTCAGCACCACCTTCTCCCACATGTCGCGATCGACATACAGTTTGTCAGGCAAGGGCGGCGCGTCGATCGTCATCGTCAGGCCGGCTTTTTCGAGCGCGGATTCAAAGCTCGACGCCAGCTCGGTCGTGAAGCGCGCAAGGTCGGTCGGCTGGTACCGCGCCTGCACCCGCCCCGCTTCGATGCGCGCAAAGTCGAGCAAGGTGTTGACCAGTTTCAACAGCCGCAACCCGTTGCGATGCGCGACGTCGACCAGCTCGGCTTGACGCGGCGGCTGGTCGCTGCCCGCCGCCTGCAGCTCTTCGAGCGGCCCCAGCATCAACGTCAGCGGCGTGCGGAATTCGTGGCTGACATTCGAGAAGAAGGTGGTCTTGGCGCGATCGAGTTCGGCCAACGCTTCGGCGCGGCGCCGCTCTTCTTCATACGCCGTCGCATTGCCGAGACCGGCCGCGATTTGCCCCGCAAGCAGATCGAGAAAACCGCCATAGGCCGCGTCCAACGCACGGTATGGATTGACGCCAACGATCAACGCGCCGGCCGGTCGCTCCTGCCCGCTGCGCGCGATCGGAACCGCAACCGCTTGCCGCGGCGGACTCGGCCAGGCGCCGCACGGCACGGTCGCGAGGCGCGTGTCCAGCTGGTCGAATTCGACCCGCGTCGCACCTCGCAGCAGCGGCGACAGATCGAACGCCGCGCTGTCGTCGAGCGGCAGATGGTCGGGCGCAGGGCTGCCCCCATTGACGTCAAACCCGACGCTGCAGAACCGTGCCGCGTCGTCGCCGAAGCGATAGACCAGCGCGAATGGCAGGTCGTTCGCGTTGGCGCCCAGCCGCCGCTCGATCGCGTTGCGCACGTCTTCGTTGCTGTTGGTGCCGGCCAGATCCGATGCAAGCGCGCTGAGCGTCGACAGGCGGCGCTCGCCGATAACGCGGTCGGTTTCTTCGGTGACCACGCACAACATGCCCGCGATCGCACCCGCATCGTCGGCGAGCGGGCTGTACGAAAACGTATGATACGTCTCTTCGGGAAAGCCGCTGCGTTCGAGGAACAGCATCAGCGCTTCGTCCCACGTCGCCTCGCCCGTATTCAGCACGTGTTCGACGCGCGGACCGATGTCGGGCCAGATCTCCGCCCAAACCTTGCGCGTCGATGCGCCCAACGCCGTCGCGTCTTTGATGCCCAGCGTCGGACGATACGAGTCGTTGTAGAAGAAGGTGAGATCCGGGCCCCAGCCCATCCACATCGCGTAACGCGAGGTGAGCAGGATCCGCACCGCCGTGCGCAATCCCTGCGGCCAGCCGTCGACGGGGCCAAGCGGCGTTGACGACCAATCGGTGGCGCGCATCCGCGCCGCCATGGTGCCGTTGCCGGGAAAAAGCTGCTGCAGGTCGTTACGCGTCGTGCCGGGAATCATGGGTCGCGCAGAGTAACGCCAGGCGCGAAAAAACCGCGCCACGGTGGAAGAAAAAATCTGCGGAACAAAAAATCGGCGGGTGGCGTTTTCGCGCGCCCTAATACGGCGAATGTGCGCGGATTACCGGATCAAGGAACGGTCCGATGGCCGCGGCTAGAACGACGCCCGCCAGTGCCGCGCGGCGCAACTGCCGGCGCAGCAGCGATTCAGGCCCCGCCTGGATCCAGAAAAAACCGGTCAGCGCCAGACAACCCAACGTCAGAACCAAACCACCGAACACATCGATCCAGCGATGCGGCGTGTTGGTGACGCGCGACAGGCCGACCAGCAGCGCAATCGCCACCGTCCCCAGAAACGCCAGCAGCCGTTGCGGTTTCGTCTGCCATCCCAGCAATGCCAGAAACCCGCCCGCGCCGACCGTCGCCAGAACGACATGGCCGCTGGGAAAGGAATTGAGATACGGATCTTCATTGAGCGCGATGCGCAGGCTGATCTGGATGATCGAGACGGCCGTCAGCGCGATCAGCCAGCGCAGCGCATGGCGCCGCCCGTCGGCATAGACGGCCAGTGGGACCAGACAGGCTGCGATGAAAACGAGGACGTAACCGACGGCGCCGGGCAGTGCGATCAAACTTACAAGCGTCGGTAGATCCATGACGGGATGTAGAAGCGCCGCTTGTTGAGGACGATCCCGATCGGATTGGCTCCGCCGAGCTTGAGCTCTTGAAGTAACCGCTGCGTCACCGGAATGCGAGTCGTCTCGGCCTCGACCACGATCGCGACCGCATCGGCCAGGCGCGCGATCGGCATCGTCTCGGCCGCCGCCTGCAGCGGCGCCGCGTCGATCACCACCCAGCGATATTCGTTCCGCAACGCCTGCAGCGCGCGTTCGATCAGCCCAGGCGGCAAGGCATGGCCGCGCGGCAGCGCCACGTCGATCAGCCGCGCAAAATCATAGGCACGGCCGTGCGACGACTCAGTCGCGGGCACGATCGCGCGCAACGGATCATCGCCGCGCTCGAGGCAACCGATCAGACCGCGGGCGCGCGGGTCGTCCTGATTGCGGTCCTTGGTCGTGTCAGCGTCGAGGAACAGAACTTTGCTGCCCTGTCGTTCGGCCGCAATCGCAGCCAGACCGCGCGCGACGCTGGATGCACCGACGCCGGCCGACGGGCCGACCAACAGAACGGTGCGGCCGGGATTGGTATCGAGCAGCGCATCGACGCGATTGAACAACCGCAGCAACTCGTCGTGCTGGGCTGCGTCGAGATTCTCGTCGCTGGTGGTCTCGCCGGCGGTCGTTATGTTTGTGGGGGCGATGCTGCTCATACGCTGTTCTTTGCCGATGCAATCGCGCCCGGCGTGCGCAGCAGGATCAGCAGATCCAGGGCGAGCGACCAGTTGGCGATGTAATAGTGATCGTATTCGATGCGGTTGCGCAGCTTGTCCATCGTCGCCGTGTCGCCGCGCCAACCGTTGATCTGCGCCCAACCGGTCATGCCCGGCTTGACGCGGTAGCGGATGCCGTAATCGCGGATCGCGTGGCTGAACACGATGCCGTCGACTTTCGTACCCGGCGCATGCGGCCGCGGTCCGATCAACGACATCTCGCCAGTCAGCACGTTGATCAGCTGGGGCAGCTCGTCGAGGCTGAATTTGCGCAACACCGCGCCGACGGCCGTAACGCGATCGTCGCCGCGCTGGACCTGACGCTCGACCGTCGCGTCGGCGGTTTCGTGGCGCAAGGTGCGGAACTTCCAGATGCGGAACGGATGTTCGTTCAGCCCCAGCCGGTCCTGGCGAAAGAACACCGGCCCGCGGCTGTCGAGCTTGATCGCCAGCGCGATCAACAAAAAGAGCGGGCTCAACAACGCCAGCAGCAGCGCCGACCCAACCCGGTCGATCGCGCCTTTCACCAGCCACCAGCGCGGCGCGATCGGCGGACGCTGCAACATTGGCACGTCGAAGCCGAAGCTTTTGACGAAGCCGGTCGGCGGAATCGCGCGCAGGATCTTTTCCGGCGACAGCAACACGCGCACTGGCAGAAAGCGCAGCGTGTCGACCGTGGTCGCAATCCGCTCGGCCGCAGCCCAGGGGAATGCGACCAGCACGTCGTCGATTTCGAGATTCTCGATCAGGATCGGCACGCGCGCGACCGGGCCGAGATAGAGCAGACGCGGATGTTCGATGCTGCCGAACTCGCGGTCGTCGCAATAGCCGACCAGCAGCGACCGGTCATCGCCGCGTGACTCGTGCAGGTCGAGAATACGTTCGGCGTCGGAATCCGCCCCGATCACCAGCACCCGACGGCGCGGCGTGTGATAGAGCGCGAAATTGGGATAGAGCCGCACCTGCACCAGGCGCCATCCGACCAGCATTAGGCCGCCGACCCCGATCAGCAGCGCGATGCGCGCCGGCCGGTCGACGAAGAAGCCGTGCGTCATCAGGCTGCCGAAGGCGAAGACCAGCACCGCCACGCACCAGACACGCAGTGCGTCGATATAGGTTCCTTCGACGCTGCCATGTTTGCGCGGATCGTAGACGCCGCGCAGAAACGCCATCGAGACATACAGCGCCACGACGAGGCCGCCATTCAGCATCTCATTGTCGAACGGCGCGATCTCGGTGACGATGCCGACACCGAACCACACGATCGTGCAGAACAAGATGTCCATCACGCCCACGAACGTCGCGAAACGCCAGGCGCGCGCTACACCACGATCGCTGTTGGCACTGGGCAACGGCGTGCGGATCGAATGGCGGAAGACGCGTCCGCTGCTGCCGCTATTGGTGGCAGCGGCCATAATCTCGGGCGGCAGCCCGGCCATGCCGGCGGAATTGGGCGAAGTCACGGGACGCGCCACCGCAATTGACGCGACCAAGCTGAAAGTCGGCGGCCAGGTGTTTCGCTTGTTTGGAATCGTCGCGCCGCGCGCCAGCGATTTCGGCGCGCAGGATTCGTACCAGGCGCTGGTGCGCGTGCTGGCGTCGCGCGACACACGCTGCGTGCCGATGGCGCGAAGCTGGGAAGGTCTGCCGGTCGCGCGCTGTTTCGTCGGTCAGGGCGACGTGTCGCGCCAGCTCGTTGCTGGCGGCTATGCGCGCGATTGCCCGCGCCAGTCCGGTTCGGCGTACGAGCCAGCCGAACGGTATCAACCGCCTGGCCCGGCTGCATGGACGCCGCTTCCCGGTGACTGTTGATCACGGATTCACCGTCGTGTTCAGCGCGCTGCCGGGATTGCGATTGACCGCGTAGCTGAAGTTCTTGCTGAACGGGATCGCCTTGTTCAGGTACTGGTCAACGAACAGATCGATCTCCGCGATGGTCGAACGCGGCACGTAGATGATGTCGAAGCCTTGCAGCGGCACGTCTTCGCCCTTGCCGCTCAGGAACGCTTCCACGTCGACAGTGCGCAGCATCGGACGGCCTTCGGCATTGCGCCGGACCAGCACGACTTCGCTCAGCTTGGCCGTATCTTTTGCGCCGGTCGCAAGCGACAACGCTTCGGCGACGCCGATCGGACCCGGCATTGGATACAGGCCGGCCGCGTTGACTTCACCGCCAACGAACACGCGCTGCGAAGCGAGATTGCGCAGCAGCACCTGCACGCGCGGCTGGCGCAGATCGCGCGCAAAGCGCGTTTCCAACTCTTCGGTCAGGCTCGGCACGGTGCGTCCGCCCGCTTTCACGATGCCGACCAACGGCAGGCTGACCGCACCGTCGGGCGCGACCGCGACGCGTTCGTTGAATTCGGGATTGAACGGGAACTTCACTTCGAACTCGTCGCCCGGCCCAAGCTGGTACGACGACGCGACCGAGGTCCACGGCGCAAAGCCGGTCGGACCGATCGGCGCCTGCTTGACCGACGAACAGCCGGCCAGCGCAGTCAACAGACCCAGCAACATCAGGCCGGGCAAGCGGCGTCGTGCTTGTTGCACGATCCGGCGCAGCAATGCGCGCGTCGGCGTGTCGCGCTGCTCGACGTCACCCGGGATGTAGGGCAGCGCCGCCAACACCGGCAAACCAAACGCAGCAGCAGCGCGGTCGGGAACGCTGATCGTGTCGGACAGCAATTCGGCTGCACCGACCAGCACGACGGCGCCGATCAAACCGCCGAACAGGCCGGCCATCAGATAGAGCAGCGGTTCGGGACGGATCGGTTTGCGCGGATCGGGGCGCGTCGCTTGCTGCACCACTTGCAAGCTGCCGATCTTTTCGCGGTTCAGCGCGTCATAGACCCGCGCCTCTTCCAGCTTGGTCAGGATCGATCGCAAGGTCAGATCGCCTGCAACCACGTCGCGTTCGATCGTGCGCAGGTCCGACTGGTTGGCCGACATGTCGTCGATCAAGGTCAACACGGTTTGGCGCTGCGCCGCCAACGCGTCGCGCCGCTCGCCCAACGCATCGACGTCGGCTTGGGCGCGCAACAAGTCGCGCTCCAGTGCGACGAACGTGTCGTTGAGGCCGGTACGCACGCGCCCGGCAAATTCTTTTTCGCGTGTGGTCAGCTCGCGCTGGGCGATGCCGATTTCGCGGCGAACCTGGGCCACGCGCGGACTGTCGTCGGTGAACTGGGCCAGCAATTCCTGTTCGCGCAGGCGCAGCGACAGAAGCTTGCTGCGCGCTTCTTCGACGATGTGGGCAGTTTCGGCTTCGCGATAGGATTCGATGATGCGCGGCGTCGCCTCCATCTGGCGCTTCAGCACGTCGGTCCGCTGGCGCGCTTCGGCGATGGCTGCTTCGACGGTCTTCTGCGCATTGTCGAGATCGACACTCTGGCGCACGCGCAGCGGGATCTGTTCGTCATAGCCGCCATCGACATGGCCGCGCCGGAATGTGGCGAGACGCTGTTCGGCCGCCTGCAAGCGCGCACGCGCCGACCGTTCCTGGTCTTCAAAGAAGCTGGTCTGCAGTTGTGCGTAGGCGCGGATCGAGTTTTGCCGGAACAGATCGACGAAATGGTCCAGCGCATCGCGCGCAATGTCGGAATCGGCATGCTCGAACGAGATGCGGATGGTCGAGGAGTTGCGCACCGGCACGATGGTCAACGCGCGTTCGAAGCGGCGGATGGCCTCGTCTTCGCGTTCGACCGGATCGCGCGGCAACGACCGGTACAGACGTTCGGCGCCAACCGCGCGCACGGCGCCCTGCACCACGTCGCGACTCTTGAGGATCTGCACCTGCTCGTTGAGCACTTCGTCGCGATCGATGATCGGCGCCACCATTTGGCTGGCGCCGCCCGCTGCACCGACTTCGGGGCGGTAGACGAACTCGCGACCAAACTTCACCAGCACGACCGAGCTCGATTGGTAGATCGGCGTCATGAAGAGGCTCAACGACAGCCCGCCCAGCAACGCAGCCGCGAGCACGATGGTGGCGTGCCAGCGGAAGCGAAAGGCAATTTGCAAAAGGTCGCGCAACGTCATGCGCGGAACATGCGAGCGCTGCGCTATGCATACAGTGGCTAAACCGTAGAATTCACACGGCCGTCACAGTGCAGTCGTGAGCAATTCGCTATAGGCGCTAGAAACCGTCGCGAGCATACGACCACGGGCGAATTTCGCCCGTAATACGGGTGAGGATTCCACGGGGCTTCTCTGCAAAACTGCCCGCAGGCATGCGGCGAGCGCTGCGACATCGCCCGTCGGCGCCATGCATGCAGCCGGATGATCGTGCAGAATTTCGGGCAAACCGCCGGTCGAAAACGCAGCGACAGGCAAACCCAGCAGCGCTGCTTCCAACGCGACATAGCCGAACGATTCAAATCGCGACGGGATCAGAATTACGTCGCAAGTCCGCATGCGGTCGGTCGCATCGCGCACGTCGCCATGAAACACGACACGATTACCAAGCGGCGCGGCCTGCGCTTCCAACGCTGCGCGTGCCTGTCCGTCGCCGTAGATATGGAGCTCGATCTCGGGCACGCGCGCAGCGACCTCGATCGCAAGATCGGGCCCCTTCTCGTCGCGCAACATGCCGAAGAACCCCACCACCGGCCGTGCACGAACGTGCTTTGGCAAGCGGACCGGTGCTTCGTCGGCCAGCGCGTGTCCGTTCGGATTGATCAGCATCGGCAGGCGCGCGACGCCGGTGCGGCGTGCGAAGGCGTCGGCCGAGTACATGGACTCGAACAGGAACAGATGGGTGAACGGGATCAGCGCGCGTTCGGTCTTGCGATAGACAAAATCCTGCACCGGTCCGAACGCGTCATGCGCGCTGCCGCCATGCGGCGTGTAGACGGCACGCGCACCGACCACATGCGCGGCCAGCCGCGCATAGAGCCCGCCTTTGGCACCGTGCCCGTGCAGAATTTGCGCCCGGCAACGCCGCGCCAACGCAATCACGCGCAGAATGTTGCGTACGTCGCCGAAGGCCGGTGGCCGGCGAATGTCGAGCGCCAGCATCTCGCTGCAGCGCGCTTCGATGCGCGGCACCTCATCCGTGAATCGCGCATCGAACAGGCGCGTCGAATAGACATAGGCTTGCGCAACACGCGCCGGATCGAGCCCCAGCAGCAAATCATGCACGTGCAGCCGCACGCCACCGACCTGGCTGCCGACGATCTGGATGACGCGGATGGCCGCACTCATGTCGCTTGCAGGCCGCGCCGTCGTTCGCCGCGTCCGATCAGGCGACCGACCATCAGCAACGCGGCCAAAATATAGACGGCGAAAAAGGCGCCCGAGAAAATCACCGCGTCGATGATCTGCAACATCAGAAACCCGGCCCAGACGCGCGCATAGCGATCGACGCCGACGTCCTGGTCGACGCCCTGGCGGATCCAACGCATCAACCGTCCAACGACGAAGCCGTACCAAAGCCCGCCGAGAATCACGCCGACCCAGCCGAAATTCAGATAGGGCTCGCCGAACACTGGCGGGCGCAAACCGGAATGGAAATCGGGATCGAGTCCCGCCAGCCGCGCCGTGACGCGACCGATGCCGTAGGTGGTGCGGAAATCGGAAATGTAGGACGGAATGAAGGCCAGCCAGCCTGCAACATAGGTGCGGCCGTAATAGAAGCTCTGATCGTCAAAGCCGCTCAGGGTCCAGGCGAATTCGCGCAGATCCGAAATGTCGCCGTTATAGAAGGTCGACGATAGCTGACGACCGAAACTGATCTGTTGCGACACGTCACCGTCGCGCAGCTGTTTCATCAACACCGCAACACCCAGCAGCGCTACGGCGCCAAAGATCAACAACCAGGTGCGGCGCAATCGGTGCACCATCGCAACGCAGATTCCCGCGGTCACCGCGGTCAGGATCACGGTGGTGCGCGTGCCGCCGATAAAACCCAGCCCCAGCACCGCAACGCCGATCCACAAAGTCGTGCGTTTCTTGGCGGCGACGCCCCACAGGATCAGCACAATGGCGCAGAACGGAACCACCTCGTACCAAAGATTGAAAATCGGGCGCAGCTCGGGTCGTTCGAACACCAAGGTGCGTCCGGCAAAAACCTGAAAGCCCAAGGTCAGCAGCAGCAGCGACATCGAAATCGCGATCAACGCTGCCAGGAACGCGCCGACGCGCGTAAACCAGCCTCGGCGCAGCGCATCGAAAATCAGATCTGCAACCCGCAAATGCGGCCGTGGCGACAGGCGCGACAACGCCATGCCGATCAGCATGCAGACGATGCCGCCCAAGGTGATCACAAAGGCGTGGTCGAGATTTTCGAGCACGGTTTCGAACGACCGTCCGACGACGCGGATATTCTCCAGCGACAGCGCGAACGGGTACATCAGGAAGATCTTGAGATAGAAGCCGTAGCCGAAAAACCAGCTATTGAACGAAATCACGCCCCAGCGCTGCGCGTCGCGCCGCCAGAAGGCGAGAAACATGACCGTCGCCAGCACGATCGCCAGCCACATCCACACCGAGACTTTCTCGAGCGGCAACAGCGCATAATCGGTGACGGTGTTGTTCATGAAGGCAACTGCCGCGCGCGTTGGATCGCCAGTGTCGCATAGACCAACGCGCCTGCGGCGTAGATGGCTGCATAGCCCTGCCAGAATCGCACGACCTCGACCTGGAACAGAAAGGCCAACGCCGCCCCTGCCGCAAAACAGACGACCAATGCGACGGCCGCACGCGAGACGGCAAGAAAGGCGGCCGTGTGAATCAGCAGGTGGTTGCTGATCGTCTGCACCCCATTGGCGATCACCAGCAGCCCGGCAAGCGCGCCGAGCATCGCGGGCATCGCGACCGCATCCGCCACCAGCTTCGCGTACAGCTCGTTCCCCGCCAGGATCAGCAACAGCGACAGGCACATGGTCGGCAAGGCGACTGTGGCGACGACGCGCTGCGTCGTGCGGATCAGCGCGGCCCGGTCGCGCGCGTGCCAGGCGCGCGTCTGCGCCGGCACCGCCGCCTCGCACAGCGACGCGCTGAGCACAGTCGCGCCGCGCAGCGTTTTGGCGAGCAGATCGGCGACGATGGTGGCCGGACCGACACCGAACAACCACGACGCCACTGCGTAGGGCGCGTTGTAAATCGCAAGCTCGGCCAACGCGTAGCTGCCAGCGCGCGCAAGATCGGCGCGGTGCGAACGCCAGGTTTGCACCATGCCGCCGACGACAGGACCGGGCGCCACCGCACCGATCGCGCGCAAGCGCAGCAAGGTCGGTGCGACCGGCAGTGCCCACGCCGCCAGACCAATCAGCGACGCGGTGCCGACGCTGACGCCCAGCAACGGCAGCAGCATGGCGCCAATCTGCAACGCGCGGCGCGACGCTTCGGCGAGTTCGATCTGCACGAACCGGTCGACCGCGACCGACAAGGTGCGCAGCGCGAACCACGGCAGGTTCAGCGCAGTAAAGGCGAAGAACGCGGCCAGCCCCAGCGCATCGGGAATGGCACGCAGCAACGCGACCGCAAACAGCACCACCGCGCCGACCAGAACCAGCGCGGCATAGAACAGCACCACCGCCCACCCCTGCCGCGCCAGCGACGCGGGCACGTTGCCGTCGAGCCAGGCCGGACGCAGCCGCGTGAACAACACGCGCGCAATACCAAGATCGAACGCCCACAATGCGTTGCCCAATGCGCCCGCGAGCACGTAGTGCGCGAAGGAGTCGAGCGGCAAGGTGCGTGCGAGAATGGCGGTTTGCAGCAGACCGAACACCAGCCCCGCCCCTGCATTGGCCAGGCGCAACGCGCCGAACAAGGCGAAGCGATCTTTGGGCGCCTCGCTCACGGCAGCGTCTTCCACAGTCGCAACGCAGCCGCACGCCACGTCATCGTGTCGGTGCGGGCACGACCGCGCGCAGCCAGCGTTGCGCGCCAGGCTGGATCGGTTTCCAGCCGCAGCATCGCCGCGGCAAGCGCGTTCGTGTCGCCGCGCTTGGTTGCAAACACGCCGTCGCCGCCGACTTCGACCAGCGCTTCCTGATCGCTCACCAGCACGGCGCAACCGCTGCGCATTGCTTCGACCGGCGGCAGACCGAAGCCTTCGTACAGCGACGGATAGACCAGCCCCAGCGCGTTCTCGTACAGCGCTTTCAATTCCGCGTCGTCGACAAAACCCAGCACCTTTGCACCTTGCGGCGCAGGCAAGGTCGGATGCACGCGCGCATCGGCACGCCCGACCAGGGCCAAGGTCGCGTTGGTCTTGCCCTGCAGCTGTGCATAGGCCTCGACCAAAGCCGGCGTGTTCTTGTTGCGACCGCCGAGACCGACGCCAAGAAAATAGCCGTGCCGCGTCAGACCGTGTTTTTCGAGCGCGCGCACATCCGACGTGATGCGGTCGATATGATCGGCGCCCTCGCCCACCACCGCGATCCGTTCTTCGTCGGCCCAGTAATAGCGCGCGATTTCACGACGCGAGAATTCGGTGACGGTCACCAGCGACGCGACGCGCCGGCACAGCAGCGGCTCCAACACCGAATAGGCAAGTTTGAAACTGCGTGAGAACGCGTTGGGCATCGCACGCGGCGTCGCGTCGTGAATCACCAGCGCCTGTCGCCGCGTCAGCAACGGTCCGAGATTGCACAACGACACCAGGCTGCGCGCACCGACGGCGCGTGGCAGATCCCATTGCTCCCACCCATAGCCGCCGCGCGATCCGATTTCGGTCTGCGTGATGCGTTGGAGATTGAGTTTGCGCGCGCCCGGCGGACTCAGGATCGTCACGTCGGAGCTGTGGATCGTGCCGTCCGCAAGGAGGGCATCCCAGGCGCCGACGATCTCGGCCGCGAAACGCTGCACGCCCGTGCCGGCCTGGGTCAGAAACCGCCCATTGATTGCAAGCCCGTGCGCCACCTGTCCCCCGACTCAACCGTGGGGACAGAAAGCCCGATCCTAGTGGCCCGAACCAGGGGTGACGGCACCTGCCGATGTTAACGTCGCGGCCAGTTGCCGGTAGTGGCGCAAGCCCAACAGGATCAGCAGCAGCGCCGGAATGCCGACCGCGAATGCTTCGATCGTCATTGCATTGGCAAGGCCGTGCGGTTTCGGCAAACGATCGGCAAGTTCGCCGACCACCCAGGCGCCCATCGCCTGCCCGCACAGATTGATCACGAGAAAATAGAAGGCGGTCGCCTGGGCGCGGATCTGTCCCGGCGCGATGAAGGTCAGCGCTGCGGGCCCGGCTGCAGCCGCGATGCCCTGTGCCAGAAACGCGAAGAACAACGTGCCGACGGCCTGGTTGCCGCTCGCCATTTGCGGATAGAGCGCAAAGCTGGGTACGCCGATCGCAAGCCCGATCCACAAGACGCGCATGCTGGCATCTTGTTTTCCGGCGCGCAGAAAGCGCGACGACAACCATACCGACAACGCGGTGCCGCCACCGCCGCCGAGGAAAAACAGAAACCCGACTGCGGTGCCGACTTCGACCACCGACCAGCCGAACTCCTGGCGAAACAGCGTGATGTTCCAGAAGGCGAGCGAGCCCAACGTCAAGGTCGCGCCCGATCCAATGAACAAGGTGCCGAACGCTTTCCAGTTTTGCGCGACGAAGCGCAGCGTCCGGACCAGGCCCGCACTGTCGAGCGAAACATAGCCGCGCGACTTGTCGCGCGGCGGCTCGGGCATGAACAACCACAAGATCGCCAGCACCAAACCGGGAAACCCGATCAACAGAAAACAGATGCGCCACGGTGCCAGTTCGATTCCGCTGGCGGGCGCCCATTCGCTGATGAAATGCACCAGCCTGCTGCCCAGCAGATAACAAAGGCCGGCACCACCAAACGTGCCGCACATGAACAAGCCGACGGCGCGGGCGCGGCGTGCACCTTTGAAATAGTCGCCGATCAGGCCAAGCGCGCTGGGATTGACCGCGGCCTCACCCAACCCGACGCCCATGCGCGAGAGAAACAACAGCGTGTAGGAATGCGCGACGCCGCCCAGCATCGTCATCACGCACCACAGCGCGATGCAGCTCGACAGAATATATTTGCGCGGCAAGCGATCGGCGAGCCAACCGAACGGCAAGCCCATGATCGCGTAGAACAACGCGAAGGCGATGCCGAACAACATCCCGACCTGCGCGTTGGTCAGCGCCAGCTCGGTCCGGAACTGGTCGAGCACCAGGCTCGGCAGAAATCGGTCGATATAGGAAACCAGCTGCGTCGCCATGAGAAGAAAGGCGACCGTCCAGCCGGATTTCATGTCGTCATCCCCGCGAAGGCGGGGATCCAGGTCGTTGAGCTTGGAATTCGAACCATCCTTCGCGCTGATACCTGGACCCCCGCCTTCGCGGGGGTTCTAGGCCCCCGCTTCGCGCGTGCCTAGAACTTGTACCGCAACCGCACGTCCCAGATGCCCGGCGTATTGAGGAAGATGCCGGTCGTCGACAGGAACGAGACGTTGTAGCTGCGATCGAAGCAGTTCTTGCACTCCACCGTGAGCGACCAGTTCGGCAGACGATCCGACTGAAACGCAACCGACGCGTCCCACAAAACCTGCGTGCCGGTCCACGATCCGTCGAGCAGATCGGGATTGCCCGCGTTACCGATGCCATAGCCGTTATTGTAGGTCAGCCCCACAGTCGGCGACACGGTCAACTGTTCGAACCGCGCGTCGTAGGTCACCGAACCGCTGAACGACACATCCGGCGCACGCACCGGCCGCGCGATGCGGCCCTTGGCGTCGACGAAGCCGCGATTGCACTCGGCCGCGATGTTGGTGGCGTTGTTGGCGCCGATCGCCGTGTTGCAATTGCGCTGCTGCGTCGCGACGTCGGCCGAGATGCTGGTGTAACGCGCATGCTGCACGCCGAGATTGGCGTTCACTTTCAAATTGTCGGTGGCGAGCCAGGTCAATTCGAATTCGCCGCCGTAATTGCGCAGGTCCGCCGGGTTGGTGACGGTGAAGAAGCGCGTGCCGTTGACGATGTACGCCGCCGAGATCTGCTCGTCCTGCGTATAGGCGTAGAAGCCGGTGACGTTGAGGCGCAGGCGCTTGTTGAACAGGTCGGCGCGCATGCCGACTTCTTCCGACCAGACGCGTTCGGGTTTGAAGGCCAGGAACGCGTTGTTGGCCAGCGCACGACCGTTCCAGCCGCCCGACTTCGCACCGCGCGTCGACGACGCATAGAACATCACGTCAGGATCGAGCTGATAGGTCAGCGCAAAGCGCGGCGTGATGAAGTTGGCGTGCAGATTGACCGGAATACCCGCCGCGATGATGCCCGCCGTATTGACGTCCGGCCCGATGTTGCTGGCATCACGGCGCACGTCGAGCTTCTTTTCTTCGTGCGTGAAGCGCAGGCCGACCGTCGCGGTCAACTGGTCGGTCAGTTTGTAATCGCCCTGCGCATAGGCTGCCTCGGTGTTCAGCGTGTTGCGAATGGTGCGGTCGCCGGTGACGGTGAAGGTCGTCGCACTGCCCGTGCCGGTGCCGAGATCGGTGACGTTGCGTTCGCGCAGGAAGAACAGACCGCCGACCCAGGTCAGCCGGTCGTTCAGCGCCTTGCCGGTCAGTTTGAATTCCTGGCTGTACTGTTCCATCAACCCTTCGTCGAGCGACGGCGAACCGCCATAGGCGATCGGGTTCGGCGGCGCGAAGGTGGAGTCGATCAGGTAGTTCTGTTCGGTCTTGCGATAGCCGGTGATCGAATTGATCGCGACCGGACCGAGATCGTAATTCACGTTCAACGTGACCGCGGTCAGCTTGGTCAGGTCGGTCAGGTCGTTGTTGGCTTTGGCACCGGCATAGCCGAACCGCGCGAGGTAGCCTTTGGTCACGCCCGAATAGACGGTGCGATCGCCAGTCACCGGATCGATCCGGTTCAGAATGTTGCCCATGTCCTGATAGGCGTAGAAGGCAGACAGGTCGACGGTCAGGCGCTCGCTGGGCAGGAAGCGCACGTCGCCGCGCACGCCGTACGAATCTTGGCCGTTCAAATCGGCGCCAGTCGATTTCTGCTTGGCCCAGCCGTCGCTGCCGACGCGATAGGCCGACACTTTGGTCAGGACTTTCGGATCCAGCGGTGCGTCGACCGACGCGCGCAGCTCATACTGGTTGAACCGTCCGATCGACGCTTCGGCGTAACCGCCGAAATGATCGGCCGGCTTGCGCATGATCACGTTGATCGCGCCGCCGGTCGTGTTGCGGCCGAACAAGGTGCCTTGCGGGCCGCGCAGCACTTCGATCCGTTCGACGTCGAACAGGTTCATGTTGTTGCCGTTCTGACGCGACAGAAACACGTCGTCGACATAGGTGCCGACGGGCACGTCCTGGGTCGGGAAGCTTTCGGTATTGCCGACGCCGCGCAGATAATAGGTCGCCGACCCGCCCAGCCCGACATTGTTGTTGCCGACCAGGTTGGGAACGACGCGGATCAGATCGACGGTCTGTCGAATCTGCAGCTGCGCCAGGTCGGTCGCCGTGTAGGCGCTGACCGCCAGCGGCACTTTCTGCAATTGCTGTTCGCGGCGCTGCGCCGTGACCGTGATTTCTTCGAGCTGCGCGAATGCGTCGGTCGATGCCAACGCGGTGCCTGCAAGCAGCAGGAGTCCAAAAATCCGTTTCATGTCCCAGCTCCCGTTCCCAATTCTTTTACCTGCGATCGCCGGCGCGCGTTGTTTGTTTTTGGCCGTTTTGCCGAGGCAAAACGTTGTCGCCACACCGTCTCGTTTTATTCTGTCGTCACCACCAACTTGGCGCCGGTTCGGTCTCGCCGCGTGCGTGCTCGAGTTCTTGCGGCAACTGCGCGTCGTAGGGCGGCCACCACATGAATTTGCGTTCGGGCTCGACATACTCGGTCTTCAAACTTCCGCCTTTGGTGCGGAAGAAATAGAGATTGCCGGTCAGCGACCCGTACGGGCCGTGCGGTACGTTGGCGGGTCGCCAGAAATACGCACCCGGCCGCATCACGCCGCGATTGCCGTGCACCTCGCCGCTCAACAGGTACATTTCTTCGACGGTCGGATGAATCTCGGCGCGCTCGGCCCAACGCAGCGGCAAGGTGCCGAGAATCCATGTTGTGTCGTTGGTGGTCGGATCGACATAGAGAAGCTTGCGTCCGGCGCCGGGCGGAAATTCCGGATGGAAATTGCCCGTGTACGGCACGTGCATCGCATCTTCGATCTTCACCAGCCGCGCTTCGTTGTAGGCGCGTGCAGCACTGCGCACCGGCTTGCCGTCGAAGAAGCTCAGAATGATTGCGCCCTCGGGCGCGCTGCGCGCACCTGCATCGTAGCCGGCAGGGAAATGCGCGAAGCCCAGCTTGCCATAGCGCGTGCCGCCGATTTCGACCGCGCCTTCCAGCACCAGAAACTCTTCATCGACATTCAACGCACCGGCAGGTGCCGTCCACCCTTTCGGCAGACGCAACATCAAGCTCGCAGCATTCGTGTCGGAATCGCGACTAAGAATGCGAACCGACGCGCCGGGCGCAGCGGCCCAGCCATCGTCGTCCTTCCACGCGATCTTCTGCGACTGGACGAATTCAATCCAGGGACGCGTCAAGCGTTTCTCTCCTCAGCTTCGTGTCGTGTCGGTGATCGCGGATCGTCGCTTTCGCGAAGCACGCGCATCAATTTCAGCATCGACCGCGCCAGCGCGGCCGCCGTCTCTTCGCGCGTCAGCGCCGCTTCGGCCGCTTCGCCAATTTCAATGTCGGTGGTGATGCCGGCGCGGATCAGCGCGTTCTGCAATGCGATGCGCGCGCTGCGTTCGGCATGGAGCTGCGACGCAAGTTCGAACACCAACGCCGCAAGCTGGCTGGTATCGAGATCAGGCTTCAACGGATCATCGCTGCTCATCTTGAGTCTTCCGCCTGCGCGGGGGCCGCCATCTCCGCTTCCAGCACCGCCCACGGGAAATGCCATTCGGCGCGCGCCGGCCATTGCAGCGTGTCGAGACGCCCGGCGCCGCGCTCATCGAACGCGACCCAGCGCGCATCGGCAAAGCCTGCTTTGCGCGCCATCGCGACCAGATCCGCCTGCATCGTCGTCGGCAGGAACGGTTCGTTGTTGCGCGTGCCATGTTCGATCATCGCAAGATCGCGAAACGCGTCGCCGGTGAAGTGGAAATCGAGAAACCGCAACACGCCACCCGGCGCCAACAAGCGCGATGCTTCTGCGAACACCGCAGGCAGGATTTGCTGCGGGATCTCGTGCACGAACATCGTCGAGGTGACGAGATCGGCGGACTTGTCTTCGAGGCCGGTTGCAGTCGCATCGGCCTGGCGATAGCGCAGCGCCAGATTGCGCTCGTTTGACCGCGCCGCAGCCAATTCCAGGCACGGGCCCGACAGGTCGACGCCGATCACCTCGGCTTGGGCGAAACGCTGTTTCAGCGGCCAAGCCGATTTACCGAAGCCACAGCCGAAATCGACGATGCGGCGATAGTCGCGCGCGGGAATTGCGGTTTCGGTGAAGAGGCGATGGAATTTGTAATCGTCATTGTCGCCCAGCATCACCAGCCGCGCGCCAAGCTCGTAGACCAATGCAGCCGCTTCGCTCGACCAGATGCCGCCCGGCTGCACGTGAATGTCCCACTCCGTGTACCAGTCGGGCAGATCGAAGGTCGGATCCAACTCGACGGTCGACGGACCGTTGTCCAGAAATGGAATCGACGCAGCCTGGTGTTCGATCGCATCGCCGACCGCACGCCACAGCATTTTCTGCGAGCCGCGTTCGAGCCAGGCGAACCAGGGATAGGTCGGCAGGCGATGCACGGTCTTTGCGATGGCGCGCGCGTCGCCTTTTGCACCGCTTGCGTCGAACTCGTGGCGCAGCTGCGGATACAGCTCGGTCGCCCAGGCGCGACGCAGCGCCAGCACAAAGTCGAGTCCGGCGCGATCTTCGATGGCGACTTCGCTCATCGATCGATTCCTTCTTCGAGTTCGATCCGTTCACCCGCGGCACCGACCAGACAGGCGATGCGACGGCCCGGCACGCCCATCGTGCCGACATAGTCGCGGGCCGGCAGCGTCGTGACGCCGAACCGGACGCTGACAATGCCCGCGGGCAGATCGCCCACCGCACAGGCGCGCGGCATGGTTACAGCCGGATATTCGTCGAGTTCGATCAAGGTGCCCTGCGGCAGCTTGATCAGCCCGTGCGCGTGCAACGTGTCGTCGGGCAACTCGTTGGCGCGCGACAGCACGCGCACCGGCGTCGAGACCGGCGGATCAATGTCGTTGGCAAAGCCGGCATAGGTCGCGAACAGCGTTTCGATGTCCGGCCCGCCCGCAACCATGATGAAGATGCGTCCGACCAACGAACGCGCCGATGCCAGATCGAGCCCGCTCCCCTGCCCGATTTCGGTCAGATACAGACATTCGCCGGCCGGGCCGATCACCTGCATCGCGACGATCATCGGAAATCGCGTCAGGCCGCGCGGCTCGCCAATGATGCGAAAGTCCGACCCGGCAAGACGTGCGGCCAGAGCGTGGACGTCCTGCACCGTCAGCTCGATCGCGTTCCAACCATGTGTGGTCAGCGACGGCACTGCCTGCGCGGCAGGATTCTCGACGAAGCGCAGATAGACGCGTTCGCCGCTGGCAGGTTCGAGATCGAGAAAGCGCCGGCCGGCGGCTTTGGGTGCGCCCCACATCGATGCGGTGGCATCATCGATCGTGCCGCGCGCCGCAACGCGCAGCTCCAGCAAACCGACATAAGCGCGTTCGATCGCCGCTAAATCGGGCACGACAAGCGTCGCACCGCGGATCGCGCCCAGGGTCGGACGTGCCGTGCCAGAACGTGTGTCCGAAGCCGCTTGCTGTCGCACCGAAGTCAAAGTCACGCCCGCCTCCTTAGATCAGGAGCCTGAAGCGCCACCCCTTATGACGACAAAGGAGATGATTTGGCCTAGCTTGTGAAAATTCCTCACAACCTGGCCCAGGGTCATGGAACAGCTCCCGTCGATTCAAACACTGCGTGCTTTCGATGCAGCAGCGCGACATGGATCTTATTCTGCAGCCGCGAACGAGCTGGCGCTGACCCATGGCGCGATCAGCCACCGTATTCGCGAGCTTGAGACGCGGCTCGGCGTGCGGCTGTTCAAGCGCACAAAGACGGGCATGGTGCCGACGCGCGACGCGGTGACGTTGCTGACGCAGTGCCGGCAAGCCCTGCAGCTGCTCGAACGAACCTTTCCTGACAAACCCAAACGCGGCCGTTCGCGTCTGGTCGTGTCGGTGCATCCGACCTTGGCGACGCGCTGGCTGGTGTCGCGCATGCTGGATTTCGCGCAGGAGATGCCGTCGACCGACGTCGAGATCCGCTCGACCGCCGACATTGGCGACTTCCTCGCCGCCGGCATCGACATTGCGCTGCGCTATGGGCCGGGCGGCTGGCCCAACGGCGTCGACGAACGTCTCGCCGACGAGATTCTGTTTCCGGTCTGCGCGCCCAAATACAAGCGCGACCACAAGATCGAACGGCCGGGCGATTTGCGACGCGCGCGGCTGTTGCGCCATGCGTGGCAGCCCTGGTCGCCATGGCTGCGCGCGGCGCGGTTGCGCCTGCCCGAACCGAGCGGCGGCATCAATCTCAGCGACAGCGCCATGGTGCTCGAAGCCGCAGCCGCCGGCCGCGGCGTCGCACTGGCGCGCGGGCTACTCGTCGCCGACGATCTCGAAAGCGGTCGCCTGGTGCGCCTGTTCGATACGCAAGTGCCCGACGTCTACGGCTACTACGTCGTCTGGCGCGCCGGCGAAGCACCCGCAGGCGTCGCGCTGCAATTCAAACACTGGCTTAAGGACGCGATGAAGGAATCGTCGTTGGCGTGATTGATATTCAAACTTGACAACAACAGCGATTTTGCGTGGATTTTACGATGTAACGATAGACGGTAATTAAATGCGTCGCTTTCCGAATTCTGCCCGCCGCATCGGGAACCACGAGCGCGTCGATATTGCGCGACGTCCAAAACGCAAAGACCAACCAAAGTCGGATGCGGAAAAGGCCCTAGAGGAAAAGATCCGGCGGGTTAGCGCCGCGTTCGGGCGATACGCAATCTTGGCGCTTACAATAACCGCGCTTGCACTCGCAGTTTCACTTCGCCATCGACCAGACGATATACGCGCCGACCTGGCGCGGCGCAGTATTGCCACGCTTCAGCATGCAAAAGATTTGCAGTCGTTTGTTCAACGCAACGCAAACGCAGTTGATGGCTATTTGCGCGCAACTAGTACAGCGTTTCAGGTTGAACAAGACTTTCTGAAGATCGCTAAAAACCGGGTACAGCACGACGCGTCCGATTTTGTCACCAAGCAGCACGTTATTTTGGCCAGCGCAGAGCCGCTTTTATTTAACTTTCGATTTGGCATCATCGATCTGGTGCAAAAAGATCTTGAGGCCATCTCGCTTGCCCACATCCGCTATGCGTTCGACCTTGTCATCGATCCTGACGATGCGCTTCGTCGATCAAATATTTCCCGGACTGCGGAGCTAAATTGGGAATCATATTGGAAAGCTCTTCAGTCTATCGGAGCTCCTCTGCTTCCAGCGGACGCGCCGAGGTTTGAAAACTTTTTGACCACCAGCGAAGTCGAAACTTGGCGCAATCTGCGCGTGCGTCACCGGCTCGCAAATTATGCGGCGAGCGATCTGCTTCTGCATTGCGCTCCGTACGGAAGCATTCGACCGGGATGCTCCCTAGGAGACCTGATCGGCGTTTTTGGCTCCGGCGAACGTGAAGATTGGAAGTTTGAGGTTGCTTCAGGCCTATCGTACGACCGCACAACAATGATCATCTTGCTACCAGCTCCACTCGCTGCCTGCATGATGTTCTCAACAATTCTTGCTCTTCGACTCGCCCAGCTAATGTCGACACGTACCGATGCAGTAGATGATACACCTGAACATCCATTCGTACCTATGCAACTCGCTTGGCTGTTCAAGCACAAAGCTGGCTCGGACCAGTGGCTGATCGGCATCATTTTTTGCCTCTTCTTATTTTTGGTTCTCCTCGCGCCGGTGATCGCGCAGTTCGCACTGAATACGAAGTCCGTCGCTGTAATCATGGAGCAGCTCCTTCGGCGCGGAGACGCGACTACATCGACGATCCTGATATCTGCGGCTAACATTGCTTGCTTGTTCGTCACAGCGATTTGCGCGGCACGACTCACTGTCAGCTATGTTGCCGCTGTACAACGCACAATTAAGGATCCGCCGCCACCCGGCACAATTTGATCCCGCAATTCCCGCCGGTGAACAGGCTGGCGAGTGCGTCGGGCATGCGCTCCAACCCCTGCTCCACATCTTCGGCTGGGTCGAACGCGCCTTCATCGAGCCACGCGCGCAGCGGTTTGTGCGCTTCGTCCCAGCGTTTCAGATAATCCATGACGAAGAACCCCTCCATGCGCGCGCGTTTGCGCAGCAGATTGGGATAGTGGCGCGGGCCTGCGATCAACTCGCCTTGCGCAGTCGCAATGAATCCGCAGATCACCACGCGCGCATGCAGCGCCAGATTGGTCAGCGCAATGTCGAGCAGCGCACCACCGACATTGTCGAAATAGACGTCGATCCCGTCGGGACACAGCTCGCGCAACCGTTGCGCGACGTCGTCGCGCTTGTAGTCGATCGCCGCATTTGCGCCGAGCACGCTGGTGATCCAGCGCGCTTTGGCCTCGCTGCCGACGATGCCGATGACGCGACAGCCGCGCCGCTTGGCAAGCTGGACCGCAATCGATCCGACGCCGCCCGCCGCAGCCGAGATCACCACCGTCTCGGCCGGCTTGGCCTGGCCGACCTCGAACAAGCCAAACCACGCCGTCGCACCGGTACCGCCCAGCACGCCAAGATGGCGCGTCAGCGGCCGCAGCGGATTGGCGAGTTTGGCCACGCGCAGAATTCCGTCGCCTGCAAGCGACGGCGTCAGCACGGCAAATTCCTGCCAACCCAGTGCCGCTTCGACGATATCGTCCGGGCGAAACGCACTGTCGTTGGATTGCAGCACGACGCCGACGCCGCGACCGCGCATCACCGCGCCGAGCGGGACTTTGGGATGCATCGCAGGCGCCGCCGATGTGTAGGCGCGTTGTGCCGGCGACGTGCCCAGCGCGATGATGCGCACCAGAATCTGTCCCGCACCTAGCGACGGCACGCTCTGTTCGACCAACGCAAAGTGACGCTTGCCGATCAGCTCGCCCGGTTCGGGATGGGCGCTCAACGTCCAGGCAAGGTTGCGCATCGTCATGTCCTGCTGATCGACATGGTTAAAAGCTAGACGACTCTAGTGTTTTTGCGGCTTGCTGGAATCGCAAATCGGAGTCGAACATGCCCGAAATCGCTGCGACTGCTTCAAGCTGGCGGATCACGTACGTTTATGACGATCCGACGGTCTCGCAGGCCGTGCGCGACGCGCTGACGGCCAACGTGAATGCGGCGCTGCAATACGTGTCGGCGCACGTAAACGGGCTCGGCACCATCGATCTCGAACTGCACGTCACGCCGACCGGCGGCATCAATTCGCGCCCGCTCGGGGGCGTTGGCCTGCCCGGCAAAGCACCCGACGGCAACGCGCTGACGCGGTCGAGCATCGCCGCCGAAATGCTGACCGGCAACGATCCGAACGGCCCCAACCAGCCGGACGGTCAGGTGAATATCTCGTCCGACTTACTCAATTTGAGTGATACGGGGCCCGGCTTCTGGCTCGACCCGACGCCGCTTGATCGCACCGACGCAGTACCGGCCGCCAAGGTCGAATTCTTCCATGTCTTCGTGCACGAGATTTTGCATCTGATCGGCATGTCGGGGACGCGCGATCCCAACGACCCGACCAAATTCCCAGGCAACGCAGAAACCGAATTCGACGCGCTGACCACCTTCATCAATGGCGCGCCGTATTTCACCGGCGCGGCCGTGCAAGCGGTGCACAACGGGACGCCGCTCGCGCTCGAACCGAGCGCGCAAGGCTCGAAATATTATCATATCGCGATCTCCGAAGGTCTCGACATGATCAACTACACGACGCCGCACGGAACGAGGTTCGAGTACAGCAAGTACGATCTGGCGATCCTGCGCGATCTCGGCATGTCGTTGATCAACACGGCGACTGCCGGCAACGACTATTTCTTCGGCGACGATACGGCCGAAGCCCTGGCGCCCGGCGCCGGCGACGATTTCATTATGGGATACGGCGGCAACGACACGATTGATGGCGGCAGCGGCACCAACGTCGCCGCCTATCGCGGCAAGTCGACCGACTACACGATCGTCGCCAGCGGCTCGACGCTGATCGTCACCGACAAAGTCGCGAACCGCGACGGCGTCGACACCTTGACCAACATTCAGGCGGTGCAATTCACCGACAAGACCTTGAGCGGCGCGGCGCTTCCCGGCGCAAAGCTCACCTTCCATACCGGTAGCGAAGAAGTCGTCGGCACCTCGTTCGGACGCGACACCTTCACCGAAACCGGCGCGCGCAGCGCATGGACCGCAACCAAGCTGGCCGATGGATCGATCAACCTCACGCGCAGCGGTGAGATCGATCATCTGACCGGGATCGAGCGGATCGTATTCAGCGACGGCGTGCTGATCCTCGATGCCGGCAGCAACGGCCTGCCCGCCTATCGTCTGTACCAGGCCGCGTTTGCACGCGTGCCCGACGAAGCCGGTCTGCTGGTGCAGGCCAAGCTGGGGCTCGATCCGATGGTGGCGGCGCAAGTTGCCGCGGGCCACGACAATACGAAAGCGTTCGGCGGCTTCACCTGCACCGAAGCGCAGTATTTCGCCGACCTGCAATTGGCGCAGAATTTCCTCGGCTCGACCGAGTTTCTCGCCAAGTACGGCGCCAGCCCAAGCAACGACGCGTTCGTGACTCTGCTGTACCAGAACGTGTTGGGCCGTGCGCCCGATGCGGGCGGGCTAGCGGCGCAAGTCGGTGCGCTGAACAACGGTACATCCCGCGCAACGCTGTTGGTGAACTTCGCTGAGAGCAACGAGAACGTTGCGCTGACCGGCACCAACACCGCCAACGGCATGCTCTGGTCGAGCTTCCCGGATACGACGATCTAAGCAGGTTCGGCGGGCTGCAATTCCGGCAGCTCGGTCGCAACCACGTCGAACGAAATCAGATCCAGCCGGCCGAAGCTGGTCGTGATCGCAACGTCGGTTGCGTCGCGCCCGCGTGCGATCAAGGCGCGTCCGATGCGCGGGATCTTGTTGCGCGCGTCGAATACGTACCAGCGTCCGCCGAGATAGGCCTCGAACCAGGCACTGAAATCCATTGGCGGTTTCAGCGGCACCCCGATGTCGCCGAGGTAACCCGTGCAATAGCGCGCCGGGATGTTCATGCAGCGGCAGAAGGCGATGGCAAGATGCGCGTAGTCGCGGCACACGCCGATCTGTTCGATATAGGCTTCGTACGCGCCGCGCGTCGGCCGCGCCTGCTGATAGTCGAAGCGTATATGGTCGTGCACGAAATTGACGATCGCCTCGACCCGCGCCCAGCCTGGTTCGGTCTGGCCGAAAAACGTCCAGGCAATGTCGGACAGGCGATCGGTCTCGCAATAGCGGCTGCCGAGCAGAAAGGTCAGCGCCTCGTCGGGCAGATACGCAACCGGATGCTGGATCGCGCCGGGCGCGACCGGATCGGTGGCGCCGCTGTCGCGTAGAATAAACTCGCTTTTGAGCGTGATGCGCCCGGCCGGCGCCAAAAGCCGCGTGCAGATATTGCCGAACATATCTTCGTAGCGATGCAGCTCGACCCCGGGCGTGGTGATCATGCGATCGGGCGTTTCGAGATCGCGCGCGCGCGACGGGTGCAGGTCGAGATGCGCGAGGATCGCAGTCGGCTCGGAACACTCGTACGTGATGTTGTAGCCGGTGCGGATGCGCAATCTAGAATCCCTTCGTCAGCGACCCCCGGTAACCTGGCGCGATTTCGCGCTGAGACCAGGCGTCGCAGTCCATTCGTCGACGTCGACTTCGACGTCCATGTCGAGAAAGCTCGACGGCAGGCCGTTCCACGTGCCCGACAGCGGTAACGCCTGATTGGGGTCGCGTGTTACCGCGACGCGGATCAAATCGCGATTGCCGACGATTCCATTGGTGGGATCGAACTCGATCCAGCCGCAGCCGGGCAGATAGACGCGCACCCAGGCATGGGTGTGGCCGCCGCCACGGTGACGCTCTTCCGCATCATCCTCACCCGGGCTGTAGATGTAGCCGGACACGAACCGCGCCGCGAGGCCAAGCGCGCGCAGCGCCTCCATCATCAACACCGCAAAGTCACGGCAGGTGCCGCGGCGGATCTGCAACGTCTCGGCGGGCGTCTGGATACCGCGTTCGGTCCGCGTCGCATATTCGATGTCTTCGCGCACCGCCGCCGTCATCGTCGCCAGCATGCGATGCGTGTCGGTGTGGCCGTATTTGTTCAGAAACCGCCGCGCCCAGCGTTCGACCGCATGATCGGGGTCGGGATAGGCGCGCTCGATCGAGCGTTGCAGGTCGGGCAGTTCTTCGGCGCCGTAGGCGAACGGAAAGATCCGGGCATAGGCCTCGGTCTCGGCGCTGTAGTCGCCGGCGTCGGGCAGATGTTCGAGACGGATGCGGCTTTCGAAGCTCAGCTCGTCGGCGACCACGCCGTCGAACCGCGCAATGCCGACGCAATTCCCGAACACGTCGTGGACATAGCGCAACGCCGACGGCGTCGGCGTGATGATGATGTCGGATTCAAGCAGCCGCTGGTCGTAGCTCTCGCGCGGACGAAACATCATGCGATGCTCGCCGAACGTCACCTTCTTCCGATAGCGATAGCGCGTCAGGTGACGCACGGTGAGAATCGGCATGGACCCACCAGGACCCGCGCCGTCCTGACCGTCAAGTCATTCCGGGCCGAACGGGTTTTATACCTAGCGGTTCAGGCGTCGAGCTGCTTGCCGAAGCGCCAGCTGGTTTTGCGAAAGCCAAGCCGTTCGTAAAAAGCGTGCGCGGGTTTGAGGCGCAGATTGCTTGTCACTTCGGCGAGCACGCAGCCGCGCAGCTTGAATCGCTGTTTGGCGGCCTCGACCAGCGCCTGCCCGATCCCCTGCCCGCGCATGTCTTCGCGCACGATCAGCATGGTGATGCGGCCGACCGGCCCGGCACGGTGCAGGACCGGCGTCACGTGCAGGGTGAGACAGCCCACGATCTCCGTGTCGGTTTCGGCAACCAGCACCGATCCCAGCGGCAAAACCGCCAGGCGCTGCTGGATCTCGGCCGGGGTCGCCGGATGTTCGAGCTGGGTGACGAGCTCGGCCAGGGATCTGGCGTCGTCGGAACGCGCTTCGCGGATCACCATCGGCGCCTCTCTCGTCGTGCGGCCGGCGGATTTCTTGCGCATCCGGGGCGCCTTAGCTAGAGCGACGCCGACATGTCCCATTTGCTCGTCCTTTTTGCGATCGCCGCGATCCTGCTCCGGATCGCGATGCTTGCCGTCTCGATCCGCCATGAACGCGCGCTACGCCAAAACGGCGCAGTCGAAGTTGGTGCGGCCAATACGACCGTTTTGGCCCTGACTCATGTCGCCTTCTACCTGGCCGCGATCGCCGAAGGTGCGCTGCGATCAGCGCCGTTGGACCTGGTCAGTTGGGCCGGGATCGGCCTCTACGCGTTCGGCATGATGATGTTGCTGATCGTGGTGCGCCTGTTGGGAAAATTCTGGACCGTGAAGCTGATCCTGGCGCGCGATCACGCGCTGGTGACGCATCCGCTGTTTCGCCGCGTGCGCCATCCGAACTATTTCCTGAACATCCTGCCCGAGCTGGTCGGCTTCGCGCTTGCCTTCCATGCCTTCGTAACGTTGATCGTCGGCCTGGCGCTGTATGCCGTGCCGTTGACCATCCGCATCCGGCAAGAGGAAGACGCGATGCGGACGCGCTTCGACGCCTACTAGCGCGTCAAATCTCGCGGCCGAACCAGCGCACGAGTTCGCTGACCAGTTCGAAGCGCAACGCGGCGACATTCTCCGGCACGACCTGCTCGCTCTGCAGCTCGACGCTGGCACCGGGTGCGACCGGCACGGTCGACACGGCAAGGCGCGACGGTTCGTCCGATGATCCGTCGGTCCGCACCAAGCGTACGCCGAGATTGACCGACGCCAAGGTGCTGCCCGACGGACGCCAGACAGCCCGGCCGGTATTGGTGATGCGCAAGCTGGTGCGCAGCTTGTTGCCATCGCGCGTGCTGGACACGCGTTCGATTGTTGCATCCAGCGCGCTACCATCGCGGCTGTCGCGCGGCGTCTCGCCGTGTTTGTGCAAGGTGAAGACGCGCAGATCGGCGAGATCCTGCATCATCGCGCGGCCCAACGCTTCGTACGTAGCCGCGTCGCCCTGGTTGGCGATCAACTGCTCGTACACGGCGACACCGAACTTGGTCGGGCGGCGTGTATAGGCCAGCAATTCCAATCGCGCGAAGCCTGCCTGCAGCGCAAGCTGTTCGATCGCGGCGATATGGATGTCGTTTTCGATGACGCCGAAGGCGCGCATCTCGGCTTGGCTTTGCGGCGACGACGAATGGCGCGGTCCGGGTTCGTGAAACGCAGCGATGCCGCCCGGCACCAGCACACGCGCCATCTCCGCCAGCACCGGCGCTTGATCGGGCAAATGATGGAACGCGTCGAAACAGATCACGCGTTCGACAGACGCATCGGGCAGCGGAATGCGCGTGCCGTCGAACAATTTCCAATCGATCGTGCGGCCATTCGACAGCGGGCTGGCCAGGAACGCGGCCTCGCCGATGCGCAGCGCCGTCGGCGAGATATCGATCGCAGTCATTTCACAGCCGAGATTGGCAAGCGCACCTGACAACCAGCCGAGGCCGCAGCCGAAATCCAGCACGCGGCAATGGCCGAACAGATCCAGCGCCGGCAACAAGGCGCCAAGACCGGCCATGATCTCCTGCGCTTCGGGCACATTCGCGAACGGCTTGCGCAGGATCGGCGTCGGGTCGGTCATCTGCGCGAAATACGCATCCGCACGGCGCGCATGTTCGGCCGGGTCGTAATCGCGGATCAGTGCCGCGACGTCGATAAAGTCCGGCGGACGCACGGTTTCTTCAGGTTGCTGCGGGGTCGGCTGGGGCGCGCCGCGACGGCGCAGAGAGGACAGGATTTGCACGGCGCCACCATACTGGCCCCGCCGCCCTAAGCCAGAGGGTGCCTCAAGCTGTCACGGCCAGCGCGCCTTCGGCCGCGGCCCGCGCGGTCGAGAAGCAGGCTTGCAGCAAATATCCGCCGGTCGGCGCTTCCCAATCGAGCATTTCGCCCGCAACGAAGACGCGCGGCACGGCGCGCAGTTCAAAGTCGTTGGTGACCGCATCCCAGGCAACGCCGCCCGCGGTCGAGATTGCGCGTTCGAGCGGGCGCGCGCCGACCAACTTCAACGGCAAGGATTTGATCGCAGCCGCGGTGATCGACAGGCCCGCTTCGCGCAGCAGCCCGACACCGACCGGCGCCAGCCCGATCGTGCCGCGCAGAAAACTCGAATCCGATTTCGAGCCGCGCGGGCGGGACAGTTTGGCGTCGAGGCTCGACAAGACTTCGCCCGGGCGCAGATCGATGCGCAAAATCGCCGACCCGTCACGCGCGATCGCGTCGCGCAACGGTGCCGACAATTGATAGATCGCGCCGCCTTCGAGTCCGTAATCGGTGATCACCGCTTCGCCGCGCACCGCGCGCCCCTCGAAATAGAAGGTCGCGGGCTTGAGCGGCGCGCCGGCGAATTTGCTGCGAAACAAATCCGACCAGGCAATTTCAAACCCGACATTCGACGGTGCGAAGTCGGTCACCGCAACGCCGCGCGCGCGCAAGGTCCCCGCCCAATGCCCGTCGCTGCCAAGACGCGGCCAACTGGCACCGCCAAGCGCGAGAATGGTCGCGTCGTGCGCGACGCGCAGCTCTTCCGTGCCGGTGGCGAACCGCAGCGCCCCGGCCGCATCCCAGCCGCGCCATGCGTGACGCGTCGCCAGCCGCACGCCGAGCGAGTCCAACCGGCGCAGCCAGGCGCGCAACAACGGGCTCGCTTTCATGCCGGTGGGGAAGATCCGGCCGCTCGATCCAACGAAGGTTTCGACGCCGAGATCGTGCGCCCAGTCGCGCAGCGCAGTCGGCGGAAATGCGCGCAGGCTTGGTTCGAGCTGCGCGCGCGCAGCTCCATAGCGTTCGACGAACGCGTCGAGCGGTTCGCTGTGCGTGAGGTTCAGGCCGCCACGCCCAGCCATCAGGAATTTGCGTGCCGGCGACGGCATGCGGTCATAGATCGTGACCGAAGCGCCCGCCTTGGCCAGCGTCTCGGCGGCGAACAGTCCGGCCGGCCCGGCACCGATGACGGCGATATGCTTGCTCATGGGACGAGAACGACCACGACGCGTCCCCAAACGCAAACGCCGCCGCGTGCATCAGCAACGCGGCGGCGTTTTGAGCGTCGTTCCCGCCGAGGCGAGAACGGTCAGCGCATCAGGCGAGGTTCAACTTGGCGAACACGATGCCGATCAGTTTCTGCATCAACGGCCAGCCGACACCGAACAGCACAACGCCCACGACCAGCAGCATGCCCATGCCGACCAGAACCGGTCGCATTGCGTTGCCGCTCATCGGCGGGTTGGTGGCACGGGCGGCCTGCTGCTGAATCAGCTTCTGGGTCGTGCCCAGGGCAGCTTCGCGTTGGTTTTCGGCATAGTCGCGTGCGGATGGGTTTGCCATCGATCTATCCTTCAAAATCACGGCGCCAGTCACGTCGGGCGCCACGAGCAGGCTTCGTAGAGAAGCTGCGCGCAGTTGGTTAGCGAGTTATGAAGGTACGTGACTGCGGTATGAATAGCCCGCAGTTTCTCAGTGTTTTTGCGCCGGTTCCCGCGCCTCGGTGGCGTCTGTCCGGCGTTATTCGGCGCCGAAAGACTGCCTTGTCAGCTGGACTTCGCCCCGCTCGATCGCGGCGACCGAAATCGTCGGGTAGCCGACCGTGGACAAGGCGCTGAGACGCCAGGCCTCGACCACATAGTCGCGCAGCTCGGACGCACCGTCGGCCAGACGCTGGGTCACGAACTGGACCTCGTCGTCGGCGGCCGGACCTTTGGCGAAGGGCGCGCGCGCTTCCATCTGATAGACGGTTTCGACATGCGCCAAGGTGCGGCCGAGATAGCGCACGGTGCGGTCGGCAACGCCGCAACCGCACGGGTCGTACGGATGCATCGCAGCGCGCACGTCGGCGACTTTGATGTTGTCGCGCACGAAGGCGCTTTCGAAGCGCGAATGCAGCGTCTTGTCGGTCGAATATTTGTTCGGATTGGGGAAGTCGCCCCAGCCGTTGTAATGCGACGTCACGTGCAGCGGCTGCGACGCGTCACCGACATAGTGCGACCACACGCCGAGATCGCGCAGCGTCAGCAATTCGCGGCGCGCACGATCCTTGGCGAAAAACGCGCGGTCTTCTTTGGTCTTTGCGGTGCGTTCGCCGACCAGCGCGGCGCGGTAATAGCCGAAATCTTTGACCAGCTGCTGAAAGCCGTCGACCAGCGAATAGGGCAAATAGCCGGCGCGGTATTGCGTCTTCTTCTCAGCGCGCAGCGCGGTGTCATAGGCTTCGCGCGTGTCCGGCAACGCGGTCAGCGGTACCGCGCCTTCGGCTTTGCCCGCATCATCGAAATCGACGTAGTGGCCGGGATCGCGTTCGCGGTCATGCGTCGTGCCCGCACCTTTCGAACGATCGAGCTCGGTCGCAAACGACGCGATCGTCGCGATTGCGCTGGAGGTGCGCAGGAATGCCGGCACTTCGCGCGGGAAGGCTTCGGCACCCAGCATGCCGACGATCTCATGGCCCTTGCTGCCCCAGGCATAGGCGTCGTTTGCAACCAGCGCACAGGTGACTGCCAGCAAAGCTCTGATCCGTCCGTGCGCCATGATGTGCCCCTCGTCCTCGTGAACTGCGGGTCAGCGCATCGCAGAGCCACGGCAAGGCGTCAAGCGCAGCTATTCGCCAGCCGCGACGAGATCCTTGTCCGACATCGCAGAAATCTTTTCGGCAAGATGTTGCCGAAGATTGCGGACCGAACCGCGATCCTCGGGATGGACGCGATTGGCAAGCACGATCATGTAGCGACGCCGCACCGGATCGACCCAGATCGCCGTGCCGGTATAGCCGGTATGGCCGTACGAAGCCGGCCCGAAAGCCGCGCCCATGCCGGCATCGAACGGCGATACTGAATCCCAACCCAAGGCGCGGCGCGTTCCGTTCGGCCCGGCTTCGATCCGCGTCATACGTTCGACCGTGGCCGGTTTGAGGATCGGCGAACCAAGCAACAGCGCCTGGACGAAACGCGCCAGATCGTCGGCGGTCGAAAACAATCCCGCCTGCCCTGCAACGCCGCCCATCCGTGCAGCCGTTGGGTCGTGCACCACACCGGTCGGTGTTTCGCGCGTCGTCGGCGCGATGAAGCTGTGCCAGGAGTCAGGCGGCAGATAGCGCGTCTCGCGCATGCCGAGCGGCGCAAAAATCTTCGTCTGCGCCTGCCGGTCGAGCGGCGCGGCGCCGACGCGGCGCACCACCTCGCCCAAGGTCAGAAAATTGACGTCGCTATAGCGGAACAAGGTGCCGGGCGGATCGGTCGGACGGGTCGCCACAACCCGTTGCAAGGCTGCTTGATAGCCATGCCAGTCGGTCTTGCGTTCGACACCCGACGGCAAGCCCGACGTATGACGCAGCAACTGTTCGATCGTAATGCCGGCTTTGCCGTTTGCCGCAAATTGCGGCCAGACCTGCGCGACTTTTTCGTCGAGCCGCAGCTTGCCCGCTTCGACGAGCTGCATCGTCAAGGTCGTGGTCACGACGACTTTGGTCAGCGATGCGATGTCGAACACCGTGCCCGGCGTCATGGCGATCTGTCCGGGCTCGATCGCACGATTGCCGATCGCGCGGCGGTAGAGGATCCGGTCGCCGCTGCCGACCAGCACGACGGCGCCCGGTATTTGTTTCTGCGCGATCTCGTCTTCGACAATCTGCGCCAACGGATCCTGCGGCGCCGGAATCGGCGTCGCGCAACCGACGAGCAGGAACGCGACAAGGGCGAAGACGATCGGACGATACACAGGCGCGATAATCGCAGTCCGAATCGGGAAAATCGCGAAAAAATTCCGGGCCGGGAACTCTTGGGTTTGAATTGTGTTCGAAATGCAGCAACCCCAGGGGCCGCCATGTGCGGCCCCAATGCGTTTCAGGACGGGGCGTTTAGGCCAGCCGGAACACGCGAAAGCCCGGTGCCGACGGGCATTGCGCACCGGCACGACGAACGCGCTCTTTGGTAATTTCCGCAACCGTGCGCGGCTTGCCGATCGCGTCGCAGAACTCTGCTGCGGCGCGCTGATCGCGCTTCCCGGCATCGAGCGGCTCGGGCCGTTGCACCAGAATGAACCTTGCGTCGTCGCCGGTGGCTGCGTTGTGCAGCATCACCGCATGCGCAACCGTGCCGCTGCCGGCAAAGAAATCGAGCACGATCCCACCCGGTTGCTGATGCAACACCGCGGCAAGCAGGTCGCGCACCAACTCGACCGGCTTGGGCGTGTCGAATGGAATACCCAGCTCGGCCAGCAGCGCGTCGTCACTGCCGCCATAGGCGATCACCGACGGCACATTCTCATCGAGATTCTGATCGAGCCGGTATTTGCGTTGCGGCTGCACCGTATGGTCGGCGCCGAATACGATCTCGCCGCGGCTAAGCAGGCGCTGCATCGTCTCGGGCGGGTTGCGCCAGCCGCGTTTCGGCACCGGACAGGCCTCACCAGTCACGGGATGCAGGAGCGGCAAAAAGTAATCGTCGGGGGCGCGTTTCTTGTTCGGCCACGCCATCGAAACCAGCCGGTAGACACGGCCTTCGGCGTCAATCTTGTTGTAGGCCGACTCGCCGCCGCTGAAATTCTGGCTACGCACCCAGTCGGCAAACTCTTCATTGACGCGCACTAGATCGATCTTCCGGCGAAACGGGTCGGTGCTTGCGTCAGCTAGACCGTAGCGCCGGGCGACGTCTTTCAGATCCGACGGCAGGTCGACTTTCCCAAGCCGCGCGAACAAGGATTTCGCCTTGGCCAGCATAGCTTCGGCGTTCTTCTTGCGCCGGCGCAAGCCGCCCGCTTCGACGAAAACCGTGCGGTTCTTGGCGACGAAAAAGATCGACTCGTGCTGATAGGCAAGACCGGACGCATCGCCTTTGGGATTGCGCTTGTCCCACACCGCGACGCCCAAAAGATTCGCTGCGCCGAAGATCTCGCTGACGACGGCATGCAGATTTGCGTGCTCGTGCTCGTCGATATGGATGATCATCGCGCCGTCGTCGCGCAGCAGATCGCGCGCCAGCAGCAGGCGCGGATAGATCATGTTCAGCCAATCGGTATGGACCGACTCCGCCCCCTGGAAATCGTCGGCATAGGTGAAGTTCTTGCCGGTATTGTAGGGCGGATCGATATGGATCAGCTTGATCGCGCCCTGCAGATCCGCGCGCAGCAATTTCAGCGCGTCGAGATTGTCGCCTTCGATCAGCAGGTTTTTGGTGCGCTCCCAATCGACGCTTTCGTCGGGCACCGCCACCAGCGACGTTCCGGCCGGCGCAAGCGCGAGGTCGATCGCCGCGCGCTTGCCCGGCCATTGCAAGCCATAGCGCTCGTCAGCGGACGGCACGTCGCGGACGAGCTTCATCGTCAATGCGCCGTGCGGATCGCAGCCGATCCCGTTTCCAGTTGCATTACCGTCAATGCTTTCAGCTTTTTTCCGTCGAACGCGAAAGGCTGCAACATCTTGTCCAGCATCGATTGCACGATCAGCATCTTGCCGTTCGCCGACCAAGCGACGCCTTGCGTCCAGCGTGCCGTCGGCGCTTCGGTGATCTTGGTCAGCTTGGTCCCGTCGCGGCGATAGATCTGCAGCAGCCCGTGATCAACATAGAACGGCGATTTGGGCGACAAGTTGCTGCCGTTGTTGATCGCAACCGCGAGCAATTTCCCATCCGGCGACAATTTCAGCCCTTCCGGCGTCTGCCCGACCGTGACCGAACTTACGACATGCGCAGGACCGTTCTTGAGGTCGATCACGCTGACCGTGTTGTTGTCGCCGCTGTTGCTGCCCAGGTCGCCGACAATCGCAACGTCGCCTTGCGGCGCGATGTCGATCGAATACGGCCGAATGCCCGAACGCAGAGTCCGGTCAGTCACTTTGACGTTGGTGCCGTCGATTGCCAGCACCGAGATGAAATGATCGCCGTCGCGCGTGACCAACGCACTCTTGCCGTCGCCGGCAATGGCAACGTGGCTGGGCTGCGATTTCTCGTCGCCGATCTTCAGCACATTGACCGGCGTCAATTGACCGCCCGCGAAACTGAACACCGACAAGGTTCCGTCGCCGCGATTGGCGACGAGCGCCAGATCACCCTGCTTGTTGAACGATACGCCGGCGGGCGACTTCCCCGCCGTCGTCGTCTGCACGACTTTCTTTTGCGCGATGTCGATTACCGAAATCCGGTTGTCGGCCGTCTGTTTGGTCGCATCGGCCGGATCGAGCTTCATCGGCGCGGTCACCAGCGCGAATTTCTCGTCGGGTGAGACCGCCACGCTGAAGGGCGGGCCGACGGCGCTGCCGGGCGCTTCGACCGTGAACAGCAGCTTGGGCTGGGCGCCCGCTAGATCGAGGACCATCACCGTGTCGGGCTTGGGCGACGGCACCACCGTCTGCACACCTTCGACCAGCGTCTGCCGCCCTTCATTGGAAACGACCGCGATGTCGGCCAAGGCCGGCGCCGCAATCGGAGTCGTGCAGAGCAACGATAGCAGCAGTCTCATGCGCATATCTCAAACCCTCCCCCGGTCCATTTTCGTTGGGGCGAGCCTAGCATCGGGCCTTCGCAGGACCAGCGTCTTCCAGCCAAGACGCGTCCGCGCCTCGTGCCGGCGCGACTCGGCAGGCCTGCTTGGCTGCTGAGACGGAGGCCACGTGCCGAACAGTTGCGCATGGTGCCGAACAATGCGGCGCATCGCGCCGCCGCCGACGTGGTTCACGTGCACAACTTGCAGCGCTGCAACTTCATCGTGCAGCCAACAACAGGCACTCAGTCTGCCGGTGCATTTTACTGCGCAGAAACTGCCGATTGCCTGTGCGCTGTCGCCACATACGGCGTTCCGTCGCGTCCTCCGGACATAAGAGCGACACCGAATCAAACACCGCTCTAACAAACAGGGAACGCAATGATGACGCCTTGTTTACGCCTCTTGCGTTCCGCTCGCTCGCGCGACGAATCGAAGGAGAAGAAACATGCAGTCAGTTGGCGTATCGGCGATCGAAACCGGATGGGTTGCGCCCCCGACAAAAGCTGCAACCGCGTATCGCTCTATCCGCACCGAGCTCTGGCACTTCCGCATCCGCAATGCGCAGGACCTGACCGGGCAACGTCTGGCGCATCGCTATGACGTAAGCCGCAACACGATCACGCGCGCGCTCGATCGCCTGGCGGGAGAGCGGATGCTGCGCCGCGTCTCGTATGGCCGTCATACGCCCTACGTGCCGGCGGCGTCGGAAATCGCCGCGTCCTATTCCGCCAATCTCGCACTTGCGGAAGCGACCTACCGTCCCGATCCGCTGTTGCCGCGCCGGCCGCATCGCCGCGACAGCGAGCGCAGCACGCGTCTGGCCGTCGCCGAACGAATTGTCGAAACGCAGGATCCCGATCTCGCAGCGTCCGAGCTGGAAGCCTTGTTGCGGAAAGTTGCGCGCCACGCGGGCGGGCCGCACAGCGACGCAATGATCGAACCGGACCTTGCGCTGCTGGCGCGCATCCGGCGCATCGAGCATTTGATCCTACCGAACCAGTTCACCGACGTGGCGCAGCTCATGCGGTATTTTTATGCCGGCAGGTACCCGCAATTGATCCGTTCGCTGCAAGTTTACACGCAGCAGCGTGTGGTGGTTGCACACGTGCTGGCGATCGCGCTGCGAGGGTCGCAAGAGGACATGTAGGCGACGCAGATTCCGAAAACCGCGTAGCGTCGCTGGGCGGTGCGTCGTGATTTCTGCACGAAGAGGCGATTTCGTGCAGAGAGCCACTCGCATCGAATCAGGTGTGTACCGGGCCTTCGACCAGAACGCAGCGAATTCGCGTCGTCTTCTCGAACTCTGCCTTCACAGAATGCATGTGCGGAACGGTCGCGAAAAAACATCGCTGCATCGTCTTGCGAGCATGCGCCGTCATCACGAAGTCTGCGCCCCGCCGCGATGGCGCGGCGTTCCTTTGGAGAGTTCAACGTGGACGAAATTATTCTCGAACTGGGTACGGTTTCGGAAGAGACGCAGGGCACGTTTCCGGGATGGTTCGGCGACCCGGATCCGGATCGCATCATGACCTACTTCCCCGACTAACTTGGTCGCCGACGCGATGAAGTATGGCACACCAGAAGCCATGCTTCATCGACGTTGGCCCGCAAGAGACAAATGCACAATCACGCTTTCAAGCACGCTGCAGGCACCACCGACGAAGCAAAGAAGTATCTTCTCTCGGATGGCGTTTATTTCGCCGAAGTCGGACGAAAGACGATCTTTCTCGACCTGCATGCCGACAAATACCAGGCGATCGATCGATCGCGGTTTCGCGCACTGTCGTCCCTGTATGCGGGCTCGACTAGCGAACCGGCGGAAGCGCCGACCAACGCACAACAGAAGCTTTTGGACACGCTGGTTACGCGCGGCTTGTTGACGACGAACCAGCGCGACGGAAGGCTGGTGCAGCAGATCCAGCACCAAGCTGCACGTCGACATCTCCTTCCCGACGCGAACGCAGCAAGCTGGCTACGCCGCACCGCGCTACTCGCCCGCTTGTTCTATGTTGCAGCCCGGTCCGACGGATTGCTGGCGAAACGACCGCTTCGTGCATGTATCGCGCGCGTCCGCGCCGCAAAATCCACCTGCAGCGCAACCCCAGAGCTGCCGTCCTGGCTGCCCTACTTTCTGCATGCCAGATACTATTATCCAGCCGACCGGATCTGCCTGCGCGACTCGTTTCTGCTGATGAATGTTCTGCTGGCGCACGGTGTCGCTGCGGATTGGGTCTTTGGCGTGCAGGCTGATCCATTCGCGGCCCATTGCTGGGTGCAGATCGGCGATCTGGTGATCAACGACGACGTTGAGCGCGTCGCGCGCTTCACCCCGATTTTGGTCGTCTGATGCTGCCGCGTTTCATTGCCGTCCTGTTCGAGCCGACCTCTGCCGATGATTCCAAGACGGCACGCACGCTGATCCGCGACCTCGCGACGAAACCCGGCTGGGCAAGGCGCTTCGAAAGCAGCGGTATGGTCGTTTTCGACAACGCCGCACAACATACTGGCCAGATTCACCTCATTCCCGAAGCGGGCGGCGTCATCTACGGCTCGCTGTTTCCCGCGTACAACGCTCGTCCAGTTGCAGCGACCTTGCGCGACGACGTCCATGCGCTTCCGTCGCGGCGCGCCGCGTCGATTATCCGCCATTGCTGGGGCCGGTATGTTGCGCTGCTGGACGATCGCAGCCTCTTTCCGCTGGCGTTGCGCGACCCGTCCGGTCGAAGCCCCTGCTACGTTCTGCGCTTAAGCGGCACCACGCGCATCTTGTTCAGTGAAATCGAGGACGTGCTGCCGATCGTGCGGTCGCACCTGTCGGTCAATTGGAACTACGTTCGCCGCTTTTTGACCGAACATCTCGCCGCAACGCGCGAGACGGCGATGCAGAATGTAAGCGAACTGCTTCCAGGTGAGAGCTTTACGGTAAAGGATGGCGAGGACAGCTACGCGCTGGTCTGGAATCCCGCGAGCTTTGCCGGAGACCGGATCGACGACTTCGAAGAGGCCGCAGCAGCGGTTCGAAACGTTGCGCAATTTTGCGCCGACCGGTGGGCCGAGCAGTATGGCCGGATCGTGTTGTCGCTATCGGGCGGACTCGACTCGTCGGTGATTGCCGGATTGTTGAGTCGCGCGCCGGGCGCGCAGAAAGTTCTCTGCCGCAACCTCTATTCCGATTTCGCAGAAGCCGACGAACGTCACTTCGCAGCGCTCGTCGCGGAGCAGCACGGGTTCGAACTGATCACGGGCCAGCACAGCGTCGTCGCAATGGATTTCGACAACGCGCTGCAGAAGGCACCGATCACGCTCAATCCAAATCGGACCTTTACGGGGATCGACGCGGTAAAAGACCGGCAGCAATTCCTCGATTCAATCGAGGCCGACTCGTTCTGGAGCGGCTATGGCGGCGATCAGCTTTTCGCTGCCGATCGAAATATCGCAATGGCACGCGACTATGTGCTCGATCGCGCAGTTCCGATGCGGCTTCTACAGGTTGCGCGCGATGCTTCTGAGATCACCGGTAAATCGATTGTCAAAGTGCTCCGAACCGCTCTTTCGTCCGACAAGGACCTGCGGACGTATGGCGATATCCCGATGCCGAGCTTTCTTGCCGCAGCGATTCAACAACGCCGGACGGAAGCCGATGAACCGATCATGCGGAACTGTCATTCGCTCGCGCCGGCGAAGGCAAACCACATCTTGTCCGTCATGGCATCGATGTCCGCAAATCCATTTGAAAAAGTCGCCGACCGTCCAGTCATCGATTTCTTCGCGTCGCAGCCGCTGATGGAAGTCTGCTTCCGCATTCCGACCTACGTACACAACCAAGACGGCGTGCGGCGCGCGCTGCAGCGAGCGGCGTTCGCAGACATGCTGCCGGACGCGGTCCGCACAAGGCGCGGCAAAGGCTCCGCTGCGGCGGACGTGGTCGACTCGCTACTCAGTCCGCGCAACACGCGCTTCATTCGCAGCAAGGTCGAACAAGGCGTGCTCGTCGAGCGCGGATTGCTGGAACCGGTCCGCACGAAAGACGTCGTCGCGTTCGAACGCATACCGGCCCCGCCGGATTTGAACGCACTGATCAGCTGTATCGCGGTCGAAGATTGGGCGGAAAAATGGAGCGCCGCACTCGCTGCTTAGAAGCGCAGCGACAGATCCACGGCAATCACGCGTCCGGTCGCGGTTGCCTGCTCGGGATCGTAGGCAACGCGGCCAGGTGTGTTGATGAAAAGCGGCGGCCGCTGGTCCAGGAGATTCTGCGCCGAGAGGCGAACGCGGCAGTCGCTTGCGCTGCGAATGGGGCAGCCGAAGCTATAGCCGATCTGTGCATCCACTGTGGTGAACGAGCCGACGTCCGCCACCGGCGCCAGTGAGAAGTTGTGATAGGCGTTGATATAGTTGACGAAGAACGACGCGTCATAGGCGTCTCGCACCCACGACAGTCCCGCGCGGCCGCGTAGATCGATCGGCGAGCCTGAATGATTGAGCGCGCTCAAAATCGGCGCCGATGCGGTACGTCCGACCGAATAGTCCGTGATCCAGGCGAGGCCGACCGTTGGAACGAACACGCCCGCCGACGTACGCAGCTCCCATGACGCAGAGATATCGTAACCGCTTTCGTGAACGACGCCGACATTGTTGAAGCGCGCATCGACGATCGCGCCGACCTGGCTCACTGGCGGTTTCGGCAATCCGGCGAGAAAGAACGGACTATCAAGGAGCGCCTGGATCTGCGTCGCGCTCGGATTTCTGATGACTAGACCGCCGAACAGATCGTCGCGGAGCAGGACCTGCGATGCTTCGGCGGCAATGTTCAAAATACGATCGCGATAGTCGATCGAGAAATAGGTCGCCGAGATCTTCAAGCCCGAAATTGACGGTGGCGCATAATCCGCGCCGACTGACCAGGTCGTTGCGGTTTCTGGTTTGAGGTCGCGATTGTTGCCGTTGATCAGGATCGCGGTTGTTCGACCCGTCGGCGAGCGCGCATCCGCTAGCGAGTTCGTCAAGATGCCCGGGTCGCCAAGCTGCGTCAGGAGCGGCGCACGGAACGACGTTCCCCAACTGCCGCGCAAAGAAACGTCTTCGATCGGCGACCAGCGAACACCAAACTTCGGATTCGTCGTCCGACCGACATCGCTATAGCGCTCCGTTCGCACGGCGGCCGACAGATCGAAGCGATGCACCCAGGGAACGTTGTTGGTCGGGCTGACGACCGGAATGAACAATTCCGTGTCCAGCGAATCCGTTCGGCGCTTGAGATCCGAGGCGCTGCTCTGCGTCGGCTGCGCTCCCGTGAACGAGATGCTTGCATCTTTGTAGGTTGCGACCCGGTGCTCCACACCGATCGCGAGACGCACGGCGCCAGCGGGCAGATCAATGAGTTCGCCGTCGGCGCGCGCACTTTCCGACGTAAGACGGAACCGCTGGCGGCGATCTGCAGAGAAACCACGAATAGCGTCGAGCGTCGCCTGACTGCTCACAGTGTGGCTGGCGAACGGATTGAACGCGGTGGCCGGGTTCGTATCCGCCAGCGCCGCGTTGAGCCTCGCCGTATTGGCAATATTGTCGCCGCGTTCGTGCGTTATGTCGGCCGCATAGGAAGCAGAGAGTTCGGCACGCCAGGACGAACCGAGCTTCATCGATGCGCCACCGCTGACGAGATAGTTCTGGCTGGTGCCGTTCGCGAGCGGAATCCCGAGATCCTCGCGCATCGAATACAAGACCGTGACGGTTTGCGCACCCGCGACCGGGCTTACGAAGAACGGGTTGCTGCGCGGAACGGTGAGCGTCGTCGTATTCGCGGGAATGTAGGTGCCAAATTGCCTGCGCGAATAGAATCCGTCGGCGTTGAGCGAGATGCGATCGCCAACATCCTGCTGCACCGAGCCAGCAAGGCTGTTGCGCCGCTGCGTCGGCAGGATGCTGGCATCCAAGTTGTTATCGTAGGGATTGCTCGTCCCAGCGACCAACGAAGCCGCGCTTAGATTCCTCCCATCCTGGTTCTGCGGAATCGCATAGGTCGTTCCGTTCGCCGAAATCGTGCCCGGGATGTTGCCGGTGATGCGCAGATCCGGACCGCCGAACGGACGCAGGTCCGACGTGTAGTAGGCGCGGTCCCTGCCCGCCAATGCGGTCTGGTGATGATGCTCGTAGGTCAAGGTCAGGCTGCCGCTGTCCCACGAGGTGCCGCCGGTGGCACCGACGGTGAAACGGTTGAAGCCGTCGGCGAATTCGTTGCGGACGGTCGTCTCCACGCCCTGAAAGTCGCGGCGCAGGATGAAATTGATCACGCCGCCGATTGCGTCCGAGCCATAGATCGACGACGCACCGTCCGCGACGATTTCGATCCGCTCGATCGCAGACAGCGGAATTTGCGAGATGTCGACGAACGCACCGGCCGACGCGGGCGCCATGCGATGGCCGTTGAACAACACCAAGGTCGCCGCCGGACCAAGCCCGCGCAGATTGACCGAACTTCCATAGGCCGTGTTCTGAATCGTCTGCGTGACGCCAACGCGCACTTCGTCGTTGACCGCGAGGCTGGTGTTCTGCGGCACGACACGCAGCAACTCGGTCGCGCTCGAACGTCCCGCCAGCTCGATCATGTGCCGGTCGATCGCGACCGTTTCCGAACCGATCGGCACGACGCCGCGGATGCGCGTACCGGTGACGATGATCTCGTCCGGCTTCAGCGGCACCGGCGCGGTTGCGATCTTGATCTCTGGCGGCGGTGCGACCGACGCCTGTGGAACCAACCGGACGCGACGCGGACCGTCGAATTGCGCCGCCACGTTGCTGCCCGCAAGCAGTGTGGCCAACGCTTGTTCGTTGCTGAGACGGCCGCTGAGTGCAGGCACCATCCGGTCGAAGACAGACTCGTCCGGCACGACGACGATCACGTTCGATTGATCGCTGAACTTGAGCAGCGCCGATCGCAATGTCTGCTCGGGAATGTTGAAGTCGGAGACTTCGCGCTGCGCCGCAGCCGGCGTCGCGAACAGCGCCAGCGTGACTCCTAACGCGATCCGCCTGGTGCGTGCGTTCGGCGCTGTCACCGTCCAAAACCCCATGCTTGCTGACCCGATCGGGCAGTACGGTTTCCTGCACCACGCCGGCCGAGGATCAGAGCACGTTAACTAGTCTTGGAAAGGCGCGAAAGCGCCCGGGGCTCACTGAGCGAGCGAGGTACGTGAAATCCGTGTGAAGCTCGTCGTGCGATCGCCACGGTCGACGGCTTTCAGCGCCATCTGGCCTTCAACGGCCTTCACAACATCCGCCTGGTTGCTGTCGGCCTTCAGCACGATCGAAATCGGCCGGTTGGCCTCCATCGGATCGTCGACCGTGAAGCGACGGCCATACTGCCGGCCCATCGCGTCGAGCACGCGCGCCAGCGGTTCCTTTTCGAAATAGACCCGGCCTTCGCGCCAGGAGCCGATCCGCTCGACCGGCACCGACCGGACGCCGCCGGTCGTGATCGGGCCCTGGAAGGCGACCGCCTGGCCCTTCACCAGCTTCAGGACGGCGGGTGCGCCGGCTTCGGCCAGGCCCTTGGTCGTGACCGCAACGATGCCGTCGCTGACCGCAACTTCGACCCGGTTCTCGGCCCGGCTGACGTCGAACGCGGTGCCGACGGCCTGCACCGTCTGCAGCCCCGCTTCGACTCGGAACGGCCGTGCCGGATTGTGCGCGACCTGGAACAGCGCCTGCCCTTCGAGGAGCTGGATGCGGCGTTCGTGGTCGCTGAATTCTTCGCGGATGCGCGTTGCGCCGGCCATCACGATGGTTGACCCGTCGCGCAATTCCACCGTGCGCTTGGCACCGGCAGCGGTGCTGTATTCGCCGTCGAACAACTGGATGCCGCCGACCACGAGCGCGACCACCACCACCGAAGCGGCCATCGCGTACTGGCGCATACGGCGACGCTTGGCATCGGCGAGCGCGCGCTTGGCTGCTGCTTCGGGTGCCGCGGTCGGCTGACGGATGGCCTGATGATAGGCTTCAGCGTGCGTGATGCTTTCGTCGAGCCAGGCAACGAACGCTGCCTGCTCCTGCACGGACGCCTGGCCGGACTGAATCCGGTCGGCCCAAGCCGCCGCCTGTTCGGCGATTGACTTGTCCCACATGGAATTCATCGGCTGCGCTTCCGGAGAAGCGCGACCGTTGATTCTGCTGATATGCAGGAAACGCGCACAAACGAAGAATAGGCTGGGTCGTCTCACAAGCCAATGCTGGAGTTGTGTCGATCGACCCGGCCACACGGCTTAGGCCGTATCCTTCCCAAAGCGGCAGGTTGATCGTCGCGAATCAGTCGCACACACCGCTGCAACGAACGCGGCGCCACGACACGCACAGCCTGTCTGGTCGGAAAGCGCGCAAATCCGCGCGTTTTGATCGAAGCGCCGCGCAGCCGTAAAGGTTATGTCAACCAAAGCAGCGCGCCGTCGCGCCATATGCAGCAGACGTCGAATGAGCGTTTGCGGTGCACGCGTGCAGATCAGCCCTGCGCCATCCCGCCGCGCCACAAAGCGTCAGGCGCGCAGCCTGATCGGGCAGCCGACGCGCACAAGCGTCTGATCGGGATCGGAGAGACTGAATTCGTACATGCCCCACGGTTTGTCTTCTGGACCGTGGCGCTCGACCGTTTCACCGACGAACCGCGCCGCAAGTTGATCGACCTCGACCGTGTAGAGATACAGGCCGAACGGGTTGCGGCCCGGCACCAACCAACCTTCGACAGCGTCGGTCAGATGCAACGCGCCGCCTTTGCCGTCGGACAGGATCCGGTACGTGTCTTCCTCACCGTCGGCCGGCCGTTCACCGCGAGAAAAGCCGAGTCGATTGTAAAACGCCTCCGACGCATCGAGGTCGTTGCAGGGAAGAATTGCCACCAAGCCATGCGCGAACATGCGGAGCTCCGTTGCGGGACCGCGTTGGCACGTAGCTTCGCGCGCCGCCCTGCGCGTCCGGTGATTTGACCTCCAAGGTCATGTGTTCATGACCGCCTGATGTGCCCGACCTGACACAGCGCTGCGCGGTCACAACCGTGTTGTGACGAATTGTGCGTGAAGCCGCGCTCGTAACACTCCGCTGGCCGATGACGCGCGGTGTGTGCGGCGAACGGTGTCAGTGTCGCGCCGCGTTGCGATTCCGCGCCGCCGCTCGCTGCACGTTCAAGGTGGACTTCATGCCGACCTTCTTTCGCCGTCAGACCGTCCTGCCCGCCTGCATTGTGGTTGCGGTCGCGGGCGGCGCGTGGCTCTACGCGTCGCGCGGTGCATCGGCGCCGACCGGTCCGGCAGCGCCTCAGCCGATAACGGTCGCCGTCGTCACGGCAACGCGCGGCCCGATCAATGTGGAATTCGAAGCCGTCGGCAGCCTGCGCGCCAACGAAGCGGTGACGGTGACGGCGAAAGTGCCGGGCATCGTGCGCGAGATCTCGTTCAACGAAACCGATGAAATCCGTGCCGGACAAGTGCTGGTGCGGCTCGACGATGAAGAAGCGCGCGCCAACCTCGCCGTCGCCGAAGCAGCACGGCGCAACGCAGTGCAGTTGCTGGAGCGCGCCAAGGCGCTGGTGTCGACGCAGGCCGTGTCGCGCTCGCGCGTTGACGAGCTGCAGGCACAGCTCGATTCCGCCAGCGCGCAGGTCCACGCCACCGAAGCGCGCGTGCGCGACCTGACGATGGTGGCGCCGTTCGCCGGCAAGACCGGTTTGCGCCGCGTCTCGCTTGGCGCGCTGATCGCGCCCGGCACCGAAATCACGACGCTCGATGATATTTCCGTGATGCGGCTGGAATTCGCCGTGCCGGACTCGCTGCTCGCCAATGTCGCGCCGGGCCAGGTGGTGAAAGCCTATCTCGGCGACGGGTCCGACGCGCGCGCCGTCACCGGCACCGTGCGCGCGGTCGATACGCGCCTCTCCGCCGGCTCGCGTCAGGCGATGGTGCAGGCGTCGCTGCCGAATGAATCGCGCAACCTGCGCCCCGGCATGTTCCTGCGCGTACGGCTCGAACTCAGCCGACGCGACAATGTCGTGCTGGTGCCGGAAGAAGCGCTGGTGACGTCGAGCGGTACGCAGTTCGTCTATGTCGTCCAGAATGGAAAGGCCGTGCGCCGCCCCGTGACGATCGGATCGACCGTCGACGGTCTCGCCGAAGTGCGCAAAGGCGTCGAGGAAGGCGAGCAGATCGTCACGCGCGGCACGATCAAACTGCGCGACGGCGCACCGGTGAAGCTGGAACCGGCCCGAACCAGCAACGTCGTCGCTGCCCGACTGGGCTGAGAGGCTCCACCATGCTGCTCACCGACATCTCGGTCCGCCGGCCCGTCACCGCGATGGTGCTGAACGCGCTGATCATCGTCTTCGGCCTGATCGGCTATCAGAAACTCTCGGTGCGCGAATATCCGCGTGCCGACGCGGCTGCGATCGCGATCAACACCTCCTATCCCGGTGCAGCACCGGAAGTTATCGACACGGTCGTGACGCGCGTCATCGAAGACGAGCTGGCCGGCGTCGAAGGAATCGACTTCATCAGCGCTGCATCGCGCGACGGCTATAGCAGCGTCTTCATCACCTTCCTGCCCGGCCGCGATCTCGAAGCGGCCGCCAACGACGTGCGCGAAGGCATGTCGCGCGCGACGGCGCAGTTGCCGGCCACGGTCGACCGTCCGGTCATGTACAAGTTCGACAGTTCGGCCGATCCGGTTTTCATCCTGACCTTGACCAGCACCAGCATGACGCCGATCGAGCTCAGCGACTGGGCGCGACGCGGCTTCCTCGATCAGCTCAACGCCGTTCCCGGCGTCGCCAACGTGATGATCTGGGGCGAGCGCCAGCAATCGATGCGTATCTGGCTCGATCGTGCCGCGATGACCGCGCGACGCATCACGTCGACCGACGTCGAAGACGCGCTCAACCGCGAGAATATCGACATCGTCGCGGGCCGCATCGAAGCCAGCCAACGCGAACTGACGATCCGTGCCGATACGCGCCTGGCAACGCCAGAAGCGTTCCGCCGCCTGGTCGTGCGCCAAAGCCCGACCGGCGCCATTCGTCTCGGCGACGTTGCGCGCGTCGAAATCGGACCGCGCGAACCGCGCGGCGCGTTGCGCATCAACGGCAAATCCGCCGTCAGTCTCGCAATCCTGAAACAGACCAGCGCCAACACGCTCGACGTATCGGCCGGCGTGCGCAAGCGCATTGCCGAACTGTCACGCTCGATGCCCGACGGCACGACCGTCGAAGCAGGCCAGGACGACGCGACGCCAATCCGCGCCTCGATCCACGAAATCTTCGTCGCACTCGGCGCCGCGCTGGCGCTGGTGGCCCTGGTCGTGTTCGCCTTCCTGCGGTCGGCGACGGCGGCCGCGATCACGATGTTCGCCGTCCCCGTCTCGCTCGCCGCCAGTTTCGGCGTGCTGTCGCTGCTGGGTTATTCGATCAACGTGTTCACCTTGCTGGCGATGGTGCTGGCGATCGGCCTCGTGGTCGACGACGCAATCATCGTGGTCGAGAACATCGTCACGCGCATGCATGCGGGCGAGCCGCCCTTGCTGGCTGCCTATCGCGGTGGACGTCAAATTGGCTTCGCCGTCATTGCAACCACCGCCGTGTTGATGAGCGTGATCCTGCCGCTGACCTTGGTCACCGGCACGGTCGGACCGATGCTGCGCGAATTCGCAGCCGCGCTGGTCTCGTCGCTGTTCTTCTCGGCCGTCGCGGCGCTGACCTTCGGTCCGGTTCTGTGCGCCAACCTGCTCAAAGCGCAAAAGCTGCACGCGCATGTCGTCGACAATACGAAGGGCGGATTCGAGCGGCTGAAGCGCGGCTATCTGCGCCTGCTCGACTTTGCGCTGGCCCGACCGAAGACAATGCTGGCGGGTGCAGTCGGCGCCTATGCGTTGTTCGGCGCCTTGTACTTGACCTTGCCGCAGGAGCTGGCGCCGTCGGAGGACACGCGACAGTTCTTCATCAGCGTCAACGGCCCCGAAGGCGCCAGCCAGCAATTCATGCTGGACGAGCTGGCCAAGGCCGAACAGATCCTGCTGCCCTATACCGGCCCCGATGGCGAAGTGAAGCGCGTGCTGGTGCGCCTGTTCGGCGACGGCAGCAATGGCGGTGCCGGCGTCAATCGCGGCAACATCGCCGTGCTGCTGTATGACTGGGACGAAAAAAAGACGCGCCCGCTTGAAGTCATCATGGAAGAAATGCGCGTGAAGCTGCTCGACGTACCGGGCCTGCGCTTCGCCGTCATCAATCCGCAGAACCTCGCGGGCGCGCCTGGCAACATCGTGTCGTTCCAGCTTGGCGGCAACACGTATGACGAGCTGGTCGTGTGGCGCGACCAACTGTTCGAGCGACTGGCCCAGTCCAAGCTGCTCAACGGTCCGCGCGCCAGCTACGACGAAACCAAGCCGCAGCTGCGCGTGCGCATCGACCGTGAACGTGCGCAAGATCTCGGCCTCGACGCCGGCACGATCAGCCGCACCTTGGAAGTGATGATGGCAGGCCGTCGTGTCGGCCGTTTCATCGATCGCGGCCGCGAATATGACGTCATGCTGCAGGCAGCACCGTCGGTGCGCGCGCAGCAGGCCGAGCTGCAGAATTTCTACGTCCGCTCCAGCAACCCGGCGGTGCCAAGCGACTTGCGTGCCGACGATCTGATTCCGCTCGCTGCCGTCGTGCAGGCAGAAGAACGCGCCGGCCCAAGCCAGTTGCCGCGCTTCGACCGGCGCGCTGCGATCGGCATCGACGTCAATCTCGCGCCCGGCGTCACGATGAGCGAAGGCATCGCCGAGCTGCGCCGCGCCGCGGCGGACTCGCTGCCACCCGAAGCGCGCATCACCTTCGTCGGTTCGGCCAAGCAATATGCCGCGACCGGCCAATCAACGTTGATCGCGTTCGGACTCGCCATCATCGTCGCCTTCCTGGTTCTGGCGGCGCAGTTCGAAAGCATACGTCTGCCGCTGCTGGTGATGGCGACCGTACCGCTGGCGTTGCTGGGCGGCGTGGCCGCGCTGCACCTCACCGGCATGACGATCAACACCTACACGCAGATCGGCATGGTGATGCTGATCGGACTGATCGCGAAGAACGCGATTCTGATCGTCGAATTCTCGAACCAGCTACGAACGCAAGGCCGCAGCACGATCGAAGCGGTGCGCGAAGCCGCGGCTGCGCGACTGCGTCCGATCCTGATGACCTCGATCGCCGCGATCGGCGGCGCCATCCCGCTTGCCATCGCGCATGGCGCCGGTGCCGAAGCGCGCTCGGCGATCGGCGTGACGATCATCGGCGGCGTCGCACTGGGCACCGCCATGTCGTTGTTCGTGACGCCGGTTCTCTACGGTCTGATGGCGCGCACCGTGCGCCCGGTCGGTGCCGTCGGGCGCGAGCTGGCGCAGATGGAAGCAAGCAACGCGATCCCGGTCGGCGCCGACTAACGCTCAGCCGCGCGCGGCTCCGGCGGTTTGGGCGTCTCGGGTTTCGCAACGCGCACCACCTGCCCGTCGGTCAGCGAGTCCGGCGGATCGAGCGCGAACGGCTCGTCGGCTGCAAGACCTTCGACGATCTCGACTTCGTTGCCGAAGTCGCGACCAATTGCGACTTTCTGCAAGGTCACCTTGCCGTCGCTCGCGACTTTGGCGATGCGCTGGCCGTTGGCGCCGAACAGCAGCGCCGTCGCCGGCACGCGCGGGCTGGGGCTGGCATTCTTCAAATGGAAATGCACTTCGGCATAGCTGCCGGGCAACAGCTCGCCGGCGCGATTGTCATATTCCAGCTCGACCATCAACGAGCGCGAATTGGCGTCGAGCGCGTCGGCCATGCGCACCAGGGTCGCGGGGAAATTGCGGCCCGGACGTTCGGCAAAGCGCAACCCCGCCTCGGTCCCGACTTTCAGCACCGGCGTAAACGGCTGCGGTACCTGCACGTAGATGCGCAAGGTGCTGCTATCGACGAGATGAAACAGTTCGGGTCCGACGCCCGAGCCTGCGGCGATCAGCTGGCCGACATCGGTACGACGTGACGAGATCACCCCATCGAACGGCGCCACGACGCGCTTGAAGCCTTGCAGCTGCAATAGACGTTCGCGGTTGGCGCGTGCCGATTGCAGTTGTGCGCGCTTGGCGTTGGCGTCGGCGTTTTTTTCGTCGGCCGCCTGTTGCGAGACCGTACCTTTGGCCAGCAAGTCGCGCCAGCGCGCGGCGGTGCTTTGCGCCAACTGCGACGTCGCCTCGATCGTGTTGAGATCGGCTTCGGCCTGGCGCAGCTGTTCGTCGACTTCGGGCGTTTCGATTTCAGCCAGCAACTGTCCCGCTTTGACGCGCGTGCCGAGATCGACGTACCAGGCCTTCAAATAGCCGCTGGTGCGGGCATAGATCGGCGCTTCCGAACGCGCCTGCACGTTGCCGGGCAAAACCAACTCTTCTTCGCGCGGGCCCAGCTTGGCCGTCGTCACCGTCACCGATTGCACCGCGCGCGCCGCCGTCTGCACTTTCAGCGCGCGCGCATTCAGCAGGCGGCTCGCAATGCCGCTGACCACGACGAGCGCGACGATCACGACCGCAACCGTCAGCAACAGCCGCGTATGTCCTTTGGCCTGACGTTTCAGCCAGGACGGCGGACGGTTCGGATCGAGCGGTGCAGTCATGCGGTTACCAAGCTCTCCGCCGCAGGCGGGCGGCGTCGTCCATGTACGAGGCAAAATACGTTTGGCACCAGCAGCAACGTGGCCACGGTCGCAAAGACCAGCCCGCCGATCACGGCACGGCCCAGCGGTGCGTTCTGTTCGCCGCCGTCCCCCAGCCCCAGCGCCATCGGGATCATGCCGATGATCATCGCCAGTGCGGTCATCAAAACCGGGCGGAACCGCCCGAAGCCGGCTTCGAGCGCGGCTGCTTCGATCCCCATACCGTCGCGCACGCAGTCGCGCGCGAAGCTGATCACCAGGATCGAATTCGCGGTGCCGACGCCCATACACATGATCGCACCGGTCAAGGCCGGCACCGACAGATGCGTGTTGGTGACGAACAACATCCAGACGATGCCCGCCAGCGCCGCGGGCAGCGCTGTGATGATGATCAGCGGATCGATCCAGGATTGGAAATTGACCACGATCAGCAGGTAGACGAGCAGGATCGCGAAACACAGCCCGACATAGAGACCGCGGAAGGACTGCGTCATGGTCTGGACCTGGCCGCGAATATCGACCGTCGCACCGCGCGGCAGCTCGCTCGCAGTCTCGTCCAGAATACGCTGCAGATCTTTGGCGACTGCACCTAGATCGCGATCTTGCACGGCCGCGTAGAGATTCAGCATCGGCGCGGTGTTGTAGTGCGAGACGATGCCAAGCCCGGCGCCGCGTTGCGTCGTACCGACCGCCGCCAGGATCTGCGGCATGCCGTTGCCGCCCGCTGCGCGCGATGCAGCCAGCGCGGTACCGCCGCCGATCGGCGTCGCCTGCAAGGCCTGGAGCGAACTCAACGTCGTTTGCGGCGTCTGCGTCACGATCTGGTACGACACGCCGTTCTCGGGGCTGAGCCAGAAGGTTGGCGAGGTTTGGAAACTGCCCGACAGCGAGATCAGCATGTCGGTCGCAACGTCGCGCTGGGTCAGGCCCAGCTCTTGCGCGCGCGTGCGATCGACGTTCACGCGCAATTCGGGATAGTCGAACGACTGGTGCAGATGCAGGTCGACGAGCCCCGGCACCAACCGCATCTTTTCGAGCAGCTTGTCGGCATAGGCGCGGTTCTGGGTCAGGTTGCGACCCGCGATCGCAACATCGATCGGCGCCGGCAAACCAAAGTTCAGAATCTGCGCCACGATGTCGGCGGGCTGGAACGAGAAGGACGCGCCCGGAAAGCGACGCGGAAGCTCGTCGCGCATCTTGCGCACGTAATCGTCGGTCGCGTGATGGTCGGGCGTCAGCGTAATCAGAATGTCGGCGTCGGACGGGCCGGTCGTACCCGAATTCGAATAACTCAAATTGATGCCGCTGATCGGCAGGCCGATATTGTCGACCATCGTCTGAATTTCGGCCGGTGGAATGATTTCGCGGATCGCGTCTTCGACCCGGTCGCCAAGCCGCGCCGTTTCTTCGACGCGCGTGCCGGCATGGGCGCGCACATGCAGTTTGATCTGCCCGGAATCGACCGAGGGGAAGAAATCCTCGCCCAGAAACGGCACCAGCGCGAACGAGATCACGATCAGGCCGGCAAAGACCGGCACAAACGTCGCGCGCCGCGCCAGGCTCCATTGCAGCAGGTCGCGATAGTCGGCGCGCAGCGATTCAAAATTGCGTTCGAAGCCGGCCTGGAACCGCGCCGGCCAGCGTTTGCGCGTGCCGTCCTGCACGTGCAGCACATGTTTCTGCAGCCAGAACTTGGCCAAGGTTGGCACCAAGGTGCGCGACAGCACGTAGGACGCCAGCATCGCGAACACGACCGCTTCGGCCAGCGGCACGAACAGATACCGCGCGACGCCGGTGAGCAGAAACATCGGGATGAACACGATGCAGATGCTCAAGGTCGAAACCAGCGCCGGGATTGCGATCTGGTCGGCGCCGATCAGAATTGCGTCTTCAACTTCGGCGCCGCGTTCGAGATGCGCGTTGATATTCTCGATCGTGACCGTCGCATCGTCGACCAGAATGCCGACCGCCAGCGCCAGCCCGCCCAAGGTCATGATGTTGATCGTCTGCCCGATCGCGGCCAGCGCGATGATCGAGGCCAGGATCGAAAGCGGGATCGAGATGGTGATGATCAGGGTCGAGCGCCACGACCCTAAGAACAGCAGGATCATCATGCCGGTCAGCGCGGCTGCGATCATCGCTTCGTTGATGACCCCCGAAATCGCGCCGCGCACGAACAGCGACTGATCGCCGATCGTGTCGATCTTGAGCGACTCCGGCAGCGCCATCTGGATGCGCGGCACGCGTTCTTTGATGCGCTCGATAATGTCGAGCGTCGATGCGGCGCCGGTCTTCTGGATCGTCGACAGAACCGCGCGGCCGCCATTGACGCGTACGATGTTGGTTTGCGGCGGGTTGCCGTCGCGCACATGCGCAACGTCACGCACATAAAGAACGGAGCCGTTGGCTGCACGTTTGATCGGAAGGTCGTTCAGGTCGCCGACCGACGTCGGGCTGGCGTTCAGTTTGACGTTGTATTCGAAGCCGCCGATTTTCTGCGTACCCGCCGGCACGATCAGATTTTGCGATCCGATCGCGGCATTGACGTCGGTCGCCGACAGACCGTAGGCGCGCAGCTTCGACGGATCGAGATCGACTTCGATCTGGCGCTGCTTGCCGCCATACGGGTACGGGATCGACGCGCCCTGCACGTCCGCAAGCTGCGTGCGCACCACGTTCTGCGACAGGTCGAACATTTCCTGTTCCGACAGAACGACGCTGGAATAGGCCAGCTGCAGCACCGGCACCGACGAGGCGCTGTAGGACAGAATCAACGGCGACGTGACGCCGGGCGGCAGGTTCTTGAGCTGGCTTTGCGAGATCGCGGTGACCTGGGCCAGCGCCAGTTCGACATTGACCGTGGGCTGAAAGAACAGCTTCACCACGCCTACGCCGGCCAGCGACGTGGACTCAATATGTTCGATGTCGTTGACCGTCGTCGTGCAGGCGCGCTCGAAATTGCCGATGATGCGCGTGCCCATTTCGTCGGCGGGCATGCCGGAATACTGCCAAACGACCGAAACGACCGGGATTTTGATGTCCGGGAAAACGTCCGTCGGCGTTCGTAGAATGGTCAACGGGCCCAGCAGCGCCAGCAGAATTGCCAGCACGACGAACGTGTAGGGCCGCTGCAGGGCGACTTTGACGATCCACATTGGAAGGCGCCGTCCGGTTCGCTGTTCCATGGAAGCGGAACAGACCCCCTCACATGCATGAACAGGCGAGATTCAGGCAAGTGTTCTGCGCGGCTCCTGGCGCGTCATCGGCGCGCGGGAACCCCGTTTCCCAGACGCATCTACGCTGCACATTATTCCCGAGCTGCGTAACAGCCTGTGTCGCTGAATTTTCCATCGTCGCGCGCACGCAACATCCATCTGCTCGATCGCGCCGTATCTGGCGCGCATCCATGATGGGAGTCACAGACTGTGCGTATTCTTTTTGCTCTTCCGCTGTTGAGCGCAGCGCTGCTTTCAAACGCAGCACATGCGCAGCAAGCAGCGTCTACATCACCGTCGTTCAACTGGTCGGGCTTTCATGCCGGCATCAACGCGGGTTTCGGCACCAGTGACAAAGAAGACATCGTCACGACGGGCGTGCTTGCCGGCAACATCGCGCAGATCGCCGCCAATCGCCGTCCCGGCCTGGTGACGAATTCGCGCGACGGTTTCCTCGGCGGCGCGCAGATCGGTTACGATTGGCAGGTCGGCAAGTTCGTGTACGGCGTCGAAGCCGATCTCGACATTACCGATCTCGATCACACGACCAGCTTCATCAGCACGCTGAACGATCGCACCGACTTCAAGCAGAAGCAGACGAGCTTCGGCACGGTGCGCGCGCGCGCCGGTTACGCGGTCGGCAACTTCCTGCCGTATGTCACGGCGGGTTGGGCGTTCGGCCGCTATTCGAACAGCGTCAATCTGATCAGCAACGCGGCACCGAACCCGGTCACTTTCTCGGGCTCGCAGAGCGGCCTTGGCACCGGTTGGACGGCCGGCGCCGGCATCGACTATGCGCTGGCCGGCACGACCGCGTTCGGCAATCCGGTGAGCTTGCGTGCCGAGTATCTCTATTACGATCTCGGCGGTCGCAACGTGAACGTCCCGGGCGTACCCGGTCTCGGCAATGGCGGATACGTGTCGCGCTTCGACAATACCGGCCACGTTCTGCGCGTCGGCCTGAACTTCAAGTTCGGCGGCCCTGCCGCGAGCTCGTCCTACTAAAAGTTCCTGCATGGCTGTGTCCTGCAGCGACCTGCAGCGCATAGCTGAACTGCCAAACGACAAAATGCGCCGGTGCAAGCCGGCGCATTTTTTTCTGCTGCAATTTGGAACACGCAGCTGAAAATGTGAATCGCGGTGACATTCCCGTGATCCGACTCGGGAAATTCGGTCAGCAGACTGACGGATACCACTGCTATACGCGTTTCACTGCGTGACGCTGTACGCCGCAGAACCGCTCGGTAAAACGCGTTGCGGTTCGCTTGCGCTGCACGTCGACCATCCAAAAATTGTCACCGTTGCTGCAGAACAAGAGGGGCGCGGCGGCGCGCCGCATCATCTGTTGCAGCTTTGCACCACCGCGTCCTTGCGTCGTTGACCGATGGATCATCGGAACAAAATCACCGTTGTTGATCCGTCATGCGCGCATCGGCGCGTACAATCTGGAGTTCAAGCAATGCAACGTCGCTTCGCCCTTACACTGCTGACTGCCGCGCTGCTCGCCGGCACGGCGCAGGCGCAGCAGTCTTCTTCGTCGTCCTCTTCATCGTCGTCGCAGTGGTTTTCGTCCACGCCGACGCCGGGGACGTTCAACTGGTCCGGCCTCTATGGCGGCATCAACGGCGGGTTCAGCCCGTCGATCGGCAACAAGATCGAGACGCAGGGCGTCGGCGCCAACGCCGCCAACGTTCTGTCGGGCCGTCGCCCGGGTTCGATCACCAACGACCGCGAAGGCGCAGTCGCGGGCGGTCAGGTTGGCTTCAACTGGCAGACGGGCAATATCGTCTACGGTGCTGAAGCGGACTTCGATTGGGCCGACCTCAACCACACGCAGAACTACTACAGCGCCCTCAACGATCGCGCCCAGTTCAACCAGCACCAGTACACGCTGGGCACGGTTCGTGCGCGCGTCGGCTACGCGTTCGATCGCTGGCTGCCGTATGTCACAGGCGGTTGGGCGTATGGTCGTTACTCGAACGGCGCCAACTTCTATAGCAACGCGCCGGGTACCCCGCTCGCCTTCACCGGCAACCAGAGCGGCTTCGGCAGCGGCTGGACGGCGGGTGGTGGTGTCGAATACGCGATTCCGACCAACACCTTCTCGATGTTCGGCAACGCCGTCACGCTGCGCGCCGAGTATCTCTATTACGACCTCGGCGAACGTACGATCGGCGTGAACGGCGCCACCGGCGGCTATGCCAGCAAGTTCGAGAACAAAGGTCAGGTCGCCCGTCTTGGCCTGAACTTCAAGTTCGGTGGTCCGGCGGTGCAGACCGCAACCGTGCAGCAGGCTTCGTACACGCCGCCGCCGGCACAGCGTGCGCAGGCACCGCGGTCGTATCTCGTCTTCTTTGACTTCGACCGCAGCGATCTGACGCCGGAAGCGTCGAACATCGTCAAAACTGCGGCCGACAATGCGAAGTCGGGCAACGTCACGCGCATCGACGTCACCGGTCACGCCGACCGTTCGGGTTCGGACCAGTACAATCTGCGTCTCTCCCAGCGTCGCGCGCAGACGGTCCAGGCCGAGCTGGTGCGTGACGGCATCCCGGCCGACCAGATCTCGGTTTCGGCCAAGGGCGAAAGCGAGCCGCTGGTGCCGACCGCCGATGGCGTGCGCGAGCCGCAGAATCGTCGCGTCGAAATCGTCTATCGCTAATCCAGCCTAGACACAGCGAAGCGCCGGCACGGGAAACCGTGCCGGCGTTTTTCGTTGGGCATATGCCCAGCGCGAACCGTCAGCTAGGCTGACGCCCGAATCGTCGGGCAGGCTCCCTTGATGGCAACAACTGCGTTCTCGGCGCACAACCTGGTGCGGGACTTCTGCACCGGCGGGTTGCTCCATCGCTTGGCCCGCGCGCTCCATCAAAGTCTGGCCGCACACGTTGCCGCGCCGACGCAAACGCGTTGGGCCGACTGGGAGACGCTGTTCCGCCTCTCGCACGAAGACCTGTCGCAACAGCGCAGGATCGACGAGCGACGACGCGTTCTTGGCGCATTGCTGGCGACCGACCTAAAAGACCCAAAGGCGGAATATGCCGCGCTGTTCGCGCTGCACACGGCCTACGCGATCCTGGTCAAGCTGATCGCCTGGCGCGTCACCACCGACGGCAAGGCGCAGCACGCATCCCTGCGCGACTTCTGCGCCACGCTGGAAGACGGCAGCGGCTTTCGCGGCGTCACCAAGTTGTGCGAGGGCGATTTCTTCGCCTGGTACGCTGACCCGGCGCAATGGACCGACGCCATCGCGGCTTCGGTGCAGGAGATGCTGGCCGTGCTGGCACGCTACGACGACCCGCGCACCATCTTCGTCGATACGCACGCAGTCGATCTGTTCCGGCCGCTCTACGAAGCGACCGTGCCGCAAGTGGTGCGGGTCAGTTTTGGCGAGTTCTACACGCCGCTGTGGCTGGCGCAGCATGTCGTGCGCGCGACGCCGCGCGCGGCGGGCTGGACCGCGCTCGATCCGTGCTGCGGCTCGGGTACGTTCGTGATTGCTGCGATCGGCGAGCTGCGCCGCGAACTTGCAGCCCAGCCGCTGCGCGACGCTGCGCGGGAAATTCTGCGCCGGGTCCACGGACTCGATCTCAATCCGTTGGCGGTGCTGACCGCGCGCGTCCATTACCTGATCCATATCGCCGACCTGCTCGACGCGCAGGACGGTGACGTCACCATTCCGGTATTTCTCGGCGACGCGTCGAGCTTCACGACCGACATCGGGACGTTCACGACCATCGTCGGCAATCCGCCCTGGGTCGATTGGAAGTCCCTGCCCGCCGGCTATCGCGAGAAGATCAAAACCCTCTGCATCGATCGCGGCCTGTTTTCAGGCGCCGGACGTACCGGCGGCATCAACCTCAACATCTGCGCCTTGATCACGCATGTCGCGGCGTCGAACTGGTTGGCGCCCGGCGGCAGCCTCGCCTTTCTGATGCCGAAGGAACTCGCCAACCAGGCGTCGTACGAAGGCTGGCGCAGAACGGTTGGCGGCGCAGACGTTGCGCTGGTGGCGTTGCACGACTGGTCGCGCGCGGGACATCCGTTCGATCCGGTCAAGGAAGATTTCCTGACCTTCCTGTTCGAAGCGCGCAAAGCCGATCGGGATACGGTCGCGGTGCGCAGCTTTGCCAAGACCGGCAAAGCCAGATCGCATGCATGGACGACGCTGGAAGACGCAGAAACGAACCTCACCTGGCGCGATCACGTTGCAGGTCAGCTGATCGAAGGCAGCACCGCCTACACGATCGCCGACGACCAACGTGAACTCGACCGGTTCCGCAAGATCGCGGGCCACTGCGCGTATAAAGGCCGCGAAGGCGTCGAGTTCTATCCGCAGGAACTGATGCTGTTCACCTACGACGGCCCCGGACCAACGACGGGTACGGTCTGGGTCAAGAACGTGCAGGTGGCACGCTCGAAATACAGAATCCCGCAACAGCGCGTGCTGCTGGAAACGACCTATCTCTTCCCGCTCGCCAAAGGTCCCGGCATCGGCGCGTTCGACTATGACGATCCGGAGATGCTGGTTGCGTTTCCCTACGACGCGTCCAATCCGCATGCGCCGCTGTCGCAGGCAACGCTCGAACAGACGTCACCGCTACTGTTGGCCTTCTATCGCAGGTTCAAGACGCAGCTCGAAAACCAGACGGCATACAGCGACTCGATCCGTGGCGACGGCGAGTTCTACGGCGTCGCGCGTACCGGCCCCTACTCGTTCATGTCGTGTTACGTCGCCTATCGCGACAACAGCAAATGGTGCGCGACGGTTTTGACGACCAAGACGATGCCGTGGGGCGAAGAGAAGCGGTTCCTGTTTCAGAACCATGCCGTGTCGATCTGCGAGCGCAGCAAGACGCAGGCGATCGATCTCGACGAGGCCTATTTCATCGCCGGCATTTTCAACACCGGCGTGGTGCGCGATTTCATCTACGCCACGTCGGACAATCGCTCGTTCAAGATCCGGCCGCCGGTGCACGTGCCGCTGTTCGACAAGAAGAACGCGACCCACGCAAAGATCGCGGCACTGGCCCAGGAAGCGCACAGGAAGCGCAAGCTGCGCGCCGTCAACCTGGCCAAGATCGAGACCGCCTATCTCAAACTCTGCGATGGGCGCGTGAAACAACCGACGCTGTTGTAACAGGCGCACGCGACGGCGTTTTTCCCAAGTAGGCGAACTTTTCCGTACGCCGGGAGTTGCAGGGGAAACCCCCTGCCCCCGGAGCGCTTCATGACCGACCACGCCGACAACAAGGAAGCCATCCGCGCCGCCAACGAGGTGCTGGCCAAAACCGCGAATGACGGCGCGGCGGTGATTGCCGACGCGGTGACCGCGACCGTGCACCAGACCTTGGACGCGGCACAGCAGCTCGACGAGACCGTGGCGACCTTGCGCGATGCGGCGACCGATGCGGCCGTCCAGGTCGGCGAAACCGCAAATACCGCGATTGCCGTCAGCGCCGACGCGGTGGCGCGCAGCGTCGATACCTCGCAGCAGGTTCTGGCCGAAACCGCCGACGCGATCGCGACGCAACGCGCCCGGGTCGCGCATGTCGCGACCGACCGGGTCGACGCGCTGCTCGACAGCGTCAGCGCAGTGACGCACGGCATGGAAGAGATGCGGCAGACCTGGGTACGCCTCGCCAAACATGCGTTCGACGAAGCGGCGCGCGGTCCGCAAGAGCTTTTGCAATGCGGCAGCCTGCACGACGTTGCCGAGCTGCACCGGGCCAAGCTGAAGGATGCGATGGAAACGACGGCGCAGGCCAGTCGCGCCATGTTCGACATCTCGACGCGCATCGCGCGCGAAGCGGTGCGGCCGCTAACGGCGAGCCGGCGCGCCGCAGAATAAGACGCCGGCGCGAACGCGCCCGTATTTTCCGTTGCCGGGTCGCCCTGCCCGTGCGAGTCGAGTTGCTCGGCTGGCATGGGGCGGCGGATGCGGATTCGGCGTGTGGTTTCGTGGGCGGCGGTTGCGGTCGCCGTCGTGCTTGGCGCCATCTGTTACGCGCCGTCGACCTTGTTCTTTCCGTATGAAGTGCTGGCGGGCGACGTCAGGATCCTGGCCGAAGCGCCGGTCGATGCGGTTGCGATCGCCGACATCCTGGCGCGCGCCGATGCGCGGCTTGCAACCAGCCCGCTTGCAACGCCGCTCGGTCGACGCACGATCTACCTGACCAACGGCGGTTGGCGCTGGACGCTTCTGTCGCTGCCGCTCGGGCGTGGCGCGTTCGCGGTGACGCGCCCCTTCTCGACCAACATCGTGCTCAACCGCAGCGACGTCGCCAAGGATCGCGTCGGCAACAACGCGCCGACCGGCGGACGACGCACCTTGACCGGCACGATCGCGCACGAGACGACGCATCTGCTGATCAACCGTCATTACGGCCCGTTGCAAGCGCGCTTCTTCGCGACCTGGCGCGTCGAGGGCTATTGCGACCACGTCGCCGGCGAAAGCAGCCTGTCACCCGAGGACGCCGAACGACTGCGCAACAGCGGCACCGTCACGCCGGCGCTGCAGTATTTCGATGCGCGGCGGAAGATCGAAGCGGAGGCGGCTGCGGGCGCGACGGTCGATCAACTGCTGCAGGGGAACGCCGGCGCGAACTAGCGCCAACGTTCCCTGCCCTGCGCGTTACGTCGACCTCTTCGCCAGACGTTCGAGATCGTCGACGCAACTACGCAGCATCGGCCAGGGCGGTTCGGCGCTTTGCGGCTCGGGCGCGTTCTGCAGGATCGTCACCGCGATCTTGCCCGCGACGCCTTCGATCGATTGCGCCTTGGTTTTCTCGAGCGCGCGTGCACAGGCATCGAGCCGATCCGACAACTTGTCTCGCGCGTCGCGCGCTTCGATGTAGGCACGTTCGGCGGCAGGACGTTCGGCGAGCGGTGCGTCGAACATGGCACGCTCGCGGTTGGACGCGGTGGTGCAGAAGCGATTCAGCTGGTCGCAGTCGGCTTGCCAGATCCGGCTCATCGCGAGCGCGGGGTCGTCGGGCGGTGTGTTGGGTGGTGCGTTGGTCATGCGGTCGTCCTCGTTAGAGAGTTCGATCGCGAGGCTGGCAGACACAGGACGTGTCGCTAAATTGGCGACAGATTTCTCTGGAAATCGCTGACGCCGCTAGAGATGAGACTAAAGCGCAGTCTCGAAGGATGCTTATTCAGCAGCGTCCAAGAGAACGTGTGCAAACGGCGCGACACCAAGCTCCCGCCCAAGTCGCTCAGCTAGGATCGGGCTCACGGCGTTTGCGATCTGCAGACGTTGACTCGTTACACCCGCAGAGAAATGAAAACGATCTGGGAAGCCTTGCAGGCGCGCGCCTTCGCGCGCAGTAAGCCCGCGGTTTTGAAACGGATGGATACAGCGCGTGCCGGAAGGCTTGCCCATGTTCTGCGTGACTGCAACCGCAGGCGAGCCACTATGTAAACGGGAATAGCTGTTATGAAAGCCTGACTTCGGCTGGTAACGATCAGGAATGTAAGTTCGATTACCGCCGTCGGGAATAAACGAAATCGCTTTTACTAGATGCGCCGGGTGCTTACTGGCCTCGTGACCTTGAAGCACCTTTGATCCGAGCCGCATGTGACGTTGATACTCGGTGATTGCAGGTCGATCGTACTTCTCAGCACATTCGCCTGGCGACAGTTCAGGAAGGTCGCCTATTGCGTCTTCGACCGTCACGTATCGATCGGGGGAATGAGAGGCTTCGAGCCCAGTGAACTCGCGCCCTTCACGATCGCCAATGAAGAAAACGCGATGGCGAAGCTGCGGCACACCGTAGTCGGCAGCACGCAACACCATATAGCTGACCGCATATCCTTGTTTACGGAATAGCTTTGCGACCGCGTCGACAAAGTTCATATCCCTAAGGCCAACGACGTTTTCGATTAAGAAGCCACGCGGCTGCAAAACCGAAACGACTCTTGCGAACTCATGCACGAGGCGATTTCGCGGGTCCGTCCGCTCGCGTTTTCCCACCGTGGAGAAACCTTGGCACGGCGGGCCACCGACGACCCAGTCGGGTGTCTCATTCAACTCGTCGCGCAGACGGCGCTCGGTCAACGACCGCACATCGTCCAGCAACGCCGGATGATCTGGAAAATTGGCGCGGTACGTCTGAAGCGCGTCCTTCCAGACGTCGACCGCCAACAACGGGCGCCAGCCGGCGTTGCTTAAGCCGAGGCTCAATCCGCCCGCTCCGCAAAATAACTCAACGAACGTGGTCACTGCTCGCCTCGCGTTCCGCGTAAGAACTTGACGTATAACAAGCCAGCTCTTTTCAGCTGCGATTGCACCGCCCCGGACAAGGCTCGGAATTCTTTGTTCTTGAGCAGTTCGCTCCAGAGTGCATCACCGTCTTCCGCTTCAGCCACGCGCACGTAGCGCATCGTACGGCGCACGCGCGAGCAAACGTCGGACACGACGCGCCCCTTCGTGCCTTGCTCGGCGAGCCACGAGCGGAAGCCCTCTTCTTGCGGAAGAGTCGCTCGGGCCGCAAAGAGGCCTTGCTGACGGTTTTCGGATGGCACGACTCGACTATAATCGAGGCCAAACAAGACGTCAAAAAAACGACGTCGGAGGGGAAATGGACGACCTACTTGCTGATCTCTCAGCACAATTTCGTCGTCGAAAATTCTCGGCGGGCGTTCTTGTTGCGCTCATCGATATGGTCGACGCCCTGGGCCTTCCATCATCCGAGATACAGGACCTAGACGCGTTTTTCGCGCACTACCCTCGTCAAACAAAGACTGGCGAGAAGGTTCTCAATACACTGATCGTCGCAACGGGGAACGGCAACACTCTAAGCTTACGAGGCTTCTACGACGCTGCGGAGCGCTTATTTCGTGCCGAACATCACCGTTTCGACTATCCAAGTTGCGCGCCACACGCAACGCAAGCGTGGCAAGACTATTTACCGTGGCTTGCGCAGTTGATCGTCATGACTCATGCGCAACGAGCTCTGCTGCGCGAAGACGTGGTCAACTTCGTACTACGAGCACTTCCGTCGCAGGCATTCGACCCGTCAACGATACGCGTCGAACCGCCACTCTTTCGCGACATCCTTGCAGAGTTTGAGCTTGTCGGCGCTGGCGAACCCTCCGGCGCAGTTTTTCAGGGAATCGTGTTTGGATTTTTGCGAGCGGACAATCCGCATCTGCAGATCGAAATTGAGAAGGTTCGAACAGGATCGAAGCGGCTACAGCGCGTTGGGGACGTTGACGGATGGGAAGGAGAGCGCTTAGCGCTTTCAGCGGAGGTCAAGCAGTTTCCGTTTGAGGAAAGCGACGTTGCTGACGTCGCTGCGTTTGCCAACGCGACCGGCCAGCGTGGCACCCTTGCCATCGTTGCAGCGCTCACCTTCACATCCAATGCGCGCATCAATCTAAGCAACCTCGGCGTCAAACCGCTTGATCGAAAAGACTTGCTTCGGATCGTCGAACTTTGGGACCCGATTAAGCAACGCATTGCCGTCACGTCGTTTCAGTACTACGCGGCTCACGTTGAAAAGAACTCGAAGCTGCGGGACCGAATTCGTGAATTCGTCGAAAGCAGAACAGCATGAGGCTTGGGACGACTGCTAAAATCACCAAAGCGCAACTCGGCGCGTGCGAGAATGCGATGCGTGTCACGCCGGGTTTTCTCACGGGAAAAAATCGACGCTCGCCAACGATCACAAAGATCCTCCGCCTCCTCCACGAGAAATTGGATGAAGATCGCGGATATGCATTTCTGATGACGATCGCGATCGCTGGCTTGATCCAGCAGGTTAGCCAGGACACCGGGAAAAATCCGACGCTCAACGGACTGTTGAGGTCACAGCCGAACAAAAGATCAAAAACTCTAACCCTCGCGTGCGCAGGAAAAGTTTACTCACTTCGAACGCTATATGAGCGTCTACATAACTTCGCAGTGCTGGACCTCGCACGGCCGTCCGTTCCGTATGGCCCTCAACAAGCAACGGAAAGCTGGCCAGACTTCAAAGCTGAGATGCAGATGGTATTGGGGATGACGCCCACGGAGCGTGCGACGTTGATCCTGCAAATCTTGTCGCTTCTAATGAAGCGGTGGCCGCCAATAACGTCCGTAAACACCGCATCCTTTAAAGCGCGACCATTTACGACGTTGCTGGCCAAATTCCCGATCTCCACACAAGGGGAGCGACATGGCGCAATGATGCAGGCAATTGCCTATGGGTACTATCGAGCTGACGCTCCGAATCTCGCACTTGAAACCGCGAAGTCGCGCGCAGGAGGTAAGAGAACGCAGCGAGTTGGCGATATCGACGGGTATAGCGGCCGCGCGCTTGCGCTGTCAGTGGAGGTAAAAGCTTTACGCTTGCTTGCCTCGCACCAACCCCAAATGCAGCGCTTTCTAAATGCACTCGCAATGCATAAGAACACGACCGCAGTTGTGGTTGCCTCCGACTTTGAGGCGGAATATCGAAGGACGCTAGAGTCGCGAGGGCTCTCTACGATAAGCCTCGAAGAACTGCAGCGAAGCGTGAAGCTTTGGGATATGCCGAAGCAAATTCAAGCTGTGCGCGGAGTCTGGTACTTCCTCAATCGAGTCGAAAGAAAACCAGAAATGCAGACGAGGCTCGAGGATTTCATCGCATCTCGCTTTTCAATACGCGAAGTACTGGGCTAACCGAAAGCACCATAAGATCATTCGGTTTCGCGCACAGAGCGCCCTTGAACGTCAAGCGTAGAACGCCTAACTCGCGCAAGCCAAGTCGATATCATTCGCACTATCTGCGCCATCGGCAGAGCATGCGGCCCACGCAGGGCGCACTCCCAAACGACGGCAACTCTCCAGTCATCTGCACTCAGCATAGAAATCATACGCGCGTCACGGTCGACGTTTCTTTGAATCTTTTCGGCCCAGTATTCACGATTAGCCTGCGGTAATTTCGATCGTTTGCAGCCGTGCCCGTGCCAAAAACAACCATGCACGAAGATCGCCGCCTTGCGTCGGGAGAAAACAATGTCCGGTCTGCCCGGAAGGTCTGCGCCATGCAGACGGTAACGAAGTCCCGCTGCGTGGAGCGCCCTTCGCAATAACAATTCCGGCTGCGTGTCTCGCTGGCGGACCGCAGACATCACCCGACTTCGCTGCTCTTTAGTGAAACGATCAGCGCTCGTCATGTGTCAGCTCAACTCTGCTTAAGCAGCACTAAGCTTGCTCATTTAAACCCAACGACGCGGCCCCGTCGGAACACGCGCTTTCCTACGATCGCTTCTGACCTTTCCACATGGCGAGCACCTCTTGCCACTCTTCGAGTGTTGCATCGTTCTTCGCGAGATTGCAGCAGAGGTGAACGACGTGAAGATTCGCTGCATCGTAGCTCGAGTTTGCGCTATCGAGTCGATCGGGCGAGACTTGAAGCAGACGGTTGGTGGGCTGCGCTTCTATATGTCCGTAGCACAATCCGCAGAGTCCCTTCTGCGCTGACCATTTGTCTTGCAAGATTTGCATCGAAACTGGGAACGGCGGCCCCGTTCGAACTGGCCGCGCTCGCTCAATCAAATCGCCGCTTGCGCGAATGCGATTCTGCATCGACTTAGCAATCGCCATTAGATCGGAATAAATATCCTTGCCTTGCTCTCTGACTTCGCGCTGCAAGGAAATTTGATCTACATCGTCAAATTTCCACCACGCTCGAACCGGAGTCCCGCCTTCCCAACGGACCGCTCGCCCGATCCCCGCATATGCGAATGCGTCACGGCCATCTACACGCCAAAAGACATGCACGGAGAAAGCGCCGGAAAGCATGTCTTCAATGGTGCGCTGACCAAGCTGCGCATTCGCGCTGGCGCTCCACCGTAAAAGGTCATCTTCCCAAGCATTATCGTAGTCATGTCCGGTGCGAGCCGGGCGTCCGACGGTGCAAAAGATGAAGAAGCAGCCCGCATAAAACGTGTACCCATTCGGCCATGTCCCCGGAAGACGATCTGCTGGAACGCCGACTTTATTGATTACATCCTGGCGTGAGTAACGGTCGCCGATGCGGAACGAGCCTCTTAAATCCGCACCGTCTACAGCGGGATAGGCGACTGCTCGCCCACCTAGATTCCTCGACTCAACCGCAGCCAGCTTCCATCGCCCGCGCCCGTTTCGATCGAATACGTGTCGGCCGCGGAAGTTTCTGGAATCAGGAGAGTGATCTTCGATCGTCCGGCGAACGGTGGCATGCCACGTTGGGGTCAACTCGACACCTCCACGAAGCGCTGCGAGCGTATTCCAAAATTCAGGATCGCTGTACGCGACCTCGCCGCCGTGCGCTACAAAAGCGGTGCGAATATCGTCGAGCCAAAGATTCGGCATCTAAGCGACCAATTCAGTTGGACCGCTCAATACTTCTGCAGTGCGCAGAAGTTGGCAATGAAATGCATCGATGGCCTAAAGCGCCATAAATGAAGACGCCGGCCCCAAACAAAAACCCCCGCGGCTCGCGCCACGGGGGTTTTGCATTTCGCTCGCTCGAAGCGAGAAGCGTCGGCGGTTAGGCCGCCTTCTGCTTCCCGGCCACGATCTCGTCCTGCACGTTGCGCGGGACGGGTTCGTAGTGCGCGAATTCCATCGTGTAGCTCGCACGGCCCGACGTCATGCCGCGAAGCTGGCCGATATAGCCGAACATTTCCGACAACGGCACGGTCGCTTCGACCGCGATGTTGCCGCCACGCTCCAACTGACCGACCACGGTGCCACGACGGCGGTTCAAGTCGCCGATCACGTCGCCGAGATGATTTTCCGGCGTCACAACTTCGACCTTCATCACCGGCTCGAGCAACTGCGGACCAGCCAGCTTCATCGCTTCGCGGAAGCAAGCCTTGGCGGCGATTTCGAACGTCAGCGCGTTCGAGTCGACGTCGTGGTACTTGCCGTCGACCAGAGTCGCGCGGAAGTCGACCGTCGGATAGCCGGCGAGCACGCCGTCTTCCTTCTGCACTTCCAGACCCTTGCCGACCGACGGGATGTATTCGCGCGGAACGTTGCCGCCGACCACCTTGTCGACGAACTCGAAGCCAGCACCACGCTCGCGCGGTTCGAAGATTATCTTCACTTCGGCGTACTGGCCCGAACCACCGGTCTGCTTCTTATGCGTATAGACGTGTTCCACCGTGCGCGTGATCGCTTCGCGATACGCCACCTGCGGACGGCCCATATTGCCTTCGACGCCGAACTCGGTGCGCATACGGTCGAGCGTCACTTCCAGGTGCAACTCGCCCATGCCGCGCAGAATGGTCTGGCCGGTTTCGCGATCGGTCTCGAGACGCAAGCTGGGATCGGCGCGAACCATCTTGCCCAGCGCCATGCCGAACTTTTCCTGGTCGGCCTTCGACTTCGGTTCGACCGACACCGAGATGACCGGATCCGGGAAGCGCATACGCTCGAGGATCACCGGCGCGTTGGCGTCGCACAGCGTGTCACCGGTTTCGGTTTCGGCGAGCGACACGAAGGCGACGATGTCGCCGGCGCGTGCTTCTTCGATCGGGTTCGGTTCCTTGGCGAACATCTCGACCATGCGGCCGATCTTTTCGCGCTTGCCGCGCGTGCTGTTCACCACCGACATGCCCTTCGAGACCACGCCCGAATAGACGCGCACGAAGGTCAGCGCGCCGTAGACGTCGTTGATCACCTTGAACGCCAGGCCCGAGAAGGGCTCGTCGTCCGAGCAGTTGCGGTGGCCGGTTTCGTTACCGTCTTCATCGACGGTCGCGATCGCGGGCACGTCGGTCGGCGCCGGCAGGAAGTCGACGACCGCGTCCAGCATCTGCTGCACGCCCTTGTTCTTGTACGAGCTGCCGCACAGGACCGGCGTGAAGGCGCCGTTCAGCGTGCCCTTGCGGATGCAACCGCGCAGCACGTCGGCCGACGGGGCTTCACCCGATTCCAGATACGCTTCCATCGCCGCGTCGTCCTGCTCGAGCGCAGTGTCGATCAGCTCCTGGCGGTACTTGGCGGCGTCGGCGAGAATTTCGCGATCTTCCGCGACGTCGATCTTGAGCTTGTCTGCGAGATCAGCCGTGACCTCGAGGCTGTCCCACTTCGCGTCCTTGTCGTCCGAATTCCAGACCAGCGCCTTGTTTTCGACGAGGTCGATCATGCCGCGGAAATTGTCTTCCGAGCCGAGCGGGATCTGGCACACCAGCGGGCGCGCATTCAGACGGTTTTTGATCATGTCGACGCAACGACGGAAGTTCGCGCCGCTACGGTCCATCTTGTTGACGTAGCACATGCGCGGAACGCTGTAGTTGTCCGCCAGACGCCAGTTGGTTTCCGACTGCGGCTCGACGCCGGCGACGCCGTCGAACACGACGACCGCACCGTCAAGCACGCGCAGCGAACGGTTCACTTCGATGGTGAAGTCGACGTGGCCTGGGGTGTCGATGACGTTGATCTTCTTGCCGCGCCAGAAGCAGGAGACCGCGGCCGACTGAATCGTGATGCCGCGCTTCTGTTCCTGTTCCAGATAGTCGGTCGTCGTCGACGTCTTCATGTCCTTGGTATTATGGACGTCGATGATCGTGTGCTTCTTGCCTGTGTAATACAGGATGCGTTCGGTCGTCGTCGTCTTGCCGGCGTCGACGTGCGCGATGATGCCGATGTTGCGGATGTCAGAAAGCGGCGTTGTACGAGCCATAGCGAGACGGACCCTTCAGAGCGTTGCGGTCCTCAACAAACAAGGACCCGGACATGCGAAACGGCGCGTGCAACCCTTCAAGTGGGATCGCGCCGCGCCGATACTTTGATGCGCGCCCCGGTTAGCCCTGCGATCCGTTGGAATCGGTTGGCCTCGTCGCGCGCGCCCCTGATACCCGAACAGGCTTACCGTTCCTATAAAGAACTGCAGTTCGGCCCATGCCTGCGGCCACAAGCGCACAGCACAAGGGACGGACACGGGGTCAGAGAGAGGGCGCTATGTGGGCCAGCGAGACGTAATCTGAAAGAGCGAAGTGGTGCGGCGGCCTGTCGCGGACAGCGATAAAACCGGCGGAAAGCCTGGAGAAACCCGCGCCGAAGCCTGCCAAATCCGGGCCCGAACCTCAGGCCTGGACGTCGATATCCTTGCCGTTGTCCTTGGGACCGGCCGGCTTTACCGGCGGAGCATCGGAGTCAGCCTTGGCGGGCGGCGGCGGCGGATCGGGCTGCTGCGCCACCTGGGTCGGGGGCGCCTGCGTGGCAACCGATAGCGAGGTGGTGCTGTCCATGACCAGGACGGTGCGCTTCGGGTCGCCCAAAGTACAGGACGAACATGGGGAGCTGCCCGCGCGTTGGGTCTCCAAACAGCAGGCGGAATTGATGAGCAAGGCCTTCACGCGCGAAGACGCCGGCACGCCGGAGGAAGAGGACGACGACGTCGCCCTTCCGGCCCTGCCCGCAGGCGCCAAGAACTACATCACGCCGGCTGGCTGGCAGCGCATGCAGGACGAGCTGAAACAGCTACGTCGCGTCGAACGTCCGAAAGTCGTCGAGGTGGTGAGCTGGGCGGCCGGCAACGGCGACCGGTCCGAGAATGGCGACTATCTCTACGGCAAGAAGCGGCTGCGCGAGATCGACCGCCGCATCCGCTTTCTCGGCAAGCGGCTGGAGATCGCTGAGGTCGTCGATCCCGACAAACAGACAAGGCACGACCGCGTCTTCTTCGGCGCCACCGTCACCTATGTCGCGACCAGCACCGACAAGGAACACACGGTCACGATCGTTGGCGCCGACGAAGCCGACACCGAACGCAACCGCATCTCGTGGCTGTCGCCGGTTGCACGCGCGCTGCTCAAAGCCGAAGTCGGCGACGAAGTTGCGGTGCAGACGCCCGGTGGTCGCGAGACGCTGGAAGTTCTCCGCATCCGCTACGACAAGATCGACTAGCGCTTTCCTGGAAGCAGGCTCGAATTGCCTGGGCCCGCCGGTACCGGCGGCGCTGCCGGCGGCGGCGTGAACGGCAGATCGGGCGGCAGCGTCGGCAAGGCCGGCTCGGTCCGTTCGCGCGGCGGCGCTTCGATCCGCGCAGCACGCCACGAACCGTCGGCTGCGCGCGTACCTTCGAGCACGACGCGCTGTCCCGGACGCAGCAAGGTTGCGTTGCGCACGATCGTGCTGCCGTCGAGTTTGAACGTCGCGCCTTCGATCGTCACCGCGTCAGGACGCACGTCGTTGCCGACGATGCCTTCGATCGACAGATCGGCTGCAACCGTTTCGGCAAGCGGCTCCCAAAGCTGCACTTCGGTCGCGCTACGCGTCGGCATGTCGACTGCCGCAACGACGACGCGGCCGATCCAGTCGGGCGCGACGCGCGCAGCAACGCGCACGCCATGCACCGCAAGCGAACCGTCGGCAGCCGGCGTCAGACGTCCGCGCAATGCCGCGCGCATGCCGGCCGGCGCACGTTCGATCCGGGTTGCGCGCAGCGCGCCGTCGGCTTGTTCCAGCCCGTGCACGATCAGCATCGTGCCGGCGGTGACGTCGGCGAGTTTCACCCCGTCTTCGACGAACGAGCTGCGATCGATCAGAATTTTCTGCCCCAGCACGGTCAATTCGCCTTTGGCGTACGGCTTGTCGACCGGACCGGTCAGCGCCGGCACAACGTCGACGCGACCCGCGGTCATGCGCTCGGCGATTGCAGCGGGCGCGTAAACACGCACCGTCTGGCCCAGCGCCAAGCCGCTCATGTCCGACACGTCGACCACGACGTCGTTCACATGCACGCTGCCGAACTTGACGATCGTGCCGATGATGGTGGTGCCGATCGGTTTGGTCGTGCCGCCCGGAACCGGACGCGGTGCCGGCGTTGCCGGCGGCGGAACGTAGGTGCCGCCGATGCCGCGATCAGCACCCGCCTCGCCCGCAAACAACAGAACGAGCCAGGCGAGCAGACAGAACAACCAGGCGCGTTTCATTCTCCGTCCCCATCCGTCGAGGCTTGCGACGCGTCGAACCAATAGATGCCGAAGGTGATGCGCTGCGTCGCGTCGGCTGCGCCGTCATCCTGCGTCGCTGCCGCCAGCGCTTCTTTGTTGAGACGTGCCAGCGCGCGCGCACCGACCTCGTCGGCCATCTTGCGCAAGCGCGACACCGATTTCGGCGTCAGCCCGTCATAGAAGACCGCACCGTCGAGGCGCGGCGTATCGGTGCCGCGCAGATTTGCGGCGCTGGCTTCGACATGGTCGCGAAGGTTGCGACCGAAATACCAGACCATGCGTTCGAGATCGGCGCCGGGTGCCAGCGCACTTTCATGCAGCGCGACCAGCCCGTCTTCCTGCTGCACGAGCAGACCGCGCGCGATCCAGTCGTCGAGCACGGCGCGCGGACGCACGTCGCGACTGACCGATTCAACCAGCAATGCGAACGACGGCTCGCCCGCCGGTGCGGCGAAGGGCAACGGCTTGGGCACGCCGGCTTCATCGACCGTGTCGTCGCGGCCCAGCCACACGCCCATCACCCGTGCCGCCATCGACACGCGCTTGGGCGCGTGGTCGGGCGCCGGTGCCGCTTCGAGCAGGCGGCGCACATCCTTGCGGTGCAGGCCGGTGGCGACGCTGATCCGGCTTTGCGTCGCCTTGTCGCCGAATTCGGCCTTGGCGGCGTCGACATAGAGTTCTTTGAGCAGCTCGACCAAGGCCGGCAGGGCAACGCCACGCAGCATCAAGAACCGCACCAGCGGTCGAAGGGCGACGCGGATGGCGCGCAACAAATGCTCGGTAGCGACAGACATCGTCTTCGGCCTATAGCAGAGCCCGAGTCCGCGTGGGACCCTTGCCCACGATTCGCGAGCTCAAATATTGTCCGGCCGGAATTTGATGCGCGCGCCCGCTTTTCTTGCCTGCCTTTTGCTTTTCGGCCTTCCGGTCGACCTCGCCGCGGCCACCGAGCTCGAACTCGCGCCGTTGGTCGACGTCGCGCGTGGCCGCTATGGCTACGACGAAACCACGACCAGCTGGTCGAACCTGGTCACCGCGACGGTGCGCGAAGGCGCCTACGCGTTCGAAGCCACCAGCGGCTACGTGGTCGTGAACGGTCCGGCGGCAGCCGGCACGCAAGGAGCTGTCGGCGGGGGGACGCCCTTTGCGCACCGGCGCACCGGCCTCGCCGACACCGTGATCGGCGCCAATTGGCGTGATCAGGTGAGCGAGCGGCTTTGGTTGCAAACCGGACTTGAACTGAAACTTCCGACCGCCGACGCGACGCGTGGTCTTGGCACCGGTGCGGTCGACGGCACGGCGCGCCTGCGCGCGGCCTGGCTGGGCTGGCGCGTCACGCCGTTCATCGACGGCAGTTTCAGCGTGCTCGGCAGCAGCAACGAGGTGCAGCCGCGCGACACTGCGTGGAGCGCCGGCATCGGTGCCGCGATGCGCTTCGAAGCAGGCTTCTCGGCCGGACTCTACGGCGAGATCCGTCAACCGGTCGTGGTCGACTCGCGTACCGTGCAGTCGGTGATGTTGTTCGGTGAAACCGCGCTCACCGACACGCTGTCCGTGTCGGCGTGGGCAGCGCTCGGCACCGGCACGCTTGCGGTCAAGCAACGTGCCGGCCTGCGACTGACCTGGCGAACCGCCGGCTAAAATCACGCGATGCCGACTTCGGCAACGAAGAGCTGACCATCGGTTCCGGCGCGGCCGACCACGGCGACATGTTCGGCCGTATCGGCGAAGGCAACCAGCATCGATGCGCGCGACATGCCGTGCGCCAGCGCATCGAGCTGCACGGCGCGGCCGCCATCGTCCGCAGCGCGATGCAACACGACGCGATACAGCGCGTCGACGAAGGCGGCGTCGCTCTGCACGTTGCCGTAGGCGCGTTCGAACGGCAGCGACTGCATCAACGCCGACATCAACGCTTCGCGCGGCACGCCATTGTCGAGCGACTCGCGCAGCGACAGAATCGTGCCTTCGAGCGGCGTGGTGCCGAACGCAGCGTGCACCATGCGATAGGCTTCGGCGCCGTTGGCACCCTGGTCGAGCAGCACGATACCGTCGCGCAGTTCGACCCGTTCGACGTTGCGCAGATAGAGACGCTCGCCATTGGCGTCGAACACGCGCGTGCCGGCGACAAGAAGCTCGGCCGGATTGGGGGCCGCTGCATTGAACTGCGAAAAGAAGACGTCGGGGATCACCGTGTCGCGTCCGGCATTGCCGTCGACGAAATCACTGGTGCCGCCGGCGGTCACAATACGGTCGCTACCCTGCGTACCGATGATGTTGTCGACCGATGCCCGACCGCGGATGGTCGCGTTTTCGATCGTGAGCGCGCTGAAATCCATGCCGCCCGCACCCGCGATCTGCACCACGTTGAGGCCGCCGCCGAGATCGATATGCGTCACGCCCGCAAGCCGTTCCTGACTCACCACCAGCGCGTCGTCGCCGGTCGAACCTTGGATCGTCTGCAAGCCTGACAGGTTGCGCGGCGCGGTGAGGTCGTACGTGCCGGCCGCGGTCAGCTGCATCGTGCGGCCGCCGATCGTCATTTGAATGTCGTCACCCGCATTCAGCGTGCCGGGTGCAACGACCAGCGTGTCGACCGGCATGCCTTGCGGCACGACGTCGTTGCCGGCGGTCAGCGTGACGATGAAGGGCAGAATGTCGGCCATGGTGTTGTCTCCTGTGTCCTTCAGCGCGCTGCGAGGCGCGCGAGGTTGTTCAAAGCAATCAGCACGTCGTTCAGCGTCGCAGCGCGCACGCTGAGCCCGCGTTCGGGCATCGCGCCCACCACCTCGGCGCCGAGACGCGCGAAGTGGAATCCGTTGGTGCCGTCCTCGGTAATCGCGGCCCACGGCGTCCCGTCATCGGCAGCGCCGAGCGTCAACACGCGACCGTTGCCGACCATCGAACGAAGCTGATCCAGCTCGTCCATGCGCCAGCCGATCGTTCCGATCGCCGCAGCCACCCCAACCCGGGAAGTCATGCTCGCCCCGTTCTGTTTCTGCGTGGGATTTTTTCCCACATCGTTGGGGCTTTGTATGTGGGAGCTTTACCCACGTCAAGTGCCCCGGTAACGCGGGGGCTGGCTTCGCCAACTTGTGAAAGCCCGGCAGCCCGGGCAGAGGAACGCGCATGAGCAAGAGCCCGACCGCGATCGCGACCGCCCGGCGCCTGGCCGCGCGGCTGCGCGTGACGCCGGGCGCTGCCGCCTGGGGCTTGGGCATCGTCGGCGCGACGCTCGCCATACTGGCGATCAACGTCGCGGTGAACCGGTGGAACGCGTCCTTCTACGCGGCGATCGAAGCGCGCGACCGCGATGGGTTTCTCGACGGGCTGTGGATGTTTTCGTTGCTGTCGCTCGCCTTCGTCGGCGCGTCGGTGCTGCAGGTCTGGTCGTTGCAGTCGCTGCAATGGCGGTGGCGGCGCGTGCTGGTGCGCGAAACCCTGCCCCGCTTCGCCGATCTGGCGCGCAGCTTCATCGACAATCCCGATCAGCGCGTCGCCGAAGATCTGCGCCTGTTCACCGGCGGTATGCTGCAGCTCGGCATCGGCGCCTTGTCGGCGCTGGCCTCGGCGATCTGGTTCGGCACCGTCTTGTGGCGCCTCACCGCGACCAGCACCGGTTCCTTGCCGCCCGCCGTGCTGCTGCTTGCAGCGTTGCTCTACGCACTGCTCGGCGTCGGCGCGGTTGCGTGGGTTGCAGCACCGCTGGTTCCGCGCGGCGCGCGCCAGCAAGCGCTGGAAGCAGATTTCCGCGCCGCGCTGATCGAAGCGCGCCAAACACCGGATACCGCGCGGCCGGCCCGGCTGGGTCGCATTCTCGATCGCGCGCTGCGCAACTTCGCATCGATCGTTTCGCGCCAGCGCGGTCTGACCTTCGTCGCAGCGACGCATCTGCAGCTGGGGACAATTTTACCGGTCGCGCTTGCAGCACCGTCCTATCTCGCCGGCGGCGCCGATCTGGGCGGCATGATGCAACTTGCGTCGTCGATCGAGCAGGTTGCGGTCGCACTGGCCTTCCTCGTTCGCAGCTGGTCTGACATCGTCGAGCTGCGCGCAACTTTGCGCCGACTCGCACCTTTGGAGTTTTGATCGTCATGCAGCGTCGGATGTTTTTGCAGAGCCTCGCAGGCGCCGCAGCACTTCCGGTTCTGGCGCAAGCACAGCAAGCGCCGCAACCGACCTTCCCGCCTGTCGACGAGCGTTCGGTCTGGCTGGTCGGCGACAGCGCGCCCGCGGATCCGGTGCGTCTTACGGCGCGTCTCGCCGAACTGACCGCAAAATTCGATAAGGCTCGCGACGGCTATCTTGCCGGTGGCGCGGTCGAAGCGTTGGAGAAGCGCTTCGCGAGCCTGCTCAACAAAGAGTCGTGCGTGTTCTTGCCGACGGGCTCGCTCGCCAATCACATTGCGGTGCGTGTGCTGGGCGGCGAGCGGTCGCGCATTCTGGTGCAGCACGAAAGCCATCTCTATCGCGACGAATATGATGCGGCGCAGCTTCTGTCGGGCTTGAACCTGGTGCCGTTGGCGAAAGGCCAGGCACAGGTAACGCTCGAAGAATTGAAACTGGCGGTCGACGAAGCCGAGAACGGCCCGCACGCGCTGAAAGTCGGCGCCATGTCGATCGAAAGCCCGGTGCGCCGCCACAAAGGCGAGATGGTCGAACCGGCAACGATGAAAAACCTCGCCGCCTTTGCGCGCGAGAAGAATATCCGTCTGCATCTCGACGGCGCGCGCTTGCTGCTGGCGCCGCCGGAATTCGACCGCAACGCCTATGTCGCGCTGTTCGATACGGTCTATGTGTCCTTGTACAAATATCTCGGCGCGCCGTTCGGTGCGGTGCTGGCCGGCAGCAAAGCCGACATCGACAAAGCGCGCGCACTGCGTGACCGGTTCGGCGGCACGATCTATCAGGGCTGGATCAGCGCCGTACTGGCGCTGGGTGCGCTCGATGATTTCGAAGCGCGGATCGCCAAGAGTCACCAGGCCGCGCGCAAGCTGTTTGCCGCGATCGATGCGAAGGTAAAACCCAACGCGAGCGGCTCGAACATCTACACGCTGACCTTGCCGCCCAAGATCGCGACCGGCGTGTTCGACCGCATGCGCGAAGCGGGCGTACGGATGCAAAAGCCCGACGCCAACGGCAATGTCGACGTCTATGTCAATGAGACGATTCTGCGCCGTCCGGTCGACGAAATTCAAAAGTTGTTCGGCTAAGCCGAACGCGGCAAAAACTCTTCGGCTAGCGCTTCAGCCGATCTGATACAGCCACGACGCCGTCAGCGCTTTCTGTTCGGCTGAGTTGGCGAAGTTCGCCAGCAGCGACGCGCGCTCCAGACCGGCATTGAGCGCGTTGACCTGCACCTGCAAGCCGGCCGCATCGGGGTCGCGGCCCAGCGCCGTTTTATAAAGCGCCGTGACATAGGCGGTGTTGTCGGCGGTGGCGAAGTGCGATTGGCCTTCGGGGCTATTCAAGAAGGCGCGCGCCAGGTCCAGCAGCGACGTACCCGCGTCCGACGCATGCGCTTGCGCGGTCATGCCGCCCACATCGGGCGTGCGGCCGAACGCGCTCGTATAGAGGCGCGCCACGGCTGCTTGTGACGGTCCCAGCAGGAATAGCGTTGAGTCGCTGAACTGCAGGAACTCGACGCCGGTGATCGTGTCGCCGGTCGAGGTCAAAGTCGCACTGGAGTTCGAATAGGACGACAAGGTCACCGCGCCGGTGGTGCGGTTGACGGTGAAGTTCAATTCCGATTGCTGGCCGAGGAAGGCCGCAACGTCGTAGCCCGCTCCGCCATCGATCGTCTTGGCGCCGCTGCCGATAATGATGCGGTCGTCGCCGGCACCGGCTGCGATGCTGTTGTTGCCGTCCGGCGCAACGATCAGGTCGGCGCCGGCCGTGCCCGCAATCAATTCGCCGCTGCGTCCGGTTCCAGTCAGCGCTGTGCCGGCCGTCGGCGTTTCCGTGCCCTTCAACGTGTACCCCGAATGCAGCCCCGCAACCGGCAGCACTTCGAGAATATATTGCGCGCCCGCGGTCAGCGTCGCGGTGACGCTTTCGTCGGCAACGCCGCTGTGGCGCGAACTGGCGATGACGTTGCCGTTGATGTCGGTCAGCACCAGGTCGAGATCGTTGCCGAGGCCGGTCAGCGACCAGGTCGCGCTGCCGCTATAGTCGGCGGTGAATTTGAACCAGTCGCCGTTGCTGTCGGTGTTGTTGCCCACCGTGCCACTGGTACCGACCGGCAGATTGAACGCGGCGGCGGTCGCAACCGTATTGCCGGCGTCGGCGCTGCTGACCGGCCACAAGGCAGCCGGCAGGTTGTTGGCGATCTGGTCGGCAATGACGGCCGCGAAGCTGGTGGAAATCCGGATCGCTTCGTTGGTCGTGTCGCTTGCGTTGGACACGACGGCAACGATCGTCGATCCGACAAAGACCGGACTGCCCGATTGTCCGGGATAGACGTCGAGTGCGGTGGTGAAATCGAGCGCGGTCGCGGTCGAACGGTCGACGACGCCCGTCTCGGTCCACATCGTCGCGTTGGGTTTGTCGCCGGGATAGCCGCTGGTCGTCACCGTCGCGTTGGCATAGGCGTTCGCCGCACCGCCTGACGCGTAGCTATACCAGCCGGTGTAATCGCCCATCGGACGATCGATGGAGATCACCGCCGTGTCGTGACTGAAGTCGGACCCGCCGCCCGCGACCCAACTACTGTCAGCGACCCATTTGGTGCCAGCCGCCTGACCGTACGGCGTGATGTCGTTGCCGTTTGCAGCTGGTGTGACGAAAACAGATTTTGCGTAGCCGCCGTGCGCGGCGTCATACACGACGTGCCCCGCGGTCAGGACGGTATTGCGCCCGATCATGGCGCCGCTGGCGCTGGCACTGGCGCCGTCGGGAAACGTCACGACGATCGAAACGATCGCCTTGTATTGCGGCTGGACCGTGTTTCCAACCTGCACACGGTCATCGGTCCCAAGGATCGCCACGCCGCAACTCCCTCCTCACTGCAAGGCGAATTTATGCGGGCAAAGTCTGACGATCCAGTTGAGAAATTTTTCGCCCCGTTAACGCAGTGCTTGCACCAAGCTTATGCGTCTTTCTTTGCAGCATCGCGGCGACGGATTTTCTTCTTCTTGAGCAGCGAGCCGCGGCAGCGTTCCGCCCCGCAACGGCAGGCGTAGAATTTCTCAAGCTGCGCATCGAGACGCGCGCTGCCGGTCCGTTCGAACTGATAGTCGTAGGCCAGCTCTTCGCCGACTTTGATGTCGCGCAGCGCGTAGATCCAGATGCGGTTCTTTTCGTCGATCACTGCTTCGCAGTTCGGATCGCACGAATGGTTGATGTAAATCGCCTCGTTACCGTTCGAGCCGCCATCGACCACCAGATCCTCTTCAACGGTGAAGAGGAATGTGTGGTGCCGCTTCATCTTGGATTCGTCGTAGCGGCGATCTGCTTCTTCGCTGGAAATCTGCTCGCCGACATATTCGACGATGCGCTTTCCGGCGCGGATCGGCTTGATCGCGAAAGCGCCCGTGCCTTGGATCTCGGACCGGCGCGTTTCGAACAACAGGCCTTTTTCCTTTTTGGCCGGCTTCGGCGCAGCAGCCTTTTTCTCGGCCTTTTTGGCCTTCTTTTCCTTCTTGTCCTTCTTGGCGTCGGCCTTTTTGGCGTCCGCTTTCTTGACCTTGAGGGGCATGGTCGCGTCGGTCGATTTTTTGGCTTTGGCGGGCATGGTGATCCGTGCGTGAACGCAGAACGCAGCGGCAGAATTCCGTGCGCGGTTCGCTCGTGTACGGAGAAGCTGCGCCGTTGGGAAGCCCTGAGATTTTGCCGCAGCGGAAACCAGCAGAACGCCTGCTTGGCCGGCAGCGTTTGCTCGTTCACTGGGCGGCTTTTGCACGGTCTTTCTGGCCGTCGCCTGATCCCGCTTCGCTCGCTATACTGGCCCCATGACCGAGACACAGCCGAGCGCCGAGATCATCGATTCGGACCATTTCCAGGCGCTGCTCGCCAGCCGTGCCTTTGGCAAAGCCGCGTCGGAATCGCTCACCGTGGCGCTGGATCTGCTGGAAGGGCTGGGCGGCTTTGGCGGCCCGGTGGCGCAGCTCTCAGCCGACCTCGCCGAGCTGGCCGAATTGCTGCGCATGCCGCAGGAAGAAGTGCTGGCGAATGTCGAGACGATCATGGCGCTGGCCGTGCGCATCTCGGGCAGTGCCGAGCGGATCGACCGTCCCGCCAACGAAAATCAGGCGCCCAGCGACATCATCGAGTAGCTTGCGATGTTTTTCGTGTCCGCCGCGCTCAGCGCGTCGGCAGGACCAGCTTCGCGATCGTGTCGACCAGATCCAGTTCGGTCGTTACCTGATCGGCATTGACCAGCACCGCAATCGCAACTTGTTCGGCCGGATATAGACGGTCGATCGCAACATAGCCCGACGCACCGCCGACATGTTCGAGCGCCTTGTAGCCGTGCGGCTCGGGCGACTGGATGCCGAGCCCATACCAGAATTCCTTGCCGTCCTTGTAGAGCTGGCGGCGGAACATGTCGTCGTACGAGGCCGGCTGCAGCAGCGTACGGTGCAGCAAACTCAAATTGAACTTTGCCAGATCGCCGGCACTCATCGCGATCTGGCCGCTGGCATATTTCCACCCCGCTCCTTCCATCGGCGGCGTGCCCAAGCCGCCCCCCGGACGTGACGTATAGCCTTCAGGCAGCAACGGCCGCTGTGCCGGCGGAATGTCGACGTCGCGCACGCTGTGCATGCCGAGCGGAGCGAAGATCAAGCGGCGCATCGCTTCGAACAGCGAGCAATGCATGTGGCGCTCGATAATGAAACCGGCGGCCATAAAACCGGTGCTGCTGTAGCCAAACTTGGTGCCTGGATCGAGCGTTAGCGGCTTTGCGGCCCATTCGGCGAGGATCGTTTTCGGATCGCGGTCGCGCAGCATTTCGGGCCGCAAATTATTGTGCGACGGCCAATGATCGGCGAGACCCGACGTGTGAGTCAGCAGCTGGCGCACCGTGATCTCGTCGCCATGCGGCAAATCCGGCAGATGGCGCGACACCGGATCTTCCAGCGCCACAAGCCCCATCTCGGTCAGACGCAGCATCGCGGTTGCGATGAACATCTTGGTGATCGAGCCGATCGGAATGATCTCGTCACGGCGGGCGCGGATGTTGCGCTCGAGGCTCGACAGACCATAGGCCTGCACATAGTGCAGCTTGCCGTCGGTGATCAGCGACAGCCAGCAGCCCGGCACCTTGTCGCGAGCCATCGCCGACCGTACCTCGGCGTCGATACGTTGGTGCAGCGATTGCGCTGCCTGCGCCGGCAGCGCGACCAGCGCGCCGGCCCCTTGCAGAAAGTACCGCCGCTTCACGCGTGCGCGGCGGCGTAGCGATCGATCGCAGCGAGATGCTTGTCGATCGCGTCCTGCGGCAGAAACGAACCGGTGAAGCTGTTGCGTGCCAAGGTAAGGACGTCGTCGCGCGTCAAGCCGATCGGCTCGATCAAGGCAGTATAGTTGGCGCCGACATAGCCGCCGAAATAGGCCGGGTCATCCGAATTCACCGTCGCGCGCAGGCCGAGCGCCAACATGCGTTTCAATGGATGCGCACGCAGGTCGGGCGTCACGCACAATTTGTGGTTCGACAGCGGGCACACGGTCAGCGTCATGTTGCTTGCGACCAGCCGTTCGACCAACGCCGGGTCTTCCAGCGCACGATTGCCGTGATCGATCCGGTCGACCTGCAACAGATCGAGCGCTTCATGCACATAGGCGGGCGGCCCCTCCTCGCCCGCATGCGCGACGCGCTTCAATCCCTGTGCTGCCGCAGCAGCAAAGACGCGCGCGAATTTCGACGGCGGGTGTCCGACTTCAGACGAGTCCAAGCCGACTGCTTCGATCCGGTCGAGATAGGGCTCGGCGTCTTTGAGCGTCGCGAAGGCCGCGTCTTCGTCGAGATGGCGCAGGAAACACAGGATCAGTTTCGAGGTCATGCCGAAGTCGCGTTCGGCCGCCGCCATGCCAGCCAACAACCCGTCGGCCACAGTCGCGAACGGAACGCCGCGATCGGTATGGGTTTGCGGATCGAAGAAGATTTCAGCGTGCACGACGCCGTCGGCATGGGCGCGGCGGAAATAGGCCAAGGCAAGATCGCGAAAATCCGCTTCGGTCAGCAACACCTGCGCGCCGGCGTAATAGATGTCGAGAAAGTCCTGTAGCCGCGAAAATTCATAGGCGGCGCGGATCTCTTCGACCGATTTGTACGATAGGTCGACGCGGTTGCGGCGCGCGAACTCGAACATCTGTTCGGGCTCGAGACTGCCCTCGATATGCAGATGCAGCTCGGCCTTGGGCAGACCGCGAATAAAACCAGCCAGATCGGCCATGATTCCTCCTGTTCGATGGCGAATCTAGCGATGCTCGGCACGCTTGTCCTCACCACCGTTCCGACGCGACACTGCTGGCCATGAGCCTCGAACCACTCCGCCACGCCGTCGCCGGCTTTACCCGGCTGGTTGACTCCACGTCCGACGAAGCCCGCCTGCTTGCCGAAGGTCGCACGCTATTGGGTGCGTTGGTTGCCGACGACAATTGGCTGCCCGATCTCTATGCCGAGCCCAATCCCGAGCGCTACACGCAGTATCTGCTGTGGTGCGATCCGTTGGAGCGCTTCTCCGTCGTCAGTTTCGTCTGGGGCCCAGGCCAGACGACGCCGGTGCATGATCACACGGTCTGGGGTCTGGTCGGCGTGCTGCGTGGTGCAGAATCCTGCACCGGCTGGTCGCGCAGCGCCGACGGCAAGCTGCTGCGCGGCGACACGCATATTCTCAAAGCCGGTTCGGTCGACGCGGTGTCGCCGACGATCGGCGACATGCACGAAGTCGCCAATGCGCGCAGCGACGCACCGTCGATCTCCATTCACGTCTACGGCGCCAATATCGGCCGCGTGCACCGCCACGTGTACAAGCCGGACGGCGAAGTGAAATCGTTCATCAGCGGCTACACCGAGCGTCCGTTGCCGAACATCTGGATCGATTGAGCATGCTTCCTTTGCAAGGCGTTCGCGTCATCGAGTTTTGCGAAGTCGCGTCCGGACCGTTCTGCGGCATGCTGCTCGCCGATTTCGGGGCCGACGTAATCAAGGTCGAGAAGAGCGACGGCGGCGACGCGTTGCGCCAATGGCCGCCGCTGAACCACGGCGACAGCGAGAATTTCGCCTCGCTCAATCGCAACAAGCGTTCGATCGCGCTCGACCTCAAAGATCCGGCGCAGCGCGACATTGCACGACGCCTGTGCCTGTCGGCCGATGTGGTGCTGGAGAATTACCGGCCGGGCGCGATGGCGCGCAACGGGCTCGGCTATGCCGACTTGTCGCCGGAAAAGCCGTCCTTGGTGATGGCCTCGATCTCGGCCTACGGACAAGAAGGTCCGCGCGCCAACGAAGGCGGCTTCGACGTCGTCATCCAGGCGGTCGGCGGCATTATGAGCGTGACCGGCGAAGCTGACTCCGATCCGGTCAAATGCGGCGTGCCGGTCAGCGATTTCAGCGCTGGCCTCTACGCCGCCTTCGCGATCGTCACCGCGTTGCGTCACGCCGAGGCGACCGGACAAGGCGCGCATCTCGACATTCCAATGCTGGGCACCACGCTTGCCATCGCCGCGCTGCAGACCAGCGAGTATTTCGGCACCGGCAAAAGCCCGCGTAAACTTGGCTCGGCACATCCACGCAACGCGCCCTATCAGGCGTTCCGCGCGCAGGACGGATTCTTCGTGCTGGCAGCGGGAAACGACAAATTGTGGCGATCGGTTTGCGAGATGGTTGCGCTACCGGAGCTGGTCGGCGACTCGCGCTTCATCGATACGACATCGCGCTGCACCAATCAGGCTGCTCTCAAACACTTGCTCGAATCTGTCTTCAGAATGCGGACAAGCGCGCATTGGATCGAACAATGCGCAATGCGCGGAATCCCCTGCGGTCCAATCAACGATTATGCAACGGCGTTGGCAGATTCGCAGGTTGCAGCGACTGAGCTCGTGCAAGACCTCGATCTTCCGAACGGTGCGCGTACGAAAACCGTCGTTTCGCCGCTGCGGTTTGGCGAAACGCAATTCGGCGTGCGTCGCCGGCCGCCTGCGCTGGACGAGCATCGGACTGAGATCCTGTCCGAACTTCCATAAAAGCCCACACGCAAGGCGATAGGACGCGCCCAATTTTTTCGCGACGTACGCGTAATCTTGTTATTTCAATAGACCGTTCACCTCTTCTGTCGTCACGTATCCTGCAAAAAGCGGGAGGACGGCATGGAATGGCTCGATCGGCTACTGCGATCGGACGGGCTGGTTCCACACGGCTATTGCCTGATTTGGGATCCGGTGTTGTTGACGATGCAGGTCGGCGCCGATGCGCTGATCGCGCTGTCGTATTTTTCGATTCCAATCGTGCTTGCCATCATCGGGCTGCGCCGCCGCGATCTCGGCCTGCGCGGCCCGTTGTGGTTGTTCGTGGTCTTCATCCTGACCTGCGGCATCACCCACGTTTTCGAAATCGCGACGTTGTGGGAACCGATCTACGGTCCACAGGCACTCGCCAAAATGACCAACGCCGCCGTCTCGCTGGTGACCGCGATTGCGTTGTGGCCGCTTCTGCCGAAGGTGCTGGCGTTGCCGAGTCATGCCGCCTTGCAACAGGCCGAGCAGCGTGCGCTCGCCGCCAACGACGATCTCGAAGACAAGATCGAAAAGCGCACCGCCGAGCTGGTCGAGACCAACACCGAGCTGAAAAACGCCAATGCGGTGAAGGCGCGCTTCCTCGCGCATATGAGTCACGAGCTGCGCACGCCGCTGAATGCGGTGATCGGGTTTTCCGACTTGGTGCTACAAGAGCCGTGCGGCCCGGTGCCGCCGAAATATGCCGAGTATCTGCGCGACATCAATCGCAGCGGTCAGCATCTACTGTCGCTGGTCAACGAGATCCTCGACTACGCCAAGATCGAAGCCGGTCACGTCGAAACCGTCACCGAACCAGTGGTGCTCGATACGCTGATCCAAAGCGTGCTGACGATGCTGGGACCGGTCGCTGCGCATGCCGAAGTCGAACTCGAACACGATCAGCGCGGATCGTTGCTCGCGCTCGGCAATGAAGGACAGTTGCGGCAGGCGCTGATCAACGTGATCGGCAACGCAATCAAATTCTCGCCGCGCGGCAGCGTGGTGACGGTGGGTGCGTTGCTGAATGCATGCGGCGCCGTCGAAATCACCACCACCGATCAGGGTTGCGGCATTGCTGAGCAAGACGTGACGCGGGTGCTGGAGCCGTTCGTGCAGGTCAACTCGCAGCGCGGCGGCACCGGCCTCGGCCTGCCGATCAGCAAGCGGCTGGTCGAGTCGATGCGGGGGAAATTCGAACTGCGTTCGGTCGAGGCGGTCGGCACGACGGTCACGATCACCCTGCCCGAGGCGCCCGAGCCCGCGCCACTGCACCTGCAGCCGACGGCGGGTTTGCGGGCCGGCTGAATCCGCTAATGACAGGCCCGGCGCGTGCCCGGGCCTGTCGCGGCACGCGGGACGAGCACTCCGCTGAACAGCGGGCGAAGTGCATGTGAATATCGTGCAACGTCGTTGCGGGATTAACATCCCCCTTACGTTGCAAGATGAGGTTGCGGCATGGATCGCAACCCGCGCCCGAACCTTTGGCGCCGCGGCGCGCCGTTCTGGAGCGCTGTCCTTCTCGTTGCCCTCGCAATGGTGATCGTCGCGGTGCTCTGCGCGATCAATCGCGAAGAACGGCTCGCTGCGGCGGAACGTGACGTCGAGTCATTGGCCGATATCTTCGCCGAGCATGCCGATCGCGCTCTGCAAGGCATCGATCTGACGATCGTGGCTGCACGCGAGTCGGTGCAGGGTCTACGCTCCGACGACCCGCGCGACCGTGCGCTTGCCAAAACGAACTTGCAGCGGCTGGCGCTCGGCGTGCCGCAGGTTCGCATCATCGTCTGGGTCGACGCTCATGGTCAGGACGTCGCCGACAGCAGCGATTCGATGAACACACTGAATCTCGCCGACCGTTCCTACTTCGTACATCACGCCGGCATCGACGACGACGCACCGCACCTCAGCGAACCGGTGCTGGGCAAACGCACCAACCAGATCACGATGAACTGGTCGCGGCGGATCAATGCGCCGGACGGGTCATTTGCCGGCGTGATCGTAGCAGGCCTTGAGCCCGCCTATTTCGGACGCTTCTACAATGCCGTACGCCGCGAGCCCGGCGACTGGATCGGCATGTACCGCTTGGACGGGATTACGCTGGCGCGTTTTCCACAAACCGATTTTGTCGGCGCCACGCGCTCGAACGCGGTCCTGTTCACCGACCTGATCCCGGCCGCGCCCAAAGGCACCCGGCGCGATTATTCCGGCTTCACCGGCGTGCCACGCCTGTTTGCCTATCGCGTCAGCGAGATTTTCCCGATCGTCACCACGGCCAGCCGCCCGCAGACGCCGATCGAAGCGGCTTGGTTGCGCGCGACCGCGATTGCGGCTGCGGCGACATTGCTGATCGGCGGCCTGGCGTTGCTGTGCGTCTGGCAACTCGAACAACGCCGGCGTTGGATGGACGCGCAGGCGCGCGAAGCCGAGGCAAATGCCGCGTCGCGCGCCCGCTTTGTCGCCGTGATGAGCCACGAAATTCGCACGCCGTTGAACGGCATTCTGGGCTTCGCCGACCTGCTGCTCGACGGTGATTTGAAGCCGCAGGAAAAACACTGGGCCGCAACCATCCGCGATGCCGGAAATCTGCTGCGCGGCATCGTCAATGATGTACTGGATCTAGCCAAGATCGAAGCCGGCAAACTGGCTTTGCTCGACGCGCCGTTCGAACTGCGTCCGACGTTGGAATCGACCTTGGCATTGATGCGCCCGCTGGCCGATGCCAAACGTCTGGTGACGCGCGCCGAAATCGCGCGCGATCTGCCGGAATGGGTGCGCGGCGACGCGGCACGGCTGCGGCAGATCCTGCTCAACCTGCTCAGCAACGCGATCAAGTTCACCAATGAGGGCTCGGTCGAGCTGCGCTGCCGCGCGCTCGACGGTGAGCGCGTGCGGTTTGAAATCGCCGATACCGGCGCCGGCCTGACGCCGGCGCAAATCGCATCGTTGTTCAAGCCGTTCGTGCAGGTCGACAAGCTACCGTCGCAACGCATGTCCGGCACCGGGCTTGGTCTCGCAATCTCAAAAGATCTGGTGGAAAGCATGGGCGGTACGATCGGCATCGACAGCGCACCCGGCGTCGGGTCCATCTTCTGGTTCGAAATTGCGTTGCGCGCCGCGGCAGCGGTTGCGCGCGACGAGATCGCGGTCGAACCGGGTGCCAAAATCAGCAGTCTCAAAATTCTGGTCGCGGACGACGTTCCGACCAACCAACACCTGCTGCGCGCGCTGTTGATGCGCGACGGGCACCGCGTGCAAATCGTCGCCGACGGTCAGGCGGCGGTGAATGCTGCCAACGAACAGCGATTCGACCTGATCCTGATGGACGTCGAAATGCCGTTGATGGATGGTCTGCAGGCGACGCGCGAAATCCGCGCGCACGGCGGGCCGTCGGCCGAGACACCGATCGTCGCCGTCACCGCCAATGTGTTGCCGGAACAGATCGCGACATGCCGCAACGCCGGCATGTCCGACTATTTGAGCAAGCCGATCGATCGCGACGCGTTGAGCACGCTTCTGGCGCGCTACGCCCGAACAGTGACGGCGCCGGAAACGCCGCTTGCCAGCGACGCACCCGACACGCTGGCAAGAACGTTGGACGCGTTGCGCGGCCAGATCGGCGCTGCACCGACGCGCGAATTGGTGGCGCTGAGCCTCGCCCATCTCGAGCAAGTCAGCGCACGGCTCGACGCGCTGGCGCACGACCCCGTGACAGCCAGCGCCGAAGCGCATGCGATGACGTCGCTTGCAGGCAATCTCGGCCTGACCGAACTGGTCGATGCCAGCCGCGATCTATCCGAGCAGATGCGTACCCAGCACGGCGTGCCGCCACAGGCCTGGGCCCGTTTCAGCAACGCCGTGCAGACTGGATTGCAGGAACTTGCAGCGTCGGTGCAGATCTAGCTTTTGAGCAGATCCGGGCGCGCCTTCTTCAACTTCGCGACTTTGGGCGCCGCAGCCGCACGGATATAAGGCTGCTCCGGATTCAGCGCGGCGTAGTTGTGGTGATACGCCTCGGCTTCGAAGAATTCGACCAGCGGCGCGATCTCGGTGACGATGGCTGAATCGTAGAGCTGACCGATCTGCCGAATGTAGTTGCGCGTCACGTCGCGCTGTTCGTCATCGGAATAAAACACGACCGATCGATACTGACGGCCGATATCGTTGCCCTGCCGATCTTTTTGCGTCGGATCGTGCGCGATCGAGAAGAAAGTCTGCAGGATCGTGCCGAGACCAATCTTGGCGCGGTCGTAGACGATCTCGATCACTTCGGCGTGATCGGTCTTGCCGGTGCAAACGGTTTTGTAGTCGGCCGTCTCTTTGGTGCCGCCGGCATAGCCAGGCCGCACCGACTTGACGCCGTCGAGCTGCAGATACACCGCCTCGGTGCACCAGAAGCAGCCGCCGCCCAGCACAATGCGACGGTCGCCAGTGCCCGGCGCCTCGTCGCGTTCCGGTGCCGGCATTTCAAACGGATCGATTTTGAGGCCCATCGCTCGCTCTCTCTGTCACATCAATCTTGGAACGGTTCTAAAAACTAGTTGGCCGGACAGCCCCGTCAATCGCCGGTGATTTGCTCGCTGTCCGCCTCGCAGCTTGTTTAACGAAGGCCGCCCTTGAAGCCACGGCAGGAGCTTGCGACAAGCCGTCCGTGTCGCAACTGCCAAATCTGGGCTCTCACCGGCTCCTGCCACGCGCCGTCGATAAATGGCTGGGACGGCGTCATGTCGTCGTCTCGACCGGCCTGCTGGTGCTGTTTGCGGTCCTGGCGTCCGAACTGATCGTGCAGATCTTGTGGACGTTGATGCTTGGTCCGGTGCCGGACGGCACGGTGATGATCACGGCGATCGGTTGCACGCTCGTCTCACTGCCGATTATCGCGCACGCACAATCTGTCATCCGCCGAGCTGCACATGCAACGCGCGAAGCGCGCAAGCTTGCCGCCGAACTGCAGATCGCACGCGACGAAGCCGACGCCGCCAACCGCGCCAAAAGCTCGTTCGTCGCCACGATGAGCCACGAGCTGCGCACGCCGCTCAATGCGATTATCGGCTTCTCGGATTTGCTGGCCGGGCAACATGCGGGCCCGCTCGAACCGACGCAGCGCGAATATGTCGAAGACATCCGCAACGGCGCCGACCAGCTGCTGCGCATCATCAACGACATTCTCGACCTGGCAAAAGTTGAGGCCGGCGAATTCGCCTACGAAGAAGAAGACGTCGATCTATCGCATGTGCTCGACGCGTTGCAGCGCATGTTGCGGCCGTTGGCGGCGCGCGCCGACGTCAAGCTTGAGATTGCCGAGACCGCACATCTGCGTCCGTTTCTCGGCAACCGCCGACTGCTACATCAGGCTCTGCTAAATCTGCTGTCGAACGCGATCAAATTCACCCATGCCGGCGGGCGCGTGACCTTGACCGCCGACGCAAGCGTGCCCGGCATTCTCGCAATCGCGATTCAAGACACCGGCATCGGCATGAGCGCGGACGAGTTGCACGACGTGATGCGGCCCTTCCGTCAGGCGCGCACCGACCATGCGCGCCAACATCAGGGCACCGGTCTCGGCCTGCCGCTGGCGCGCGCGATGATCGAACGTCTGAGCGGGCGGCTGGTGTTAAGCAGCGAGCCCGGCGTCGGCACCTTGGCGCAGATCACAATCCAGACGCGCACGCACGGTTGAGTGTTGCTCAGTTGTGCGGGCGCGGCGTTTCCGTAGGATGCGCGCCCCACATTAAGGAGCAAGCACAATGGGAATTCAGCGCATTGCGCCCGGACCGCGCATGAGCATGGGCGTGGTTCACAACGGAACCGTCTATGTCGCCGGCCAGGTTGCCGATGACACCAGCGTCGGCGTCGCCGGGCAGACGCAACAGATTCTTGCCAAGATTGATGCGGTGCTCAGCCAGGCTGGTACCGACAAGAGCAAAATCCTGAGCGCAAATATCTGGCTCAGCGATATTGGTGGCACCTTCGCCGAAATGAACGGCGTGTGGGATTCGTGGGTGTCGCCCGGCAACACGCCGGCCCGCGCCACGGTCGAAGCAAAGCTCGCCACGCCTGCGTACAAAGTCGAGATCGCGGTTATCGCAGCGGTCTGACCAACGTCGCAAAAAAGATGGGCCGGCGTTGCCGCCGGTCCAGTTTGCGGTCATTTGGGGACGACCGGTCTCAGCCACAGAAGATTGCGGCAATCGGCCTGGCCCTACGCGACGCTTGCAAACGTCGCGGTGATCAACGCCGCGCAGCGATCGCCCAGCCCGGCCCCGCTGCACATGAAATTGGGGCTGAAGGAAAAGGCGATGCCACGTTCCGGATCGGCAAAGCCCAGCGCCCCGCCCGCGCCCGGCTGACCGAACGCGCGTGGATTGTCGCCGAACGGCACTAGCGGCGGCTTCGACAACATGAAGCCAAGCCCGTAGCGAAATGGACGATCGGTCATGCCGCAAATCTCGTCCCAACGCTGCGTGCGCGCTTCTTCGATCACCGACGACGACAGGATGGTGACACCGTCCAAGGTGCCGCCTTGCGCCAGCGCCGCGTAAACCCGCGCAATCGCGCGTGCATTGCCGTGGCCGTTGCCCGATGGAAACACGCCACGGCGATATTCGTCGCTGTTGAAGAAATCGGGGGTGCGCGGCATCGAACGCCAGGCCTTGCCGAGCTTGCTGGTGGGATCGGCAATTGCGTTCAACGTCACGCTGCCGGGATTGGGGATCATCGGCGCCACGCGCGCCATCTCATCGTCGTTCAGCCCCAGCGCATAATCGACGCCGAGCGGGTTCGCGACTTCTTCGCGCCAATAGCGATCGAATGTCCGCCCGTCGACGCGACGCACCAGCTCGCCGAACAGAATGCCAGCAGTCATCGAATGATAGGCGCCGCGCGTGCCCGGCTCCCAGACTGGCGCCTGCAATTCCAGCGCCCGCACCTGCGCGTCCCAATCCATCATCGAACCGGGCGGCGCATGTTCGGCGTAGATCAGCGCCGCAAGCCCACCCAGCACCTGCTCGACCGTAATCTTCGCTTTGCCCGCTTGCGCGAATTCGGGCCAGTAGCGCGCCATCGGCGCGCCGAGTTCGATCTTGCCGCGATCGATCAGCTGCAACACGCAGATCGCAGCCATCGCTTTGCCGACCGACATCATGCAAACGATCGTGTCGCGCTGCCACGCAGCACCGGTTTTCGGATCGGCGATGCCGCCCCACAAATCGACGACGTTGCGTCCGTTCTCGTAGACGCAGACCGCGGCACCGACCTCGCCGCGCTCGGCGAAGTTGCGCGCGAATTCTTCACGAACCGCCGAGAACCGGTCTTCGGCGTGCCCGTCGATCATGGTCAGGCGACGCGCAACGCCTGGAAGCCGCGCCGGCACGACAGCGCCGCAACGATGCCGATCACCGCAAAGACCAGATTGGCCGCCAGCAACGCCGTGCCAAGACCGCGCGGGCCGGTGAAGACATGGTCGGTCAGCACGCCGATGAAAGTCGGCCCCAGCCCGACGGCAATCAGCGTCACACCGCACAAGAAGATGGAGCTGATCAGGCCGCGATATTCCGGGGGCGTCATCATCTGAATGCCGGCCAGCCCGGCAGGCGAACCGGCTGAGGTCATGAATTGCACGATCGCATAGGCCGGTACCGCAATCGCCAGGCTGGGCGTCGTGTACAGAACCAATCCTGAGACCGCAGTTGCGACCAAGGACACGGCCATGGTGATCGACGGCGCACCGATCAAACCGCGCGACTGCATCCAATCGGTGAGAAAGCCGCCGCTCAACGCGCCGAAGATCGATGCCAGCAACGCCGCCGAACCAACCAAATACCCTGCTTCCGCCGCGGTCATATTGTGCTCGCGGGCAAAGAAGCTCGGCGCCCAGGCGGCGATCGTCTGCACTTCCATGATGACCGAGATCGCGGCGATGCCGAACGTCAGATAGACGCGCAGATTGGCGCGCAGATAGGCCAGCGCCGGTCCCGCTCCCGGACGTTTGCCGGTACGGGTGCGCACCGGTTCGCGCACCGTCGTCAGCATCAGCACCACCAGCACAAAGCCCGGCAGCGACGCGGCAAGGAACAAGACTTGCCACGGTACGAAATGGCCCAGCCCCGGCACGGTCAAACCGCCGCGCGGAATCGACCAGGCGAGAATTGCGGCACCGGCGATATAGGCGGCGCTTTTGCCCAGTCCCGCGCCCATCGTGAATAGCGACACGGCGCGACCCAGCTTGTCGCGCGTGAAATAGGCCGCGATCAGCGACATCGCAGCGGGCACGAGCGACGCTTCGCCCAACCCGACGCTCAGCCGCGCCAAAAACAAACTGCCGAACGAGTCCGCGAAGGCGCAAGCCGCCGTTGCCACGCTCCAGAAAAAGATGCCGACCGCAATCATGCGCTTGCGGTTGACCACGTCGGCGAGCTGTCCCAACGGAACCGCAACGACGCTGTAGAGAATGACGAAGCCCAGCCCCGCCAGCAGACCGATCTGCGTGTCGCTGAGTCCGAGTTCGGTTTTGATCGGCACCGCCGCCAGTCCCATCACGAACCGGTCAAGGAACGAGACCAGATGCGACAACGCCATCAGCACGGCGATGTACCAGGCATAGGCGCCGACGGTCGTGCCCCCTCTCCCCTCGGGGAGAGGGTTGGGGTGAGGGGGTCGATCCATCGAGGATAAAGCGCGCATGAGCCCCCTCACCCTCCCGCTTTGCGGGCCCCGCCCTCTCCCCGAGGGGAGAGGGGTTTTTCAGCTTCCAGCAGCGCTTCGAACCCGGCGCGCTGCAGATCTGGAATCGTGGTCGCGGCGCGCGCGATCAGGTCGAAGGCGACGGTCGTGGCCAGCAGACTGGCGCGCAGCGTGTCGTCGTCGGCGTCGCGCAGCTCGTGGCGATGCGTCACCGACTTGCCGCCGACCCGCACCACCGCGCTTTGAATGCGCAGCAAGGCGCCGGCGCGGACCTCGGATTTGTAATCGATCTCGTGCCGCACATCGGCCCAGCCCAACCCTGTTTTCACCGTCTTGGCCGGCGACGCGTTGGCGGCGGCAAAGAGATGGTAGGTGGCGACGTCGAACATGACGAGATAATTGGGCGTCGACAGATGCCCCATCACATCGCACAGCCACGGATGGGCGACGCTGCGCGCCGTGTCGATCATGCGGTCCCGCTCATGATTGGGGGCCGAACATCTGTTTGACGCGATCGAGCACCGCAAAAGACGGGCGCGCTTCGATCCGCTTCACCCAGTCGGCGACGTGCGGGCGCACGCCCTGCCACAGCACCTGCTTGTCGAGCTGCACCATGCGCCGGAAATACGGCGTCATGGCAATGTCGGCGAGCGAGAACTCGTCACCCGCCAGCCATTTGTCCTGCGCCAGCGCCTGGTCCATCCGGTCGAGCACGTCTTCGACTTTGTGCAGATAAACCGACAGCTCGTCATCGCTATAGGGCGAGCGCGCAACGCGCTGCCAGATTTCGGCGAGATCCTTTTTCGGCATGCGCGCGGTGATTTCGCGCAACGTGTCGTCCGACAAAGTCTGCGCGTAAGACTGCGCGAAACGCACGAAGCTCAACGGGCGCAGCGAGCCATGGACGGTGTCGTCGACCGTCTTCATCCACCAGCGCATCTGCGCGCGCTGGGACGGCGCCGGCGGACGCAGCCGCGCGTCGGGAAAGGCGTCTTCGAGATATTCGATGATGACGCTGGATTCGACGACGACCTGCTGGTCATGCACCAAGGTAGGAACCACGCCGGCCGGGTTCAGCTTGAGATAGGCCGGGTCGTGCTGTTCGAACTTCGCCAGGTCGATATGGACCAGCGTGTAGGCGATGTTTTTCTCTTCGAGGGTCAGCAGCACCTTTTGGGCGCAGACCGCATTCCAGTTGAGATAGAGCGTCAGCACGTCAGACGTCGTAGCCATAGATTTCGCGCGCCCGGCTTTTGCTGACCCAACCTTCTTCGACGTCTTTGCGCACCCGGTCGCGGTCGCGCGCCGTCGGCGCGCCATAACCGCCACCGCCGCACGATACCGAGACGATCGTCTCGCCTGGTTCGACGCGGATCATCGCGCAGGCCGGCAATTCTTCCAGCGTCCCATCGCGCTTGCGCTTGTGCTGTTGCGCGACATTGCCGCTCAAGCCTCCACGCGCGCCCTTGGGACCGTTGATGCCGCCGTCGCTGACATAGCCGACGTCGATCGGCGCACCGATCGGACCGAACTCGACGCGAACCGAGTGCGCGCCGCGCCACTGACCGGCTCCCTCCGTGTCGGGCAGCAGCGCGCGTTCTTGCACCAGGATCGGCTGGTAAAGCTCGGCAAGCTCGATCGAGTCCTGGAAACACATACCGCCATTGCCGACATGCGCGGTGGTCAGCCAGGCGTCGTTGCCGGCACGCGCAGCACCGCCGGTGAAACCCAGAAACACCTGGTTGACGAAACCCGCGCCGGTGCGCGGATCGACGCCCGACACGACACCCGACGCAGCCGGGATCACCGCACCGACTTCGGCCATGCCGTGCCCGTCGGCCAGTTCGGCAATCGCACGCTGAGTTGCGTTGGCGACACGGTCGGCGACGTTGGTGGTTGCGACCGAGCAACTGGTCGGATGGACCGGAATCCCTGCGATGCAATTCTCGCGCAGCTTGACGTCGATGCGGCGGAAGCTGCCGGCATTCTTCGGCACGGTCGGATCGATCGAGTTGAACACGCCGATCAACGCTGCGGTGCGCGCGCAGGACTCGCTGAGATTGAGGCCCGATGGCAGGCAATCCGGATTCTGCGTCAGATCGACTTCGATCCGCCCGGCTGCGGGATCGACCGTGACGATCGAGGTGATCGGAATGCCGTGCGCGGGCGTACCCGGAAACGGATCGTGCGTGCTGGTCGCCTGGGTACGCCCGGCCGGCAGCGCGCGGATCGCTTCGTCGGCACGACGTTCGGCATAGTCGAACCATTGCGCGGCAAACGCGTCGAGCTGGTCCCAGCCCACGTCGCGTCCCAGCGCTTCCAGCTCGCGCTCGCCGATGCGCGCAGCACCCATCATGGCGAGATAGTCACCCCACCATTGATCGGGAATGCGAATGCGCAGGCGGCACATACGGACGATGTCGTCGTTCGACTTGAAGTCGCGTTCGACCTGCACCGCCGGAAAAATCAGCGCGCCTTCTTCGTACACGTCGCGCGCGGCACCGTGATAGGTCGTCGGCACCGAATTGCCGATGTCGGCCTGGTGCGCCTTGGCCAGCACGGTGAATCGGTGTTTGCCCGCTTCGTCGAACACCGGCACCAGAATCGTGTGATCGGCCGCGTGGCTGCAGCCGTGATACGGCGAGTTATGCAGGTAGGCGTCGCCGCGTTTCAGGTCGGGATGAAATTCGCGCATCGCGCGCGCCATCAAATCCGGCCCGCTCAACACATGGATCGGCAGCGCGTCGGCTGCCGCTAGCAGATCGCAATCCGCAGTCACGATGCAGCAGGAAAAATCGCGCGCACGGTTGAGCACGCCGGAGCGGCCGGTGCGCAACAAGGTGTTCGCCATTTTGCGCGCCACGCCTTCAAAGCGGTTGGCGAGAATGGCGAGCTTGGCGCCGTCGAGTTGCTTGGTCATGCGGCCACCGAAACGCGCGCGGGTGCGGGATCGACGGCAAGGCCGCCGCTTTGGGTCGCGCGGAACCGCGCGCCGGGATCGATCACAATCGTCGTGAACGGGGTTTCGACGATCGCAGGGCCGGCGCGGTTTTGCCCCGGCACCAGATCTTCGATGCGCAGCACCGGCGTCTCGCACCAGCCGCGCGACTGAAACCAGGCTTTGCGCGCCGCCAGCTTGTCGCGCCCACCCGCATTGCCGAGCCGCGGCAGATCGCGGTCGCGCAGCGCACAGCGCACGCGCGCAACCAGCGCCACCAATTCGACGGCCGAGTTCGGATCGTCGATGGCAAAGACTTGCCGGTGCGCGGCGTGAAACGCCTGGCGCAAGGTCTCGACGTCGGCAGGTCCGTTGAAGCGCGCATGTTCCAGCGGCACTTCGAGGTCCCAGACCTGGTTCGGGTAGCGCGCTTCGACCGCGAAGGTGATCGTGGCGCCCAACGTCGCGCCCTTCTGCGCCTCTTCGTACGCATGTGCTTCGGCCGCCAATGCGGCGAAGCTCGTCATGACTTCGTCGAAGTCGAACCGGTCGGTCGCGGTGAAGCACGGACGCCGGAACTCGGCGGTGAGATCCGAGATCAACGCACCGCTGGCGCTGAGCGCAGCGCCGGTTTCGGGAAACAGCACCGTCGCGCAGCCAAGCCGGCGCGCAATCGCGACCGAGTTCAGGCCGGCTGCACCGCCGCCGCCGATCAACAGCGCGTCGGACGCGTCGACGCCCTGATTGACCGTGATGTCGACGATCGCCTGCACCATGTTTTCGGTGACGAGATCGAGAATGGCGTTGGCCGCTTCTTCGATCGATAGGCCCAGTTTGCTGGCAACCTCGTTTTGGATCGCAGCCCGCGCCGCTGCGGCGTCGAGCGTGACGCTGCCGCCGAGAAAATAATCGGGATCGAGATGGCCGAGCACGACCGACGCGTCGGTGACGGTCGGTTTGGTGCCGCCTTTGCCGTAGCAGGCCGGTCCTGGATTGGCGCCCGCGCTTTGCGGTCCGACATGCAGCACGCCCCCGGAATCCACCCAGGCAATCGAACCACCGCCGGCCCCAACCGATTTCACATCGACGGAGGGGAAGCCCGTCATGTGTCCGCGATAGGGAGCGCCAATCCAGGTTTCACGCGTCCACGGAATGAATCCATCGCGGACAAGACTGACGTCGTAGGTCGTGCCGCCCGTATCGGCGACGACGACATTGCGCGCACCGTCTCCTTCGCGCGCAGCGTGATAGCGACCCGCGACCGGTGCCAGCGACGGGCCTGAATTGATCGCATGGATCGGTGCTGCAGCGAGCGCCGACGCGGCCATCGCACCGCCTTGCGAAGTCAGCACCAGCACGCGTCCGGAAAATCCTTCGTCGCGCAGCCGCTCTTCGATGCCGCCGAGATAGCGCGTCATCAGCGGCTTCAGCGACGCATCGATCGCCGCGGCCGAGGTCCGGCGATATTCGCGCAACGTCGGGTTCAGCGCGTGGCTGCAGGTGATTGCAACGCCGGGTGCATGTTTGTGCAGCAGCTCGGCGACGCGCAGCTCGTGCGTTGGATTGACGATCGACCATAGAAACGCGATCGCGACTGCCTCGACGCCGCGCGCGACCAGTTCTTTGGCGATTTCGACGACCCGCGCTTCGTCGAGCTTGGTCAGGATCGCGCCGCTCGCATCAATCCGCTCCGGCACGCCGAAGGTCAGCGCGCGCGGCACGTAAGGATCCGGATAGGGCACAGTGTGATCGAACGGATCGGTGCGGCCGCCTTCGCGCAACACCAGCACGTCGGTATGGCCCTGCGTCGCCAGCAGCGCGGTCTTGGCGGTACGGCCCATCACGATCGCGTTGATCGCGTGCGTCGTGCCGTGCACGAACAACTCGCCCGCCTCGAGCAGCGCGCGCAGCTCCAGCCCGTGATCGATCGCAGCTTTGGTCAGCGCATCCAGCACGCCTTTCGCCGGATCGCCTGCCACAGTGTGCGCCTTGTACATGCGCAGCCCCTGGTCAGATTCGACCAGAAGATCGGTGAATGTGCCGCCCGTATCGCAGGCAAAGCGAAAGCGTTGGCTTGTCATCAGAAGGCGACCTGATCGCCGCCCTTCAGCCCCAGCATTGTGCGTGCTTCATCGGGCGTGGCGATCTCGAAAGAGAGTTCCTCAAGAATGGTTCGGATCTTCTTTACTTGCGACGCGTTGTCGGGCGCCATTTTCCCGCGTTGCAGGAACAGGCTGTCTTCCAGACCGACGCGCACATTGCCGCCATAGAGCGCGCTCATCGTCACCATGCGCGTCTGAAAGCGACCGGTTGCCAGAACCGACATGTAGTATTCGTCACCGAACAATTTGTCGGCGGTGTTCTTCATGTGAACCAGATTGTCCGGGTCCGCACCCTGCCCGCCCAGCACGCCAAAAATGCACTGGATGAAGAACGGCGGCTTCACCACGCCGAGATCGGCGAAGTAGCGCAGCGTATAGAGGTGGCCGACGTCGTAGCATTCGAATTCGAACTTGGTGCCGAACCGGTCGCCCAGGTCGCGCGCCATCATTTCGATCTGCTTGAACGTGTTGGGGGCAATCAGATCGTAGGACTGGGCGAGATAGTCTTTCTCCCAGGCATGTTTCCAGTCGGTGATTTTTTCGGCGGCTGCGAAGACGCCGAAATTCATCGAGCCCATATTCAGCGAGCACAGTTCAGGCTGCGCCCGGCGCGGTGCGGCCAGACGATCGTCGATCGACATGCCCATCGCACCGCCGGTGGTGATGTTCACCACCGCATTGGTCGATTGTTTGATGCGCGGCAGAAACTGCATGAAGACTTCGGGGTCAGCAGTCGGCCGCCCGTCATCTTGGCGTGCATGCAAATGCAGGATCGCAGCACCCGCCTCGGCCGCCGCGATCGACTGTTCGGCGATCTGGTCCGGCGTGATCGGCAACGCGTCCGACATGGACGGCGTGTGGATCGAACCGGTCACGGCACAGGTGATGATGACTTTGTCGGCTTTCCGCATAGGCTTTGCTTTCTTTACAGGCCGGTCGTGACACCCTCGTCCATCGACAGAACCGCGCCGTACATCGGCCGGGCTGTGTCGGAGACGAGGAACAACGCACCGCCGGCAATGTCGGCCGGATCGGTGAAGACGGTTTGCGACGGCGTGATCGACTTCATCACGTCGTGCACGGCCTTGTGTTCGGGCTCCGTGCGGATCGCCGCGTTCATCGGCGTCGCCGTGTTGCCGGGCGCGATCGCGTTGACGTGCACGCCGAACGGCGCCAGTTCGCGACCGCTGACTTTGGTCAACATGATCACCGCAGCCTTGGTCGCGCTGTAGAGCGAGAACGGCACCACGCCGACGATGCCGGCACAGGACGCGATATTCACGACCCAACCGCGCTTGCGATCCTTCATGCCCGGCGCCACCGCGTTCAGCGTGTGGAACGAGCCTTTGAGATTGATGTCGACCATGCGGTCGATATCGACGGCGGGCGTTTCGCCCGCGACGGTCGGATAAAATACGCCGGCGGAATTCACCAGAATGTCGAGCGGACCAAGATCGGACTCGACTTGTTTCACCAGCGCCGCAACCGCCGCCGCGTTGCGCACGTCGCAGACATAGCCTTTGCCGCCAATCGCCTTGGCGACTGCGTCGGCCTTGTCCTGACCGCTGCTGGCAACCACCGCGACTTTGGCGCCGGCGCCTGCGAATTTGCGCGCGATCGCTTCACCGATACCAGAGCTTCCGCCGGTGACCAGCGCGACACGATTTTTGAGATCACTCATGCGAACACCGCCTGGACGAGAGCTTCGCAACGATCACCGACACCGGCGCCGCCGCACATGAAATTGGGACTATAGGAGAAGGCAATCTTGCTTTCGGGATCCGCGAACCCAAGCGCGCCACCCGCACCTGGATGACCGAAGGCCTGGCGATTGGGACCCAATGGGGCCAACGGCAAGCCGCCGAGGAAGAAACCCTGCCCATAGCGGAAATGACGGTCGGTCATGCCGCAAATCCCGTCCCATTGTTCTTCGCGCAAACGCTCGATCGAACCGGGTTTCAGAATCTCGACACCGTCGATCGTGCCGTCGAGCGACAAAGCAGCGTAGATGCGCGCGACCGATCGCGCGTTGCCATGTCCGTTGCTGGACGGGAGTACGCCGCGGCGGAATTCGTCGGTGCTGTAATATTCCGACCCCGCCGGGCGGGCCTTCCAGGCACGTCCCAGCTTGCTGGCGCGATCTTTGATCGCGTTGGCCGTGACGCTTTCGGGATTGGGGATGATGCGCGCGGTGCGTGCGATCTGTTCGTCGTTCAGGCCGTAGCCATATTCGACGTCGAGACGCTGCGCGATTTCTTCACGGAAGAACTGATCGATCGGGCGTCCATCGACGCGCCGCACCAGCTCGCCCATCAAGAAGCCCATGCTCATCGAATGATAGGCGCCCTTGGTGCCGGGCGGCCATTCGGGCGCCTGCTGTTCGAGCGCGCCCACCATCACCTTCCAATTCATGATCGAATTGGGTGGTGCTGCATCGGCATAGATCAGCCCGGCGAGACCGCCGAGCAATTGTTTGACGGTAATGGCGCCTTTGCCCGCTTGCGCGAATTCGGGCCAGTACTGCGCCACCGGCGCGTGGAGATCGATCGCACCGCGATCGATCAACCGATGCACGCACAGCGCCGACATGCCTTTGCCGACCGACATCATGCAGACGAGCGTGTTTTGCTCCCACATCATACCGGTTTGGGGATCAGCGACGCCGCCCCACAAATCGACCAGCTTGACGCCGTTTTCGTAGACGCACACGGCCGCGCCGACTTCGCCGCGTTTGGCGAAGTTTTCTGCGAAAACCTCGCCGACGCGTTCGAAGCGGGAACTACAAGTTCCGTTGATCAAGTTGCGCTCACAGTTTCCAGGAAAGGCGTGCACCGAAGGTGCGCAGATCGCCAGGACGGCCCGACACGACCGCCGACACGGTTGCAGTCGTGTTGACGTACTGCTTGCCCGTCAGGTTCTTGCCCCACAGCGAGGCGCGCCATTTTCCGTCCGGCGATTCATAGCCGATGCTGGCGTTCAACAACCCGTACGCACCCTGGCTTTGCTGCGGATCGTTCGACGCGACGAAATACTGCTTGTCCGTCCACAAATAGTCAGCGTGCGCGAACAGCATGTCGCCGCCGGCGAGGTCGTAGGTGTAGTCGGCAGCGAAGTTCACCATGTAGGGCGGCGCCGAGTTCAGATAGTTGCCGGTGGCATTGACGGTGATGCCGCCTGGGCCTGGCGCTGCTGGGAACGTCAGGTACGTCGCCTGCAGCTTCGAGAGGTTGGCGGTGAACAACAGCCCCTTGACCGGCTCGACGATGGTTTCGAGTTCGAGACCCCAGACTTCCGCGTCCGACGCGTTCGTAATGTCGGTGACGCCCGGCCGGATGAAGGCTTGCACCTGCAGATTGTCGTAGTTGTATTTAAACCCGGTGAAGTTGACGCGCAGCCGCTTGTTCAGCCACTCGGTCTTCACGCCCGCTTCGTAACTCCACAGCTTCTCGGGTGCGAAGCCGCCGAACGGGTTCGTGTTGGTCTGGTTGAAGCCGCCCGACTTGAAGCCTTTGGTCACCGATGCGAACAGCATGATGTCCTTGGTCGGCGAATATTCGACGCCGAACTTCGGCGTGAACGAGTAGTACTTGCCCTTCGCGATCGTCTTGATCGGACCATTGTTGATGTACTGCATGCTCGCCAAGTTCAGCGTGCCGGACGTGTTGTAAAAGTCCTTTTGCTCTTGCGTGTAGCGCGCGCCCACCGTGCCCGAGAGCTGGTCGGTGACGTGGTACGTGCCCTGCGTGTAGGCGGCGTAAGCATTGGTGTGCACACTTGGATTGATCGCCGTGCCGGTGTTCGGCACGCGCGCTTCGATCACGTTGCGGCTCTGGTTCTGCTCGAAGAAGTAATAAAGACCGCCGACGAAATCGAGCGCGCCGATCTTGCCGCTGAGATTTACTTCTTGGCTGAACTGGCGCTGCGACTCGTAGATGTTCGAAACCGTCGTGTTGGTTTCCGACGAATCGGTGTCGGTCCGGCTTTTGGTCAGGTTGTGACGGGCGCCGGTCAGCGACTTCAGCACCATGCCGTTGCCAAGCTGCCAGTTCAGCTCTTCCGACCCGCCATAGTCACGCACCGTGCCCAGGTTGGTCTGGTTCAGCGCAACCTTGGAATAGTCGCCCAGAATTGTGTTGGTGAAGGGCGTGTAGCGGAACAACGGCTTCGCGAAGCCCATCGGGTGCGTGTAGGCCGAGTCGAAATCGAAACGCGTGATGCTTTCGATATTGTCGGTGAGCTTCACCAGAACCTGGCCGCGCGCGCCGCCCTGGTTCTGGTTGTCGATGTCGTTGCCGGTCGGGATGATGTTAGTGCGCTTGGGATCGCCATAAACGTAATAGGCCGACAGGCTGGCGGCGACTTTGTCGGTCACCGGCACGTTCACGTAGCCTTCGGTGCGCGTGAAGCCGTAATTGCCGATCGTTTCCTGCGCCTTGGCATCCAGCTTTTCGGTGCTCGGCTTGCGCGAGATCACGTTGATGACGCCGCCGGTCGCGTTACGGCCGTACAGCGTGCCTTGCGGGCCGCGCAGCACTTCGACGCGCTCGACGTCGTAGAAATTCACGAATTGCGAGTTCGGTCGCGCCATATAGATGCCATCGACCTGCACCGCCGAGCTCGGGTCCGAACCGTTGAACACGTTGTTGGAACCGATGCCGCGAATATAGACCTGCGCAAACGAGCTGTTCTGCGCCACCGCAATATTCGGCGTCAGCTGAATCAGATCTTTGAGCCCATAGCTAAAGGTTCGCTCGATCTGCGCACCGGAATACGCCGAAATCGCGATCGGGGTTTTTTGCAGGTCGGTGGCACCGACCCTCGACGCCGTAACCGTGACTTCTTCGATCTGCGCGTAGGCCGTTCCCGGCAGGACCAACGCGGTGGTCGCCATCAGAACGCCGAACGCAACTTTGTTTTGAACCCGCATGTCTTTCACTCCCGCCAGAACCCGTCCCTGCGATCGGCCGGTCTTACGCCAGCCTGATCACTTCCATTGGATTTGATCAAATCAGGAGGATCAGATCAGATCAACCCTTGAATCTCGCCTCGGGCTGCGGCACCGTCAGAAACGAAATGGTGACCTCGTCCCGCACACGTCCCGCGCGCACACCGCGTCCGAAATCGCCGCCGCGATTGCAGCTACTGGCCGCAAGCGACGAATCGGGTGCCTCCGACACGGTCCAGAACCGTGCCTATGTTTCACTGAAGAACGCGGTGATGGAGGGACGCTTCCGCCCCGGCGAGGTCGTGACCCTGCGCGTTCTGTCAGGATTGCTCGGCACCAGCGACATGCCGGTGCGCGAAGCGCTGCGCCGCCTGACCTCGGAAGGCGCGTTCGAAGCGCTGCCCAACCGTTCGACCCGAATCCCGCGCCTGTCGCGCAAGCAAGTCGAACAAATCTACGAGCTGCGCATCGACCTCGAAGGCAAGGCCGCGGCGCAGGCAGCCGAACATATCAGCAAAGTGCAGGTCGACGAATTGCAATCGCTGCAAGCACAGATGAATGCCTGCATCGACAACAACGAGATGGATCGCTTCACGGCGCTCAACAAGGAATTCCATTTCCGCGTCTATGAGATCGCGGGCAACGAGCCGATGCAGACTCTGATCGAGATGCTGTGGCTGCGCATGGGCCCGCTCGTCTCCTGGATCGGCAAGATGAGCGCCGAGTCCCCCGATCACATGCGCAAGATCGGCATGGCGCAGCACAATCGCCTGCTCAAAGCACTGCAGGCGCGCGACAGCGAAGCCGCGTGCGAAGCGATGCGCGCGGATTTGCGCGAACCAACCAAACTCGCCGGCTTCTGGCGTGCCATTGATCAGCTTTCGGTTGCGGAAAAAAATCAGAAATGAGCCAGCGCGTTGTGGTGACTGCGGCAGCGCGCGGAATCGGCCGCGCCATTGCCGATCGATTCCTTGCCAGCGGTGCGACCGTGTGGGGTTGCGACGTCGATGACGAGGCGCTGGGCGAACTGCGTGCCGCCCTGCCCAGCGTAAAAGCCGCGCGTTGCGACGTGGGCGACAAGGCGCAGGTCGAGTCGTTTCTCGCCGAGGCCTGCAAGTCGATGGGTGGCATCGACGTGCTGGTGAACAATGCCGGCATCGGCGGCGGACACGCAGCAGTCGAAGACGTCACCGACGAGAATTGGGACCGCAGTCTGGCGGTCAATTTGAGCGGCATGTTTTATTGCGTGCGCAAGGTCGTGCCCTTGATGAAGGCGCAAGGCAGCGGCTGCATCATCAACATCTCGACCGGATCGGTCCGCACCGGCCTGCCCAACCGCCTGCCCTATGTCGCGTCGAAGCACGGCGTGATGGGGCTGACGCAAAATCTTGCGCGCGAATTGGGCCCGGCCAACATTCGCTGCAACGCCATTCTGCCCGGCCTGATCGACAATCCGCGCGGCCGTGCGCTGGTGCAGCGCGCAGCCGACGAGGCCGGCAAGAGCTTTGAAGAATTCGAAGCCGACATGCTGAAATATATTTCGATGCGGACCTGGATCGATCCGCTCGAAATCGGCGACACAGCCGTGTTCCTCGCTTCGCACGCCGCACGTCACATCACAGGTCAATTTCTCGGCGTCTGCGGCGGCGTCGAATGGGAACCGTAAGACATCTGACCAGCGCGCTCGCGGCGCTGCTCCTGTCGACGGCGGCGATTGCGGCCGACATTCCCGATCGCGTCACCGATCTGCGCCGCCTGCTCGACAATGCAGGACGCGTCGCATCGCCGACCAAGGTCGCATCGGTTGAAGATCGTACGATCGATGGTCTGCGCCTGCGCATCTACGATAACAATGTCCCTGGGCGCGGCCCCAAATCCCGCCCGGCGCTGCTGATGCTGCATGGCGGCGGCTGGATCGCAGGCAGTGTTGCGACCCACGACGAGATCGCGCGCATCTTGAGCGTCGAACTGAAAGCCAAAGTCGTTTCGCTCGACTATTCGCTGTCGCCGGAAGCACGCTATCCGCAAGCACGTGACGAGGCCTTCGCGGCGCTGCGCTGGATGGCGCAAGAATCGTCCATCGATCCCACGCGCATCGCGGTGCTAGGCGACAGTTCGGGCGGAAACCTCGCTGCCGTGCTGGCGCTGCTCGCGCGCGACCAGAAGGGACCGCGGATCGTGGCCCAGGTGTTGATCAATCCGGTCGTCGATCTCGCCGGCCTCGACACCGACTCGTATCAGCGCGTCGGCAGCGAGCCAATGCAGTTCTATCGCGCGCAATATCTTCGCGCGCAGGACGATCCCAACGATCCCTATATCTCGCCGCTGCGCGCGCACGATCTGCGGCGCCTGCCCCCGGCGCTGGTGGTGATTGCGGGTCGAGATGCACTGCAAGACGAAGACGAGGCCTATCTGCGCCGCCTGCATCAAGCAAACGTCGCGACTGAACGCTTGCACTTGCCGGACGAGCCGCATTTGGCCATGCGCTGGGCGACCGGAAATGCCAAGCTGCGCAGCGCGATCGATACGACCGTGCAGTTCCTGCGGCGCTACATGCAGTAAAAAATCAAACGGGAGAACGCCATGCGGCTACGGATTGCAATCTTCGGTGCAACGATCCTGGGCGCTGCGTCCGCCATGGCGGCCTCGCCGCAGCAACGCTACGAAGTTCCGTCCTTGCAGGCCCCCGCGACGATCCTCGTCGATCATTGGGGCATCGCACATATCCGCGCCAAGAGCGCCGACGACGCGTTTTTCGTGCAAGGCTTCAACGCTGCACGCGACCGGCTGTGGCAGATCGATCTGGCGCGCCGCCGCGGCCTGGGATTGCTGGCCGAGGTGTTCGGCCCCGCCTATGCCGAACAGGATCGGGCTGCGCGCCTGTTCCTTTATCGCGGCGACATGACGCCCGAATGGGCCGCCTATGGCGACGACTCCAAACGCGCGACCGAAAGCTTCGTCGCCGGCATCAACGCCTACGTCGCTGCGACCGAACGCGATGCGAAATTGCTGCCGGTCGAATTCGGCATGCTGAATTACAAGCCGTCGCGTTGGACCGCCGAGGATGTGATGCGCATCCGGTCGAACGCGCTGGCGCGCAATCTCGACCATGAAGTCGCGCGCGCCAAAACCGCCTGCGCCGGCGCGCTCGAACAAGATCGGCTGCGCACCTTCCTTCATCCGGTGAAACTGGACGTGCCCGAGGGACTCGATCCCTGCGCCATCCCTGCCAACGTGCTCGACACCTACAAGCTGGGCACACAGGAGGTGAAGTTCGACGCCGCCACCAAACAGCTGCGCGCCGCCGCGCTGGCGCCCGAAGAAAAATCCGAAGGCAGCAATCACTTCACCGTCGCCGGTTGGCGCAGCACGACCGGCCGCGCCATTTTCGCCAGCGATCCGCATCGCGCCGAGTTGCTGCCGTCGCTGCGCTACATCGTGCATCTGACCGCGCCGGGCTTGAACGTGATCGGTGCCGGCGAACCCTCGCTGCCTGGCGTGTCGCTGGGGCACAATGACGACATCGCGTTCGGCCTCACCATCTTCGCGATGGATCAGGAAGATCTCTATGTCTACGAGACCGATCCCGCCGATCCGACGCGCTATCGCTACAAAGGCGGTTGGGAGGCGATGCGCGTCGAGCGTGAAACCATTGCGCAACGCGGTGCCGACGCGAAACAGGTCGAGCTACGCTTCACGCGGCACGGGCCGGTGATTTTCCAAGATGCGAAAACCAACCGCGCCTTTGCGGTGCGTTCGGTGTGGCAATTGCCAGGCACCGCCGCCTATGCCGCAAGCCTGCGCTATCTGCGTGCGAAAGATTGGAGCGAATTCCGCAACGCGCTCGACTATTGGGGCACGCCGTCGCTGAACCAGACCTATGCCGACCGCAAAGGAAATATCGGTTGGAAACCAGCCGGCGCTTTGCCGATCCGTCCCAACTGGACCGGTCTGCTGCCGGTGCCGGGCGACGGACGCTATGAATGGGATGGGCTGCGCCCGATGCAGGTGATGCCGTCCGAATACAATCCCGCCAGCGGCTGGCTCGGCAACGGCAACAACTACACCTTGCCACCCTTCTATCCCAACGAGCAGGTCAAGGTTGGCTTCGAGTGGGCCCCGCCCTTTCGCGCCGATCGCATTGCGCAGGTGCTGAACAACACCGGCAAGATCAGCATCCAGACGATGCAGAAGCTGCAGAACGATCAGGTTTCGTTGATCGCACAGCGCACGCTGAAATTCCTGCCCGCGTCCGCTACGAGCGACGCGGCCAAGCTGTTGCGCGGCTGGAACGGCGAACTCGCTTACGACTCTGCACCAGCCGCGCTGTACGGCGTCTGGTACTTCCACCATCTGCGCCCGGCCCTGCTGGCGCAGCTCGCGCCCGGCAAAGAGTCGTTGTTGAAGCCGGGCGATCCGACCAGCCTGGTGCTGGCGTTGGAGAACGGCGATGTCGGTGCCGAACGCGACGCGCTGCTGACGCGCACGCTTGCAGCCGCCTATGCAGAAACCAAACAGCGTCTTGGGCCCGATGCCAAGAAATGGCGCTGGGGCGATCTGCACCAGGCGGTGTTCGAACATCCGGTCGACAAGAAGCTCAGCGTCGGTCCGCTCGCGATCGGCGGCGACAACAACACGGTCAACGCTGCGTCGTTGCGAATCGACGATTTCCGCCTTCTCTCCGGCCCGTCTTTCCGCATGGTGCTCGACGTCGGCAATTGGGACGCGTCGTGGACGGTGAATACGCCAGGCCAGTCGGGCGATCCGCGCAGCAAGCACTACGCCGATCTCGCACCGCTCTGGGCGCGTGGCAAATACGTGCCGATGCTGTTCAGCGCCAAAGCGATCGACAAGAACGTCGAGCAGAAGATCGAGCTGGTGCCGGTGCGGTGAGTCACTAGTCAGAGAACCACCACGACGCCAAGGACACCACAAGTCACAGCGGGTACCGCCGCCCCGTCGCATGACGGCATGGTTTTATCGACGCGCGAGCGCGTCAGGAGATCAACCTTGCCTCGCGGCAAGCAGAGCGAACAAACTCGCTCTCGTGGTGAAACTTGGTGCCCGTGGTGTCGTGGTGGTTTGCAAGCTTGTGACTCTGTCGATCGCGTTCGCGCTCGCCTCCCTTCCAGCGCGCGCCGAAGAAGCGTGGCGTGAACTCGACGCCGACAACACGCTGGTAATCGAAACCGGACGCGGCCCGATCGTGATCGAGCTGCGTCCGGAGCTCGCACCCAACGCGGTCGAGCGCATCAAATTGCTGGCGCGCGAACGTGTCTATGACGGTCTGCAATTCCATCGCGTGATCGATGGCTTCGTGGCGCAGACGGGCAATCCCAACAATCGCGACGGCGGCGGCAGCGCGCATCCCGATTTGGCGCCGGAATTCACCTTCGCGATTCCACCGGATGCAATCATTGCGACGACGTCCAGCGACGGGGTCAGCGGCTTCGTCGGCGCAACGCCGTTTCAGGGTGCGGGCAAACGCGGCTGGGGCGCGCATTGCGCCGGTGCGGTCGGCATGGGACGGCAAGACGCGCCCAACAGCGCCAATAGCGAGATCTACATCCTGCGCGCGCCGGCCCGGCGGCTCGATCACGATTATACGATCGTGGGTCGCGTCGTTGCGGGGTTGGAGATCGTGCGCGCCTTACCGGTCGGCGAACCGCCGGCAACGCCGGAGATCGTGCGCAGCGCGCGCATCGTCAGCGATCTCACAGCCGCAGAACGGCCGCGCGTGCAACGAATGGACACAAATACAGCTGCGTTTCGCACGCTTCTTGAGCAGGCGCGCGCACGCGGCCAAGCCGATTTCACCATTTGCGACATGGAAATTCCGATTCGCATCACGCCGTGACTTGCGCATCGCGCGCGGCAAAGCGATTGCTGTCGGATGCGTACTGATTCGCGCTTCGCAATCTATGTCGTGCCGCATGCAGATTCGCCGCTTGGCCGTATCGGGCATGGATTGCTGGCGGCCGATGAAGCACCGTCGCTGGGTCTCGATGCCAGCTGGTATGCGGCGCGCAGCGTCGACGCACGGCGCTACGGATTTCACGCGACGCTGAAATCACCCTTTCGTCTGCAAGGCGACTACGACGCGCTGGAAGCGGCGATTGCAGCTCTGGCTGCGCGCCATGCGCCGATCCGCGACGTGCAATTGTCGCTGTCCGAGTTGCACGGATTTCTGGCGCTGCGTCCGGCCGCACCGTCGCTCGCGCTCGATGCGCTGGCGGCTGCGTGCGTGCGCGATCTCGATCGCTTTCGTCGCCCGGCCGATGCAGCCGAGCTGGAAAAACGTCGCGCCGCCGGTCTGACTGCGCGCCAGGAAGAGAATCTGCAGCGCTACGGCTATCCGTACGTGCTCGACGATTTCCGCTTTCACCTGACCTTGAGCGACCGGTTGCCCGACGACGAGCGTGCGCTGCTCAAAGGGCGGTTGACCTCAGCCTTCGACGCCTGCCGCCTCGACGTGGTCGATCTCGCCCTCTGCATCGAAGAGGCGCCGGGCGCCCAGCTGATGCTGGTCCGACGCTTCGTACTCGGCCTCGACCACGCGCAATAAAAGCTTGGCGAATTTCGCGGCGGCCATGTTCAGCGGCACGTCGTTGGAAAATTCGATCCGCCGGATTCCAGCGGGCAACGACACTTGCCGCGCCAATCTTTGTTCGATTGCGTCGGCATCTTCGCGTCCGCGTGCCAACAGACGTTCGCGCAGCACCGCTTTGGGCGCGGTGACGTCGATCGCAATCGTCGGCCCCAGCGCCCGCGACGCTTCGATCAGCTTGGTCCGCGACAGATTCGCGACCACGACACGGCCGCCCGCAATGACGCTGCGCAAAGCCAGCGGAATTCCGTAACGAAGACCGTGCGCGTCCCACGAAAGCGCAAAGGCGCCGGTTTTGCGCAGCGCCTCGAAAACATCCGGATCCATCGGCAGATATTGTTCGCCGCCGGAATCGCTGTCCGGTGTGCGCGGACGCGTCACGACTCGGCGCGCAAACAAGAATCGCGCGTCGCGTCGAAGCCCGCGCGCAGCGTGTTCGATCAACGTGTCTTTGCCGACTCCACTGGCGCCGACAATGGCGAGTAGCAGACCGCGTCTCGGCCCCAAGTCCCGCGCATGATCGTCGGCAATGGAAGCGGACGCGAACACCGGCCAATCGAGCGACTCTCGTTCCGACAAGGTGCGTGACCTTCTATCTATGCTTCGAACTATTTGCGCAGTCATTGGCAACTATTGTTTTCGCGTGAATGACTACACGTTCAGAACAGTGCATATAACAGTACAAGAAAGCGGTTGAAATCGCGAGCGTAGATAGCTAGGGTCAAAGCGCCTAAGTTGTCTAGACGACCTGGAGCGGATCCGTGCCGCCTGCAATCGAGATCGTCCGACTGAGCAAGAGCTTCACGAGCGCTCGAAAAGCGCTCCACGACGTCGATCTTCGGATCGAGCCGGGTGAGATGGTGGCGTTGATTGGCGCCTCTGGTTCCGGCAAGTCGACTCTTCTTCGCCATATATCGGGGCTGGTCGCTTGCGACCGTCCCAAAGACCTGCGCGCTGTCGAGCGCGGCGAAGTCCGCGTGCATGGCGCGCTGGTGCAAAGCGGTGGGCGCGTCGTGCCCGACATTCGCCTACGCCGCGGCGATATCGGCGTTGTCTTCCAGCAATTCAATCTGGTCGGCCGCCTGTCGCTGCAACGGAATGTCGAGCTGGGGGCGCTGCGCCGCCTGCCCTCGTGGCGCAGCCTGACTGGTCTGTTTCCCAAACTCGAACAACAGCGCGCCACCGAAGCGCTCGAACGTGTCGGCATCGCGCGCTATGCGCGTCAGCGCGCCTCGACCTTGTCGGGCGGACAGCAACAGCGCGCTGCAATTGCACGCGCGCTGGTGCAGCGCGCCCGGGTGCTGCTGGCGGACGAGCCGATCGCCTCGCTCGATCCGAAAAGCTGCACGCGCGTGATGGAAACGCTGAGTCGCATCAATCGCGAAGACGGCATCACCGTCGTCGTGTCGCTGCACCAGGTTGATTACGCAACGGCCTATTGCCCGCGCGTCGTCGGCCTGCGCGATGGACGCATCGTCTATGACGGCCCGTCCCGCGCGCTTACGCCCGAGATCCTCGCTGCGATCTATGGCGGTGAACCCGAACCGGTTTACGCGCCGCCGGTCGCAGTGCCGGTAGCAACGCCCGCTTTCCCGCCCCTCGCGATCGCCGCGCAGTAAGCGCGACGACCGTCAAAACCTGTCGGAGATTTCCATGCTGCGTCGGATCAGACTCCTCGCTGCTGCCTTGTTGCTCGGCTTCACCGCCGTTCCGGTTCAGGCGCAACAGCCGGCCGGCGCGCAGGCGCCAACACCAAGCGAACTTGCGTTCGGCGTCATCTCGACCGAAAGCACCACCTCGTTGCGCACGCAATGGGAGCCGTTCTTCGCTGACATGTCGAAGGCGATCGGCGTGCCGGTCAAAGGCTTCTATGCCACCGACTATGCCGGGATCATCGAAGGCATGCGCTTCAACAAAGTGCAGCTCGCCTGGTACGGCAACGCATCGGCAATCCAGGCGGTCGACCGCGCCGACGGCGAAGTCTTCATGCAGAAAGTCTTCGGCGACGGCACGCTGGGCTACAATTCGGTGCTGATCGTGCCGAAGGACAGCCCGATCAAGTCGCTCGACGATTTGTTGAAAAGCCCGGGCAAATACACGTTCGGCAATGGTGACCCGAATTCGACCTCGGGCTTCCTGATCCCCAGCTATTACGTCTGGGCCAAGAACAACATCGACATCCGCAAGCACTTCACGCGCACGGTCAGCGGCAGCCACGAAATCAATCTACTGGCAGTCGCCAACAAGCAGGTGGACGTCGCGACCTGCAACACCGAAGACATGACCAAGATCCAGCGCAATCACCCCGACAAAGTCGCGGCGGTGCGCGAGATCTGGCGCTCGCCGATCATCCCCGCCGATCCGATCGTGTGGCGCAAGGATCTGGATCCGGCATTGAAGGCGAAGATCGCCAAGTTCTTCACCGACTATGGCGCGGCCCCTGGAACACTTGGCGACGAGCAGAAGAAGATTCTGGTCGGCATCAACGTGCAGCGTTTCGTTGCCTCGACCGACGCGCAGCTTCTGCCGGTGCGCCAGGTCGCCCTGTTCAAAGACCGCACCAAGATCGAACAGGACGAAGCGCTGAACGCCGACGAGAAAGCCAAGAAGATCGCCGAGATCGACGCCAAGCTGCGCGAACTCGACAAGAAGGTTGCCGAACTCAGCGCGAAGAAAGGCTGATGACGGACACGAGCCTCCTCCCGGGACCCGGCGCGGGAGATTTCCGCGCCGGCGTCGGGCGTACGTTGCGCCTGCTGGGGTGGGCGTTGGTATTGGCGGTGTTGGTTGCGAGCTGGCGCGGCGCGGAAATCGATCCGCTGCTGCTGGCGCGCGACAGCGGCAACATCGCCAAGATGGGGTCGGAATTCTGGCCGCCCGATTTTCACGACTGGCGCAACTATCTGCGCGAAACCATCGTCACGTTGGAAATCGCGCTGTGGGGCACGATCTTCGCCGTGATCGGTGCGATCCCGCTGGGATTGATCTGCGCCACCAACATCGCGCCTTGGTGGCTCAACCAGCCCGCGCGGCGTTTGATGGACTCGTTCCGCGCCATCAACGAGATGGTGTTCGCGATGTTGTTCGTGGTCGCGGTCGGTCTGGGTCCGTTCGCGGGCGTGCTGGCTTTGTGGGTGCACACGACCGGCATTCTGGCCAAGCTGTTCGCCGAAGCAGTCGAAGCGATCGATCCGCGTCCGGTCGAAGGCATCCGCGCCACCGGCGCGCATGTGCTGGAAGAAATTCTCTACGGCGTCGTCCCGCAAGTGCTGCCGTTGTGGATTTCCTACTCGCTCTACCGGTTTGAATCGAACGTGCGCTCGGCAACCGTCGTCGGCATGGTCGGCGCCGGCGGTATCGGCGTCGTGCTGTGGGAAGTCATCCGCAGCTTCAACTTTCAGCAGACCGCCGCGGTCATGCTGATCATTCTCGCCACTGTGTCGCTGCTGGATGTCGGCAGCCAGGCCATTCGGCGCCGGCTACTTTGATGTTAGTCGATCTCGCCCACGGTCAACTGCACGCGGTCGCCCGCAAAGATCGCAGTGCCGTGGGTGATGGGACGTCCCTCGGCATCGATATCCAGCGCTTCGACTTCCAGCACCGGCCGCGTCACCGGCTGGTGCAGCATGCGCGCTTCCTCGTCGCTGGGCAGACGCGTCAGCAGCTTGGTCCAGCCGCGCGTGTAATCCTCGACGCCCATGTCGCGCAGCGCCGCGGTGATCGACAGGCTGTCTTTCACCAATTCGGGCAGGCGTTTGAATCGCGGCGCCGGAAACATATTCACCGACATGCTGATCGGGATGCCGTCGGCGAAGCCCGCCGTGCGCAGCCGGATCACGTCGGCGCCGCGTTTCAGTTTCAAGGCGCGCTGCGTCGCTTCCGGCGCTTCGATCGTTTCGATACCCAGCACGCGACGATCGGGCTCGCGCCCCTGCGCGATGACGTTGGCGCTGAATCGCGTGCGCCGTCCGAGCGCATATTCCAGCACGTGTTCGGCAACGAAGCTGCCGCGTCCATGTTCGACGCGCACGAAGCCGCCATCGGCGAGCACCGCCAGCGCGCGGCGGATCGTGTGGCGATTGACGCGAAACCGGTCGGCCAGCTCGTGCTCGGTCGGCAGCTTGTCGCCGGGCGACAATTTTCCGCCCGACAAATCGCGCAGCAGCTCGTCGGCAATGTGCCGCCAGCGCGCCAACGGTGCGGTCCGCGATTCGGATTTGGCCATGTCGCGACGATAGACCGGCGCGCGCGAAAATTCATCGTGCCGCTTGACTCTTCTATGTTGTCTAGACAAGTTTAGGACATGGAAAACGAGCCCCAGAAAGCGTGGATGCGGGCGCTTGCGCTGGCACCGCGCGCCAGACTCGAAGAAGCGCGCGATGCAATCGCCGATGCGCCTGGATTCACGCGGCTGCGCCCGACCGAAACCGGACTTGTGATGGTGCGGGCCCGCGTCGGTGGATCGGGTGGCCCGTTCAACTTTGCGGAAATGACCGTGACGCGCGCATCCATTCGTCTGGACGACGGAACCATCGGCCAGGCTTGGATCGCTGGTCGCGACACAAAGCATGCCGAACTTGCCGCTTGGTTCGACGCGTTGCTGCAGGACAAAGCCCGCCGCCCCGCATTGCTGGCATCGGTGATCGCGCCGCTCGAACGCGAACGCCACGCGCAGGATGCAGCGCGCGCCGCACGCGTCGCCGCCACCCGCGTCGATTTTGAAACGGTGGTGCGCGGTGCTTGAAGGTTCCGGCTTCGAAGATCCCGTGCATGACGCGCAGCGATCGTTCCGCGCGCTGCTGAACGTGCTGTCCGAACCCGGCACGATCGCGACCTTGCCGCAGATCGATGCGCCGTCCCTGCCCGCGGCTGCGGCCGCAATTGCGTTGACGCTCACCGATCGCGATGCGCCCGCCTGGCTCGATCCGTCTTTCGCCGCAGCAGCGCAATGGCTGCGCTTCTTCGCCGGCGCGCCGATCGTCACCGACCTGCGCGAAGCGAGCTTCGTCTTCGCGCCGGCTGCGTCGCGCCCGCAACTCGCTGCGCTGGCGCAGGGCGACCCCGCCTATCCCGATCGTTCGGCAACCTTGGTGCTGACGGTTGCAGCGCTCAGCAACGATCCCGGCTGGCGCCTGTCGGGGCCCGGCATCAACGGCACGCGCGATCTCAGCGTGAAGGGCATCGATCTCGATTTCCTCGCCGACTGGCATGACAACCGCGCGCGCTTCCCGCGCGGCGTCGACGTGCTGCTGGTTGCAGGCGATCGCGTCGCCGGCCTGCCCCGCACCGTGCAGATCGAGCCAGTGCACATCGGAGAATCCGCATGTATGTCGCGGTAAAAGGCGGCGCTGCCGCCATTCGTGCAGCGCACGAGTTGCTCGCCGACGTTCGGCGCGGCGATCGCGACGTGCCGCAAGTGGACCTGGCCCAGATCGACCAGCAGCTTGGCGGTGCGGTCGATCGCGTCATGGCCGAAGCCTCGCTCTATGACCGCGAACTGGCTGCGGTCGCCATTCGCCAGGCGCGCGGCGATTTGTTCGAAGCGGTGTTTCTGTTGCGCGCCTATCGCACCACCTTGCCGCGCCTCGGCGACAGCGAGCCGCTGAACACCGGCGCCATGCAGGTCGATCGGCGCATCTCGGCGACGTTCAAAGATCTGCCCGGCGGGCAGGTGCTGGGCGCAACGTTCGACTACACGCACCGCCTGCTCGATTTCGAGCTGGATGCACCCGACCTCAGCGCCACGACGCCAGTATGCACGGCACCGCCGCCGCCACGCGTCGGCGATCTGCTGGGCGCCGACGGGTTGATCGAACCCAATCCGGACGACGGCAGCACGCCAGCCGACATTACGCGCGATCCGCCGACCTATCCGGCGTCGCGTGCGGCGCGGCTGCAGGCGCTGTCGCGCGGCGACGAAGGGTTTCTGCTCGCGCTCGGCTATTCGACGCAGCGCGGCTATGGCTGGTCGCATCCATTCGCGGGCGAAATCCGCCGCGGCTTTGTCGACGTCGAGTTCGTGCCCGAAGAACTCGGCTTTGCGATCACGATCGGCAAAGTCGAAGTGACCGAAGTCGACATGGTCAATCATTTCAGCGGCACCGAAGACACACCGCCCTGCTTCACGCGCGGCTACGGTCTCGCCTTCGGACATGGCGAGCGCAAAGCGATGTCGATGGCACTGGTCGATCGCGCACTGCGCGCGGCCGAGCTTGGCGAAGACGTTGCCGGTCCGGCCCAGGACCAGGAATTCGTGCTCAGCCATTGCGACAATGTCGAAGCGTCGGGCTTCGTGCAGCATCTGAAACTGCCGCATTACGTCGACTTCCAGGCCGAGCTGGACGTGCTGCGCCGCCTGCGTGCCGAGCGCATCGAAGAAGAAGCGCTGAAGGAAGCCGCAGAATGAGCAGTGGCTACAACTTCGCCTATCTCGACGAGCCGACCAAACGCATGCTGCGCCGGTCGCTGCTGAAAGCGGTTGCGATTCCGGGCTATCAGGTTCCGTTCGCGAGCCGCGAAATGCCGCTGCCATTCGGCTGGGGCACGGGCGGCATTCAAGTCACCGCGGCAATCCTCGGTCGCGACGACCGGTTGAAAGTGATCGACCAGGGCGCCGACGACACGACCAACGCAGTCTCGATCCGCGACTTCTTCGCCAAGACCGCCGGCGTTGCGACGACGCTCAGCACGCGCGACGCAACCGTGATCCAGACGCGGCACCGCATCCCCGAGACGCCGCTCCAACACGGCCAGATCATGGTCTTCCAGGTGCCGATCCCCGAGCCGCTGCGCTGGCTCGAGCCGCGCGAAACCGAAACGCGGCGCATGCATGCCTTTGCCGATTACGGCGCGATGCATCTGAAACTCTACGAAGACGTGGCGCGCTATGGTCGCATCACGACTGCGTACGACTATCCGGTGCTGGTCGCAGGCCGCTATCTGATGCGTCCGTCGCCGATCCCGCGCTTCGACAATCCCAAGCTCGATGCGTCGCCCGCCTTGATGCTGTTCGGCGCCGGCCGCGAAAAACGCATCTATGCGGTGCCGCCCTATACCAGCGTGAAGAGTCTCGATTTCGAGGATCACCCCTTCACCATCGAAAGCTGGGACCGTCCCTGCGCGCGCTGCGGCGCTGCGGATTCCTATCTCGACGAAATCATCACCGACGATCGCGGCGGCCGCCGCTTCGTCTGTTCCGACACCGACCATTGCAACCAGCGTCTGGACGCAAAGGAGAAGGCGGCATGAGCGGCCCGATCCTCGAAGTACGCGATCTGGAAAAACGCTACGGCGCGCGCCGCGCGGTTGCGGGCGTGTCGCTCGACGTCTGGCCGGGCGAAGTGCTGGGCATCGTCGGTGAATCGGGATCGGGTAAGACGACCTTGTTATCGGCGATCGCAGGCCGCGTCGCGCCCAGCGCTGGCAGCGTCACCTATGACGGGCGCGACCTGACCGAGCTGGCCGACGTCGATCGCAGCCGCCTGATCGGCGACAAGATCGGGTTCGTACATCAGAATCCGCGCGACGGGCTGCGCCTCAATGTCAGCGCCGGCGGCAACGTCGCCGAAAAACTGATGGCGGCTGGCGCACGCAATTACGGCGCCTTGCGCGAGACCGCGTGCCGCTGGCTCGACCGTGTCGAAATCGGCCGCGACCGCGTCGACGACCATCCATCCAAATTCTCGGGCGGCATGCAGCAGCGTCTGCAAATTGCGCGCGTGCTGGCGACGCAGCCGCAGCTTGTGCTGATGGACGAGCCGACCGGCGGTCTCGACGTGTCGGTGCAGGCCAAGCTGCTCGATCTTTTGCGCGGCCTGGTCGACGAGCTGGGCCTGGCGGTCGTGGTTGTGACTCACGATCTGGGCGTCGCGCGCCTGCTCGCACACCGGCTGCTCGTGATGAAAGACGGGCTTGTCGTCGAACATGGTCTCACCGACCAGGTGCTCGACGATCCCGCGCACGCCTACACGCAGTTGCTGGTTTCGTCGGTGCTGCAAGTATGAGCCCGCTTGATCGCGAAGAAGCGGAGCTTCGTAGCGTGAATCAATCGCGCAAAGAAAACTTGCTTCTCCAAGTCAGCGATCTGTCGAAACGCTTCACCTTGCACGAGCAAGGTGGCGTGGTTCTTTCGGTGCTCGACGACGTGTCGCTTTCGGTTGCTGCCGGCGAATGCGTTGCGCTGGACGGTCCGTCGGGTGCGGGCAAGTCGACCTTGCTGCGCTGCCTCTACGCCAACTACCGCGCCGACAAAGGCCGCATTCTGGTGCAGCACGGCGGCGAGATGATCGACCTGCTGCACGCCGATGCGCGCGCGCTGCTCGATATTCGCCGGCGCACCTTGGGGTACGTCTCGCAGTTCCTGCGCGTGATCCCGCGCGTGCCGACCCTGGACGTGGTGGCGATGCCGCTTCTGTCCTTGGGCGTCGATCGCGAAGAAGCGCGCGATCGTGCCGCCGATCTGTTACGCCGCGTCGCTCTGCCCGAGCCGCTGTGGAAGCTGGCACCCGCCACCTTCTCGGGCGGCGAGCAGCAGCGCGTGAACATCGCGCGCGGCTTGGTCGTCGGTCATCCGATCCTACTGCTCGACGAGCCGACCGCGTCGCTCGACGCCGACAATCGCGCCCGCGTGCTCGAACTCATCACCGAGCGGCGCGACGCGGGTGCGGCGATCGTCGGCATCTTTCACGACGAAGCCGCGCGCAGTGCGCTTGCAACCACAATCCATCCCGTTCGCTCCCGCCAGGAGGTCGCTGCTGCATGATGGGTCTCATTCCGATCGAGCAAGGTCAGCCGTCGAATCCGTGGATCGAAGGCCGTTGGATGACCGAAAAGCCGATGCTGCATCCGAGCGCAGTCGTGCAACGTTGCCGCTTCGGGCAATGGACCTGGATCGGCGCCAACAACAAGCTGCTCGATTCCGACATTCTTGACTGGGCCTACACCGGCGACGGTTGCGACATCTACAATTCAGAAGTCGGCAAGTTCTGCAACATCGCCGCCAATGTGCGGATCAATCCAACCAACCATCCGATCCAGCGCGCGACGTTGCATCACTTCACCTATCGCTCGCGCTCGCATCACATGGCCGACGAGGACGACGCCGACTTCTTCGCCTGGCGCAAATCCTTCCGCACCGTCATCGGTCCCGACGTCTGGATCGGCCACGGCGCGTTGCTGATGTCGGGCGTGAAAGTCGGCACTGGCGCGATTATCGGCGCCGGCTCGGTTGTCACCAAAGACGTGCCGCCCTACACGATCGTCGTCGGTAATCCCGGCCGCATCATTCGCCACCGGTTTGACGAAGCAACCCAGGCGGCGCTGGAACGGATCGCGTGGTGGGATTGGACCCACGACCAGCTCAAAGCTGCATTGCACGATTTCCGTAGCCTCGACGGCCCTGCCTTCGCGGCAAAATACGATCCCGCAGAAGTAAGAATGCGCGCATGACCACCGAGACGATTTTCACCAACGCCAAGCTGGTTCTGGAAGACCGCGTGCTGCACGGCACGTTGGTGGTGCGCGACGGCAAGATCGCTGCCATCGACGAGACGCGTAGCAACGCCCCCGGCGCGATCGATTTCGACGGCGACTATCTGCTGCCCGGCCTGGTCGAATTGCACACCGACCATCTCGAACGGCACCTGATCCCGCGCCCCGGCGTGCGCTGGCCGGCGCGGTCGGGCGTGATGGCGCATGACGCGCAGATTGCGGCCGCCGGCATCACCACCGTGTTCGACGCGCTGGCGGTCGGCGACATCGACAAATCCAGCATGCGCGCCGACGTGCTGGACGAGATGATCGAAGGCGTCGCTGCCGCGCGCGACGCAGGCGCGTTGCGCGCCGATCACTGGATCCATCTACGCTGCGAAGTCAGCGATCCGCGTATGCCGGGCGCGGTCGAAAAACATCTCGACCATCCGCTGTTCCGCTTTGCGTCGCTGATGGACCACACGCCGGGCCAGCGCCAGTTTCTCAGCATCGAAGCGGCGTCGCGCTATTACCGCGGCAAATACGGTATGAGCGAAGACGCCTATCACGAATTCGTCGAACGCCGTTTGGAAGAGCACAAGACCCACAGCGCGCCCAACCGTGCGCGCATGGTTCTGTCGTGCCGCCAGCGCCAGATTCCGCTCGCCAGCCACGACGACGCGACCGAAGCGCATATTGCCGAAGCGGTCTCGGACGGTGTCGTGGTCGCCGAGTTTCCAACCACGGTCGAAGCCGCACGCGCGGCGCACGAAGCCGGCCTGAAAGTTCTGGGCGGCGCACCGAACGTGGTGCGCGGCGGTTCGCACAGCGGCAATGTCGCAATCCGCGAGCTGGCGCAGCGCGGCTGGCTCGACGTGTTGTCGAGCGACTATGTGCCGGTGAGTTTGCTGCAGGCCGCGTTCGCGCTGACCAAAGGCGACGGTGCGATCACCCTCCCCGCCGCAATGCGCCTCGTGACTGCCGAACCGGCGCGCGCCGCGTCGATGCACGATCGCGGTCGGTTGGAGACGGGATTGCAGGCTGATCTGGTGCGCGTTCGCGACGCCGGCGATGCGCCGATCGTGCGCACTGTGTGGCGCGCGGGTGCACGCGTTATCTGACAGTCTGTTCATCAGCCGACATCGGCAACGCAAAAGAGCCCGGTAATTACCGGGCTTTTTCATGCTTGCGTGAAACTGTCTAGTAATCGTGAAACAGCGATCACGAATCTATACTTTATAGACTGCGCTAGAAAATAACAGACACGTTTGCGCCGACTAAACGTGCAGTACACGCGCAGTATTTCTCTTTGACGACTCGTCGAACGAAGACGTACAGCCAGCGCGCAAATTCCATCGCGAATTTCAGCGGCGTGCGCGTTGCGCCGTTCAGCAGCACCGCGCTCGACAGCGCACAGAAAAACGAGGGATGTGATGAAGACGTTCGGCAACTCCGATCGTATCAAGCTCGGCTGTCTGCTTACTGTGATCGCGGCTGGCAGCGTCGTTCCGTGGAACCGCGCCGTTGCAGAAACCTCGACCGACGCGACCGGCGAAGCAGAAGTCGAAGAAGTGATCGTGACCGGATTGCGCGGACGCGCCGCGACGATTGCGCCGTTTCAAGCGTCGCTTGCAGCGACCGAACCGCAAACGGTGATCACGCGCAAATTCATCGAAGAGTCGGCGCCGCGCATCGGCGATTTCAGCACCGTCGCGATCTATGCGCCGTCGATGGCGGGCGCACCCGCGAATAACGGTCCCGGCCTGTCGGACGGCGGCAAGATCGTTCTGCGCGGCTTTGCCGACGGCAACTACAACATCACCTATGACGGCATCGCGTGGGGCGACACCAACGGCCCCAGCCATCACGGCACCGCGTTCTTTCCGTCTTCGACCATCGGCGGCGTGGTGATCGAGCGTGGCCCGGGCGGCGCGCCCGATCTCGGCCAGGCGAATTTCGGCGGTTCGATCAATCTCTTCTCGCTGCCGCTCGAAGACGCGATGAGCGCCAAACAGACCGTGACCTACGGGTCGTGGGTGACGTGGCAGGGAACGACGACCTTACAGAGCGGCGCGATTCCGCAATTGAACGGCGCCAAGCTGGTCGCGAACTTCCAGGAATATACGTCGCACGGCTTTCTCTCGAACAATTTCACCAACGGCCACAACCAGTTCATCAAAGGTGCGGTGCCGTTGACCGAGCGCGTGACGATCACTGCGCTCTACACGCAGAACCATAATTTCTACAACAAGTCGGACGTCGGCGACGCCAGCGTCGCGCAGATGGAACAGTTCGGAAAACGCTTCTCGCTGGGCGACGATCCGAAGCTGCAATCCTATTTCGGCTACAATACGGTCAAGAAGAAGACCGACTTTGAATATGTGCGCGTCAACGCCGATCTCGGCGCCGGGTTTGCGGTCGAGAACACGCTGTACGGCTATTACTACAAGAACGTTTCGTTCTCGGCGCAGGACAATACCGCGCCCGCTTCCGCAAATCTCGTCACGCTGACACCGGGCTCGACCTACCCTGCCCCTGGTAAAACCTATGCAGCGACGCTGCAGACGCCAGGCATTCCCGGCTACGAGAAGCGCAACCAGTACCAGGTCGCCGGCGACATCGTAAAAGGCACCAAGGATTTCGACTTCGGGCGACTGACCGTCGGCTCGCTGTTCGAACGCGCAACCACCAAGCGCTTCATCTTCGACTATGACCTCGCCAGCGGCCGGCCGGACTATCGTGAAAAGGCGGCGCTGTTCGCGGGATCGTCGGGCACGATCGTGCAGACGCCGTTGAACATTCAGTACAACGAATATTCCGGCTGGCATCAGGTGCAGCCATTCGCGCAGTTCGAATGGAAGCCAATCGACCGGCTGACCATCACGCCGGGCGTCAAGTATGTGAGCTTCGATCTCTATATTCATGCGCCGCAGCTCGCGATTCCGAGCGCGATCCAGCCCTTCTTCGCCGACCAGACCTACACGCGCACGCTGCCGTTCCTGACCGCGAATTATCGCTTGAGCGACAATTGGTCGACCTACGCGCAGTACGCAAAAGGCTTCCTGGTTCCCAAGATCGGCAATCTGTATGTGAGCAACCTGCAGCAGACGCGCGTACAGCCGCAGCTTTCGACCAACTACCAGCTCGGCACGGTGTGGAAAGACGACGCGTTCGTGCTCGATGCCGACATCTACTACATCGACTTCAAGAACAAGATTCAGGCCTTCACCGACGCGGTGACGGGGCAGAGCTACGACACCAACAGCGGCGGCGCTGCCTATCGCGGCTTCGAAGCCGAAGCGACCTATCTGCTGCCGGCTGGCTTCAGCGTATTCGGCAACTACTCGCTGAACCAGGCCAAGGGCAAGAACGACCCCAGCAACCCGCTCTATAACGGACATCAATTGACCGGTGCACCGCGTTGGACGGCAGCGGGCGGCGTTCGCTACGGCCAGACGCAGCTCTTCAACAGCGACGACGAGCTTGTCCTGTCCTTCATCGACAAGTGGGTCGGCCAGCAATACGTGAACAACGCGAAATGCCCGAGCGCACCGAACGGTGTTTGCGTGTCGCCCGTGTCGGCGCTGACGCCGGTGACCGGGCTGATCCAATCGTACGGACAGGCTGATTTCTCGGCGACGTACCGGCTCGGCCGCTACAGCATCGAGGCGCAGGTGCTGAACCTGTTCAACAGCCAGGACGTCGTCGCCTTCAAAGGCAGCGCGTTGCTGCCCGGCAGCCAATTGCCGGCGCAGACCTCGGCCCAGGGCGGCGCCAAGAACGCGTTCCAGTACCAGCCCGACCGCAACTTCCAGATCACGCTCAAAGCCGTTTTCTAGAACGTATTTCTGGCGCGTTTCGAATCCAGGAGAAACAGATGTACGACCGGTTGATCAACCGCCGCGCACTCGTTGCCGCGTTCGCGCTATTCGTCGCCGCGACTGTTCCCAGCTTCGCTGCCGATCCAGCACCGGCTGCTGCGCCGCCAACCAAGACTCTGCAATGGTTGCGCGCTGAAGACGTGGAGCCGGGTCAGTTGCTGCCGCCGCCGGCCGCGGCCGCGTCGCCCGAACAACAGGCCGATCTTGCCGCGCTGCGCGACGTCATTCGCACGCGTACGCCCGAACGGTATGCGCAGGCGAAGTGGGACGACGAACACGAAGATGCCAGCATCTTTGCCGCCACGATCGGCGACGGATTCAATCTCAGCGCGCTGCCCGCAACGGCTGAGCTGCTGAAACTGGTGCAGCACGAGCAATCGGTCGCGGCCAATATGGCGAAGCGCTATTTCCTGCGGCCACGCCCGTGGGCGGTCGACACGACGATCGTCGCTTGCGACTTCAAACTCGGCAAACCGCCGCTGACCTCCTATCCAAGCGGACACGCAACGCTGGGCTATTCGGTCGGTTTCGTGCTGGCTGCGTTGATCCCGGAAAAGGCGCAGGCCATTCAGGCGCGCGCCAAAGATTACGCGTATAGCCGCGAAGTTTGCGGCGCGCATTATCACAGCGACACCGAAGCAAGCCATGCGTTGGGCGTCGCGGTTGCAACCCGCCTGCTGACCCTCCCCGCGCTGCAGTCTCGCATCGAAGCGGCACGGCGCGAATTGCGAACTGCGCGTTTGACCGGCTGACCTCGATCGTTTGTTGCGTGCCCGCGTCGGGCACATACCAAAGGAACGTCTGCACCGATCGTTGAAGCCGGTCTTTATTTCGCAACAAACTTCGCTTTGCCGTCTTGCCCGATCTTTGTCAGCCTGACTCAAAATCAGGGGGCACGGGACAACATGGCAAAGCGAAATTTGGCGCTGATCGTGACGGCGATCGCGCTCGCATCCTGCACTGCGTTTGCGGCGGAGACGCCGGATCTGATTTTGCGGCACGGGACGATTCTCGACGGCAGCGGTGCACCGCGCTTTCAAGGCGACGTCGCCGTCACCGGTGGACGTATCTCGGGCATCGGCGATCTGTCGAAGCTCAAAGCCAAGCAAGAGATCGACGCGACCGGCCTGTTCGTCACGCCCGGCTTCATCAACATCCACGATCACGCGCAGATCGACGGTGTGGTGAAAGCCGAAAACATGCTGACGCAAGGCGTCACGACCGAGATCATCAATCCCGACGGCGGCGGCATCGGCGGCACCAATTCGACCGCGCTCGACCAGCAGCTCGCGCAGTTGAGCGCGCACGGGCTCGGCACCAATTTCGGCGCCTTCATCGGCTTCAACGCGGTATGGCAGAAAGTCGTCGGCGACAACGACCGTCGTCCGAGCAAAGACGAAATCGCCTATATGCAGGACATCATCGTCCGCAACCTGGAATATGGTGCGTTCGGTGTGTCGGCCGGTCTCGACTACAAGCCCGGCTATTTCGCCAAGACGCAGGAAGTGATCGAGATCGCCAGCGCGGCGCGCAAATGGCGCACCAACTTTCCCAACCACGAACGTCTGACGCCCGAGAACGGGTTGAGCTCGATGGCGGGCATGAAAGAGACGGTCGAGATTTCGGAAGCGGCCGGTCTCTATCCCGAAATCACGCACATGAAACTGCAGGGCCAGGATCAGGGCAAAACGGCAGCCTTGTTTGCGATGCTCGATGCAGCAACCGCGCGCGGTCACTACGCACCCGCTGACGCCTATCCCTATGTCGCTGGTGCGACGGGGCTTGGTGCGCTGACGATTCCCGCTTGGGGATTGGAAGGCGGTCGTTCTGCATTCCTCGAACGCGCCAAAGATCCGGTGCTGCGCAAGAAGATGGCCGACGAAGCCACCTCGACCTTGGCGCAACGGTTCAACGGCGCCGACGGAACGCTGCTGCCGACGCTGGGCAAGAAACTGTCGGCCTATATGGCCGAAGAAAAGATCGACACGTCGGGTGAAGCGATCATTCACTTGCTCGAAAAGCAGAATATGGGTGCGGTGTTCTTCTTCGGGAACGAAACCGACCTGGTGAAGATCCTGCAATATCCCGCCACCGCGATCGCATGCGATTGCGGCGCCGTCGCAGGCCGTCCGGCCGGTCATCCGCGCACCTTCGGCACCTTCCCGCGCTTCCTCGGCCGCTATGTGCGCGACCAGAAGATCATGGATTGGGAGACTGCAATCGCGAAGACGAGCGGTCTCCCGGCGGCAACGATCGGCCTCACCGATCGCGGCCTGCTGGGCGTCGGCATGGTCGCCGACATCGCCGTGTTCGATCCCGCCAAGATCATCGACAATGCGACCTACGAAAATCCCGCAGTGTTGTCGGACGGCGTGCGCTACCTGCTGGTCAACGGCGTGGTGGCGTTGAAAGACGGCGCCATCACCGACGCCAAAGCGGGCAAGCCGTTGCGCCGGACGCAGAACATGCCGACGCGCAAGCTCACCACCGGCGATCGCAGCGCATCCGGCACATTTGATCTCGCCGGCGGCAGCAAAGCCGAGCTGCAACTGTCGCAGAAGAAGAACGCCAACCGCGCCAGCGGCTCGTTCAGCCTCAGCGGTAAAAACGCGCTGACGATCAAAGAGCTGGGCGTGCTGCAAGCGGCGAAAGGCTGGATCAGCTTCAGCGGCCGCGCGCGCTTCGCCGACGGGCACGAAGAGCTCGTCACCGTGATCGTGGACTCTGCCAACCCGCTGGCACCGGCAGGGTCGACCAGCGTCACGATCGACGGCGACACGTTCCACTTCAAAGGCGCTGCGCCGAAAGCGCAGCTCCAAGTCCGGCTCTAATCAGCGGCGCGTGACCTCGAGCACGAACGGGATCACGCGCAGCTTGTTCGCGATCAGGGCGGCGAGATCATCGTCGCCGCCCTGCAGCACGATCTCGACTTCCAGCCGATCGACCGCAACGAAGCGAGCGTGGAAGCTGACCGGGACCAGGTCGCGCTTGGCGTATTCATGGACCAGGCGCGGCAGCATGCCCGGATTGGCCTCGGCCATGACGTTGAACGTGTAGAGCGGCGCCGACAGCGTTGCTGCATCGACGACCGCCAGAGATAGGGCGGACATGACATCCTCGAATGTCGAATTGCGCGGAAGAAATACGGACCCGGTCCCGCGTCAGCGGGCCGGGTAGCGAATTCGCGCAATGGCCAGGACGGGCGAAGACGCGCGCGGGCCACCGACAAGAAACACGGAAAACGAGGACATAGGGAAACTCGGAACGTGACGAGACGACGGGCGGAAGCTTAATTCCGGCCGGTAATTCGCTCGTTCAGGGTCGCGGTGGTTTCCATTTCTATGCGGGTGCCATGGGCACGCAGGCCGGTCAAGCGTTTCGGACGGCGGGCGCTACCTCAACCGGCCAAAAGCCGGTGTTTGCCTACGCGTTCCGCGCCAAACCGGAGCACCGCATCGATCATATTGTCGACGTCGCTTTGCTGCGTCCGGTGGTTGAACAGCGCCGCGCGGATCGCAAACCTTCCGTCGATCATCGTCGAGGACGGTGCCGCAATGCCGGATTCCTGGAGGTCGGCGACGATCTCTGCATTGACCTCGTCCGCCGACTCCGCGCGGTAGCGAAAACAGACGATGTTGAGTTGCGCCGGAGCCAGCAGCTCAAGTTCGGGCAGCGCGTTGATGCGCGCCTCGAGATATCGCGCCAGCGCGCAGTTTCGTGCCATCACGGCACCAAGCTGTTCGGTGCCGTAGGCCTTCAAGGTGAACCACGTCTTCAGCGCACGAAAGCCGCGCGACAGATCCGGTCCATAGTCACAGGGCCAAAACGAACCGCCCGCGAGCCCGCGTGTCTCGCGGCGCAGATACGCTGCCGGTGCTGCGAACGCGGCTCGATGACGATCGCCGTCGCGCACCAGAATATAGCCGGCGTCGTACGGAACCTGGGCCCATTTGTGGAAGTCGAATCCGATCGAGTCCGCTTCGCTGAGGCCGGCAAGACGCGGCGCAAGTTCGGACGACAACATCGCCAACGCGCCATACGCGCCGTCGACGTGAAACCACAGCCCCTGCTCGCGGCACATTGCAGCCAATGCTTGCAGATCGTCGATCGCACCGACGTCGACCGTGCCTGCCGAGCCAACCACCAGAAACGGCTCCAGCCCTTCGCGCCGGTCGGCGGCGATTGCTGCGCGCAACGCTTCGACGTCGATGCGCTGCGACCGATCGGTCGCAATCCGCCGCAACGAAGACGATCCGAAGCCAGCTAGATCCATCGCCTGTGCGACACAGCCGTGTACGGCCGACGAGCTGTAGGCGCGCAAGCCGGCGCCGCGCGCACCGATTCCGGACGCGCGCACGCCGGCGCCCAGAATTGCAGTCCGCGCAACCAGAACCGCGATCAGGTTGGCCATCGACGTGCCGGTGACGAACAGACCGCTCGCGTCCTCCGGAAAGTCAAAAATCTGCCGGACCCACTCGCCGATCTGCTGCTCGACGACGAGCGGCATGTGATCGCGACCGCCGAGATTGGCGTTCAATCCAGCCGCGAGCATGTCGGCCAGCATGCCGACCGGCGTGCCGCCGCCCTGCACCCATCCCATGAAGCCGGGATGCAAATTCCCGGATCCGTAGGGAAGAATGAAACGACGAAACTCGTCGTGAACCTGATCGAGAGATTGCGGCGCAAGCGGCAACGGCGCATGAAATCGCGCCCGAACGTCGGAGGGCGGCGGCTGCCATGTCGGCTGCGCGCGCAACGACGCCAGATGGTCGAACATGTCGTCGAGCATGCGGTGCCCTTGCGCGCGCAGCACCGACCAGTCGGCCGGATCGAGCGTACCGTCGGCGCCGAGATCCGCGCTCGACGCGCGCGCGTCGAGGCGCGGTTTCTTGTCAGGCTGCACGAGTGGCAACGCGCGCGCTGTATGTTCCGATCATCGCCACGAAGGCGTCGAACAATTTCCGCATCGCCGGGACCTTGTAGGGAAAGATCTCCGGCGAATCCATGTCGTGCACGATCGAGCAATTGTCGGTTTCGAACACCAGCAACCGCCCATCGGGAAGCTCGGCACAATCGATCGCGACATATTCGAGGCCGAGCTTCGACGCCAATTGCGCCAGCGCGTGTTCGTGACGCTTGGCAAAGCCGTCATCGAACGAATCCATCCACACCGCCTCTTCGGCGCGTTTGTCCGCGGATTCGGCCATCTCGGCGTTGAGATACCAGATCTTCCACTGATCGGAGATCGCCATGTGACACGCAAACGGCCGCCCATCGATCAGCACGATGCGGTACTTGCGGAACATGCCGTCTGCGCTTGCGTAATGGAGATAGCTCGACAGAAAGAAATGTTGTTCGTCGCGGCCTTCGAGATAGGCAACCAGGTCGGACGGCTGGTCCAGCTTGTGAAGACCGCGGCCGGCGTGGGATTCGGTCGGCCGAACGATCAGGGGGAAAGCGCCGTCGGGCAGCAGCGCGCCGAGATTGGCTCCGGTCGCCGCGAAGTCGATCAGCTGCTGACGCGTCACGCGCGCGGTCGACGGAATCCGCAAACCGTCGATTCCTTGCAGCACGTGGAACAGACGATCGCGATCCTGCCGCGCGATGTTCTGCGGCGGATTCAGCACTTTGCATGGCCACTGCTGCACCATACGTTCGATTTCTTCCAACGCCGCGGTCGCCTTGTCGGGCGACGCAACCACGACCGCAACGTCGTGCGGCGGAATCGGCTGCGGCAGCGGTAAGCCCGGCACCACATACAGCATGTAGAGTTCGATATCGCTGCCATGGAGCAGGAAGTCGATCGGCGTGTTGCCGCCGATATCGGACGCCGCGGCAATGGCAAGCACGCGCAGACGTGGGGATGCGACCTGGGACGGAATGCGGAACAGACGCCCGATCTCCAGCGCGTCGTTCTGAATCTTCAGCCCGGCCTCTTGGTTGCCGCCGAGCTGCGCCACGATCGCAAGATCCATCAGCGCGCCTGCATTGTCCGGATTGCGCGTCGCTTCTTCGATCAGGCCGTTCGCGATGCCGGTAATGTCCACGCCCATCATTGCCTGGCGCGTCAGATTGGCGACGCCGATGCGAACATGGACCGGGCTGTCGGCCGCAACCGAAGCGTCGTGTGAGTGGGACATCAGATTCCTCTATGCGAGCCCGTTGGAGCTGCAGACATTCCTCTCCAGATATTGACAAAAGGGTGAACGGACCCTGAACCCGCCCCTGGCGCAACGTCACACCCCGCCCATAGGGGCGCAAAATCGGCGGGGATCAGCCTGCCGGACGGTACCAGTCGCGATCGAGCCTGCGTGAGGCAAGCCAGAACAACAGCGAACTCAGCACGTAAAAACCAAGTCCGATCAGGAACGCGTAGCGCAGCGATTCCGCACCGTAGGACGGCTTCAGGAGGTCGGACACCCGGCCGAAGAAAAACGGACCGACGCAAAGCCCGATCATGTTGTTGATCAGCAGAAAGATCGCCGACGCGGTGCTGCGCATCGTAGCTGGTACAAGATGCTGCACCGCTGCAATGACCGGACCGAGCCAGACCAGGCTCAACGCCTGCGGCACCAGGAACAGCAGGAACGATGTCACCTGCGATGTCGACGCGATGGCGACAAAGAAAAGCGGCGCCGAGAGAAACGCCGCGGCGGCTGGGATCAGCGCGTAGGCGCTCTTTCGTGCCGCGCCGAGGCGATCGCCCAACCAGCCGCCAAGCCAAATGCCGCCGATGCCGCCCAACAAAAGGATGCTGGAATAGAAGATCGCGGCTTCGCGCAACGTCATGCCGTGACTTCGCTGGAAGAAGGTCGGCAACCAACCGATCAGGCCGTAACCCAGCAACGACCCGCTGGATGCGGCGAACGATAGAAAGAAGAAGGACGGCTTGCGGCCCACGGTACGGAGCACGTCCATGAACGGCGCCGCAGGGGCTTTGATCACCTCGTAGGCACTGCGGACCGGATCACGCACCACGAGACGAAAGATCGGCGCCAGGATCACGCCGCTCATGCCGATCACAACGAACGCGATACGCCAGTTGATTGCGGCGGCGATGAGTCCCCCGAACAACACGCCGAACGCGCTGCCGATCGGGATCGCGCAGGAATACAGCGCCAGCGCGCGTGCGCGTTGCCGCGGCGGGAAATAATCCGACAACAGCGAATAGGCAGGCGCTGCGCCACCCGCCTCGCCAACGCCAACGCCGAGACGCGCCGCGAAGATCTGCCAGTAGTTGCCGGCGATGCCGCACCCGGCGGTGAAAAGACTCCACACGCCGAACGACAAGGTAATGATCCATACACGGCTGTAGCGATCGGCGAACCAGGCAATCGGCACGGCGAGAGACGCGTAGAACAAGCCGAACGCAGTTCCGATCAGCCAGCCGAATTCCGAATCGGTTAGCTGCAGTTCTTTGATGATCGGCGCTGCCAAGATCCCCATGATCTGGCGGTCGATGAAGTTGAACATGTAGACGATGAACAGCGCAAAAAGCACCCAGCCGCGATACAGGCGCGATGGCTCTTTCGTCGCTTCCAACATCGTGCTGCTCATTTTTTTTTCGGCTTCTTTGGTTGTGGCTCACACACAGCGTGAAAGCCGGCGGCAGCATAGGCGATCATGCGCGCACGCAACGCTTCGACGTCATCGGATCTGCACAGGCCGTTCGACAGGCGATCGATACGGCCGGTGGTGCCGAGCGTCAGCGTCAGCGCGCCCGACAGATTGTGATAGGCCCAATAGAGATCGACCGGTTCAGCGTCGGGCAACGCCTTCTGCACCAGCGCGATCAAGCGCTGAATGACAGGATCGAAATACCTCACCATCACCGCCGTACCCCAAACCGGCGTCGCGTTCACCTGCGCGACGATGGCGAAATAGTTGCGCCATCCCTGCCCGCCCTTGGCGATCCAATCGAGGATCGGATTCAGGAACGCTTCGATCGCGCCTTCGACCTCGACGTTTTTGCCGACACGCTTTTCATAGGCGTCGAGCGCGTCGAGACGTTCGCTATTGATGATGGTGGCGCGACGTTCGAACACCGCGTCGAACAGACCTTGCTTGCTGTCGAAATAGTAATGCAGCAGCGCGGTGTCGACTTCGGCTTGGCGTGCAACTTCGCGGATCGTCGTGCCGTAGAAGCCGTGCTGGCCCAACAACTCTTCGGCAACGTCGAGGATGCGGGTGCGGGTCCGCTCGCTTTGCGCCGCGCGCTTGGACGCCAGCGCGCTGGCTTTGGGGGACGGACTTTTCGCGCGGGCAGCGACCTTGGCCGGGGCCCGGACAGTCTTTTTGCGTGTGGTCACGCGGTACGGCATCTCAAAAAGGGCGACGGCGGTCCAGCCCGTTTTTCCGCAGGAAAAAACGGGCCAGCAAAAAGGAAGAACGAGTTGCCGAGGCAACTCGTTCTGCGGGACCGCCGTCCGACGATCAGAATTTCAACGCCAGCGACATGGTGACGGTCTGCGGCGGGCCGTAATACGCCGTGACCGAGTTGCCGAAGAAGACGCCGGCCGAGGTCGGGAAGTTATAGCCACCGACCCGGTAGCGTTCGTCGGTGATGTTCTGCGCGTTGATGCTGATGCGCATATGCTCATCGGCCGAGGTCCAGGCTGCAGTCGTGTTGAACAGCCAGTAGCTGGGCTGGTCGAGCGCCGACGGGACTTCGAACATGTACATCTTGCTGCGATACGAGACCGTGGGCGACAGCGTGAAGTTGCTGCCGTTCCAGGCCGGCTGACGGAAGGTCAGACCGGCGCTGCCGTTCCAGCGCGGCGTGTTCTGGAACTTGCGTTCGGCTGCGAAGTCACGCGTCACCGGCGGCGTGCGCGTCAGATCCAGCGCCAGATACTGGTCGAAGGACGCGTTGACATAGCCGACCGAAAGATTGGCGGTCAGCTGCGGTCCCAACACTGCAACCGCTTCAAGTTCGGCACCTTCGATGGTCGACTTGCCCGCATTGATCACCTGGCTGGCGATCGACGCGCCGACCGGCGTCTGCAACGTCACCTGCTGGTCTTTGTACGACGAGTGGAACAAAGCTGCGTTCACCGTCAAACGGCGATCGAGGAAGTTGCCCTTCACGCCGACTTCGTAGGTGTCGACGGTTTCCGGCGCGTAGCCGTTGACCGAGTTCGGCGTCAGCACGACGTCGGCACGCATGTCAAAGCCGCCCGACTTGAATCCACGGCTGAACGACGCGTAGGTCGTGATGTCCGGCGTCACCTTGTAACTGACGCTGGCGTGCGGCGTGAACTTCGAGAAGTCTTTGCTGTTGGTGAAGTTCGACCGCAGCAGACCCGGGATCGCCGCGTTGTTGCCGAACAGGGGGCTGCGCAGGCCGGTGAAGTTCTGGCGATAGACGCTGCCCGTCTTTTCGTCGCGCGTGTAGCGGCCGCCCAGTTCGAGCGACAGCTGTTCGGTCACCGCGTAGCTGAAATTGGCGAAGCCGGCATAGCTGGTCGTATCGACAAAACCCGCCGTCGCGGTGGTGGTGGCGATCTGCGACACGACCGTGTCAAAGGCGCCAGCCGCCGTGCCGTTCATGTAGTAAAAGCCGGCAACGCCAGTCAGCTTGCCGAGATTCACGACCGCCTGCAGTTCCTGGCTGAACTGGTGATCGTTGTATTTCGCCGGCACGTCGAGAATTGCCGCGGGCAGATTGTCGAAATCGATCGTGCCTTCGGTGTGGCCGCTGCGATAGGCGGTGATCGACTTGAAGGTCAACGCGTCGGTCGCGGCATATTCGGCCAGCAACGACACGCCCTGCGTGATCACGCTGTTCTCGTCGCCCGAACCGGCGCGCGTCGCGTAGACGTCGGACAGAACTTCACCGCCCGCAATCGGCTTGCCCAGAATGTCGAGCGCCTGCACTTCGCGGTGGCCGTGACGCGGGCGCGACATGTCGTGCATCCAGTCGGCCGAGGCGCGAATGAAGATCTTGTCGGTGGGCGTGAACTCAAGCGCAACGCGGCCGGCCGCGTTGTCTTTGTTGTAGTGCTGCGCACCGGTCGTCAGGTTGCGGCCATAACCGTCGTGATCGTTCTTGGCGATCGCGATGCTGAGTCCGACATTGCCTTGGCGCGTTTTGAACGAACCGAATTCATCGTGCTCGCCATAGCTGCCGATCGTGAACTTGCCTTCGACTTCGGTGCCCGGCCCGATCTTTTTGGTGACGTATTTGACTGCACCGCCAATCGTGTTGCGGCCATACAGCGTGCCTTGCGGGCCGCGCAGCACTTCGATCCGGTCGAGGTCGAAAATATCCAGCACCGCGCCTTGCGGGCGGGCGATATAGACGTCGTCGACATACAGGCCAACGCCGGGTTCGAAGCCCCACAACGGATCCTGCTGGCCGACGCCGCGGATGAAACCGATCACGGTCGAATTGGTGCCGCGTGCGACCTGCATCGTCAGGTTGGGCGTCGACTGCTGCAGCGCAGTGATGTCGGTCGCGCCAAGCTGGTCCAGCTTCGCGGCGCTGAAAGCGCTGACGGCCACCGGCACGTCTTTCAGCGTTTCTTCGCGGCGGCGTGCGGTGACGATGATCTCGTCGGAATTGTTGACCTGCGCGCTTGCCTCGCTCCAGGCGGTCGTCAGCGCGGCAAAAGTCACGGATGCGCAAAGCAGCCGGCGCAAACGCCGGCTCGACACGAGCTGCATGATGTTTCCTCCCAGCGTTCCGGCTGTTTGGCGCCGGTAACGGCCGGGACGCTCCTCTACTCGCCTTGCCCTGTCAACGTTCATTCATCAGTGAATGAATCAGAAAAGCAGAGGTGTTGCAGGCCGGGCACGCCCCGGCCGCCTGCGGCCTAGTGTTTGGCCAAATCCTTGGCGGCGCCTGACCCGATCGCGAGTGCGCCTGCCGCGACGCACAAGGCGCAGGCGAACCAGAAGACCCGCGCAAGCTGGCCCGATGATTCGAGAATCACCGCCGCCACCGCCGGCCCGCTTGCCAGCCCCGCGAATTGCAGCGCGATCGCGAACGCCATGACTCGTCCGCTGCGATCGAGCGCGGCGATGGTCCCGAAATAGAACGGCAAGGTGAACACATAGGCGATCATCAGTAGCATCGTGATCGGCGCGAAGCTCGTCGCGGTGACGCCGTCGGCAAAGACCGCAATCACCACCGCAAGCCCGATCGTGCCGACTAGCAGCGCCGCCTGTCGCGGCACGCGCGTGGTGAGCCACGACACACCGAGCCCGGTCGCGATGCCGGCAACGGTGGCAAGCGCCAGAACTTGCGACGACTGGTCGAACGACAGTCCCGCCTTGGTTGCCGCAAGGGTGACGAACGACCAGACGGTGCTGATCGCGGCGAAGAAGAACAAGGTGCAGAGGCACGCCAGCACGACGCCGCGCGAAATCTGCAGGCGCGGCGCCGCGGCAGCAGTCGCTGCAACCGGCACCGGCAAGGCGCGCAGCAGCAACAAGGAGGGCAGCGCGACCACCGCCAGCAAAAGGAAAATGCCGCCGGTGCCGTACGCCATGCTGCGCGGAAAGACGCGCAGCAGAACCGCGCTGGCGGCCAGGTTGCACGCGACCGACACGGCGAAATACCGCGCAGCCGAGGTCAGCGACGCGGCCATCGCCGCCATCGACGCGATCGCCGCCCCCTCGCCCGCACCCGCAAGCACGCGCAACGTCACGAGCAGCGACAAAGACGGCAGCGCTGCGCTCGCCACGTCGAGCACGAGAAAGGCGACGACGCTGATCGCGGCCACACGACGGAACGCGACGCGCGCGCCAAGCCATGCGACCAGTGCGGCGGCGACCATCATGCCGGCCAGCTCGCCCGAAATGACCCAGGCAGCCGTCGCACCCTCGTAGCGACCGGATGCCACCAACGCGCCCAGCACGCCGGGAAATACGATCGACGGTGCGGCGGCGCCAATGCCGAGCGCCAGCAACGCAACAAAGCCAAGGCGGGCGTTCATGCGGCGCAGCCTCCATGCCGAAGCCGTTTGATGCAAGCCATGGCCGCGCATAGGCTCATTCCATGCAGCTCGACGATCTTCCGCAGACGCAGGCCAATTACGTTCCGCTGTCGCCGCTGTCGCTGTTGCGGCGGACCGCATCGGTGCATCCCGAACGAATCGCGGTCCGGCACGGCGCCATCACCTATGACTATGCGACGTTGGAACGGCGCTGCATCGCGCTTGCAGCCGCGCTCAACGCGGCGGGGATCGGTCAAGGCGACGTCGTGTCGATCATCGCTGCCAACACGCCGGCCCATCTCGAAGCGCATTTCGGCGTCGCGATGGCGGGCGCGGTGCTGCATTCGGTCAATATCCGGCTGGGTGCACGCGAAATCGACTATCAGCTCCGTCACGCACAGACGGCATTGTTGCTGGTCGACGACGAATTCGCCACCACCGTCGCGCCAATCGTTGGCGACATTCCGATCGTGCGCATTCGCGACGCCGCGGTGCCTGCGGTCGAGGACGGTGCGCGCGACTACGAATCCTTCCTCGCCAGCGGCGACAAAGCGTTCGTGCCGCGCCAGGGGCCGGACTCGGAATGGGATGCGATCACGCTCAACTACACGTCGGGAACCACCGGCAATCCCAAAGGCGTCGTCTATCACCATCGCGGCGCCTATCTGAACGCAGTCGCGAACGTGCTGGCCGCGTCGTTGGGACAGCATCCGGTCTATCTCTGGACCTTGCCGATGTTTCATTGCAACGGCTGGTGCTTTCCCTGGACGGTAACGGCGCTGGCCGGCACGCATGTCTGTCTGCGCAAACCCGATCCGCAGATGATCCGCACCGCGATCGAACAAAACCACGTGACGTTGTTCTGTGCCGCACCGACTGTGCTGACGATGTTGCTGGCCGCGTCGAACGGCGTTGCGCTGGGGCGCGACGTGCGCGTGCTGACCGCGGGCGCACCACCGCCGGCCGCAGTGATCGCGGGCTGTCAGTCGATCGGGCTCGACGTCACGCATGTCTATGGTCTGACCGAAGTCTACGGCCCCTGCGTCGTCAGCGAATGGAAAGACGCGTTCAACCAGGAAGCGCCGGCCGACCAGGCGCGACGCAAAGCACGACAAGGCGTGCGCTATCACCTGCAGGAAGATCTCGCGGTGCTGGATCCCGAGACGATGCAGCCGGTACCCGCCGACGGAACCACGATCGGCGAAGTGATGCTGCGCGGAAACATCGTGATGCGCGGCTATTACAAAGACACGGAAGCAACCGAACGCGCCTTCCGCGGCGGCTGGTTCCACACCGGCGATCTGGCTGTGTGTCATCCCGATAGCTACGTCGAGATCAAAGACCGGTCGAAAGACATCGTGATTTCGGGCGGCGAAAATATTTCGTCGATCGAAGTCGAGAATGCGTTGTTCGATCATCCCGCCGTGCTGGAAGCGGCGGTGGTCGCGCGGCCGGACGCGAAATGGGGCGAGACGCCTTGCGCCTTCGTCACGCTCAAACCCGGCCGCGACGTAACCGCGGACGAGCTGATCGACTTCTGCCGCACGCGCATCGCTGCGTTCAAAGTGCCGCGCACCATCATCTTCGGCGCGTTGCCGAAGACCTCAACCGGAAAAGTCAAAAAGTTCGAACTGCGCGAGCGCGCGCGTGCGTTGACATAAGTCCCCTCTCCTCGAAGGAGAGGGAGGGACCCGCGCGCACAGCGCGTGGGAGGGTGAGGATTACGCGCTCTCACCCATCGCGCACAACGAACCCTCACCCTAGCCCTCTCCCTCGGGGAGAGGGGACATGAGTCAATGCACGAACCCATCCGGCAGCGCGGTTTCGGTCAGGCGCGCGAACGAGCCGTCGGATAGTTGGAAGCGCACCCAGCGCATCTTGCCGCTGAAGATCGGCACTTCGTCGGAGCGGTTTTCGCGCGTGTAGAGTTCGATTGCATCGGGCGCAGGTTCGAACCAGCCGGTCGACGCAAGCTGCGCTTCGGCGGCGATGATTTCTTCGCTGGCATAGCGCCACAGCGAAACGCCCAGCAGCTCGCGCCCCGGCACGCGCCAGTCGGCTTCGATCCGGTCCGAATAAGCCAGCAGCTTGTGCGTCAAGTCGCAGACCAGATGCATGCGCCCGCTCGCAGCGCGCACCAGACGCGCCAGCTCGCGATCGGCGGCGCTGTCCAGCCGCGCCTGCAACAGCAAACGGATTGCCGCCTGCTCGTCGGGCATCGGCGCCTGCACGCCGCTCTCCCAGCGCGAGATGGTTGCCTGGCTGACGCCGAGCAATTCGGCGGCATGGTTCTGTTTGACCCGGCGCAGATTGCGCCAGGTGCGCAGCGACCGTCCCAGCTGGGCCGCATCGCTGCAGAGGATCAGGTCCTGGGGCATGGCGTATTTCTTATGCGTGCCTTCTCTGCCCGTCCCATGCCAAAAGCGCATCGATGAACAGCGATTGGATTCGCATCGGGCTTCTCTACGTCGTCGGCGTCATCGCGGCGTCGCAGCTGGGAAAAATGTCGGCGCTGGTCCCGTTGATCGACCGCGAGCTGACTTTGGGCCTGACCGTCGCGGCACTGCTCGTGTCGCTGCTGGAAATCGGCGGCGCCAGCCTGGGCGTGGTCGCGGGCATGTTGCTGCACCGGATCGGCGAGCGGCGATCGGTCCTGCTCGGTCTCGGCTGTTTCGTGGCGGCCGGCATCGGTGCTGCCTTCGCGCACGACGTTGCGATGCTGCTGGCGTGGCGTGTCCTGGAAGCAGCGGGCTATCTCGCCGTCGTCATCGCAGCACCGCCCTTGATCAGCCGCACCGCCGGACCGGCACGCCGCGGCGTTGCGCTCGCTTTGTGGAGCAGCTTCGTCCCGGTCGGTCTGGCGCTGGGCGCGATGCTCGCGGGCGCCGCGGCCGATTTGTCGTCGTGGCGCGTCGCCTCGTTCGGCGGCGGCGTCATCGCCGCAATCGCGCTGCTCGCTTTGTTGCTGTTGCTGGGCGACGTGCATCCCGACGAAGCCAGCATGCGTGCGCGCGCACGGCCGAACGCACGCACCTGGTTGCTGGCAGCTGGGTTCGGCGCTTACACGCTGTTCGAAGTTGGCCTGCTGGCGTTGCTGCCGAGCTTTCTCGTCGAACAAACCGGCGCGTCACCGTCATTGGCCGGGCTTGGCACCGGCATCGCGTCGCTTGCGACGTTGGGCGGTGCGCTGGTCGCGGCCTGGCACAATCACCGGCCGCGCGACGCCACGTGGATGTTGACCGTATCGTTGTTGTTGCCGGCAGCATTGCTGTTCGCGGTATTCCGCGATCACCCCGATTATCTGTCGGTCGTGATCGCAGCGATCGTGTTGAACGCCGTGTCGGGAATTCTGCCCGGCCTTGCCTTTGCGATGCAGCCGCGCGTCGCCGGTGACAACATGGCGATCGCCAACGGGCTGTTCACGCAATTCGGTGCCGGCGGATCGTTACTCGGCCCGCCAGTGATGGCGGCCTGCGTCGGTGCAGGTGGCTGGATCGGCGCCGCAATCTGCGGCGCCGTCTTCTCAGCAATCAGTCTCGCGCTGCTTCTGCGCGTTGGTCGCGACTAGCCTTTATAGGCAACCAGTTCGATTTCGACTTTCGCGTCTTTCGGCAGGCGCGCGACCTGCACCGTCGAACGCGCGGGCTTGTGACCGGCGAACGCCTTTTCGAAGATCGCGTTCATGCGCGCGAAATCGTTGAAGTCGGACAGGAACACCGTCGTCTTGACCACGTTCGCGAAGGTCACGCCGGCTGCGTGCAACACCGCGTCGAGATTCTGGAAGACCTGCGTCGTCTGCACCTCGATGTCGCCGTCGAGAAAGCTTCCATCCGGCTTCAAGGCCACTTGGCCCGCGGTATAAACCCAACCGCCTGCTTCAATCGCCTGCGCGTATGGGCCGACAGCCGCCGGAGCTTTGTCTGTATGGATCGATTTCATTCTGCTGCACCTTCACCAAGAGCTGCCGTGATGCGTTCGCTGTCGCGCGCGCTCGCATTGCGCCGGCTGTAGAGGAAGTACACGGCCATACCGATGGCGAGCCAGATCAGCAAGCGAGCCCAGGTCGCCCCCGAGAGACCCAGCATCATCACGCCGCAGACGAGAATGCCGAGGATCGGCACCAGCGGCACAAACGGCGTGCGGTAGGGACGCGGCAATTCGGGCCGTGTCTTGCGCAACACCATGACGCCGACGCAGACGATCACGAAGGCGAGCAAGGTGCCGATCGACACCATGTTGCCCAAGGTCGAGATCGGCAGGAAGCCGGCGAAAATGCTGACGAACACCATCACGAACATGTTGGCGCGCCAGGGCGTGCGCCATTCGGGATGAATGTCCGAGAAAAAGCGCGGCAGCAGACCGTCGACTGACATCGAGCGGAAGACGCGCGACTGGCCCAGCAGCATCACCAGAATGACGGTCGAGAAACCGCCGATGATGCCGACCTTGACCAGGATCTGCAGGATCGGGAACGGCGTCATGTTGATCGCGGTCGCAACCGGATGCGCGTCGCCCTGCATGACTTTGTAATTGACCATGCCGGTCAGCACGAGCGCGAAGCCGACATAGAGAATGGTGCAAACGACCAGGGTGCCGAGAATGCCGATCGGCATCGACCGTTGCGGGTCTTTGGCTTCTTGCGATGCTGTCGACACCGCGTCGAACCCGACATAGGCGAAGAACAGAATGCCGGCGGCGCGCAGAATGCCGCTCCAGCCGAAGTGACCGAACTCGCCGGTATTCTCCGGGATGAAGGGCACGTAGTTGGCGGGGTCGATGAAGAACACGCCGACGCAAATCGTCGCCAGCACGATCGTCACCTTCACCGCGACGATCACCATGTTCAGTTTGCTCGACTGCGAAATGCCGCGCATCAGCACCAGCGACAACACGCAAGTGATAAAGATCGCGCCGAGATCGATCACCAGCGGCGTGTCGCCAATCATGCCGAGCGGTATTTGCAGCGGCATGTTGAGGCCAAAGTTTTTCGCCAGGTCGGTGACGTAGGACGACCAACTGACCGCGACGCTGGCCGCGCCGAGCGCATATTCCAGCACCAGGGTCCAGCCGATCACCCAGGCAACCAGCTCGCCCAGGGTTGCGTGCGCGTAGGTGTAGGCACTGCCCGACACCGGCAGCATCGACGCGAATTCGGCGTAGCACATGCCGGCGAAGGCACAGCCCAACGCTGCGATCAAAAACGACAGAACGATCGCGGGTCCGGCATTCTCCGCAGCGGCAATGCCGGTGACGGAAAACAGGCCGGCGCCGATCACGGCGCCAACGCCAAGCCCGATCAAATTCCACGGACCCAGCACGCGCTTCAGCTTGTGCGTGCCCGCTTCGTTGGCGGCCATGATGCGCTCGAGGCTTTTCGCCTTGAGCATTGGCCGCCGAGATTCATGTGCCAAAGGCCTCTCCCTGATCCGGGCATTCGCCCCGTGTTTCCCAGGGGGACTGCATAGGCTGCCGCGGGGCTTCAATGAAGAGCCAAGCGTCGCGCGGCAGATTCGGCCACGGACCGGTGCGCCAGACGGTCAGGTCGGGATCGTTTGCGGCCCGGATCGGCAGATTCCTGTCCGTCCCTACGGCTGAAAATATTTCCGGCGGCTGAGTCTCTTTCGCGCCCCCTCGTACGTCCTTGGGTCAGAAGCCGCGGCGACGCTGCGGCAGGACCCGCTCGGAGCCAGCAAGCATGAACGGAATGACAGGGTCGGGTGCGCCAATCGAGATCTACGGCATCTCGGCCAGCAACTTTGTGCGCGCGGTGCGCATCGTGTGCGAGGAGAAGCAGCTCGCCTACACGCTGCACCAGGTATTTCCGCACGCACCGGAAGTCACCGCCATCCATCCGTTCGGGAAAATCCCGGTGATGCGGCACGGCGACGTCGAACTCGGCGAGTCGAAAGCGATCGCCACCTATCTCGAACGCACCTTCCCGCAGGCGCCGCTCTTCCCCGCCGACACGCGCGGGCTGGCGCAGATGGAACAGTGGTTCTCGCTGATCAACACCGTCATCGACCGTGCACTGATCCGCGAATACGCGCTGGAATATGTGTTCGCCAGGTTGGAAAAACGCGAGCCCAACCAGATCCGCATCGATGCGGCGGTTCCGGCGATGCAAAAGCAGATCGAGCTTCTCGAAGGCGCGGTCGCCGACACGGGTCATCTGGTCGGCAACAACTTCACTTTTGCCGACGCAATTCTGCTGGCCAGCCTGGCGCCCCTGTACCATTTGCCCGAAAGCGCCGCAGCCTTGGCAGACGCACCCAATTTGCGCGCCTATTTTACGCGCCACAGTGAACGACCGAGCTTCGTGGCAACGACGCCGGATTCGCTGCCGTCATGATCGAGACTCTGTTCGAACGATATGCGCGCGCCGTCCGCGCCAAAGATGCAGCGTCGTTCCTGGCGCTCTATGCCGACGAGGCGCGCGTGTTCGATCTTTGGGATCGCTGGTCGTATGACGGCGTCGCCGCGCGGCGGCGCAGCATCGAAGACTGGTTCGGCTCGCTGGGCGACGAGACGGTCGAGGTCCGGTTCGACGAGGTGCGCATCACCAGCAACGGCGACATTGCGGTTGCGCATGCCTTCACCAGCTTCACCGCCTATGCCAGCGACGGCACCGCGCTGCGCAGCATGCAGAACCGGTTGAGCTGGGGTTTGCAGCGTCGCGACGACGGCTGGCGCATCATCCACGAACACACGTCGGCGCCGCTGATCGGCGAAACGATGGAGGTGCAGCTGGTCAGGTAGCCGTGCCGCCGATCCAGCGCCGCGTCGCGCGTGTGAGGCCGAGCCAGTAGGCAAGCTCGGCCGGACGATCGATCTCCCACGCGACCAGATCGGCGCGCTTGCCCGCTGCGATCGTGCCGATCTCGTGCGCCATCCCCAGCGCGGCCGCGGCGTTGCGCGTTACGCCCGCCAGCGCTTCGGACGGCGTCAGGCCGAAGCGCACGCAGGCGAAGTTCATCGCCAGCGGCAAAGACAGCATCGGCGACGAACCCGGATTGCAGTCGGTCGCGACCGCCATCGCCACCTTGGCGCGGCGGAATTCGTCGATCGGCGGCAGTTTGGTTTCGCGCAGCGTATGGAACGCGCCCGGCAGCAACACGGCCACCGTGCCGCTGCGCGCCATCGCGGCGACGCCGTCGGCGCCGGTATGTTCGACATGGTCGGCCGACAGCGCACCGAACGACGCTGCCAGTGCCGCGCCCTTCCCGTCGCTCAACTGATCGGCATGCAGCTTGACAGGTAGGCCCAGCGCCTTGGCCTTGCGGAACAGTGCGGTCACTTCGTCGGTGTTGAAGGCGATGGTTTCGAGAAATGCATCGACCTGATCGACCAGCCCCTCCGCATGCGCGGCGGGCAGAACGATTTCGACCATGTCGCGCACATAGGTTTCGCGTGCGACGTCGGGCGGCAGTGCGTGCAGGCCCAGAAAACTGCGCACGACCCGCGCGCCCTGCAGTTCGCCCGCAACGCGCAACATGCGCAGCTCGGTTGTGTGGTCGAGCCCGTAGCCGCTTTTGATTTCGACGGTCGTGACGCCGCCCGCGATCAACGCGTCGAGGCGCGTCTGCGCACTGGAACGTAGCTCATCGTCGCTAGCTGCACGCGTTGCCGCCACCGTGCTGCGAATGCCGCCGCCGCGTTTGGCGATCGACTCGTAGCTTTCCCCGTCGAGGCGCGCTTCCCATTCGCCGACGCGCGTGCCGCCAAAGACGAGATGCGTGTGGCAATCGATCAAGCCCGGCGTCACCCACTGTCCGTCGAGCCGTTCGGTCGTGGCAACCTGCGGCGCGTCGCGGCGCGGACCGACCCAGACGATCCGCCCCTGCGCGATCGCGATCGCGGCATCCGTGATTTCGCCGACTCCAGGACCGTCCATGGTCGCGACGTTGCAGTCGGTCAGAAGCAGATCGATTGCGGTCATCAGATTCCCGGCTTGCAGAGTCGCAAGCTACCGAGTTAGACAAGCTTAGACAACCATGAACCTCACCTTTTCCGCAGCGCGCCTGGCCGATGGCTGGGCCTCCAACGTCGGCATCGCCACAGACGCCAACGGCCAAATCGAGTCGATCAAACGCGCAACGACCGGCGGCAAGCTGGTCGCGATTCCCGCCGCCACCAACCTGCACAGCCACGCCTTCCAGCGTGCGATGGCGGGGTTGGCGGAACGGCAGAATGCGCGGCTCGACGATTTCTGGTCGTGGCGCGACGCGATGTACCGGTTTCTCGACCGGATGAATCCCGACCAGATCGAAGCGATCGCGGCCCAGCTCTATGTTGAGCTGCTGGAAGCGGGCTACGCGCATGTCTGCGAATTCCACTATGTGTGGAACGACCCGCACGGCCGCCCCTACGCCGATCCGACCATCACCGCACGCGCCATTCGCAACGCCGCCGCACGCACCGGCATCGGCTTGTCGCTGGTGCCGGTTCTGTACAGCCACGGCAATTTCGGTGCGAAGCCGCCCGAACACGGGCAGCGCCGCTTTCTGCACAGCGTCGATTCCTTTCTGTCGGTCGTCGACGAATTGCATCCCGAAGCGATCGCGCTGCATTCGCTGCGCGCGGTCAGCGCGGCGCAATTGCACGAAGTCGTCGCCGCAACCGACTTGCCGCTGCACATCCACGTCGCCGAACAGCAGCGCGAAGTCGACGATTGCCTCGCCTGGTCGGGCCTGCGCCCGGTCGAATGGCTGCAGCGCAATGTCGATCTGTCGTCGCGCTGGACCTTGGTACACGCGACGCACATGACGCAGGACGAGGCGATCGAAACCGCGCGCAGCGGCGCCGTCGTCGCGCTGTGCCCGTCGACCGAAGGCAATCTCGGCGACGGATTCTTCCCGGCCGAAGCCTATCTCGCTGCTGGCGGACGGTTCGGCATCGGATCCGACAGCCACGTCTCGACCAGCCCGGTCGAAGAACTGCGCTGGTTCGAATATGGTCGCCGCCTGCGCAACGAGAAACGCGCCCTGAGTGCCGGCGAAGGCTCGAGCCAGGTCGGTGCGTTTCTGTGGACCCGTGCTGCTGCGTGCAGCGCCGCGTCGGCCAACGCACCGCTGGGCGAGATTGCGGTCGGCAAGCGCGCCAATCTCGTTCTGCTCGATCCCGATCATCCGACTCTGGTCGGGCGCGACGGCGACACGTTGCTCGACAGTTTCGTGTTCAGCGGCAATGGCGGCGCCGTCGCCGAAGTTTGGGTCGAAGGAAAACGCGTGGTCGAACAAGGAAGCCACGTCGCGCGTGACGACATCGCGGCCAACTATCGCCGCGCGATTGCCGAGCTGCACGCGTGACGGAACCCGCCTACGCCCGGGTGAAAGCGCAGTTGCTGCGCCGTATCCGCAACGGGCGTTGGCGCGCGGGCGACCGGATTCCGTCCGAACATGAATTGATGCGCGAATTCGGCGTCGCGCGCATGACGGTCGGCCGCGCGCTGCGCGAACTGACCGGCGAAGGCTGGCTGCTGCGCACGCAAGGCGTCGGCACCTTCGTCGGCGGCGAACCGCGCGCCGAAAGCCATCCGGTCGAAATCCGCAACGTCGCCGAAGAAATCGTCGCGCGCGGCCACGCCCATCGCGCCGAAACGATCCGGCTGGAAGAAACCGAACTCGACGACGACGCAGCCGCCGCGATGGAACGCGAGGCCGGCAGCAAAGTGTTCTTTTCCGAAGTCGTGCATTGGGAAGGCGATCAGCCGCTGCAATTCGAACGGCGTTGGGTGGCGCCCGACTTTGCGCCTGCCTATCTCGACCAGGATTTTACCCGCACGACGCCCAGCGCGCATCTGCTGCAGATCGCGGCGATCGAAGCGGGCGAGCAGATCGTCCGCGCCGAAGCCGCGGATCGCCGCGTCGCCAAATATCTGCAGATCAAAACCGGCGAGCCGCTGCTGGTTCTGGTCCGCCGCACCTGGGCCCGCGGCAACGTCGTCAGCCACGCCCGCCTGTTTCATCCCGCCCAGCGCTTTCAGCTGGTCGGCCGTTTCGGATCCCCTCTCCCCTCGGGGAGAGGGTCAGGGTGAGGGGCGAGCCGCTGCGATGTCGGTGAACAAAGCCCCCTCACCCTCCCGCTTTGCGGGCCCCTCCCTCTCCCCACGGGGAGAGGGAAACTCGCTGGAGAGTCTCTTATGAAATCCAACGCCCGCACCATCCGCGCCCCGCATGGAACGACGCTGAGCTGCAAGAGCTGGCAGACCGAAGCGGCGCTGCGCATGTTGATGAACAATCTCGATCCCGACGTGGCCGAACGGCCCGACGATCTCGTCGTCTATGGCGGCATCGGCAAAGCGGCGCGCAATTGGGACGCCTACGATCATATCGTCGCCGCCTTGCGCCGCTTGAACGACGACGAAACCTTGCTGGTGCAATCGGGCAAGCCGGTCGGCGTGTTTCGCACGCACAGCGACGCGCCGCGCGTGCTGATCGCGAATTCGAACTTGGTGCCGCATTGGGCGACGTGGGAACGATTCCACGAACTCGATCGCAAAGGCCTGATGATGTACGGCCAGATGACGGCCGGGTCGTGGATCTATATCGGTACGCAAGGCATCGTGCAGGGCACGTACGAAACCTTTGTCGAAGTCGGCCGCCGTCACTTTGGCGGCGATCTGTCGGGCAAATGGATTCTGACCGCCGGACTTGGCGGCATGGGCGGCGCGCAACCGCTGGCGGCGACGATGGCGGGCGCATCGATGCTGGCGATCGAAGCGCAACCGAGCCGCATCGAACGCCGTCTGGCGACGCGTTATCTCGACGAAGTCGCGACCGATCTCGACGACGCGTTGGCGCGGATCGAACGCGCAACCAAAGACAAGCGCGCCGTCTCAATCGGCCTGCTCGGCAACGCCGCCGAGATTTTCCCCGAACTGGTGCGCCGCGGCGTCAAACCGGACGTCGTCACCGACCAGACCTCCGCCCACGATCTGCGCAACGGCTATATCCCCGCCGGCTGGACCGTCGATGCGTGGGAGGACAAGCGCTTGCACGATCCGAAGTCGGTCGAAACGGCGGCGCGTAAATCGATCGTCGCGCATGTCCAGGCGATGCTCGATTTCTGGCGCGCGGGCATTCCTGTGCTCGACTACGGCAACAACATCCGGCAGGTCGCCAAAGAAGAAGGGCTCGAACACGCGTTCGATTTTCCCGGCTTCGTGCCTGCGTACATCCGCCCCCTTTTCTGCCGCGGCGTCGGCCCGTTTCGCTGGGCGGCTTTGTCGGGCGATCCCGACGACATCAAGAAGACCGATGCGGCGGTGAAGCGTCTGCTGCCCGACGACAAGCATCTGCATCGCTGGCTCGACATGGCGGCCGAGCGGATTGCGTTCCAAGGCCTGCCCGCGCGCATCTGCTGGGTCGGGCTGGGCGACCGGCATCGCATCGGTCTCGAATTCAACCGCATGGTCGCAAGTGGCGAGTTGTCGGCACCGATCGTGATCGGACGCGACCATCTCGACAGCGGTTCGGTCGCTTCGCCCAACCGCGAAACCGAAGCGATGCAGGACGGATCGGACGCCGTGTCCGACTGGCCGATCCTGAACGCGCTGCTCAACACCGCGTCGGGTGCAACCTGGGTGTCGCTGCATCATGGCGGCGGCGTCGGGATCGGCTTTTCGCAACATGCGGGCATGGTGATCGTCGCCGACGGCACCGACGCGGCGGCAAAGCGTCTCGAACGCGTGTTGTGGAACGATCCCGGCACCGGCGTGATGCGCCATGCCGATGCCGGTTACGACAGCGCCATCGAATGTGCGCACGAACGCGGGCTCGACCTGCCCTCTTTGAAAGCTTCGCGATGAAACTCGAACATGATTTGCTGCGCGCCGCGCTGGACGGGCCGGTGCGCGCCGAGCTGGACGCAACCGATCGCGCCGCAATCGAACGGTCGGCCGCAACCGTCGACACGATCGTCGCCAGCGGTCGCACCACCTACGGCATCAATACCGGCTTTGGTCTGCTGGCGAGCAAGACGATCCCCGAAGACCAGCTCGCGACCTTGCAGCGAAATTTGATCCTGTCGCACGCGGCTGGCGTCGGCGCGCCGCTCGACGACGCAGCGGTCCGGTTGATCCTGCTGCTCAAGCTTGCAGGCCTGGCGCGCGGCTATTCCGGCGTACGGCTGCAACTGGTCGAAGCGCTGTGCGCACTGCTCAACCACGATGTGCTGCCGGTCATTCCCGAAAAAGGATCGGTCGGTGCGTCGGGCGATCTGGCACCGCTGGCGCATCTGTCACTGCCGCTGCTGGGTCTCGGCGACGTGCGCCATCACGGCGAAACCATTCCCGCCGCCGAAGGATTGCGGCGCGCCGGGTTGGAGCCGATCCAGTTGCGCGCCAAAGAAGGGCTGGCGCTGATCAACGGCACGCAGGTTTCGACCGCGCTGGCGATCAAAGGCCTGTTGCGCATCGAATCCGTGTTCGCGGCCGCGATGGTTGCGGGCGCCTTGTCGGTCGACGCTGCGCTGGGCAGCGACGCGCCGTTCGATCCGCGTCTGCACGAAGCGCGCGGCCAGCCCGGACAAATTGACGTCGCCGCGCGCTATCGCGGCCTGCTGGACGGCAGCGCGATCCGCGCCAGCCATTTCGACTGCGACCGGGTCCAGGATCCCTACTCGCTTCGCTGCCAGCCGCAAGTGATGGGCGCGGCGCTGGATCTGATCCGCAACGCTGCACGCACGTTGCTGATTGAAGCGACCGCGGTGACCGACAATCCGCTGATCTTCGCCGATACGGGCGAAGCTTTGTCGGGTGGCAACTTCCACGCCGAACCGGTTGCGATGGCGGCCGACACGCTGGCGATCGCGGTTGCAGAAATCGGTGCGCTGTCAGAACGGCGCTTGGCGCTGCTGATCGACCCGGCGCTGAGCCAGCTGCCGGCCTTTCTGGTCAACGAGCCGGGGCTCAATTCCGGTTTCATGATCGCGCAAGTCACCGCCGCGGCGCTAGCCAGCGAAAACAAATCGCTGGCGCATCCCGCGTCGGTCGACAGTTTGCCGACCTCGGCGAACCAGGAAGATCATGTCTCGATGGCGACGTTCGCGGCGCGGCGTCTTGCCGACATGGCCGAGAACACGACCAACATCGTGGCGATCGAATTGCTGGCGGCGTGCCAGGGCATCGATTTCCGCGCACCGCTGAATACGTCGCCGACCTTGCAGCGCGCCTATGGGCTGGTACGCAAACAAGTCGGCTTCTACGATCGCGACCGGATCTTCGCCCCTGACATCGCTGCAGTCGCAACGCTGGTGCGCGACGACGCGTTTCTCAGTTTCCTGCCGGGCCTTCTTCCGTGAACGTGGTTACCGTCACCGAACGCGATGCACCGCTGGTGATTTCGTTTCCTCATGTCGGCACCGACATTCCCAGCGAAATTCCGGTGGCGCGCATTCTCGACGACACGGATTGGGACCTGCCCGCGCTCTACGATTTCGCAGCCGCGCTGAACGCCACGACCTTGGTGCCGCGCTATTCGCGGCTGGTGGTCGATCTCAACCGCCCGCCCGACGATCGCCCGCTCTATGCCGGCGCGACCACTGGCCTTGTGCCGACCGAATGTTTCGACGGACGGCCGCTTTACACCAACAAGCCGCATACATCGGAGATCGCGCGCCGCCGCGATACGTACTGGCGGCCCTATCACGACGCGTTGCGCGCGCAGCTCGACCGGCTGGTCGCACTGCATGGCCATGTTCTGCTGTGGGACGCGCATTCGATCGACAACCAGATACCGCGGCTGTTCGACGGCACCTTGCAGGATCTCAGCATCGGTACGTTCGACGGCAAGAGCTGCAGTCCGCAGATCCGCGGCGCCGTCGCGATGGCAGCGGTGCGCCACGACGAATTCAGCCACATCGTCGATGGCCGTTTCAAAGGCGGCTACATCACGCGCCACTACGGCCAGCCGCAGAACAACGTCCATGCGGTGCAGATGGAGCTGGCCAAACAAACTCATCTCGGTGACGGCACCAACTGGGTCGACGAAAAACGGGCCGCAAAGCTGCGGCCCGTGTTGCGCGAAATGATCGAAGCGGCGCTCGCCGCCCTTTGACTGTCAGCGCCGCGCCTCAACCTCGCGCAACACGCGGAGCACGTTGCCGCTCCAGATCTTTTCGATGTCCTGCGCCGAATAGCCGGCTTTCTGCAGCGCCGCGGTGATCTTGGGTAGCATCGAGACGTCGGACATGCCTTTGACGCCGCCGCCGCCATCCCAGTCGGCGCCGATGCCGACGTGATCGACGCCCGCGACTTTGATCGCATGCAGCAGGCTCGCCATGAACTGCTCGAAGGTTCCGCTCGGCCAGCCATCGCGCGCATTCTGGGCGTGGTAGTCGCGCGCGAATTCGCGCTGCGCCGCGGGCGACAAGAACGCCAACGTTCCTTCCCGCTCACCGATCGCGCGGCGCGCTGGCGAGTCTGCCGGCATCGGCGTCAGATAGACCGCCGTCACTTGCAGCACACCACCCTTGGCCGCGAGTTTGCGCAGCCGTTCGTCGTCGATGTTGCGCGGATGGTCGAAGATCGCACGGGCACCCGAATGCGACAGGATGATCGGCGCGCGCGACCGCTCCAGCAGTTGGTCGAACACGTCGTCCGACGCGTGACTTGCGTCGATGATCATGCCCAGCCGGTTCATCTCTTCGACCCAGCGCAAGCCCAGCGGGCTCAAACCGTGCCATTGCGGTTTGTCGGTCGCTGAATCACCGAACTGGTTGTTCTTGAAATGCACCGGGCCGGCCATACGCACGCCGAAGCGGTGGAAGGTTTCGAGCAGGCTGAGATCTTCGCCGATCGGGTAGGAATTCTCGATGCTCTGAAACACGATGCGCTTTTGCGCGCGATGGATGCGCAACGCGTCGTCGGGCGTGAAGGCCAGTTCGAATTTGTCGGCGTTGCGCGCCACCATCTCGCGGATCTCGACCGCACGCTGCAGCGCTCCGTCGCGCGCAGCCGCATAAGCAGCGGGCGTCAGCGGCCCTTGATCGGTGAAGATCACGAAGAAGCCGCCGCTGAGATTGCCCTGCACCATGCGGGGATAGTCGACCTGGTTGATATCGTCCGGCGCCTTGTGCCGGTCCAACATGCTCCAGCCCGGCCGCGCGAAATTCATCGGCGTGTCGAGATGCGTGTCGAGCGTCAGTAGGCGCGCGTGCAGACTGGCATCGACGGTTCCTGCGGACGCCGTGCCGGTCAGCGCAGCGAGAACGAGAGCAACAGCAAGGCGCATGGTTAGATCCTGCCCGCGAGCAACGCGGCGTAGTCGATCGGTTTGGTGATATCGAGCCGCGCATCGGCGGGCGGCATTGGATATTTCAGACCGCTGGCGCAGTTGAACAGCACGACTTTGTCGGTCGGCGCGATCTTCTTTTGCGCCAGCGCGTCGGCGTAGGCCGCGTAGGTCGCAGCACCCTCCGGGCACAGCAGCAGACCGTCTTCCTGCGCCACGCGCGTCACCGCTGCTTCGATCTGTTTATCGGATACGGCCGCGGCAAAGCCGCCGCTTTTGCGCACAGCGTCCAGGATCAGAAAATCCCCCAACGCTGCCGGCACCCGAATGCCCGACGCGATCGTGTGCGCATTGGGCCAGAGTTCGGCGTGTGTTTTTCCTTCGTCATAGGCTTTGACGATCGGCGCGCACGTATCTGCCTGCACCGCAACCAGTCGCGGCAGCTTGCCTTTGATCCAGCCGAGCTGCTGCATCTCTTGCCACGCTTTCCACATGCCGATCAGGCCGGTGCCGCCACCGGTCGGGTAGAAGACGACGTCGGGCAAATTGTCGAAGCCGAACTGGAGCGCCAGTTCGAGTCCCATCGTCTTCTTGCCTTCGATCCGGTACGGCTCTTTCAACGTCGAGATGTCGAACCAGCCTGCGGCCTCGACGCCTTCGCGCACGATCTTGCCGCAATCGTTGATCAGCCCGTTGACGCGCCACACGCGACCGCCCTGCAACGCGATCTCGCGCACATTCACTTCGGGCGTGTCTTCGGGGCAGAAGCAGAACGATTCGATGCCGACGCGCGACGCGTAGGCGACCATCGCTGCCCCCGCATTGCCGTTGGTCGGGATCGCGACGCGTTTGACGCCGAAGCCGTGCGCCATCGACATTGCCATGCACAGGCCACGCGCTTTGAACGAGCCGGTCGGCAAACGTCCTTCGTCTTTGACGATTGGTGCAGCGCTGCCGTGCTTGGAACGTTCGAGCGCAATCAGCGGCGTTTCGATTTCGCCCAGCGAAATTGCGTGGCGCGCCTCGCGCACCGGCAACAATTCGCGCCAGCGCCACATATCGGCGCTGCGCGCCAGGATCGTGTCGCGCGAGACATTCTTTTTGACCGCGTCGAGATCGTAGCGAACCAGCAGCGGCTTGCCCGCGGGCGAAAGACCTTGCAGACGGTCGATCGGGAACGTGTCCCCCGTCGCGCTGCATTCGAGATGGGTTGCGTAGCTGCGCCAGTCACTCATCAGGAGGTCCTTCAGCCAAAAAGATGGGTCGAGCGATACACCGGCTTTCGGCCGCCCACAAATCTCGTAAGGTCGCGCACGGCCAAAAAGATGGGGGCAAGATGACGCGTCGCTTCGCACTTCTCGCAGGTTTGTGCTTGTTCGCGCCTGCGGTGGCAGCCGACCTGCCGAACAGTTTGTTGCCGGCGCCGGCAGTACCGGTTCCAGAGCTGCAGCAATATGTGCGCGTAACCGGCCCGAAAATCGCGTTGCAGCATGTGCGCGTCATCGACGGGACCGGCGCTGCGGCCAAGCCCGACCAGACGGTCGTGATCGAGAACGGCAAGATCACCGCGATCCAGCCAGCCGCGAAAGCGGCGCCCGCGGATGCGACCCTGCTCGATCTCAGTGGCCACAGCGTGTTGCCGGGACTGATCGGCATGCACGATCATATGTATTACATCGCTCGACCGAATTACGACGAGCACGGCCATTCCGAAGCGCCGCTGGTCGTACCGCAAATGACCTTCTCGTCACCGCGCCTGTATCTGGCTGCGGGCGTGACGACGATCCGCACCGCCGGCAGCGTCGAACCTTCGGCCGATCTCAACACCAAGTCGGCGATCGACAGCGGCAAGCTGCTCGGTCCGCATATGGACGTGACGGGTCCGTATCTGGAAGGTGCGAGCAGCCCGTTCATTCAGATGCACCGGTTGCGCGACGCCGACGACGCGCGCCAGTTCGTCGAATTCTGGGCCGATCGCGGCGTGACCTCGTTCAAAGCGTACATGAACATCACGCGCGGCGAGTTGAAGGCTGCGATCGATGCAGCGCACAAGCGCGGCTTGAAAGTCACCGGCCATCTTTGCTCGGTGACGTACGAAGAAGCGGCCGAGCTTGGCATCGACAATCTTGAGCACGGCTTTTACGTCAACACCGCCAACGATCCCGACAAGAAACCCGATCAATGTCCGCCGACAGTCGGGCGCCCGACGTTGCAGAACATCGATCCCAACGGTCCGTACGCGAAAGCGCTGATCAAGAAACTCGTCGACGCCAAGGTTGCGATCACCTCGACTCTGCCCGTCTTCGCGCAAAGTGTGGCGACGCATGAGCCGCTGCAGCAACGTTTTCTCGACACGCTGACCACCGAAGCGCGCGCCGATTATTTGTTGATCCGCAAACGCGCCGAAGCAACGCCGTCGAACGTCGCGCCGACCTTGCTCAAGAACGACATGCAGATGGAACGCAACTTCGTCGCTGCCGGCGGTTTGTTGATTGCGGGTCCCGATCCGACCGGCAATGGCGGCGTGATGCCGGGCTTTGGCGATCAGCGCGAAGTCGAGTTGCTGGTCGAAGCGGGATTCACGCCGGTCGAAGCGATCAAGATCGCGACCTTGAACGGCGCCACCTATCTCGGCGTCGCCGATCGCATCGGTTCGATTGCGACCGGAAAAAATGCCGATCTCATCGTCGTCAAAGGTGACCCGTCCAAGACCATCGCCGACATCGAGAATGTCGAGATCGTGTTCAAAGACGGGATCGGTTTCGACAGCGCCAAATTGCTGGCCTCGGTCAAAGGCCGGTACGGGCAGTATTGACCCCGCCGCAGTTGCGAAAACCCAATAGGCGCCGCGTTTGCGGCGCCTTTTTTTGCCTACCCGGATGCGCGCGGGACCAGTACGGTCTCGTCCAAATAAGAATCTAGGGGAAGCTTCATGTCCGCAGATTTGGCGATGGCCGAGCCGCCGCTTGGCGTCCGATCGACCCGCTCTTTGTTCGGTCATCCGATCGGATTGACCGTCCTGGTCGCGACAGAAATCTGGGAACGGTTCGCTTATTACGGAATGCGGGCCCTTCTCATTCTGTATATGACCCAACAGCTGCTGTTGGCCGGGCACGTCGAGAGCCTGGTCTTCTTCGCGCCGCTGAAAGCCACGTTCGAAAGCATGTACGGACCGCTTTCGGTGCAGGCGACGGCATCGCAGATCTATGGGCTCTACACCGCGCTGGTCTATTTCACGCCGCTGATCGGCGGGCTGATCGCCGACCGCTATCTCGGCCAGCGCCGCGCCGTCATGCTGGGTGCGATCCTGATGGCTGCGGGCGAATTCATGCTCTTCGCCGCCGAACCGCTGTTCCTGCCGGCTCTGCTGCTGATCATCGCCGGCAACGGCTTCTTCAAGCCCAACATCTCGACGCAGATCGGCAATCTTTACGCGCCGAACGATTCACGCCGCGACCGCGCCTTCTCAGTCTTCTATGTCGGCATCAATATCGGCGCCGCCGTTTCGCCACTCGTGTGCGGCACGATCGGTGAAGTCTATGGCTGGAACTGGGGCTTCCTGGTTGCGGGCATCGGCATGGTGGCCGGTCTCGTCATCTTCACGCTGAGCAGCAAAATGCTGCCGCCGGATTCGCGCAAACTCGCGGAATCGCGCCCGGTGAAAAACACGCCCGGCGCCAGCGACACGAGCGCGATCCTGACGCTGATCACGGTCGCCTTCTTCGTGATCTTCTTCTGGGCCGCGTTCGAGCAGAAGGGCAACGTCTTCCCGCTGTGGGTGCGCGACTACACCGATCGTTCTTTCTTCGGCTTGTTCGATTTGAAGACGACCTGGTTCCAATCGGGCAACGCGATGATGATCATCATCTTCACGCCCTTCGTCGTGCGCATCTGGTCCAAGCTTGAAGCTGCCGGCAAAGAACCGACGACGATCGCCAAGATGATCATCGGGCTGGGCCTCGCGTCGCTGTCCTATCTCGTGCTCGCACTGGCTGCGTTGACGACGGGCGATGGTGACGGTCACGGCAAGGCGAGCTGGCTGTGGTGCCTCGCCTATCTCTTCCCGCTGACGATCGGCGAGCTGTGCCTGTCGCCGATCGGCCTGTCGCTGTTCTCGAAAGTGTCACCAGCCAAGATGGTGTCGATGATGATGGGCGTGTGGTTCACCGCTTCCTTCTTCGGCAACTACCTGGTCGGCGCCATCGGCACGCTGTGGGAGAAGATGCCGAAGAGCGAGTTCTGGCTGATCGTGGCGGCGCTTGCCGGTGCTGCCTGCCTCGGCCTGGCTCTGCTCTATAGGCCGCTGCAACGCGTCGTACACGCACGAACCAACTGATCTCGACTGCGCTGCGTGTCGTTTGCGCCACGCAGCGCAGCGGATTGGCAGGCGCCCCATTCGGGCGTACTGCCGACGACAGATAAAAATAAAACACGACCAAGAAATCAGAACAGGAACGCCAACCTTGCTTCGCCTCCGTCTCGCCAGCGCCTTCGCGCTCGCTACTGTCGCGCTCTGTGCGACGTCCGCACATGCCGATCCGGGCATGTTCACCTTCAACAATTTCCCGTCGGCCAAGGTCGGTGAGAAATACGGCTTCACTCCGTCGCAAAGCTGGCTCGACCGCGTGCGCCTGGCCGCGGTGAAAGTCGGCAATGGCTGCTCGGGCGGGTTCGTGTCGCAGGAAGGGTTGGTCATCACCAACCATCACTGCGCCCGCTCCTGCGTCGAACATCTGTCGACCAAGGAAAAAGATCTGATGGCGACCGGCTTCGTTGCTGCCGATCGCGCTGCGGAAAAGAAATGCCCGCAGCTAGAAGTGACGCAGCTGATCGAGATGACCGACGTCACCGACAAGATCGCCAAGGCGGTCGAAGGCAAAACCGGCGCTGAACTGGCCGCTGCACAACGCGCCGCGCAGGCGGCGCTGGAAAAAGAATGCAGCACCGCCGCTGACATCAAATGCAATGTGGTCACGCTGTATCAGGGCGGACGCTACGAGCTGCAAAAGAACAAGCGCTACGCCGATGTGCGTCTGGTTCTGGCCCCGGAAGCTGCGATCGCATTCTTTGGCGGTGACCCCGATAATTACGAGTTCCCGCGCTACGACGTCGACATGACGCTGCTGCGTGCCTACGAGAACGACAAGCCGGCTGCGACCGCGATCTATTTCCCGTTGGCAAAGACCGGTCCGGCTGAAGACGAGTTGACTTTCGCGGTCGGCACGCCCGGAGTCACGCAACGCGGCCTGACCTTGGCGCAGCTGGAATTGCAACGCGACGTGCTGCTGCCGCAGCTGGTTGCGCATCTGGCTGAGAAGCGCGGCATCCTGCGCGAATATGCGCGTCGCGGTGCCGAGCCGCAGCGCACTGCCGAGCAGGTTCTGTTCGGTGTGGAAAACCTGTTGAAGCGTGCAAGCGGCCAGTACCGCACCCTGATCCGCACCACGCTGCTGGAAGAAAAGCGCAAAGACGAAGCGCAGTTCCGCAGCAAGGCCGATGACGAAGCGGCCAAGGCCGCGTTGGACCAGGTCGCCGACGTGGTGCGCAAACAGGAAAGCCTGCACCGTCGCTTCGCCATTCTCGAAGGCGTGCAAGGCATCACCGGCTTTGAAGGCGAGCTGTTCTCGTACGCGCGCAAGCTGGTGCGTGCGGCCGAGGAACGCCCCAAGCCGAATGCCGAGCGTCTGGCGGAATATAGCGACACCGGCTTCGTCGCGACCGAACGCCAGATCCTCGACACGATTCCGATCGCACGCGAGTTGGAAGTCGAGCGCCTGGCCTGGTCGCTGTCGAAGATCCGCGAATGGTTGAGCCCGGATGATCCGGTGGTGCGCGCGCTGTTCGGCAAGGAACAGCCGGAAGAAGTCGCAAAGAAGCTGGTGACCGGTACCAAGCTTGCCGATCCGGCGGTGCGTGCAGCTCTGCTCAAAGGCGGCAAGGCGGCGATCGATGCGTCGAACGATCCGATGATCCGGTTCGTCGTGCTGGCCGATCCGTATTCGCGCGCAGCACGCAAGGAATACGACTCGAACGTGACCGCACCGCTGCGCCGTCTGCACGCGCAGATCGCAACGGCGCGCTTCAAGCTTGAAGGCACGAGCGTGCCGCCGGATGCGACCGGCACGCTGCGCCTGTCCTACGGCGCGGTGAAAGGCTGGATGGAAGACGGCAAGCAAGTGCCCGCCTTCACCAACATCAAAGGCCTGTACGAACGTGCAACCGGCAACGAGCCGTTCAAACTGCCGGCCGGTTGGCTGGCGGCGAAGAACGCGTTGGATCCGAATGCGCACATGAATGTCGCGATTGCGCTGGACACGGTGGGCGGCAGCTCGGGCTCGCCGATCATCAACAAACAGGCGCAGCTGGTGGCGCTCAATTTCGACGGCAACAAGTACGGAACCGGCGGCACATTCGGGAATATCGAAGCGCTGAACCGTTCGGTCGGCGTCGATGCAGCAGCGCTGCGCGCTGCGATCGGCACCGTCTACAAGGCTCCGCACATTCTGCGCGAAATGGATGCGCCCCAACCCGGCGGCTGATCCATCGGTTTCTTGGGCGCAGTTTGCGTAAACCAGGGGCCTGCATTCGTGCAGGCCCCTTTTTTATGCGCGGCTCTTGCGCCAGACGGTGCGCAGCATCGAGATGATGTTGCGCCGGTCGAAGCGGAACCAGAACGCGACCGAACAACAGTTGGTGCGAAAGTCGGGATTGCGCGCGACATAGGCGCGGGTTGCTTCGCGTTCGAAATAGGCCGGCCCGAATTGTGCCAAGGTCGCTTCTGCAACGCCGACGCCGGTATGGACCAGACCTTTCGGTTCGATGCGAAATCCGTTGTCGGCGGCAAATGCGGCAAAAGCGGCGCTGAGCGCCTGCCCCTCTTCGCTGCGATCGTCCTCATCGAAGAAGCGGAACCAGGCCAGCGCGCCGGTGACCGACACGAAGCCGAACAAAGCCGCCAACGACAGGCGGTAAAACCGTGTCGTCGGATGCCGCGCCTTGCAGTGCAGATAGAACAGCAGGGCCGACAGAATATGCAGGCTGCGCCGGCGGAATTCCGGCTTCACGCGCAGCTTGCCGCCAAGAATCGCCTGGCTGCGTGGCAACTGCAGCGGCACCACGCGCCAGAACTGGAATCCGATCGCGGATCCGTCCTTCACGTCGCGAAAGACATGGACCAGCGCGGTCGTTTCCGCGTGCGTGCGGAACCCGTCCCATTGCTCGCCGATGACGGTGCGGGATAGATCGAACAATTCGGTCAGGAATGCCTGGTCGTAAGCGTCGCGGCGCACCGTCTGCAGCCGCACGCCGGACCGGCGAAGAAACCATGCCAACATCGCGGCACGGAGGCGATCAGACGGCCGACACCAACCGGCGCAACGCGTTTGCGGTTTCGATCACGCGCGACAATGACTCGTTGGCAAGTTCGAGATCACGGCGTGCAATCGGGTCCGTGGCATCAATCGCGGTCGCGATACGGCGCTGAGCGTGCTCAGTATTGTCGACCAGATGGTCCAGCAATTCGTTCAGCCGTTGATCACTCATCGCAACCCAGTCTCGCAAAACCACTTGAACCCAAACGAAACCGCGAACCGGAAGATCCATGACGTTTGCGTCATAAGCCTTCGGGCCGGTGCGGGGCGCGGACCATAGAGGACCGAACCGCGAGCCGCAATTCGGGCTCCTGACGCATGCCGCGCCCAGCCTAGCCTCCGGCCATCCGGCCGAGGTTTCACCGGTATGAACGCCCCCTGGGTTGTGGCCAATCCGGACCTGTAGCCACGAAAGCCTCGCCGAAAGGCGCCACGGCGCCCCAGTCAGCGTCCAAGGCAGCGCCCAAGTCAGCGTTCGAGTTTTGTCGATAAAAGGATGGCGGAGACGGTTTCGGTGACGCCGTCGATGGCGCGGATCGCGTCGATCGTTTCGTCCAGCTTCGCTGTGCTGGCCGCGGCGACGATGGCGATCAGATCGTGCAGTCCGCTGGTGGAATAGAGCGTCCGCACGCCGTCCAGCTTGGCCAGTTTGCGTTCGACGTCGCCCTGCCCGTTGGGCCGCACGCGGATCGAGACATGGGCCGACACGGCACGGCCTGGAACGACGCCATGCTTCAACGTGTAGCCCGCAATCGTGCCGTTGCGTTCGAGCTTTTCGATGCGCGCCTGCACCGTCGATCGCGCCAGCTTCAGCTTGCCCGCCAGCTCGGTCACCGACATGCGCGCGTTGCGCCCCAGCAGGTCGAGCAGTTTCTGATCCAGGCTTTTCGCGGCTTCGGTCATATCGCCGGAGATATGGAGCAAATCGCCGGCAGTTTTCAAGCATTTTGACCAATACGCCGCTGCAAACCGGCAGGAATCCACACGATGCTGGCGGCGAAATCTGGGAGGCGGCGATGCGCGAGATCTTGGTGGTGGGCAGCGGCAATATCGGCGCGACGATCGCCGACCTGCTGAGCGAGAGCGGCGACTATCTCATCACCGTCGGCGATCGCGACGAAGCCTCGTTGCGCCGCATTCATGTCGGCGATCGCGTGCGGGTTCTGCAATTCGACGCCAGCGTCAATGCCGAGCTTGCGATTGCGCTGAGCAACAAGTTCGCGGTGCTGAGCGCCGCACCGTTCCACGTCACGCAACGCGTCGCCGAAGCAGCACATGCAGCCGGCGTACATTATCTCGACCTGACCGAAGACGTTGCCTGCACGCGCGCCGTCAAAGCCTTGTCGGCGACGTCGCGCGCGGCACTGATCCCGCAATGCGGCCTGGCGCCCGGCTTTATCTCGATCGTGGCGCGCGATCTGTCCGACCGGTTCGAACGGCTCGACACGTTGCGGCTGCGCGTGGGTGCCTTGCCGGTCTTTCCGTCAAATGCGTTGACCTACAACCTCACTTGGTCGACCGACGGCGTGATCAACGAATATTGCGAGCCGTGCGAAGCGATCGTCGACGGGCGCCTGGTCAACGTACCGGCGCTTGAACATGTCGAGCATTTCGCGCTCGACGGCGTGTCGTACGAAGCGTTCAACACCTCCGGCGGTCTCGGCACGCTTGCGGAAACGCTGGCCGGCAAAGTACGCGAATTGAACTATCGAACCATTCGCTATCCTGGCCACCGCAACCTGATGAAAGCGCTGCTGCACGATCTGCGCCTGGAGTCGCGGCGCGACTTGCTGCGCGAAGTGCTGGAACATGCGGTGCCCGCGACCGAACAGGACGTCGTCATCATCTTCGTCACCGCCACCGGCGAACGCGCCGGCCGATTGATGCAGGAAACCTACGCGCACAAAGTCTATGCCGGTCCGATTGCGGGACGGCAGTACGCCGCCATCCAGATCACCACCGCGTCGGCGATCTGCGCCGTGCTGGATCTGCTCGCCGAAGGCGCCCTGCCCGATCGTGGCCTGGTGCGGCAGGAGCAGATCCCGCTGGCGCGTTTTCTTGCCAACCGGTTCGGCCGCGCCTATGCGATGGCGCCTGCAGTTCAACACGCGGCTTGAGGCATCATGAACGCGACCAACGAAGCCCAGCTCATTCTCGCCAAGTTCGGCCTGGCTGATCGCAGCAACGGCGACATGGTCGCGCGTTCGCCGATCGACGGCAGCGTGCTGGCCTGCATCCAAAGCGACGCCGATATCGATGCCAAGCTGACGCGCAACGCGGCCGCGTTCGAACGCTGGCGCGATGTGCCGGCGCCGCGTCGCGGCGAGTTGGTGCGGTTGTTCGGCGAAGCGCTGCGCGCCAACAAAGATGCGCTGGGCCGTCTGGTCACGTTGGAGACGGGCAAGATCCTCTCCGAAGGCCTCGGTGAAGTGCAGGAGATGATCGACATTTGCGACTTCGCGGTCGGCCTGTCGCGCCAGCTCTATGGCCTGACGATCGCGTCGGAACGTCCGGATCATCACCTCGTCGAGCGTTGGCATCCGCTGGGGCCGGTCGCGGTGATCAGCGCGTTCAATTTTCCCGTCGCAGTCTTTGCCTGGAACGCCGCGTTGGCGCTGGTCTGCGGCAATAGCGTGGTGTGGAAGCCGTCCGAGAAGACGCCGCTGACCGCGCTCGCCACCGCCGAATTGTTCAAGCGCGCCGCAGAGAAATTCAAGGGCGCACCCGACGGACTGCTGGAGCTGGTGATGGGCGGCCGCGGCATTGGCGAAAGGCTGATCGCGGACAAACGTGTCCCGCTGGTCAGCGCCACCGGCAGCACGCGCATGGGCCGCGAAATTGCGCCCGTCGTTGCCGCGCGCTTCGGCCGTTCGCTGCTCGAGCTTGGCGGCAATGCGGCGATGATCGTGACCAAGTCGGCTGATCTCGATCTCGCAACGCGCGCAGCGACGTTCTCTGCCGTCGGCACGTGCGGACAACGCTGCACCACCTTGCGCCGCTTGATCGTGCACAAGGACGTGCAGGCGCAGCTGGTTGATCGGCTGGTGCGTGCCTATGGCAGTTTGCGCATCGGCAATCCGCTCGCAGCCGACACGTTGGTCGGGCCGCTGCTCGATCGCGCCGCGTACGATTCCATGCGCGCGGCGCTCGACGCAGCGCGGCACGAGGGCGGCACAATTCGCACCGGCGGCGAGCGGATCGAACCAGCCAATGGCGATGCGTTTTATGTGCGCCCCGCGATTGTCGAAATGCCGGCGCAAAGCGCGATCGTGCGCCACGAAACCTTTGCACCGATTCTGTACGTGCTGAACTACGAAACCTTCGACGAAGCACTGCGGCTGCAGAACGAAGTCGATCAGGGCCTGTCGTCCTGCATCTTCTCGACCGACCTGCGCGAGACCGAACGGTTCCTGTCAGCCAAAGGCAGCGATTGCGGACTCGCCAACGTCAATACCGGTCCCAGCGGTGCGGAAATCGGCGGTGCGTTCGGCGGTGAGAAAGAAACCGGCGGCGGCCGCGAATCCGGCTCGGATGCGTGGAAAGCCTATATGCGCCGTCAGACGCAGACGGTGAATTGGGGCACGTCTCTGCCGCTGGCGCAGGGTGTCGAGTTTCCAGTCGACTAAGGCACCAGCGTAAAGGTGCTGTTGCTGCGCGCGTCGGCTGAGGTGAAGCGTAGCGGCGTACGATCGGCACCCATCCAGACTTCGTATTTTTCGCGCGCGCCCGTCGTTTCGATGCGGTAGCGGTGTGCCTTGGTTGGCGCGCCGGCAAACGAGATCGTCATCTCGCCCAAATCTTCGACCTTGCCCGCCGTGACCGTACCCGTATCGGTCATGAAGATCGGACCGCCGCCGCCATCGGCGACCAGCGGGCTGGCCGGACGGATCGAACCGGGCAATTTGGTTTCGCCGCTCGGCGACGTCAGAACGAAGTGATCGCCGTCGGCGTGGCCGTCGATCTTCACCGGCACGTCGTTCTCAGTCGTCACACCATGAAACTCGACCAGCCGCGATCCAACCCAGCGTTCATGCCGCGCCGCTTCCTGCCGGAACATCGTGACGCCAAGCACGTCGACGCGGATATGCGCCTCGCTGGTGATCAAGGTCGCGCCGTTGCGCGTTTCGATCGCCAGGCTGTAGGTCCCGATATGTCCGTAAGTTTGATTTTCGACGTCATAGAACAGCCGCTTGGGCTGGTCGGCAGCGGCCGGCATGGCGATTAGCAGCAGCGCGGCGCAAATGTGCGATTTCATACCAGGGTAACCCCGTAGAACCGCAATCGGTCCCGAACCGCACGAAAATACTGGGCGGGCGGCGCCTACGCGTGCTGCAACGCCCGTCGCAAAATCAGCGGCAGGATCCCGCCGGCCCGCAGCGTCTCGACTTCCAGCTTGGTTTCGACGGCCGCGGTCGCGGTGAGCGACGTGTCGCCGATCGTCACGTCGATCTTGGCGCGCGGTTGCAGCCTGTCGGCCGGCGCGTCGATTGTGATGCGTTCGCGCGTCGCCAAGGGCGCGGAAATCTGCAACGGCAGAATGCCCATGCCGATCAAATTGGTGCGATGGATGCGCTCGAAACTGGTCGCAAGCACCGCACGCACGCCCAACAAAGCCGGACCTTTCGCAGCCCAGTCGCGCGACGAGCCAGTGCCGTAGCGAGCACCCGCAAGCAGCACGACGGAGTCATTCGCCGCGCGATACCGTTCGGCCGCCTGCCACAAAGGCAACACGTCACCGCTCGGTAGATGGATCGTGTCGCCCCCCTGCAAGGTAGGATCGAGCAGGTTGCGCACCGTCTTGTTGGTGAACAGACCGCGCAACATTACTTCCCAATTGCCGCGCCGCGACGAGAAGACGTTGAGGTCGGCCGCGTTCGCGCCGCGCGCGATCAAATACGCAGCTGCATCGCCGCCGAGCGGAATCTGTCCCGCCGGCGAAATGTGATCGGTGGTGATGTCGTCGCCCACCACCAGCAACGGATAGGCGGTGAAGTGTCCGAGGCGCGACGGCGCGTCCAACGATGCGAAGGGCGGCCGGCGAATGTAGGTCGACGCCGCATCCCACGGAAACAATGCGCTATCAGGCGCGTGCAGCTTGGCCCAGGCGGGGCTTTGCTCGGCCTCGTCATAGGATGCTGCAACGTCATCCGGATCGACAGCAGCAAGCGCAGCGTCGATCTCGGCGCCGGTCGGCCAAAGATCGGCCAGATACACGCCATCGGCGATCGCATCGCGCGTAATGTCGAGATCGACCGTGCCGGCAAGTGCGTAAGCAACCACCAGCGGCGGCGATGCGAGATAGGACTGGTCGATCTGCGCATGCACGCGACCGGGAAAGTTGCGGTTGCCCGACAGGATCGCGACCGGCGTATCGGTTCTCGTCGACTCCACCAATGGCCCGGCATTGCCGATGCAGGTGGTGCAGCCATAGCCGACAATGTCGAAGCCCAGTTCGGACAGTGGCTGCAACAAGCCCGCGCGCTGCAGATAGCGCGACGCAGTCGGCGAGCCCGGTGCGAACGACGTTTTCACCCAAGCCGGCACGGTCATCGATCTGGCGCGCGCTTTCTGCGCCAGTAGACCGGCGGCGACGGCAAGGCGCGGATCGGACGTGTTGGTGCAGCTGGTGATCGCAGCGATCGCGACGTGCCGGTCCGCACCCTTTGCGATCTCGGCCGGCGTCACGCGATCTTGCGGCCGGCGCGGCCCGGCCAGACTCATCCCGACCTGCTCAAGATCGATGTCGATGACGTCGGAATAGGTCGGCGTCGCATCTGCGTCGAACCACAGCGCCTGGCGCCGCGCATAGTCTTCGACCAGCGCGCAATGTTCGTCGCTGCGTCCGGTCGCGCGCAGATAGCGCAGCGTGTTTGCGTCGATCGGGAAATAGCCGGTCGAGGCACCGTATTCCGGCGCCATATTGGCGATCACCGCGCGCTCGCCAGCCGACAGGCTTGCAACGCCGGGACCGACATACTCGACAAAGCGGCCAGCCAGATCGGTCTGGCGCAGACGTTCGGTCACGACCAGCGCCAGGTCGGTCGCCAGCACGCCGTCGCGCAGCCGTCCGTTGAAACGCACGCCGATCACGTCGGGCACGCGCAGCATCACCGGCATGCCGAACATCACGCTTTCGGCTTCCAACCCGCCAACGCCCCAGGCGAGCACGCCGATGCCGTTGATCATTGGCGTGTGGCTGTCGGTGCCGATCAACGTGTCGGGATTCACGACGCCGTTGGTCGTGGTGACCACGCTGGCAAGTCGTTCGAGATTGATCGTGTGCATGATGCCGGTGCCGGGCGGATGCACGTGCACGCCACGCATCGTTTGGCTGGCCCATTTCATGAAGACGTAGCGTTCGCGGTTGCGCTCGAATTCGCGCGCCATGTTGCGCGCAGCCGCGTCGCTGCTGCCGAAGAAATCGACCGCCAGCGAATGATCGACCGACACGTCGACCGGCAGAACCGGATTCAGGCGCGACGGATCCCCGCCCGCCTCGGCCAAGGCCGACCGCATGCCCGCAATGTCGGCCAGCGCCGGCACGCAGGTCGTGTCGTGCATCAACACGCGCGACGGCAGGAACGGAATTTCATCTTCGCTGGTCGCACGGTCGAGCCAGCCGAGGATTGCAGCGCGACTACGCTCCGCGTCGTCGCCCGCGTTGCGCAGCACGTTTTCGAGCAGAATGCGCAGCACATAAGGCAGGCGCGTCAGCGCCGAACCGGCTGCATCGGACAAGGAGAAAAGCCGCTCCATCCGACCGGCATTGCACTTCCGCCGATACAATGCAACGCGGCCGCCCGATACAAAGAAAAAGGGGCTGGCCTCGCGGCCAGCCCCAGTTCGTGGATATCGATGGAACAGTTAGAACTTGATCGACGTGCCGACGAAGAAGGCGCGACCGATCGGATCGTAGCTGCCGGCAGCACCCGTCGTGACCGGGAAGGTCGCGTACGCACCCTGCTGATACGAACCCTGATACAGGAACGGCACCGCCGGCGGCTTCTTGTCAGCCAGATTGTTGATGCCGCCGAAGAACGTCATGTTGCGCCAGCGGTACTTCGCCGAAACATCGTGATACCAGGTCGTCCCGACACGATTGAAGTCGGCGATTTCAGCCGGCGTATTCGGGAACGTCTCCTGCTCGCCGAGGAAACGGCTCGCCCACGTGACGCTGAGCGCGTTCCAGTCCCACACGGCGCGGAACGTGCCACGCAGATGCGGGTAACCCGCCGTACCGCCACGATACAGCTTCTGATCGGCATTCGACGGATCCTGAATGATGATGTTTTCAGGAACCCACGAGCCATCGAACCCAACCGTCAGATCGCCGTAGTTGCGAATGCCGACGCGGTCGAGATTGAAGCTGTACGACACGCCCAGATCGACGCCGCGCACGACTTCGCGACCGATGTTGGTCGTGTTGCCGAACACGGTGCGGATCGAACCGTCCGCACGACGCTGGATCAGCCCGCACAGAGCAGGCACGTTCTGATCATAGCAGCCGCGCAGGATCGAGTTCGGATCCAACGCCGCCTGACCCTGCGTGATGCGAACCCACCAATAGTCGGCCGTGATGTTCAGGCCCGGCACGAAGGTCGGCGTGAACACGGCACCAGCGGTGAAGGTCGAACCGATTTCCGGCTTCAGGTCGCGGTTACCACCCGTACGAACCGACGGATTGCCGAAGTCGTTCGAGTTGTAGCCGGCCGGAATGCCCGCCGCGCGGCAGTTCGCAACACGTTGCGGTCCGCCCGCATTGATGTTGGTCACCGAGCACGGATCGGCCAGGCCGAGGAAGTTGTCGCCGGGCGGATTGAACAGATCGTCGATGTTCGGTGCACGAACCGCGCGGGCGACGCCGCCACGGATCTTCACGTCATCGTTGATCGCCCACGCCATGCGCGCGTTCCAGGTGTTGGCCGAACCCGAGGTCGAGTATTTCGAATACCGGTAGGCCAGGTCGAGATCGACCGCTTTTGCAAACGGCAGGTCACGCAACACCGGCACGCCGAGTTCGAGATACGCCTCGCGTGAGGTGTACGAACCTTTCGGACCGATATTCTGGTTGCCGTAGATATAGCCGGTCGGCTGCTGCGCGATGAAGTCGGTCGTATCGTCCGAGGCTTCACGACGCCACTCGACGCCAACCGCGAAGCTGAGCGGCGCGACCGTGCCCGAGAACGGCGTGCGGTAGGTGAACGCGTCACCCGACAAGTTCACCGCAGCGTTTTCCTGCACCAGCGTGGCGATTTCCGCCGTACGGGTGTGGGCATAGTTGTATTGCGCAGCGGTCAGCGGGCCGACCACGAACGGGTTGATCGGCACGCACCCTGCCGCCTGGGCTGCAGGATCGCGGCAGACGATCTGCCCGCCGACGACCGTTGCGTCGAGCTGCTGGTTCAGCTTGTCGACGACGCGTTCCTTGTTGGTCAGCACCGTGCGATTGCGGCCGTAATTGTAATAGGCCTCATACTTCCAGTTGTTGCTCAGCTCGCCGTTGAAGCCGACGACCGAACGAAACACGGAATAGTCGGCGTTGTAGGCACGGCTACCGGCCCAGTCGGCGTTCACACGCGTGATCTGGAACGTGTTCGCACCGGTGATGCCGTTCGCCGTCAGCAGCGAACGGAGATCGGCCGGCAGATACGCGTTGTCGGCACGGATCGCGAGGGCGCCCGAGCCAACCTGACCGTTGCTGCCGGTGGCAACCGCGCCGGTACCGTTGGTGAACGGCGTCGACTGGGTCGAGCCACGTGAGTTCGAATACTTCACGTCGGCGAAGAAGTTGAGCGTCTTCACCGGACCGATATTCTCGGCCAGCTGGTAGTTGATCACCGTGTCGGCCACCGTGCGAATGCTCGGCACGCGCAGGGTCAGGAACTGGGACGGGTTATAGCCATCGCCGCCGACGCCGTTGACGTCGCCTGCGGTCGTCGTGTTGCCGGCCGGCGGCCCGTTCAGCAGGAAGCCGCGATTGAAGTTCACCAGCCCGGAGCCGTTCGGCGCAACCGCGATCGTGTATTGCGAGCCTGCACCGCGGAGCGCGGTCTTGATCACCGCGCCGCCATTCGCTGCAAAGACCGACGACACGGTCGGATACAGCGTGATGCGATCGGGAATACCGTCGGACGAAGTTCCGTTGCGCGGGTTCGGCGTCAACGTGTAGTTGGCGAGGGCGAAGTCGCGATCGCGACCGAACAGGCCGGTATCGTGATTGTAGTCAAAGGCGAACGTGATGTTGCCACGACCGCTACCGACATTCACGCCAGCGACGCCGTTTACGTTGAAGACGTGGTTGGCACCGGCTTCTGCGCCTTTGTAGCTGGTGGTGACTTCAGCGCCTTCGTAGTTCTTCTTCAAGATAATGTTGACGACACCGGCGACGGCATCAGCGCCGTAGACGGCCGAGGCGCCGCCCGTGACAACTTCAACGCGATCGATCAGCGACGGCGGAATCTGGTTCAAGTCGACCAGCGACGTACCGCCCGAGCCGTTACGGCCCGACAGCGAACCAACGTGACGCTTGCCGTCAACCAGGGTCAGGGTGCGGTATTCGCCCAGGCCGCGCAGGTTGGCGAAAGACACGCCGGCGCCGTTGATGAAACGGTTCGACGTCGACGGCGTCAGGTTGTTCTGCGTCTGCGGCAGCTGATTGACGACGTCGATGGTCGACTGAACGCCCATCGACTGGATCGTCTCAGCATTGACCACTTGCACCGGATTCGGCTGCGTCAGATTCGGGCGCGCAATGCGCGAACCGGTGACCACGATTTCTTCCTGGGCCGCAGCTTGTTGCGCCTGCGCCGTGAACGGCGCCAACGCGATCGGCGCAATGCCGAGCGCGAGCCAGGTCCGGAGTGAAATCCGGTATCCCCTAGTCGTCTTCAAAGTTTGTTCTCCCAGAGAAGCTACGCGCTTCGCGCGCAGCAATTGACCCGGAGGCCGTCAAGATGAGGACCTCGCGATGGAACGCACTAGGAGACGCCGGTCGGAACGACACAATCGCCGAATGGATGTCGACCGGACCTGCACGCGCGGATCACATGTCGCGTTCCTTCGACGCAACAGAATCGGCACTTTTCAAGCTGCGACATCGCGCGGGGCAGTTGCAGGAAAGCCACGATTTCACGATTCATCTGCGCGCAGAAACCCGACTCGTGGTGCGTGAAAAGCCCGGTATTTCTGGCCACAAGCAGGATTGATCTGCGATGCGCACGCAGTTGCGCGACCTGACGCGATCAGGCCGCGCAACGTCACATTGTCAGACGCGTTCTAAGCGAACGGTCGCAGCAAACGCGCTAGTTTTTCCGCTGCCGCTTCGGTGCGTTTCGCCGTCGTGCCGGCGAAGCCCGCCGACAGGCCGAAACTCCCCTGCCCTTGCACGCCGAACCCGGCGGCTCGGCACGCATCGATCGCGCGACGTTCTTGTGCGACGCCAGGCAATGCGATGCGCAAGCCCGAACCGCGCGGCGGCGACAAGTGCTCGACGCGACCGCCACCGATTTCATAGCCGACCTGAAACGCGTCCAATCGCTGCGCGCGTTCGGCGATCGCCTTCTCGAGATGCAGCGCATAGATCGGCGAGCTCATAAACTCGGCCAAGGTCGCCTGGGTCGGGATCGGCACCGGATCGTCCCACAGGCGCAGCATCGCCAGCAGCGGTTCGACCATCGCATCGGGCGCGACGATCCAGGCGCAACCAAGCGACGGGAACATCGAACCGCCGAAGCCACCAATATGAATCGTGCGGCTGCCGAGATAGGCGGCGTGGCCGGGATCGCGCGAACCGCGCAACTCGCAATGCAGATAGTCGGCGACGATCCAGGAACGTTTCTCTTCCGACCATCGTGACAGCGCGTGCCAGCGCGACGGCTGCATGATGGTACCGCGCGGCCCGTCGAGCGGACGCACCACCGCCAGCTTGGTATCCCCCGCGAAGACGTCTTCATTGTCTTGGGGCAAGGGCAGCGCGCGCGCCTGCGCCGCCGCCAGCGCTGCGAGATGCGCGTACTCGCCCGGATTTTCGACCCAGGCGACGTCGCCGATTTCCAGCAACGCCATCGTCACCAGCAGCAAGGCGCGTTGCGGTCCGGGTGCGATCACGATGCGATCGGGCGTGGCGTTGATGCCGAAGGTACGACGCGCATGGTCGGCCACGATCTCGCGCAACGGACGGAAGCCGCCGTGATCGCCAGCGCGCAGCATCGACTGACCGGTCATCTTGGCGATGCGATCGGACAGGCGCATCCAGCTCGCCAGCGGAAACAGATCCAGCGGCCCGTCATCGGGCGTCAGCGGCAGGCCGAGCGAGCTTGCCTGCACCGTATGCGACAGCGCCGCGCTCACGACGCGCGAGAACTCGCTGGCGCCCGGCGCAACAGGCGCTGGTGGCGCGACCGGCACGCCGAAGGCAAGCGGCACGTGCCAGGTGCGTCCGTCGCGCACCAGCAGACCTTGATTGCTGAGCTTGGCGTAGATCGATGCGGCGCGACGCGGCGCGATGCCGAGGATACTCCCCAGAACCGCTTCGGTCGGCATCTTTACGCCGGGCGTCACCAGGCCGCTGCGAATGGCGCGATGAAACGCCTGTTCGATCTGGGCCAACGGCGCGCCGCGCGGCAGGCCGGTCAGCACGTTGGCGATCAGCGCCGAATTGTCCGTTTCGAATGCCGCCGAACTCCACCCGCCGCGCCCGTTGCCTTCAAGCCCGACGTGATCGATGCGTTCGGCGACGATGGATTCCGTCGCGCGCAGCAAACCCACATGCGCAGCTTCCATGGGACCACTACGCGCCGGAGCAGCCGCAATTGCATCGGCGTGGGGCCACATATCGCCGACCATTTCTTGTGTACGCAACGAGCCTGCATGGCGGTTCATCAGCGACTCCAGTGCAATAAGTCCGCCGCATCGTGGTTTACGCGCCACAGCGAAAGCGATGGCAGCGGCCATACGCGGACCGATCGGACACCGATCAGCTGCCGATCTTTCGCGGAAAAATCTGATATCGCTGCTGCGGTCTAAGGCTCACTATTGGTGTGGGTACCGACACACGACACGTGCGCGCGTTGTTTGACAAAGTTTGACGGACCACCGGGGAACACGATGACACTGCGCAATTCACGCGCAGCAGGAACGAGCGGCCCGCCAAGCCCAGCCGATCCGGTTGAGCTTGCGCAGGAAGCTGCGTTCGAACTTGCGGGGCTGCGCGTCGAGCCCAGCCTGTGTCGTGTCGTGCTGTCCAACGGTCCGCGCCCGCTGCAGCCGCGCATCATGCAAGTGCTGGTCGCGTTGGCGCGCTATCCGGGCGAAACCGTGTCGCGCGAAGACCTGATGCATGCGTGCTGGGGCGACACGATCGTCGGTGAGGACGCACTTACGCGCACGGTCCTTCGCCTGCGCGAGCTGTTTCTCGAAGCCGGCGCCGAGGTCTCGATCGAAACCGTGCCGCGCATCGGTTACCGGCTGACCGGCCCAGTGGGGCAAATCGTGAAGCCGGTTCCGCGCACGACCGGATTGCTGCGCCCCTCTCCCGAACCGGCGGCGCCCCCGCCTGTTGCGACGCCACAGCCCGCGCCGTTGCATCTGCTGCCGCAGATCGCGTTCGCGTTGGGTGTCGTGCTGTTGGTGATCAGCGCAATCGGCTTGGCCTTGCGCCCGCCCGAACGAATCGTGCTGCAGGACACGGCCGAGCTGCGCCTAACGCCGGTCACGTTCGAGCCAGGGTTGGAAACCGAACCAGCCCTGTCGCCCGACGGCGGACAGCTTGTCTATCTCGGCACCGATCCAGCGTCGAAGCAGCGCGTCCTGCTGATGCGCTCGCTTGCAGGCGGCAATCCGGTGCCGCTGACCGACGAGTACGCCTATGCGCCCGCCTGGTCGCCCGATGGCGGGCGTATCGCCTACGCCAAGCGCAGCTGGCTATCGCCGTGCCGTCTCTATGTACGGGCTGTGCCCGGCGGCACCGAACGCGAGGTCGGCAATTGCACCGGCGCCGGCATCACGACCTTGACCTGGGCGCCGGACGGCGCCGGCCTGATCTATGCCGATCGCGCCACCGACATGATCATGCGCCGGCTGGTGCAGCGTGATCTGACCGGCAGCGATCCTGAAGTTTTGGTCCTGCCGCCGCCCGGCGAGATCGGCGACGAACGCCCGACTCTGTCGCCCGACGGCAAACGCCTCGCATTCGTGCGCGTGCACCAGCTTGGCAACGAAGATATCGGTTTGCTGGATATGGCGACGCGGCAGGTCACGATCCTGCCCATGCATGCCGATGCAATCGAATCGGTCGCCTGGTCCGCCGACGGAAAGACGTTGCTTGCGACCGGTTATGGCGCGCGCGGCGGTGCCTTGTGGCGCGTCGATGTCGTCACCGGTGCGCGCACAATGCTGCTTGGCGGGCAACGTACGATCGGCATGGTCGCGAATGCGCGGCTAAAAGATCGCGTCATTCTCGAAATCGTGTCGCGCCGCGAAAATCTGATGCTGCTACAGTCGCGCGACGGCAAAGCGACGACGCCGATTACGCCCGAACCGTTGTTGGAATCGAGTTCGCGTGATCGCATGCCCGCCTTCTCGCCCAACGGCAAACAACTTGCGTTCGTTTCCGATCGCGGCGGCCATCCCGATCTGTGGATCAGCGACGCACCGTTCGACACGGCACGCCGGCTCGGCGAATTGAACGCGGGTGACGTTGTTGCACCGGCTTGGTCGCCCGACGGAACGCGCATCGCAGTCGGCGTTCGTCGCAACGGCGCAATGCAGATGCTGGTGATCGATGTGCGCACCGGCAATCACAGCGTGTTGTTCAACGAGCTGTTGCTGCTGGAACCGGTCTGGTCGCCGGCCGGCGATGCGATCTTCTATCAGCGCAAAGACGGGCCGAGCTGGCGTCTGCAGCGCGTTGCGCTGGACGGCAGTGCGACGTCGACGACGGTCGCGACCAACATTCAATCGGTGCGCAGCGGGCTGGACGATACGCATCTGCTGGTGCGGTCGGGCGAAGACGGCGCGTTTTTCAAATTGCCGCTCGATGGCGGTGCGCTGATCCCGCTGGGGCTGCGGTCGGGCGAACTCGACCGGCATCTTTGGACGGTGCGGGCCGGCGCCATCTTCGGCGTCACCATGTCGGCCCGGCCCGAGCTGGTCCGGATCGACCCGGCCGGTGGCACGACTCAGATCCTGGCGCGGCTGGACGAGCTGTTCTGGCGCGGCGGCATCGCGGTCAGCCCCGATGCGACGCAATTCATCCTCTCCCGGACCTTGCTGCAGGAGAGCGATCTGAACCTGGTGGAGATGAAGTAGACCGGCAAAAGCCTGATGCGCCAGACGGGGCAATACCATTGAACGTAATGGCGTCCCCAAGGGGATTCGAACCCCTGTTACCGCCGTGAAAGGGCGGTGTCCTAGGCCTCTAGACGATGGGGACCCAAAGGGCCCGCCGTCTGGCGCGGGGCGTCTAGATAGCGTCGGCTATCCCCCCTGTCCACCTCTGCGGTTGCCGCGGGGGCGGAATGAATCATGTCGATCTATCGTACAACCCTTGTTCATATCTGCTCGGGTACTCAATCGGCCCATGAACCGCCGTCGCCGCCTGGATGACGATCCGCCCCCGAGTGAGGCGGCCTTGGAGGCCGCGGCCAATATGCAGGCCGCGATCCATGACGAGCGCCTGCGGACCCATGCAACGCTCAAGGGAATCGGGCCCGGCCCGACGATGCAGGAGCTGCGCACCCGCGGCGACCGCTGGATCGTCAAAATTTCGATCGCCATGGGCGCGATCGTCCTGCTTCTGTTCTTTGCCGGGGTCTTCGGCTTCGTCTTCGGGCTGGTCAGCCAGAACTGACGGCCGGCCCCAGGCCCCCTACTCGTCCCGCACCATGTCGCGGAAGCTGATCCAGCCACTGTGGACCAGCGCGTAGACCAGCAGCCACAGCACCGCGGCCAGCGCGGTGTTCACCAGCAGCTTTTTCACCAGATGCGGATTGCGCGGCGCGCTCGACGCATGGCCTTCGACGGGCGCCGCCTCGGGCTCGGCCCGCCACGGCAAGACCAGAAACAGGCTGATCCACCAGATCACGAAATACATCGCGAAGCCGGTTGCGATCGGCATGGCTGATCAGTCTGCCAGAAGCGGCTGCACCGCCGCGTGCCAGTGCTTCATCGTCTCGGCCGCAACCAGTTCGGGCGCGTCTTCGCCGATCGCTTCGAGGCAATCGTAGAGCGTCAGCGCTTCGTCCGGCAGACCAAGCAGCACCAGACAACGCAAGATGCGCGTCAAGCGCAGGTGATTGTGGTTCTGCGGCTGCAGCCACAATTCGGCGCGCGCACCGAAATCAGCCGCCGGCACGACGTCGCCGTCTTCGTCGCGCACGAAGCCGTAGAACATCAGCATGCGCTTCAAACCAGCCGCCACGCTTTGGCGCAGCTTGGGTTCGCGGCGGAACCGCATCACGTCTTCTTGCGTCAGCAGCGGCGCGTTGGGATTGAAACGGCTGCGTTCCGGCAGCGGAAACAGCCACTGGATATAGTCGTGCACTTCTTCGATCTGGCGATCGTCGAAGGCCAGGATCTGGTTGCGCGTACGACCCTGATCGTCGGTGCCGACACCGGCGTGGAATTTGATCAGCGCGCTGCCTTCAACGGTCGGCGCCGCTTCACCGGGGAGACGAACGCGGCTCATTGCACGCGCACCAGATGCACGTCGACATTGGGTTTCTTGCCCAACATCTGATTGGCACGACGGCGCACGCCGAGACGCACCGCGTCGCGCACCAGATCGTCGTCGCGCTTTTCCGGCACGCCCAACTGGTCGAACGCTTGCTCGCCGCCGAGCGAGAGTTCTTTCAACAGGTTCTGATCTTCGGCCGCGGTCAACAGACCGGGCGCCGCGACTTGCGGTTTCGCCAAGAGACGTCCCTTTCCATCGAGCACGATCGTCACGACGATCGCGCCTTGATCGATCATGCGGCTGCGCTGCCGCAACACGCCGCCCGACGCCGGCACCAGCCGCTTGCCGTCGACGGCGAGTACGTTTGTGTCCAACTGCCCGATCACCTGCGCGTCCTGATCGGCGGTAAAGCGGATCACGGTGCCGTTTTCGGGAATCAGCGTCTGCGGCACCTGGCAATCGCGCGCCAACTGCGCATGCGCCGACAGATGCGCGAATTCGCCATGCACCGGCACAACCGTGCGCGGACGCAGCCACTGATACAGTTCGGTCAGCTCGTCTTCGGCCGGATGGCCGCTGACATGTACGAAATCATGTTCGGGCGTGACGACTTCGATGCCGCGCTTGGCCAGTTTGCTCTGCAACTGCTGGATCGGACGTTCGTTGCCCGGAATCGCGCGCGCCGAAAAGATCACCGTGTCGCCCTGCTGCAGGTCGATCTGCGGATGGTCTTCATTGGCGATGCGCGCCATTGCCGAACGCGGCTCACCCTGGCTGCCGGTGCAGATCAGAACGATCTTGTCGTTGGGCACCAGACCCGCATCGCTGTCGCTGAGAAACTCGTCGACATTGGCGAGATAGCCGGTTTCGCGCGCGCAGTCGGCGATCCGCCACAGCGAGCGCCCGACCAGCGCCACGTCGCGATCATTGGCGTGCGCAGCCCGCGCGATCACTTCGACGCGCGCAACGTTGGACGAGAAACACGCCACCGCGATACGTCCGCGAAAGCGCTTGAACAGGCTGGTAAAGCTGGCTTCCAGCGCGGCTTCCGAGCCGGACCGTCCTGGTGTCAGCGCGTTGGTGGAATCGCCCACCACCGCAAGCACGCCGTCGTCGCCCAACTGTTTCAAGGTCGCGCTGTCCGACACCGGACCGATGACTGGACCGGGATCGAGCTTCCAGTCGCCCGTATGCACGATGCGGCCGATTTTGGTTTCGACCACCAGCATCGTCGGCTCGGGCACCGAATGCGTCACGTGCACGTAGGTGAGTTTGAACGGACCAAGTTCGAACGAACCGCGCAGCGGAATCTCGATCAGCTTCACCTGATCGATCAGCCCGTGCTCGATCAGCTTCATGCGCACGACTGCGGCCGTGAACGGCGTCGCATAAATCGGCAGGCGCAGCTTGGGCCACAAATACGGAATGGCGCCGATATGGTCTTCGTGCGCGTGGGTCAGAACCAAGCCCAGAATGTCTTCGCGCCGTTCGACCGCGAACGCGGGATCGGGCACCAGCAGATCGACGCCGGGCGTGCGCTCGTCGCCAAAGCCCATGCCGCAATCGACCATGATCCATTTGCCGGCATGGCCGTAGAGCGACAGGTTCTGGCCGAACTCGCCGGCACCGCCGATCGGGACGAAGGTGACGCCCTTGGCGTCCGGCTTCCAGTCGTCGAGCTCGGTCATGCCGCCACCGCGGCGCTCTGCGCGTTGCGCTGATACAGAAGCACCAACCCGCGCAGGGTCAGATCTTCGTCGATCGAATCGATCGCTTGCGTCGCGTCGGCGAACAAGGTCGCAAGCCCGCCCGTCGCGATGACGCGCGCGCCTCCACCCAATTCAGCGCGAATACGCGCCACCAAACCTTCGATCAAACCGACATACCCCCAATAAATTCCTGATTGCATCGCCGTGACCGTGCTGGTCGCGATGACGTTGTCTGTCTTCGGTCGAACGACGTCGACCTTTGGCAGCTTGGCGGCGGCCATATGCAAGGCTTCGACCGACAGGATGATGCCGGGCGCGATGACGCCGCCGCGATAATCACCATTGGCATCGACGACGTCGAACGTCGTCGCCGTTCCAAAATCGATCACGATCAGCGGACCGCCATAGCGTTCGCTGGCCGCAACGGCATTCACGATGCGATCGGCGCCGACTTCTTCCGGCCGGTCCAGCAATACGCGAAGCCCCAACTGTACATTCGGCTCGCCGATCACCAGCGGTTCGAGCTGGAGATGCTCGCGCACCAGCTTGAGCAGGTTGAAAGTCGCCAACGGCACGACCGATGCAACGATGCAGCCATCGAGCTGCGCCGCATCCAGTCCGGCCTTGCTCATCAGCTGCAGCAGCCACACCGCATATTCGTCGGCGGTCCGGCGACTGTCGGTCGCGGCACGCCACACGCCGCGCTGCACGTCGCCGTCATAAACGGCGAAGACAACATTGGTGTTACCGGCGTCGATCGCGAGCAGCATGACGACGCCCCGCCTACTGGCGGTAGCGGACCGATCCTGCAACGACGCGGCGCAGGCCGGGATCGAGCAACAGCGCACCATCGCTGTCGATGCCGGCGAAACGACCGCTCTCTTTTTCGTCGATCTCGACTTTGGCGCCGAGACGCCAGGCGCGTTCGAGCCACGCTTCGCGCACATAGGCGAAGCCAAGCGTGCGCCATTCTTCCAGCCGCGCATCAACCGCGCGCACCAGAGTCGGCAGCAGCTGCTGCGGCGTCACGCTGCCGCGCAGATCGGTCGCGGGATAAGACGTGCCGTTCGGCGAACGCGCGAGATTGATGCCGATGCCCAGCACCACAACCGGCGGCTCGGCTTCGAGCAAAATGCCGGCAATCTTGCGACCGCCGACCAACACGTCGTTGGGCCACTTCAGCGCGACGCCGTCGGTATGCGCATCGAGCGCATCCGCGACGGCGAGGCCGCCGACGAAGGACAGCTCGTGCGGGCTGTGCTCGATGGCGCGCAACAGGATCGACAGGTGAAGGTTGCCGGGCGACGACTCCCAGTCACGGCCACGGCGACCGCGACCAGCGCGTTGCGCGGTTGCGGTCAACACAGTGCGGCCAGGAGCACCGTTCTTGGCGAGGCGCCACGCCTCGTCCTGAGTCGAGTCGACGGCACCGAGGGCGACGTGGCGCCAGCCCGGCGGTAAATCGTTCATACCGTTAGCAACGTCTTTGCTGCGCGAATGGAGGCGTCGATCAATGTGGTCGGGAGCGCACCCACGACAAGCATCACCAGCACGGAAACCAGCACCACCGCTTCAACGGCGCGGCCGGGGCTGGCGTCCAGGGCGGGCGCCGGCTCATCGAAATACATGATCTTCACGATGCGCAGATAATAGAAGGCCGCCACCGCGCTCGTCAGTACGCCAATTACCGCAGCCGCGTAGAGCAGGTTTGCGTCCGCTGCCTGGGCGATGTCGCCGGCATGGATGGCGGCGATGAAGACGTAATATTTCCCCCAGAAGCCCGCGAGCGGCGGAATTCCGGCCAAAGCGAACATGAAAATGAGCATCGCGATCGCCAAACCGGGCCGCGAGCGGCCCAGACCGGCAAGATCGTCCAAATTTTCAGCAGCCGCGCCGTTGCGCCGCATGGCGAGGATCACGCCGAACGAGCCCGCGGTCATGAAGACGTAGATCGCCATGTAGATGATCACGCCCTGCACGCCCGCCAGCCCGCCCGAAGCCAGGCCCAGCAGGGCGTAGCCGACATTGGCGATCGACGAATAGGCCATCAGGCGTTTGACGTTCTTCTGCGCGATGGCAGCGAACGAGCCCAGCAGCATCGACGCGACCGACGCGAACAGGATGATCTGGCGCCATTCCAGCAGCAGATGTCCGAACGGTCCGACCAGGACGCGCACGAACAATCCCATCGCCGCAACTTTGGGCGCCATCGCGAACAAGGCGGTCACCGGCGTCGGTGCACCCTCGTACACGTCGGGCGTCCACATATGGAACGGCACCGCCGAAACTTTGAACGCGATGCCGGCGGCAACGAAGACGAGACCGATGATCACGCCGACACTTGCCGGACCGGTCGCAAACACTGCGGCCAGACGATCGAACTGGGTCGTGCCCGAGAAGCCGTAGACCAGCGACGTGCCCCACAGCAGCAGGCCTGACGACAGCGCACCCAGCACGAAATATTTCAGGCCCGCTTCGCTCGACTTCACCGTGTCGCGCTGGAACGCGGCGAGCACGTAGAGCGACAGGCTCTGCAATTCGAGGCCGACATAGAGCGACAGCAGATCGTTGGCCGACACCATCGCCAACATGCCGAGCGTCGCCAGCAGGACCAGCACCGGATATTCCGGACGCGCGATCTTCTCGCGCTCGAGCCAATCCATCGACAGCAGGATCGACAGGCCCGACCCGATCAAGATCAGGATCTTGAAGATGCGGCCGAAGGCGTCGCTTTTGAACAGGCCGTTGAAAGCAACGACCGTCGTCGCGTCAGGCTGGCGCAGCACCAGCACGGCAACGACGATCAACGCGAACAGCGCCAGATAGCTGATCGAGCGCGTCGACTTTTCACCGCCGAACGCACCCGCGATCAGCAAGGCGAGCGAGCAGACCGCGAGAACAATCTCGGGCAGCGCAGGAAGAAACTGACCCATTACTTCGCCCCCGGCGCGTAGGCGCCATCAGCTTGTGCCGCTTTGGGCGTGATGCGCGCCTGGTGCGCGCTGACGATCGAGGCGACCGACGAAGCGATCGGATCCTTGAACGTTGAGGGATACAGGCCGAGCCAGAAGACCAGCACGATCAACGGCGCGAACACGACGATCTCGCGCCAGTGGAGATCGGCCATCGCCTTCACGTCGGCTTTCTCAAGCTTGCCGAAGAACAGCCGGCGGTAGAGCACCAGCATGTAGGCAGCGCCCAGCACCAGGCCGGTCGAAGCGAGGACACCGACCCAGGTGTTGCGCAGGAACGCACCCAACAGGCTGAGGAATTCGCCGACGAAGCCCGACGTGCTCGGCAGACCAACCGAAGCCAGGGTGAACACCATGAATACCAGCGCGTAGCGCGGCATGTTCACGGACATTCCGCCATAGCGCGCGATCTCACGGGTGTGCAGACGGTCATAGACGACGCCGACGCAGAGGAAGAGCGCGCCCGACACGACGCCGTGGCTGATCATCTGGAACACGCCGCCTTCCAGCCCCTGCTGGTTGAGCGCGAAGATGCCCATCGTCACGAAGCCCATATGCGCCACGGACGAATAGGCGATCAGCTTCTTCATGTCGGTCTGCACCAGCGCAACCAACGATGTGTAGATGATCGCGACAATCGACAGTGCGAACACCAGCGGCGCGAAATACTCGCTCGCATTCGGCAGCATCTGCACCGAGAAGCGGATGAAGCCGTAGCCGCCCATCTTCAACAGCACGGCGGCCAGAATCACCGAGCCCGCGGTCGGCGCTTCGACGTGTGCGTCGGGCAACCAGGTGTGGACCGGGAACATCGGCATTTTCACCGCGAAGGACGCGAAGAAGGCCAGCCACAGATAGATCTGCAACTCCGCCGCAAACGGCGTGCGCAGGATTACGATCATGTCGGTTGTGCCGGCCTTCAGATACATCGCGATGATCGCGAGCAGCATCAGCACCGAGCCGACCAGCGTGTAGAGGAAGAACTTGAACGCCGCGTAGATGCGCCGTTGCCCGCCCCAGATGCCGATGATCACGAACATCGGGATCAGCACGCCTTCGAAGAAGACATAGACCAGCACCAGATCGAGTGCCGTGAACATGCCGACCATCATCGTCTCGAGCACGAGCAGCGCGATGATCCATTCTTTCGGGCGGACTTTGATCGAGTCCCAGCTCGACACGATGCAAATCGGCGTCAGCAAGGTCGAGATCAACACGAACCACAGCGAAATGCCGTCGACGCCCTTCTGATAGATGAAGTTGGCGCTCGGCACCCACGCATAGCGTTCGACGAACTGGAAGCCGCCGTTGGACGGGTCGTAGCCGGTCCAGATCAGCAGCGAGATCGCGAAGGTCAGCAGCGACGTCCACAGACCGATCCAGCGGATGTTGCGCTGGCCCGACGGCGTGTCGCCGCGCATCAGGCACGCAAGCAGCGCACCCAGCGTGGGGAGGAAGGTGACGACCGAAAGGATCGGCCAGGAGGCAGCGGAGTTCATCTTCTCGCGTCTTCTTTTAGTGGCCGCGCCAGAGGAACCAGGTCGTGAACAACACGACGCCGATCAGCATCACGAAGGCGTACTGGTAGAGATAACCGGTCTGCAGTTTCGAAACGAAGCCAGCGAAGCGACGCGAGTTGCTGGCGATCGCGTCGGGACCGTAGGCGTCGATGATGCCCTGGTCGCCGCGCTGCCAGAACAGGCGGCCGAACCACACGGCCGGACGCACGAACACTGCGTCGTACAGCTCGTCAAAATAGTACTTGTTGAACACCAGCACGTAGACGCCGGAGAACGCGGTCGCGACCTTCTTCGGAAGATCGGTGCGCTTCAAATAGAACCAGCTTGCCAGCGCAATGCCGAGCAGGCCGACCGCAAGCGGTGCCAGACCGACCCAATGCGGCACGTGATGCGCGGCTTCGATCGGGTCGTGGCCTGGCGGCGTGACGATCGACGCGCCCCAGAAGGCAGCGCGGTCATGACCGACGAACCATTCATACGCACCGATACCGGCAAGCAATGCGCCCGCCGCAAGCACGTAGAGCGGGATCAACATCACCGGCGGGCTTTCATGCGCATGTTCCATCGCATGATGGTCGCCGCGGAACTTGCCGTAGAAGGTCAGGTAAATCAGACGCCACGAATAGAAGGCGGTGAACAAGGCGGCCGCGATGCCGAGCCAGAACGCGGTTTGGCCGACGCCGCCCGCAGCCCAACTTGCTTCGAGGATCGCGTCTTTCGAATAGAAGCCGGCGAAGCCGTAGATGCCCGGCACGCCGATGCCGGCCAGCGCCAGGCTGCCGATCCACATCAACGCATGTGTCTTCGGGATCGCGCCGCGCAGACCGCCCATGTTGCGCATGTCTTGTTCGCCGTCGATCGCATGGATCACCGAACCGGCACCCAAGAACAGCAGCGCCTTGAAGAAAGCGTGCGTCATCAGATGGAACATCGCCGCCGAATAGGCGCCGACGCCGATGGCGAAGAACATGTAGCCGAGCTGGCTCATCGTCGAATAGGCGATGACGCGTTTGATGTCCCACTGCGTCAGGCCGATCGTCGCCGCGACGAAGGCGGTCAAACCGCCCATCACGCACACGACCGCCAGCGCATCCGGCGCCTGGCTGAACAGCGGCGAGCAGCGGCACAGCATGAACACGCCCGCGGTCACCATCGTTGCGGCATGGATCAGCGCCGACACCGGGGTCGGGCCTTCCATCGCGTCGGGCAGCCAGGTGTGCAGACCGAGCTGCGCCGACTTGCCCATCGCGCCGATGAACAGCAGCAGGCACGCAGTCGTCAGCGCCGGCGTGCTGTAGCCGAGGAAGTTGAACGTCGCGCCGCTCTTGGACGCGGCCGCATCGAACACGGTGCTGAATTCGACCGAACCAAAGATCGCGAACACGGCCATGATGCCGAGCGCGAAGCCCATGTCGCCGACACGGTTGACCAGGAACGCTTTGATCGACGCGTTGTTGGCGCTGTCCTTGTGGAACCAGAAGCCGATCAGCAGATACGAAGCCAGACCGACGCCTTCCCAGCCGAAGAAGAGCTGCAGGAAGTTGTCGGCGGTCACCAGGCTCAACATCATAAAGGTGAAGAGCGACAGATACGCCATGAAGCGCGGCTTCGAATGGTCGTGGCTCATATAGCCGACCGAATAGACGTGCACGCACGCCGACACGACCGTCACCACCACCAACATCACTGCGGTCAGCGTGTCGACGCGCAGCGCCCAGTCGACACGGAAGTCGCCGCTGGAAATCCAGTTGAACAGGCGCACCGTGCGCGGGTGATGCGCCAGTGCGACGTCGACGAACAAATAGACCGCAATGACCGCCGACAGAATCACGGCACCGCAGGTGACGAGTTGCGCGCCACGATCGCCCAGGCGGCGATTGCCGAGCCCCGCGATGGCTGCCGCGAGCAGCGGCAGGAAGATGCAGATCGCTTCGAGCATCTCAGCCCTTCATCATCGAAACGTCTTCGACCGCAATCGAGCCACGATTGCGGAAGTAGACGACAAGGATCGCCAAACCGATCGCGGCTTCGGCCGCGGCAACGGTCAACACGAACATCGTGAAAATCTGCCCGACCAGATCGCCGAGGAACGACGAGAAGGCGACCAGGTTGATGTTGACGGCGAGCAGGATCAGCTCGACCGACATCAGGATCACGATGATGTTCTTGCGGTTGAGGAAGATCCCGAGCACGCCCAGCGTGAACAGGATCGACGCAACCGTCAGGTAATGGCCAAGGCCGATGCTCATGCCCCTGCCCCCGTCTCAACCTTGTGCAGCGTGACCGTGTCGCCGCGCTGACGCGACACCTGGGCCGCGATGTTCTGTTTCCGCACGCCCGGACGCTGCCGCAGCGTGAGCACGATGGCGCCGATCATTGCGACCAGCAGCACCATGCCGGCGCCCTGGAACACGAAGACGTAATCGGTGTAGAGCAACCGGCCGATGGCGCGTGTATTCGACACCTGCGCCGCATCGGGCGCCGCCGCGACGATTGCGCTTTTCAACGCCGGCCCCAACGTCCAGCCGCTGATCACGAAGAAGATCAGTTCGACCAGCAGCACGACGCCGATCAGCACGCCGAGCGGCAGATACTGTGCAAAGCCGGCGCGCAGCTCGCTGAGATCGACGTCGAGCATCATGACGACGAACAGGAACAAGACCGCGACCGCGCCGACATAGACGATCACCAGGATCATCGCGACGAATTCGGCGCCCAGCAGCACGAACAAACCGGCTGCATTGAAGAAGGCCAGGATCAGCCACAGCACCGAATGAACCGGATTGCGGCTCACGATCACCAGCACCGCTGCCAACAGCAGGATGGCGGAGAAACCGTAGAAGGCGATTGCTTCGTACATCGTCAGCTCACCGGTACGGCGCGTCGGCGGCGAGGTTGTGCGCCAGCGCCGCTTCCCAGCGGTCACCGTTCGCGAGCAGCTTCGCCTTGTCGTAGTACAGCTCTTCGCGCGTCTCGACCGCGAACTCGAAGTTCGGGCCTTCGACGATCGCGTCGACCGGGCATGCTTCCTGGCACAGGCCGCAATAGATGCACTTGGTCATGTCGATGTCGTAGCGCGTGGTGCGGCGGCTGCCGTCGTCGCGCGGCTCGGCTTCGATCGTGATCGCCTGGGCCGGGCACACCGCTTCGCACAGCTTGCACGCGATGCAGCGTTCTTCGCCGTTGGCGTAGCGGCGCAGCGCATGCTCGCCGCGGAAACGCGGGCTGAGCGGGCCTTTTTCGAACGGATAGTTGATCGTCGCGCGCGGGCGGAACATGTAGCGCAGCGTCATCGCGAAGCCGCGCACCAGCTCGACGAGAAAGAAGCCGCGGACGGTGGTTGCAAGAGATGTGTTCGCCATGGGGGCTTAGCTCCGAACCGGCAGCATGCCGGTCGCCATCAGCGTGCCGGCGATCACCAGCACCCAGATCAACGAGAACGGCAGAAAGATTTTCCAGCCGAGACGCATCAGCTGGTCGTAGCGGTAGCGCGGAACCGTGCCGCGCACCCAGATGAACACGAACAGCAGGAACGCGACTTTGAGCGCGAACCACAGGATCCCCGGAATCCAGGTCAGCGGCGCGATCATCAGGCCGAACGGCGGCAGGTAACCGCCGAGGAAGAGCACGGTCGTGATCGCGCTCATCAAAATCATGTTGAGATATTCGGCGATGAAGAACAGCGCGAAGGTCATCGACGAATATTCGGTGTTGAAACCACCGACCAGTTCCGACTCGCCTTCGGGCAAGTCGAACGGTGCGCGGTTGGTTTCCGCCAGCGCCGAGATGAAGAAGATCACCAGCATCGGCAACTGCAGGATCCACAGCCACACTGGCGAACGATGTTCGACGATCTCGGTCAGGTTCAGCGAACCGACAATCAGCAGCTGGGTCACGATGACGAGGCCCATCGAGACTTCGTAGGACACCATCTGCGCCGCCGAGCGCATCGCGCCGAGGAACGCGTATTTCGAATTCGACGACCAGCCCGCCATGATGACGCCGTAGACGCCCAACGACGACACCGCGAACAGGTACAGCACGCCGACATTGATGTTGGCGAACACGGCGCCGGCATCGAACGGGATCACCGCCCACGCGATCAGCGCCAAGGTCAGCATCACCATCGGCGCCAGCACGAACAGCACGCGATTGGCGCCGGCCGGGATGATGGTTTCTTTCGACAACAGCTTCACGCCGTCGGCGATCGGCTGCAGCAATCCGAACGGACCGACCATGATCGGTCCCTGGCGCAACTGGATGGCGCCCAGGACTTTGCGTTCAGCGTACGTGACGTAGGCAAAGCAGCCCAACAGCGCGAGCACCGTCAGCACGATCTCGAGCGTCAGGCGCAGGCCCGTCGGAATGGCCCAGAAAAGGTCGAGGAGCTCAGCCATGGGTGCCGGTCTTCTTCGCCCCTGAAGCAGAATTTGGGGCCGTGTTGCCTTCGATGATCTCGCGCACGCACGCCGCCATCGTCGGCGAAGCGCGGCTGACCGGATCGGTCATGTAGTAATTGTCGATCGGCAACACGAACGGCGTTGCCGAAACCGCGCCATCGCGACCGAACGAAGCCCAGGTCGCCGGCGTCACGCGATCGACATTGGCGAAGACCGGCGCCGCTGCAGCCAGCTTCTTCCGCACTGCGCCCAGCGTGTCGTACGGCAGCTTGTGGCCGGCTGGTTCGGACACGGCGCGAATGATCTTCCAATCTTCGCGCGCTTCGCCGGGACCGAACGACGCCTGCCGCGCCAACTGCGCGCGGCCTTCGGTGTTGACGTAAGTGCCGTGCTTTTCCGTCCAGGCAACGCCCGGCAGGATCACGTCGGCGCGATGCGCGCCAACGTCGCCATGATGGCCTTGATAGATGACGAAGGCGCGACCGAGACGGTTGGTGTCGATCTCGTCGGCACCCAGCAGATACACGACCTCGATCTCGCCCGCCTCGCAACCGCGATAGATGGTTTCGAGATCCCCACCCTGCTGCACGAAGCCGAGCTCCAACGCCGCGACACGCGACGCGGCACGATGCAGGAAGGCAAAGCCGTTCCAGCCGTCACGCACGATGCCGTTTGCTTCGGCGGCTTTGCGCGCCAAAGCATGGATCGCCAGACCGTCGGCGCGTTCGGTAGCGCCGCTGCCGAGCAGCAGCACCGGGTTCTTCGCGTTCTTCAGCGTCTGCGCGAACGGATGCGAACCGTCGGCGATCTGCTGCAGCACATCGGCACCGGTACCGAGATGTTCGATCGGATAGGTCAGGTCCGGCTTGGGACCGATGACGCCGACTTTGAGGCCGGCATTGCGCTGCCGCTTGCGCAGGCGCGCATCGATCAACGGTGCTTCCCAGCGCGGGTTGCTGCCGACGATCAGCACGACGTCGGCCTGTTCCAACCCGGCGATGGTCGGGTTGAACAACCAGCCCGCACGTTGCGTCGTGTCGAACTTCGCACCGTCCTGCCGGCTTTCGATTTTGGTCGAGCCGAGAGCGGCCATCAGATCTTTCAGCGCCAGCATCGATTCCGCATCGACCAGGTCGCCGACGATCGCAGCACTCTTGGCGCCTGCGCTCTTCAACTTGGCGCCGGCCAACGCAACCGCGTCGTTCCACGACACGGGCTGCAGCTTGCCGTCTTTCTTCGCGAACGGACGATCGAGGCGACGCTTGGTCAGGCCGTCGACAGCCCAGCGCGATTTGTCGGCCAGCCACTCTTCGTTGACGTCTTCGTTCAGACGCGGCAGCACGCGCATCACTTCGGCACCGCGCGCATCGACGCGGATGTTCGAACCGACCGCATCCATCACGTCGATCGAATCGGTCTTGCGCAGCTCCCACGGGCGCGCGGTGAAGGCGTACGGCTTGTGCGTCAGCGCACCGACCGGGCACACGTCGGCAAGATTGCCCGACAGCTCGCTGCCGATCGCGGCTTCGATATAGGTGCCGATTTCCATGTGCTCGCTGCGGCCCATCGCGCCCAGCGCCGACACGCCCGCGATCTCGTCGCAGAAGCGGATGCAGCGCGTGCAATGAATGCAGCGGGTCATGATCGTCTTGATCAGCGGGCCCATATATTTGTCTTCGACGGCGCGCTTGTTTTCGGCGAAGCGGCCGCGATCGAAGCCATAGCCCAGCGCCTGATCCTGCAGGTCGCATTCACCGCCCTGGTCGCAAATCGGGCAGTCGAGCGGATGGTTGATCAGAAGCATCTCCATCACGCCCTTGCGCGCTTTGCGCGTCAGGTCGCTGTCGGTGAACACTTCCATATTGTCGCCGCACGGCATCGCGCACGACGCGACCGGCTTCGGGCTGCCTTTCAGCTCGACCAGGCACATACGGCAATTGGCCGGCACCGACAGGCGCTCGTGATAGCAAAAGCGCGGGACTTCTACGCCGAGCTGCTCCGCCGCTTGCAGGATCGATGTTCCTGCTTCGACTTCGATCTCGACATTATCGATTTTCAGCTTCGGCATTACGGACGCCTCGCGGCCCAAGAAACCCAAGTCACGGACACGATCACCGCCACCAGCGGCGGCAACAGCGCGACCGATACGAACTTCAACAACGGCCGTTCGAAAAACTCGTTGAACGAATATTCCGGCGGCTCGACGAACGGCGCGAATTTCGCGCCAGTCTGATCGCCCAACAGCTCGCGCACCGAATACAAGCGGTGCCGCTTGCCGTCTTCCGGCCACAGCACGACGTTGGTCGGTGCGTCGAGATCCGGACGCAGCACGTAAAAGCTGCCGGCGAACCACGTCATCGCCAGCAACAAAAACACGCGTCCGGGATTGAGACCGCGAAAGCGCATCAGGCCGCCTTGGTCAGCGCGCTGTAATCGCGCAGACGTTGTTCGACCATCGGCCGGAAGTGACGGAACAGACCCTGGATCGGCCAGGTCGACGCGTCGCCATGGGCGCAGATCGTGTGACCTTCGATTTCCTTGGTCACGTCGAGCAGCATGTCGATCTCTTCGATCTTGGCATTGCCGCGCGCCATGCGTTCCATCACGCGCCACATCCAGCCGGTGCCTTCGCGGCACGGCGTGCACTGGCCGCAGCTTTCATGCATGTAGAACTTGGCCAGACGCGCGATGGCTTTGACCAGATCGGTCGACTTATCCATCACGATCACGGCCGCGGTGCCGAGGCCCGAACGAACTTCGCGCAACGCGTCGAAATCCATCAACACCGTGTCGCAAACTTCGCGCGGAATCATCGGGCACGACGAACCGCCCGGAATGACCGCCAGCAGATTGTCCCAACCGCCGCGCACGCCACCGGCGTGACGTTCGATGAGTTCCTTCAGCGGAATGCCCATCTCTTCTTCGACGTTGCACGGATTGTTCACGTGCCCGGAGATGCAGAAGAGCTTGGTGCCCTGGTTTTTCGGACGGCCGAAGCCGGCAAACCACGCACCGCCGCGACGCAGAATGGTCGGCGCCGCCGCAATCGTCTCGACGTTGTTCACCGTCGTCGGGCAGGCATAGAGGCCGGCCATCGCAGGGAATGGCGGCTTGTTGCGCGGCTGGCCTTTTTTACCTTCGAGGCTTTCGATCAGCGCGGTTTCTTCACCGCACAGATATGCGCCGGCACCGCGATGGAGATAGACGTCGAAGTCCCAGCCCGAATTGGCTGCGTTCTTGCCCAGCAGACCGGCATCGTACGCTTCGTCGATCGCTTTCTGGACCGACGAGCTTTCGTCATAGAATTCGCCGCGGATGTAGATGTAGGCCGCATGCGCGCCCATCGCGAAACCGGCAACCAGGCAGCCTTCAAGCAGCTTGTGCGGATCGTGACGCAGAATGTCGCGATCTTTGCACGTGCCGGGCTCGCCCTCGTCCGCGTTGACGACGAGATAGCACGGCTTCTCGCTCGCCTTCGGCATGAACGACCATTTGAGGCCGGTCGGGAAACCTGCACCGCCGCGACCGCGCATGCCCGACTGCTTCATCTCTTCGATGATGCCGTCGCGGCCCTTGGCGATGATCGCTGCCGTGTTGTCCCAGTCGCCGCGCGCGCGCGCAGCCTGCAAACCGAACGACTCAAAGCCGAACAGGTTGGTGAAGATGCGATCCTGATCTTTCAGCATCGTCTCACTCTTCTCCGATGTAGGTGACGCCGGCTTTTTGCGCCTGCGCTTTCAGGGTCGTTGCGCCCGCCGACGACATCGACGTGCGGCGCCCGGTCTGCGAACCGGCCGTCGGCTTGCCGCCGGCCGCAAGTTCGCTGAGCAGCTTTTCGGTGCTCTCGGGCGTCAGGTCTTCGTAATAGTCATCGCCGACGGCAATCATCGGCGCATTCACGCAAGCACCAGCGCATTCGACTTCGAGCAGGGTGAACTTGCCGTCAGCGGTGGTCTCGCCATAGCCGATGCCCAGCTTCTTCTGGCACGCATCGCCGATCGCATCGGCGCCGCGCAACTGACACGGCAGGCTGGTGCAGACCTGTACCAGATGCGTGCCGACCGGCTTCAAATTGTACATCGTGTAGAAGGTCGCGACTTCGTACGCCTTCACGCGTGGCACGCCGATATAGTCGGCAACGTGATCCATCGCCGCGCGCGGCAGCCAGCCGCCATGCTGACGCTGCGCCAGGTCGAGCAACGGCAGCATGCCGCTGCGACGACGATCGGCGGGATATTTCGCCAGAATACGATCGGCGCGGGCGCGATTGTCCGGCGTGAATTCGAACGAAGCGGGCTGGAAGTCCGCTTCGAGCACTTGCTGATGCGTGGTTGCGCTCATCGATCGATCTCTCCGAACACGACGTCGAGCGAGCCGACGATTGCGACCGCGTCAGCCAGCATGTGGCCGCGAGTCATCATGTCGGTCGCCGCGAGATGCGGAATTCCGGTCGCACGGATGTGGCAGCGATACGGCTTGTTGGTTCCGTCCGACACTAGGAAGACGCCGAACTCGCCCTTCGGTGTTTCGACCACCGTGTAGGTTTCGCCCGCAGGCACGTGATAGCCCTCGGTGTAGAGCTTGAAGTGATGGATCAGCGCTTCCATCGAACGCTTCATCTCGGCGCGCGGCGGCGGCGACACTTTGCGGTCGTCGACTTTCACCGGACCGTCGGGCAAACGCGACAGGCACTGCCGCATGATTTTGACCGACTGCTTCATCTCTTCCATACGGACGAGATAGCGGGCCCAGCAATCGCCCGTCAGACCGACCGGAATTTCGAATTCCATCTGGTCGTACACGTCGTAGGGCTGCGCCTTGCGCAGATCCCAGGCGACGCCCGACGCGCGCAGCATCGGGCCGGTGAAGCCGTAGGCCAGCGCCGTGTCGCGATCGACGATGCCGATATCGACGGTGCGCTGCTTGAAGATGCGGTTTTCCGTCAGCAGCGTTTCCAGCTCCGACACGAACTTCGGGAAACTCTCAGTGTATTCCCAAATATCGTCGGCCAGACCGGCCGGCAGATCGAATGCGACGCCGCCGGGACGGAAATAGTTCGCGTGCAAGCGCGCGCCCGACGCACGCTCGTGAAACTCCATCAGCTTCTCGCGCTCTTCAAAGCCCCACAGCGCCGGCGTGATGGCGCCGACGTCGAGGCCGAACGTCGTGAGATTGAGCAGATGATTCAGAACGCGCGTCAGCTCGGCGAAGAGCACGCGAATATATTGCGCGCGCGGCGGTGCGGTGATGCCGAGCAGCTTTTCGACGGCGAGAGCGAACGCATGCTCCTCGCACATCGGCGAGACGTAATCGAGGCGATCGAAATACGGGACCGCCTGCATGTAGGTCTTGTGTTCGATCAGCTTCTCGGTGCCGCGATGCAGCAGGCCGATATGCGGATCGGCGCGCTCGACGATTTCGCCGTCCATTTCCAGGACAAGACGAAGCACGCCGTGCGCAGCGGGATGCTGCGGGCCGAAATTGATCGTGTAGGGGCGGATACGCGGATCGGTCGCCGGTTGAACGTTGCTGTCGGTCATTTGCGCGACGCGTCCCAATAGGCGGGCTTCACCGCCTTCTCGTCACCCGGAAGCTGCACGTCGGTGATGGCTTCCCAGGGCGAGAGGAATTCGAAGTTGCGATAGTCCTGCACCAGCTTCACCGGTTCATAGACGACGCGCTTCTGGTCTTCGTCGTAGCGCAGCTCGACATAGCCGGTCAGCGGGAAGTCTTTGCGCAGCGGATGGCCTTCGAAACCGTAATCGGTCAGCAGGCGGCGCAGATCGGGATGGTCGGTGAAGAAGACGCCGTACAGATCCCAGGTCTCGCGCTCGAACCAGTTGGCACTGGGATAGACTGCAACGACCGACGGCACCGGCGTGTCCTCGTCGGTCGTCACTTTCACGCGCAGGCGCAAATTCTTCGACACCGACAGAAGATTGTAGACGACTTCGAATCGCTCGGCGCGCGTCGGGTAATCGACGCCGCAGATCGTCACCAGCTGTTCGAACGCCAACGCGCCGTCGCGCAACTTGCGCATCGCATCGGCGATCTGCTCGCGCTTCACCGTGATGACCGGTTCGCCGTGGATCACCGTATCGGCGAGCACCGCATCACCCAGCAGATCGCGCGCTGCGGCGATGGTCGGGTGCATGACGGGCGTTTCGGCGGTCGTGTCGGGCGGGTTGGATCCCGCTGCTTCCGGTTCGCTCATCGTTGGCTACTCAACGAATGTAAGGCGTGGCGTCGCGCCGGATTTTCTTCTGCAGCTGCAGAATTCCGTAAACCAGCGCTTCGGCGGTCGGCGGGCAGCCTGGAACGTAGATGTCGACCGGCACAACGCGATCGCAGCCGCGCACGACCGAATAGCTGTAGTGATAATAGCCGCCGCCATTGGCGCAGGATCCCATCGAGATCACCCAGCGCGGCTCGGCCATCTGGTCGTACACTTTGCGCAGCGCCGGTGCCATTTTGTTGCACAACGTGCCGGCGACGATCATCACGTCCGACTGCCGCGGTGACGGACGCGGGAAAATGCCGAAGCGGTCGAGATCGTAGCGCGGCATGTAGGCGTGGATCATTTCCACCGCGCAGCACGCCAGGCCGAACGTCATCGGCCACAACGAACCGGTACGCGCCCAGTCGAGCAGACCTTCGAAGCTGGCAACGACAAAACCTTTGTCGTTCAGATGATCGGTCGTCGCTTTCAGCACCGCGTCTTGCGCAGCGCCGGGCGGCAACGGCAGTGGACTGTCGAACGAAGTGATCGGACCTGCCGATGCCTTCGCGTTCGCGCTCACTCCCATTCGAGTGCGCCTTTCTTCCATTCGTAGATGAAGCCGACCGTCAGCACGCCAAGGAACACGACCATGCTCCAGAACCCGAACGTCCCGATGTCACCGAGCGAAATCGCCCAGGGAAACAAGAAGGCCACTTCGAGATCGAAGATGATGAACAGGATCGCGACCAGGTAGTAGCGCACGTCGAACTTGGCACGCGCGTCCGAGAACGCGTCGAAGCCGCACTCATAGGCGCTGACCTTTTCGCTGTCGGGTTTGTGCACCGCCAGGACCCAAGACAAGCCTACGGCGGCACCCGAAACGACAATCGCGATTCCGAGGAAGAGAAGGATCGGAAGATATTGGACTAGAAGCGGGTTCTGCATGTCCGCACCGGTACTTAGAGCGGCCGGAACCTAGACCCGTCGGCCATCGGATGCGAGGCTTTATTTGCGCGACAGTTCAGCCAATCCCGGCCAGCGACGATCAATCTGTTCATAGGCCGTATGAAGCGCATTTGCCTGCTCTTTGACCGTCTCATCGAGGTAGGCGACCACAAGCCGGGCCACCGTCTCGACCATGCGCGGATCGGTCTCAGCACCCACATCCCCGCGCCCATAGATGTTGCCGAAGTGATGTCCCGAGTCGGGCAGGAATAGCAGCGCAGTGCCGGGTACTTTGCTGCGGTCGTACGGCACCAGATTGCGCCGCGGTTGATCGGCCGGCGGCGGCCGGTCCTTGCCGCCCTGCACTTCCAACAGCGGGATTTCGAGATCGTCCCACGCCGTGTCGCGGAAGATCTGCCACGAGCCGACCGGCGCAATCGCGACAATCGCGCGCACGCGCCGATCGCGGAATGAAACCTGACGTTCGTTGAGAGTCATTGTCACGCCGGCGACCAGCTGCGCGGTAAAGGCGCCGTACGAATGCCCGACGACGACGATTCGTGTTGGATCGATTCGATTCTGCAATCCAGGTGCACGACGTTCGATCTCGGGCAGCAGATCGAGGATGTGGACGACATCTTCGACGCGCGAAAACCAAATTCCTGCACGTCGCGGATCACCTGGAAACACACGTGAATCAAGGTGATTCGGTTGCAGCACCAGCCAGCCCGCACAGGCGAGCGGATGCACCAGCGGTTGGTAGCTTTCTTTTTGATCTGAGAAGCCGTGGCTGAATACGACGACGCCAAGTCGTCCCGCAGCTTGCGGTGCAGTCGCTGCGAGCTGCAGCACTTTGCCTTGGCGCGCGTCGGGAAATTCAAATTCCGTCCGCGTCAGCGCGCAATCCTGCGCTTGGGCGATACCGAACGAAAAACTGACCAGGGACAGAAGGAAGCGTGCGCGCGACATACGCATCGAGCGGTGCCACAAGCGGCAACCGCACATCAAGCTTCGAAAGATTACAGAAGAAAATGGCGCGAGTGACGGGACTTGAACCCGCGGCCTCCGGCGTGACAGGCCGGCGCTCTAACCAACTGAGCTACACCCGCGTGAGGCCGTGCGATGTACGCGGGGTGACGGGCAGTGTCAACGCCTGCCCGGCGTAATTCTTAGACGTGGATGTCGAGCAATTGACCGCGACCGCCCGATGCAGCCGCAACGGCCGACTGGGCGATCTTCTTGGAATTTTCCAGCGCGTCGCCGACCAGCGACGCCAAAGCATCGCCCTGCAGCTTCTGGGACTTCAAAGCGACGATTGCTGGAATCGCTTTGAGATTCGTCGCCGAGCTCAGGTCGAAATTGATACCGCTCATAGGGTGCTCCTGGAGACAGACTGCAGCATACAATGCTACCGCCCGTTACCGTCACCTAAATATTCGGAACAAAGCTGTAGATCAGACCGTCAGGTCAAGGACCTGCCCGCTCGCTGGGCGCTGATAGACCGGGCGCCGGTACCGCCGGGCGGCATCCCGCATCCGGTCCTGGGGCTTAAAGACCGGGACGATGGCCCGGCCGGTCGACATACGCGCCGGCAGGTGGGCCGCACGCTCGGGTACAAGAGCAAGCATATGCTGGTAACCGGCCCGGCTGGGGCTGGTTCCTGGCCGCAAAGCGACGGCGTGGCCTGCCCACCGAAGCGGCGCCTGGCAGGTCCAGCCCTCCTACGCCAAGGCTTCGGAGGTGACCCACCCATGCTGTCGCGCTGCGTAGGTTGGTGGGCGGTGACGGGTTCGAACCGCCGACACCCTCGGTGTAAACGAGGTGCTCTGCCAGCTGAGCTAACCGCCCTTACCTATATATGCGCGCAGCGACGCCATGTGGGTGCACATCGCGTCGCGATGGAAGCAGCATACCCACAAAAGAAACGGGCGGAACGTTGCCGTTCCGCCCGCTGTCTTTGAGAAAACCAGACCGCAAGCGATCAGGCGTTCAGTTCGTCCTTCAGCCCCTTGCCGGGTTTGAACTTCGGCTGAATCGACGCCTTGATCATAATCTTTTCGCCCGTACGGGGATTGCGACCTTCGGAGGCCGCACGCTTCGACACCGCGAAGGTACCGAAACCGACCAGCCGCACTTCGCCGCCGCCTTTCAGGGTCTGCGTAATGCCGTCGAACACAGCGTCGACAGCTTTGGTCGCATCATTCTTGCTAAGTCCGGCCTGCTCGGCGACGTGCGCGACGAGATCGTTCCTATTCACCGGGGCCCCCATTGGGTCGTTAGAATTTGAGTGTTTTCTTTGGGGTGACGGGCGGGCCCGCACCAGAACCGGCGGCCATGTAGCCCGGAAGGCCGTACGCCGTCAAAGGGAACGGCGTACGACCAACCGAATACAGTCCTGACGCCGGATCAGCGTCCGTCGACGTCAGTGGCGAATGACCTCGTCACTTTGGCCTTCCTCGGCCTTCGGCGGCGGTGCCGCCGCGTCCGGCTCGGTCCATTCCACCGGCGTCGGCACGTCAACGAGCGCATGACGCAGCAACTCGTCGACCGTGTTGACCGGAATGATCTTCAGCCCGCGCTTCACGTTGTCGGGGATCTCAGCAAGATCCTTTTCGTTGTCCTTCGGGATAAGCACCGTCTTGAGCCCGCCGCGGAGTGCCGCGAGCAGCTTTTCCTTCAGACCGCCGATCGGCAGCACGCGCCCACGCAAGGTGATCTCGCCGGTCATGGCGATGTCCTTGCGGACCGCGATGCCGGTCAGCACCGAGACGATCGACGTCGCCATACCGACGCCTGCCGACGGACCGTCCTTCGGCGTCGCGCCCTCGGGCACGTGCACGTGGATGTCCTTCTTCAGGAACACGTTCGGATGCACGCCTAGCGAGGCCGCCTTCGACTTCACGAACATTTCGGCGGCTTGCACCGATTCTTTCATGACGTCGCCAAGCTTGCCGGTCATCGTCACGCGGCCCTTGCCCGGCAAGGTCACGGCTTCGATCTGCAGCAACTCGCCGCCGACTTCGGTCCACGCAAGACCGGTGACAACGCCGACTGCATCTTCCAGTTCGGCTTCGCCAAAGCGGTACTTCCGGACGCCTGCGTATTTTTCGAGGTTGCGACGCGTGATGGTCACGCGAGCGATCCCCTTCATCAGGATGTCCTTGATCGCTTTGCGGCACAGATTCGCGATTTCACGCTCAAGCGAACGAACGCCCGCTTCGCGCGTGTAATAGCGGATCAGGTCGCGCATCGCGTCGTCGCTGATGGCGAATTCACCCGGCTTCAGACCGTTCGATTCCATCTGCTTGTTGAACAGATGGCGCTCGGCGATCTCGACTTTCTCGTCCTCGGTGTAACCAGGGATGCGGATGAGCTCCATACGATCGAGCAACGGCTGCGGCATACGCAGCGTGTTCGCCGTGCAGATGAACATCACATCCGACAGGTCGTAATCGACTTCGAGATAGTGATCCGCGAACGTGCTGTTCTGCTCTGGATCGAGCACTTCGAGCAGCGCCGACGACGGATCACCGCGCCAATCCGCACCCAGCTTGTCAATTTCGTCGAGCAGGAAGAGCGGGTTCGACGTCTTCGCTTTCTTCATGCCCTGAATGACCTTGCCGGGCATCGAGCCGATATAGGTGCGGCGGTGACCGCGCACTTCGGCTTCGTCACGCACACCGCCGAGCGACATACGCACGAAGTTGCGGCCGGTCGCTTTCGCGATCGACTTGCCGAGCGACGTCTTACCGACGCCGGGCGGGCCGACGAGGCACAGGATCGAGCCCTTCACCTTGTCCATGCGCTGTTGCACGGCGAGGTATTCGAGAATGCGCTCTTTGACTTTTTCCAGACCGTAATGGTCGGTGTTGAGCACCTTCTCGGCGAGCTTGATATCTTTCTTGATCTTGCTGCGCTTGTTCCACGGAATGCTCAGCATCCAGTCGAGGTAATTGCGCACGACCGTCGCTTCGGCACTCATCGGCGACATGGTGCGGAGCTTCTTCATCTCCGCTTTCGCCTTTTCGCGCGCTTCTTTCGACAGCTTGGTCTTGGCGATGCGCTCGTCGAGTTCAGCCAGCTCGTCGCGACCTTCTTCGGTCTCGCCAAGCTCCTTCTGAATCGCTTTGAGCTGCTCGTTCAAATAGTACTCGCGCTGCGTCTTCTCCATCTGGCGCTTCACGCGATTGCGGATGCGCTTTTCGACCTGGAGAACGCCGATCTCGCTTTCCATAAAGCCGTAGACGCGCTCGAGCCGCTCGGAAACCGTTTCGGTTTCCAAGAGCTGCTGCTTCTCCGGAATCTTCAGGTTGAGATGTGACGCAACCGTATCCGCAAGCTTGGCCGGCTCTTCGATCTGATTGATCGACACCAGCACTTCGGGCGGAATCTTCTTGTTGAGTTTGATGTACTGCTCGAACTGCGCGACGACCGCGCGCGACAGCGCCTGCAGCTCCTGCGACTCGCCCAACTGCTCGGGCACGATTTGCGCCTCGGCTTGGAAGAAATCAGCATTCTCGCGGAAGCGCAGAATACGCGCGCGCTGACCGCCTTCGACCAGCACCTTCACGGTGCCGTCGGGCAGCTTCAGCAATTGCAGCACGGTACCGATCGTGCCGACCTCGAAGATGTCTTCGGGGTTGGGATCGTCTTGTGCGGCGTTCTTTTGGGTGACGAGCAGGATTTGCTTGTCTTCGCGCATCACGTCGTCGAGTGCGCGAACAGATTTCTCACGGCCCACGAAGAGCGGCACGATCATGTGTGGGAACACGACAATGTCGCGAAGCGGCAGGACGGGGAAAATTGAGCCTGCAGTGTGTTTCAACATCCAGCCCTCGGAAGGTTGGCGGGACTCGGGGCGGGTCCCGGTAGTGACAGACCAGCCTACCCCGTATCGCGGCGGCAGGAAGGTCTTCGGACAACGCTAAGCTGGCCCGGTTAGGTTTTCCTTCAACGGCTTGATTTTTCCGCGTCCGAAAATAAGAGGGCGCGCCAAGCCAAAGCCGGCGCGCCCATAGAACGGATGCGACTCGAAGCCGCGATGGCTGGCTAGTTAGGCAGCGAGATCAGCCGCCGGACGCGGCCGCTGCACCACGACCTCGTCGACCAGGCCGAATTTCTTGGCTTCTTCCGCGTCCATGAACTTGTCGCGCTCGAGGGCTTCCTCGATCTGCTCCAGGCTCTGACCGGTGTGGCGCACATAGATTTCGTTCAGACGCTGACGCAACTTAAGGATCTCGCGCGCCTGGATCTCGATGTCCGAAGCCTGGCCCTGCGCACCACCCGACGGCTGGTGCACCATGATGCGACTGTTCGGCAGCGCGCGGCGCTGACCGGGGGCACCGGCGGCCAAAAGCAGCGAACCCATCGATGCGGCCTGCCCAATCACAACCGTCGAGATCGGCGGTCGGATGTATTGCATCGTGTCGTAGATTGCGAGGCCGGACGTCACCACACCGCCCGGCGAGTTGATGTAGAATGAGATTTCCTTGTTGGGATTCTCGCTCTCCAAAAACAGGAGCTGGGCGCAGATCAGGCTGGCGACATAGTCGTTCACCGGACCAATCAGGAAAACGATCCGCTCCTTCAGCAGGCGCGAATAGATGTCGTAGGCGCGTTCACCGCGGTTGGTCTGCTCGACCACCATCGGCACCAGCGTGTTCATCTGCGGGGCGAATTCGAACATAGCGATCCTCGGGTCTGCTGAAGGCCGAACTTACTCGGCCTCGTCTTCTTCCCAATCCTTGCGCAGCTCTTCGATCGTCGTCGGACGATCCGTCACCGCAACCTTCGACAGGATATGGTCAACGACCTTGTCTTCGTAAATCGGTGCGCGCAAGCGATCGAGCGCACGCGGATTTTGGCGGTAGAAATCGAGCACGGCCTTTTCCTGACCGCGATGGCGACGCGCCTCGGCGATCAGGGCCCGGTTGAGCTCTTCCTGGGTCACGGTCAGCGCCTCGCGGCGGCCGATTTCCGACAGAAGCAGGCCTAGACGCACACGACGCTCGGCCACCGAACGATACTCCGTCTTGAGTTCGTCTTCGGTCTTACCGTCTTCGTCCTTGCCGCCATTGTCGGCCAGTTCCTGCTGCACACGCAGCCAGATATTCTGGAATTCCAGATCGACCATGCCCTGCGGCACAGCAAAATCATGCCGCGAAGCCAGCGCGTCGAGCAGCTCGCGCTTCAGCTTCATCCGCGCGACGCGCGAATATTCGCCTTCGATCTGCTGCTTCACCGCATCGCGCAGTGCCGCCAGATCTTCCAAACCGAGCGACTTGGCCAGCGCGTCATCGATCGCGGGCGTCTTCAGTTCTTTGATCGCGTGCACGGTGACGTCGAACTTGGCGTCTTTGCCCGACAGGTCTTCGGCTGCGTAGCCGACCGGAAACGTCACGTCGATCGTGCGCTTTTCACCAGCCTGCACGCCGAGCAGCGCTTCTTCGAAGCCGGGAATGAACTGGCCACCGCCGAGTTCGAGATCGTAGCCCTCGCCCTTCATGCCCGGCCGGCGTTCGCCGTCGACCGAGCCGTCGAAATCGATCAGCAGCACGTCGCCATTGGCAGCCGGGCGCTTGGTTTCGAGTTCGACCGCAGTCGCGTTCGACTTGGCGATCCGTTCGAGCGCTTCGTCGATTTCTTTCTCGGGCGCTTCAACAACGGCGCGATCGAGCGCGATGCCGTCAAAGGCCGCCGGCTCGACGTCAGGCAGCGTTTCGACTTCGACCGTGTATTCGAGATCGCGGCCTTCCGCGAATTCACCGACCACTTCGACTTTCGGCTCCAGCGCCGGGCGGATATTCCGCTCCTGCATCGCCTTCGCGGTCGAGGTTTCTACCGTCTCGTTGACGATTTCGCTGAAGACTTCCGGTCCGTAGCGTTTCTTCAGCATGCCCATCGGCACTTTGCCCGGACGGAAGCCCGGCATTTTCACCTGACCCGACAATTCGGACAGACGACGATCCACGCGGGTGCCGATCTCGGTCGCAGGAACGGTGATCTTGAAAGCCCGCTTGAGGCCTTCGGACGAAATGTCGGTGACGTGCATGTCGGTCGCTCGGAAACGAAAGCGCCGGCGGTAACGCCGGCTCGGTTGAAATGAATTTGTCGGATCAGCCAATGGTGCGGGCGAAGGGACTCGAACCCCCACGACTTGCGTCACTGGAACCTAAACCCAGCGCGTCTACCAATTCCGCCACGCCCGCGCCAGGGGGGTTCTAGCCGCGTGCCGACACCAATGTCGAGGGAACGAACTCGGCGTTTCCACACTTTCTAGCCCGAGAACCTGGAATGAGCTGACGGAGATCGAGCGATGAAGGCCCTGGCGGTAATTGGGATCGTGTTGATGCTGGGTGGCGTGGCGGCGCTGGCCATCGGTGGCTTCAGCTTCACGTCGAAGGAGACGGTGGCAAAGATTGGCCCGCTCGACGTGCAGGCGGAGAAGCAGCATGGCTTCGCTATTCCGCCGATTGCCTCGATTGCGGCGATCGTGGTGGGCGGCGCCCTGGTCTTTGCCGGCCGCTCTTCGCGGACCTGACCGGCCCGCCCTTAGGCCCGGACCGGCTCGGCGTACAGGCTGGAGAAGGCTTCGACGGCGAGCGTGCGTTGCTCGTCGCTGTGGCAGGTGCGGCTTTCAATGTGGAGATTGAAGCGGACATGGGGAATTCCCCCCGGGTCCGCGACCACGGCGATTACGCGTGCCATTTCAACCACTTCGCCACGCGAGCGGCGGTAGGTTGAACCCGGAGCAATCTCCGGCTTGGCTGCCTCACGGCGGAAGAGCATCGGACCCCCTCGACCCTGCGCGTCTTCTTTGCGACCGGTGACAATGACTGTCAGCGGCGATGCCTATTACCTGGCGGGCAATTGATAACGGGTTAAACGGGTTTCCCGCAAGCACTTCTGTTAATTGGGGAATTCGCCCCCGATGCGCAAAATTGTACCGATCTATCCACAGGCCAAATCGGCCAAGATTGCGGGCAGTCTTTCGGACAGATCTTGCGCCACGAGTCCGGGTCCGACTCGGCGTGCGCATGCACCATGCAGCCAAGCTGCAATTGCACCTGCGACCAGTGGTGCAACCTGCTGTGCAAGCAGTCCGACACACAGACCCGCAAGCACATCACCGGTTCCTGCTGTTGCGAGATACGGTGTTCCGTTCGTCGATACGATTGCGGTGCCGTCGGGCGACGCAATGATTGTCGCGGGGCCTTTGAGCAACAGTGTGCACGCACTTGCCGCGGCAGCACGCCGCACGCTGCCAAGCCGGTCCGCACCATCCAACGCAAACAGCCGTTTGAATTCGCCGTCATGTGGCGTCAGCAACGCGCCGCGCGGCAATGCATGTCCGGCAAATGCAGTCAGCGCATCAGCATCGAGTACGAGCTGTTTGCCGTCCGCCATTTCGGTTGCAGCCACGAGCGGCTGATCGAGTCCTGCGCCCGGTCCGATCAGCACCGCATTGCGTCGCGGATCTTCGAGCGTGCGTTTCCAATCACCGAGTTCGTCACGCGGCTCGACCAGAATATCCGCGCGCCACAAGGCATAAATCGACCAGACGTCGCGCGGTGCCGAGATGGTCACGAGGCCCGCACCGATGCGCGCTGCTGCATGCGCAGCGAGCCGCGCGGCACCGGTCATCTGCGCGCCGCCCCACACGACCGCATGACCGCGCGCATATTTGTGCGCGTCGCGCGCTGGCCACGGAAACAGGTCGCGCCACAGCGCGGGCGCGCTTTCGAACAAGCGCGGACGAAGCTGCGCAACGATCGCGTCGGCAATGCCGATGTCGGCAACGACGACGTCACCGACATAGGCGGGCGCAAAAAGATGGGCCGGCTTTTTGCGCGCGAATGTGACCGTCAACATCGCGCTCGGCGCAGCACCGCGCACCGCACCGCTATCGCCGTCGAGTCCGGATGGAAGATCGATCGCAACGACCGGCGCAGGATGCGCATCCATTGCCTCAATGAGCGCGCGCGCGTCACCGGTGAGATCGCGCGCAAGTCCGGCGCCAAACAATGCATCGACGATGAGTTGCACGTCGCCAAACGCGTCGGCGCGCGCTGCTTCAATTGCGTCTGACCAGGTCGCTGCAGCACCCGCCGCATCGCCTCGTAGCGCCGTCCGATCACCCAACAAAGCGACCCGGACGGGCCAGCCGGAAGCCGCCAAAACCTGCGCGGCGACAAATCCGTCGCCACCATTATTTCCGGGTCCGCACAGGATCAGGACCGGCCGGGGCGACCAGCGCCGCCTGATTTCGCTGGCAACGGCTGTCCCTGCCCGCGTCATCAGCACATGGCCTGGGGTACCGTCAGCGATCGCGGCGCGATCGGCCGCCTGCATCTCAGCGACGGTCAGAACCGCGCATGAATTTGCGGGATCGATGCTCATCAAACAGGGAAAGGAGCGATGGGGCGATCGACGGGACTTGAACCCGCGACAACTCGGACCACAACCGAGGGCTCTACCACTGAGCTACGACCGCCATCGCGGTGGAGTGGGTACTCGGGCCGACACGCCGCGTCAAGAAAGCCTGTCTGGGTAATGACATGTCTTCTTGTCGCTCCTGATCATTCCCTGTATTGCGCGAAACCCGCTTACCGAAAGGGTTGGAGATGATTGACGTCGCGGCACGCATGCACCGTCTTGGTACTGAAGGCGCTTTTGAAGTGCTGGCCAAGGCGCAGGCATTGGCTGCCACCGGCAAGTCGATCGTCAATCTCTGCATCGGCCAGCCCGACTTCCCGCCGCCCAGCCACGTCATCGAAGCGGCGGAGAAAGCATGGCGCGACGGACATCACGGCTACACCCCCGCCCCCGGCATCCTGCCGCTACGCGAAGCGGTCGCCGGCGATCTGCATCGCCGTTTCAATGTCCAGGTCGATCCTGGCGACATCACCGTCACGCCAGGCTCGAAGGTCGCGCTGTTCTTCGCGCTGCAGATCCTGGGCGAACCCGGCACCGAGATCATTCATCCGAACCCGGCCTATCCCGGCTATGAATCGCTGATCTCCTATTCCGGCGCGACGCCGATCCCGATCCCGTTGATCGAGGAACGCGGCTTCTCGTTCGAAGCCGACGATATTCTGACCCGCATCGGCCCGCGCACGCGCGCGATCATTCTGAACAGCCCGGCCAACCCGACCGGCGGCGTGATCGATCGCGGTGAATTGGACAAGCTGGTCGCCGGCCTCGCCGACTTCCCGCATGTCGTCGTGATCTCGGACGAGATCTACGGCCGCATCATTTACGACGGCAAAGCGCACCACACGCTGCTGTCCTACGAAAGCATTCGTGATCGCCTGATCCTGCTCGACGGCTGGTCGAAAGGCTTCGCGATGACCGGCTGGCGTCTGGGCTATGCAGTGTGGCCGAAAGTGCTGGTCGAGCATGCCAACCGGCTCGCCATCAATTGCCATTCCTGCGTCGCCAATGCAGTCCAGTATGGCGGCATCGCCGCGCTGGAAGGACCGATGGACGAGGTCAACGCAATGAACGCGGCGTTCGAACAACGCCGCCACGTCATCGTCGACCGGCTGAATTCTTTGCCCGGCATCAGCTGCGTCAATCCGGCGGGCGCCTTCTATGCCTTCCCCAACATCAAGCACACCGGATTCAACGCCGCGGTCCTGCAGCGCCAACTGCTGGAACAGGAAGGCGTCGCCGGCCTGGCCGGTACGTCATTCGGTGTCTGGGGCGAAGGCTATCTGCGCTTCAGCTACGCCGCTTCGATCGAACAGATCGAAGAAGCGATGGCGCGCGTCGGACGCTTTCTCGATCGCAATGCCGTGCGCCGCCCGGCGGCGCTGCGCAGCTGAGCCGGTTCGCTGCCGCCGGAATGGGCGGCGCCTGCACACAGACTAGGCATTTGCTGGCGAGCCGGGCAGCGTCCTGTCTGGCGACCCGCACGGCGCCACGCTCCGCCCGGTGGCACACGGACTGCTATGGCGCGAGCGCGTCTGTATAGATGCGTGCACCCACGATCAGGATCTCGTGAATGAAAAAGCTCGAAGCCGTCATCAAGCCGTTCAAGCTCGACGACGTGAAAGAGGCGCTGCACGAGATTGGGATTCAGGGTCTGACCGTCACCGAAGCCAAAGGCTTCGGCCGGCAGAAGGGACATACGGAGCTTTATCGCGGCGCTGAATACGTGGTCGACTTCCTTCCCAAGGTGAAGATCGAAGTGATCATGGAAGACCAGATGGTCGAGCGCGCGATCGAAGCGATTCAGCAAGCAGCCCACACGGGACGTATCGGCGACGGCAAGATTTTCGTGTCGCCGATCGATGAAGTCGTCCGCATTCGCACCGGCGAGCGCGGACCAGACGCGATCTAGTTTTTCGTTTCGCAGACCAAAAAACGCACCACCCCAGACCCAACAGGATTGAGCATGTCGGATATCGCGAAGGTCATGGACCTGATCAAGGAACACGACGTGAAGTACGTCGATCTGCGCTTCACCGATCCGCGCGGTAAGCTGCAGCACACGGCGCAGCACGTCTCGACCATCGACGAAGACGTGTTCCAGGACGGCATTATGTTCGACGGTTCGTCGATCGCCGGTTGGAAGGCGATCAACGAGTCCGACATGATCCTCAAGCTGGATCCGTCGACCGCAATTCTCGATCCGTTTGCGGCCCAGCCGACCCTCGCGATCTTCTGCGACATCGTCGAGCCGTCGACCGGCCAGCCCTACAATCGCGATCCGCGTTCGATCGCCAAGGCGGCCGAGGCTTACGCCAAGTCGACCGGCATCGCCGATACCGTCTTCTTCGGTCCGGAAGCCGAGTTCTTCGTGTTCGACGACGTTCGCTACCAAGTCGACATGAACAAAGTGTCGTACGAGTTCGATAGCGAAGAAGGCCCGTACAATATGGGCCGCAAGTACGAAGACGGGAATCTCGGTCACAAGATCCCGGTGAAGGGCGGCTATTTCCCGGTCGCACCGATGGACACGTGTGCCGATCTGCGCGCCGAAATGGTGTCGACCTTGGCCGACATGGGCGTCGACGTCGAAAAGCACCATCACGAAGTCGCCGCCTCGCAGCACGAGCTGGGCATCAAGTTCGCGAACTTGGTGAAGTGCGCCGACAACATGCAGCTCTACAAATATGTCGTGCACAACGTCGCGCACGCTTACGGCAAGACCGCGACCTTCATGCCGAAGCCGGTGTTCGGCGACAACGGTTCGGGCATGCACGTGCACCAGTCGTTGTGGAAAGGCGGCAAGCCGCTCTTCGCCGGCAATCTCTATGCTGACCTCAGCGAGATGTGCCTGTTCTATATCGGCGGCATCATCAAGCACGCCAAGGCGCTGAACGCGATCACCAACCCGACCACCAACAGCTACAAGCGTCTGGTGCCGGGCTACGAAGCGCCGGTGCTGTTGGCGTATTCGTCGCGCAACCGCTCGGCCTCGTGCCGCATTCCGTATGTGACGAGCCCGAAGGCAAAGCGCGTTGAAGTGCGCTTCCCCGATCCGGCCGCCAATCCGTATCTCGCGTTCGCGGCGATGCTGATGGCCGGTCTCGACGGCATTCAGAACCGCATCCATCCCGGCGACGCGATGGACAAGAATCTGTACGACCTGCCGCCGCAGGAATTGGCGCAGGTTCCGACTGTGTGCGGTTCGCTGCGTGAAGCGCTGGACAGCCTCAAGAAGGACCACGAGTTCCTGCTCAAGGGCGACGTGTTCAGCAAGGACATGATCGAATCGCTGATCGAACTGCGCATGGAAGAAGTCATGGCGTTCGAAACCAGCCCGCACCCGATCGAGTACAAGATGTACTACTCGGTCTGATCTCAGATCTTGTCGTTGAAATGAAAGCGGGGACTGGCGAAAGCCAGTCCCCGCAATCAATTCAGCCAGGCGCGATCAGCGGAACTTGGCGCTGAACGACACGCCGAAAATGCGCGGCTCGTTGTAGACCGCCGCCATGTAGTTCTCGATCACACCCTTGAGGTTCTTCTCGTTCGTGAGATTGCGCGCGAACAACGCAACCTCGTACCGGCCATCGGCCGGCGTGAAGCCGACCTTTGCGCCGCCTTCGAACGTTCCGTTCGAGTTGAACTCTTTCGTCTTGTAGAGGACGAAATTGGTATAGCCCTGGAACTGCCAATCGGTGGCGAAGAAGATCTCGCCGCCCGCAACCGGCATATCGTAGCGAGCACCGATATTGAGGTTGTAGTCCGGCGCATTCGGCAGCGGATTGCCGTCGATCTGCGCGAAGACGTTCGGGCCGATATTGATGGTCGGATTTTGAACCGTACAGACCACGACACCATTCAGCGCGCAGACCTGCGCAAAGACGCGCTTGTCCTTGATCTTGGTGTGCAGAAGGCTGAGACCGCCGGTAAAGGTCAGATTCGGCGTCGCACGGAATTCGGCGTCCGCCTCAAGACCGTAGGCTTCGGCCTTGGCTGCGTTGAACAACACGCCGTTGCCGTTCGAGTCGTTGCCGTTGAGCTGGATATTGTCGGCCGTGTAGGTGAAGGCCGACGCGTTCAGCCGCAGCCTTTTGTCGAACAGGCTGCTCTTCACGCCCACCTCGTATGAGGTGATCGTCTCGGAATTCGCGGTCGTGAAATCAGCGTTGAACACCGCCGATCGCCCCTGGATGGTCGGACCACGGAAACCGCGCGCGACGCGGCCGTAGACGCCGACATTGGGATCGATCTGGTACATCGCGCTGAAGTCCCAGCTTGGCGTCGTATCGGACAGCTTCACGTCGCGGCGACCCGTATAGGTCACCACGCCGGCCGCCGTATCCGCGGTCTTCACCAGACGCGTCTCTTTCGCGTCCCTGGTTTCGCGCACGCCCGCGGTCAATGTCAGGTCCTGCAGCAGCTGATAGCTGGCCTGGCCGAACAGCGCGTAGGACTCGTTGTCGTTCTTCAGCCGCACCCAGTTGTTGGGATTGCCGCCGGTGCGCAGGAAATACGCACGCTGATAGAACTCGGTCGTATCGCGCGAATTGAAATACATTCCGCCGACCTGCCATTTCAGGCGGCCTGTGTCGGCGCTCGCCAGACGCAGCTCTTCGCTGTACTGGTCGAGCCCACGCACCCGCCCCATCGACTGGCCGAAGCCGACATTGTTGAACAGCGCCGCTGCGCCGCCATCGGTGTCGCCGCGGCTGTAGCCCAGCACGGTTTCGTAGGCGCTGATCGACGTCACCGTCATCGGGCCGAAATCATAGGCAAGCTTGATCGAGCCGCCGCGCGTGTCATAGCCCTGCGGATTGTTGATCGCCTCGTCGTAGGCAACCTTGTCGCGCGGATCCTGGTCGGTGTTGTTCGAGCCTTTGATCAGCGCGGCACGATGAAACATCGTCGAGGTGCCGTCATACGAGCGCGCATGGATCGATCCGTCGATCATCAATTGATCGGTCGGCGTGAAACGCAACTGCAAACGAACATCGCGCTCGTCAAAACCGCCCATCGCATTGTGAGCGGGCGAAAACGTCCCATCGGCGCTCGGACCGACATAGGTGTTGTCGACCCAATTGTCGCGATGCTGGTACAGGCCGGACAGGCGGAAGGACAGCTTGCCCGCCACGATCGGGCCGCCGATACCGCCATCAACGGTCCGCGTATTGTAGTTGCCGTACGAGAACTGCGCTCGCCCCTCGAACGTGTCGGTCGGCTTGATGCTGTCGAACTTGATGATGCCGGCCGGCGTGTTGCGGCCGAACAGCGTGCCCTGCGGCCCGCGCAGTACTTCGACCTGTTGCACGTCGAAGATCGGATTCGACTTCATGACGACGTGCTCGAGTACGACGTCGTCCTGAATGATCGAGACCGGCTGCGACGCACCGAGATAGAAGTCGATGTTGCCGAGGCCGCGAATATAGAAGCGCGGAAAGATTCGGCCCGTCGTGGTTTCCGCATACAGGCTCGGAACGCGGCCCGACAAAGCGAGAATATCGTCGCCGCCGGCTTGGAACGTCCGCAGTTCGTCGCCCGCGACAACGCCGACGGACACCGGCACCTTTTGCAGGCTTTCCGAACGGCGCTGCGCGGTCACGACGACTTCGCCGATATCGCCGGCCGCGGGCGCCTCCTGCGCCATCGCCCCGCAAGACAACATGGTGAAGGCTCCGGTCGCCACCAGCGTGGCCCGGACGGTCGAAGATTTGGACAAGAACGCCCCCTACTGGATGCTTGATTCAGCAAAGCGAGTGATGCGCAGTAAATGCACAGTCGACTCGCCGATCGGCGGCGACTTCATACAGAAATGGCTGCGACAAAGCCAAGAATAGTTGATCGAACAGACAAGAATTACCGGCGATGCCCCCGATTTGCACACAGCCCCTCGACGGGCCGGCAAAATTGCGGCTTTCTACTGAATCATTCTTCGTCGCAAAGCGTCGCTGCGACCGCCTAACGATGCGCCGTGCACGCCGTTGCTGCTCAGGCTGGCAGTGCTTCTTTCGGCACCTGGCGCGGCCGGCGATCGACGCCGATCGCGACATAGGTGAACACGCCTTCGGTGACGCGAAACACTTCGCCGGTCACGCGACGGCGAACCCAGGCTTCGACGCGCACCGCAATCGACGTATTGCCCACACGCGTGACCCAGGCCCAGCAACTGACCTCGTCGCCGATCAGCACCGGACGATGAAACTTCATCGCTTCGATCCCGATCGTCGCGACGCGACCATGGGCGCGCTCGTAGGCGACGACGCCGCCGGCAATATCCATCTGCGATAGAATCCATCCGCCGAAAATGTCTCCGGCTGGGTTTGCATCCGCAGGCATTGCGATCGTGCGCAACGCTGGCCCATCGCGGAAATCGGGCGGCTGTTCGTCGGTTGGGTGTGTCACGTTTCTTTACCCTGATTTCACTGGAGGTGGGACGATTTCCCACTATGTTCGCGGCTCCTCAAACTCCGGAGCATAGTTGTGCGTATTATCCTTGCCCTCGCCTTTCTTGTCCTCGTCGCTGGTTGCGAATCGACCGGTTCGACGACGACCACCCAGAGCGCGCCGCGCGGCGGCGAAATGGCGACGGGATCGCGCCTCGCACACTAATCGGCTCTGATTTTAACTGGGGCACCCGGGCACATTGCCTGAGTGCCCCTGTTTGATTCATGTTCGCGGCATGTCCGATCTGTTCGACAAGAATGCCGCCCGCAAAGGCAAAGACGCCTCGTACTCGGCTGAGCATATTGAAGTGCTCGAAGGGCTGGAGCCGGTTCGGCGCCGGCCCGGCATGTATATCGGCGGCACCGACGAGCGCGCGCTCCATCATCTCGTCGCCGAAGTGCTCGACAATTCCATGGACGAAGCGGTCGCAGGACATGCGACGCGCATCGAAATGGAACTCAGCGCCGACGGCATGGTGACGGTGCGTGACAATGGTCGCGGCATCCCGATCGACGAACATCCGAAATACAAGGGCAAGTCGGCCCTCGAAGTGATTCTGACGCTGCTCCATTCGGGCGGCAAATTTTCCGGCAAGCTCTACGCCACGTCGGGCGGCCTGCACGGCGTCGGCCTGTCGGTCGTCAACGCGCTGTCGGACCGGTTCGTGGTCGAAGTCGCGCGCGAGAAGCAGCTCTATCGCCAGCGCTACGAACGCGGCGCACCGAAGACGAAGCTCGAATCGCTCGGCGCCGTGAATCGCCGCGGCACGAGCATCACCTTCCATCCCGACGCGCAGATCTTCGGCGACGAACTGCATTTCAAAGCCGAGCGCCTGTACCGGATGGCGCGGTCGAAAGCCTATCTGTTCCGCGGCGTCGAAATTCGGTGGTCGTGCGATCCGTCGCTACTGCCAAAGGAGTCCGAAACGCCGGCCGAAGCGGTGCTGCATTTCCCCAACGGTCCGCTCGACTTTCTGCGCACCGCCATGGACGGACGCGAAAGCCTGACGCCGCTGCCCTTCGCCGGCCAAGGCGATCTGGTCGGCGACATGGGACGCGTCGAATGGGCGATTGCCTGGCCCGCCGACGAAGACGGCTTCACCCATTCGTACGTCAATACGGTCCCGACGCCCGAAGGCGGCACGCACGAACAAGGGTTGCGCCAGGCGCTGACGCGTTCGTTGCGCGCCTATGGCGAGCTGGTCGGCAACCGCCGCGCTGCTGCGATTACGCCCGACGACGTCATGGGTGGTGCAGCGATCCTGTTGTCGTTGTTCATGCGCGAGCCGTCCTTCCAAGGACAGACCAAAGAGAAGCTCGCCAGCACCGACGCGACGCGCCTGGTCGAAACCGCGATCAAAGATCATTTCGATCATTGGCTGGCCGGCAATCCGGCAGCGTCGAAAGTGCTGCTCGATCGCATGATCGAGAAAGCCGAGGAACGGGCGCGCAAGCGCGAGTCAAAAGACCTCGCGCGCAAAAGCGCGACGCGCAAATTGCGCCTGCCCGGCAAGCTCGCCGATTGTTCGAGTCAGGCAGCCGATGGCACCGAGATTTTTATCGTTGAAGGTGACTCGGCCGGTGGTTCGGCCAAACAGGCGCGCAATCGCAACACGCAGGCGATCCTGCCGTTGCGCGGCAAGATCCTGAACGTCGCAAGCGCCACAGCCGACAAGCTCAAAGCCAATCAGGAACTCTCCGACCTGACCTTGGCGCTTGGTTGCGGCGCGGGTCGAGATTTCAACATCGACAAGCTGCGCTACGAGCGCGTCGTCATCATGACCGACGCCGACGTCGACGGCGCCCATATCGCGTCGCTGCTGATCACGTTCTTCTATCGCGAGATGCGGCCGTTGGTGCAGGCGGGCCGCTTGTATCTGGCCTTGCCGCCGCTCTATCGGCTGGCGCAAGGCGGCACGGTTTTGTACGCGCGCAACGACGCGCACAAAGAAGAGATCATGAAGAAGAAGCTGACCGGTCGCGCCAAGGTTGAGATCAGCCGCTTCAAAGGTCTTGGCGAAATGCCCGCGTCGCAGCTCAAAGAAACGACGATGGATCCGGCGAAACGTACGTTGCTGAAGGTAACGTTGCCCGGCCTGCATGCATCCGAAGAAGCCGCGCCCGAACATTCAACCGCATCGCTGGTCGAGCGTTTGATGGGCCGCAACCCCGAGCCGCGCTTTCAGTTCATCCAGCAGAACGCAAAGTTCGTCCGCGACCTCGACGTGTGATGCGCCGGAACGCAGCGCTGCCATGCGCAGCGCTGCGGCCGCGGCATCCCGTCACTTTCAGCGCAGGGTTCAAGCGCCACATTCGTGCCACGAACGCACAAGAAGACGTTCGCTCACGGGACCCCATGCGCAACATCACCTTCCTCTTGCTTGGCCTCTACGCGCTGATGCTGCTGGCGCACTAAGCGTCCGTCAGCGCTCCAACCACGCGCGCATCAATTCACTGACACGCTCGGGCTGCTCCAGCGGCGTGAGATGTCCAGCCGGATCGAGGATCTCGAGCCGCGCATGTGGAATTCCGGCCGCAATCTCTTCGCTACGATCGGGCGGCGTCATGCGGTCCTGCGCGCCTGCAATCACCAAGACCGGGACATCGATCGCGCTTAAATCCGGTCGGCTGTCCGGTCGCGCCAGCAATGCGCGCTGCTGGCGCTGAAACGCGACGCGCCCAACCCGCTCGGTCATCGTCATCACGATATCGGCAAGGCCGGGCTTATCGACGTTTTCGGGCGCCACGATGCCGGGCAGCGCTTTGCGTGTGACGCCTTTGAATTGTCCGATCTCGACCGCGATGGAGAGGCCGCGCCGGCGCCGCGCCTGCACCTCGTCGTCGGCACGCGCCGACGTGTTCAGGAACGCGACCCGGTCGATCCGCTCGGGCGCCTGGCGCAACAGTTCGAACAGCAGATATCCGCCCATCGACAGGCCGGCCGCCGCGAAAACCGGCGGCGCCGCGGCCAGCACCCGCTCGGCCATGGCGCCCAGTGTCTCGTCCTGGGTCAGGTCCGGCACCAGGATCGGCGCGGCAAGATCCGCGAGATCGCGAATCTGGTTCGACCAAAGGGCGGCGTCGTTGAGCTGCCCGGGCAGCAGAATCAAAGGAATGCTGGACATAAGTGCGGCGTTCCTGCCACGAGTTGCCTGAAAGTCACGCTTTCTTTGCGACGGGCTTTGACTTTCGGCCTCTGAGCCCCGATCTACGGGCCCAACCGTCGACCGTTCGACGGTTCAACCGGATACCCATTTGACGACTTTTGCTGATCTGGGGCTTAGCCCCGAACTCCTGCGCGCCCTTGATGAGGCGGGCTACCAGACCCCGACCCCGATTCAGGCCCAGGCCATTCCCCACGTGCTCATGGCACGCGACCTTCTGGGGTGTGCCCAGACAGGCACCGGAAAAACCGCCGGCTTCGTGCTGCCGATGATCGAGGTTCTCTCGGCCGGCCGCGCCCGCGCCCGCATGCCGCGTTCTCTCATTCTCGAACCGACGCGCGAACTCGCGGCACAGGTTGCCGAGAATTTTGAAAAATACGGCAAGTACCACCGCTTCACCCATGCGCTGCTGATTGGCGGCGAGTCGATGGACGACCAGATCAAGAAGCTTGATCGCGGCGTCGATGTTCTCATCGCAACGCCCGGCCGTCTGCTCGACCAATTCGAACGCGGCAACATTCTGATGTCGGACATCAAGATGCTGGTCGTCGACGAATGCGACCGCATGCTCGACATGGGCTTCATTCCCGACATTGAGAAAATCGTCGCGCGCATTCCGCAGCAGCGCCAGACCTTGATGTTCTCGGCGACCTTGCCGCCGGAAATTCGTCGCCTCGCCGACAAGTTCCTGATGTTCCCGAAAGAGGTCGCGGTCAGCGCACCTGCAAGCGCCGCGACCACCGTCGAACAGGCGTTGATCCAGGTCGAAGCCGCTGACAAACGCGAAGTGCTGCGCGCGCTGATCAAGTCCGAACAGCCAAAGAACGCGTTCATCTTCTGCAACCGCAAGCGCGATGTTGCGATCTTACACAAATCGCTGACCAAACACGGCTTCAATGCCGGTGCGCTGCATGGCGATATGAGCCAGCCGGCGCGCACCGAAACGCTGGCGAAGTTCAAAGCCGACGAAATCATTCTGCTGGTTTGCTCGGACGTCGCTGCGCGCGGCCTCGACGTTAAAGGCGTCAGCCACGTGTTCAACTTCGACGTGCCGATGCATGCCGAAGATTACGTGCACCGTATCGGCCGCACTGGCCGTGCCGGCACGAGCGGCCGCGCGCTCACCTTGGCAACACCCGAAGACGGCAAATTCTTGAGCCAGATCGAACAGCTGATCGGAACCACGATTCCGCGCATGGAAGTCGAAGGTTTCGCGGTTGAGCCGCGCCCCGAAGGCGAAGAAGGTTCGCGCCGTCGTCGCGGCAGCACACGCGGCGAGCCGCGCGCGCGCCGTGAAAAACGCGTGGCCGAACCTGTGGCCCAGGTCGCTGATGCAGAAGCGCCCGTCGCCGAAGCGCCGGCACCGCGTGCGCCGCGCGAACGTACGCGGCGCGAACGTCCGGCCGCGCGCGAAGCACGGCCCGAGGCACGCCCGGAGCCGCGTCAGGAAACGCGCCCCGAACCGCGCCCGGAACGGATCGAGCCGCGGCGCCAGGACGTCGTCGCGATGCGCGACGCACCGCGTCCGCCGCGCCGCCGCTACGAAGAAGATTCGCGGGACACGCCTGTGATCGGCTTTGGCGACGATGTGCCCGCATTTTTGCGGACCCCGCGCCGAGTCGCAAAAACAGCCTGATTGGCAGGCCGGCCTGGTGCCGGCCTTTTTCAAATAGTTCCGGCCGACCTCTGCCGCGCCCTCCGTTGACGGGTGCGGGTACGGGTGACAGGTTCGCCCGTCCTTTTCTTGCGACCGGTCGATGCCTGCGCTTTCCCATTCGCTTCGCACGTTTCTACTTGGTTCGGTCGCGTGCCTCGCGCTCGGCGTCGGGACCGCGGCTGCGCAGCAGCCCAAACCAGCCACGCCGGCGTCCGCGCCGGCCGCTGCATCGTCGGACGACGACAGCGGCAAAAAGACTCCGATCCTTCTCGATGCTGACGAGCTGACGCAAGACGAAGCGCTGGGCATCATTACCGCGCGCGGCAAAGTCGAGCTGATCAAAGGCCCGAACACGCTCACCGCCGACGTGATGAACTGGAACCGCAACAGCGGCATCGTCACCGCCAGCGGTCACGTTCGCATGGTGCAGCCGACCGGTGAGATCCTGTTCGGCGACTATGCCGAACTGACCGACGACATGGCCGAAGGCTTCATCGAGAACGCGCGCGCGTTGATGAAGGACAATGGCCGTATGGCGGGCCGTCACGCCGAACGCAAAGGCGGATCGAAGACCGTTGTTTCGCGCGGCGTCTACAGCCCGTGCGATTTGTGCGCCACCGATCCATCGCGGCCGCCGATCTGGCAGATCAAAGCGCGCACGACGACGCACGACGAAGAAGATCACCGCATTTCCTATCGCGACGCGACGATGGAAATGTTCGGCGTTCCGGTTTTGTGGACGCCATGGTTCTCGCATCCCGATCCGTCGGTGAAGCGCAAGAGCGGTTTCCTGAATCCGCAGATCGGCTTCAAGAGCCAGCTCGGCGGCGTGATGCGTAATTTCTACTACTGGGACATCGAACCCGATCTCGACGCGACGATCGAACTCAGCGAGTTCACGCAGCAAGGCCCGCTGTTCGGCGCGCAGATCCGCAAGCGGTTCGAGAATGGTTTGATCCGCCTTGGCGGCAGCATCACCGAGTCGAACATCACCTCGTCGAACGGCACCGCGATCGAAGGCGAGAAGAAAGGCATTCGCGGCCACATCTTCGGCGAAGGCCGCTTCGATCTCGACGACAACTGGCGCGCCGGCTTCGACCTGGCTCGCTCGCTCGACGACGTCTATGTGCGTCGCTACGGCTATTCGACGCTCGACGTGCTGCGCAACCGCGTCTTCGCCGAAGGCTTCTTCGGCCGCAGCTACGTGAATGCCAGCGCCTACGCGTTCCAGGATCTGCGTCCGGGCCTGCGCGAAACCCAACCGGTCGCCGCACCCTACGTCGTCTATTCGGCGCTCGGCGCGCCGGGCGAAACGCTGGGCGGTCGCTGGTCGCTCGATGCCAGCGTCTTGTCGCTGATGCGTACCAGCAACGGACAGGATGTGCGCCGCGTCGCTGGACAGGCGGGTTGGGAACGCAAGTGGATTTCCGACTTCGGTCTGGTGACGACCGCGAATTTGACCACCACGGTCGACGGCTATTGGGCCGACAGCGTGCAAGCGACCGACGCGCAATCGACGCCGCGCAACGGCTTCACCGGCCGCGTCTTCCCGCAAGGAAGCGTGACCAGCAGCATGCCGTTCGTGCGCCAATTCGATTTCGCGCAGATCACGCTCGAGCCGATCGTCGGCGTGACGGTTTCGCCCAACTTCGCCAACAACCGGAAAATTCCGAACGAAGACAGCCGCGACGTCGAACTGGAAGCGTCGAACTTGTTTGCGCCGTCACGCTATCCCGGCGTCGACCGCGTCGAAGACGGTTCGCGCGTCACCTATGGCGGACGCATGGCCGTGCACACGCAAAGCAACGGCTATGGCAGCATCTTCCTCGGCCAAAGCTATCGCATCAGCGGCAGCACCTTGTTCCCCGACGGGTCGGGTCTGGAGAATCGCCGCTCCGACTATGTCGGCCAAGTCCAGCTGGTGCCCGGCAAATGGGTCGATGTTGACTGGCGCTTCCGTGTGTCGACCGAAGGCTTCAAGCAGAACCTGCACGAAGTGAACTTCTCGCTGGGTCCGCCGGAATTCTTCTTCAACGGCACCTACCTGTTCGCAGCCAGCGCGCCGAATGCGGGCGTTCCGACCGACCGCAACGAACTCACGATGGGCGTCTATGGGCGCATCAACCAGTTCTGGACTGCGAACGCGACCGGCACATATCGCATGGCGCCCGATCGCAAGCCGGTTCGATACGGCACGTCGATCGCGTATGCGGATGAGTGCTTCAACGTTTCGCTCGACATGTCGCGCGACTTGACCAATCGCGTCGGCGGGCTCAGCGGCACCTCGTTCTTCGTCCGCATCGGCTTTAAGAATCTGGGCCAGTTCGCGTCGCCGAAAGTGACCCAGTAACGCGAACGACCGACGCGGCGAACCGCAGGCAGTCATTCTTTGTGGAGAGCGTCGATGCGCATCATCCTGACCAGCCTCCTGGCAAGCCTTGTCGCCATCGCCATTGCAACCGGTGCCAAGGCCGAAAGCGCATTCGACTTTCAGTTCACCTCGATTGACGGCAAGCCGATGCCGCTGTCGGCCTATAAGGGCAAGACATTGCTGATCGTGAACACCGCGTCGCAATGCGGGTACACACCGCAATATGCCGATCTGGAAAAGACCTGGGCCAAGTATCGCGACAAGGGTCTGATCGTGATCGGCGTGCCGTCGAACGACTTCGGCGGCCAGGAACCGGGCAGCGAAGCCGACATCAAGAAGTTCTGCGAAGCGAACTACGACATCGATTTTCCGTTGACGACAAAGAACGTCGTCAAAGGCGCCGATGCGCACCCATTCTACAAATGGGCCGGACTGAAGCTGGGTGAGCCGAAGTGGAACTTCCACAAATACGTGATCGCGCCGGACGGCACGCTGGCCGGCAGCTTCAACAGCAAAGTAAAGCCCGACGCGCCCGAGCTGGTGCAGGCGATCGAAGGCTCGCTGCCAAAAACCTGACGGCGCCGCGCGTCCGGCGCGGCCGGGCCGGCGACGTCGATTCGCTGGTCGCGATCGAGCGCGCCTGTTTCCGGACCGACCGGATGGCGCGCCGCGCCTTTGCCTGGTTTCTGACTCACGCCAATGCCGACGTGCTGTGCCTGACCGTCGGCGGTGACGTGGTCGGCTGCGCCATCGTCGCCTATCGCAACGGCCATCACATCGCACGCCTTTACACGCTGGCTGTGCTGCCGGCGCTGCAGGGGCGCGGTTTTGGTACGCGCCTGCTCGCCGCCGCGGAACGTGCAGCGCGCAAGCACGGCTGCAGCGCGCTTCGCCTTGAAGTGCGGATGCGCAACCGCGCGGCACGCGCAATGTACGAACGGCGCGGCTACCGGCAGATCGAGCGGCTGGATCCCTATTACGAAGACGGCGCGCCGGCGCTGCGCATGGAACGCGTATTCAACGTTCCAGCGAAAACACGAAGCCGGTCACGCCTACAGTCGCCTCGGTCCGCAGCACCGCGCTCTCGCATGCAGTAAGGCGCCAGCCTGCTGCCGACGCCGCCTGCTCCAGCGCGCGTTGCCCGTGGGCGTAGCGACGCGTAGCACGCAGCACAACCGCCATCTCGTCGTCGGCGCGTTCGACGGTTCCCAGAAAGCGATCGGTGTGGGCTGCGATCGCAGTGAAGATCGGCGTCAACGGTCCGAGATAGTTCAGCGTGTCGACCGCCGCGATCACATCCCAGCGCGCGTCGCTGGTTTCCAGAAAGCGCTGCACGTCATCGACGGCAAGACGGTCGTAGAGGCGACGTGCACGCGCGGCTTCGATCATCGCTGGCGACAGGTCGACGCCGTCGATCCTGCGCGCCCAAGGGTGCAGCGCGACACCTGACAAGCCGGTACCGCAGCCAAGATCGAGAAGATCGAGGTCGCTGCGCGGCGCACCCAGCGCGCGCAACGCCAGCGATGCGACAAGTTGGGGCGCACGATAGTCGAGTGCGGCGATCGCCGTATCGAATTTGGACGCGTACTGGTCGAACAGGATGCGGACATAGGCTTCGGTTGGCGTGCCGGCTTCGGGCAATGCAGCCAGCGCGTCGCGCGCACCGAACCGGTCTTCGGGGTCGATCGCGAGCAGTCGTTCGAACCGCTCAGCCGCACGCACCGAATCGCCGAGCTGCGCCCACAACTCGCCGAGACGAAACAGCGCTTCTTTTTGCTCTGGATCGACGCGCAGCGCGCGCTGCGCATATTCGATCGCGCCCGCCAGATCGCCGCCCTCCTGCGCCAGGCCGGCAAGCCGCAGCATCGCGCCAAGGTCGCGCGGGTCGAGCAGCAGCCGGTCGCGCCAGTACTGGATTTCTTGCGGTGAGTCGCGCATGGATCGGTTCCGTGAATTACCGTCATGCCTACCACGCCGGCAACCATGCCGACGCACTGAAACACGCTGTGCTGCTGGCGCTGCTGCAGCGGCTGACCGCGAAGCCGGCGCCTTTCGCGGTTCTGGACACGCATGCAGGCATCGGCTGCTACGACCTTGCCGCCGATGAAGCGTCGCGGACCGGCGAATGGCGCGACGGGATCGGGCGGTTGCTCGATGCAAATCCGCCCGACCTCGCCGCCTATCTCGATCTGGTGCGCAACTTCGCGCCGTCCTATCCGGGTTCGCCTGAAATCGCGCGTGCAATGCTGCGCGAACAGGACCGGTTGCTGTTGTGCGAGTTGCATCCCGACGATTCCGAAACGCTCAAACGCCGCTATGCCCGCGAAGCACGCGTCGCAGTGCATCACCGCAACGGCTATGAAGCGATCGGTGCGTTGCTGCCGCCAAAGCCAATTGGCCGCGGTTTGGTTCTGATCGATCCGCCGTACGAAAAACCGGACGAAGCCGACGCGGTCGCGCGGGCTCTGCAAACATTGGTCGCACGGTGGCCGCATGCGCAAATGGCGCTGTGGTATCCGATCAAAGACCCGGCGCTGTCGTGGCGTCTGCACGAGGCGGCCTTCGACGCAGGCTATGAAAATCTTCTCGCGATCGAGCTGACCGTGGTTCCGACAGACGGGCTGCACATGGCTGGCAGTGGCGTCCTTTTGGGCAACGCCCCGTACGAATTCGAGAAAAGCTTTGCGCCGTCATTGGGTGCACTGCACGCGGTCCTTGATCGCGGCGGTGGCCATGCGCGGCTCGCGCATCTCGCACGCGCTTGACGGACTTGCTTGCGGCGGGCCCGCCGTAACTATGACCGTCCATGCCAGCAGTTGATCTCGACTTCCCCTTTGCCGACCCGCCGGCGCCCGGCCGGGCGATCGAGATTCGACCGGGTTTGCGCTGGGCGCGCTTCGCGTTGCCGTTCCGTCTCGACCACGTGAATGTCTGGCTGCTCGAAGATGCCGACGGCTGGACCGTCATCGACAGCGGCATCTACGACGAACGTACGCGTGCGCAGTGGGAAGAGCTGATCGCGGGCGATCTCGCCAAACATCCGATCCGTCGTGTCGTCGCCACGCATTTCCATCCCGATCACGTCGGGTGCGCGGGTTGGCTGGTCGAACGTTTCCGCGCCGCCTTCTACATGCCGCGCAGCGAATGGTTGTTCGCGCGCATGCTCACCTTGGAGCAAGGCGAAGAAGCGATCGCAACCTGGAGCGATTGGTACCGACGACATGGTGTTGCAGCCGACGTCGTCGGCAAGATGGTTGGACGTGGCGGCTATTATTCACGCAGCGTCTCGAAGATCCCCACCCGCTACCGTCGCCTGATCAACGGCGACACACACGAACTTTCCGGCCGCGCCTGGCGCGTTGCCACCTTCGGCGGACACGCGCCGGAACAAGCCACCTTCGATTGCGCTGCCGACGGCCTGTTCATCTCCGCCGACCAGCTCCTGCCCCAGATCAGTCCGAACGTGAGCGTGACGCCGGCCGAGCCGGACGGCGATCCGTTGGCCGAATTCCTCGCCAGCCTCGATGCGATGGAGCAGATCGGCGACGACCGCCTGGTGCTGCCGATGCACGGCCTGCCGTTCCGTGGCCTGACGACGCGCGTCGGCCAGTTGCGCGAACACCACGTGTCGCGCCTTGCCCGCGTGCTCGAACTTGCAAGCAAGCCGGCAACCATCGTCGAACTTTGCGCCGGCCTGTTCCGCGCCGATCTCGACCTGCAGCAGATGAGCTTCGCGATCGGCGAAGCGCTCGCGCACGCCAATCATCTGGTGCGCCAGGGCAAGCTGCGCCGCGTCACCGATGACGACGGCGTCGATCGCTACATCAAGAACTAAGAAGAAGGCCTACTCGGCCTGCTGTTCCTGCACGCGGAACTGTTTGGGATCGAGCAGCGACTGGATCGCGATCGTCCGATAGGTATTCGGCTCGTCCATCCGCCGCATTTGCGCGTGCTGCGCACCCAGCCCGTCGTCGCGCAAGGCGACGACCGTCCAGATCCCGCCGCCACGCCCCTGCTTGACGTAGACCTGGCCCTCAGCGACTTCGCGACCGCGTCGATTGCTGCGCACCATGTTGATCAACCCGGAACGTTGCCGCGATCGCGGCCCATCGCGCTGCACAGCCACGCATAGACTTTGCCGACATCGCTGCTGAGCAAGGACGACGACAGAAGATCGCTGTGGTCCGACGCAACCGCCTGGTCCAGCAGCTCTTCGAACTGGCGCACATAGCGCTGCACGTAGGCGCGGAACTGCGCGTCGCTTTCGTACTTGCCGCGGAACTTCTCGATCGGCACCTGCTCGCGCAGCGCCAGGAAGCGACGGGTGAAGAGCGCGATGTCGCCCTGCCCGACTTGCGCCCAAGCGCGTTCGGGCAGATCGGCGTCGGTGGTGCGGTTGAGATCGACCGCAATCGCATGCAGCGATTCCAGCACGTATTTGGCCGCCGAGAAGAACGCGTCGCGACGGGCATGGGTCTCGGCGGCACGGACCGCATCGACCTGCACCACTGCCTGCTGCGATGCCTGCGCCAGCGCCTTGGCCTGCGCGTCGAAGGTTGCGCCTGACGCTGCTGCGCGTGCGGCGACTTCATCGGCGCGCGTCACCAGTTCGGCGCCGTGGCGCGACAGGCGCTCGCCCGCTTCGCCCAGCAGCGCGTTGACGCGCGTTGCGGCACGATCGAGGTCGGCGGCGCGTTCGGCCAGCGCACTGCTGACGCGCGCGACGTCCTGCTGCGTGCCGTCGGCCTTTTGCCCCAGCGATGCGATCTCGCCGCGCAGCGCGGCGGCGGCGCGCGACATTTCCGCGGCCAGCGACGCGGCGCGTTGTTCCAGGCTGGCTGCTTCGCCGGCCAGTGCGCCCTGCGCACGGGCCAGCGACTGCGCCACGGTTTCGCTACGGCCTTCGAGATCGGCGATAGTCGAACCCAGCGCGCGGCCGGTCGATTCCAGCTTCTCGCCGATCGCACCCGACAACTGGTCGAGACGCTCGGCCTCGCGGCGCGCGGTACCGAAAGCGCCAGTCACGCGTTCGACGAACCCGTCGACGCGCGTGCCGACATCGTCGGTGCGTTCGCGGAACGCCGCACCGGCTTCGCTGAGCTGCGTTGTGGCACCGCCGACGGTGGCGGCAAAGTCCTGGGCGTGATCGACCAGCGCACGACGGATCGCCTGCAGGCGCGCCGTCGCTTCATCGGTTGCGATCGATGCGTCGGTGGCGCTGCGTTCGAGCGCGGCATTGATGCCCGACATTTCCTGCGTCGCTGCGCCGACACGCGCGGCGACGTGATCGGTCATCCCCTTGATGCCCGCGACCGCGTCGTTGAGCAGCGCAGCAGCCGCGTCGGCGCCCTGGCGCAGACCCGCAACGCGTTCGTCGAAGACCGAACCGACCTGGCCGACGCGCGCAGTCGCGGCGTCCACCGTGCCGGCCAGACGATCGCGCAGCTCGTCGATGCGCAGCGCAACTTCTTCCAGCGCAGTTCCGCCGGCTTCGGTTGCGGCTTCGGTAAGGTCGAGCCCTTCGGTCAGGCGCGAAGTTGCACGGCCGATCGTATCGGCGGCGGCCTGCGATGCAGCAGCCAGCGCTGCAGCCGTCGCGGCAAACGCGGCGTCTACGGTGCCGATGCGCTGCGCTGCGCCGTCGGCAGCGCTGGTGAGGTTCGCAGTCTGGGTCGCCAGGCGCGCACCGGCATCGTCGATCACCGAACTGACGCGTGCTGCGCCGCCTTCCAGCGTGCGCGTTGCAGTTTCCAGCGCGCGGGTCGCGTCGCTGACACGGGCCAAGGCCGTGCTGCTGCCGCTGCCCAACGTGTCGACGACACGGTCGAGCTCGCCGCTCACGACGCGCGCTTCGGCGGCGATCGTGCCCGACACGGTGGCGATTTCTTGCGCCGCACCACGCAGCGAATGCGTCAGCGCATCGGTCTGCGTCACGACACGGCCGGTTGCAGCGTTGAATTCTTCGACGCGACGATCGAACTGCGCACCGATCCCGCCCAGTGCCTCGTCCGCGCGCGTCACCGCACCGGTCAGCGCGTTCACGCGGTCGTCGAGCTGCGACGCCTGTGTCACCAGCGCTTCGCGGGCAGCACCGGTCGCCTGCGCCAGCAGCTCGCTTTGCTGGCCGAGTTTGCTTGCAGTGGCGCCGGTCATTTCGACGACGGTGCCGACGCTGCTTTCCATCCGTTCGCGCGCCGTCTCGACACGCGTGACGAATTCATCGAGGCGCTGCGCACCTGCGCTGGCAACCTGCGCCAGCGCGTCGGCACGCGACGCGGCGATGGCCGAAGCTTCTTCGATCACCTGACGGCTTTTCTCCGTCGCGTCGGCCAGTCCGTTGCCGCTCGTCTGCAACGACGCGGCGAGCTGTTCGACCTGGCCCAGCGAGCGACCGACCGTTTCGGCAAATCCGTCGGCAACGCTGCGCGTCGTGTTGGCGAAGCCGTCGATCGCCTGCCCGACTGTGCCCGCGGTGGCGCTGAGATTTTCGGCGGTTCGCGTCATCATGCGCGCACGCTCCGCAACGGTAACGCCGGCGCTCTCGATGCGCGTTTCGACGTCGCGCGCAGCCTGTTCCAGCTTGCCGGTTTCGATCGCCAGCAATTCGCGCGCTTTGCCGACCGATGCGGTGATCGCGGCGGCGCGTTGAGTCAGCTCGTCGCCCTGGCGGCGCAGCGCGTCACTGATTTCGGCGACGCGCGCAGCGCCGCGCTCGCTCGGATAGGTCAGGCGCGACAGATGCTGGTTGAGGCTGTGGGTGGTGCCGCGCAGCGTCGCGCGGCGGCGTGCATCGCCGACCAGCATCCACAAGAAGACGGGCGGCGCGATCGCGCCGACGAAGAAGCCGCCAAATTCGTGCGGCAGCAGGTTGAGCAGATTGGCGACGCCGATCGAGGCGGCGGCGTAATAGCCGCACAGCGCGAACCAAGCGAGCGAGGCCAAGACTGTCAGCCACAACCAGGCGGGCGACAGGCTACGCTCGTCGAAGGGTACCGGGGCGGCGTCGGCGCTCGGTGGCGCGACCGCGGCGGCGGCGGCCGGCGACTGTGTCGCGCCAGGGGCCGGGGTCGTCGGCGATTCAACTTCGCTGCGCACCTGGGCGGCGATCTCTTGCAACACGGCGGCAGGGGCCGGCCGCGCGCCTTCGCGCGTCTCGAGCTGGGTCATCGGAACGGGTCCTTGAATGGGCGGCCGTAATGAACCACGGCGGGACGCCCTGGGCCAAGCAATGCCAGCCGCTTTTGGGCCCGTCTGGGCCCGAAGACCGCCGATGGCGGGCTTTTATTACCCGAAGCGGCCGGTGACGTAGTCCCGGGTCTGCTGCTGGTCCGGGTTCTGGAACAGCTTCTGGGTCGGGCCGAACTCGACCAGGTTTCCCAGATACATGAAGGCGGTGTAGTCGGCGACGCGGACCGCCTGCTGCATGTTGTGGGTCACGATCACGATCGTGTAGTCGGCCCGCAGCTCGTCGATCAGCTGTTCGATCTTGGCGGTCGAAATTGGATCCAGCGCCGAGGCCGGCTCGTCGAGCAGCAGCACTTCGGGTTTCACGGCCACGCCGCGCGCAATGCAGAGACGTTGCTGCTGGCCGCCCGACAGGCCCATGCCGCTTTGCTTCAGCTTGTCTTTGACTTCGTCCCACAGCGCCGCCTTGCGCAGCGCCCATTCGACCCGCTCGTCCATCTCGGACTTGGGCAGGCGTTCGTAGAGACGAATGCCAAACGCGATGTTCTCGTAGATCGACAGCGGGAACGGCGTCGGCTTCTGGAACACCATGCCGACCTTCGAGCGCAGCTCGGTCAGGTCGTAGGTTGGTTCGAGAATGTTGCGACCGTCGAGGATCACTTCGCCGGTCGCGCGCTGGCCGGGATAGAGGTCGTAGATGCGGTTCAGCACGCGCAGCAAGGTCGACTTGCCGCAACCCGACGGGCCGATGAATGCAGTGACGCGCTTCTCGGCAAGTTCGAGATCGATGCCTTTCAGCGCCGCGACATCGCCTTTGTAGTAAAAGCGTAGATCCTTGATCGTGATCTTCGGGCTGGGCATCGGCTCGAACGCCGCCGCCTCACCGATCGAATCCATCAACATACTCATTGGATCAGCTCCGCGAGCGCGACGCGATTGCGCGCGCACCGATATTGAGGACGAGCACAGCGAATGTAATCAGGAACGCGCCGCCCCAAGCGAGCGAACGCCAGTCGGCATAGGGGCTCATCGCGAACTGGAAAATCGTGACCGGCAGGCTTGCCATCGGTCGCGTCAGATCGTTCGACCAGAATTGATTGTTGAGCGCGGTGAACAGCAACGGCGCGGTTTCACCGCTGATGCGCGCAACCGCCAGCAGCACACCGGTCAGCAGCCCCTGGAAGGCAGCGCGATAGCTGACCGTGGTGATGACTTTCCATTTCGGCGCGCCCAGTGCGAAGGCTGCTTCGCGCAGCCCGTTCGGCACCAGCAGCAACATGTCCTGCGTCGTACGAACCACGACCGGCAGCGCGATAATGGCGAGCGAGATGGCGCCGGCGAAGGCGCTGAAATGCCCGAACGGCAAGACCAGCATCGTGTAGACGAACAAGCCGACGATGATCGACGGCGCCGACACCAGCATGTCGTTCACGAATTGCACCAGCTCGGCGATCCAGGTGCCGCGGCGATATTCGACCAGGAACGTGCCGGCCAGAATGCCGATCGGCGTTGCGATCAAGGTCGCAAGTCCCGTCATCACCACCGACCCAAAGATCGCGTTGGCAAGACCGCCGCTCGATCCCGGCGGCGGCGTCATTTCGGTGAACAGCGAGAGATTGGACACGGCCGACAGACCGTTGATCACCAGCGTCCACAAAATCGCGGTCAGGATCAAAAGGCCCGAGGCCGTCACGGCGTACGACAAGATCGCAACGATGCGATTGCGGCGCTTGCGCGAATTGACCAGCGCGATGTCCATCAGTGGCCCCCGAACTGCTTGTTCAAGCGCAGCAGCAACAGCCGCGCCGTGCCGATGACGGCAAAGGTCAGGATGAACAGGATCAGGCCGAGACCCAGCAGCGAAGCGAGATGCAACTCGTCGCTGGCCTCAGCAAATTCGTTGGCAAGCGCGGCCGAGATCGTCGTGCCGGGCGCCAGGATCGAGGTTGCGATCTTGGCCGTGTTGCCGACCACGAACGTCACCGCCATCGTTTCGCCCAGCGCGCGGCCCAGCGACAACATGAAGGCGCCGATCACGCCGACGCGGCTGTAAGGAAGAATGACGCGCCACACGACTTCCCAGGTCGTAGCACCCAGCCCGTAGGCGCTTTCGCGCACCTGCGCCGGCACGGTTTCGAACACGTCGCGCGTGATCGAAACCATGTAGGGCAGCACCATGATCGACAGGATCATGCCGGCGGTCAGAATGCCGATGCCGTACGGCGCGCCGCTGAAGAGAAGACCGATCACGGGCACCTGCCCGATCGTCGAGATCAGGAACGGCTGCACGATCGTCTGCATGATCGGCGACAGAACGAACAAACCCCAGATGCCGAAGATGATCGACGGAACCGCAGCCAACAGCTCGATCGCAGTACCGATCGGGCGTTTCAACATTGGCGGGCAGAGTTCGGTCAGGAAGATCGAGATGCCGAACGACACCGGGATCGCGATCACCATCGCAATCACCGATGTGACCAGCGTTCCATAGATCGCGGGCAGCGCGCCGAATTTCTCGGTAACCGGATTCCAGCGCGTCGAAATCAGAAAATCGAACCCGTAGGTGCGAAGCGCCGGCAACGAGCCCCACACCAGCGAAACGATGACGCCGGTCAGAAGAACGAGAACGAGAAGCGCAAAGCCCCAGGCGAGGAAGCCGAAGATCGCATCCCCTAATCCCGGGAGCCGGGTCGCGCGCTGCTGCGGCAGGACGCTTACGGTCGAGGTCACGCGGGAATTCTCCTGGTCGCGTAGGGGCGATCGGCCGGGCGGGGTTACACCATAGGGACGGTCTGTTGCCAAGGCCGAACTGTCCTCATCAGCAGATGATCGACGCGGATATTCACCCATTGTAGTTTCCCGCCGCCTCGACTAGCCGGTTTCTGTACGTCGTCTATGCGTTGACTACACAAATAAACGAGGACCCGGGACCATGCTGCGACCGTTTTTCCTGGCCGCTTTGCTGCTGGCTGCCCTTTCGGCCCCGCCTTTTTCTTCTCCAGCCGATGCACAAACGATCTACCCGATCGACCGTGCCGAGATGGTCGTGGGGTCGCGTTTCGACCTGAAAGTCGAGTTTCCGACCCGCATCACCGCGGACGCGCTTCGCGTAACCGTGAACGGCGTCCCCTACGAGCGCGCGTTCGGCAAAGCAGGCCTGTTCCTGGAGCGAGAAGAGAACAAAGACCAGTCGGCACTGATTCTGCGCGATGTCGCGGTGACAAAGCCGGGGCCGACGATCGTTGAAGCAAGCGACGGCAAATCGACCGCACGCGTGACGTGGGATGTCTATACGACCCCCGCGCCGAAGGCGAAAAACGTCATTCTCTTCATCGGTGACGGCATGCATATCGCGCATCGCGACGCTGCGCGTTTGCTCTCGAAAGGCATGAAAGAGGGCAAGTATTTCGGCAACCTCGCGATGGAGGACATGCCGAACATGGCGCTTCTGTCGACCTCGTCGACCGATTCAATCATCACCGACAGCGCCAATTCGATCAGCGCCTATTTGACCGGCCACAAATCGGCGGTGAACGCGATCGGCGTCTATGCCGATCGCACCGAAAACACGCTCGACGATCCCAAAGTCGAAACCTTGGGCGAAGCCGCACGCCGCGTTCGCAACATGGCGATCGGCGTCGTCACCAATACTGAAATCGAAGATGCAACGCCGGCGGGCATGATCGCGCACACACGCTCGCGCCGCGACTATGAGCCGATCGTGCAGATGTATTTCAACGACCGTCCCGACGTGATCATGGGCGGCGGCTCGGCCTATTGGATTCCGAAATCGGCACCGGGTTCAAAGCGCACGTCGAACGAAGACGTGATCGCGCGCTTCAAACGCGAGGGCTACGCCTTCGCGTCGACCGACAGCGAAATGAAAAAAGAAGCGCCGGGCGCGAAGCGGCTGCTGGGCCTGTTTCATCTCGGCAACATGGATGGCGCGCTCGATCGCAAGTTCCTGAAAAAAGGAACCGTCGATCAATTCCCCGAACAGCCCGACCTGCCCGACATGGTGCGTGCTGCGTTGAGCGTGCTGACAAAAAACCCCAACGGTTTCGTGCTCGAAGTCGAATCCGGCTTGATCGACAAGTACCAGCACAAGCTCGATTGGGAGCGCGCGGTCTACGACACGATCATGTTGGACAAGGCGGTCGAAGTGGCGAAGGAGTTCGCCAAGACGCACCCCGATACGCTGATCCTCGTCACCAGCGATCACACGCATGCGATGGGCATCGTCGGTACGTTCGACGATGCACGTCCCGGCACCGAATTGCGCGACAAGCTGGGCGTGTACCAGGAAGCGGGTTTCCCCAACTATCCGGCGCCGAACAAAGATGGCTATCCGGAATCAGTCGACGTTTCGCGTCGTCTTGCGTTCCTGACCACCGTGACGCCCGACTACTACGAAACCGGGCACCCGCACGCCGAACCGTTTCAGCCCACCGTCAACTGCGCGACCGACGAGGACAAAGCGCAGAAGATTGAACGCTGGTGCGCCAACGAGCAGTACAAGACCGAGGCGCTGGCAACGCTGCGCACGGGTCTGCTACCGCGCAAATCGCCCGACGGCGTGCATTCGATGGATAGCGTGATCGTCAACGGCCAGGGACCAGGGGCCGAGCTGCTGCGCGGCCACATGCCGAACACGGCCCTGTTCCGGGTGATGGCGACGGCATTGGGGCTCGGCCGTCCGGCGACAAACTGAGGCCCGATTCGCACGACAACGGCCGCCGGGGCCCCCGGCGGTCGCGTGTGCCGGTCGGCGATCCAACCCAGGCGCGTGCGATTGCCGCCTTTGCAGCCAGAAGGCGGCTCTTTCCGCGGTCTGCCTGGCTGGCCTCACTTTGCCCTGCCCGCTCGCGCGTTGCAGACTGGCCGCCACACGTCGTCGTGGTCTATCTCAGCCCCTCCATGAAACTCCGCCCGCGCGAGGCCAATGTCGTCTGACCGACCGAGTTCGGCCCCTGAACGTTCCCCGGGCCAGACGCTCTCCGTCCAAAATCTGCGGCTGACGCGGCGCGAGCCGGATGGCAGCGCGCGTGTGCTGCTCGACGTCGAACGCTTTGACCTGGCGGCCGGCGGCCGGCTTGCGCTGGCTGGCGCGTCGGGTGCGGGCAAGACGACGCTGCTCAGCCTGCTCGGCGGGTTGGAACGGGCCGACGAAGGCTCGATCAAGTGGGACGGCTTCGATCTTGCGCGCGCCTCGAGCGCGCAGCGCGACCGCTGGCGCCGCCGCAATGTCGGCATCGTGTTTCAGGAATTCCGGTTGATCGACGAACTCGACGCGGTCGAAAACGTGCTGTTGCCGACGCGCTTCGATCGCTGGCGCACGACCGCAGAGTCGCGCGCCTTCGCCGACAAGATGCTGGGCGCGTTGGGCGTGCCGATGAACCGCCCGGTCGCAACCTTGTCGCGCGGCGAACGCCAACGCTGCGCCATTGCACGCGCAGTGCTGGGCAAACCGAAAATCATTATCGCCGACGAACCGACTGCGAGCTTGGATTCAGAATCCGGCGCGCAGGTCGGCGCCCTTCTCACCGCACTGGCAGACGATCTCGGCGCAACGATGATCGTCGCAACACATGACGGCGGCCTGGCTGCGCGCATGGACAAGACGGTGCGCGTACAACATGGACGACTCGCCTTTTGATGAATCCGCTTCCGCTGCTTCGTGCTGAGCTGCGTCGCGCGCCGCGCACCGCGGCTGCGCTCGTGCTTCTTGTTTCGCTTGCGGTTGCGCTGGCGGTGGGCGTCGTCGCGTTCGAACGCGCACTGCGCCGCGGCAGCACCGACGCTGCCGCACCGTTCGACCTGCTGGTCGGCGCGGCCGGCAGCCCGACGCAAATGGTGTTGACCAGCGTCTATCTGCAGCCTGCGCAACTGCCACCGCTCGACGGCACGTCGTGGAGCAAACTCACGCGCCGTCCCGACGTCGCTGGCGCATCGCCGCTGATCATCAGCGATACGTGGCGTGGCTATCCCGTTGTCGGCACCACCAGCACGATGGTGACGCGCCTGACGCGCAGCACCGCCGGCGTTCCCGCCTTCAAGGCAGCCGACGAAGCGATCGTCGGTGCCGACGTGCCGCTGGACGTCGGGGCTGCATTCCAGTCCGCGCACGGCACCGAAGGGCCGGATCACACGACCTTACCGTATCACGTCATCAAGCGCCTGCCGCCACTCGGCACGCCGTACGACCGCGCCATCATCGTACCGGTCGAAAGCGTGTGGATGCTGCACGGGTTCGGCAATGGTCATTCCGACGCGGCTGCGCTGGGCGCGCCGTGGGATGAAACGCCGCCGCCGGTTTCGGCGCTGGTGATTTCGCCGCGCCAGACCGCCGACGCGTTCCGCATTCGCGCCGACGCGCGCAAGGACGGCATGGTCGCCGCCTTCCCGGCCGAAGAACTGACCCGCCTCTATTCGCTGCTTGGCCAAGCGCGCGACGCCGCACGCGACGTGTCGCTGGGCGCCGCCTTGTTGGTCGCGCTTGCCGCGCTGGTTGCAGCCGCCGTGCATCTCAACGCTGCTGCATCGCGCTTGGCCTTGCTGCGCGCGCTGGGCGCACCGCGCAGCTACGTGTTGCTGGCAGCCTGGTCGTTGGGTGCCGGTCTGTTGTCGACCGGCGCAATTCTGGGTCTGCCGTTGGGGCTGCTGCTTGTGCTCGGCGCGCGCGCTGCGGCGGCATCAGCGTGGGGGCTGCATCTGCCGTTTGAAATCGGCACCGCCGAATTGGGCGTCGCGTTCGGCGCCGCGGTTGCGGGCGCGCTGCTCGCGTTCCTGCCTGCGATCTCGGCCTACCGCCGCGCACCGTAACTGTCCCCTGCGAAAGCAGGGGCCCATCGCACGCGCACGTCGCGCACAAACAAAAAGGGGCGGTCTCGCGACCGCCCCTCGATGGATCCCTGCTTTGACGGCTGCGCCGTCACTGCGTTCCGCAGGGAATATCAGCTCTTCCAGACCGGCTGGTTGTCGCTGCCCTGGATCTGTTTCCAGCTGTCAGCGATCAGCTTCACCAGATTGTCCGGTAGCGCGACGTAGTCGAGTTCTTCGGCGAGTTTGGCGCCGTTCTTGAACGACCAGTCGAAGAACTTCAGAACTTCTGCCGTCTGGGCCGGCTTGTCCGACTTGGCGTGCAGCAGGATGAAGCTCGACGCAGCGATCGGCCACGCCTTTTCGCCCGGCGCGTCGGTCAGGATCAGGTAGAAGCCCGGCGCTTTCGACCAATCAGCCGTCGCAGCAGCAGCCTGGAACGACGCATTGTTCGGCTCGACATATTTGCCGGCGTGGTTCTGCACCAACACGTGCGTCAGCTTGTTCTGCTTGGCGTAGGCGTATTCGACGTAGCCGATCGAACCCTGCGTCTGACCGACCATCGCGGCGACGCCTTCGTTGCCCTTGCCGCCGACACCAACCGGCCATTCGACCGCCGTGTTCACGCCGACATCCGACTTCCACTTGGGGCTCTGCTTGGCGAGATAGTCGGTGAAGTTGAAGGTCGTGCCCGAACCGTCGGAACGACGCACCACCGAGATTGCACCCGACGGCAGCTCCAAGCCCGGGTTCAACGTCGTGATCTGAACGTCATTCCAGGTCGTGACTTTGCCGAGGAAAATGTCGGCGAGCACGGCGCCCGTCAGTTTCAGTTCGCCCGGCTTCAAGCCCGCCACGTTCACCACCGGCACGATGCCGCCGACGATCGCAGGAAACTGAACCAGACCGGCTTCCTTGAGCTCTTCCGGCTTCAACGGCGCGTCCGACGCACCGAAATCCACCGTCTTCGCTTTGATCTGTTTGATGCCGCCGCCCGAACCGATCGACTGATAGTTCAGCGCAGTGCCGGTCTTCGCCTTATAGGCTTCGGCCCATTTTGCGTAGATCGGATAGGGGAAGCTCGCGCCTGCGCCCGACAGTTCGGCTGCGCTTGCGGTACCGGCCGTCGCAAGGGCGCCCGCAACGAGCGCAACCTGGAAGGCCTTCTTGATGAAATTCTGCATGGGGGTCGTTCCTCGCCACGAACGGGTTCGAAATCGCGCGCCTTAGACCACACCCGATTGGCGATTTCCAGCCGCCTTTCGCATAACTGACACTCTCTTTTGCGAATACTGTTTGTCGTCTAGACAGTTTCCCTGGAGTCCATGGCGCTAAGCTTCGATTTTGTTACGCTTTTCTTGGTTACCGGCGCGGGAAAATCGGCCTGTCCGCGGCCTCTCGACACAGCATTCATGCGGGGTTTCTCTCCACTCCATGGCCGATTTCATTTTCACAACGACGCCGGAAATCCAGCTGCAGCGTGGGGCCGCCGCACGACTCGGCGAACTCCTGGCGGTGCGTGCAGTTCGCCGCGTTTTGATCGTCACCGATGCCGGGCTGCGCCGCGCGGGTTTGCTCGATCCCGCTTTGGCGTCGATCGCAAAAGCGGGGATCGAAGCCGCGGTCTATGACGAGGTCGTTGCCGATCCACCCGAAGACATCGTTGCGGCGGCGCTGGCGCATGCGCGCACGCACCGGGCCGACGCGATTGTCGGATTTGGCGGCGGCAGTTCGATGGACGTCGCCAAACTGGTCGCCTTGCTCGCGCGCACGCCGCAAGCACTCGCTGAGATGTACGGGATTGGACTGGCACGCGGCCCCCGCCTGCCCTTGATCCAAATTCCGACCACGGCGGGCACCGGGTCCGAAGTGACGCCGATTGCGATCGTCACCACCGGCGCGACCGAAAAGAAGGGCGTTGTCGCACCGGTTCTCTTGCCGGATCTGGCGCTGCTCGATCCTGAACTCACACGCGGCCTGCCCCAGCACGTCACGGCCGCAACTGGCATCGACGCGATGGTGCATGCGATCGAGGCCTATACCAGCCGCCACAAAAAGAACCCGCTCTCCGACGCGCTGGCGCGCGAAGCGTTGCGGCTTTTGTCGGGTGCGATCGAACGTGCGTCCTTGCAGGGCGATGATCTCGACGCGCGCAGCGACATGCTGCTCGGTGCGTGTTTCGCGGGCATGGCCTTCGCCAATGCGCCGGTCGCAGCCGTTCATGCGCTGGCCTATCCGATCGGCGGCCGGTTTCACGTGCCGCACGGCCTGTCCAACGCGCTGGTGCTGCCGCATGTGCTGCGCTTCAACCTGGGTGGCGGCACGAAACACTATGACGAGCTGGCGCCGATCTTTGGCGCCACCGACGGAGCAGGCCTCGTCACCAGGCTGGAGCAGTTGGCCGATCGCCTATCGGTTCCAAAACGACTGCGCGACGTCGGGATCAGCCACAACGAACTGCCGTTGCTGGCCGAAGATGCGATGCGGCAGACGCGCCTACTGGTGAACAACCCGCGCGACGTCACGATCGACGATGCGCGCGCGATTTACGAAGCGGCCTACTAGCACGCTTCCAGCACCGCAGCCCGCAGACTGACGCGTGCAGCGGGAAACAGCGCCCGCATCGTCGTGCCTTTGCCAGGCGCGCTGTCGATTTCCAGCGCCCCGCCATGCAATTCCAGCAACTGTTTGGTCAGCGGCAGGCCAAGCCCGGTGCCTTGATGCTGCCGGTTCAGACTGTGTTCGATCTGGCCGAAGGTCGAAAGCGCGATCGGAATTTGCTCTTCCGTCATGCCAACGCCGGTATCGATCACCGCAACTTCCAGATCGCCAGTCTCGGTGATGCGCGAAACCACCGTCACGCTGCCGCCCGCCGGTGTGAACTTCACCGCATTCGACAAGAGATTCATCAGGATCTGCTTCACCTTGATCGGGTCGCAGATCAATTCGACCGTCTCGTCGAGCAAACTGCTGCTCAACGCCAGCTCGGCCTTCTCGGCGCGGTCCTGCACCAGGCGCATCGCCGACCGCACCAGCGAGCGCAGATCCGACAATTCTTCCTGCAGGGTCAACTTGCCGGATTCGGCTTTCGACAGATCCAGCACGTCGTTGATCAGATCCAGCAGATGCTGCCCGGATTCATGGATATCGCGCACATAGTCGGCGTGGCCGAGATCCAGCGGCTTGCGCTTGTCGGACAAGAGAAGCTGCGCAAATCCGATCACCGCATTCAGCGGCGTGCGCAACTCGTGGCTCATATTGGCGAGAAAGAGCGACTTGGCTTTGCTGGCGGTCTCGGCGCGATCGCGTGCCTCGGCCAGCTCGCGGCTGCGCTTGCGCGCTTCTTCGACCGATAATTTCAGCATGTCGCGCGCATCGCCGACGCCTGCATAACGGCCCTGGCGCAGGATCACGAAACCGGCGGTCAGCGCGCTCGGCTTGTCGTGCGATACGCGTTCGGTCAGTTCGGCGATGGTTGCGTCGGCATCGACGATCAGCGGCGTGCGGTCGACCAGCAATGTTACCGGCCGTTTCATATGAAAGTCGCGCATCAGATGCTGCGCGAAGCGCGTCAGCAGCGAGTTTCGGTCGACATAACCGGCAATGCGATCACCGCTGAGGACGACGACGCCGGGCAATTCCGGACGGTCCAGCAGCAGATCATAGGCGCTACCGCCGGTCGCATCGGCAGATAGCGTGGGCGCCGCAAGCAGCAGACGCTCGACACGGAAGACACTCGCCACGCGTGACTCCGCAAACCCTCATCCCGTTGGCGCCTTGATCCTTGTTTTGAAAAGTACGCCCTGCGGCGAACCGCAGGGCGTCAGTTGGATCTAAGGGAGTTCAAACGGGTCGCCGCGGAAGTACCCAAGCCACGGTCCGAAAGCTCGCGCGCATGCCGCATGGCACCCCGCGCGTTCGGCCGCTTGTCTTCAACTTGATTGTATGTTTTCTGACTCTCTTCTGCGCATTCACTTGCAAATATAGAACATCGACTCGGCATCTAGTCTGGGTTAGAACCCCGCCCGATGCCCATCGAGACGGAGTGGAAATACGTCCTCGACGACCCGGACGGTTCGCTCGAAGCGGCCGTCACGGCGGCGCATCCTGTGTTTGATATCGAGCAAGCTTATCTAGACGACGGTGCCCGGGTGCGCCGGGTACAGAAGCGAGCGCCAGATGCGCCGCCACGTTTCGTCTACACGCACAAACGCAAAATCGCGGGCGTCACGGTCGAGATCGAATGCAAGATCGATCCGCGCGACTACACGCTGCTGCGCGGCGCCTGTCGTCGCTCTTTGCGCAAAATCCGCGTCGTCATGGTCGACGGGGACCAGCCGTTCGAAATCGATTTCTTCAAGCTCGGCGACCGCACCTATTTCGTGCTCGCCGAAGCGGAGGTCGCAGAGACCGTCGATCGCGCCCCGCCCCTGCCACCACTCCTCGCCGCGCGGCTTTTGCACACCGTGGCGCCCGACGAGCGCGGCTATTCCAGTCGCGATCTTTGCGATGTGACCACCGCGCGTTCGATCCTCGACGAATTGCGCGCTGCACCGCGCAGCCTCAGCGCCGCGACCGCATAATTCCCCAGCGCTCGTCCGCAAAAAGAGATTTGCGCAGACGAAGGAATAAAGCGCGGGCGACGGACAAGTAGATTCGTCTCCGGCACCAACTCCGTTTTGGAGCAGTGCAGATGCGCGCAAGTCGACTTGTTCTACCCTTGGCTCTTATGGCGACGCTGGGCATGGCCGGCCCCGCTGCCGCGACGCCCGATCCGGTGGGCGATTTTCTTGGGACCTATACGGGCCCGCACAATGGCGACCTCGACGTCGTCTCGATCGATGTACGGTTCCAAGGTCCGTTCTTCCGGCTCACCGCCACGATGGCGGATACGATCGGTACCACGCCGGGTGCGATCTATGTCTGGGGACTCAATCGCGGCGCCGGGACCGAACGATTCAACACAGGCACAATGCCAGTCGGCGCCGGTGTGAAGTTCGATTCCGTTCTCGTGTTGCGTCCGAACGGGACCGGCAGCTTCAGCGACATCGTGGGCGCCAAGACGACGCCGCTCAATGCCGGCATGGTCACGATCAACGGCCGAACGATCACTGCCCTGCTTGATCTGGGTCTCGCGCCGTCGCTCGGATTCAGCCCCGGCGCTTACACGTTCAATCTCTGGCCTCGCACCGGCGGCGGACCGAATTCAACGATCGCTGATTTCGCGCCCGACCATTCGAACATCGCGGTTCCGGAACCCGCCAGCCTGGCGTTGCTCGGGATCGGCGTGTTCGCGCTGCTGGGCGTCCAGCAACTGCGACGACGCAGCGTATAGCGAGACGGCCGGCGCGTTGCGACGTGCGCGCCGGCCACGTCGCTACCGGCCCGGGTGAACGACCTCGCCGTCTTCTTTGGTGAAGCTCTCGGGCAGCCGGTCGAGAAGATCGAACACCACCTCGGACGGACGCGCCAATTTCGTTCCTTTGGGCGTCTGCACGATCGGCCGGTTGACCAGGATTGGATGCGCGACCATCGCATCCAGAATCGCGTCGTGCGTCGTCTCCGGACCGAGCAGACCAAGCTCGGCGGCCGGCGTGCCCTTGTCGCGCAAGATGTCGCGCGGCTTCGCCTTCATCGCCGCCAGCAACTGTTCGAGCTGCGCACGCGTCCAACCGACATTGAGATATTCGACGACCGTCGGCGTGTAGCCGGCTGCCTCGATCATCGCGACGACGTTGCGCGACGTGCCGCAGCCGGGATTGTGGAAGACGGTGATCGGGAAGTCGGTGCTCATGTTCACTCATGCGTGCGTCTGGCCAGCGCCACGGCGGCGCCGAAACCGAGCGTTCCAACTACACTGATTAGGATACATCCCGCCAGCACCGGGCCGTAACTTTCCGACGCCTGCCACACAATCGCTGCGCCAAGCGGGGCGAGTGCTTTGACGACGTTGCTGGGTGCAGCGAGAAGCGCGTTCACTGTGCCATAGGCGCGGCGGGTGACGAGTTCCGGCACGGCCAGGCCGCGCACGATCGTCATGACGCCGTTGATCGCACCGTGAAAGATCGCCCAGGCGACAAGCCATGCGAATACAGTCGGCAACACAGCGAGCGCATAGAGCGCCAGCGGAAAGCCGACAAAGATCGCGATGCCCAACTGCGCCACGCTGATGCGCGCTGCCACCGCCCACATCACGACGCGGCCGGCAACTTGCGCCGGACCGATCAAGGCGATTGCCGTCACAACGGTCGCCGCATCGAAGCCGCGTTCGCGTAGCAGCGGATAGAGGTGGTAGGTCACCACCATGAACGCGCAATAATAGCTGACGAAGGCAACCAGCAGCGCCCAGAAAGATGGCGTACGGATCGCTTCGTGCACGGGGCCGCGCGCGGCGGGCGCCTCGGCATGTTCGAGCGGCACGTCCTGGTTGGCGCGAATGACCAAGAGATACGGCACCAGCGCGAACAACAGATTGATCGCGCCCAGGCTGGCGATCGCGTTGCGCCAGCCGAACCGCTCAGCCAGAAACTCGGTCAGCGGCACGAACACAGTGCTGGCGAAGCCACCCCACAAGGTCAGCGCGGTAATGCCACTGCGCGCATCGCGCCCGTAACGTCGCGCGACGACCGCAAACGCTGGTTCGTACAGACACAGCGCCTGCGCGATTCCGATACCGGCGAACAGCAGATAGAGCTGCGACAGCGACGTCGCTTGCGACCAGGCGAACAGCAACAGCGCGCTGAGTGCAGCGCCGACCGACATCACAATGCGGCCATGACCGCGATCGATCCAGGCGCCGACCGGATAGGCCGCAACCGCTGCGACAAGAAATGCAATCGTGGCTGCGACATACAACTCGGTGCGAGTCGCACCGAGGTCGATTCCCATGCGATCGGCGACGACGGGGAACGCGTAGTAGATCGTTCCCCACGACACGACCTGGCCGATGCCGAGGCCGGTGATGAAAAATCGCTGCATATCAACAGATCTTGGCGCAGTTGAACTATGTTGTCTAGACAAGTTTCGGCTGATTTCGGCGTCCGTCGACCGGGCGCTCGCATGTGGTACACGAACCACTCGCTCGGCCGGTGGAATCGATTGTGAAAACCCGTCGCGATTTGGAATCGACATGAACGACACAGGCGACGACGCGCGTCGTGATCGGCATGTCGGCGCGACGCCGTTTCGTGATCCTGCCTTTGCTGCCGCGCTCAGCTACGAGCCCGCACGCGCGTTGTACGGCGTGTGGTCAGCGGCGTGGCGCGGCGACGCGCTGCCGGAAAAGCGTGCAGTGACGCCGCCCTATAGTCCCGTGCGGGTCATTGCAAATCTGTTCATGCACGAGGCGCACGGCGAGCGGTTCTTGTGCCGCCTGACCGGAAGTCGCGTCGACGAGATCTTCGGCTCGAATGGCGCCGGCAAATATCTCGATGAGATGCTGACCGGCGAAGCGCTGCAAAGCAGAGCCGATTTTATGCATCGCTGCCTGCAGGAACAAACCGCGCTGATCTATGCCGGCCGTTTGTTTCCGCCCAACCGCCAGCATGTCCAATCGCTTCGCCTGCTGTTGCCAGTACAAGAAGCAAGCACCGGCATGCGCCTGATTGTCGGCGTCGCCTGGTTTCCGGACGGATCGCAGCAATATGATCGGTTCGGCAAAGACACCAATGCGGCAACGCTGGTTGCGATCGAGCAGGTTTCGCAGGCGTGACTCGACGGCGTGAAGCGCTAAGTTCACGCGCATGAACGCATCTGCTTCGGCGCTCAGCCTCGCCCAAATCCGCGCCGCCTTCCCCGCGCTGACCCAGGACATCGTCTTCTTCGACAACGCCGGCGGCAGCCAGGTTCTGCGGAGCGTCGCCGATCGCGTCGCCGACTACATGCTGACCACCAGCGTGCAGCACGGCGCGAGCTACGCCACGTCGCAATTAGCGAAACAGCGGCTCGAACAGGCACGCGGAGAATTGGCGAGCCTGGTGAATGCGTCCGACCCGACCGAGATCCTGATCGGCGGCAGCGCCACCGCGCTGCTGCAGAATCTGTCGCGCGCAATCGGCACGTGGTTCGCCCCTGGCGACGAGCTGATCGTCAGCGAAGCCGAGCACGAAGCGAATATCGGCCCCTGGCGCCGTCTCGCCGAAGCGCGCGGCCTGGTGCTGAAACGCTGGCCCGTATCGCGCGACACAGGCCTGCTGGACGTCGCGACGCTGCAAAGACTGCTGACCGACCGCACACGCCTCGTCGCCTTCACCCATGCCTCCAACTTGGTCGGCGCCATTCATCCGGTTGCCGAGATCTGCAAGTTGGTGCGTGACGCAGGTGCGCTCAGCGTTGTCGACGGCGTCGCCTACGCGTCGCATCGCGCCGTCGACGTGCAGCAACTTGGCTGCGACTTCTATGTCGTGTCGCTCTACAAAATCTTCGGGCCGCACCAGGGGCTGTTGTGGGGCAAGCGCGCACATCTGGTTCGCGCCGACTCATTGAACCATCGTTTCGTCGCTGCCGACGACCTGCCCTACAAGCTGCAGCCTGGTCACCAGAATTACGAACTGTCCTGGGGCGCAGGTGCAATCGTCGCCTATCTGCAGGCGCTCGGCGGCGGAACCGGGCGCGCCGGAATCGAAGCTGGCTATGCGCGCATCGCCGAACGCGAAGCAGCGCTGACCGAACGGCTTCTCGCCTTTCTGCGCGGCCAGCAACGCGTGCGCATCGTCGGCCCGGCCGACGCCGATGCCGCCAAGCGCGTTGCCACGATCGCGTTCACGGTGGACGGGAAAGCCCCGCGCGACATCGTCGCCGCGACCGACGCGGCCGGCATCGGCCTTCGTCACGGCGACTTCTATTCGCGCGACCTGTCCGAGGCGTTGGGTCTGGCACCGCACGGGGTCATTCGCGCCTCGATCGCGCATTACAACACCGAAGAAGAAGTCGACCGGCTGATCGCGGTGCTGCAACAAGTCATCTGAGACGCAAGAAAGCGAACGTACGATCGCGCATGCGGTACTGGGCGCGCTGATCGCAGGTCACGTCTCTGCAAGAAAGTTACGACACATCAAGAGTGTTTCGCCGCCTGGCGCAACACGCGATGATCCTTGGCAACGCCTCCAAGGATGACGCGATGGATCTCGGCCTCACCGGAAAAAACGCGCTCGTCTGCGGGTCGAGCAAAGGACTTGGATTCGAGATCGCGCGCACGCTGGCGCGCGAAGGCGCGTCCGTGTCGCTTTGCGGCCGGCACGAGAAAGAACTGGCTGCAGCCGTCGCGCAAATCAACGCCGAAGGCGGCACTGCGCGCGGCTTTGTCACCGACCTGTCGCTGCACGACGATCGCGCAAAGCTGGTGCATTCCAGCCGTGACGCCTTTGGCAAGCTCGACATCGCAATCCTGAATACGGGCGGCCCGCCCACCGGCACCTTCGCGTCGCTGGATCTTGCCGCGTGGGACGATGCCTATCGCAAGCTGGTCGAAAGCGTGGTGCATCTGGCGCAGCTCGTTTTGCCTGGCATGGTCGAGCAACGCTGGGGGCGTCTGGTTGCCATCACCTCGTTCGTGACGCGCCAGCCGACCAACCAGCTCCTTTTGTCGAACAGTCTGCGCGCGTCGGTGAACGGCTTGATGCGCAGCCTCGCCAACGAATACGGCGCGTTCGGCATCACCGCGAACAGCGTGCTGCCCGGCTATATCCGCACCGAGCGCATGGAGAACGTGGTTAGCGCGCAAGCGGCATCGAGCGGCCGTGACGTGCGCGCCGATCTGCAGGCACAAATTCCGCTCGGCCGGCTGGGAACGCCGGATGAGCTTGCCAACGTCGTCACCTTCCTCGCCAGCGACGCCGCCTCCTATGTCACGGGTGCGGCACTCACGGTCGATGGCGGCCTGGTCAAAACCGTTTTCTGAGGCGCGATGATGGACACTGCAAAAACCAACGCGCTTGCTGCGCAGTTGCTCGCCGACATGGGGGCACGCACCAAGTACAAGCCGCTGCGCCTCGACGGCGCGACGATCGACGCCGACACCGCCTATGAAGTGCAGCGCCAGGTCGTGCAGCACGCACAGCAAGCGGGCGCCGGACAAGTCGCAGGCTACAAGATCGGACTGACCAGCGGCGCGATGCAGCGCTTCTGCGGCGTCGACGAACCGATCCTGGGTCGCCTGCTGACCGGCCGTCAGGTGCAAAGCGGAACAACCGTACGCCGCGCCGATTTCGTCCGCCTCGGGTTGGAGAGCGAGCTTGCGCTGCGCATCGCAAAACCGTTTCCCGCGATGCGCGACGGCAATGTGTTCGCGCTGCTCGAATGTATCGACCAGGCCGCAGCCGCATTCGAGATCGTCGACGATCGTGACGCCGACTATAGCAGCCTCGACGCTTATTCGATCGCGGCAGAGAACAGTTGGAACGCGGGCATGATCCTGGGACCGCCAATCTCGGCGCGCGAGCTTGGCAGTTTTGGAAATCTGCAAGGACGCCTGCTGATCAACGGCGCAGAAGTGGCGCAGGGCAACAGCAGCGACGTGTTGGGATCGCCGCTGAACGTCATGGCGTGGCTGGGCCGTTTCGCGCAGCGCGCAGGTTTTTCGCTCGAGCCGGGCCAGTGGGTGTTAACCGGCTCGATGATCGCAACGAAGTTCCCTGCAGTCGGCGATCGCGTCCGGTTCGAACTCGGAAGCTTGCCGCCGGTCGAAATCTCGGTCGTCTAGAAAGGCGCGCAGATGACAATGCACTACGCGGCGCGGATGAAGCTGGTAAAGCCGTCCGCCATCCGCGAGCTGCTGAAGCTTGGCGAAGATCCGTCGATCATTTCGTTCGGCGGCGGCTATCCCGATCCATCGTTGTTTCCGACAGACGGGCTGGCCGAGAGCTATCGTTCGACCATCACCGAGCACGGGCGAACCGCGTTGCAATATTCCGCGTCGTCGGGATTGCGCCGTCTGCGCGAACAAGTCGCCGCGCGCGTCGCCAACGACGGCACCGCATGCGATCCCGATCAGGTTCTGATCCTGCAGGGCGCGCAGCAGGGACTCGATCTCGTCGGCAAGATGCTGATCGATTCCGGCGACACGGTGCTGACCGAGAATCCGACCTTCCTGGGCGCGCTGGTTGCGTTCAATCCGTACCAGCCGCGCTATCACGCAATTGCGATGGACGGCGACGGGATCGATACGGATGCGGTCGACGCGTTCTTTCGTGGCGGCGGTCGCGCCAAATTTCTCTACACCGTGCCCGACTTTCAGAATCCGACCGGCGTGACGATGAGCCTGGCGCGCCGTCAACGCCTGGTCGAACTGGCGCGCACGCACGACTTCATCATTCTCGAAGACAGCCCCTATCGCGACGTGCGGTTTCAGGGTCCGGCGATTCCAACCTTGCTCAGCTTGGACACCGACGGCCGTGTCATTCACCTCGGCAGTTTTTCGAAGATCCTGGCGCCGGGGCTGCGGCTCGGCTGGGCGGTGGCGCCGCAACCGGTGATCGACAAGCTGACCTTGCTGAAACTCGCGGCCGATACGCAGTGCAGCACGCTGAACATGCTGGCGACGTCACGCTTTCTCGACGCGCACGATATCGAGGCGCAGATCGCGCGCATTCGCGACATCTATCGCGGCAAGCGCGACCTGATGCTGGCGATGTTGCGCGCGCATTTTCCGCAGAGCGTCGAATTCACCGAGCCCAATGGCGGGCTGTTCACCTGGCTGACGTTTCCAGCCGGGTTCGACACGGCGCAGTTCATGGCCGAACAGGCCGTGCCGCTGGCGAAAGTCGCCTACGTTCCAGGCGCGACCTTCTTTCCGACCGACGGGCCGTGCAACCACGCCCGCTTCAGCTTCTCGACCCAGAGCGACGAAGCAATCGAAGCGGGCGTCGCGCGCCTCGGCGCGCTGCTGCGAAAGACGCTTTGACTTGGATTAGTGGGCGTGCCCCTTAGTGCGCATGATTGGCCGGCGCTTCTTTTGCGCCCGGTCCAGCCACCATCAGATGCGTCGTGACGGCGCCGGCTTTTTCGAACACCAACGTCACCGGCACGTGCTGGCCTTCGGTCAGCGGCGCCTTCAATCCCATCAGCATCAGATGAAAGCCGCTCGGCGCCAGCGTGACGCTGCCTTTGGCGGGAACTTCGATCTCGGGCACGGCGCGCATCTTCATCACGCCGTTGTCGTTGATATGCGTGTGCAGCTCGACTTTGGCCGCAGCGTCGCTGCTCGCCGACACAAGCTTGTCCGACGTGTCGCCGGGATTGCGCAACGTGACGAAGCCGGCGCCGACGCTTTGGCCGACCGCGGTCGCGCGCGACCAACCATTCTCGGCGACGGGTTTGGTATCGGCTGCATGTGCAGTCGCGGCAGTCAGTGCGAAAGCAGCAGCGAAGATCAGCGAGCGCATCGACAAGTCTCCTCGGGTTTGCACCCGTGGCTACGCCGGTTCTGACGCGGTTGCTATGTGGCGGGCTGCGGCGAGGCGAAGCAGGTGGCGGAGGGGATGGGATTCGAACCCACGTTACGGTTTCCCGTAAACCGGTTTAGCAAACCGGCGCCTTCAGCCACTCGGCCACCCCTCCATCCCTGCCCGATCAGATACTTACGGGAGTGGCTCGCTCCCAATCCGACCGGTGGGTCCGATCGCTCGGACGGCCCCTCGCGGGGCGGGCGCATCGAATAGCCGATCCGGGCTGACCGCGCTACCCGCCTCGTCAACTTGCCAAACTCCGGCCGGTCCCTGGACAACGCACGGCGTCGCGCGTTAGCAGACCGGTGATGAGAACCGCCCGCAAATTTGCGAAACCGGCGCTGCGCCCTGCAGCGTTGTTGGCGATTCTCGCGATCCTGCTGCGCGCCGCGATTCCAGGCGGCTTCATGCTCAGCTCGGCAAAGGCCGGCGGCATGCCCGACCTCGTCGTCTGTACCTCGCAAGGTCTGATGACGATTGCGCACGACGCCGATCCCGCCTCGGCGGACAGCGACAGCAAGCAGGATACAAGCTGCGCCTTCACCGCCACGTCGGCGGTCACGATCGCGCCGACGCTGGTGCAGATCGCAGCCCCCACCTACGCCGTCATGGCGACGGTGCAGCGTGCGGTCGCCGACCAGCGTCCCGGCCGCGGCCTTGCCGCACCACCGCCACCGACAACCGGACCGCCTTCGCTCATCTGACCTTTGCCGCCGGCACACCACGCGTGCGCCGGATTTTTGCGTTCAGATGACCGGAGCACCCAATGTCCCGCCTGCAACGGCGCGCGATTCTCGCGCTTGCCGCCCTTGTTTCCTGCATCGCCCTGCCTGCGTTCGCCGACGGCGACGGTGATGGCGATACGCGCCTGACTACAATCGAGGTCCAGGCCCAGCGTTCGATTGCGGAGCGGCAGCAACTGCCGAACCAGACCGAAAGCATCACCGCCGACGAAGTCCGCACCAAGATCAACGCGGTCAATGTCGAAGACGCGCTGAAATACATGCCGTCGATTTTGGCGCGCAAACGCCATCTCGGCGACACGCAGGCGCCGATCACGACACGCACCTCGGGCGTCGGTGCCAGCGCGCGCAGTCTGATCTATGCCGACGGCGTGTTGCTGTCGGCGCTGATCGGCAACAACAACAGCAATGCGTCGCCGCGCTGGGGCATGGTTTCGCCCGAAGAAATCGAACGGATCGACGTCATGTACGGCCCGTTCGCCGCTGCCTATCCCGGCAATTCGGTCGGCGCCGTGGTGGTGATTACGACCCGCATGCCCGACCGCGCCGAAGTCAGCGCAACCGCGCAGACCGCGTTTCAGGATTTCAGCCAGTACGGCACCAAAGACGTCTATGGCAGCGGTCGCGTCGCTGCGGTCGCAGGCGATCGCTGGGGGCGTCTGTCGGCCTGGATCAGCGTCAATCACCTCGACAGTCGCGCGCAGCCGCTCACCTACGTCACCGCAACGCGCCCAACTTCACCGAGCAATGTCGGCACGCCGGTCACCGGCGCTTTCACCGATGCCAACCGGACCGGCGCGCCGATCGTCGTGCTGGGCGCGGGCGCGCTGGAACATCAGGTGCAGGACAATGCCAAGTTGAAGCTGGGCTACGACCTCAGCGACACGATCCGCGCGACCTATGCGCTCGGCCTCTTCCAGCAACGCGACAATGCGCATGCCGAAACCTATCTGCGCGACGCAGCCGGCAACGCAGTCTATGGCGGCACGCTGAATATCGCCGGCTACAGCTACACGGTCGCGCCGTCGTCTTTCTCGAACCAGGTCTATCACCTTGACGAGCGCCACTGGGCCAACAGCCTGTCGGTCGGCACGCACGGTCTCGACGCCTGGTCGTGGGATGTCGTCGCCAGCTCGTACCAGTTCGCGCAAAGCCGGCAACGCACGCCGACCAATCTTCTTCCCAGCGCGTCAGTGACCGGGCCCGGTACGATCAGCGATCTCGACGGCACCGGCTGGCGCACCTTCGACGCGCGCGCCGGGTGGCATGACGACGCGCACGACGTCACGTTCGGCGCGCACGAAGATCGATTCACCTTCCGCAATCCACGCGGCACGACAAGTGACTGGATCGGCGGCGATACGACCAGCCTGACCGCGATCGCGCGCGGCAAAACCAAAACCGATGCGCTGTGGCTGCAGGATGCCTGGTCGTTGACCTCGGCGCTGCGGCTGACGGTCGGTGCGCGCTATGAATGGTGGCGTGCATTCGACGGCAGCAATTTCTCATCGGCGCCGTTCTTGTCGGTGACGCAGCCCAGCCTGAGCGCCAAGAAATTGTCGCCGAAAGCGTCGCTGGCCTGGACGCCGAACAACGACTGGACCGCGACTGCGTCGTTCGGCGTCGCCAATCGCTTTCCGACCGTGACCGAGCTGTACCAGACCGTCACCACCGGTCCGAACTTGACGGTTCCCAATCCCAATCTGCGTCCCGAACGCGCCCAGTCCTACGAAGTCTCGCTCGAACGACGCTTCGACAAAGGCCGCGCGCGCATCTCGCTGTTCCAGGAAGATCTGCGCGACGCGTTGCTGTCGCAGACGGCGCCGCTTGTGCCGGGCTCGTCGAGCTTGTTCAGCTTCGTGCAGAATATCGACAAGACGCGCGCGCGCGGCGTCGAGCTGGTTGCGTCGCACGACGACGTGCTGATCGACGGGTTGGAACTGTCAGGCTACGCGACCTGGCTCGACTCGGAGATTCTCGCCGACGCCGCCTTCCCGGCTGCAGTCGGCAAACGCGCGCCGCAATTGCCAAAGCTGCGCGCCAGCCTGGTCGCTACCTACCGTCCCGACACGGCGTGGAGCATCACCGTCGCCGGGCGCTATGCGGGTCGAAGCTTTGCGACGATCGACAATTCGGATCACTACGCCAACACCTATCAAGGCTTCGGCGGCTACTTCGTCGTCGATACGCGCGTACGCTACGAATGGAGCAAGGATCTGTCGGCGGCGATCGGCATCGACAATGTCGGCGACCGCAAATACTTCCTGTTCCACCCGTTCCCGCAACGCACCTTCAGTGCCGAGGCGACGATCAAGTTCTGAACGTCGTCCGCTGCATCGCGCGCCAGCGTCCGGGCGACACGCCGTAGGCACGCCGGAACTGGCGCGTCATGTGGCTCTGATCGGCAAAGCCGCCAAGCGCCGCCGCATCAGCCAACGACGCACCGTGCAAGATCGCGCCGCGCGCGCGGTCGAGCCGGCGCATCGTCAGATAGCGATACGGGCTGGTGCCGAACCGGCGCCGGAAGGAACGCGCCAGCGCAAACCGGTCGAGGCCAGTTTCGCGCTCCAGCTCTTCGGAATGTACGGTGCGATCAAACTGCGCTTCGAGAAAGGCGCGTGCGCGATCAGCGGCGCGCAAATCGGCAGAGGCATCGCGACCCGTCGCCGTTGATTTGTCGACCGCGAGCATCGCGTCGGCGAGCGCCAGCAGAAACTGGTCGCGCTCCAACGGTTCGAGATCGCGGTCGAGATCGCGCAGCACCAGCCGCGCCGCATGAACCAGGCGCGGATCGCGCGACACAGCGTCGGGCACGAATGGGAGGCTGCGCGTCTGCCGGTCCAGCGCACCGCGCAACAGAGCGGGCTCGATATAGGCCATGCGGTAGTAGAATCCCGCCTCGACGCCGGCGCGCCCATCATGCGTTTCGTCGGGATGCAGCACGATGACGTCGCCGGCCAGACTGTCGGCGCGCGCGCCGCGATAATCGAAGCTCTGCACGCCCGCCAAGGTCAGGCCGATCCCGTACGTATCGTGCTGATGCGGGTCATAGGCATGGCCGCCAAAGAACGCTTCGATGCGCAGCAGCTCGCCCGCGCCCACGCGCAGCCAGTCGCGCGTCCCGTTGCACGATCGTTCAAGACCCCCTGTGGGGCGATCCGGCAGATGCTGGTCCATGATCTACGACACCAAAATCGCCGTCATCGTGCGCGATGACCTCGCCGTTTGGCAGAAGCTGAATGTCGCATCCTTCATCACCGGCGGGTTGTCGGGCACGTCACCCGAACTGGTCGGCGCCCCGTACCAGGACGGAGATGGGCGCGTGTACGGGCCGAACCTGCGTCAGCCGATCCTGGTATTCGCCACCGATGCGGCCGGGCTCCAGACCGCGTTGAAGCGAACCATCGAGCTTGATCTGAAACCGTCGATCTATACGGCGCCGCATTTCGGCACCAACAACGATGTCGACAACCGCGCCGCTATCGCCAACGTGCCGACCGACCAGCTCGATCTGGTTGGGCTTGCGGTCCATGCCGACAAGCGGCTGGTGAACAAGGTCGTCAAAGACCTCAAGCTGCATCCGTAAATTAGAGCAGCCCGCTTGCCTCCTGCGCGGCGCCGATATGTTTGGCAAAGCCGGCAATGTCGATATTGGCACCGCATGCGATGACGCCGACGCGCTTGCCGCGCAACCGGTCGCGCAACGGCCCGAACAAGGCGGCCGTCGCTGCTGCACCTGACGGTTCGACCGCCAGTTTCATTTCGCGGAACAACACGCCCATCGCGTCGCGGATCTGATCGTCGTTGATCATCACCAGCTCGTCGACATTGCGGCGGCAGAGATCGAAGCTGTAAGGCAGCGCGTAGGGCGGCGCCAAACTGTCGGCGATGGTTGCAACGTCGCTGCGCGACACAGGCTCACCCGCCGCAAAACTGCGATGCATCGTGTCGGCGCCTTCGGGTTCGACACCGAAGACCTGGCAATTGAGCGCTAGCAATTTGGTTGCAGCCGCGATGCCCGCCATCAACCCACCGCCACCGATCGGCACGATGATCGCGTCGAGGTCCGGCGCTTGTTCGTGCCATTCGGCTGCGATCGTCGCTGTGCCCAGCGCGGTGCGATGGCCTTCGAACGGATGAATGAAAGCGCGGCCCTCGTCGCGTTCGATCTGGCCGGCAAGTTCGAACGCGCTCTTGCCGTCGGGTGCCATCACGACTTCAGCGCCATACGCCTTGGCCCGCTGCACGCGCGCCGGATTGGCGCTGGCCAGCATCACGACCTTGGCCGATACGCCCAGGCGGTGCGCGGCATAGGCGGCGGCGATTGCGTGATTGCCGGCGCTGACTGCGGTGATGCCTCGTTGCAGTGCGTCTGGTTGCAACGACAGCGCGTTCGACAAAGCGCCGCGCGGCTTGAACGTGCCGGTATGCTGAAACAGCTCAAGCTTGACGACGACGTCGCCCTCGAACCGCGCATCGCGCTCGCGCCCGTCCCAACGATGGACGGGCGTCTCCAGAATATAGGGCGCAATCTGCGCGCGGACGGACTGAATGTCGGCGATCGTCGGTGCGGTCATGGGCCGGGAAGCTAACCCGGCTCCGCGCCGAAGGCGACTCAGTGCACGGACGGATTGGTGATCTGGCCGCCTTTGATGACCAGCGCGACCTTGTGCACGTCGGCGATATGCCGGTCCGGCGCCCCGTCGATCAACAACAAGTCGGCCAGCTTGCCGCGTTGGATCGATCCGCGCTGGTCGTCGCGATTCATGATCCGCGCGGCACCCAAAGTTGCGCCGTACAGAATGTCCAACCGCGAGACGCCGGCTTTCTCATACAGCTCCAGCTCGCGCAAAGAGCTGTCGGCTTTGACGATGATCGGCACGCCGGCATGATGAAGTTTGCGCACCAAGGTTAGCAAACGTTCGAACGATGGCTCGTCCTGCTGCTCGTCGACCAGTTCCTGCTCCATCTGGACCAGCCGCGGCGCAATCGCGATCTGCCAACCTTTCTGGACCGCGATGAACCGACTCAACTCGGCCGGATTCAAATTCGCCAGCGGCAGCAAATCCTGGTCGGCGGCATGGGCACTGACAAAGGCCGGCAGCAATGTCTTGCCGCGCCCGTCGATCCGGTGTGCGCCGGCAGGCACGGTCGTTTCACGGTCGGGGCCGACAGCGAGAATTCGATCGCCGCGCAGCACGACCGTCATCGACCGACGCATCTGCCGCAGGTCGGCGTCGAAAAGCGATACGTCGGTAATTGCGATCGAAGGTACGTTCTCGACGCTGCGCGGCACGACGCCGTGCAGCATCACCAGCGGCACAGCAGCAACGATACACAGAAAAGGCGTGCGGAATCGCATGGCGATGTCCAATCGAGTCTGGGCAATGACTCGAAACTGCGCCTTTCAATTTTTTAATTACAAGTTCGTCAGAGTCCGAAATCGGCGCGTTGCTTGTGTTTCTTTGCCGTCTGCCGCCAACGCAACGCAATCAGTTCCGAACGCGGCTAACTACGGTCCGCAGCCTGTTTTATCCAGGCAATTACATCGCGATCGATCTCGCTTGGCTTTGTGATCACGAGCTTTGCCGTCAGGCGCTCGGACCAGCCTTCATTCTTCGCCGCAACGAGACGCTTGCCCGCAACCGCGATCGCCAATCCCAGAGCGAGATGCCCGCCCTTCACCGGCTTCGCTGCCGCGAACTGCACTTTGCGCGACCAGGCGGTGAAGCCTTTGCGCTGCGTCGGCACGACGTCGCTAAGTTTCGCGATCGCCGCTTCCAGCTTTTCCAGCAGCGCCAGCGACGCCGCGTCTTTCCACAACGCAGCACGTTGCGCCGCCGGTTCTTCCGAACCCGGTTCGGGCGGGAAGGCTTCGTGCAGAATCTGCGCGGCGCGATTGACGCCAAGCCCGTAGTTTTCGCGCAGCCAGTCGGCGCGCGCCTTGGGTTTGGTCTCAGGACATTTCTTGGCGAGCTTGACCCATTCGGCGAGCGTCTTGCCAGTCTCGCGCTCCAAGCTTGCCTGCACCGAAGCGAACCATTTCTTTTGCCGTTCGGTGAGATTGTCGCGGTTCATGCGGCCGCCGTTTCCAGCAGGGTGACGATCATCGCGTTCATCGGCGTGGGAATACCGTGCTTCTTTCCCAGCCGCACGATCACGCCATTGCGCGCATCAATTTCCATCGGGCGATTGGCAAGCCGATCGCCCAGCATCGAGTTGATCCCGTCGGGCGGGCCAGCTCGGTAGCGCGCAATAATCTCGTCTTCGATCTTGTCGTCCAGCACCGCGCCTTCGGCACGCCCGACCGCAGCGCATTCCTCGACCAGCATCCACATGATCGCGGCGACGTCGTCGCGCGCGACGATGCCGGCCGGCTTCATCGTCAGCGCCGACACCGCGCCGGCTGCGTTGATGCAGAGTTTGCGCCAGGCCTCGCTGCGGAAATCATCGGTGGTCGAAACCGCGATCGGCGTATGCGCAAACAGATCGACGAAGGATGCGGCATCGTTCGGCACCAGAATCGAACCGTCGCGCCGCTGGTGAATACGACCGGGCGCGTTGCGCTCTGCCGGAATGTCGACGATCGCTGGCGTGATGCGCGCAGCCGGCAAATACGGCGTGAACCGTTCGATATGTTCGACGCCGTTTTGCAGCACTGCGACACGGGTCGTGTCATCGACGAGTTTCGTAAGCCAGCGCGAAGCGCCTTCGGCGTCATAGGCCTTGGTTGCGATCAGGACCCAATCCACCGGTTCCCCCTGCCCTGGATCGGTCAGAACGCGCGGCGTCGCTGTGATGGTGCGCGACGGCGTTTCGATCGTGAGGCTCGGCAGCGGGCTGCGCGCGCAAATCGTGACGTCGAGATCCGCGCGTTGCGCCAGCCATGCCGCCACCGTTCCGCCGATGGCGCCGGGTCCGATAACGGCAATCCGCATCAGCCGTCTTTCTCGACCGTCTGTTCGATCGCACCGAAGATGGAATGGCCGGCTTTGTCTTTCATTTCGATGCGCACCGTGTCGCCGAATTTGAGGAACGGTGTTTTCGCTGCGCCGTCGCGGATGGTTTCGACCGTGCGCAATTCGGCAAGGCACGAATAACCGACGCCGCCATCGGCAATCGACTTGCCCGGACCGCCATCGGGTCCTTTGTTCGACACCGTCCCCGAGCCGATGATCGCACCAGCGCCCAGCGCGCGCGTCTTTGCGGCGTGCGCGATCAAGGTCGGAAAGTCGAACGTCATGTCGGTCGCCGCGTTGGCGCGGCCGAACGGCGTGTCGTTCAACGTGACGGTCAGCGGCAGATTCAGCTTGCCGCCATCCCACGCTTCACCGAGTTCGTCGGGCGTGACTGCGACCGGCGAAAACGCCGACGACGGCTTGGACTGAAAGAAGCCAAAGCCCTTGGCCAATTCGTTCGGGATCAGATTGCGCAACGAGACGTCGTTGACCAGCATGACCAGACGGATTGCATCGGCCGCTTCTTCGCGGCTCGCCGCCATCGTGACGTCGCCGGTGATCACCGCGATCTCGGCTTCGAGATCGATGCCGTATTCTTCGGTTGCCATGCGGATCGGCTGGCGCGGGCCGAGGAACGTGTCGGACCCGCCCTGGTACATCAGTGGATCGGTCCAGAAGCTGGGCGGCATCTCGGCGCCGCGCGCCTTGCGCACCAGTTCGACGTGATTCACGTAGGCCGAGCCGTCGGCCCATTGATAGGCGCGCGGCAACGGCGACAGCGCGCGATGTTCGCGGAACCGTTCGATCGGCACGGCTTCATGCTCGACGTCTTCGGCCATCAATTCCAGCGCCAGCCGGACCTTGCTCCAATTGTCGAGCGCGTACTGCATCGTCGGCGCGATCCGCGTCGCGTCGGCACAGCGCGTCAGATCTTTCGACACGACGACGAGACGACCGTCACGGGTGCCGTTGTCCAGCGTAGCAAGCTTCATATTGTTAGCCGTTCCAATCGCGTCGGTTTTTGTCGAAGTTCTTTTCCAGGCCGCGCCAGCAATCGGCGTAATTGTCCTGCAACGTCGGCAGGGTCGCAGCATACTTGGTCAGAAGCTGCGGAAAGCGCGTCTCGAACATGAAGGCCATCGTGCCCGTGAGCTTGTGCGGCTTCAACTCACCAAAGCTGGCTTTGATGAAAGCATCGCGATCGGGGCCATGGGGCAGCATGCAATTGTGCAGGCTCATCCCGCCGGGCTGGAACCCCTCCTCCTTGGCATCGTAGCGGCCATAGAGCAGCCCCATGAACTCGGACATGATGTTCATATGGTACCAGGGCGGCCGGAACGAGTTCTCGGCCACCAGCCAACGTTCGGGAAAAATCACGAAGTCGACATTGGCCGTGCCCGCCTCGCCGGTCGGCGCGGTCAGCACCGTGAAGATCGACGGGTCGGGATGATCGAAGCCGATCGCGCCGACCGGCGAGAAGGTGCGCAGATCGTATTTATACGGCGCGTAATTGCCGTGCCACGCGACGACGTCGAACGGCGAATGGCCGATTTCGCTGACGTGAAAGCCGCCGCACCATTTGATGATGATGCGGTGCTTGGTTTCCTTCTCCTCATACCAGGCGACCGGCGTTTTGAAGTCGCGCGGATTGGCCAGGCAGTTGGCGCCGATCGGCCCGCGATCGGGCAAGGTGAATTTGGCGCCGTAATTCTCGCACACATAGCCGCGCGACGGCCCGTCGACCGGTTCGACTTTGAACTTGGTGCCGCGCGGAACGACCGCGATGTCGGCCGCACCGATTTCAAGAATGCCAAGCTCGGTCGTGATGCGCAGCGTGCCCTGCTGCGGCGCGATCAGGAGCTCGCCGTCGGCATTGTAAAAGACCTCGTCCACCATCGGCGCGGTCACGAGATAGACATGCACCGCCATGCCGACCTGCGTGTAGACGTCGCCCGCGGTCGTCATCGTGCGCATGCCGGTGACGAAGGTGACGTCCTCTTTGGGAATCGGCACCGGGTCCCAGCGCAACTGCGCCAGCGGCGCGCCGTGCTCGACGATATGCGGCGCGGTTTTCCAATGCGGCAGATCCAACTTCACCTGGCGGCCGACATGCTGCACCGACGGGCGCATGCGGTAGAGCCAGGACCGTTCGTTGGTGCCGCGCGGTGCGGTGAAGGGCGAGCCGGACAACTGCTCGGCATAGAGACCGTAGGGGCAACGCTGCGGCGAGTTCTGCCCTTGCGGCAGCGCGCCTTCCAACGCTTCGGTCTCGAAATCGTTGCCGAAGCCCGGCATGTAGCGAAGCACCATGACGCCTCCAAACACCTTGCGCTGCAATGAATGGCCGAGATATCGTCTCATTTGCAACGATTGTCAATCTGGGGCAGGACGATGCTCAACCTCGATCAGTTCCTGCCCTATCAATTGAACGTGCTGGCAAGCCGCGTCAGCAACGAGCTGGCGCAGGTCTATGCCGAGCGGTTCGGGCTTTCGATTGCGGAATGGCGCGTCATCGCGCATCTGGCGAACAACCACGAAGTCTCGGTGCGCGACATCCAGCGTCGCGTCGATATGGACAAATCCAAAGTCAGCCGCGCTGCCGCGCATCTCGAAGAAACCGGGCTGATCCGCAAGCGCGTCAACGCGCAGGACCGGCGCCTGATCAAGCTGGCGCTGACTCCGAAGGGCGCAAAGATCTTTGAACAGATTGTGCCGCTGGCACTCGCCTACGAAACGCAGTTCCTGGGCGCGCTGACGCGCAGCGAAGCTGCACTGTTTCGAACCGTGATCGAGCGTCTGCTGGCGGCAACCAGCGCAACAGAAGCAAACGACGAAGACTAACCCGTCGTTCCGTTCTCGACTGCGGGGCGTGGACCGTTCAGCACCTGCTCCACCGCCGACAACACGGTCGCGCGAACGATCGGCTTGCGCATCACCATGTCGGCACCCAACCGGTCCGCCATTTTGAGCGGATCGAAATGCAGGTCGCGCTGACCGGTGAAGATGATGATCGGCACGTTGGGTTGCTGTTTGCGCACGTCCCGCATTACGTCGAACCCGTCGCGCTCCGGCATATAAATGTCGGTCATCACCAGGTCGAATGTCTGCGTGCGAAACAATTGCGCCGCGTCACTCCCGTCATATGCCGTCTGCACTTCATGCGACGCGGCTTCCAGAATGTGCCGCAGCAACTCGCATGTATGCCGGTCGTCATCGACGATGAGTATGCGTGCCATAGACAAAGCATAGGCATCGTCCAGTTGGCTTTTCTACCCGTAAAGTCGCGACCGGATGAAAAACGCCGCAGAGTGGTCTTTTGCAGTAGACGTCAGCGCGCTGCACCGCGATAGCTGACGCGCCAAATCGTGCCATTCCCATCTTCGCTGACCAGCAACGACCCGTCTTTGGCCACCGTCAGCCCAACCGGACGCGCCCACACTTCGCGGTCGTTAATCACGAGCCCGGTCAGGAAATCCTCGTATTCGCCGGTCGGCACGCCGTCGCGCGTCCGCACCCGTATCACTTTGTAACCGGTCCGCAGCGCGCGGTTCCAACTTCCGTGCAGTGCCGCAAACCCGTCACCGCGATACGCGGCCGGGAAGCTCGCGCCGTCATAAAACACCATGCCCAGCGACGCCGAATGCGATTGCAGCAGCACGTCCGGCACAGTGATTTTGTCTTTCAGGTCGGGCCGCGCACCGGCGTGACGCGGATCTTCGTGCGCGCCGAGATAGAACCAGGGCCAGCCATAGAAGCCGCCCTCTTTCACGCGCGTGACGTAGTCGGGCACGAGATCGTCGCCCAACCCGTCGCGCTCGTTGGTCGAACACCAGACGTCACCGCTCGACGGATGCACCGCCAAGCCGACGCAATTGCGAATGCCGGCGGCGAAGATCTTGCCGTTCTTTCCGTCGACGTCGAACACCAGCACGTCGGCGCGTTTTTCTTCATCGCCGTAGGCGGCACCGATTGCGCGCGACGCTTCCCACGCGCGCAACGCGTCGCCGCTCTTCGCGTCGCCGCCCGGCGAGACGTTGGACGCCGATCCGACCGACACGAACATGCGCGTCCCGTCTTTCGAGAACACAAGGTCGCGCGTCGTGTGACCGCCCGAGGTCGGCGACAGTTGCGGCACGATGATTTCGGGTTTGCCCGACGCTTTGAGGTCGCCTTCTTTGTAAGCGAAGCGCACCACGCGGTTTACTTCGGCGACATAGACGAAGCGCGGATTGCTGGCGGGATAGAAGGCAATGCCGAACGGACCTTCGAGACCGGACGCAAAGACCTCGATCTTCTCGGCCTTGCCTGTGCCGCGCAGAATCTTGACGCGGCCGGCCGCGGTCTCGGCGACAAAGATGTCGCCATTCGGCGCGGTGCGCAGAATGCGCGGCGCTGCAAGATTCTCAGCGAACTTCTCGATCTTGAATCCGTCCGGTACGCGCGGCATCGCATCGGCCGCCGGCTCGACGACGCGCGACGGATTGCGCGCCGACTGGGTTTCATAGGGCGCGGGCAGTGCGTCGACCGTGATGTGGCGACGAACGCCCGGCGCATCGGCGCGGAAATCGCCGAACGCAGCGCGGCCTTCGAGCAATTTGCCGACCTGCGCCGGCGCAGCGCTGCTTTGCGCCGCGGGTGCCGTTGGCGCAGCAGCAGCGACCGGTTTCAACGTCGCAAGAAAGGCGATGACGTCGGCGCGTTCTTTTGCGTTGGCGGTCGCAACCACCATCGTCGTGCCCGGCACGGTCGATTGCGGTTTGGCGAGATAGCGCTCCAGCGTGTCGACATCCCAGGTCAGACCCGACTGGCGCAGCGCACGCGAATAGCCGAATTGCACCTCGCCCGCTTTGCGGCCAAGGACGCCTTGCAACGCAGGCCCCTGCCCGCCACCGCCATCGAGACCATGACAGACAGCGCAACGCTGCTTGTACAAAGCGGTGCCGCGCGCAGCGTCGCCGTCCTCAGCCCATGCGGCCGTGCTCGCAAACAGCAGCAATGCCGCCAAAGCCGTACCTTGAAACCGCATCGCCGAACTCCGCTTGAAGGAGCCGAACCGTACGCGGCGTGCAGGACAAAAAAAAGCGGCCGGCCCGCTTTCGCGAACCGGCCGCGCTCCGCCTAAGGAAAGGTCAGCGGAAGAGTGCGCTTGCCTTGTCGAAGGTGATCCACACGCCCCAGGCGAGCGGGATGCCGACCGCAAGCCAGGCCAGTGCGGCTTTGCCGTCGAAACCACCTTTGCCGATGCCGAACGATCCGGTCGCATTGTTGCCGGCCATCACCAGCTTGGCTTGCAGCGCCGCGACTTCTTCGTCGGTCATGTGCCATTTCGGATCGACCGGCTTGATCAGCAGATTGCAGATGAAGCCGAGCACCAGCATGCCGCTGAGGATGTAGAGCGTGGTGTCGTAGAGCCGATCGGTCGGCACGCCGGCCGAAATCTGCGCTTCGCGAATATACGTGATCACCACCGGTCCGATGATGCCCGCCGTCGACCATGCGGTCAGAAGGCGACCGTGAATCGCGCCGACGAACTGCGTGCCGAACATGTCGGCGAGATAGGCCGGCACGGTCGCGAAGCCGCCGCCATACATCGACAGGATGATGCCGAAAGCGAGCACGAACAGCGCCTTCGATCCCATATGGCCGAAGGTCGGCGCTGATACGTAGAGAACGAACCCAAGCACGAAGAAGGTGAAGTAGGTCAGCTTGCGACCGAGCTTGTCCGACATCGATGCCCAGAAGAACCGGCCGCCGATATTGAACAGCGACAGAAGACCAGCGAACGCAGCGCCGATCGTTGCAACCAGCTTCTTCTGATCGGGATTGAGCTGCCCGAAGCCGACGTCTTGACCGATCAACGAGCCGCCGAAGATTTCCTGCAGCATCGGCGACGCCATGCCGATGACGCCGATGCCGGCCGACACGTTCAGGCAAAGCACAGCCCAGATGAGCCAGAATTGCGGCGTCTTATGTGCGTTCTTGAGATGCACATGCTTGGTCGAGATCATCGCCTTGGCATTCGCCGGCGCAGTCCAACCGTCCGGGCGCCAGCCCGCCGGCGGAATGCGATAGCCGAACGCGCCCGACATCATGAACACGAAATAGCCAAGCGCCATCACGACGAAGGTCTGCCACACGCCGACCGACGTCGGGCTGGCGAAGTTGCGCATCAGAAGATCGGCAAGCGGCGAACCGATCATCGCACCACCGCCAAAGCCCATGATCGCCATGCCCGTCGCCATGCCGCGACGATCGGGAAACCATTTGATGAGCGTGGAGACGGGCGAAATATAGCCGAGACCGAGACCGATGCCGCCGATCACGCCAGAGCCGAGCCACATCATCCAAAGTTGGTGCGTGATGATGCCAACGGCGGAGATCAGCATGCCGCCGCACCAGCACAGCGCCGACACGACACCCGCTTTGCGCGGTCCCGCGCGCTCGAGCCAGCCGCCCCAAAGCGCGGCCGACAGGCCAAGCACGACGAAGAACAGCGTGTACATCCAGACGAGGTCGCTGACGCGCCAATCGCACGACGTGGTGACCAGGGCGTCGATCAAACCCATGTCGGCACAGGCGACCGACTTGCTGATGCCGACGGCGCGCGACAGGGGGAGCCAGAAGACGCTGAACCCGTACGCCATACCGATACAGAGATGAATCGCCAGCGCAGCGGGTGGAACCAGCCACCGGTTGAAGCCCGGCTTGGCGACGATCCGCTCGCGATCGAGCAGGCCAGGCGCCGCTACACCAGCGCCGTAGGGCGCCTCCAACGTCGTCATTCGTGAGTCTCCCCCCAGAGGTCAGGTGACGCGTTGTTGTTTGCGCCTACCCTGACTTCAGAGTTCCGCTGCACATCGACGTTGAATCAACAAAGCAGTCCCATGCGGCGATAGAACAAATCTATCAAGCGGTCGCAAATCGCCGCGCCTCAGCGATCAATGCGGTGACCAGCGGTGTAGTCGGTTCACGCGGCGGCACGATCAAACCGATCATTTGCGAAATTTCGGGGTCGACGACCGGGATCAGGCGAATCTCGTCAGACAGTCCCAGCGTCTCAGCAATGTTTGCCGACATGATGCTCGACCAGCGTCCGGTTCGCACATGCGCGAACAGCACGATCATCGAATTCGACTCAAGCGTCGGCGCGGGGTTGGCGCCGACCGACCGCAACATGCGATCGATGATGCGGCGATTCTGCATGTCGGGAGTCAGCAGGCACAACGGCAATTCGCCTACTTCGGCCCACGTGACGGAAGCGCGATCGCCGAAGCGATCGTTCTTCGACGTCACCAGCCGATATTGCTCGCGAAAGATCGGGACGGTCGTGACGCGTCCCAGCGGTTCGTTGTCGAGATAGGAGATGCCGGCGTCGATCTCGAGGTCGTCGAGCATCTGCAGAATCTCGATCGAGGTTCGCGACAAGACCGTGAAGCGCACGTTCTGATGGCGGGCGCGATACGGCGTGGTGAGCTGCGCCACCATCGGCAGGGCGCTGGGGATCACCGCGATCCGCAGATGCCCGACCAAGCCCCGTTTCAGGGAATCGATCTCCTGCTTCATGGCGCGGCTGTCGCCGACGATCCTGCGGGCCCATTCCAGCACCCGCTCGCCCTCGGGGGTGAAACCGCCAAAGCGCGAGCCGCGCTGGACCAGGAGCAGCCCGAACTGATTCTCGAGCTGTTTGATGCCCGCCGAGAAGGTCGGCTGGGTGATGCCGCACGATTCTGCGGCCCGTCCAAAATGGCGTTCGCGGGCCAGCGCCAGCAGAAATTCGAGCTTATCAATCAAGAGCGAGTACCCTTCTGCTTCCTCACCCGCGAGTTGTAGCGTTTGGTTTGGTTAACGGGCTGAAAGCCAAGCGCTTCTGCGGATTCCAAAATTCCTTTGCACTTTTAACCTTCGTTAACGGCCCTGGCCGCAAAACGCTATTGTACGGTCCACTGATGTGGGCCGGACGCCAAACTAAAGACAGACAGGGGAGAAAGCCCGATGGCGCTCACGGAACGTACGCTGGGTCTGCTGGTCGATTTGGTCGAGAACAAGATGACCTCGATGCAGATCGCCGATCGGGAAGATGCGCGGGAGTTCGTCGGCCTGCAGCGTTGCCTGGCCGAGCTTCGTTCGTCGCGCGGTATGCCGGTTGGCCAAGTCGCTGCCGGAGTCGTCCCTGAAATTCGCCGCCGCGGCCGTCCGCCGAAAGTGCGCGCCATGGCGAGCTGCTAAGCCGCCTTTCTTCGAAAGCAAAAGGGCCGTGGTTCACACCACGGCCCTTTTTCGTTGCGCGTCGCCCGAAGTTAAGGCGCGAGCTTTTTCTTCAGCGTCTCGTTGAGCAGCGCCGGATTGGCTTTGCCGCCCGACACTTTCATTGCCTGGCCGACGAAGAAGCCGAACAGCTTGTCCTTGCCGCCGCGATATTCGGCGACCTTGTCCTGGTTCGCGGCCATCACCTCGTCGACCAGCTTGTCGATCGCGCCGGTATCGACGACCTGGCGCAGGCCCTTTTCTTCGACGATCGCGGCTGCCTCTTTGCCGGTCTCGACCATCTCGGCGAACACTTCTTTGGCGATACGGCCGGAGATCGTGTTGTCGGAAATCAGATCGATCAAACCGCCGAGCTTGGCGGCGCTGACCGGGCTATCGGCGAGATCCTTGCCCTCGCGATTGAGCACACCGAGCAGCTCGGTGATCGTCCAGTTCGCAGCCAGTTTCGGATCGCGGCCCTTGGCGACTTCTTCGTAGAACGCAGCGCGTTCCTGTTCAGCGACGAGCACACCGGCATCATAGGCCGACAGCCCCCACTCGCCCATGAAGCGATGTTTCTTCGCGTCGGGCAGTTCCGGGAGCGTCGCTTTGATCCGTTCGATCAGCCCGTCTTCGAGCACCAGCGGCAGCAAATCGGGATCTGGGAAGTAGCGATAGTCGTGCGCTTCTTCTTTCGAACGCATCGAGCGCGTCACGCCCTGGCGCGTATCCCAAAGGCGCGTTTCCTGATCGATCTTGCCGCCGTCTTCGAGAATCTCGATCTGACGACGCGCCTCGTACTCGATCGCCGCCATCACGAAGCGGATCGAATTGACGTTCTTGATCTCGCAGCGCGTGCCGAGCGGCGCACCCGGCTTGCGCATCGAAAGATTCACGTCGCAGCGCATGGAGCCTTCATCCATGTTGCCGTCGCACGTGCCGAGATAGCGCAAAATCGCGCGCAGCTTGCGCACATAGGCAGCCGCCTCTTCGGCCGAACGCATGTCGGGCTCGCTGACGATTTCCATCAGCGCGACGCCGGAGCGATTCAGATCGACGAAGGTGCGCTTCGGATCCTGGTCGTGCAGCGACTTGCCCGCATCCTGTTCGAGATGCAGACGCGTGACGCCGATCGCCTTGGTCGTGCCGTCGGGCAGATCGATTTCGATCTCGCCCTTGCCCACGATCGGATGCTGGAACTGCGAGATCTGATAGCCCTGCGGCAGATCGGGGTAGAAATAGTTCTTACGCTCGAACACCGAGCGTTTATTGACCTGCGCGTTGAGACCCAGACCGGTCTTTACCGCTTGTTCGACGACGAACCCGTTCAGCACCGGCAACATGCCCGGCATCGCGGCGTCGACCAGCGACACCTGCGTGTTCGGCTCGGCACCAAAATCGGTCGGCGCACCGGAGAACAGTTTCGACTTCGACGTCACCTGCGCGTGGACTTCGAGACCGATGACCATTTCCCAGTCGCCGGTCTTGCCTGCGATCAATTCCGCCATCTCACGCCACCTTCAACAAAGCAGGCTTCGCATCGAACTTGGCTGCGTCCTCGATCGCCTGGGCGACGCGGAACACGCCTGACTCGTCGAACGGCTTGCCCAAGATCTGCAGGCCCAGCGGCAGGCCGTCGTCGCTAAGTCCGGCCGGCACCGAAATGCCCGGCAAACCAGCGAGTGATGCCGGCACGGTGAATACGTCGTTGAGATACATGGCGATCGGATCGTCCATCTTCTCGCCCATCGCAAACGCGCTTGACGGCGCGGTCGGTGTCAGGATCGCGTCGCATTTCTCGAACGCTAAGGTGAAGTCGCGCGCGATCAGCGCGCGCACCTGCTGTGCCTTCAAATAATAGGCGTCGTAATAGCCGGCCGAGAGCACGTAGGTGCCGATCATGATGCGGCGCTTCACTTCGGCGCCGAAGCCTTCGGCGCGCGAATTCTCGTACAGCTCGGTGAGCGACGCGCCTTCGGCACGCAGCCCGTAGCGCACGCCGTCATAGCGCGCGAGGTTCGACGAACATTCCGCCGGCGCGACGACGTAATAGGTCGGCAGCGCGTATTTGGTGTGCGGCAGATCGATTTCGACGATCTCGGCGCCAGCATCGCGCAGCCACTGCGCGCCCTGCGTCCAGACGCGATCGATTTCCGCCGGCATGCCGTCCATGCGGTATTGGCGCGGAATACCGATGCGCATGCCTTTGACATTGCCAACGCAGTCCTTGGCCCAGTCAGGAACGGGCATATCGACCGACGTCGAATCCTTGGGATCGAATCCCGACATCGAACGCAGCAGGATCGCGGTGTCCTTGACGGTGCGCGCGAACGGCCCGGCCTGGTCGAGCGACGAGGCGAACGCGATCGTGCCCCAGCGCGAGCAACGTCCGTAGGTCGGCTTGATGCCGACGATGCCGCAGAATGCAGCCGGCTGACGGATCGATCCACCCGTGTCGGTGCCAGTCGCGCCCAGCGCCATACGCGCGGCAACCGCCGACGCCGAACCGCCCGACGAGCCACCCGGAACGAGCTTTGCGTTCGAGCCTGGACGGCGCCACGGATTTTCGACCGGCCCGTACGCGCTGGTCATGTTCGACGAGCCCATCGCGAACTCGTCCATGTTCAGCTTGCCGAGCATGACTGCACCGTCGCGCCAAAGATTGGCGGTGACGGTCGATTCATAGGTCGGCACGAAGCCTTCGAGGATCTTCGAACCAGCCGTCGTCTCGACGCCTTTGGTGCAGAACAGATCCTTGATACCGAGCGGAATACCGTCGAGCGGCTTCGCGGCACCTTTGGCGCGGCGTTCGTCGCTGGCGCGCGCCTCGTTCAGTGCGCGTTCCGGCGTTTCGACCAGGTAGGCATTCAGCGAACGATGCTGCGCCATCTGCTCGAGATGCGCCTCGGTCAGTTCGACAGCGGAAATGTCTTTCTTGGCGAGGCGATCGAGCGCTTCAGCAAGAGTCAGATCAACGGCGCTCATTCCACGACTTTCGGCACAACGTAGAAACCAGCAACCGACTCCGGCGCATTCGCCAGAACCGCGTCGCGATCATTTTCCAATGCGACCTGATCGGGCCGCAGACGCTGCGTCATCGGCGCAACGCTGGTCATCGGCTCGACGCCCTTGGTGTCGACCTCGCTCAATTGCTCGATCCAGCCGAGCACATGGTTCAATTCGCTGGCGAGATGAGGCTGTTCGTCGGCGCCAACCCGGATCCGCGCGAGGCGAGCGATCTTGGCGACCGTGGAATTGTCGAGGGACATATGGAAAACGCAGGTCGGAAAAGGGAAGCCGGCTTGGTATCAGGGGCCATGATCCTCCGCAACCTGGCCGACCTTCTGCCTCACCTTGCCCCGCGTGGCCGCCTGCTTGGGCTAGACGTGGGCGAAACGACGATCGGCCTCGCCGTGTCCGATCCCGATCTCAAGCTCGCATCGCCGGTCGACACGATCCGCCGCACCAAATTCGCCGCCGACATGGTCGAGCTGGAGAAAGTCGTAAAATCGCGCGGTGTCGGCGGCCTGGTGGTCGGATTCCCGTTGAATATGGACGGGACCCAGGGGCCGCGCGCGCAGTCGGTGCGACATTTCGCGGACGCCATGGCCAAACGGACGCCCGGCCTGCCCATCGTGCTGTGGGATGAGCGCATGTCCACACAGGCCGTGCAGCGCTTTCTGATCACGCAAGCCGACCTCAGCCGCGCCAAGCGGGCGAGGTCCGTGGACAAGATGGCGGCCGCCTATATTCTCCAGGGCGCTCTCGACTGGCTTGCAGCAAGAGGGACTGAAATCCATGACTGACAGTGATTTGGCGGAGTCGCAGCTCCGTAGCCTGATGCGCGACCCCGATATGACTCGGCGCGGCTTTGCGGTTGCGTCGCTCGCGACCGGCTTCGCGATGGCGGTCCGGCCGGTATCGGCCCAGACCATCACCACCGACACGACCGGCATCGTTGCCGGCGAAGTGAAGATTCCGGTCGCCGACGGCACCGTCCCCGCCTACCGGTCGCATCCCGCAACCGGAAAAGATTGGCCGACCGTACTGGTGATCCAGGAAATCTTTGGCGTGCACGAGCACATCAAGGATCTGACGCGCCGTCTGGCCAAGCTCGGCTATTACGCGATCGCGACCGAGCTCTATGCGCGCCAGGGTGATCCGTCGAAATACACCGAGATCCCCAAGCTGTTCACCGAAGTCGTGTCGAAAGTGCCCGACGCGCAAGTCCTGTCGGACCTCGACGCGTCGGTCGCCTTCGCCAAGAGCGAAAAAGCAAACACGAGCAAACTTGGCGTGACCGGCTTCTGCTGGGGCGGTCGCCAGACCTGGCTCTACACCGCACACAATCCGGCGGTGAAAGCGGGCGCCGCCTGGTACGGCCAACTTGCGCCGCGCGCTGATCGTCCGGCGCCGGCTGGTGTCGTCAATCCGATCGACGTTGCCGACAAGATCAAAGGCCGCGTGCTGGGTCTGTATGGTGGTGCCGACGAGGGCATTCCGCAGACCAGCGTCGAAGCCATGCGCGAAGCGCTGAAAAAAGCCGGCGACACCAAGACGAAGATCGAGGTCTATCCGGATACGCCGCACGCCTTCAACGCTGACTACCGTCCGAGCTACCGGCCGGAGCAAGCGAAAGATGCGTGGGCGAAGATGCTTTCTTGGTTCAAACAGAATGGTGTTGCTTGATGCGTGCAGTACGCCTGCATGGGTTTGGCGGCGTCGACCAGCTTCGGCTGGACGACGTCCCCGTCCCTACGCCCGGTCCGGGCGAAGTTCGAATCAAAGTCGGTGCGGCTGCGGTCAATCCGATCGATTGGAAGATCCGCAAAGGCTCGATACCGGGCCTGAACATCACCCTGCCGTTTACGCTCGGCTGCGAAGGAGTCGGCACGATCAGCGCGCTGGGCGAAGGTGTGCAGGGATATGAGCTTGGTCAACGCGTCTGGAGTTTCACCGACGTGATGCGATCGGGCTGGTATGCCGAAGAGGTCGTGGTGCCAGCTACCAGCATTTCGATGGCACCGCCGAAACTCGACGACGCTCATGCAGCGTCGATGCCGGTTGGTGCAGTGACCGCGCGTCAGGCCTTCGAACGCGCCAATCTGAAAGCTGCAGAGCGCGTTCTGGTGATCGGCGGCGCCGGTAGCATCGGCTCGCTCGCCATTCAGGTCGCGAAACACATGAGCGCCTGGGTCTTCGCCACCGCTTCGGGACGAAATCAGGAATTCCTCGTCACGCTCCGCGCTGACAAAGCGCTGAACTACGAGCAGGACGATGTCGCCGCTGCGACCAAGACGGGCCCCTGGGAAGGTGTGGACGTGGTGTTCGACGCGGTCGGTGGCGCGGCTGCGGACGCTGCCTACGACGCACTCCGGGAAGGCGGACGATTCATCTCGATCGTACAGCCGCCCGACGAAGCGAAGCTTGCAGCGCATAAGGCAACCGGCTTCATGCATCGCGGTACGCCCGACGCGCTGAAACTGATCGAAGCGACTGCGCATGCGGACCTCGAAATCCTGCGCCCCAGCGTCGCCGAGATCATGCGCCTCAGTGATTTCGCACGGGCGCACGCGATGAGCGAAAGCGGTCATGTCCGCGGCAAGTTGATCCTGATCCCGTGAGCGCGGCGCGAGGCACATTCCCGCATCGGCATCTGCTCGGCATCAATGGCTTGTCGTCGGCGGACATCACGTCCGTCCTCGATGTCGCCGACTCGTATGTCGAGCAGAACCGCCGTGCCGACAAACGCTCAGCGCTGTTGCGCGGCCGTACCATCGTCAATCTGTTCTTCGAAGATTCGACGCGCACGCGCACCTCGTTCGAGCTGGCGGGCAAGCGGCTTGGCGGCGACGTCATCAACATGTCGGTCTCGACCTCGAGCGTGAAGAAAGGCGAGACGCTGATCGACACGGCGATGACCTTGAACGCGATGCATCCCGACGTGCTGATCGTGCGCCACCAGGAATCGGGCGCCGCGATGCTGCTCTCGACCAAAGTCGACGCAGCCGTGATCAATGCCGGCGACGGTACGCACGAACATCCGACCCAGGCATTGCTCGACGCGCTGACGATCCGCCGACGCAAAGGAAAGCTCGCTGGTCTGACCGTCGCGATCTGCGGCGACATTCTGCACAGCCGCGTCGCCCGCTCGAACATTCTGCTGCTGACCACGATGGGCGCAAAAGTGCGTGTCGTGGGACCGCCGACCTTGGTGCCGTCGGGCATCGACAAGCTTGGTGCGTCGGTGTTCCACGACATGAAGTCGGGCCTCGACGGCGTCGACATCGTGATGATGCTGCGCCTCCAGGCCGAGCGTATGTCGGGCCGCTTTGTGCCAAGCCCGCGCGAATATTTTCACTTCTTCGGCCTGACGCGCGAAGCGCTGGCTTTGGCGAAACCTGACGCGCTGATCATGCATCCAGGCCCGATGAATCGCGGCGTCGAGATCGACAGCGAAGTTGCCGACGATGTCGGCCGCTCGATGATCCTCGACCAGGTCGAAATGGGCGTCGCCGTGCGTATGGCGGTGCTGGATCTGCTGTGCCCGCCTGCGACGGGTGGAAATTGATGACGACTGCTTTCACCAACGCACGCCTGCTCGATCCCGCCAGCGGTCTCGACGCGCTCGGCACGATCGTCGTGCACGGCGAAACCATCACCGCGCTGGGCGCCAACGTTGCGGTGCCGGCCGGCGCCGACATCGTCGACTGCAAAGGCGCGTGTCTTGCGCCGGGCCTGGTCGACCTGCGCGTGACGATCGGCGAGCCCGGCTTCGAAGAAAAAGAAACCATCGCCAGCGCCTCACGCGCTGCTGCGGCGGGCGGCGTCACGGCGATGGCGATGTTGCCGAACACCGACCCGGTGATCGACGACGTCGCGGGCCTGGAATTCGTGGCGCGCCGCGCACGCGAAGTGAAGCAGGTCAAAATGTTTGCCTATGGCGCCGCGACCCGCGACTGCGCCGGCAACGAACTCGCCGATCTGGGCCTGCTCGCCGAAGCCGGCGCGGTGGCGTTTTCTGACGGATCGCGCTGTATCGCGGATCCGCAATTGATGCGCCGCGCGCTTGCCTATGCGCGTCCGTTCGGCCGTCCGATCGTGCAGCACGCGGAAGAGCCGCGCCTTGCCGAAGGCGGGCAGATGAACGAAGGCGAGATCGCCACGCGCCTCGGCCTGTCGGGCATTCCGGCCTGCGCGGAATCGATTCTGCTGGCGCGCGATCTGCGGCTGGTCGAATTGACGGGCGGCCGCTACCACGCCGCGCATATTTCGACCGCCGAAGGTGTGGCGCTGTTGCGCGAAGCCAAACGACGCGGACTGCATGTCACCGCCGATACAGCACCGCCCTATTTTCTGCTGACCGAACGCGACATTGGCGATTGGCGGACCTTCGCAAAATTGTCGCCGCCGTTGCGCAACGACGAAGACCGCAAAGCCGTCGCGGCCGGAATCGCCGATGGGACGATCGACGCGATCGCGTCGGATCACCAGCCGCAGCCGCAAGATTGGAAACGCCTGCCGTTCGCACAAGCAGCAGCCGGTGCAGCGGGACTCGACACGTTGCTGTCGCTGTCGCTGGCCCTGGTGCACGACAAGACGATGCCGCTGCTCGACGCGCTGCGCCGTTTGACCCAGGCGCCTGCCGACATTCTGGGATTGAAGCAGCTCGGTCGTCTTGCGGTCGGCGGTCCTGCCGACCTCGTCTTGTTCGATCTCGACGCGCGCTGGACGATTGATGCGGATTCCTTCCGCTCGAAGTCGAAGAATTCACCGTTTGACGGGTACGACGTACGCGGTCGTGTTTTGCGCACTGTCGTCGACGGCCGTACCGTCTTTCGCGCTGATGGCTGACGGAAGATTGCAATGACCGCTGCGCCGATCGACTTCTATTTCGACTATTCCTCGCCGGCCGGCTATGTCGCGTCGACTCGCATCGATGCGATCGCAGCCACCTACGGTCGCGACGTGAACTGGCGGCCGGTTCTGCTTGGCCCGATCTTCAAAGTGACCGGCGCCGCCCCGCTGCTCGGCGTGCCGCTCAAAGGAAAATACGCCAAACATGATTTCATGCGCACCGCGCGGCTCAACGGCGTCGAGATGCGCTTTCCATCGAGCTTTCCATTTTCAAGCGTTGCAGCGGCGCGCGCGCATTACTGGTTGAGCGATCGCGACCGGCGCGCTGCGGTGCGTTTCACGCAGGCGGTGCTGCATGCAGTGTGGGTCGATGACCGCGACATCTCTGCAATCTCGACCGTCCTAGCGATTGCAGGCCAGCTCGGCCACGACGAAGCCGAACTCGAAGCGGCGCTGTCGAGTCAGGCGGTGAAGGACCGGCTGAAAAGCGAAGTCGATGCTGCGATGGAACGCGGCGTGTTCGGTTCGCCCTATGTCATCGTCGACGATGAGCCGTTCTGGGGCGCCGACCGGTTGGGCCAGATCGAAAAATGGCTGCAGACGGGCGGCTGGTGACCCTGCTTCTCGCGCTTCTCGCCGGCTATTTGCTGGGATCGATTCCGTTCGGCCTCGTGCTGACGCGCCTCGCCGGCTATGGCGATCTGCGCCAGATCGGCAGCGGCAATATCGGCGCAACCAACGTACTGCGCACCGGCAACAAGCCACTGGCGCTTGCGACCTTGCTGCTCGACGCGGGAAAAGGCGCAATCGCTGTCGTGATTGCGCGCGCCATCGCACCCGACGATCCGACGGTTGCGATTGCGGCCGCCGCTGGTGCGTTGGCCGGGCATCTTTATCCGGTCTGGCTTGGCTTTCGTGGCGGCAAAGGCGTTGCGACGACGCTGGGCACGATGCTGGCGATTGAATGGCGCATCGGCGTCGCTGCTTGCGTCACGTGGCTGATCACGGCGCTTCTGTTTCGAATTTCGTCGCTCGCGGCACTGGTCGCGATGCTCGCGCTTCCTGCTGCTGCATGGTGGGTCGGCGACAAGAATCTGACCTTGTTTGCAATCGCGGTGGCCGCGGTCGTGTGGGTCAAGCACGCTGCAAATTTGCGCCGCCTCGCCAACGGCACCGAACCAAAGATCGGGCGAAAGCGCGAATGACAATTCGCATGCTGGCCGATGACGAACGTATCGACTGGGTGCGGTTGGCACGCAGCGAGAATGTCGGTCCAGTTGCGTTCTTTCAGCTTTTACGGCGCGCGCAAGGCGACATACAGGGCGCGCTTGGATTGCTGCCGGAACTGGCGCGTCGCGGCGGCCGCAACGGCGCGCTGCGTGTTCCCAGCCGCAACGACATTGCGCGCGAAATCGATGCAGTGACCAAGTTCGGTGCAACCACGATCTGCGCGTGCGAGCCGACCTATCCGCGTGCGCTTGCTGCAATCCACGATCCGCCGCCGGTTCTGACGGCCGGTCGCAAGCTCGACCTGTTGTTGCGCCCAGCCGTCGCCATCGTCGGCGCACGCAATGCGTCGACCAACGGACGCCGCATCGCCGACATGCTGGCGCGCGATCTGGCGCGTGCGGGATGGGTGGTGGTCTCGGGGCTCGCGCGCGGCATCGACTCAGCAGCGCATGACGCGTCGCTCGACGGCGGCACGATTGCGGTCGTCGCCGGCGGCATCGACGTCACCTACCCGCCCGAGAATGCCGAACTGCAGGCCGACATTTTTGCGCGCGGATGTGTTGCGGCGGAAATGCCGCTCGGCATCGAACCGCACGCGCGGCATTTCCCGCGCCGCAATCGAATCGTGTCCGGCCTGGTGCGCGGATTGGTGGTCGTCGAAGCCGCCATGCATTCCGGCTCACTGATCTCTGCCCGCTTCGCCCTGGAGCAGGGGCGCGAGGTGTTTGCGGTCCCCGGGTCGCCTCTGGACCCCCGCGCCCGGGGGACCAACGACCTAATTCGTCAGGGTGCCCATCTCACGGAGAGCGCCGAGGATATCTTTCGCGAGTTGGGACCGTTGGCCGCGGACTTGGCCGAACCACCGCAGGAACCCTGGGGTTTTGATGCCGACGAGGGTAGCGACTCGCGCGCGCTCGCGCATGCACGCGAGGTCGTATTCGCAAGACTGTCACCTTCACCGGTCGCGGTTGACGAACTGGTCCGCGATTGCCAATTGTCCGCCGCGCTGGTCAGGACCGTCCTGCTCGAACTCGAGCTGGCGGGCCGGATCGAGCGCCAGCCTGGGCATCGCGTCGCTCTCATCTGACGACGGGCTACAGCCCTGAGAGCAGATATAAGGACTCGCTTGAGCAAGAACGTCGTCATCGTCGAGTCGCCCGCCAAAGCGAAGACGATCAACAAATATCTCGGTGATGATTTCGTCGTGCTGGCCAGCTATGGCCATGTGCGCGACCTACCTGCGCGCGACGGCTCGGTACGTCCCGACGAAGATTTCGCGATGGACTGGGAGCTTGGCGACCGCGCCGGCAAGAATGTCGACGCCATCGCCAAAGCGGTCAAAGCCGCCGACCACGTCTTTCTCGCAACCGATCCGGATCGCGAAGGCGAAGCGATCTCGTGGCACGTCCAGGAAATCTTGCGCAGCAAGAAGCTGCTCGAGACCCGCGACGTGCAGCGCGTCACCTTCAACGAAATCACCAAGCGTGCGGTGCAGGAAGCGTTCACGCACCCGCGCCAACTCGATCGCCCGCTGATCGACGCCTATCTGGCGCGTCGCGCGCTCGATTATCTCGTCGGCTTCACCCTGTCGCCGGTTCTGTGGCGCAAGCTGCCGGGCTCGAAGTCTGCCGGCCGCGTGCAGTCGGTCGCGCTGCGCCTGATCTGCCAGCGCGAACAAGAGATCGAGTCGTTCAAGCCGCAGGAATATTGGACGATCGAAGTCGAAGCTTCGACGGACAAGGGCACGTTCGTCGCCCGCCTGACCGAACTCGACGGCAAGAAGCTCGACAAATTCGCGCTGCCCAACGAAGCGGCCGCGCGCGACGCAGCGCGCCGCATCGAAGCCGGCAATTTCAAAGTCGGGTCGGTCGAGCGCAAACAACAGCGCCGCAACCCCTACCCGCCGTTCATCACCTCGACTCTGCAGATGGAGGCGTCGCGCAAGCTCGGCCTTAGCGCGACCAAGACGATGCGCACCGCGCAGGGTCTCTACGAAGGCGTCGAGATCGGCGGCGAAACGGTCGGCCTGATCACCTATATGCGTACCGACGGTGTGACCTTGTCGGGCGAAGCGATCAGCCAGGCACGCGGCTTGATCGGCAAAGAATACGGCGACAAATACGTCCCGGCCCAGCCGCGCGTCTACAAAAGCACCGCCAAGAATGCGCAAGAAGCGCACGAAGCGATTCGCCCGACCGATCTGTCGCGCCGTCCGCAGGACGTTGCGCGCTATCTCGATGCGGACGCTGCGCGCCTGTACGAGCTGATCTGGAAGCGCACCGTCGCGTCGCAGATGGAAAGCGCCGTGTTCGATCAGGTCGCGGTCGACATTCCGTCGGCGGATGGCAAGATCAGCCTGCGCGCCACCGGCCAGACCTTGGTGTTCGACGGTTTCCTTACGCTCTATCGCGAAGATCGCGACGATCCAGTTGAAGGCGCCGACGAAGAAGAAAGCCGTCGCCTGCCGCCGATGGAAAAAGGCGACGCGGTCAAACGCGGCGAGGTCAAACCGGAACAGCATTTCACCCAGCCGCCGCCGCGCTTCAGCGAAGCGTCGCTGGTGAAGCGTCTGGAAGAACTCGGCATCGGCCGTCCGTCGACCTACGCGTCGATCATGCAGGTGCTGCAGGATCGCCAGTACGTCACGCTCGACAAGAAGCGGTTCCAGCCGACCGATCGCGGCCGGCTTGTCACCGCCTTCCTGGAAAACTTCTTCCCGACCTATGTCGCCTACGACTTCACCGCCGATCTCGAAGGCAAGCTGGATTCGATTTCGGCCGGCGAGCTCGACTGGAAGAAGCTGCTGCGCGAATTCTGGACTGCGTTCTCGGCTGCGATCGGCGAGACCAAAGATCTCAAGATCAGCGATGTCATCTCGGCGCTCGACGAAGAGCTAGGCCCGCATCTCTTCCCGCAAGCCGAAGGTGCACGCGATCCGCGCGTGTGCCCGACATGCGGCACCGGTCGTCTGTCGCTGAAGCTCGGCAAGTTCGGCGCCTTCGTGGGCTGCTCGAATTATCCCGAGTGCAACTTCACGCGTCCGTTGGTCGTGCCGAACGGCGAAGGCGGCGATGCGGATCAGCCGGCAAGCCGCGAACTCGGCACCGATCCGGCGAGCGGTTTGATGGTCACGCTGCGCCGCGGGCCGTACGGCTCGTACGTGCAGCTCGGCGAAGCCAACAAAGAAGACAAGAAAGCACCGAAGCCCAAGCGCGCTTCGTTGCCCAAAGGTCTTCCGGCTGCCGACGTCGATCTCGAGAAGGCGCTGTCGTTGCTGGCGCTGCCGCGTCCGGTCGGCACCGATCCGAACACGAACGAAGAAATCACCGCCGGCATCGGCCGCTTTGGCCCGTATGTGAAACGCGGCCCCGTCTACAAATCGCTGACCGCCGGCGACGACGTGCTGACGATCGGCATGAACCGCGCGATTGAGCTGCTGGCAAATGCGGGCGCCAAAGGCGCTGGGCGCGGTCAGTTGCGCGAGCTTGGCCTGCATCCCGACGACCAAGTGCCGGTGACGCTGCATAGCGGCCGCTACGGTCCGTATGTGAAGCACGGCAAGACGATGGCCTCGCTGCCGCGCGGCGTGACGGTCGAAGAAGCAACCTTGGACGGCGCCTTGCCGCTGCTGGCCGCGAAAGCCAAGCCGGGCAAAGCAAAGCCGGCTGCGAAGAAAGCGGCTGCACCGAAGAAAGACGCGGCGCCGGCGAAGAAGACTGCGCCGGCGAAGAAAGCTGCAGACAAGAAAAGCACCGCAAAAAAGACGGCAGCGAAGAAGACGGCCGCCAAGAAAGCCAAGAGTTGACGCGCGGGCCCAAGCGCGAAGCTCCGTTCCCGACGCGCGAGGCGATCCTCGCTTTTCTGCGCGACAACGAAGGCCATGTCGGCCGCCGCGAAATCGCGCGCGCCTTCAACATCAAAGGCGATCAGCGCATCGAGCTGAAAGCGCTGCTGGCGCAGCTCGAGCGCGAAGGCGCGATCGATCGCGGTCGCGGCAAGCGCGTCGGCCAGAAAGGCGCGATCCAGACCGTCGGCATCGTCGAGATCATCAAGCTGGATGACGAAGGCGGTTTGCGCGCGCGTCCGATCGAATGGAGCGGCGACGGCCCCGCCCCCGTGGCGCGCGTTGCGCTGGACCGGAAGCATCACACGCCCGCACTGGCGGTCGGCGATCGCGCGCTGGCCGAATTGAAGCGTCTCGACGCGACGCGCTGGACGGTCAAGATCCTGCGCAAGATCGATCGCGAAGAAGCGACGCGCATGGTCGGCGTCTTCGAGAACACGCCGAGCGGCGCACGCATTCGGCCAACCGACAAACGCGCGCGCCATGATCTTGCGGTCTTGCCGGCCAATAGCGGCGGCGCCAAGAACGGCGACATCGTGGTCGCCGACATTCTGCCCGCAACGCGTCTCGGCCTGCGCCAGGGCAAGGTCGTCGAAGTGGTCGGCGAAACGTCCGATGCGCGCGCCATCAGCCTGATCGTCATTCACTCGAAACAGATTCCGACCGTCTTCTCGGAAGCGTCGCTGCAACAGGCCAAGGAAGCGACGGTCCCGGATCTCAGCGGACGCGAAGACGTACGCGACATTCCGCTGGTGACGATCGACGGCGCTGACGCGCGCGATTTCGACGATGCGGTATGGGCCGAGGCAGATCCCGATCCGCAAAATCCCGGCGGCTGGCATCTGATCGTCGCGATCGCCGACGTGTCGTATTACGTCCAGCCCGGCACACCGCTCGATCGCGATGCAAGCGAGCGCGGCAACTCGGTCTATTTCCCCGACCGCGTCGTGCCGATGTTGCCCGAGCGTCTGTCGAACGGCCTGTGTTCGCTTGTGCCTGGCGAGCCGCGCGGCTGTCTTGGTTTTCATCTGTGGATCGATGCCCGCGGGAATCTGCGCGGCCATCGCCTGTTCCGCGGCTTGATGCGATCTGCCGCACGCCTGACCTACGAACAGGTGCAGGCGGCGCAGGACGGGCGCACCGACGACACGACGGGCCCGTTGCTGAAACCGGTGATCCAGCCGCTCTACGGCGCGTTCCGCGCGCTGTCGGACGCGCGCGCCAAGCGCGGCACGCTGGAACTCGAAATTCCCGAGCGCAAAGTCAAACTCGGCGAAGACGGCCGCGTTGCCGAAATCGCGCCGCGCGAACGGCTCGACAGCCACAAGCTCATCGAAGAATTCATGATCACCGCCAACGTCGCGGCGGCAGAAGCGCTCGAAGCCAAACACGCACCGTGCGTCTATCGCGTGCATGACGCGCCCGACGGCGCGAAGTTGGATGCGCTACGGCAGTTTCTCGCCGGCATCGGTGCCGATCTGAAATTGTCGAAGGGGCAAGTGATCCGCCCCAAACATCTGACGCAGCTCTTGCAGCGCGCAGCCGAGCGCCCCGAAGCCGAGTTGATCAATTCGCTCGTGCTCCGATCGCAGGCGCAGGCCGCGTACAGCCCGACCAATCTCGGCCATTTCGGTTTGGCGCTGCCGCGCTACGCGCATTTCACCTCGCCGATCCGGCGCTATGCCGATTTGCTCGTGCATCGTTCGCTGGTGCGCGCGTACGGGCTTGGGCCCGGCGGCCTGTCGGACAATGAGCGCGAGAAGCTCGAAGAAATCTCGACCCATATTTCGGAAACCGAACGAACCGCAGCATCGGCCGAACGCGACGCGATCGATCGCTATGTCGCCTCGTTCCTCTCCGACCATGTCGGCGCCACCTTCCCCGGTCGGATCAACGGCGTGACGCGGTTCGGCCTGTTCGTGACCTTGGATCAGAGCGGCGCCGACGGGCTGGTGCCGATCCGCACCCTCGAGCCCAATGACCTCTGGATCCATGACGAGCCCCAGCATCGCCTGGTCGGAAGGCGGTCGGGCCGGGTCTGGCGCCTGGGCGACCGGGTGCTGGCCCGGGTGGTCGAGGCCGACCCGATTGCGGGCTCGACTCTGTTCCGGCTGGTCGACGATCCCGATTCTCCCGTCCAGCGGGAGCGGCCTGGCCGGCCATATCGCCCCGGCAAGCATCGCCGCTAGAGCGGCAAGAATTTCCTCCTAACGCCAGCTTGCCAGGCGGGCACGGTAACAAGCCTTTGCTTTCATTCAGGGTGTAACTGGCGCTATTCTTGCGTCGGCGGGAGAAACCGCCTGAGACAACGGGACAGAACGACCGTGAGCGCAATTTCCGTCGCCAATTGGCAGGGCATTCTGAAGAACCAGCAGACACTGCTGGCGCGGAGTGCGAACTCGCCTGCCGTCAAAGGCGCGATCGACTATTTCCGCAAGAACGCGCCCAAGATCCAGAACGTCGACCAGCTTCTCAAAGACAAGAAGCTGCTGGGCACGATCCTGACGACGTACGGGCTCGAAGCGGACGCGCAATATCCGGCGAAGATCAAAGCGCTGCTCACGCAGGATCCCAAAGATCCGAAGTCGCTGGTCAATCGCCTGATCGATTCACGCTATACGAAATTTGTCGTCGACCTGAGTTTCTCCGCCGGCGCGCCGGGCAATCTGCAGGATCCGAAATACGCCGATAAGCTGGCGCAGACCTTCGCGCAGAACACCTACGAAAAGAATCTTGGCAATCAGGACCCGGCGCTGCGCGAAGCCGCGTACTTCCTGCGCAACATCGGCAACGTGACCGACGTCTTCCAGATTCTGGGCGACAGGGTGTTGCGCGACGTAGTGTTCAAGGCGCTGCAGCTGCCAGACCAGTTCGGGACCCTGGACATCGAAAAACAAGCCGCGATCATCAAGCAGCGCCTGAATCTGAAAGACCTGCAAGGCACGCTGGCTAAGAACGCGCAGCTCTTCTCCGACGCAAACGCCGACAACGTCAAAATCACGGACGTCACCAAGCTGTCCCAGGCGGCCAGCGCGGTGGTGAAGAGCGTCAGCAGCGAATTCACCGACATCGAGAACGCGTACAAGGCGCTCGCTGCTCGGCAGGACCCTCTTGGCGTCAACGCAGCCAAGATCACCCAGCAGAACGGCTTCGTCGCCGACTTGGCGCGCGTGCGTGGCCTGCTCGATTCCGCCAATGCGCGTATCGCCGATATTCCGAGTTCAATCGACCGGTTGCAGCAGATCATCACTGCGGCGCCGACGACGACGGATCAGGCTTCGTTCGATGCGCTGAAGACGGAATTCGATACGACCGTCACGCGATTGCAGAACAACCTCGTGAAGGCTGGGTACATCAATCCCAGCAACGGCAATCCAGAGTCGCTGATCGCGGGCACGCCCGCTTCAATTGCGATCAACCTGCCGGCCGGTACCGTGACCTTCAACAGCACCGATCTCTCGTCCGTGCTAAATGGGCTGAGCAACGCAAAGTCGGCGTTTGATACGACCACGACGTTCGGAACCGCGATTGATCCGAATGCCGCGACGAATCTCGCGACCGCGCGGACCGACACGGTCGCCGGCCAGGCGTTCCTCGCCCAGCAGGGCGGGATCTACTCGCAGGCGCTGACGACGATCGATCCCAATATTTCCGCCTCGCAGCAGTCGCTGATTTTCCGCGCCGACTTCTCGACGCAAGATGCGCTGCAGCGCATCGCGAAGATTTCAAGCAAGCTCATCACGCTGCAGGCGACGCTCGAAACCGCGATCGATCCAACAGCCAATCACGCGCAGCTCAACACGCAGGTGCAGCAGCTCAAGGCTGACATCGAGACGCTGATCAAAGGCAACGGCGGCGGGACCGACAATCTGTTGACCGCAGATGGCGGCTACGGGTCCGAAGAAGGCATTCCGCTGTCGATTCGCGGCGCCGATCTTCTGACGCAGCTGCGCGATCGTTTGAAAGACGTGAACGCGTTCACCGTGGCGAACGCAACCAGCGGATCGGATCTGATCTCGAAAGAGCTGCGCCCGTATCTGGCGTCGCGCACCAACATCATTAAGGCAGACTCGGCCTACGTGCAGTCGGCCGCGGCCAGCGCGCCGTTCGTGATCACGCCGGATACCGCGCAGTTGCGCCTTGGCACACAGTCGGCAGCCGACAGTCTTTCGCGCGCAACCACAGTCGGATCGTTGCTCGGCCAGCTGCGCTCGTTGGCGCAGTCGGCATTCAATGCCGGCGACGGCAGTGCCCAGAACAGCGTCGACGCTGATGCATTGATTCAGAGCATCACCGACGCAATCAACACACCAGGCAGCGGGCTGGACAATCTGTTGGTCGGCGGCGGTGTGCAAAACTACAATTTCATTCCGGGCGCGCAACTCGGCATCACCAAAGGCGACCTCGCAAATACGATCACGAGCCAGCTCGCCAGCATCGACCTGTCGTCGACGGGCAGCTCAACGGCGGCAAAGAACGCGATCGATCTGATCAACAGCACGCTGTTGCCGGCGCTTGCCGATGCCAAGCTGGACATCACCACGGGCTCGACGACGATCGATACGGCACGCAAGACGTTCGATCCGCGCGCAGCGCTGGACGATCGCTTCACGGCCGCCGTCGCGAACATCACGACGCAGGTGCAGACCGCGACCGTAAGCGGCAAAAATTTGCTGACCTCGGTGGCGGACTCGCTGGTCTTCCTCAAAAGCACGCCCGGCACGTACGCGATCAGCGGCCATGGCGAGTTCGACCAGAACGTCACCAAGGGGCTGCAGAACGCAGTCACTGCGTTGCTGACCAACTCAACCTCGCCGCTCAGCGTCATTCACAGTTCGCTGCTGGCGCTGACCAGCATTTCGATCGACCTATCGGGCGACGCCAGCCAGTTGAAGTTCGGTTCAATCAAGGTTCAGGACACGCTTACTGCCAAGGCCAAAGCCGAAGCTGCGCAGCTGACGAACCCGTACACCGGCACGACCAAAGCCAAGCTCATCGCCAACCAGTTCCTCGCCTTCAACGCAGATACGACGACCGGCGCCAATCAATCGCTGGCCGACCTGCTGAGCGGTAGCTCCAACACCAACAGCATTCTCAATCTGTTGATCTGACGCAGGCACGACTGGTTGCCGCTCTGTGAGCAACTTCGCCCAACGTTTAAGCGAAACATACGGTTTCCGCGCGTAACACACGCGCCGTAGGAACGCCCGCGTGTGCCCGGTATTCTCCGGGCGCACGCAGAGGAGCGTTTCCGTGTCGTCAGTTTCGATCGCGACTTGGCAAGGGTTGCTGGCCAATCAGCAGCAACAACTGACCCGCAGCGCGCAAACCCCATCGGTCAAAGACGCGGTCGATTATTTCACGACCAAAGCACCGACGATCACCTCGATCGATCAGCTTATGTCGGATCCGAAGCTGCTCAAGACCGTGCTGACGACCTACGGGCTCGAAAGCGAAGCGCAATATCCGGCGCGTCTGCGCGCGTTGCTGACGCAGGATCCAAGCAATCCGCAGTCACTGGTCAACCGTCTGGTCGATCCTCGCTTCAGCCAGATCGTCAAAGACCTCAGCTTCTTCAACGGACCGCCCGCCGGGTTCAAAGATCAAGCGTACATCGCTAAATTTACCCAGACCTACGAAACTAACGTCTTCGAAGAAAATCTCGGTGCGCAGGATCCTGCGCTGCGCGAAGCCGCCTATTTCATCCGCAACATTGGCAACGTCACCAGCCCGTTTCAAATTCTGGGCGATAACGTGTTGCGCGACGTCGTGCAGACGGCGCTGCAGTTGCCCAGCGGATTTGCCGGTCTCGACGTCGATCAACAAGCGGCGATCCTGACCAGCAGGCTCAACCTCAAATCGCTGCAGAATACGATCGCGCAAAACGCGGATCTGTTTCAGAGCGCCACCGACGATCAGGCGCAGATCACCGACGCGACCAATCTGTCGAGCTCGGCCAGCACGGTCGTGAGCAATCTTTCGTCCAGCCTGACGACGCTCAAAAGCGCCTATGACGCGCTGGCGCTGCGCCGGGATCCCAGCGGCGCGAACGCCGCCAAGATTGCCGACCAGAATAACTACGTTCCGCAATTGACGCAGGTGCGCGGCCTGCTCGACGCGGCCAAGACGCGTACGTCGGACCTCACGAGCTCGATCGATGCGTTGCGGCAACTGGTGCAGTCAGCGTCGGGCCTTAGCGCTGCGGATCTGGCGACGACCAAGACGCAATTCGACAACACGGTCGCGCGGCTGAAGAACAATCTCGACAACGCGACCTATCTCGACCCGGCGACGGGAACGCCGTCGAATCTGCTCGAGAATGCCGGCTTCTCGCTCACCATCACGACGTCGCCGGGCCACAGCTACAGTTTCCAGGGCACCGATCTCACGTCGATCAAGACGGCGCTCGATTCGGCGCAGGCGCAGTTCGATGCGTTGAATCAAGGCGACGTTCCCGCCGGCACGCTTGCCAGCGATCTGGATGGCGCGCGGGCTTCGTCGGTTTCGAACACCGATTTCCTCAACCAGCAGCAGCGCACCTACAACACGCTGCTCGAAAACGTCGATCCGACGATCGGCCCGGCGCAGCAGGCGCTGGTCTATCGCGCCGCGTCGTCGGCGCAGGACTCGCTGTCACGCGCCAACCAGATCGCAGCCAAGCTGACGCAGCTCGGCGCAGCGTTGGACACCGGCACGGGCACGCTCGACGCCAATGGCCTGCCGATCAACCACAATTCGCTCGATGAAAGCGTGCAGCAGCTCAAGGCCGACATTCAGTCACTGATCAAAACCAGCGGCGGCGGCACCGACAATCTGCTGACCGGAAATGGTGACTATGGATCGGAAAGCGGCATTGCGCTGTCGATTCACGGGCTCGATCTGGTCAGCCAGATCAGCGACAAGCTAACCAACGTCAACGCGCTTTCGGCCAGCAACAGCCTCTCCGGCTCGGTCGTGGTCGAGCAGTTGCAGCAGTCGCTCGACACACTGACAAAGAGCCTCAGCAACCAGGCGAATTATGTGCAGCAAGCCGCGACGAGCGCCGGCTTTGCCGTGACGGTCGATACCAATCAACTGGCACAAGGTAGCCAGTCGGTCGCCGACAGCGTTAGCCGTGCGACGCAAATCGGGAGCTTGCTCGGCCAATTGCAATCCTTGGCGCAGGGCGCAGTCACCAACGGCGGCGACGCGACGCTCGCGAGCCAGGTCAGCGATCTGCAGAACAAGATCAGCGGCCTGATCAATACGTCCGGCACCGACGCCGACAATCTGCTCGTTGGTGGCGGAAGCCAGGCCTACAATTTCATCGGCGGCACGCAGCTCTACGTGCGCAAAGGCGATCTCAATACCAGCGTCGCCGGTGCGATTGCCGGGATCGATCTCAGCACTGCGAGTGGCGCCAAAGCGGCGTACGACCTGATCACCGGCACCGTGCTGCCCAGCCTGGCAGACGCGCGCACGACGATCACGAGCGACGGCGAGACGATCGACAATGCGCGGCTGACCTTCGACGGGCGGACCGCGATCGACAATCAATTGATCCTGACCACGCAGGGCATCAGCGAACAGGTCGCCAACGCGACCGTGACGGTGAAGAACACGTCGCAGCCGATCGACAACAGCGCAGGCACGATCGATTCCGAAACCGGCGAACTGATCAAGCCGACGCCGGACACCACGATTCAGAAGAACCTGCTGACCTCGACCTCGGACACGCTGCTGTTTCTCAAGAGCACGCCGGGCACGTTCGACATCAGCGGCCACGGTGAATTCGATACGCAGGTGACGCGCCCGCTGGTCGCCGCCGTCAACAACCTGTTCAAGACCGCGGGACCGCCGACCGCGGTGCTGGGCGCCGCCATCAATTCCCTGACCGACATCTCGATCGATTTGTCGGGGGACATGAACACGCTGAAATTCAACACGGCCAACGTCACCGACCTGCTGGCCCAAAAGGCCAAGGCCGAGACCGACGCCGCGGTTACCCCCTACCAGGGCACGGCCGCGACCAAGCAGCTCCTGATGCAGTACCTGGCGCTGGTCGGGGACTCGACCAATGCCGGTACGTTGTCCGTGGCGGACCTGATCAACGGCACTGCCAGCACGACTAACATCCTGAATTTGCTTCTATAATCAGCCCTGCCGCCGCGACCGAAGCGCGGCTTGACTTCCGGGCGGCGGTCCGTATCTTCCGCGCTTCGTTTTCCGGCCCCGCCGATCCGGTTTTTGGGGCTGTTGGAGTGAGTGTTATGGCGAAGTCATCAACCGTCTTGATCAAGCTGGTGAGCTCGGCTGGTACCGGCTTCTTCTATGTGAAGAAGAAGAACCCGCGTAAGGCGACCGAAAAGCTGTCGTTCAAGAAGTACGACCCGAAGGTGCGCAAGCACGTCGAGTTCAACGAACAGAAGATCAAATAAGACGTCCCCTTTACGGGGATGCCCAAAAGGCCGCCTTCGGGCGGCCTTTTGCGTTTCTGGGGCTTGATGCGCCCCGCCTGGAGCTTAGTCGCCGCCGCCCGCGGCCGCAGCAGCAGGCGCTGCTCCGCCGGCCAGCTCGACCTCGACCCGGTCGCGGCCGTTGCGCTTGGCGGCATAGAGGGCCCGGTCGGCGCGGCCGATCAGATCGTCGACGCTTTCACCTGGATCCGATGCGATCGTCACGCCGAGCGAGGTCGTGACCGGGATCTGGTCGTCGACACCCTTGGCCGTCATCGGTGCGCCCGAGATCTGGGCGCGCAGACGTTCAGCGACCGCAACCGCCACATCGAGATTGGTGTCGGGCAGAATCGCGACGAACTCTTCACCGCCGATACGGCCGGCAAGATCGAAATTGCGCAGGCTACGCCCGATGCGGCCGGCGAATTCGCGCAGCACGTCGTCACCCGCCGGGTGACCGTAATTGTCGTTGATGCGCTTGAAGTGATCGATGTCGAGCAGCATCAGCGCGAACGGCTTTTTGCTTTCCTGGCTCTGCCGCAGCAGACGCTCCAAGTGCACCATCACGTAGCGGCGGTTGTACAGCCCGGTCAGGCTGTCGGTCAGCGCCATCGAGAGGTTCGACTCGTAATTGACCAGCAACCGGTCCTGGTAGCGCTTCTGACGCACCTGGCTGCGCACGCGCGCCATCAACTCGTTGCGATCGATCGGACGCAAAATGTAATCGGTCGCGCCCAGCTCGAGGCCTTTGGCGACGCGTTTCAGATCGTCCTCATGCGCCATCAACAAGATCGGCGTCTGGCGCGTCTTGTCCTGGCTGCGCAATTGCGAGCACAGGCGCAGCGAATCTTCGCCCTCGAGATTGAGGCTCAGCATGATCAGGTCGAAACTTTCGGCCTGGGTCATCTGCATCGCAGCGGCGCCCGACGGCGCGTGCGAAACCGTGTCCTGGTCGCGCGTCAGCGTGGTCGCGACGCGATCGCGATCGAGGATCGAATCTTCAATCAGCAGCACATGCGCGTGATCGACCGCCTCGGCGCGCGCCGACAGCGGCGTCGCCATGCCGAACTGGTTCGACGTGTTCTCGCGCAGCTTCCACTGGTCGATGGTCAGCTTGAGACGCACCAGCGCACGCACGCGTGCGAACAGCGCGACGTCGTTCACCGGCTTGGTCAGGAAGTCGTCGGCGCCGGCCTCAAGCCCGCGCACGCGATTTTCAGCGTCGCTGAGCGCGGTCACCATGACGATCGGAATATGCGACGTCGCGGGATCCGACTTGATGCGGGTGCAAACTTCAAACCCGTCCATCCCCGGCATCATCACATCGAGCAGGATGATATCGGGCGGCGCCTGACGAACGACTTCGAGCGCCTGCGGGCCATTCAGCGCCGTGACGACTTCAAAATATTCGTTGGTCAGCTTTGCCGAGAGCAGCTTGACGTTCGGCAGCAGGTCGTCGACGACGAGAACTCGGGCCGACATGCGTCAGCGTCTCTCCATACGCGGGCACTGGGCCGGTTTCTCCGCCCGTCCCGATGTTGCTCAGGCGAGGTACTTCTGGACGGTTTCGAGGAACTTGGTAACAGAAATCGGCTTGGCGATGTAGTCCTCGCAGCCGCCTTCCCGGATCTTCTCCTCGTCGCCCTTCATTGCGAACGCCGTGACCGCAATCACGGGGATGTCTCGCAAGTGGTCGTCTTCCTTTAGCCATTTCGTCACATCCAAACCCGAGACCTCGGGCAGCTGGATGTCCATGACGATCAGATCGGGACGATGTTCTCGCGCGAGTTTCAACGCCTCCATTCCGTCGCGCGTCTGCAGCGTCCGGAACCCATGGGCTTCGAGCAGGTCGTTGAAGAGCTTCATGTTGAGCTCATTGTCCTCGACGATGAGGACCGTTTTCGACATTGGGCTCTCCAAAGCTCCCGAGGCGGCACTAGCACCCTACGCGCAGGCACAGGCAGGGTGGGGCAGGATCGCTGGCCCGCCTTAAGGAACGGTTAGGATGGAAGCCGCTGAAATTCCAAGGCTTTGTCGCGATTGCGGTGACCTGCGCCCGGTGTCATTAACCGATCATCGGAGTCGTTGTCCGAACTGCGGATCGCCGCGCCTCATCGCGCATGCCGAACTGACCGATCTTTCGATCGCGCATATCGACTGCGACGCGTTTTACGCGACGGTCGAAAAGCGCGAGGACCCTAGTCTTATCGAGAAGCCGGTGATCGTCGGCGGCGGCCGGCGGGGCGTGGTTTCGGCCGCCTGCTACGTCGCCCGCCGATTCGGCGTCCGCTCGGCGATGCCGATGTTCAAGGCACTGTCCCTCTGCCCGGACGCGGTCGTGATCCGTCCGCGGATGGAGCTCTACGCCCAGGTCGGACGACAGGTTCGCGCAATCATGCGCGACGCGACTCCGCTGGTCGAAGCTTTGTCGATCGACGAAGCCTTTCTCGACCTGACCGGCACCGCAAAACTGCACCGCGCCGTCCCCGCCGAAACCCTGGCCAAGCTGGCGCGCCAGATCGAAGCCGAACTCGGTGTCACGGTGTCGATCGGCCTCGCGCCCAACAAGTTTCTCGCCAAGATGGCGAGCGAGATCGACAAGCCGCGCGGCTTTGCCGTCGTCGGCCGCAACGACATTCGCGCCTTTCTCGATCCGCAGCCGATTCGTGCGCTGTGGGGCGTTGGCCCCAAGCTGGAAGAGAAGCTGCAGCGCGACGGCTACAAAACGATCGGCGATCTGTTTGCCGTCGGCCGCGACCGGTTGATCGAACGCTATGGCAGCACCGGCCTGCATCTGTCGCAGCTCGCAGCCGGCGAAGATGCGCGCAAGATCGAACCCGGCCGCGAATCCAAAAGCGTCAGCGCCGAGACGACCTTCAACAACGATCTGATCGGTGCCGAAGCGCTGCATGCCGAGTTGTGGCCGCTGGCCGAGAAAGTGTCGCGCCGGATGAAGCGCGAAAACGTCGCCGCGCGCACCATCGTGCTCACGCTGCGCACCACCAAGTTCAAACGCTTCTCGCGCCGGATCGGCGTGCAGCCGCCGACGCAACTCGCGACCGTGCTGTTCGAAACTGCGCAGAAATTATTGGCGCCCTTGGCCGATGCCGAGCCCTACCGGCTGATCGGCGTTGGCGGCACCGACCTGGTTCCGCCCGAAGGCGCCGACACGTCGGATCTGGTTGATCCGACGCGTGGCCGCACCGCCGCCGTCGAACGCGCAATCGACGCGCTGCGTGCCAAACACGGCAACGCGTCGATCACCAAAGGTCGTGGCTTTAAACCGACTTGATCTCGTTGCGCAGCGTACCCATGCCGACGATCTCGGTTTCCATCACGTCGCCGGGCTTCAGGAATTCCGGCGGCTTGCGCGCATAGCCGATGCCGGGCGGCGTGCCCGTCGCGATCACGTCACCGGGTTCGAGTTCCATGCCGACCGAAAGTTCGGCCACGATGCGCGGTACTTTGAAGTACATCGCCTTCGTATTGTAATCCTGCTTCACGGCGCCGTTCACGCGCGTGATCAGTTGCAGATTGTTGTAGTCGACGCCGGCGGCCGGAACGATCCACGGGCCCATCGGACCGTGACCGTCGAGGCTTTTGCCTTTGAACCACTGGCCGCCATGCTTCTTCTGCTGAATGTCGCGCGCCGTCGTGTCGTTGATGACGCTGAAGCCGAACACGTAGTCCATCGCGCGCGCTTCCGGGATGTTCTTGCCGCGCTTGCCGATGACGATCGCCAGCTCGCATTCCCAATCGATCGACGTCGACACGGCAGGATCGTACGGAATCGGATCGAACGGACCGTTCACCGTGCCAACCGCTTTGGTGAAGAACACCGGATGTTCTGGCAGCTCGGCACCGCCGGGTCCGCGCAGCGCAGCGCCTTCTTCGAAATGCTCGAGATAATTCCAGCCGACCGCGTAGATGTTGCGCGTCGGCGACGGCAGCGGCGAGGTCAGACGGACGTCGGCAAGTGCCAGCGTGTCGGCGTCGCCCTTTGCCAGCAACGCGCGCACCTCGTCGAGCGCACGTGGACCGGCGCTGATCAACGACACCATGCTGTTCGGATCGAAGGAGAGTTTGGTACCGGCTTTCTTGGCTGCAGCGCCGACGTCGCAGATGCGGCCCGACGCGGTCAGTGCGCCGACGCGCGGCGCAGCTTGTCCGCGACGGAAGCTCAAGACACGAGGATGTTCGATGCCGCCCGGCGGTGCTGCGATTGCGGGACCTGCAACGGACGCTGCAGCGATGGCGACACCAGCGCCAAGCTTCAGAAAATTACGGCGCGTTTCGGACATAGGCTCCTCCCCTGGCTGTTCGTTGCGAACATCCTGGGACGAGCCGGAAGCGGCGACAACGCCGCGTTTGTTTCAATGTCCGTTTCTAGACGTGAAAGCTCTCGCCGCAGCCGCAGCGGCCTTTTTCGTTCGGATTGCGGAACTCGAAGCGCGCGTTGAACTTGTCATCGACCCAATCCATTTCGGAGCCGAGCAAGAACATCACGGCCTTGGGATCGATCAGGATCTTGACGCCTTTGTCCTCGACCACTTCTTCGAACTTCTTCACGTCGGTCGCGTATTCGACCTGATACGACATGCCGGAGCAGCCGCGGCTTTTGACGCCGACGCGCAGGCCGATGACGCCCGTGTCCGCTTTGGACATCAGCGCTTTCACGCGTTCCGCAGCCGCTTCGGTCAAGGTCAGTGCATTGGGAAACGCCATCGCGATTCCTCCTCAGTACATGTTCAGTTGCAGCTTAGCCGTATCGGCCATGCGCGACGGATCCCAGGTCGGATCCCAAACCAGCTCGACTTCAACGTCGCCGATGCCGTCCACCGCACGCACCGCGTCTTGCACCATGCCCGGCATTTCGCCGGCGACGGGACAGCCCGGAGCGGTCAGGCTCATTTCGACTTTGGCGTTGTTGCCGTCGCCGAGCTCGACTTTGTAGATCAGGCCCAGCTCGTAGATGTTCACCGGGATTTCCGGATCGTAGACAGTCTTCAGCTTGGCTTTGATCTCGGGCCACAGCGGATGCTCGAGCGGCGCCACAATCTGCGGCGGCTCCATCACCGAGTCATCGTCGTTCATCATTTCAGCCGAGCTCACGTCGACACCTCGTTTGCCTGGCCATCAATCGCCGCTTGCATCGTGTGCCACGCCAAGGTCGCGCATTTCACGCGCATCGGATATTGCCGCACGCCCGCCAGCACCATCAACCGATCGGCCGTGTCGTCGTCGAGCGAGTCCGGCAGCACCGCATCGTCTTCGGTGCACAGCGCATGCACGCTTTGATACAGCGACTTGGCTTCTTCTTCGGTGAAGCCTTTCAACGTTTCGGTCATGATTGAGGCCGACGCGGTCGAGATCGCGCAGCCCTGCCCTTGAAAGGCGGCGTCGGTGATGCGTCCGTCGCTGCCGATCGTCAGATAGACGTCGATCTTGTCGCCGCACATCGCGTTGTAGCCATGCCCGATCCGGTTCGCCTCGGCCGGCTTGCGCAAATTGCGCGGATGCTTGCCGTGGTCGAGCACGATCTCCTGGTACAGGTCGCGCAGATCTTCCGAGGCGCTCATAGTTTCAAAATTCGCTTCACGGCGGTGATGCCGGCAACCAACTGATCTATGTCGGCGCGGTCGTTGTACAAGCCGATCGAGGCGCGCGACGTCGCCGCGACGCCCAACCGGTCCATCAGCGGATGGGCGCAGTGATGGCCGGCGCGCACCGCCACGCCCTGCTGGTCGAGGATCGTCGCCACGTCATGCGCGTGCGCGCCGTCGAGCGTGAAGGACAGCACGCTCGCCTTCTGCGCCGAGGTACCCCACAGCTTCAGCCCGTCGATCGCCAGCAACGCCTGGGTCGCTTCGGTCAGCAGCTCTTCTTCGTGCGGACCGATCCAGTCGAAGCCGATCTGCTCGACATAGTCGATGGCGGCCGCCAGGCCGATCGCCTCGGTGATTGCGGGCGTGCCCGCTTCGAACCGGTGCGGTGCAGGCTTGAACGTGGTGCGTTCGAAGGTGACGCGTTCGATCATGTCGCCGCCGCCTTGATAGGGCGGCATGGCGTTCAGCACCGCGCCTTTGCCGTACAGCACGCCGATGCCGGTCGGTCCGTACAGCTTGTGGCCAGTGAAAACGTAGAAGTCGGGATCGAGCGCCTGCACGTCGACCGCCATATGCTGCACGGCCTGGCTGCCGTCGATCAGCACGGTTGCGTCGACCGCGCGCGCCAGACGCACAAGCTCGCGCACTGGCAACACCGTGCCCAGCGCGTTCGACACATGTGCAAACGCGACCAGCTTGGTGCGCGGTCCGATCAGCGAGCGCGCATGGTCGAGATCGAGCGATCCGTCATCGTGAATTCGGATCGGCTTGATCACCGCACCGGTCTCGGCGCGGATCATCTGCCACGGCACGATGTTGGCGTGATGTTCGAGCTCGGTCAGCACGATCTCGTCGCCGGCTTTGAGATTCTTGCGCGCCCAGCTCTGCGCGACGACGTTGATGGCCTCGGTCGTGTTGCGCGTGAACACGATTTCGTCGGCCGACGACGCATTCAGGAATCGCGCGACGCGGCCGCGCGCCGCTTCGAACCGGTCGGTCGCAGCCTGGCTCAACGCGTACACGCCGCGATGAATGTTGGCGTATTCTTCGCGCTGGAAGCGGCTCATCGCTTCGATCACCTGCTCGGGCTTTTGCGCCGATGCTGCGGTGTCGAGATACGCAAGTCGTTTGCCGTGCACGGTACGCGCTAGGATCGGGAAATCCTGCCGGATCCGTTCGACGGTGCGATTGAGGCGCGGGGTCCGCGCGCGCGGGTCGATGCTTGCCAGGCTCATGCTGCGAGTTCCTGTTGATCGCGTGCCAGACGGCCGGCCGCGAGGGCCAGCAATGCAGCGCGTACGGTCTCGTCGTCGACACGCTCGATTGCTTCAGCCACGAACGCTTCAACCAACAGCGCGCGCGCTTCCTGCGCGGGAATGCCGCGCGCGCGCAGATAGAACAGCGCGTCTTCGTCCAACCGGCCGGTCGTTGCGCCGTGGCTGCATTTGACGTCGTCGGCGTAAATTTCCAGTTCCGGTTTCACGTCGACTTCGGCGTCGCGCGACAGAAGCAACGCACGACTCAACTGATAGCCGTCGGTCTTTTGCGCGCCCTCTTCCACCAGCACTTTGCCCTGGAAGACGCCGCGGCTGTGGCCGTCGAGAACGCCTTTGACTGTCTGGCGCGACGTGCCGTTTAGCGCGCCGTGCACGACGCGCGTCGTCGTGTCGACATGGCTGTCGCCGCCGATCACATAGGCCGCGTCCAGTTCGACTTCGGCATTGTCGCCGTCGACGCGCGCATCGCACTGGTTGCGCACCAGCCGACCGCCCAAGGTCAGCGTGAACGCGCGATACGACGAGTCCGCACCGGCGCGCACCGCGCTGGTGACGATGCGGCGCGCGTCGCCCGCGACCTGCACGCGCCAGTGGCGCATCTTGGCGCCCGCGCCCAAAGCGATCTCGGCTGTCAGATCGACGAAACCGGCGCCCGCCCCTTCGTGACGTTCGATGATCGTCGCCGAGGCGTTCGCTTCCAGCACCACGAGCAAGCGCGGATAGGACGCGACGCCGGTCTGTGCCGGCACAATCAGTTCGATCGGACGCGGCACGGCAACGCCGGCGGGCACGAACAAGACCAGCGCATCGTCGGCGAGCGCCGCGTTCAGCGCGACCAAGGCTTCGCTTTCGCTCGACGCCAAGGTGCCGAGCAGCGCGCGCGCAGCGTCAGGCGCATCCGCGATCGAGCCGAGATGCACGCCGTCAGGCAGCGCACCGACGCTGCGTTCGATCTTGGCACCCAGCACGATGCGATCGGCGCCCGCCACCAACGCGGCCGGCAACGGATCGGTTGCGCCCGGCACCAACGCCATCGTCTCGACCGGTGCGAGGTTCGTATATTTCCAGCGCTCAACGCGCGGCGTCGGCAGGCCCAGCCGATCGAAATCGGCTGCACCACGCGCGCGCAACGCCGTCAGCGCAGCGGGCGCTGCGGAGCCGCGCCGCTGTTCGTAATCCTGGTGCAGTGTCACGCCGCGGCCTCGCGCTCGCCGCCGAATTCGGCGTAGCCGTGTGCTTCCAACTCGTGCGCCAGCTCGGCACCGCCCGAACGCTGAATGCGTCCCTGCGCCAACACGTGCACGCGATCGGGCACGATATGGTCGAGCAGGCGCTGATAGTGCGTGATCACCAGCATCGACCGGTTCGGGCCGCGCAGCGCATTGACGCCTTCCGACACGATTTTCAGCGCGTCGATGTCGAGACCGGAATCGGTTTCGTCGAGAATTGCGAGCTTGGGCTCCAGCACCGCCATCTGCAGCACTTCGTTGCGCTTCTTCTCGCCGCCCGAGAAGCCGACATTCACGCCGCGCTTCAGCATCTCTTCGGTGACGCCCAGCGCCTTGGTCTTCTGGCGCAGCAGACGCAGGAACTGAATCGCGTCGAGATCGCTTTCGCCGCGGCCTTTGCGGATCGCGTTCAGCGCGGTGCGCAGGAAGGTCGTCGTCGGCACGCCCGGAATTTCGACCGGATATTGCAACGCCAGGAACAGGCCGGCTGCGGCGCGCTGTTCGACCTCAAGCCCAAGCAGATCGACGCCGTCCAGCTTCACCGAACCGCCGGTCACTTCGTAGCCGGCGCGTCCCGCCAGCACGTAGGACAGAGTCGATTTGCCGGCGCCGTTCGGCCCCATGATCGCGTGCACTTCGCCGGTCGGAACCGTCAGGGTCAGACCTTTGAGGATCTCTTTGCCGCCAACCGTCGCGCGGAGATTTTCAATTTCGAGCATTATTCCTTGTCTCCCGGGTACGCGCGCTGCGCGCCGCCCTTACGCTTTGCAACCGCGAACCAGACGAGCGCAGCGCTCGCGGTGGTCGCGACGATCACCAACCATTCATTCGGAACGCGCAGCCCACGCAGCACTGCGACGAGCACGATAAGCGCCAGGATCGGCAGCCAGGTCTTCATCCGACGCTGCCTTCCAACGAAATGCCGATCAGCTTTTGTGCTTCGACGGCGAATTCCATCGGCAGATGCTGCATCACTTCGCGGCAGAAACCGTTCACGATCAGCGCCACCGCTTCTTCCGAACTCAGGCCGCGTTGGCGGCAATAGAAGAGCTGGTCGTCGTTGATCTTTGCCGTCGTCGCTTCGTGTTCGAGACTGGCCGTCGGATTGCGGCTTTCGACATAGGGCACGGTATGTGCGCCGCAGGTCGAACCGATCAGCAGACTGTCGCACTGGGTGAAGTTGCGCGCGTTCTCCGCCTTCGGCAGCACGCGAACCAAACCACGGTACGTGTTCTGCGCTTTGCCGGCCGAGATTCCCTTCGAGACGATGCGCGAGCGCGTGTTCTTCCCGATATGGATCATCTTGGTGCCGGTGTCGGCCTGCTGTTTTCCGTTCGCGATCGCGACCGAATAAAACTCACCCTGGCTGCCGTCGCCCTGCAGGATGCAGCTCGGATATTTCCAGGTGATCGCCGAACCGGTTTCGACCTGCGTCCACGACACTTTCGAGTTCTTGCCGCGGCACGCCGCGCGCTTGGTCACGAAATTATAGATGCCGCCTTTGCCTTCGGCGTCACCCGGATACCAATTCTGCACCGTCGAATATTTGATCTCGGCATCATCGAGCGCGACCAGTTCGACCACCGCGGCGTGCAGCTGATTTTCGTCGCGCTGCGGCGCGGTGCAGCCTTCCAGGTACGAAACGTACGAACCCTTGTCGGCGATGATCAGCGTACGTTCGAACTGGCCGGTGTTCTTCGCGTTGATGCGGAAGTAGGTCGACAGCTCCATCGGGCAGCGCACGCCTTCGGGCACGTAGACGAATGAACCGTCGGTGAAGACCGCCGAGTTCAAGGTCGCGTAGAAATTGTCGCTGTAGGGAACGACCGAACCCAGATAGCGACGCACCAGATCGGGATAGCGCTGCACCGCTTCCGAAATCGGGCAGAAGATCACGCCCGCTTCTTCGAGCTTGGCTTTGAACGTCGTCGCGACCGACACGGAATCGAACACCGCGTCGACCGCGACGGGCATGCGTTCGCTGCCTTCGACGCCAGCCAGAATCTCCTGCTCGCGCAAGGGAATTCCGAGCTTCTCGTAGGTGCGCAGCAATTCGGGATCGATTTCGTCGAGGCTCTTCGGCTTCGCGCCCGCTTTCGGCGCCGCGTAGTAATACGCGTCCTGAAAATCGATCTCGGGATAATTGACCATCGCCCATTTCGGCTCGGTCATTTCGAGCCAGGAGCGATAGGCCTTCAAACGCCAGTCGAGCAGCCATTGCGGCTCGTTCTTCTTGGCGCTGATGAAACGGACGATGTCTTCGTTTAGCCCTTTGGGCGCGAAGTCCATCTCGATGTCCGAGACGAAGCCGTATTTGTATTTGTCGTCTGCCAGCGCCTGTACTTGCGCAGCAGTATCCGTCGTCGCAGCCATGTCAGTTCCCCGCGCCGGCCGGAATGAAATCCGTCAATGCGCCCGGTAAATGTGTCGTGCAGCTCGGCGCCGCCATGTCGGCCAAGGTCACGCTTTCCAGCGCGCCCTTGATGGCGCGATTGACCCGGTCCCAACCACCGCGCATTGCGCAGACCCGCTCCACGCCGCAGCCGCCCGATGCGCCGTCAACGCAGGCAGTCAGCGCGATCGGCCCGTCCATCGCGGCGATAATCTCGGCGACGCTGATCGCTTCGGCCGGCCGGGCCAGCGCGTAGCCGCCTGCAGCACCCCGGCGCGAGGCCACCAAAGCGGCCTTGCTGAGCAGCTTCAGGCATTTTTGTACGGTTGGTTCGGGCACGCCTGTAGACCGCGCCAGGGCGGGTGCGGTATGCACCGCCCCCGCGTCCTGGGACATGCGTGACAGGACAACGACGGCGTAATCCGTGAGCTTGCTGAGCCGGATCATCTTGCTCCCGGGGAATACCCATACAGGACTAGATTGGTACGCTTGATCTGACAGCGCGACCGGCTGAGGTCAAGGGTGGCTGTCCACACGCCTGTCTCGCGCGGCTTCGTCGTTTTTCTTTGGAAAATGGCGGGATTGGTTCGCATCCGCCCAGAAGCGCCCCAGCGGATCAATGGCTTAGCTGCAGCGCACCTTTGCCGCGGCATTTTGTTCCCAGCGACCCCCAAATTGGGCCTCTGAATCCGTCGACAGGCTTATCCACAGGCATGGTCGTCCGGTTGTGGGCCTGCCATTGCCCCGAGCAGGAGGCCTCTGCTACGCCCGGCGCTCCATGAAATCGCCCCGCCCTATCCTGATCGATACCGATCCCGGTCTCGACGACGCCATCGCGTTGCTGCTGACCTTCGCCTCGCCCGAGCTGGACCTTCGCGGGATCCTGACCGTGGCCGGCAACGTCCCAGTCAACCTGACCACCCGCAATGCGCTCCAGATCTGCGAGCTGGCAGGCAAGACCGAGATCCCGGTCTATGCCGGCTGCCCGCGCCCGCTGCTGCGCCATCTCGAGACGGCGGAGAGCGTTCATGGCGATAACGGGCTGGCCGACGTGCCGCTGCCCGCGCCGACGATCCAGGCCCAGAAACAGCACGCTGTCGATTTCCTGATCGACACGGTGATGGCAACCCCGGGCATCACGCTGTGCCTGCTGGGCCCGATGACCAATCTGGCTGTGGCGCTGATCAAAGAACCGCGCATCGCCGCCAATATCGGCTCGGTGGTTGCGATGGCGGGCAGTTTCTTTGCCGGCGGCAACAGCGCGCCGGCGCTCGAATTCAACATGCAGGTCGATCCACACGCAGCCCACGTGGTGATGACCGCGGGTCTCGACGTGACCCTGGCGCCGCTGGATCTGACGCATTCGGTGCTGACCACCGACGAGCAGTTGGCGCGCGTCGCCAAGCTGCCGGGCCGTATCGGCAAGGCCGCGACCGCATGGCTGAGCTTTTACGGCGCGCACGACCGCAAAAAGTACGGCACGCCGGGCGGACCGCTGCATGACCCCTGCGTGATCGCCTACGTGCTGTGGCCCGAGTTGTTCACGGGCAAGCGCGTCGCGGTCGATATCGACCTCAAAAGCGACCTCGTCCCCGGCATGACGGTGATGGATTGGTGGGGGACTACGGGAAAGGCCCCGAATGCTCTAGTCTTGCACCAGGCTGACGTGCGCGGCTTTTACGATCGGCTCTTCGAACGGATCGGAGCGCTCGCCGCCGCGGTCCAGTAAGCGCCACAAGAGGATCTGACAGATGGAATTCTGGACCCAATTTTTGATCGCGCTGGGCCAGGTCATCATGATCGACCTCGTGCTGGCGGGCGACAACGCGATCATCGTCGGCCTTGCCGCCGCATCGGTCGCCGCCGACCAGCGCAAGAAGGTGATCTTCTGGGGCATCGCGGCCGCAGTCATTCTGCGCGTGCTGTTCGCGCTGGTGACGGTGCAGTTGCTGGCCATCATCGGGCTCACGCTTGCCGGCGGTATTTTGCTGCTGTGGGTGTGCTGGAAATTCTGGCGCGAGCTGCGCCACCAGGCTGCGCAGAAATCGGCTGCAGCGTTGGATCCGCACAACGCGCCGCCGCCGGAAAAGCCGAAATCCGTACGTAGCGCGATCGTTGCGATCGCCGCCGCTGACGTTTCGATGTCGCTCGACAACGTGCTCGCGGTTGCGGGTGCTGCGCGCGACAACCAGGTCGTGCTGATCACCGGCCTGTTGCTGTCGGTCGTGTTGATGGGCTTTGCTGCCAACGCGATTTCGCGCCTGCTGCAGAAATATCATTGGCTGGCCTATGTCGGCCTGGTGATCATTCTCTACGTCGCGTGCGACATGGTCTGGCGCGGCTGGAGCGAAGTGGCGCCGCATCTGGGCGTTGGGTGAAATCCGCTCGAATCTGCTAGCAGTGACAGGAACATTCCTGTCAGCGCCGAAGCGGCGCAATTCGAGAAAGCATGATGTCCACTTCCGCACCCATGATGGGTGCCACGCGTCCGCGACTGATCGTCTTCGGCAACGAGAAAGGCGGCTCGGGCAAATCAACCGCCGCGGTGCATGTTGCGGTTGGGCTGGCGCGCGCCGGAAAACGCGTTGCGGCGCTTGATCTCGACGCGCGGCAAGGATCGCTGTCGCGCTATCTCGCCGGCCGCGATCAGAGCCTGCCAACCCCGCCCACGGTCGCGATCCAGCGCAGCGCCCTGCCCGTCGTCGCCGACGCCGACGAAGAGGAGCGCCGCCAGCTTGACGCTGCGATCGGCCGCTTCGGATCCTACGAATTCATCGTGCTCGACACGCCGGGTTCGGATTCCAACCTGACGCGACTGGCGCATGCGCGCGCCGACGTGCTGGTGACGCCGATCAACGACAGTTTCGTCGATCTCGATCTGCTGGCGCGCATCGATCCCGACACGCACAACATCACCGGACCGTCGCTCTACAGCGAAATGGTGTGGGAGCAGCGCAAGCGGCGCGCGTTGAGCGATGGACAAACCATCGACTGGATCGTGATGCGCAACCGCATGGGCCATGTCGAAGGCCGGAACAAACGGGTCATTGCGGACATTCTGGCCGCGCTCGCAAAACGGATCGGCTTTCGCCTGGCGCCCGGCTTCGGCGAACGCGTCATTTTCCGCGAACTCTTCCTCAAGGGCCTGACCCTGCTCGACCTCGGATCGGACACCGGCCATTCCATGACTTTGAGCCATGTCGCCGCACGCCAGGAGGTGCGCGCCTTGATCGACGCGATCCTGGCCGCCCCGCCGCCCCGCTCTGTGCTTGTGCGGAGCCCGACCGCAGTGGCACAACCGCGCCCATAATTACAGGTTTCCCATGAAGTTTCCGCCCGTTCGCAAGGCCGTCTTTCCAGTCGCCGGTCTCGGCACCCGTTTCCTGCCCGCCACCAAGGCGATGCCCAAGGAGATGCTGCCGCTGGTCGACAAGCCGCTGATCCAGAATGCCGTCGAAGAAGCGCGCGCCGCAGGCATCGAAGAATTCGTCTTCGTCACCTCGCGCGGCAAAGACGTGCTCGAAGATCATTTCGACCTGCATCCCGAGCTGCGCGAGAATCTCGAACGCCGCGGCAAGAAGGCTGAGCTGGCGATGCTGGCCGATACCGAAATCGGTTCGGGCCATCTCTATTTCACGCGCCAGCACGCGCCGTTGGGCCTCGGCCACGCGGTCTGGTGCGCGCGTCACGTGATCGGCAACGAGCCGTTCGCGGTGCTGCTGCCCGACGTGGTGGTTCTGTCGGACAAGCCCTGCCTGGCCCAGATGATCGAGGCGTACGACGAGCTTGGCGGCAACGTGATTGCGGTCAACGAAGTCCCGCACGAACACACCAACCGCTACGGCATTCTGAAGCCGGGCATCGAAAAGGGCCGCGCGGTCGAAGTGCTGGGCCTGGTCGAAAAGCCAAAGCCCGAAGAAGCGCCGTCAAACCTCTCGGTCACCGGCCGCTATATTCTGCAGGGCGACGTGTTCGAACATCTCGACCGCCAAGAGGCCGGCGCCGGCGGTGAAATCCAACTGACGGACGCAATGCTGCGTCTCGTCGGGAAGCAACCTTTCCACGGATACAAGTTCGACGGACAGACGTTCGACTGCGGCGACAAGATTGGCTTCCTCGAGGCCAACGTCGCGTTCGCGTTGAAGCGGCCTGAGATGGCGGACAAGCTTCGCGCGTGCCTGAAGCAACTTCTCTAAGCGGAGAACGCCATGCGCATCGCCGTCATCGGCACCGGCTATGTCGGACTCGTCTCGGGTGCCTGCTTTTCTGAATTCGGCACCGAGACGACCTGCGTCGATCTCGACCAGACCAAGATCGAGCGGCTGAAGAAGGGCGAGATTCCGATCTACGAGCCCGGCCTCGAAGATCTTGTAGCCAAGAACGCGAAAGCGGGCCGTCTCAACTTCACCACCGAAATTGCCAGCGCCGTGGCGGGCGCGTCGGCCGTGTTCATCGCAGTCGGCACGCCGTCGCGCCGCGGCGATGGCCATGCCGATCTGAGTTACGTCTACGCCGCTGCCAAAGACATCGCGCGCAACCTCACCGGTTATACGGTGATCGTGACCAAAAGCACGGTGCCGGTCGGCACGGCGCGCGAAATCGAACGCATCGTGCGCGCCGAACGGCCGGATGCGGATTTCGACGTCTGCTCGAACCCCGAGTTTCTGCGCGAAGGCGCGGCCATCACCGACTTCATGCGGCCCGACCGCGTCGTCATCGGTTGCGAAAGCGACCGCGCCCGCGAAGTGATGCGCCAGCTCTACCGGCCGCTCTATCTGATCGAAACGCCGATCGTGTTCACGACGCTCGAAGCGTCGGAACTGATCAAATACGCGGCCAATGCGTTTCTCGCGACCAAGATCACCTTCATCAACGAGATCGCCGATCTGTGCGAGAAGGTCGGCGCCGACGTGCACGACGTTGCGCGCGGCATCGGTCTCGACGGGCGCATCGGCCGCAAATTCCTCCATGCCGGTCCCGGCTATGGCGGTTCGTGCTTCCCCAAAGATACGATCGCGCTGGTGCGCACGGCCGAAGAACACAACAGCCCGGTTCGCATCGTCGCGGCCGTCGTCGAAATCAACGACAAGCGCAAACGCCAGATGGCCGAACGCATCATCGATGCGGGCGGCGGCGACCTGACCGGCAAGACGGTCGGCATTCTTGGCGTGACGTTCAAGCCCAACACCGACGACATGCGCGACGCGCCGTCGCTCGACATCATTCCCGCGCTGCTCAAAGCCGGCGCGCGCGTGAAGGCCTACGACCCGGTCGGCATGCACGAAGCGGAAAAGCTTCTGCCCGGCGTCGAATGGGTGGAGGACGCGTACAAGGCGGTCGAAAACGCCGACGTTGCCGCGATCCTCACCGAGTGGAACGAATTTCGCGCGCTGCAGCTGCCGCGCGTTGCCGAGATCATGAACCGGCCGGTGCTGGTCGATCTGCGCAACGTCTACAACCTCGCCGACATGGCGCAGGCCGGATTCGAATATCATTCGATCGGCCGCCCGGCCGTGCTGCCGGACGCGCGTCTCGCGACGTCGGACGGCAAGATCGTTGAATTGAAGGCGCGCGCGTAACGGCGCGCCTTCGTTTTCCCAAACCAAGAAAAACACGGACCTGGATCTCATGACCGCGCACGACTTTCACCCCACCGTTCTTCGCGAATACGACATTCGCGGCATCGTCGATCAGACGCTGTCGACCAAAGACGCGACCGCGATCGGACGCGCTTTCGGCACGATGGTCGGCGGCGCGGGCAAAACGATTTGCCTCGGCTATGATGGGCGCTTGTCGTCGCCGAGCTTGGCGGCAGCCCTTGCCGAAGGCCTTCTTTCGACCGGCGTGAATGTGAAGCGTGTCGGCTTGGGTCCGACACCGATGCTGTATTTCGCGGTCAAGCATCTGCAGGCCGACGCCGGCATCATGGTGACGGGTAGCCACAACCCGTCCGACTATAACGGCTTCAAGATGACGCTCTACACGGGCCCCGTGTTCGGCGAAGAGATCTTGAAGCTCGGCAAAGTCGCAGCGAGCGGCAAGTTCGCGACCGGCAAAGGCGAGATCGAAGACCTCGATATCCAGGACGTGTATGTCGAGCGTCTGCTGAAAGACTATGAAGGTCCGCGCGACCTCAAAGTCGTGTGGGACGCGGGCAACGGCGCCACCGGCGAAATTCTGCGCCGCTTGGTCAAGAAACTCCCGGGCACGCACACGCTGTTGTTCGATGACATCGACGGCAAATTCCCGAACCATCATCCCGATCCGACGGTCGAAGAAAATCTCGTCGATCTGAAACGCGTCGTCGCCGAGAAGGGCGCCGATCTCGGCATTGGTTTTGACGGCGACGGCGACCGGATCGGCGCCATCGACGGCAAAGGCCGCGTCGTGTGGGGCGATCAGTTGCTGGCGATTTACGCGACCGAGGTGCTGGTCACGCATCCCGGCGCGATGATCATTGCCGACGTCAAAGCGAGCCAGGTTCTGTTCGACGAAATCAAACGTCTCGGCGGACAGCCGCTGATGTGGAAGACCGGCCACTCGCTGTTGAAGGCGAAGATGGCCGAGACCGGTTCGCCGCTCGCGGGCGAGATGTCAGGTCATATCTTCTTCGGCGACAAATGGTATGGCTTTGACGACGCGCTCTATTGCGGCGTGCGTCTTCTGTCGCTGGTGTCGAAGTCGGGCAAGCAACTTGCCGATCTGGTCGACACGCTGCCGAAAGTCTTCAACACGCCCGAGACGCGCTTTCAGGTCGATGAAAGCCGGAAGTTCGAGGTCGTCAAAGAAGTCAAACAGCGCCTGCTCGACGCCAAGGTCGAGGTCAACGACATCGACGGCGTGCGCGTGAAGACGGACGACGGCTGGTGGCTGCTGCGCGCGTCGAACACGCAGGACGTGCTGGTCGCGCGCTGCGAAGCGTCGAGCGAAGCCGGTCTCGACCGGTTGAAGAAGCTGCTGACCGCACAACTGAAGCAAAGCGGCATCAACGCGCCGGCGAACTTCTGATGCGCCGCGCTGCCTGGTTGATTCTTGCCGCGCCGCTGCTGCTTGCAGCGGCGCCGGCCAAGACTTGGCCGGGCAATATCGAGCGTTGGCTCGATAAATATCCAAGCGAGAAGATCGGCGGCAGCGATTTACTGGCGCAGCGCGGCTTTGCACAGGGCGTTACAAAACTCGTCGGCGCCGACTCATTACGCAAGATGCGGACGATCTGGATGACCCAGTCGCCGGTCACGCGCGACGGCGATCTGTTTTTGGTCCAAGCCTGCCGCACCCATTCCTGCACCGTCGCGAATTACGCCGTGGTGATTGATAAAATCCACGGCGTCGTCGCGGTCTGCCTGGCCTACAACGACGGCAGCGGCCTGGCGAAGACGTGGTCCGGCCCCGACGGTCGCAAGCCACGCACCACCCACGAAAGCGACATGCAGTACGGCTGCTCGGGCGAGCCCAAGCGACTTTTCGACGAGGCCAAGGCGTTCGCGCTGCAAACGCCGGGCTGAGCTTTTTTCACACGCGAGTTGCGTCCTCCCCACTCTCAGGTCAGGCTCACGTCAAGAAGCCGAGTGACCTCGCGGAGTGTCGGAAAAAATGCGCTTCACAATCGGCCGCAAGCTTTGGCTGGGTTATGCCTTCGTCATCAGCATGATCCTGCTGATCTTCGTCATCGCGCTCGTTTTCAACTACCGCAACCGCGAGACGATCAATGATCGCGAACGATCGGACGGCTTCGTCCGGCAGATCACGGCGCTGCGCACCAACCTGCTCGACGCGGAAAATTCGCAGCGCGGCTTTCTGATCACCGGCGACCAAATCTATCTCGCGCCGTATGGCGATGCGGTCGAACGGTTGCGCGACGACATGGCGACATTGAACCGGCTGGTCGCCACCGCTGCCCCTGGCCAGGCCGCGCGCATGCAGACCGTCAACGAACTGATGGGCGCCAAACTGCAACAGATGGCGCAACTCGTCACGCTGCGCCGCGCCACCGGCTTTGACGCAGCGCGCGACGGCTTGCGCGACGAAGACAGCATTCCGTTGGCGGTGCGCCTACGCGGTGCGATCGATCAGCTTGCAACCGGCGAGCGTCTCTACCGGACGATCACGGATGCACGGTTCGAAAGCGAACAGGCGCTGTGGCGTAGCGGCATCTGGGTCACCTTGGGTTCGATCTTCGTGCTTGGTGCGGCCGGCGCCTTCTTCCTGCAACGCACGCTGACGCGGCGGCTGCGCCGTCTTGCGCAAGCGGCCGAGCGGTTCGGCCAAGGCAAACTCGACGAACGCGTTGCGGTCGGCGGCAACGACGAGATCAGCGATCTCGCGCGGTCGTTCAACCAGATGGCCGAAGTAAAAGCGGTGCAGCGTCGCGCATTGGAAGCGCGCGAAACCCAGTTGCGCACCATCTTCACCAACGCCGCCGACGGTATCCTAACGGTCGACGGCGAGGGTCTGATAAAGGACGTCAATCCCAGCGCCGCGATTGCGTTTGGGCGCGACGCGAATCTGATGCGTGGCGAAAAGGCGAGCCGCTTTTTTGCCGAAGAGGAAGAACGTCTGTTCCAGATCGTGCGCGAACAGCTTGCCGATCCAGGCCACCGCCCGCGCGAGCTGACGATCAAACGTCCTGGCGGCGCCACCGTGCCGGTCGAAATGACGATGCAGCGCACCTTGCACGACGACAAGCCGGTGGTGATCTGCATTCTGCGCGACATCACCGAGCGCAAGCGCGTCGACCAGCTCAAAAACGAATTCGTCTCCACCGTCAGCCACGAGCTGCGCACACCGCTGACCTCGATCAACGGCTCGCTCGAACTGGTGCTGGGCAACGTCACCGGCGAGGTCCTGCCCGAAACGCGCGCGATGCTGACGATCGCGCAGAACAACTCGCGCCGGCTGGTGCGATTGATCAACGACATTCTCGACATCGAGAAAATCGAATCCGGCCACGTCGCCTTCGACTTCCGCCAATTGTCCGTGGCCGATGTGGCGCGCAGCGCGATCGACGCCAATCGCGGCTACGGCGAACGGTTCACCGTCGGGCTGGAGCTGCTGGGCGGCGACATCGACGCGAACATCTACGGCGACAGCGACCGCCTGCAGCAGGTGCTCGCCAATCTTCTGTCGAACGCGATCAAGTTCTCGCCCACCGGCGGCACCGTGCAACTGGCGCTATCGCGCATCGGCGACGCAGTTCAGTTCCAGGTCCGCGACCAGGGCACCGGCATTCCGCCTGAATTCCAGGGACGGATCTTCGACAAATTCGCCCAGGCCGACGCATCGGACTCGCGTCAAAAAGGCGGCACGGGTCTCGGCCTGTCGATCGCGAAAAGCATCGTCGAGCGGCATGGCGGTACGATCGGCTTCACCACCTCGCCCGCCGGCACCGTGTTCAGCTTCACCCTGCCCGAGCTTCCGGCTGCAACGGCGGCGCCGGTTGCCGCTTCGGTGAGCGCGAATGCCGGACCGCGCGTGCTGATCTGCGAAGACGATTCTGATGTCGCCAACCTGCTGCGCATGATGCTGCGCCAGGGCGGCTACGAGGCCGACATTGCGCGCACCGCAAGCCAGGCCAAGGTGATGCTGAACGAGCATGCCTATGCGGCGATGACGTTGGATTTGATTCTGCCCGACCAGGACGGCATTTCGCTGATCCGCGAACTCCGCGCGCGCGAAGCAGGCTCGTCCCTGCCGATCGTCGTGGTCTCGATCGAGGCGACCGAACGCGCCGCCGAATTGAATGGCGAGCTCAATGGCGACGTCGTCGGCATCGTCGATTGGATCCAGAAGCCGATCGACCAGACCCGGCTGATCGAAAGCATTCGTCGCGCCACCTTCACGCCCGATCGCACGCCGCGCATCCTGCATGTCGAAGACGATCTCGACATTCTGCGCGTGACCGAAGTCGTGTTGCGCGACGTCGCCGAAATGGTCAGCGCAACCAGCCTCGCCGAGGCCAAGTCGCTGCTGCGCAGGAACCGTTACGACCTGATCCTGCTCGACATCACGCTCGGCGACGGATCGGGGCTGGAGCTGCTGCCCTTGCTGCATGGTACATCCGGCGGCGCCGGGGGTGACACGACACCGGTCATCATCTTCTCGGCCGATGAAATGCCGCGCGATATTTCCCGCGCCGTCAGCGCGGCTTTGGTCAAGTCGCATACGTCGAACGAACAATTGTCCCGCACGATCGAACGCATGATCGAACGCGGCGGACAGATCCGCACCGTGCACCAGGCAGGCACGGCATGAAGCCGCTCAAACGCATCCTCTATATCGAGGATGAAATCGACATCCAGACCGTGATGCGCATGTCGCTGGAACGGCTGGGCGGGTTCGAACTGCTGGTCTGCAACAACGGCATCGATGCGGTTGCGAAAGCGCCGGGTTTCGCGCCCGACCTGATGCTGGTCGATGTGATGATGCCGGGCATGGACGGGCCAACCACCGTGACCACGCTGCGCACGATGGAAGAGTTCGCGACCACGCCGGTCGTCTTCATCACCGCCAAAGTCCAGCCGCACGAGGTCGCCCGCCTGCGAGAGCTCGGTGCCATCGACGTAATTTCGAAACCATTCGATGCCATGACCTTGCCCCAGCATCTGCAGTCGCTATGGAGACTGCATACGGGGTGAGTTTGCATGCGTGTCGTTGCAGTTGGTTTTGCTTGCGTCCTGCTTGCGTCTTCGGCCTTTGCGGCGGACGACGGGCTGCGCGATTTCTCGACCGACCGGCCCAACAAGTCGTCGTCCGCAACCACGGTCGATGCGGGCCACTGGCAGGTCGAAAGCGATCTGTTCAACTGGTCGCGTTCTTCAGATCCTGACTTCGTCCAGCGCACCATGTCGACCGTGCTGCCGACACTGAAGCTGGGCGTCACCAACAACACGGATATCGAGCTGACGCTGCCGACGCGCGTCTGGGTACGCAATACGTTCCGCAGCGGACGTACGAGCTTCTCCTGGAGCACGCGCGGCTGGAGCGACATTACGCTGACCGGCAAGCTGAACCTGCTCGGCAACGATGAAGGCGACGTCGCGATCGGCATCGCGCCCTACGTCAAACTGCCGACCGGCAGCACGGGCATCTCCAACAAGCAAACCGAGTTCGGTGTCTATGCGCCGGTGACGTGGAAGCTCGACGAAGACTGGTCGCTCAGCGTCCAGTTGCAGCTCGATGCGCTGGCGTCGGACAACAATCCGGACAAGAAGCGCTTCAACGCGCAGACCTTCGTGCAGTTGAGCTATGCAATGACCGACAGCATCGTTCTGTCGGTCGAACATTACGCCGCGCACAAATTCAACGACGGCACCGGCTCGGCGATTCAGACCTTCGATCTGGCCGCTGCATGGTTGGTCCAGCCTGACCTCCAGTTCGATATCAGCGCCTACCTGCCGCTGAACAAGGCAGCGCCCGACCTGGTGGTGATTCTGGGCGTCTCCAAACGATTCTGACCGATCGGTCAGGTTCGGGCGCCCCGTATATCCGGGTGCCGACCGAATCTATCCCTTCGGATACCAGTCTATCCGACTGCAGAGTCGCGGCACCGGGGTGGCACCCCTATCCATCGGGCTCCCCGCTGCTCCCGAGGAATCGCCCGATGTGTGACATTCTACTGGTTGAAGACGACCACGACTTTGCGTCCTTCGTTCTGCTCGCGCTGGTGCGCGAAGGACATCGCGTCACCTGGGCACGCGACGGCGGTGAAGCAGAGGTGCTGCTCAAGGCGCGCAACTGGAAGCTGGTCATCACCGACATGTTCATGCCGGTCGGCGATGGGTTCGACGTGTTGCGCGCGGTCGAAGCGCACGCACCTGCGGCGCATGTGATCGCCATGTCGGGCGGCCCGAGCGACGTGCAACGGATCGACTATCTGCGCGCGCTGGGAAAGATCCACGCGGTCGACGCGACCTTGTACAAGCCGTTCACGAAGGCGCAGTTGACCGAGACGGTCGAAACGCTGCTGGTCGCGCCCACCGAGTGCTGCAAGTTGGCTGCTTAATCGGCGCGCCGCTCGAACCAGGCAAACAGGCTGACGGCGGCAACGCCGCCCACACACTGCGCCAGACAGAATGGCGCCACGTCTTCTGGACGGATCCCTGCAAAACTCGTCGTCAATGCGCGCGCAAGCGTCACCGCCGGATTGGCGAACGACGTTGACGAGGTGAACCAGTAGGCGCCGGTAATATAGGCGCCGACCGCATAGGCAACGGCCGGACGGCCCTGCGCGCGGCACCCAAAAATAACCGCAAGCAAACCGAAGGTCGCGATTGCTTCGGCCAGCCACTGCGCACCGCCTTCGCGCGGCTTGATACCGAGCTGCAGGATCGGCAGCGCAAACATACCGTGCGCAAGCCAGACGCCCACGATCGTGCCCGTCACCTGCGCCGCCATGTAGGCCAACGCACGCGGCCATCGCATTTCCCGGCGCAGCACCGCGGCCAAGGTTACGACCGGATTGAATTGCGCGCCCGAGATCGGACCGAACGCCAGGATCAGCGCGATCAGCGCACCGCCCGTCGCAATCGCATTGGCCAGCAGCGCAAGCCCCGCCTGCTCCACGAACAACCGCTCGGCCATGATGCCAGAGCCGACGACGGCGATCAGCAGAAGCGCGGTGCCGGCGAACTCAGCGACCGCCGCGCGGCGTGCATCGTGGATCAACAAGCGCGGATCAGTTGCAACAGGTCTTTTTCAGCGACGGCTGTTCGCCTTCCAGCTCGTGCGCGCGGTCGCCATACCAGGTCTGGCTGTCGCCGCTGGTCAGAAACGTTTCCCACTCGACGCCGGCCGGATCGGCGATCCAGCTCTTTTCCGACTTGGCGTAGCAGCAGGTCACCGCACCTTCTTCGCGCACCGCGCCGTCGGCTTGCTGCAACCGTCCATAGACTTCGCGCAGCTCGTCAGCGGTTTCGACCTGAATGCCAAGATGTTCGATGCCCTGCGCATGTCCACGGCTGGAGATCGCGAAATTCACGCGCGGATCGTCGAGCATCCATTTGGCATAGTCGGATTCGACACGCGTCGGCTGGGCCGCAAACAAGGTCGAATAGAATCCGATCGCTTTCGACAGATCGTCGACCGCAACATGTACATGCAGGCGTTTCATCGCGTGGTCTCCTTTGCCTTGCGCGTTGATTTCTTCGGGCTGCTGCAGGACGCGGCGCGGCCGAGATCGCCGCAGATCTCGGGATGGCCGTTGCAGCAATCTTCGGTGAGGAACGTCAGCAGCGCGCGCGTGCCGTCGAAATCGGCGGCGTAGACGATCGACCGCTGCTGCCGGGTCGAGCGCAGCAAGCCGGCGCGTTCGAGATGGGCGAGATGAAACGACAAGGTCGAGGGCGCGACGCCGAGATGCGCCGCGATCTCGCCCGCAGCCAGACCGCTCGGTCCCGCTTTCACCAAGGTCCGGAACACGTCCAGGCGCGTTTCCTGCGCCAGGGCGCCCAAAGCCGTTACTGCATCTGCCGTTTCCATATTTCGAGAATTATCGAAATAAAGACCGGAGTCAAGCGGCAATCGACCTGGCTGTTTAGGTTGGCTTGTCGTCCTGCATCAGCCGCGACAGCCAGCCGATGCGCACAAGCAAGCCGTCGGGACCTGCGATCCCGACTTCGTACAGGCCCCATTCGCGATGCCGCAGAACGCCGCCGGGGCGGATGATCAGATCGTCGACGCGTGCAGCGATGGCATCGACATGGGGCGTGCGAATGAAGACGCCGAACGGGTTGTGCTCTTCCGGCACGCGCCACGGTCCGGTGCCTGCCTGGGTCAGATGCAGCTCGCAGCCCCAGCCCTGCAGAATGACGTACTGCGCGTCACCGCCGACGCGCGCGAAGCCGAGCCGCTCCCAGAACGGGATCGCCGCCGGAAGGTCGTTGTGCGGCACGATCGCGAACGCGCCCACGGTTGTCGGGATCGGCATCGTGGATCTCCTTGGTAGGTCGTCTTGGCGTCGGCACGCTCCTTAGCACGGCGTCGCCCCGTGTCACCGCAGACCAATCGTAACGCTCGGCGACGGCGGTCTAACCATGCACGTCATGCCCGGGCTCGACCCGGGCATCCACGCGATTGGTGAGTCACACGTAGCGTGGATGCCCGGCGTGAAGCCGGGCATGACGAACGGGGGATGTTACGCCGACGCCGCAACCAACCGCGTCAGGTCATCCAGCACCGACCGCAGTTGCGGCCACGGTGGATTGGGGTCGGTCAGCGACGGTGACTCACCGCGAATGGCAACGGCCAGCTTCGCCGATGCACCTTCATACGACTGCGCCGCCGTCGCGAAGATCGCGCGGCCAAGGATTTCGAGATCGTCGGCGATCCGGTCGCGCACCTTCGCCGCTGCAATGTATTGGCGCTGGGCTTCGGGCCGTTCGTCGCTGGTTTCGCCCAGGTCAAACACGCGTTGCTCGTATCGCGAAGCAAGCTTGGCGTTCTCTTCCAACCGGTCGCAGTTGCTCTGCCACAGCACGCACATCGCCAGGGCGCGATCGTCATTGGGTTTGGGGCGCTCGGTCATTGGCGCCCTCCCCGGCCGGCATTCGGGGTATGGCGCAAAGCGCGCATAGTTCGGGTATTCTCGGAATCAGCCATGATCCAAGCACTCCTTGGTTTGTGGTCAGGCCGGGCGGGGTGTTCACGCACCTCGTTCGGCCGCCGCGATTAGCGACATCAGCAGATTCCCAAACTTGGGATAGCCGGTCAAGAACAAAAGCGGAAAGACGCTACTTTGTCGGAAGCAGTTTCACGGCCACGACGACTCTTCGGCCACAACCTTCGTCGCCTTCGTACGCGGGCAGGCTTGTCTCAGGTCGCACTCGGCGAACTCACCGGCGTAAAACCCGCGCGCATCAGCGAATACGAGAGCGGCTTGTATGCTCCGACGATCGACATGCTCGAACGATTTGCCGATGCGTTCGACGTTCCGATCGCTGCGCTGTTCGACGAAACCGACTTCGACGAAAAACCAAAGCGTAAGAAACGCTGACCGTCATGCCCGCCCTTGCGGCGGGCATCCACGCTACTTGTGACTCACCAATCGCGTGGATGCCGGGGTCAAGCCCGGGCATGACGTGGTTAGGTTGTAGCGACAAAGGAAAGGCGCAGCGGCGGATAAATGGATCCCTGCTTTCGCAGGGAATATTACGGCGCCCGCAACCGATACCCCACACCCGGCTCGGTCAAAATCAGCCCCGGCCGCGCCGGATCACTTTCCAACTTGCGGCGCAGCTGGCGCATGAACACACGCAGATACTGCGCGTCGTCGTAGGCTGGGCCCCAGACGGCGCGCAGCAGATGTTTGTGCGTCAGCACCTTGCCCGCGTGCCGCACCAGTTCGGCAAGCAGGTCATATTCTTTGGGCGACAGATGCACTTCTTCGCCGCGCGTCCAGACATGGCGATGGACGAGATCGACTTTCAGATCGCCTGCTTCGAAGATCGGTGTCGTGCCCTGCGCCTGCAGCCCGTGACGCAGTGCGGTTTTCAAACGCGCGATCAACTCGTCCATGCCGAACGGTTTGACCACGTAGTCGTCGGCGCCAAGTTCGAGCGCTTCGACTTTGCCGCGCTCGTCGTCGCGCACCGACAGGACCACGATCGGCGTGGTGCGCTCAGCGCGGATCTTGCGCACGACCTCCAGCCCGTCTGCGTCGGGCAGGCCCAGATCCAGCACGATCACGTCGGGCTTTTCGCGCGCCGCTTCGGCCAGCGCGCCGGCGGCCGTGTCGGCTTCGACGACGTCGTAGCCTTGCGCGGTCAGGCTGGTGCGCAAGAAGCGGCGGATGGCAGGCTCGTCATCGACGACCAGCACTTTGGTCGGGCGTGGCGACATTATTGCGACACCGGAAGACGCACGACGAAATGTGCGCCGTTGGCTGACTCGACCGCCTTGATCGTGCCGCCCATCGCTTCGACGAAGCCGCGGCAGATCGCAAGGCCAAGACCGGTGCCGGCGCGGCGGCGGTCGCCTTCGCGCACGCGGTAGAATTTGTCGAACACGCGTTCGAGGTCGGCGGCCGGAATGCCGGGCCCGTTATCTGCCAGATCGATCTGCACCACGTCTCCGTCCCTGCGCGCGGTGATCGTCACCAGCGGCGCGGTCTGCTCGTCCGTCACGGCATATTTGGCCGCATTGTCGAGCAGGTTGACCAGCACTTGCTCCAGCAACAGATAGTCGCCGCGGACCGCAGGCAAATCCCCTTCCGGCGCAAAGCTGATCCGTGACGGATCGAGCACCGGGCGGACGCGCTCCAGCGCCGTTCCCACGACCTCTTCCAGATCGACCGCGTCATGCGCCGCGTCGATCGTGCCCGATTCAAGCCGCGTCATCGCCAGCAGGTTCGAGATGAACCGGTTCAGCCGTGCGGCTTCTTCTTCGACCGTGCGCAGCAGCTCGTCGCGCTGGGCCGGGTCGTAACTGTCGCCATAGCCGCGCAGCGACGACACCGCGCCGGTGATCGACACCAGCGGCGTACGCAAATCGTGGCTGATCGAGGTCAGCAGCGCCGCACGCAACCGTTCGGTTTCCGCTTCAAGGCGCGTTGCTTCGACCTTGCCCGCCAAGCCGACACGTTCGATCGCCGACGCGGTCTGATCGAGCAGCGTTTCCAGCAGACGACGACGATCGGGCGACAGCAATTGCCCGGGTGCATCGCGATCGATACCGACGACCGCAACCACGGCACCGCCGACGATCAGCGGCAGAAACAACCGCTTCGCACCCGGCAAGGTGTCGGCGTCGCGTCCGGCGGGACGTGCATGCGCGAAGCTCCAGCGCGCCGCCGCCATGTCGGCTGCATCGATCGTGTCTTCGGGCGGGAAGCCGGCTGCAACGCGCAGGCCGTCGCGATCGGGCAACAGAAACACCACGCGCACGTCGAGCGCTGAGGCGATCTGCACCGAGGCGGTCCACAGCAAATCGTCGAGTGCGACGACGCCAGCGATTTTACGGCTGAAGGCATAGAGCTCGGCCTGGATGCGCGCCTGGCGCCGCGCCGAGACCGCATGCATGCGTTGCCGCGCCGATAGGTTCGACACCAGCACCGCAACGATGAAGAAGAAAAACAGCGCGACGATGTTTTCCGGTTCGGTGATCGTGAATGTGTAGATCGGTGGCAGGAAAAAGAAGTTGTACGCACCGACCGACAACACACAGGCGAACAAGGCCGGCCCGCGCCCGCCGATTGCTGCGGCGGCAACGACCGCGGTCAGAAAGGCCAGCGACACGTTGAGCGCCGAGGTGAAATGTTCGATCACCAGCCCGACGCCCAGTGCCGCCGCAACCAGCAGCACCGAAGCAGCCCAGGCGGTTGCACGCGGCGGCTCGACTTCGATCTGGCGCGTGCCGCGTTCGGGTTCGGCTGCGTCGGCGGCGATCAGATGCACCGAGACGGGTCCGGCGCGGCGCACCAGCTCGTGCACGGTCGAGCCGAACACGCGTTCGATCCAACGGCCGCGCGTCGAGGCGCCCAGCACGATCTGCGTCACGTTGTGATCGCGCGCATAGGCGAGGATCTCGTCGACCGCGCTTTGCCCCGGCACCGACAACGCGGTGCCGCCCAACCGTTCCGCAAGACGCAACGCCTCGTCGAGGCGCGCCTGCATCTTGGGTCCGATTGCGCGATGCGTATCGACATGGATCGCGGTCAGTGATGCGTGCAGCCGGTCGGCCAGCAGCTTGGCCGCACGCACCAGCGCCGCCGGATCGCGTGCGGGCGACAAGGCGACCAGCACATGTTCGCCCGCAGCCCACGGCCCTTCGACCGCGTGGGCGCGCATCCAGCTTTGCATCTGCTGGTCGACGCGTTGCGCAGCGCGACGCAGTGCCAGTTCACGCAGCGCGGTCAGATTTCCGGGCTGGAAGAAATTGGCCAGCGCGCGCTCGCCGCCCGCATCGGCGACATAGACTTTGCCTTCGCGCAAACGCTGCATCAGGTCGTCGGGCGGCAGATCGACCAGCTCGATTTCGTCGGCGCGATCGAGGATTGAATCCGGCACGGTTTCGCGCACGCGCACGCGCGTGATCGACGCCACCACGTCGTTCAGGCTTTCGACATGCTGCACATTCATGCAGCTCCACACGTCGATGCCGGCAGCCAGCAGCTCTTCGACGTCCTGGTAGCGTTTGGGATGGCGGCTGCCGGGCGCGTTGGTGTGGGCCAGCTCGTCGACCAGCACCAGCGCCGGACGCCGCGCCAGGATCGCGTCGAGATCCAGCTCGTGCAGCTTCACGCCGCGATGTTCGATCTCGCGCCGCTCGATCACTTCCAGCCCGGGCAGCAGCGCCTCGGTCTCGGGGCGCGCATGGGTTTCGACCACGCCGATCACGACGTCGACGCCGTCGCGCCGTTTGGCCCAGGCGTCTTCGAGCATCTCGTAGGTCTTGCCCACGCCCGGCGCGGCGCCGAGATAGATTTTCAGCTTGCCGCTACGCTCGCGCGCAGCACGCTCCAACAAGGCGTCGGGGGACGGGCGGCGATCGTCCTTCATCACCCTCGCCTACCCTGTCAGTGCATCGAGCGCCAGATTGAGCTTCAGCACGTTGACGCGACGTTCGCCGATCAGGCCGAACAAGCGGCCTTCGACCGCGTCCTCGACCAGCCGGCGCACGCGCGCCTCGTCCAGCCCGCGGGCCTTGGCGACGCGCGGTACCTGGAACAACGCACCGGCGGGCGTGACATGCGGATCGAGACCGCTGCCGGTGGTCGTGACCAGGTCGACCGGCACTTTGGCGCCCGGATTTTCCGCTTGCAGCTTGGCGACGTCGTCCTGCACGCGCTCGATCAGCGCTTTCGAGGTCGGGCCCGCATTCGACGCCGAACTGTTGGCCGCGTTGTACGGCGCCGGCACGGTTTTGGTCGCATCGTTCGGATCGGTTGCCGTCGTTGCCGATGGACGTCCGTGAAAATAGCGCGCGCTGTCGAAATTCTGCCCGATGATCTCGGCGCCGATCACCTTGCCGTCGCGCGTCACCAGACTGCCGCCCGCCTGATACGGGAAAGCGAGCTGTGCGATGCCGGTGATCGCATAAGGATAGGCGACGCCGGTGAGCAAGGTCAGGACTGCGAAGACGAAGATGGCGGGACGAAGTTGGTTCAGCATAGTTCTGTTCTTTGAGTCACAAGGAAGATTCAACGCCAAGGCGCCAAGTACGCCAAGGCGCGCCAAGAGAACGAGTCCGCGAGCGCAGCGAGCAATAAAACTTGCGCCGCAGGATTTGGTACGCGCTTCGCGCGCGGGAAACCTCTTGGCGAAACTTAGCGTCCTTGGCGTCTTGGCGGTTGATCATAGTCATCACGCCAACCCCACCGCGCGAACGACGAGGTCGACCGCCTTGATGCCGATGAACGGAACGACGACGCCGCCGACGCCATAGACGAGCAAGTTGCGCGTCAGCAGCGAAGCGGCACTTTTCGGCGTGTAACGCACGCCGCGCAGCGCCAAAGGGATCAGCGCCACGATGATCAGCGCGTTGAAGATGATCGCCGACAGGATGGCGCTTTCGGGCGAGCCTAGCCGCATGACGTTCAGCACGTTCAACTGCGGATAGATGGCCGCAAACATCGCAGGGATGATCGCGAAATACTTGGCCACGTCGTTGGCGATCGAAAACGTCGTCAGCGAACCGCGCGTCATGAGCAACTGTTTGCCGATGCCGACGATCTCGATCAGCTTGGTCGGGTCGCTGTCGAGATCGACCATATTTCCCGCTTCGCGCGCCGCCATCGTGCCGGTGTTCATCGCCACGCCGACATCGGCCTGCGCCAGCGCCGGCGCGTCGTTGGTGCCGTCGCCGCACATGGCGACCAGCTTTCCTTCGGCCTGTTCCTTGCGGATCAGCGCCAGCTTGGCTTCGGGCGTTGCCTCGGCGAGGAAATCGTCGACGCCCGATTCCGCCGCGATGGCAGCCGCGGTCAGCGGATTGTCGCCCGTGATCATCACGGTGCGAATGCCCATGCGGCGCAATTCGGCGAAGCGGTCGCGAATGCCGCCTTTGACCACGTCTTTCAAATGCACGACGCCCAGCACGCGTGCTTCGTCGCTGACCACCAGCGGCGTACCGCCGGCCTTGGCGACGTCGCTGACCGCCTGCTCCACGTCGGCAGGCACGCGGAAGTTGGAATGCAGCGACCGCACCCAGCCATAGACCGCGTCGGCTGCACCTTTGCGGATGCGGCGCTCGCCGATATCGACGCCGCTCATGCGGGTCTGCGCGGTGAAGGGCACGAAGCGCAGCGTGTCGCCGCCAAGCTCGCGCCCGCGCATGCCGAACCGCTCTTTCGCTAGCACGACGATCGAACGGCCTTCGGGCGTTTCGTCGGACAGCGAAGCCAACTGCGCCGCCTCGGCCAGCGCGACTTCACCTTCGCCGATGGCGGGAATGAAGGCGACCGCGACGCGATTGCCGAGCGTGATCGTGCCAGTCTTGTCGAGCAGCAGCGTATCGACGTCGCCGGCTGCTTCGACCGCGCGGCCGCTCATCGCCAGCACGTTGAAGCGCACGAGCCGGTCCATGCCCGCAATGCCGATCGCCGACAACAACGCGCCGATCGTGGTTGGAATGAGCGTCACGAACAGCGCCACCAGCACGATCACTGGCACGCTGCCGCCGGCATAGGCGGCGAAGCTGGGGATCGTCACCGTCGCCAGCACGAAGATCAGCGTCAGGCCCGCGAGCAAAATGTTCAGTGCGATCTCGTTGGGCGTCTTCTGCCGCTCTGCCCCTTCGACCAGCGCAATCATGCGGTCGATGAAGGTCGAGCCTTGCGCCGCAGTGATGCGCACGACGATCCGGTCCGACAGAACGCGCGTGCCGCCGGTGACGGCCGACCGGTCGCCGCCTGATTCACGGATCACCGGTGCCGATTCCCCGGTGATCGCGCTTTCGTCGACCGACGCGACGCCTTCGATGATGTCGCCGTCGGACGGAATCAGCTCGCCGGCGACAACGACGACGCAGTCGCCTGGTTTGAGCTGCGTTGCCGGGATCTGCTCGGTGCGACCGACGAGACGCGCCATCGCCTCGGTGCGGGTCCGGCGCAACGTCGCCGCCTGTGCCTTGCCGCGCCCTTCGGCGACGGCCTCCGCAAAATTGGCGAACAAGACGGTGAGCCACAGCCAGACCACCAGCTGCGCCTGGAACAGAATGCTTTGTCCCGCAACCGCATCGCGCACGGTCAGCACGGTCGCCAGCGCGGCCACGACCGCGACGACGAACATCACCGGATTGCGCGCCAGTGTGCGCGGATCGAGTTTCTGGAATGCACCGCCAACGGCCGGCGCCAGCAAGGCGGGGTCGAGCAGCGAGGTACGACGCTTCGGCGCCATGATCTTCCTGTCCTTCTCAGTAAAGCGTGCCGGCCTGCATCGCGAGATGCTCGACGATCGGACCGAGTGCGAGTGCGGGAAAAAATGTCAGGCCGCCAACGATCAGGATGGTCCCGACCAGCAGCACCACGAACAGCATGCCGTGCGTCGGAAACGTGCCCGACGAAGCCGGCACGATCTTCTTCGCCGCCAGCGAACCGGCGATGGCCAGCATCGGCAGGATGACGAGAAAGCGGCCGATCAGCATCGCGATGCCGATCGAGTAATTGTACCAAGGCGTGTTCGCCGACAGGCCCGCGAAGGCGCTGCCATTGTTCGCTGCACCCGACGTGTAGGCGTAGAGCATCTCGGTGAAACCGTGCGGACCCGCATTGGCGAGACCGGCCAGGCCCGGCTCAATCACCGACGCGATGGCGGTGAAGCCGAGCATCGCCAACGGCAGGCACAGGATGGCGAGGATGGTCATCTTGACCTCGCGCGCTTCGATCTTCTTGCCGACATATTCGGGCGTGCGCCCGACCATCAAGCCGGCGATGAAGATCGCGATCACGACGAACAACAACATGCCGTAGAGCCCGGCGCCGACGCCGCCGACGATGATCTCGCCCAGCATCATGTTGATCAGCGGCACCATCCCGCCCAACGGCGTGAAGCTGTCATGGAACGCATTGACCGCGCCGCACGACGCGTCGGTGGTCACGGTTGCGAACAGCGCCGACGCGGCGATGCCGAAACGCACCTCCTTGCCTTCCATGTTGCCGGCGCTTTGATCGACGCTGAATTGCGCGAAGGCCGGATTGCCCGCCGACTCCGCCGAATAGGCCAGCGCAACGCCGCCCAGCCACAAGGCCGCCATCGCACCCAGAATCGCCCATCCCTGGCGCTGGTCGCCGACCATGCGGCCGAACGTGTTGGTCAAACCGGCGCCGAGACAGAAGATCAGCACCATCTGCACCAAGTTCGACAGCGGCGTCGGGTTTTCGTACGGGTGCGCCGAGTTGGTGTTGAAGAAGCCGCCACCGTTGGTGCCCAGCATCTTGATCGCCTCTTGCGACGCGACCGGACCCTGCGCGATTTGCTGGGTTGCACCTTCCAAGGTCGTCGCATCGACATAGGCGCTGAAATTCTGCGGCACGCCCTGCCACACGAACAGCAGTGCCGCGACGATCGACAGCGGCAGCAGCACGTACAAGGTGCCGCGCACCAGATCGACCCAGAAATTGCCGATCGTTCCCGACTGACGGCGGGTAAAGCCGCGCGCCAACGCGATCGCCAGCGCGATGCCGACCGCCGCCGACGCGAAATTCTGCACCGTCAGTCCGACCATCTGGGTCAGGTACGACATGGTCGTTTCGGGCGTGTAGGACTGCCAGTTCGTGTTGGTGACGAAACTGACCGCGGTGTTGAACGAATTGTCGACGCTGTTGTTGCCGAGCCCCATCGGGTTCAACGGCAACGACGCCTGAAACCGCTGCAACAGATACAGCGCGACGATCGACACGGCGCTGAACAGCAACATGCCGGCGGCATAGGCCGTCCAGTGCTGTTCGCGCCGTTCGTCGATGCCGGCAAGCCGGTAGATGCCGGTTTCAAGGATCCCAAGAAACCGGCGTTTGCCTTCGAACACGGCGTGCATCCACGCACCCAGCGGGCGCGTGACCAGCACGATCAGCACAGCGAAGAGTGCGATCTGCAGCCAACCATTGATCGTCATGTCAGAACCGCTCCGGCCGGATCAGCGCGTAGATGAGATACAGGGTGATGCCGGCGCTGACCGCGCCGGCGAGGATGTAATCGAACAGCATCGTTCCCTCAGAAACGCTTCGAGATGCCGACATAGGCGTTGAAGTTCGGCGCCGCCTTGTTGAGCGGCGCATACCAGGCAGCGTCGAGCTGCAGGTCGTCGCCGAGATTCCACGCCACGGCGAAGTCGGCCGTCTGCACCGTCGACGCGTGATCGCCGAATTTGTGCTGCGTGTAATATTCGAGCGACAGGGTCACCGTGTCGGACGCGGCGTAGCTGAAATTGGCGAAGGTCTGCGCGTTGAAACGGCGCTTGTTCGGATCGGCCGAACTGACCAGCGAGTCGCCCTGGACCATCAGCACCAGCGACCATTGATCGTCGAGTTTGATGCCGAACGGTGCGTAGGCGCCGTATTCGTATTTCTTGTTCGAGATGCCGGTATCGCCCGACGGAAACTTGACATAGGGCACGATCGCCAGCGCGTAGTCGCCGTCGTCATTGCCGAACAGATTGACCTTCACCCGCGCCTGCACGTCGGTCCAGCCGCGCACCGTGGTGCTGGCGCCGCCGCTCTTGGTGCTGATCCAGGCGTAGGTCGGCACGACGACTTCCAGGTCGCTGTCATTCGTCAGGCCCAGCTTCACCGTCGGCGCGACGCTGGTGATCTGCCGCGTCGCCGTTCCGTTGGCGCTGTCGCGCGCGACGTTGAACAGATCGCTTTCGATCTGCCAGTGACCCGCATCGACCGTGTAGGGCGACGAAGATTTGTTCGGCCGGTCGGTCGAAAAGCCGCGCAGCAGATCGGTCGGCGTCGGATTGAACAGCGTGAAGCCGCTCTTGTCGGGCGCTTCTTCGGCAGCAGCGGCGACAGTCAACAAAGCCGTCGTGCCGGCAAGCAACACGCAGCGAAAAACGCGAAGCATCGGATCCTCAATTCAGGCGAGCCGCAAACCGAAGCGGCACGTATCCGAACAAAGGTCGGCCTGGCGTAGGGATCGAGGTGGCGCGCGGGCGATCCGCATAAGGATTTCATAAAGGCGCGAGGCAAACCGGGCCGGTGCTTGCACGATGCAGTCCAGTCATGCAGATGCGCCGCAGATTTATGAAATGCTTATGCGCAGGCGCTGCGATCGGCATGGCGCCTTGCGCGCAGCCGTCCGATCTCTGGCCTGTCGATGAAGGCGGCGCCCGTCGAATCCAAGACGCGAGCGCGCCGCGAAACACCGGGCAACCATGGGACGTTTTGATTCATCTGTGGCGGCAAACGAACGTGTCGTCGTAACCGCGCAAAACAATGGCGTGTGGCGCGTCGAATTCGACGGCGGCCGATCGGGCGGATCGTTCAAAAGCTGCAAGGCCGCCTTGGCCTATGCCGGCGACCTGGTCGACCAGCATCCGGGCGCCGGCATCCGGCTGCAGCCGGGAGGTTGAGATGCGCGCCCGCCTCGCCCGTGCTGCCTTGCCGATCGCCGTGATCGCCACCGCGATCTGGTTCGTCATCGCCACAACCCAAGCCGACGCGCCGCGCGCCTTCGTGCAGGCGATCGTGGTCGGCGTCGCGCTCTATGTCGTGCTGCACGAAACCGCTCGGCCGCTCGACCAGTCGCGCCGCTCTGTGTCGTGGCGCCGCCGCTGACGCAAACGCAGGGTGCCGCGTTTTACGGCGCCCTGCTCGCCTGCGTACGACAGGCCGAATCTGACGGCTATGCCGAGCTGCCGTTGCAGCCCGCCGACGCGAGCGACCTTGGCAAGGCAGTCGCCGTGCTGCGCGGCTTCGCCTTTCGCGTGCGCTTCGCCTTTCGCGCAACGCCGGTCGCGATCGCGACGCTGCAGCTGCGCGAATGTTGCGACGGCTGGCCGGTCGAATTGGTGCAGCTCGATCCGCCGCCCGCTTCGATCGTGCTGGTGGCGCAACGGCGCCAGGGGCTTATCGCTGCAGCAGCGACTCCAAAGCTGCAATCAGCTCGTTCGGCCGGTACGGCTTTTTAAGCAGCGGCCAGCCGCGCGGATCGCCGTCGCGCATATAGCCCGTGGTCAGCAACACGCGCAGGCCGGGCCGCATCGCAACCGCATGCTCAGCCAGGCGTACGCCGTCCATGCCGCCCGGCATCACGACGTCGGTAAACAGCAGATCGACTTCGACGCCAGCGCCCAGCATCGCCAGCGCTTCGGCTGCATCCGACGCGGTGCGCACGGTCAGGCCGCGTGCACGCAACGTGTCGACCACGGTTTCGCGGACCGCCGCGTCGTCTTCGACAACCAGGATCACGCCGCCATCGGGTCCGTCTGCGAGCGGCGCCTCGGCCGCATCGTCACGTACATCGCCCGCTTCGGCAGGCAGATAGAGATGCACCGTGGTGCCGTGCCCTGGCGACGTCTCCAATTCCACCGCACCGCCCGATTGGCGCACGAAGCCGTAGACCTGGCTCAAGCCAAGTCCGGTGCCCGCACCCATTGCCTTGGTGGTGAAGAACGGTTCGAACACGCGGGCGGCAACTTCTGGCGTCATGCCCGTGCCGTCATCGCGCACGGTGATGCGTACATACGTGCCGGCATCGAACACGCCGTCGGGCAGGTTGCGTGGCTGGTCGATCTTGGCCATCGCAGTTTCGATGCGCAGCCGCCCGCCATCGGGCATCGCATCGCGCGCATTGATCGCGAGATTGAGCAGTGCGGCTTCGAGCTGGGTGGGATCGACCCGGCACGGCAGCATGTCGGGCGCGGTCGTGACCGTTACGGTCACGGTTTCGCCGACCGCACGCTGCAGCAACGGTTCGAACTCGCGGATCAGCAGATTGGCCGACAGCAATTCGGGCTGCAGCATCTGCCGCCGCGAGAACGCCAGAAGCTGTGCGACGAGACGCCGGCCGCGTTCGGCCGCGCCCAACGCCAGCCGCGCCGAGCGATGCACGCGCGCAGGATCGGACGCGCCGCGTTCGATCAGATCCAGATTGCCGATCAGCACGGTCAGCAGATTGTTGAAGTCATGCGCGATGCCGCCGGTCATCTGGCCGATCGCTTCCAGCTTCTGCGATTCCGCCAGCGCGCGTTCGGCGATACGCCGCCGTTCCTGCGAGCGTTCCAGCTCGGCGCTACGCTCGGCGACGCGCGCTTCGAGCGTTTCGTTCAGCGCGCGCAAAGCGACCGTCGCAGCGTCGCGTTCGGCACCATGTTGCTGGATCAGGCGCGCCGCGTCGCGCATGCGCATCCCCACTTCGTCGATCTCGCGCACGCCCGGCGTCGGCAAGGGCGGTTCGCGCCCCTCGCCCAGCGCCGCAGCACCGTCACGCAAGGTCGCCAGCGGGCGCGTGATGCGGCGACCCGACCAGATGGTGATGCCGGTGCTCAACACCAGCAGCAACGCGAAGATAAGGCCCGACAAATACAGCGCCTGGACGCGCGGCGCGTCGATCAGCGCGTCGGGCACGCCGACCACGACGACCCAATCGCTGAGCGAGGATTTCTGGATCGCGTTCAGCACCGGAACGCCGTCGCGATTGACGTTGGGAAACAAGCCCGACGGATTTTGGCGCAGGCGCTGCACCAGATCGGTGCGGCCGGGTTCGCCCGCTGCACGTGCATTGTCGCGGCTGCGCGCGATGGTGATGCCGTTGCCGTCGAACAACGCCGCCGACCAGTTCGACGGCAGTCGTCCGTCTTCAAACACCTTGGCCCAGGTCGGCAAGTCCATCGCCGCCGAGATCACGTAGCGGACCTCGCCGTCGATCTTCACCGGCACGTCCAAGGTCACGCGCGGCTCGCCCGTTAGCGCGCCGGTGAAGACGTTGGAGACCGAGACGTCGCCATTCAGCGCACGGCGCGACGACTCCACACTCAACCGCCGCGGCAGCGCGGTGCCGTACGCAACGCGCGTATTGACCAGCTGCTGCCCGGTGCGATCGGTGACGACGAAATTGGTGCCGTCGAGCTGGCTGATCTGTTTGGCCTGACGGTGGAAGGCGGCGAAGTCGCCGCGCACCAACATCTCGGACGAGGCCAGCACCCGCAGCGACGCCCGCGTCGCGGCAAGCTGGCGATCGGTGACGCTGGCGATCAGGCGCGCGACGTCGCGACTATCCTGTTCCAGCTCGGCGCGCGCGGCACTGGCGCTGCGCCAGATCAGGAACAGCGTGAAGCACCAGACCGGCAGCAGACCCAACACCAGCAGCAACGCTAGGCGCGCGCGCAGCGAACGGCTGCGCTCGGTCGACCGGAGCTGTACGGAGGGAGACATCGTCACTGGCGCAGCATGCCGGGCAGCTACGGTCGTATCCAGCCCCGGGCGCGCTGCGGCCCGCGCATTGACACTGTGTTAGCTTCGGCCGATTCCGGCGGGCGCATCGCCGAGCAGATCGAGAAACCGGCGCGCCGCATCGAGATCCGACGCAACGCCTTCGCGCCGTGCCCGCGCGATCGGGTCTTCGCCCCAGCGTTCGATCTGAAAACTCTCATCAAGCTCGGCAACGGAAAATGCCTGCGCCGCGCCAATCCGGCCCGCGACCAACGCCAGCGCAACCACGATCGAACCGGTGGCCGCGGTCGCAGCCTGTAGAGCGGTCAGACGCCAATCATCAAAGCCGCGCACGATGTCGGCCAAACGTTCGAGCATCGCAGGATCTTGCGGCGCGTGAATTACGCCCTCGGCAACGTTGAGCCGCACGCCGTAGCGCCGATCGAGCCAGTCGAGCAGCGGCTGCCACGACGCACGCTGGCGCTGCGCCAGTTCGGGCGGTTCTTCGGTGCGATAACAGACGAGATCGGTTTCGGCGTAGCGCAGCAAGGTGGTGATGATTTCTTCGCGTTGCGGCGCCACGCGATCAAGCGCAGTCGAGGCAAGTTGCGTCAACGGCATGGCGGTCGGATCGACCTCCTCGCCTTTCGCCATCGAATCCCATTCCTGCGCCACCGCATCCGTCAGCGCCGGCGTCGGCAGCGAAAGCGCGCGCCGTCCCGGCGTGCGCACGGGCCGCCCATCCAGCGTGACGCCGGTATGGTTGGTGGTTTCGACCTTGTTCCAGACGCGTTTCATTTCTTATTGCCGAAAAGAGATTTGCCGAGATCCTGCAAAAGCTGTTTGCCCTGCTCGATTGGTTTCTGCGCTGGTTGTTGCTGCTGTTGCGGCGCGGCTTCTGCCGCCGGTGCGCGCGACAGCGCCACGACGCACGCATTCTGGCCCGCAATCGGTTGCACGTCCGGGACGCCACTCGCCGTCGCGTTCTTCTGTTTCGCCAGCAGCGCAACCGCGGTGCCGATCAAACCCGCTTCGTCGGCCTTCACCGACGGCGCGCCGAGCGGACCGGTGACGCGCACCGGCGTTGCGATCTTTTCCAGCGCGTTGGTGTGCGGGCGCGGCCGCAACACCAGATCGATCCGGTCGTTCGGCAGATCGATCGTGCCGGTCGCTGCAACCGTTGCCGCAGCCGTGTCGGCGAGGAAGCGATCGAAATGCGCGACGCCGTTGGTGAAGTTGGCGCCGACGACGGCGCAAGTCAGACGGCGCGCTGCGTCTTTCGGCACGCCCGGCAGCATGCCGACGATCGCCTGCCCGCCCCATAGATCGACAAACTCGTTGGCGAGTTGGCCTTGACCCGCAACCACGTCGAACCGTCCGCCGAGCGTCCGTTCGATTGCCGCCGCGTCGCTGCCGCGCGCGGTTAGATTGGCGCTGACGTCGGCGCGTCCTTCGGCCGGCGGCTTGGCGCCCAACGCACGCAGCAATTCGTGATAGGCGATGTTGTCGCCCTTCATCTGCAACGCGACCGCGGCCGGCGTCGGTTTCGGATCGTAGGTGATGGTGCCGGTGAAATCGTTGCCGGCCAGCTTTGCCTTCACCTGTTCCAGCGTGTAGCCGGCGCCACCGGTGGTGAGACGCGCCGACAGGGACAGCGGCCCAGCCGCCGGCAACTTGCCGCCGGCCAACGCATCGAAGCGCGACAGGCGATCGGCTTCGATCGCCAGCGCGCCGCCGATCCCTTGTCCTGACAGCGGCTTGTCGGCGCGGCCGTCGACCGTGATCCACGCATGGTCGAGTTTGAGTTCGAGCTTCACCGGCCACGGTTGATCGTGCAGCAACGCGTCGAGCGTGCCGCCGGCGAGCTTCACCTGCAGCGGCGCATTGTCGACCGTCGCATCGGCGTCGAGATGGACCGGCGCATTCACTTCGGCCGAGGCGGTGACGCGTTTGATCGCCAGCACGCGTTCGCGACCTGGCACACGATAGGTTAGTTTCGAGTCTTTGAGTTCGACCGATGCGATGTCGAGCTTGGCTTCGTCTTTCGCTTCGATCGTGACGCCCTTGGGCGGCTTGCTGTCGGTGCTGGCTTTGGCCGCTTTTCCCAATCCGTCCCAGCTTGCGCGGCCGTCGGCGTTGCGTTCGAGATTGACTTCGGCGCCTTCGATCTTGACCGATTTGACTTCGAACCGTTGGTCGGCGAGCGCGCGCAACCCGACGGTCAGCGACACGCTTTGCGCACGCAGCAGGTCGGGCGACTTGGCCCAGTCGGGATTGGCGATGCGCACGTCGGTGATGGTGACGCCCGGCGACATCGACGGCGAAATCGAAATCGGGCCGGCCAAGGTGACTTTGCGGCCGAGCGCTTCGCTGGCGCCCGCTTCGATTTTGGGGCGCCAACGTTCGACGTCGAGCGCGCGCACGACATAGACGACCCCGATGATCACGCCGATGCACAGCACGGCGATGCTCAACAACACCCAACGGAATGGCGACATCGCTTTTCGCCTCCTAGTCCAACAGTTCGGCGACCAGCGCCGGCAATTCACGCGGAGACGAAGCGATGCGCGCAGCGCCTGCTTCGCGAAGCTCGTCCGCCTCGTGATATCCCCAGGAAACGCCAATCGTCGCTTTCAGTCCCGCGGCTTTTGCCATCGCGACGTCATAGACCGTGTCGCCGATCATCACCGCGTCCTGCGGCTCGACCCCGGTTTCGGCCAGCGCCTGCAGCGCCATGTCCGGATGCGGTTTGCCCGGCGCGGTATCCGATGTTTGCAAGGTCATAAAGCGCGGCAGCAGCCCGTGGCGCTCCAACGTCATGGTCAGGCCGCGCGTGCCTTTGCCCGTCGCAACGCCGAGCAGCACGCCGGCTGCGTCCAGTTCCGCAACCGCTGCGTCGATTCCTTCGAACATCGGTTCGTGAAACCCGTCTTCGAGACGGATGGTCGAAAACACGTCGCGATAGTGATCGTCGAGCCGTTCGATCAGCGCGTCGTCGTCGGATGCTGCAAGCCGGCGGATCGCTTCTTCCAGCGGCAGGCCAACGACGCGACGCACCGCGTGCGCGGCCGGTGCGACCAGCCCTTCGCGCCCGAACGCAGCCGCCATCGAGGCGATAATGCCGCCCTGGCTGTCGACCAAGGTGCCGTCGCAATCAAACAAAGCGAGCTTGGTCATTCTTCGATCACGTCGAACGGATTGCCGTCGTCATTGCGGTCGAACCCGAAATAATCCCAGGTCTTTTTCATGTGCGGCGACAGCGGCGCGGTGACGTCGATTTTGCCGCGCCCTTTGGGATGCGGAATGATCAGACGGCGCGCATGCAAGTGCAGTTGGCGCGCCAGTTCGGCGCCTTCGATGAAGGCTTCCTGGCCCGCATATTTTCCGTCGCCCAGAATCGGCCAGCCGAGATGCGCCATGTGCACGCGCAACTGGTGCGTGCGGCCCGTCTGCGGCCACATCGCAACCCAGGCGGCGCGGCGATGCGCGTTCTCGATCACCTGGTAGAGCGTGATTGCGTGCTGGCCTTCTTCGTCGTCGACCGCGACGCGTTCGCCGCGCGGGCCGGCTTGCTTGGCCAGCGCCATGTCGATGCGGCCTTGCAACGGATCGGGCACACCGACCGTGATCGCCCAATAATATTTGCGCGCAGCGCGCGTGCGGAACGTCGTCGTCAGTTTGCGCGCGGCCGCGGTCGTGCGCGCGATCAACAAGACACCCGACGTGTCTTTGTCGATGCGATGCACCAGCTTGGGGCGCTCGCCACCCTCGGCGAACGCATCGAGCACGCCGTCGATATGCGTGTCGGTGCCGCTGCCGCCCTGCACCGCAACGCCGGCCGGCTTGTTGAAGGCGATGACCGCGTCGTCTTTGTAGAGGATCGCTTTGCGCAGATCGGCGATCAGATACTCGTCTTGCTTCGAGGTGCGTTTGACCGGCGGCGGCTTCGACGTGTCGACTTCGGGCAGCGGCGGCACACGCACGACCTGGCCCGCTTCGACACGCGTCGATGCTTCGGCTTTCTTGCCGTCAACGCGCACTTGGCCCGTGCGCAGCAACTTTTGCAGCTGCCCCTGCGTCACTTGCGGGAACATGCGCTTGAACCAGCGGTCGAGCCGCTGGTCGCCGTCGTCGGCGCCAATTTCGACGGTCTGAACTTTTGTCATGTTACGCAGCCAACTTCATTGCGATCACACAACCGGCGATGCCGGCGATGACCGAACCAAACACATACAACGCGGCCTGCCCCCACTGTCCGCGTTCGACCAGCAACACCGCATCGAGCGAGAAGGTCGAGAACGTCGTGTAGCCACCGAGAATCCCGGTGGTGAGAAAGCTGCGCAGCTCCATCGGTGCGGGCCATTTCTGCATGAACAGACCGGCCAGCACGCCCATCACGATCGAACCCGTGACGTTGATCAGCAGGATCGCCCACGGCCCGCCGCCGACGGAGACGGCAACGATCCAGCGCAACGTGGCGCCCAGACCACCGCCGACGAATACGGCGCCCAAGGTTGTGAGACTCATGACACTCCGAAAATCCAGCCTTCGCGCGCCAGGATGGCAGCGTCGGCAGTGGGTTTCCAACTTTGCGCGTTGCCTGCCAGCAGCCGCAGCCCAGCCGCAGACACCAGCGCATCGGCTTCGTGATCGTCGAAACCGGTACGAAAGGTGGGACGGCTGCAGCCCAGCGCCGCAAGGCAGCGATCCAGTTCGGCGCGGGTGCGTACTTTGGCACTCCCATGGCCGACACGGCGAAGGAACAGGCGCGGATAGATCTCTACGAGGACCGAGCCGCCCGCAAGCGACTCGAACGGCCAGACCGCTATGCGTTGGCCGAGCTGGGCTTTGAGATGCAGCAGCGCCCGCATTCCGGCCAAAGCGCCCTTTCCGACCTGTTTGGCGCCGATCAGCTTGTAGGGGCTTTGCGGGGCGCCCAGCCCCTGGGCCAGGCAGGCCTGTTCGGTCGCCCGGTGGCGATCGACCCAGCCCGCCGGCATCGTCCCCTTGGTCCAATAGAGCGGCGCGACCCCATCGGCGGCGGCATAGGCAGCCCCGTGAAAGTCGGCCGCGCCCGCCGCTGCACGCTCGATTTCGGCCCAAAGCGACGGGGCGGGCAGCGTGTTGCCCGGCAACGAGAAGGCGCAATCGATACCCGCCAGCACACGATCGGACCCGGCCAGCCGGGCCGCGAGCCAGTCGATCGCCGCACTGCGCGACCACAGCCGGTCGCGCGGCCGGATCAGACGCGGCGTCGCTGCATTCGCGCCAAGTTCCGCGATTGCGATCCCGGCATAGCGGCGACCGGCGGCGCCCGACCAATCCAGCGCGACGTAAGCGTCAAACATTGCCCCTCGTTCCTCGCGCAACGTGACTGTCCTGTCAGCACCAACTAGGCTCGCGACCGATTCCACAGCCCGGAGCCGTAACGATGGATCGCACAATCGGACCGCTGGTCGCGCGCGTGTTGCTCAGCGCGATTTTCGTCTGGAGCGGCCTTGGCAAGTTGGCCGCGAAAGCAGCGACGATCGGATACATCGAGTCGGCCGGCGTGCCGATGCCCGAGATCGCCTATTACCTGGCGCTGCTCGCCGAACTTGGTCTCGGCGGCTTGTTGCTGATCGGCTTGCTGACGCGCTGGGCTGCGTTGGGATTGGCCTTCTTCTCGATCGTGTCGGCAGCGATGTTCCACGCCAATTTCGCCGACCAGGGACAGGCGATCAATTTCATGAAGAACCTGGCGATGGCGGGCGGCCTGTTGTTCGCCGCCATGCAAGGCGCCGGCGCAATCAGCGTCGACGGCATCTTCGGCAAGCGTCGCGCACCTCTTCGCCGCTAAACGTCTTCTTTCAGCATTGCAGGTGGCAACCAGCGCTCGACCAACCATGTACCGAGCGCGACCACCGCTGCGTCGTCGATCCAACCGATGATCGGAATGAAGTCGCTGATCAGATCGATCGGGCTGACGACGTAAGCGATCATCGCGATCACCAACAACCGCGCCTGCAACGGGCTTTCCCGATCCAGCAGCGCGCGTTTCAACAAGCGCGCATGCCGCACCAAGCGCAGCGCTCTCATTTGTTACCCCGTTCCTTGCTGCGCTCTTCGCGCAGCTTGGACCAATGGTCGAGACGTTTGCCGAGTTCGCGTTCGAAACCGCGATCGACCGGCTTGTAGAATTCCGGCCGCTTCATCCCGTCGGGAAAATAATTCTGGCCCGAGAACGCGTCCGGCGCGTTGTGGTCGTAATCATAGCCGCTGCCATAGCCGACTTGTTTCATCAGCTTAGTCGGGGCGTTCAGGATATGTTTGGGCGGCATCACGCTGCCGCTTTCTTTGGCTGCGCGCTTGGCTTCGCCGAACGCGCTGTAGGCCGCATTCGATTTCGGCGCGGTGGCGCAGTACAGCACCGCCTGCGCGATCGCGAGTTCGCCTTCGGGCGATCCCAACCGTTCGTAGGTTTCCCACGCAGCCAGTGCCTGCGTCAGCGCGTTGGGATCGGCCAGTCCGATGTCTTCGACCGCCATACGCACGACGCGGCGCGCGATATAGCGCGGGTCTTCACCGCCATCGAACATGCGCGCTAACCAATAAAGCGACGCGTCGGCGTCGCTGCCGCGCACCGATTTATGCAGCGCCGAAATCAGGTTGTAGTGGCCTTCCTGACTCTTGTCGTAGAGCGGCGCGCGCCGCTGGATGACTTGGGTCAGGCGCGCGCGATCGAGCTGCTTGTCGGCGGGGAAGCGAAACAGCTCTTCGGCGAGGTTGAGCAGAAAGCGCCCGTCGCCATCAGCCATGTCGAGCAAGGCCGTACGCGCATCCGCATCGAGCGGCAATTTGCGTTCTTCGATTTCCTCGGCGCGCTCGAGCAGCTGTTCCAACGCAGTCGCGTCGAGCCGCTGCAGGATCAGAACTTGGGCGCGCGACAGCAACGCTGCGTTCAGTTCGAAGCTTGGATTTTCCGTCGTCGCACCGACCAGCACAACGGTGCCGTCTTCGACGTAAGGCAGGAACCCGTCCTGCTGGGCGCGATTGAAGCGATGAATTTCGTCGACGAACAGCAACGTGCCTTGGCCCGCTGCGCGCCGCTTCTTGGCGACGTCGAACACTTTGCGCAGATCGGCGACGCCCGAGAACACGGCCGACAAAGGTTCGAACGCAAGATCGGTTGTTTCCGCCAGCAAGCGCGCGATGGTGGTTTTGCCGCAACCGGGCGGTCCCCACAGGATCAGCGACGCCAACCGACCGCTCGCAGCCATACGCGCAAGCGGCCCATCACCTTTCAGCAGATGATCCTGACCGATGACCTCATCGAGTTTGGTCGGCCGTAGACGATCTGCGAGCGGACGCGGTGCGCTTGCTTCGAAGAGTGACGTCATCGCACCACGGTCTGGAACACCTGATCGCCGCGCTGCACGGTCAGCGCAACGCCGCGCGCTTTCTGCAGCGCAGCCGCAAGCGCTTTGGTTGAATTCACCGGCACGTTGTTGGCGCGCAGAATGACGTCGTCTTTCTGCAGGCCCATTTGATCGGCCGGCGAACCTTCAGCAACATCGAGCACCAGCACGCCTTCTCTGACGCGTTGGCCATGCTGATCGGCGAGGCCCGGAGTCAGCGTTGCAACCGTGACGCCCGCCAGCGGACCTTGCTTCACCAGTTGCTCGTCCTGCGGCAGCGCTTCGGGTTTTGCGACGAAGGTCAGCTCTTCAGTCTTGCCGCCGCGCACGACCGTCATCCGGCCTTTGCCGCCAACCGGAATCAGCGTCACGCGATAGCGCAGCTCGCCCGGGTCGCTGACATCCTTGCCGTTGATCTGCGTGATCACGTCACCGCGCTTCAATCCCGCGTCGGCAGCGGCACCACCGGCGGTGACATTGTCGACCAGCAAGCCACCCGGACGCGGCAAGTTGAGCGACTGCGCGATCTCGTTCGTCACCGGCTGCGCGGTCACACCCAGGAACGGACGCACGACCTGCTTCTCGCCCTTCTCGCCCGCTTCGATCACCGTCTTCACGATGTTGGCGGGAATGGCGAAGCCGATGCCGATCGAACCGCCCGACTGCGAGAAGATGGCGGTGTTGATGCCGACCAGCTTGCCGTCCATGCCCAGCAGCGCGCCGCCCGAATTGCCCGGATTGATCGCGGCGTCGGTCTGAATGAAGAAGCCGAAATCACCGATGCCCGCAGCACTGCGCGCGGCCGCCGACACGATGCCGCTGGTCACGGTCTGTCCAACGCCGAACGGATTGCCGATCGCGAGCACCATGTCGCCGGTTTCGACCTGATCCGAATCCTTCAACTGCAGCACCGGCAGACCGCTCGCTTCGAGCTTCAGCAGCGCCAGATCCATCCGGTCGTCGCGCAGCACCAGCTTGGCGGTGAATTCGCGCTTGTCGTTGAGCACGACATTGATGTCGTCAGCGTCGCGGATCACGTGCGCGTTGGTGATGACATAGCCGTCGGCGCGCACGATCACGCCCGAGCCCAGCGACATCGACGGGCGCGCGCGGCGCTGCAGCTGGTCGCCGAAGAAACGGCGCAGCACCGGGTCGTTGAGCAGCGGGCTGTTGACCTGCTGCGGACGCTTTTCGGCGAAGACGTTCACCACCGCCGGTGCGGCCTGTTTCACCAAAGGCGCGAAGCTGAGTTCGATCTGCTGGCGCGATTGCGGCATCTCGCGCTGCTGCGCAGCGGCGGGGACGACGAAAGCGAGGGCGGCCAGCATGAAGGTAACGGCGCGGATCATGGTTCTTCCTTGGTCTTCCACGACTGAACGACTGGGCCACAAATCTGGTCTCACCGGACACAAACGAAAAGGGCGCGCTCTTCGCAGAGCGCGCCCCAATTCGTGACCGACCTTGACCGGCTTTAGGCGTGAACGTGTTCGCCGTCTTCGTCGGCAACCTGCACCGGACCCGAATCCAGACCCTTGGCAGCGACGTCGCGGTCGACCAGCTCGATGATCGCCATCGGCGCGGCATCGCCATAGCGGAAGCCGGCCTTCAACACGCGGGCGTAGCCGCCCGAACGGGCCGCGTAGCGCGGGCCCAGCGTGTCGAACAGCTTCTTGACCATCGCGTCGTCGCGCAGCTGCGCGAACGCCTGGCGACGATTGGCGAGACCGCCCTTCTTGCCCAGCGTGATCAGCTTTTCGACGATCGGGCGAAGGTCTTTCGCCTTCGGCAGGGTCGTCTTGATCTGCTCATGCTTGATCAGCGCGTTGGCCATGTTGGCGAACATCGCTTTGCGATGGGTCGACGTACGATTGAGCTTACGACCGGCTAGTCCGTGACGCATTGCGGTTCTCCTTCATGTGTGGCCCGACGCGCGGGTCCGATGGTGGGATCCGGCCGCCGCTTTCGTGTACGGCCGGGGTAGGCATGCTCTGACGAACGTTCTGGTTAGAACGGCTCGTCCAACTTCTTGGCGAGATCTTCGATGTTCTCCGGCGGCCAACCGGGAACCTGCATACCGAGATGCAGCCCCATGGTGGCGAGAACTTCTTTGATCTCGTTCAGCGACTTGCGGCCGAAGTTCGGGGTGCGAAGCATTTCGCCTTCCGACTTCTGCACCAGGTCGCCGATGTAGATGATGTTGTCGTTCTTCAGGCAGTTCGCCGAACGAACCGACAGTTCGAGTTCGTCGACCTTGCGCAGCAGGTTCTTGTTGAACGGAAGATCCGAGTGGTGATCTTCGCCGCGCTCGCTGGTCGGCTCCGAGAAGTTCACGAAGATCGCGAGCTGGTCCTGCAGAATGCGCGCAGCGTAAGCGACGGCATCTTCAGGGCTCACGGCGCCGGTCGTTTCGACCGTCATCGTCAACTTGTCGTAGTCGGTGATCTGACCGACGCGCGTGTTGTCGACTTTGTACGACACTTTGCGAACCGGGCTGAACACGCTGTCGACCGGGATGAAACCGATCGGCGCGTCTTCCGGACGGTTCAACTGGGCCGGGCGATAGCCCTTACCGGTCTGCACCGTCAGTTCCATGTTCAACTTGGCGTCGCGATCGAGCGTGCAGATCACGAGATCGGGATTCATGATCTCGATGTCGGCGCCGGTTTCGATCTGCGAAGCGCGAACTTCGCCCGGGCCTTCAGCCCGCAGACGCATACGCTTCGGACCTTCGGCGTGCATGCGCAGCGCCAAGGTCTTGATGTTCAGCACGACGTCGGTGACGTCTTCGCGAACACCCGGGATCGACGAGAATTCGTGCAACACACCGTCGATCTGGATCGCGGTCACCGCTGCACCTTGCAGCGACGACAACAGGATACGGCGCAGCGCGTTGCCCAACGTCAGACCGTAACCGCGCTCCAGCGGTTCGGCGACGATGTTGCCAACGCGACGCGCGTCATCGCCCGCCTTCACGTCGAGCTTCGACGGCTTGATCAGTTCTTGCCAGTTCTTCTGCATTATATCCCCTGCGGTGAGGGAGAAACGAAGCGCGGCGCCAATGCCCTTTTGGGCGGCGCCGCACCGAAAATTCGAACGTGCCGGGTGTTAGACCCGGCGACGCTTCGGCGGGCGAACACCGTTGTGCGGCACCGGCGTGATGTCGCGGATCGCGGTGATCGCGAAACCGACAGCCTGCAGCGCGCGCAGCGCCGATTCACGTCCCGACCCAGGACCCTTCACTTCGACTTCCAGGGTCTTCATGCCGTGCTCCTGCGCCTTGCGCCCAGCGGCTTCAGCGGCCACCTGGGCCGCGTACGGCGTAGATTTCCGGCTGCCTTTGAAGTCCTGGCTGCCAGCAGAAGCCCAGGCAATCGCGTTGCCCTGCGCGTCGGTGATCGTGATGATCGTGTTGTTGAACGACGCATTCACGTGGGCGACGCCCGACGTGATGTTCTTGCGCTCTTTGCGGCGCAGACGACCTGCGGCAGCTGGTTTAGCCATATCGAATAGATCCTGTCTCGGATGTCAGCGCGCCGACTCTGTATTGAGTCGCGCGATTACTTCTTGGTCGCCTTCTTCTTACCGGCGATCGGCTTGGCCGGACCCTTGCGGGTGCGCGCGTTGGTGTGCGTGCGCTGGCCGCGAACCGGAAGGCTCTTGCGGTGACGCAGGCCGCGATAGCAGCCCAAATCCATCAGGCGCTTGATGTTGATCGAAACTTCGCGGCGGAGATCGCCTTCGACTTTGTAGTCTTGGTCGATCACTTCGCGGATACGAAAGATCTCATCGTCGGTGAGCTGATTCACGCGACGCTCAGCCGGGATACCCACGGCTTTGCAGATCACTTTCGCGTTCTGCGGGCCAATCCCGTAGATGTAGCGAAGCGCGATCTCGACCCGCTTCTGTGCGGGGATGTTCACACCAGCAATACGCGCCACGTAGTCTCTCCTTCGGCCCCGAAAGGCCATCGAACGCAAGCGGCCCCCAACTGGGGGCGCGCAAAACCGGCCGGTCGTCCTAAACTCCGGAAGGCCGCGAAAATATGGATCGCGCCTTGCAGAGTCAAGCCGGCCGCGGCTTTCGGGGGAACTTTTGCTCCCGGCCGAAAGGCCGCAGCTCTCCTAGGGTTCGCCTAGGTTCGTAGGTCGCCCTAATGGGCCTTCAGCAGGGCCTCGATCTGGCGCTCGACCTCATCGATGGCGGCCATGCCGTCGACCGATTCGAGAACGCCCTTGTCCCGGTAGTACGGGAGAATCGGGGCCGTCTGCTTCCGAAACACGTCCAGCCGGCCCTTTACGGTCTCGGCATTGTCGTCCGGCCGCCGGACGAACTCGGTCGAGCCGCACGTATCGCAGACCCCGGCCTTCTTCGGCGGGTTCAGCAGGTCGTGGAAGCCCGCACCGCATTTGGCGCAGGTGTAGCGCCCGGCAACGCGGCGGATGAGCTCGGGCTCGTCCACCTTCATCTCGATGACCGCATCGAGCTGGAGACCCTTCTCGGCCAGCATCCGGTCCAGCGCCTCGGCCTGGGGCGTGGTGCGCGGGAAACCGTCCAGGATGAAGCCCTTGCGGGCGTCAGGCTGGTCGATCCGGGTCGAGATCATGGCGATCATCAGGTCGTCCGGGACCAGCTGGCCCGCGTCCATGATTGCCTTGGCCTTCTGTCCCAGCTCGTCGCCCGCCTTCACGTGGCTGCGGAGCATGTCGCCAGTCGAGAGCTGCACCATGCCGCGCTTCTGTTCGAGAAGCTTTGCCTGCGTGCCCTTCCCCGCCCCTGGCGGGCCCAACAGGATGATGTTCACCGAGCTCGGGCTCCCCGCAGTTTGGCCTTCTTGATCAGGCCTTCGTATTGGTGGGCGAGCAAGTGGCTATGGATCTGCGCCACTGTATCCATCGTCACCGACACAACGATCAGCAACGACGTGCCGCCGAAATAGAAGGGCAGGCTGTATTCGCTGATCAGAATCTCCGGGATCAGGCACACGACGCACAGATAGAAGGCGCCAATCACCGTGATTCGAGTCAGCACATAGTCGAAATAGTCAGCGGTGTTCTTGCCCGGACGAATGCCCGGAACGAAGCCGCCATACTTGCGCAGATTGTCGGCGGTCTCGGTCGGGTTGAAGACGATCGCCGTGTAGAAGAAGCAGAAGAACACGATCAGCGCTGCGTACAGCACGATGTAGAGCGGACGGCCGTGGCCGATCTGCTGCGAGAACCAACCCAGCCAACCCGAGTCGCCACGCTGGCCCATGAAGCCGACGATGGTCAGCGGCAGCAGCAACAGCGACGACGCGAAGATCGGCGGAATCACGCCCGACGTGTTGAGCTTCAACGGCAGATGGCTGTTTTCACCGCCAAACATACGATTGCCGACTTGGCGTTTCGGATATTGAACCACGATCCGCCGCTGGGCGCGTTCCATGAACACGATGAACATGATGACGGCGATCGCCATCACGAACATCAGCAGGATCGCAAAGCCCGACAAGGCGCCGGTGCGGCCAAGTTCGAGTGCCTGCACCAATGCACGCGGCAATTCCGCGACGATGCCGGCGAAGATGATCAGCGAGATGCCGTTGCCGATGCCGCGGCTGGTGATCTGTTCGCCGAGCCACATCAGGAACACGGTGCCGGCAACCAAGGTCAGCGCGGTTTCGATGCGGAAGAACATGCCCGGGATCAGCACCGCGGACGAACCGCTGGCGCCGGTCATGCTTTCAATGCCGGTTGCGAGGCCGTAGCCCTGCACCAGCGCCAGCAGCACGGTCAGATAGCGCGTGTACTGGTTCAGCTTCTTGCGGCCCGCCTCGCCCTCTTTCTTGAGCGTCTCCATCGACGGCACGACCGCAGTCATCAACTGCACCACGATCGATGCCGAGACGTACGGCATGATGTTGAGCGCGAAGATGGTCATGCGGTGCAGCGCGCCGCCCGAGAACATGTTGAACATGTCCAGGATGCCGCCGCGGCTTTGATTGAAGATGTCGGCCAGCACCGCCGGGTCGATGCCCGGCAGCGGGATATAGGTCCCGATGCGATAGACGACGAGCGCAGCCAGTGTGAACCAGATGCGTTTGCGGAGTTCGGGCGCCTTCGCGAAGGCGCCGAAATTCAGATTTGCTGCGAGCTGCTCGGCGGCGGAAGCCATGATGACTCTTCGAGTAGCGAGGATCACCGCCCCTATCAATGGTCGGGGGGCAATCCTGGAAGTAAACACGCGAACGCCGGACGCGATGGTCCGGCGCTCGACGAACTACATAGTGCGGGGCAAGCCCCGGCGCGAGATCAACCCGCCGCGGCTTCTTCGACCTTGGGCAGCGTGACGCTGCCGCCGGCCTTTTCCACCGCTGCGATTGCAGCCGCGCTGGCACCGGCGACGTCGATCGTCACCTTGGCCGTCAGCGCGCCCTTGGCGAGCAGACGGACACCATCGCGCGTGCGGCGCAGCAAGCCGGCCGCAACCAGCGCTTCGCCGTTGATCGTCGCCTTGGCGTCGAGCTTCTTTTCGTCGATCGCAGCCTGGATCGAGCCCAGGTTGATCACGACGTAGTCGCGACGCATGTGGTTGGTGAAGCCGCGCTTCGGGATGCGGCGATGCAGCGGCATCTGGCCGCCTTCAAAGCCGTTGATCGCGACGCCGGAGCGCGCGGTCTGACCCTTGCCGCCACGGCCGCCGGTCTTGCCTTTGCCCGAGCCGATACCACGGCCGATGCGCATGCGGCCCTTACGGGCACCGTCATTGTCGCGAATGTCGTTGAGCTTGGTCATGGCAATTACTCGGTCGGCGACTCAACGCGGATGAGGTGCTGCACGGTGCGGATCATTCCGCGCACCGCCGGCGTGTCCTCGAGCTCGCGAGTCCGGTTCATCTTGCCCAGTCCGAGACCCTTCAGAGTCGCGTGCTGATACTGTTCACGACCGATCGGCGACCCGGTCTGGGTCACGATCACGGTCTTGCCGCTCTTGGCTGCAGCCGCTTTGGGGGCGGCAGCTGCCTTCTTCGGAGCAGCAGTCTTCGGCGCAGCGGCTTTCTTCGCCGGGGCTTTCTTTTCTTCGGCCATCACGAAACGCCTTCGAGATTGGCTTCGGCTTCACCCGGCTTGCCCAGGATCTCGGCGACCTTGCGGCCACGACGCGCCGCGACCAGGCGCGGGCTCGAGAGATGGGTCAGCGCATCGAGCGTTGCCTTGACCATGTTGTGCGGGTTCGACGTGCCGACCGACTTGGCGACGACGTCATGGACGCCGAGCGCTTCGAAGACGGCGCGCATCGGACCACCTGCGATGATGCCGGTACCGGCCGGAGCTGCGCGCAGCACGACTTTGCCGGCGCCGAAACGGCCCTGCAGATCGTGATGCAGCGTGCGGCCTTCGCGCAGCGGAACGCGAACCATGCTCTTCTTGGCCTGTTCGGTCGCCTTGCGGATCGCTTCCGGCACTTCGCGGGCCTTACCCGCGCCGTGACCAACGCGGCCCTTGCCGTCGCCGACGACGACGAGTGCAGCGAAGCCGAAACGACGGCCACCCTTCACCACCTTCGCGACGCGGTTGATGGAAACGAGCTTTTCGACGAGCTCGCTCTGTTCGCTGTCGCGGTCGCGACGTTCGCGACGTTCTTCGCGTGCCATAGCCTAGCTCCTCAGAAGTCCAGGCCGGCTTCGCGAGCCGCCTCGGCGAGCGCTTTCACGCGCCCGTGGAAAATATAGGCACCGCGATCGAAGCGGACCTGCGTAACGCCGGCCGCCTTGGCACGCTCGGCAACGAGCGCACCGACGCGCTTGGCGGCATCGATGTTTGCGCCGCTCTTCAGTTCGCCTTTCAGCGACGTGTCGAGCGTCGAAGCCGCAGCGAGCGTCTTCTGCCCAGCGTCGTCGATGACCTGCGCGTAGATGTGCTGCGACGTGCGATGCACCGACAGGCGCGGGCGATCGCTGCGGATCTTCCGCATGCTGGCGCGGACGCGCAGCTTGCGGCGAGTGGTGGAGTCGAATTGCTGCGGCATGGCTATTTCTTCTTGCCTTCTTTGCGCAGGATCGTTTCGGACACGTACTTCACGCCCTTGCCCTTGTAGGGCTCTGGCGGACGATACGCGCGCAGCTCAGCTGCGATCTGACCGACCTGCTGCTTGTCCGGACCCAGGATCGAGATCGTGGTCGGCTTTTCCGTCTTCATCGTGACGCCGGCCGGGATCGGGTAGCGGATGTCGTGCGTGTAGCCGAGCGCGAGCACCAGCTCTTTGCCCTGCACCGCGGCACGATAACCGACGCCGTTGATCTCGAGGTCTTCGGTGAAGCCTTCGCTCACGCCTTTGACCAGGTTGTTCACCAGGCTGCGCGACGTCGCCCACATTTGGCGAGCACGACGGGTTTCGGCGCGCGGCAGAACGACGACAGTGCCGTCCTTCATCTCGACCGAAATGTCGTCGATCAGCGTGAGCTTCTTTTCGCCCAGCTTACCCTTGGCGGTAACCGTCTGACCGACCACCGAAACGGTGACGCCCGACGGAACCGGAACGGGATGTTTTCCGATGCGGCTCATGGCTCAGAACACCTTGCAGAGGACTTCGCCGCCAACATTGGCAGCGCGGGCCTCGTGATCTGACATCACGCCACGCGGCGTCGACAGGATCGAGATACCCAGACCGTTATAGAACTTCTGCAGCTCGCTGATCTTCGAGTAGACGCGACGGCCCGGCTTCGAGACACGCTGGATCTCTTTAATCGCCGGTTGGCCTTCGTGGTACTTCAGCTGCACCTTGATGGTCGAAATGCCGTTGACCACAGCGTCTTGCTCGTAGCCACGGATGTAGCCTTCGCGCTTCAACACTTCGAGCACGCTTGCGCGCAGCTTCGAGGCCGGGCTTTCGACGATCGACATATTGGCGTGCTGACCATTGCGGATGCGGGTCAGCAGATCGCCGAGCGGATCACTCAGTGACATCTCGGGGTCTCCTTACCAGCTCGACTTGGTGACGCCGGGCACAAGCCCGATCGACGCCAGCTGGCGCAACGCAATGCGCGACAGCTTGAAACGGCGATAGACGGCGCGCGGACGGCCAGTCATTTCGCAGCGGTTACGCACGCGCGTCGGGTTCGAATTGCGCGGCATCTCCGCCAGCTTCAGCTGGGCGTCGAAACGCTCTTCGTCCGACACTTGCTTGTCGTCGGTGATCGCCAGCAGACGCTTCCGCTTGGCAGCAAACCGCTTCACCAGCTTGGCGCGGCGGTTGTTCTTCTCAACGGCACTCTTCTTAGCCATGTCTTATGTCCTCGCCGCTCAGCTCGTGAACGGCATGTTGAAGCCGCGCAGCAGCGCTTTGGCTTCAGCGTCGTTCTTGGCCGTCGTGCAAATCACGATGTCCATGCCCCGCACCGACTCCATCTTTTCGTAGTCGATTTCCGGGAAGATGATCTGTTCCTTCACGCCCATCGCGTAGTTGCCGCGACCGTCGAACGAGTCGGGCTTCACGCCGCGGAAGTCGCGAACGCGCGGCAGCGCGATCGTGATCAGGCGATCGAGGAACTCGTACATACGAGCGCCACGCAGGGTGACCTTGCAGCCGATCGGCATGTGCTCGCGCACTTTGAACTGCGCGATCGACTTGCGGGCCTTGGTGATGATCGGCTTCTGGCCGGCAATCGCCTGCAGCTCCGCCACCGCCGGCTGGATCTTGCGCGTGTCACCGGTCGTCTCGCCGACGCCCATGTTCAACACGATCTTTTCCAGCTTCGGCACGGCGTAGTCGTTGGCGTAGCCAAACTCAGCCTTCAGCGCGGCTTTGATCTTCTCTTCGTACTCGCGCTTCAGGCGCGGTGCGTCGGTCTTGCTCTTTGCAGTCGCTTTGGTCATCGGTCGATCGCCTCCCCCGACGGACGGGCGACGCGAATCTTGCGGCCGTCTTCCAGGGTCTTGAAGCCAACGCGGGTCGGCTTGTCGGTCTTGGGGTCGATATGCAGCACGTTCGACACGTGGATCGTCGCTTCCTTCTCGACGATGCCGCCGGCCGAAGCCGGGGTCGGACGCGTGTGGCGCTTCACGATGTTCACGCCGCTGACGACGACGCGGTCAGCGCCCGGCAGCACGCGAACGACTTCGCCGCGCTTGCCCTTGTCGCGACCGGTGATCACGACGACGCGATCGCCCTTTTTAATCTTGGCGGCCGACATCACAGCACCTCCGGCGCGAGCGAGATGATCTTCATGAACTTCTTGCCGCGCAGCTCACGAGTCACCGGCCCGAAGATACGGGTACCGATCGGCTCGCCCTGCTTGTTGATCAGCACGGCGGCGTTGCGGTCAAAACGGATCAGTGAGCCGTCATTACGCGACAGCGGGAAAGCGGTACGCACCACAACGGCGCGATGGACGTCGCCCTTCTTCACACGGCCGCGCGGGATCGCCTCTTTAATCGAGACGACGATGACATCACCGACCTCAGCGTATTTCCGTTTGGAACCGCCGAGAACTTTGATGCACATGACCCGGCGCGCGCCGCTGTTGTCGGCCACGTCCAGATTAGTCTGCATCTGGATCATATTACGTTGCTCCTCAGGCCTGCGCCGCGCGCGACGGCGCCGGCGAGATCACGGTCCAGCGCTTGTTCTTCGAGATCGGAGCAGTCTCCTGAATCTCGACGACATCACCAACGCGGAACACGTTCGCTTCATCGTGCGCAGCGAATTTCTTCGAGCGACGAACGAATTTCTTATAGACGGGGTCCATGACGCGGCGTTCGACGCGGACGACGACAGTCTTGTCGCCCTTGTCGCTCACCACTTCACCCTGCATGACGCGCTTCGGCATCGTTCTTTCCTTACGCCTTGGCCGACGCCAGCTCGCGCTGACGCAGCACAGTCTGAATGCGCGCAATGTTGCGACGAACGATGCGCACGCGGGCGGTCGATTCCAACTGACCCGAGGCACGCTGGAAGCGCAGGTTGAACTGCTCCTTCTTCAACGCGATCAGATCGTCTTTCAGTTGGTCTTCGCTCTTGCCGCGAAAGTCTTCGGTCTTGGTCGCCATCACACCTGCTCCCGGGTCACGACGCGGGTCTTGATCGGCAGCTTTGCAGCCGCGAGCTCGAACGCGCGCATCGCGAGATCGGCCGGAATGCCGTCGATCTCGAACATGATCTTTCCCGGATAAATACGGGTCACCCAGAATTCCGGGCTGCCTTTACCCGAACCCATGCGGACTTCGGCGGGCTTCTTCGAGACCGGCACGTCCGGGAAGACGCGGATCCAGAGACGGCCCTGGCGCTTCATGTGACGGGTGATCGCACGGCGAGCAGCTTCGAGCTGGCGCGCAGTCACGCGTTCCGGTTCCAACGCCTTCAAACCGAAGGCGCCGAAATTGAGCGTCGTGCCCGAGGTCGCAACGCCGTGGATACGGCCTTTGTGCGCCTTGCGGTACTTGGTTCGCTTCGGACTAAGCATTGTCGTTATCCCTTAGCGCGCGGGCTGCTGTTCCATGGCGCGCTTGTCCTGCGCCATGGGGTCGTGCGCCATCACTTCGCCCTTGAACACCCAGACTTTGACGCCGCAGGTGCCGTAGGTCGTCTTGGCAGTGGCCGTGCCGTAATCGATGTCGGCGCGCAGCGTGTGCAGCGGCACGCGACCTTCGCGGTACCATTCGAGACGCGCGATTTCCGCGCCGCCCAAACGACCCGAGCAGTTGATACGAATGCCCTGGGCGCCCAGACGCATCGCCGACTGCACCGCGCGCTTCATGGCGCGACGGAAGGCAACGCGACGCTCGAGCTGGCTCGAGATGTTCTCGGCGATCAGCTTGGCATCGATTTCCGGCTTACGGATTTCGACGATGTTCAGCGCGACTTCCGAACCGGTGCGGGCACCGAGTTCCAAGCGCAGCTTTTCGATGTCGGCGCCCTTCTTGCCGATCACCACGCCCGGACGAGCCGAGTGAATGGTGATGCGAGCCTTCTTCGCCATACGCTCGATCACGACGCGACCGACGCCAGCCTGCAACAGGCGGGTCATCAAATATTCGCGCAGCTTCAAATCCTGGTGCAGGACGCGCGCATAGTCGCGACCGGCGTACCAGCGGCTGTCCCACGTACGGTTGATACCGACGCGGATGCCGATCGGATTGATCTTCTGACCCATGAATTACGCCTCCGCGCCGGCGGCCGCTTCGGCCCGCTCGCGCACCACAACGGTAAGATTGGAGAACGGCTTCTCGACCGACGCCGAACGACCACGACCGCGAGCATGAAAGCGCTTCATGACCAGCGCACGACCAACGGTCGCTTCGCTGACATAGAGACGATCCACGTCGAGCTGATGATTGTTTTCAGCGTTGGCGATCGCCGACTGCAGCACCTTGCGGACTTCCTTGGCGATACGACGCTCGCAGAAAGTCAGGTCGGCGAGCGCGTTTTGCGCGCTCTTGCCACGGATCAGCTGCGCCACGAGGTTCAGCTTGCGCGCCGAGGTACGGATCATCTTGGCGAAGGCTTTCGCCTCCGTCTCCGCCTGGCGACGTTCGTTGCTGGGCTTACCCATGATTAGGCCCTCTTCGCCTTCTTGTCCGACGCGTGCCCGTAGAAGGTGCGCGTGGGCGAGAATTCGCCGAACTTGTGGCCGATCATGTTCTCGGTCACGAGGACCGGGATGAACTTCTGGCCGTTGTAAACACCGAAGGTCAGACCGACGAACTGCGGCAGGATCGTCGAGCGACGCGACCAGATCTTGATGATCTCGTTGCGGCCCGAGCCCCGGCTCTTCTCGGCCTTCTTCAGCAGATACCCGTCAACGAACGGGCCCTTCCAAACACTACGCGCCATGTCTTAGGTCCTCCCCGAGCGCTTCGGCGCGCGGCGGATAATGTACTTGTCCGTGGCCTTGTTCTTCCGGGTCTTGTTGCCCTTGGTGCCCTTGCCCCAAGGCGTGACCGGATGACGACCACCCGAGGTGCGGCCTTCGCCGCCGCCATGGGGATGATCGACTGGGTTCATCGCGACGCCGCGGACATGCGGGCGAATACCCTTCCAACGATTACGACCGGCTTTGCCGAGCGACTGGTTCGAGTTGTCGGGGTTCGACACCGCACCAACCGACGCCATGCATTCACCGCGCACGGTGCGCAGTTCGCCCGACGTCAACTTCAACTGCGCGTAGCCGCTGTCGCGACCGACGAGCTGTGCATACGTACCGGCCGAACGAGCCAACTGGCCGCCCTTGCCCGGACGCAGCTCGACGTTGTGCACGATCGTACCGACCGGCATCGAACGCAGCGGCATCGCATTGCCCGGCTTCACGTCGACCTTTTCGCCGGCGATCACCTTGTCGCCAACGCCGAGGCGCTGCGGCGCGAGGATGTAGGCCTGTTCGCCGTCCTCGTAGGTGATCAGCGCGATGAAGGCGGTGCGGTTCGGATCGTATTCGATCCGTTCGACCGTACCGGCGACGTCGAACTTGCGGCGCTTGAAGTCGATCAGTCGATACGACTGCTTGTGACCGCCACCCTTCTGCCACGACGTGACACGACCGGTGTTGTTACGGCCACCCGACTTCGACTGGCCTTCGACCAGCTTCTTGAGCGGCTTGCCCTTGTAGAGATCCGACTTGTCGACCAGCACCAGTTGGCGCGTGCCCGGCGTAATCGGACGGAATTGTTTCAACGCCATCGCGTCAGACTCCCGTCGTCACGTCGATCGTCGACCCTTGGGCCAACGTGACGATCGCTTTTTTCACGTCCGAGCGACGACCGCGGACGCCCTTGAACATCTTGGTCTTGCCCTTGTGGACCAGCGTGTTCACGGCCTTCACTTCGACCTTGAACAGCGCCTCAACGGCAGCCTTGATCTCGGGCTTGGTTGCGTCCAACGCGACCTTGAAGGTCACCTGGCCGTGCTCCGAACCCATCGTCGCCTTCTCGGTGATGACCGGCGCGCGGATCACGTCGTAGTGACGAGGCGAGATCGCCTTGTCGTCTTTCTTCGTCTTCTTGCTCATTTCAGGCGCGCCTCGAGATCGGCGATCGCAGCGCGCGTGAGCACGAGCGTGTCGCGGCGGAGAATGTCGTAGACGTTCGCGCCCTGGCTCGGCAGCACGTCGACCAACGGGATGTTGGCGGCGGCGCGCGAGAAGTTCACGTCGAGCGTCTGACCGTCGATCACGATGACCGAGCCGAGGCCCAGCTTCGTCAGCGACGCAGCCAACTCTTTCGTCTTGTGCGTACCGGCGGTCGCTGCATCGAGAACGAACAGCTTGCCTTCGGCGGCCTTGGCCGACAGCGCGGTGCGAAGCGCGAGCTTCTTCACCTTCTTCGGCAGGTCGTATTCGTGGCTACGAACGACCGGTCCGAAGATGCGCGCGCCGCCGCGGAACTGCGGCGAACGCAGCGAACCCTGACGTGCGCGGCCAGTGCCCTTCTGCTTGTAGGGCTTCTTGCCGGTGCCGGAGATTTCGCTCACGCCCTTCGTCTTGTGCGTACCCGCACGACGCTTGGCCAACTGCCAGTTCACCATGCGATGCAGCAGGTCGCTACGAACCGGCAGCGCGAAAATATCGTCGCTGAGTTCGATGTCGCCCACCGCCGTGCCGGCGAGGTTTTTCACTTGGACCTTCATGGCCCTTACTCCTGCGTCTCGGTGACGGCCGGTTCAGCAGCCGCTTCAACAGCAGCTCCCTTACGCACCGCAGCCGGATACGGCAGCCCTGCGGGCGCCTTGGTCTTCTTCGCGTCCTGCACGATCACCCAGCCCTGGTCGGGGCCCGGGACCGAACCTTTGATCAGGATCAGGCCCTGCTCGACATCAACGCGAACGACTTTGACGTTCTGCGTCGTGACGCGCTCGGCACCGAGGTGACCGGCCATCTTCTTGCCCGGGAAGGTACGACCCGGATCCTGGCGGTTACCCGTCGAACCATGCGAGCGGTGCGAGACCGACACGCCGTGGGTCGCGCGCAGACCACCAAAGTTCCAGCGCTTCATCGAACCGGCGAAGCCCTTGCCGATCGACGTGCCAGTGACGTCGACGGTCTGGCCGGCGAGGAAGTGATCGACGCCGATTTCGGCACCGACATCGACGAGCGCTTCCGCGGGAACGCGGAACTCGACGGTCTTCTTCTTCGGCTCGACCTTCGCCTTGGCGAAATGGCCGCGCTGTGCCTTCGAGACATTCTTCACCTTGGCGGTGCCGACGCCGAGTTGAAGAGCGGTGTAACCGTCCTTCTCCATCGTCTTCTGCGACACGACCTGGCAGGTCTCGACTTTGAGGACGGTGACCGGAACGTGCTCGCCCTCGGGGGTGAACACGCGGGTCATGCCGACCTTCTGCGCGATGAGTCCGGTGCGGACTTTATCCATTTGCATGACGGCGACGCCTTACAGCTTGATCTCGACGTCGACGCCGGCAGCGAGGTCGAGCTTCATCAGCGCGTCCACGGTCTGCGGAGTCGGGTCGATAATGTCGAGGAGCCGCTTGTGCGTGCGCATTTCAAACTGCTCACGGCTCTTCTTGTCGATGTGCGGGCTGCGCAGCACCGTGAACTTTTCGATGCGGGTCGGCAGCGGAATCGGCCCGCGGACGCGCGCACCGGTGCGCTTGGCCGTGTTGACGATTTCACTCGTCGACTGGTCAAGCACGCGGTGGTCGAACGCCTTGAGGCGAATGCGGATGCTCTGGGTATCCATGGCGTGAAGCCTTGTTCCTGTCAGTCCGAGGCGTCGATTAGGCGATGATCTTGGCGACGACGCCGGCACCGACGGTGCGGCCGCCCTCGCGGATGGCGAAGCGCAGGCCTTCATCCATCGCGATCGGTGCGATCAGCTCGACTTCCATCGAGATGTTGTCGCCCGGCATCACCATTTCCGTGCCTTCCGGCAGCTTCACCATCCCCGTCACGT